>CAVUPW010000008.1:0-54994 GCA_963743345.1 uncultured Solirubrobacterales bacterium
CGATGCGGCTTCCCGGCGGCTACTCGCCGAGCTTCGGCGAGCGCCAGGGCTCGCGCAGCCGCCGCTCGATCTCCTCGCCCAGCTCGGCGATGGCGATCCGCACCTGGGCGAGGCTGTCGCGGTCGCGCAGGGTGACCGTGCGGTCCTCGAGCGACTGGTGGTCGACGGTGACCGCCCACGGCGTCCCGATCTCGTCCTGGCGGCGGTAGCGGCGGCCTATCGCGCCGCCCTCGTCGTACTCTGCCTGGACCCGCTCCCGCAGGTCCTCGTAGACCTCGCGGGCCAGTTCGGGCTGTCCGTCCTTGCGCACGAGGGGCAGCACCGCGACCTTCACCGGGGCGAGGATCGGGTGCAGGCGCAGGACAGTCCGGCGCTCCCCCTCGATCTCGTCCTCGTCGTAGGCGTCGACCATGAAGGCCAACATGGCCCGGTCGGCGCCGGCAGCCGGCTCGATCACATGCGGGACGTAGCGCTCTCCGCTCGCGGTATCGACGTACTCGAGCTTCTGGCCGGAGAACTTGGCGTGCTGGGTGAGGTCGAAGTCGCCCCGGTTGGCGATTCCCTCGAGCTCCGACCAGCCGATTGGGTACAGGTACTCGACATCGCTGGTCGAGCTCGAGTAGTGCGAGAGCTCGTCGGCGTCGTGGGCGCGCAGGCGCAGGTGATCCGGACGGATCCCGAGCCGCAGGTACCAGTTCATCCGCTCGGCCAGCCAGTGGTCGTGCCACCGCTGGGCCTCGGGCGGCGGCACGAAGAACTCCATCTCCATCTGCTCGAACTCCCGGGTGCGGAAGATGAAGTTCCCCGGGGTGATCTCGTTGCGGAAGCTCTTGCCGATCTGGGCGATCCCGAACGGCGGCTTCTTGCGGGCGAATTGCAGGTAGTTCTTGAAGTTGAGGAAGATCCCCTGGGCGGTTTCGGGGCGCAGGTAGACAGTCGAGCCCTTCTCCTTGACGGGGCCGACGGTCGTGTCGAACATCAGGTTGAAGTCCCTTGCCTCGGTCAGGTCGCAGTCGGGCGTCTCGCCGGGGTGCCTGGAGGGCTTGCGCCCGCAGGCGGACTGGTCGATGTGATCGGCACGAAAGCGCAGCTTGCAGGTCCGGCAGTCGACCAGGGGGTCGGTGAAGCCGGCCAGGTGCCCGCTTGCCTCCCACGTCCGCGGGTGCTGGATGATCGCGGAGTCGAGCGCCACGATGTCGTCGCGCTCCTGAAGCATCGTGCGCCACCACTGGGCCTTGACGTTGTTCTTGAGCAGGACCCCGTAGTGGCCGTAGTCGTAGCTCGAGCCGAGCCCGCCGTAGATCTCGCTGCTCGGGAACACGAACCCTCGCCGCTTGCACAGCGACACGATCTTGTCCATCGTGACCACGTCGTTCTCGGTGGTCGCAGAGTCGTCGGCCATGGGCGACGGATGGTATCTTCGCCGGCGATTTTGGCACTCTCCCCTTGAGAGTGCCAACGCCCCGGGGCTATACTTCCTGAAGCGATGCCGATCTACGAGTACCGGTGCGAGCAGGGACATACTTTCGAGGTCATGCAGCGTATGAGCGACGACCCGGTCCAGTCCTGCGAGACCTGCGCGGCGCCGGTGGCGCGCGTGTTCCACCCGGTGGCCGTCCACTTCAAGGGCTCGGGCTTCTACAACACCGACTACGGGACGCGCAAGCGGGCCCGGGAGAGCTCGAGCTCCGACGCCGGCAAGAGCGAGAGCTCGCCCAGCTCGGATTCGTCGTCTTCCTCGTCTTCCTCGTCTTCCTCGAACACCAAGTCCAGCTCGGACACCAAGACCAGCACCACGACGACCTCCGATTGATTCGCTTCGGTATTTCCGAAGTGGATCACGGGAGTACCTCGGGGCCGCGGTCAGCGCGTCAGCGTGATCCTCATGGTCCGGGTCAGCGTCCCACCGCCGGCACCGGTCATCGTGACTCGGACCGTCAGCACCAACGACCCCCTCGGCGCCAGCCGCCCGGCGGCCGCCCGCGCGAGCCTGAGCGTGATCGTGCGGTTACCCGCCGGGAGCGTGCGAACGGCTCGCAGGAGCACCACGGTCGCCTTCTGATGGCGCTTGCCGGCCTGCCTGGTCTGCGCCAGCGGGATCGTGACTTGGAAACTGGCCCGGCTGGACTGGTTGACCGCCAGCGCGAGACGGAGGCCCGTTGCCAGCGCCCGCTTGAGGGGTTGGCGGCCGGCGCCTCCCAGCTGGACGCTGAGGGACGGCGGCGTCGGCGAGCTCGTGACTGGTGGCACGGGAGTGGTTGAGGTGACGGGGGCCGGCGTGGTCGGCGTCGGCTCCGTGGTCGTCGTGCCACTTCCACTGGACGTCACGGGCGGCGGGATGACCACCTGCTGCGAGATCGTGCCCGGGAGGCCAAGCGCGTCGGTGGCCGTGAGCTTGACGGTATAGGTGCCGGCGGCGCTGAAGGAATGGGTGATCGTCGCCGTGGTGCCGGCGTCCTGGACGGGGGTGCCGTCGCCGAAGTCCCAGCTGTAGTCGGAGATCGCCGCATCGGGATCGCTCGAGGCGCTCGCGTCGAAGCTCACCGGGACGTTCGGACCCGGGCTGGGGGCGGACACCGTGAACGCCGCGGTCGGCTGGTTGACGGTCACATTCTGGGTTGCCGTCGCGGTCGCGCCCAGGTCGTCGGTCGTGGTCAGAGTGACCGTGTAGATCCCGCGTGCGGTGAAGGCGTGGGTGGCCGTGGCGGTGCTCCCGGTGTCCTGCGTCGGGGTGCCGTCGCCGAAGTCCCAGCTGTAGTCGGCGATCGACCCGTCCGTGGCGGCAGAGGCGTTGAAGCCGACCGGCGCGCCGGGCAGGGAGGCGGGGGGCGAGGGGGCGAACTGCGCCGCGGGGGCGTCGACGATCAGCGTCGCGGTGGTGGTATCGCTGTTCGTGCCGTTCTTCTGGACGATGAGCGAGACGGGGTAGGCGCCTCGGTGAGTGTAGGTGTAGGTGATCGTGGGGTCCGACGTGAGCTGCGGGGGGCTGTTGTCGCCGAAGCCCCACACGAAGGTGCTGCCACGGCTCGGGTTGAAGGGGGTGAAGGTCACCGTGTCGCCGGGAGCGGGGGGTGCGCCGCTGGCGGTGGTGACCGTGAAGGGCGCGACCATGATCTGCGCGGTGGCCGTGGTCGTCACGTCGAGGTCGTCGCTGGTCGTCAACGTGACCGTGTAGGTGCCGGGGGTGGTGAACGTGTGGCTCTGCATGGCGTTGGTGCCCGCATCGATGCTGCTGGTGCCGTCGCCGAAGCTCCAGCTGTAGTCGGTGATCGAGCCACCGGCCCCGGTCCCCGAGGCGCCGGCATTGAAGGCGATCGTCGTCCCCGTCGGCACCGCGCTCGACGACGGGGTGAAGCTGGCCTGAGAATCGTCGACGGTCACGGTCTGTGTGCTCGTGTCGATCTGGCCGTTGGACGTGACGCTGAGCGTCACCGTGTAGGTGCCGCGCGTGGCGTAGCTGTGGCTGGTGGTCACCGTGGCGCCGGCGTCCTGGACGGGCGTACTGTCGCCGAAGTTCCAGCTGTAGTCGCTGATCGAGCCGACGTTCCCGGGGGTTGAAGACGAGGCATCGAAGCTGGCCGGTGCGCCAGGGGACGGCGTGCCCGGCGAGACCGTGAAGGACGCCGTGGGGCCGCCGACCGGGGCCGGCTGCGTCGTGAACGTGTAGTCGTAGCCAAAGGCCGTGCCGCTGCTGTTCTCAGCGACGAGCCGGTAGTGGTAGGTGGTGCCGGCGTTGAGCCGCGACAGGCTGGCGGTCACCTCCACCGGTGCGCTCCCGGCGCCGATGTCGGTCTCCGGCGTCGTGGTGCCGTATGCCGTGGTCGTCCCGTACTCGATCCACCATTTCGTGTCGAGCCTGTTGCGGTAGATCCCGCCGCTGATGGTGGCGCCGTGGGCGCTGAAGCCCGTCGTGTACGCGGTGGCTGAGCCCGAGCCGACCGGCGGGCCCCCGATGCCAGGAGCGCCGACGACCACCGAGCCGGAGATCGAGCCCACCCCGGTCGGCCCGTCGTAGCCGGTGCCGGCATTGCAGATGTAGGCGATCGACACGGCGCAGCTGCCGGCGGAGCCGCTGACCACGTCGTTGAGCGCGCCGCTGTCGCGGTAGGCCCACTCGGGCGTGGCGTCGCCGACGCCCGTGATCGCGTAGTAGGCGGCGATCAGTGGGGTCGAGAGGCTGGTGCCGCCGACCAGGCTCCAGCTGCCGCGGTCGTAGACGGTGAGCCCGGTGCTCGGATCGGCATCGGCCGACAGGTCCGCGTAGGCGCGCCCCGTGCAGCCCGCGGCGGGTTGGTAGGCGGGCCGAGGAAATTGCAGGTCACAGCCTGACCCGCCGCCGTTCGAGCCGTTCCAGGACCAGGCCGACTCGCCGAACCCGCGGGCGCTGGGCGCTGCGGCCGGAGCCAGGCTGGTGCCGCCGGCAGCGATCACGCCCGGAAGCGCGGCCGGGTAGCTGTCGATGGCCCGGACCGGCATAGCCGGCGTCTCCGGTTGCCGCCACGGTGGCGACCCCCGGGAAGGTGCCGAACCCCGACGGCACGCTGCTCGAGACACCCCACCAACTGGCCGAGATCTGGTCCGCTCCCTTGTTGACCGCGGTCTGCATGGCCGCCTGAAGATCTGAGAAGCTGTTGGAGTTGGCCTCCACGAGCAGAATGTGGCATTTCGGGCAGATCGCCGACACGGCGTCGAGGTCGAGGGCGATCTCCTGCTCCCAGCCCGCGTTCGGCGCCGGGAACGATGAAGTCCCGTTCTGCCCGACCTTCCGGAAGCAGCTGTTTGACGTCGTGCAGGCGGGCAGGCCGTAGAACGAGCGGTAGGTGGAGAGATCCGACCCGGCGGTCGGATCGTTGTAGGCGTCCACGACCGCCATCGTGTCGCCAGCCCCGCCGTTCGCCGACAGGTAGGACAGGTCGTAGGCCTGCTGGAGATAGGCGGGCGTGTCCGCCTGGGGCGGGCTGGCCGCGGTCACGAACGCCGGCTGAGCTCCGGAGGCGGTCCTCGGCCTCACGTGGCCCAGCGAGCGGTACTTCGCGACGCGCGGGCGGACGAGCGCGCCGGTCGAGCGCAGCACGACGGCCCGCGCGGCGCAGGTGGCGTGGCCTGGGGCGGGCCGCGGGCAGACCGGGCGTGAGGTCACCTGTGCCGGGGAGAGGCCGGTCACCTGGCGAAGGGCGAGCAATCCGCCCCGTTGGCTTGGTGGAGGAGTTCGCAGCCCCGGCCGCACGGCGCTGACTCGCGCTACGGCGGCGGTCCGACCGTGGCTCCCCGACGCCCGTGCGGACGGGACGCCTCTCCCAGCGCGCTGGGCAGCCGGCGCCAGGATCGGCGCGATCGCATGAACCTGAGCCACCGCTTGGGCGCCTTGCGCATGGGCCGACCCCGCGGCATGCAGGACGTAGCCCACACCGGCGACGAGCAGAAGCGCCACCGACCCCGCGATCAGCCGCGCATGACGACGCAACCGGTCGTTCATGCGCTACCCGCTGGACGGTTGTTCGAGGCGATGGGCTGCCAGGGAGGCCGAATTTCCGCAAATCCCACCCTCTCCCTATCGGCAGGGATCTGCATAGCTCAAGCCCATCGATCGACCTAGGTCAGAATGCGGACAGTAGTCATCCGCTCACCAACTTCGAGACGGCCTGGTGGACCGCCTGCGGGCTCACGGTCAGCGCGTCGCCCACCCCCGGCACGAGCCCCCCGCCGGTCGGCTTGAGGATCTGCACGGGCGCCGAGCCGCCCATCTCCGAGGCGGCGAACATGCTGAGCAGCGTGAAGCCGCCCATGTCGGTGCGGACCGCCTGCGGGGCGTCCCACGCCGCCCACGGCAGGTGCAGGAACGTGTGCGCCGAGATCAGTTGGCTCTTGATCGCGTTGAGGATCTGCTGCTGGTAGCCCTCGCGAGTCAGGTCGTTGGTGGCGGCGTTGCAGGTGTTGTGGCGGGTCCGCGCCAGCGTCAGCGCCTGGATGCCGCTCAGGTGGTGGGTGCCGGGGGCGAGGTTCAGCGTCCAGCCGCCGTTCTGCGCCCCGCCGCTGATCTGCGAGCAGATCCGACCGGTCTTGACGTCGACCCCGCCGATCGCGTCGATGAACTTCGGGAAGTTCGCGAAGTTGATGATGATGACGTGGTTGATCTTGATTCCGGTGAGCTGTTCCACGGTCTTGATCGTCAGCGCCGGGCCGCCGAACGCGTAGGCGGCGTTGATCTTGTTGGTGCCATGCCCCGGGATCGGCACCAGCGTGTCGCGAGGGATGGACAGGCGCCGCGAGACGCCGCCCCCGAGCCGCCAGAGCATCAGCGTGTCCGACCGGCTCCCGGCGTCCTGCGTGTTCGCGCCCGCCTCGTGCGTCCCGGCCGGTCGCTGATCGGTCCCGATGACCAGGATCGTGTCGGTCGAGGTGATCATGTTCGGACCCGAGGCGAGTGCCGCCTCCGCATCCGACGGCACTCCGCCCGACTGCACCGAGGCGCTGATCAGGAACAGGACGAACGAGAGCAGCAGCCACGCCACCAGGGCCAAGAGCAGGCCCACGATCACCCGCTTCGGGGTGATCCTCCGGCGCGGGCCCTCGCGCCCACCACCCCGATAGGTGCGGTAATCGGGTGGGACGCGGAGCTCGTCCTCCTCGCCGCGCAGCCGCGCCCTCAGACCCTTCGGTCCGGCGCGGTAGAGCTTGTACGGGCGCTCTTCCAGGTCGCTGGGCATGTACCCATATAGTGACGGCATGCCGGGCCGGCGCACGATTGGCGTCGACATGGGCGGTACTAAGCTGCTGGCTGGCGCGGTCGATTCGGAGCTGTCGGTGCACCACCGCGTCCAGCGCAGCATGAACCGCCTCGACCAGTCCTACCTGCTCGACGTGGTGGTCGAAGCGGTCGAGGAGGCGCGTGACGGCGCCGGCGGGGAGGTCGACGCGATCGGCTTCGGTATCCCGTCGCTGATCGACCAGCGCACGGGCAACGCGGTGATTGCGATCAACCTCCCGCTCAAGAACATCCGGTTTGCGGACGTGATGGCCGAGCGCCTCGGCCTGCCCGTGTTCGTCGACAACGACGCGAACCTGGCCGCGCTGGCCGAGCACCGCGCCGGCGCGGCGCGGGGGGCCAGCGAGGCTGTGGTGCTGACCATCGGCACCGGCATCGGAGGCGGCCTGATTCTGCGCGACCGGCTCTACCGCGGTGCCATCGGCGCCGCCGCCGAGCTCGGGCACCTGGTGATCGATCTCGACGGACCGCCTTGCCAGGGCAACTGCCCCAACCACGGCTGCGTCGAATCGCTCGCCTCGGGCACCGCACTCGCCCGCGAGGCGCTGCGCATCGCCCGCGAGCGTCCGGCATCCGGCCTTGGCCGCGCCGTGGCCGTCGGCCGGGAGCTGGAAGGGCCGCTGGTCACCGAGCTGGCGCATGACGGCGACGAGGCGGCCATCGACGCGATCGAGCTGGTTGGAACCCGCCTCGGCGTGGCCATCGCGAGCCTGGTGAACATCTTCAACCCCGAGGTGGTGGTGATCGGCGGCGGGGTGATCGGCGCCGGGGAGCTGCTGTTGAGCGCAGCGCGGGCCGAGATGCTCGCGCGGGCCCTGCCGCCCTCGCGTGACATCGTTCAGATCGTGCCGGCGGCGTTCGGGGTCGAGGCGGGGATGATCGGAGCCGCCGCCCTCGCGTTCGACGGCCTGGCGCAGAGGGCGGCGTGAGCGCGCCGGGCGTGAGCGGCCGCCTGGTCGTCTGCCCGACTCCGATCGGGAACCTCGAGGACGTGACGCTCCGGGTGCTGGCCGCCCTGCGCGAGGCTGACATCGTGGCCTGCGAGGACACCCGGCGCACTCGCGTGCTGCTCGATCGCTACGGGGTGCGTGGGGCCCTGGTCAGCTATCACGAGCACAACGAGCGCGCGCGGGCGAGCGAACTGGTGGCGCGGATGCGCGACGGCGCCGTCGTTGCCCTCGTCTCCGACGCCGGCACGCCGCTGGTCTCCGATCCCGGGTTCGTGCTCGTGCAGGCGTGCGTGGCGGCCGGGCTCGCCGTCGAGGTGCTGCCCGGGCCGTCGGCCGCCCTGGCCGCGCTGGTGGCCAGCGCGCTGCCGGCCGACCGGTGGCGGTTCGCCGGCTTCCTGCCCCGCAAGCGCGCCGCGCTCGAGCAGGCCTTTGCCTCGCCGGAGACGCTCGTGGCGTTCGAGTCGCCCAAGCGCGTGGCGACGTCGCTCCAGGTGCTTGCCTCGCTCGACCCGGAACGGCCGGTGGCGGTGTGCCGCGAGCTGACCAAGCTGCACGAGGAGGTCGTCCGCGGGAGCGCAGCCGAGTTGGCCGCGCGTTACGGGAACCAGCCGCCGCGGGGCGAGGTGGCGCTGGTGGTCGGTGGCGCGCCCTCTGCGGTTGACGAGGTTGGCCCGGCGTTGGACGCGCTGCGGCGCCTGGTCGAGGCCGGGGCCAAGCCGCGCCCGGCGGCGTCGGTCGTGGCCGAGCTGACCGGCGTGCCCGCCAACCGTCTGTATCGGGCGCTCACGGCGGAGTAGGCAGGCGAGGCCCAATAGAGTCAGGCCGAGCGATGTCCTTCTACATCACCACGGCGATCTCGTACGTCAACGGCGTGCCCCATTTGGGCCATGCCTACGAGGCGATCGCCACCGACGCCATCGCGCGGCACATGCGCCAGCGCGCCGAAGACGTGTTCTTCCTCACCGGCACCGACGAGCACGGGGAGCCGGTGGCCGACGCTGCCCACGCGCAGGGCCTCGAGCCGCGGGACCTGGCCGACCAGAACGCTGCGCGCTTCAAGGCGCTCATGCCGCGGCTCGAGGTCTCCAACGACTTCTTCATCCGCACGACCGACCCGGAGCACATGAAGCGGGTGCAGGAGGTGCTCCAGCGCGTGTACGACAACGGCCACGTGTACAAGGGCATCTATGAGGGTTGGTACTGCCCGCGCTGCGCCGACTTCAAGGTCGAGAATGAGATCCTCGAGGGCAACCGCTGCCCGATCCACGAGATCGTGCTGACCCGCGAGCAGGAGGAGAACTACTTCTTCCGCCTGTCGACCTTCCAGGAGCCGCTCGAACGGCTGTATGCCGAGCGGCCCGGCTTCGTCATGCCCCCGCACCACTTCAACGAGGCGCGGTCGTTCATCGCTTCGGGTCTGCAGGACGTCTCGCTGAGTCGGGCGCGGCTGACCTGGGGCGTGACCGTACCGTGGGACCCCAGCCACGTGTTCTACGTGTGGTTCGACGCGCTGCTGAACTACTACACCGCGCTGGGCTACGCGCGGGCCGGCGAGGATCTGACCGATCGCTACTGGCCCGCGACGTACCACGTGATCGGAAAGGACATCCTCAAGTTCCACACCGTGTTCTGGCCGGCCATGCTGATGGCAGCCGACCTGCCGGTGCCGCACCACGTCTTCGTGCATGGGTTCCTGCTCGGCTCCGACGGGCGCAAGATGAGCAAGTCGCTGGGCAACGTCCTCGATCCGTTCGAGGTCATGGAGCAGTACGGCACGGATGCGCTGCGCTTTTATCTGATGCGCGACGTGGCTTGGGGCGCTGACGGCGCTGTCGGGATCGATTCGGTCCGAACCCGGTACGAGTCAGAGCTGGCCAACGAATATGGGAATCTGGCCAGCCGGACGATCGCGATGATCACGCGCTATCGCGACGGGGTCGTACCGGCGGTGGCGACCGACGAGTCGCTGGCCGCCGAGTTCGACGGGTTGCCGGGGCGGGTGGCCGAGCTTTTCGATCGCGCCGACATCACCCATGCGCTCGACCTGGTCTGGCAGCGCGTGCGCCGTCTGAATCGCTATGTGGAGGAGCGGGCGCCGTGGCAGCTTGCGCGCGACGCCGAGAATGCCGCCGCCTTGGACGAAACGCTGGCCTCGCTGGTCGAAGGTGTGCGCGTGGTGAGCGTGCTGCTGCACCCGTACATGCCCGTGAGCGTGAAACGGCTGCTCGAGGCGGTAGGCGCGCCCGCGGTCGACTACGCCGGCGCGCCGTTTGGCCCCCGCGGCTCGGGGGCGCGGGTGAGCGCGCTCGAGCCGCTGTTCCCCAAGCGCTGACCCGAGTGATCGACGGGCACACCCACCTCGACCTGTGCGAGCCGCCCGACGCCGATCTGGTGGCCGCGGCGCTTGACGCCGGCGTGAACCGGATCGTCACGGTGGGAACCGACGGCGCGTCGTGCCGCGCCGCGCTGGCCGCGGCCGAGGACTTCCCCCAGGTGTACGCGGCGATCGGGCGCCACCCCAACGCGGCCGCCGGCTTCGACGACGCCGACCTGGCCGAGCTCGCCGCCTTGGTCGCCCATCCGAAGTGCGTGGCGGTGGGCGAGACCGGGTTGGACTTCTACCGGGAGGGGGCGCCACGCGCGGATCAGGAGCGGGCGTTCCGGGCCCAGATCGGGTTGGCGCGCGAGGTAGGCAAGCCGCTGGTGATCCACACCCGGGAGGCATCGGATGAGACGTTGGCGCTGTTGGAGTCAGAGGCCCGGGGGGTCCGGGTGATCCTCCACTGCTTCTCGATGCCCGCGCGGATCGACGAGTGCCTCGCGCACGATGACTGGTGGATCTCGTTCGCCGGCAATGTGACCTACCCGAAGGCGGAGCCGCTTAGGGTGGCCGCGTTGAAGGTGCCGGCGGAGCGGCTGCTGGTCGAGACCGACGCGCCGTTTCTGTCGCCGCAGGCCGTGCGTGGCAAGATGAACCAACCGGCGCATGTCGTGCATACCGCCGGCGCGCTGGCGATCGAGCGGCGCGTCGCCTACGACGAGCTCGAGCGCGCGGTCGAGGCTTCGGCGGCCGAGGTGTACGGATGGTCCGCCTAGGCCAGAACTTCCTGGTCGACCGCAACATCCTGGACGTGATCGAGCGGCTCGCGGGGGTCGGCGCCGACGATGTCGTGCTCGAGATCGGGGGTGGGCAGGGCGTGTTGTCCGAGCGGCTTTGTGGCGAGGTCGCACATTTGCACGTGGTCGAAGTCGATCGGCGGCTGGAAGGCGGGTTGCGGGACGTGCTGGCGGGCTGCTCGAATGTCACGCTGTGGATGACCGACGCGCTTGATCTCGATCTGGGGTCGCTGGATCCGGCGCCCACCGCGGTCGTGGCCAACCTGCCCTACTCGATCGCCGCCACCGTGATCCTGCGCACGATCGAGGAGCTGCCCAGCGTGCGCGAATGGGTGGTGATGGTCCAGCGCGAGGTCGGCGAGCGGCTGGCCGCGTCGGTGGGCGGTCCGGCGTACGGGGCGCCGTCGGTACTGGCCCAGCTGGCCTGCGAGGTACGGGTGCTGCGGCCGGTGGCGCGCACCGTGTTCCGGCCCGTGCCGCGGGTGGATTCGGTGCTGATGGGGTTGCGCCGGCGGGCTCCTCGCGGCCCCGGAGTCGATCCCGCCGTGCGCGCGCTCGTGCACGACGCCTTCGCGCACCGGCGTAAGGCGCTGGCCGGATCGCTGGCGCTGTCGCCGGATGCCGTGCCGGGCGTTCGCGAGCGGGCACGTTCGGCTTTGGTCGAGATGGGCCATCCGGCGGACGAGCGGGCCGAGCGCCTGTCGCCCGAAGAATTCCGCGAGCTCGCGGCCAGGCTATCGGTGTCGTGAAGCTGGTCGCGCGGGCGCCGGGGAAGGTCAACCTGTGCCTGTTCCTCGGGCCGGTGCGTTCGGATGGGCGACACGAGCTGGTGACGCTGTTCGAGTCGGTGTCGCTCGCCGACTCGATCGAACTGACGGGGGCGCCGGCCGATGCTGACGAGATCGCCTGCCCGGGCGTGGCGGGGCCGAACATCGTCGGACGTGCCCTGGCGGGGCTGCGCGAGGGAGGATGGGCCGCGCCACCGGTGCGGATCGCGATCAGGAAGCGCATTCCAGTTGCCGGCGGGATGGGGGGCGGATCGGCGGACGCGGCCGCCGTGCTGCGGATGGCGGCGGCGCTGGGTCCGGTCTCCGAGGCGGTAGTCGGCGCAATCGCAACGTCGCTGGGCGCGGACGTGCCCAGCCAGCTGGCGCCGGGCGTGTCGATCGGGACCGGTGCCGGCGAGGTTGTCTCGCCGGTCGATCCGTTGGGGCCTCACGCATTCCTGATCGTTCCGCAGGCTTTCGGCCTGTCGACGGCGGATGTCTACCGCGAGGCGGACCGGCTGGGGCTCCCGCGCGGCACTGACGAATTGACCGGCCGTTTGCGCGAGCTGCGCGCCGCAATCGGTTCGGGCGCTCCGCTGCCGCCCGAGCTGCTCGTCAACGACCTGGAGCCCGGCGCGATCTCGCTCCGTCCCGAAATCGGCCGCGCGCTGGACGCGGTGCGCGAGGTGAGCGCCGCCTGCGCGATGGTGTCGGGCTCCGGCCCCACCGTCTTCGGCCTGTTCCACGGACCCGACGCGCCCGCGCGGGCCGAGACCGCCGCCCGCTGCCTGCTCGATCGCTACCCTGAGGCGACCTCGGCGGCCCCGGTGAGCGAGGAGTTCGGGGCTCCGCGCGGAAGCTAACTTCGCCCTCGCCGTCGGGCACAATTTCCACAAGGCTCGTGAGCAACCAATCCATCACCTACCTGGTCGGCGCGTGTGCCTGCGTGTTCGGCCTGGCCGCGTTCTGCACGCTGGTCGTCGTTCCGGCGATCACCGCCTACCGGCGGCCGCTCGAGCGGGTGGCGGTGGTGGTTCTCTCGGTGTACGTCCTAGCCGCGCTTGTGGGGGTCGGCGTGCTGCTCGGTGCGCTGATCGTGGTCGAGTGGCCGCGGTTTTTCTGACGGTTGCCAAGGGCCGGCGTCTGCAGAGGGCACCGAAACCCCGGGCGGCTCTATTGAGCCCTCCCCACCGGAAGTACCGTCGCGCGGGCTTGCTGGTGCTGACTTGGGCCGGGATCGAGTCGATTGGCTGACCGGGCTCCGGAGAAGCCGGCGCCAGCCGGGCCGGACCTGGCCGCGCTGGCCGCCATCACCGATGCCGTGGAGGATGGAGCCGGACTCCCCGCGATCCTGCGCGCCGCGGCGCGCGCGCTCGACACCAGCCTGATCCTCATCGACCGGTCCGCCTCGGTGCTGGCGGTCGCCGCGCGCAGCCCAGCCGACGAGCGCTCGCTGATGCGCGACGGCGAGGATGTCACCACGATCGACCTGAAAGTGGCCGACGCGACCGTCGGGAAGCTCAGGATGCGCACCTCCGAGCGCCCCGCCGATGCCTCGCTGCTGCGCCTGGTGTCGACGCTGATCGCCTCCGAGGTCGAGCGCGTGCGTGCCCCGGAGCGCGCCTCTGAGGAGGCGGCCACGACGTTCCAGCGAGCGGTGCTGGAGGGTCGGATCGAAGGGCGCGAGAAGGTGATCGCGCGCGGCAAGGAGCTCGGCACCGAGCTGAGCGCCGGGGCCAGCGTCGTGGTCATCCGCGCCCACCCGCGCAGCCCGACCGAGGAAGATTGGCGCCGGCGGATGCTGGCGCTGGTGGCGCGGGGCGCTCGCTCGATCGCGCCCGGGGCGATCGCCGCACCAACCGCCGAGGAGACTGGTGGCGAGATCGCTGTGCTCCTGCCCGACCCAGACGGCGACGTGGGACGCCGGGCGGTGTCCGCGATCCTGCGCGAGCTCGAGTCCGGTCTGCCCGGGTTCGCGTTCGCGATCGGGCGCAGCCGGCATACGCAGGACGCGCTCGACCTTCACCGGGCCCGCAACGAGGCATTGCTGGCCGCCAACGTCGTCGAGGGCGAGCCCGAGCGGGTTGAGCTCGGCTACGAGGAGACCGGGACCTACCAGCTGCTGCTGCCCTACATGAGCGACCCGGTCGAGCTGCGGCGCTTCTACGACGAGACGGTTCGCCCGCTCGTCGCCTACGACGAGCAGTACGAGACGGACCTGCTCGGGACGCTGTCGACGTTCTTGGAGTGCGATGCAAATGTGAATGCGACGGCATCGCGTCTGATCACCCACCGGCACACGGTCCGGTACCGGTTCGAGCGAGTACGCGAGCTGACCGGCCTCGACGTGTCCTCCACCGATGGGCGCGAGAAGCTCTCGCTGGGCCTCAAGGCGATGCGGGTGCTCGGAATCGCGCCGCCGCGCGGACCCGCGCACGAGCGGGGCGCCGAGGGCGGACGGGTGCCGCGGTAGGGTCCCGACGATGAGCGGTCAGGGGCTGGCTGTGCTGATCATGGCCCGCGCGCCCCGCTCCGGCGAGGTCCGGCGGGCGCTGGAGCCCCTGCTCGGCCGCGAGGGATGCCGCGAGCTTCAAGCCAAGCTGATCGCCAACGCGGCGGCGTGGGCGCGGAAGGTGGGCGCGGGCGCGCCGCACGTGGCTCACGATCCGCCGGACTCGGGCGGGGAGCTCCGTCGGCTGGTCGGTGGCGATGCCGTGCTGTTTCCGCAGAACGGGGAGGGAATCACGGGGCGGCTGTCCGATGCCTCGGCGCGAGTGCTGTCCCGCAGCGGCGGGCCGCTGCTGATCGTGTGGCCTGACCTGCCGCGGTTTCGGGCGGATCACGCCACCGCGGCGCTCGAGGACCTGCGCTCCGGCTGCGACGTCGTCCTGGGCCCGGCCATCGACGGCGGCCTCTACCTGGTCGGGATCGCCCGGCCGCTCCCGGAACTGTTCGCCCTGCCCGAGCGGACCTGGCGCGGGGAGGTGATGGCGGTGGCGCTGACCGCCATCCGCGACGTCGGATACGAGGTGGGGATCCTGCGGGCGGAGCGCGCTCTGCACCGGCCGGCCGATGTGCGGGCGGCGCTGGCCGATCCCCTGCTGCCCGACGACGTGGCGGCCATCCTGCGCCGGCACCGCTAGTGGAGCCCACTAGTCGCACCAGACCGACTGGATCGTTCAAACGTCGAGTCGCGGCGGAGGCGGCTAATCCGGACCCCGCGGCGCCGCCGAGACATTCACCAATACGCGCGCGCCGGTCGGGCGCGCGTCGACACCGACCTGCGGATCAAATGCCCAACTCTCAGCGTCCACCTTCTCGCCATTCGGATCTGACGATGGTCGGTGCCGGCCCAGATTCTCAAGCGGCGCGGCGATCGGCCGATCCACGCGCTGTGTCGAGAGGATTCAGGGACCGCGGGCGCGCAGAGCACGGCTTCACGCTGATCGAGGTGCTGGTCACCGCGCTGATGGTCACGCTGATCGCCGGCGCGCGTGGCAGGGGGCTGATGGCCGGCGCCGACTACTCGGCGACCACGCACCGCCGCTCCGAGGCGGAGAACCTGGCCCAGCAGGACCAGGAACGCCTGAAAGGCTTCTCCGCCGAGCAGCTCGACAACCTGAACCAGACCTACACGGTCACGCATGACAACTACAAGTTCACGGTCACTGCGAAGGCCTGGTACCTGAACAGCACCAATGGCCAGAGCTGCGCGAGCGGTGGCGCGGGCGCGACGTACTTCAAGACGATCTCGACTGTCACCAGGACGAACCCCGGCGGCGTCGCCCAGAGCCTCGCCACCGATGAGAGCGTGATCGCACCGCCGGCAGGCGGCAGCTTCTTGACCCAGTTCGACGATCAGACGTCGGCGCCGCTATCGGGCGTGACGGTCGCTGCGAGCGGCCCTGACGCCGACGCCGCCACTAGGGACGCGAACGGCTGCGTGATCTTCTCGGGCCTGCCGACCGGCGACTACAACCTCACGTACACCGACGTCGGCTACGTCGACAAGGACGGCAACGCGTCGCCGTTGAGCGACACGACGAACATCGCCAGCACTGGCCAGGCGACCCCGATCGGGGCAATGCGATCGAGCTCGGGCAGGCCGGCGCGATCACCGCGAACTTCACCGTCCAGGCCATGACTCGACCGGCACCGTGAGAACTTTCTCGACCCCAACCGCCCGCCCCGACTTCTCGTGGATCGGGAGCGGCGGGTCGCTGTCCATGGCGAACTTCATGACCACGACCACCACCTCGGCGACGAACCTGTTCCCGTTCGCCTCGCTGAACCCGACTAGCTACACCAACAACTACCAGCTGTGGGTCGGCAAGTGCCAGCAGGAGCAGCCGCCGGCCGGGATCAACCCTGCCACTGTGACCCCGGGATCGAACCAGAGCGGGGTGCAGGTGCAGGAGGCGCCCCTCTACATGGTGTTCAAGAACAACGGCAGCACGGTGACGCCGGCCGACGTGAAGGTCACGTTCACGAACAGCGGCGCCACATGCAGCGAGACCTGGGGTCCACTGACCAAGGTGACCAACGGCCCGACGGGCTCGAAGGTCGTCGGCAGTTCGAACACGTACGTGTACGGCGCCCCGTACACGGCCTCGGGGCAACTAACGGTCTGCGCCGATCTCAAATCTGGAACGACCAGGTACCACGACACGGTCACGCCGACGGACAGCTTCACACCGCCGACGCTGCCGTGACGCCGTCCTCCATCAACATCAAGACCTCCAGCACACGCTCTCACCCGACGGGGACCTGCTGATGAAGCCGTCTCGCTCAGCCCCGAGGAGGGCTTCACGCTCGTCGAGTTGCTCGCCACGATGGTCGCCGGCATGGTGGTGCTTGCCGCGCTGGTCACGATCATGACGGTGACCCTCAAGGAGACGACCGCGTACGTTCACGCAGGTCGACGCGTCGAACCGAGCCGTCCCGTCTTCGAGGCGATCGAGTACCGAGCTCCACTCGGCGTGCTTCGCCGACGAGCAGACGCCGATGCAGGTCCGGCAGCAACCCGAACACGCTGATCTTCCTGACCTCAAACTGGGAACGGTGCGACGCCCAGTCAGTTCTGGCACGAGATCATCTATAACCCGACCCCCACCGGGACTCTGTGGACCGATCCATACAGACCGTGCATCGACGGTCAACGGCATTCCGACCTGGTCTCGCGGGACGAGCAGGGAGCGACCGGACGGTGCTCACCAATGTGGCTGCGCAAAGTGGGAACGCCGGCCTTCCAGTACTTCGCCTACGAGCACGCACCCGGCACGGATGCGGCCGGCAATCAATACATGATTCTGCCCGACGGTACGGCGCCCGTGCCGGGACGAGCACGACGGTGTACCGACCCGCTCGCTCCGGGGGCGTCTCTGTCGGCGACGCAGGCCACCTCGTACCGCCGAGGTGCTGATCACGTTGATGGTCGGGCCGGCGGGAGGCTTCAACGAGAACACCAACCTCGCGAACATCGGCCAGACGGTCAGCGACGCGATCTCCTTCCGCTTCACGCCCGCCGCCAACCACGTCGGCGACGGGGCCACGTTCAAACCATGCGACTGACTGCGGACCACCTCAGCCCTGCGCTGCGCCCGCCACCGACTCTCGGCCGAGCACGGCTTCACGATGGTCATCGCGCTCGGCGTCCTCACTCGTCACCAGCTCTGCTCTGGCGCCGACTTCATCGCGCTGCAGGGGCAAGTCCAGTAGGCCAGGACAATCTCTCCGCGAAGCAGGCGTACTCGGCGGCGCACGGCCGGCGTCAACGGATTCCTGTATCAGATGAATCAGAACCCGAACTACTGGAACACGTGCGCCAACGACACTCAGTCACGCGTCACGGTTCCCGGCTCGTCCGACGGCGCGATGTACACGTACGCGCCGATCTACGCCAACGGCAACACCGACTGCACGACCAACGTGATCAGTTCGCTTATCGACAACACGACGGGAACGATCCGGATGGTGTTCACCGGCAAGGCAGGAACACGGCCGGTGGTCACGCGCGCGATCGTGGTCGGCTTCCGGATGAACAGCCCGCTCGACTTCCTCTGGTACACGCACTTCGAGTCGATCGACGACGAACATCCCCGGATACAGCGACTGTGACGAGTTCTATCGCGACGGTCGCGATTCCAACTGCAACATCGAGTGGGTTCAGCCGCGATGTGATGAAGGGGCCGATCTATACCGACGATCAGTACCTGATCAACACCTCGGCGTCGCCGACGTTCGGTCGCCAGGCCAGCGACTACATCGAGAGCTCGGCGCCAGGAACCACACAGAAGGACGTTTGCTCGGGCAGTAACTGTCAGAACGCGATCTTCACCGGCACGCGGGTCGAGCAGGCGAAGGCGGTGCCGACACCGTCGGATAACTCAGAGCTGCTCACCGACGCGCAGAACTACGGCAACGTCTACAGCGGAACCACCACGATCCCGATCAGCGGCGACATCGCAACCGCTCACCAGCTGCGTCAACCGCCACCAGCTGCGTCGTGCATCCCTCGGTCGATCTCAGGGCTCAGCCGATCATCTACGTCACCAACGCGCCCAGCTGTACGCCACCCGTCTACAACCGGGACGTCTCGAGCTACCCGACCGACGGCGCCAATCCACCCACTACACCGGCTGTGCCGGCGACGCATACGTCTCCACGGGCTCCAGCTACACCACGCCCCGTGACGATCGGCGCGGCCAACGACGTCGTCATCGCCGGGAACCGAAATGGGTGACGCAGGGCGGACGACCCGAGCGACAGCAACGGAAACCCGACCGGAAGCGCGACGATGGGCCTGGTGGCCAACGAGTTCGTTCGCGTCATGCACGGCTGCAGCAGCAACGTCCGCAGACGCCAGCACCCGGTCATCGACGCCGCGCATCCTGGCGCTCAACCACTCGTTCATCGTCGACAACTGGGGCTGCGGCGGCTCGTCCGGCAACCTGACCGTCCACGGCGCGATCGCCCAGTACTTCCGCGGCCCAGTCGGCCAGGTCGGCTCCAGCGGCGGCGTCTCAAACGGGTACGCCAAGAACTACAGCTACGACGACCGGCTCGCCAACATCCTGCCGCCCTATCTGTTCGACATCTCCAATTCGGGCTGGCACGTCTCGCGCGAGACGGTCTGCACGGCGGGCAGCACGAACAGCACGTTCGGTTGCCAGGCGCCCTGATCGACATCGGGGCGGATCCAGGTCTTAGGGTTCGACTGGGGGGCAGGGACTCGAACCCCGATCTCCGGGACCAAAACCCGGCGTCGCTGCCAGTTGGACGACCCCCCAAAGACAGGTCCGCCGCAGGCGGGAGCATGCCGAATCTAGCAACTGAGGCGCGGCGTTCGCGCTCAGTTCCGTCCGCGACGTATGCGAACATACGTTCGCGATGTCCCGCTACACGGAAACGCAGGTCCGGACGGTCGTCGCGGAATCGCCGAGCCTGACTGCGGCGCTGCGTCGGCTGGGATTGAGACCCGCGGGAGGGAACCACCGAACGCTCCGGAAGCTGATTGAGCGCTACGGCATTTCGACGGAGCACTTCAACCAGAACTGGCTAGCTCGAGCTCCGCTCCCGGGGACACAGACGCCCAACCTTCATGCCCTCGGGGACACAGACGCGCAACCTTCAACCGCGATCCCGTACGATCCTGGTGTGGCTGCGCCGGTCGTCGTCATTCTTGCCGCGGGACAGGGCACGCGGATGCGTTCCGCTACACCGAAGCTGTTGCACGAGGTGTGTGGTCGCCCGATCATCGCCTGGCCGGTGGCGGCGGCGCGGGCGGCGGGCGCCGGCAAGATCGTGGTGGTGGAGGGGCCCGATCGGCCGCTGAAGGGCTCGCTGGACGCCGAGGTGACGGTGGCCGTGCAGGAGGAGCCCCGGGGCACGGCGGATGCCGTGAAGGCGGCGGCGCCGTATATCGAGCCCGGCGCCACGGTGGTCGTGCTAAACGGCGATCACCCGCTGATCACGGCCGAGACGCTGAGCGGGCTGGCGGAGGCGCGCGCGCATTCGGGCGCGGCGGCCACGCTGGCCACGGCGGTGCTGGAGGACCCGGCTGGCTACGGGCGCGTTGTGCGGGCCCCGGACGGCACCGTGGAGCGGGTGGTCGAGACCAAGGCGCCGGGCGATGCCACCGAGCTCGAGCGACGGATCCGGGAGATCAGCACCGGGATCTACGCCTTCGAGGGGGCGGCGCTGCTGGCCGCGCTCGAAGAGGTGCGCGGCGACAACGCGCAGGGCGAGCTCTACCTGCCCGACGTCGTGCCGATCCTGCGGGCCCGGGAGCGGAGCGTCACCGCGCACGAGATCGAGGACGCGAGCGCGTGGGGGGTCAACGACCGAGCTCAACTGGCGGCGGTGACGGCCATCGCGCAGCGGCGGATCCACGAGCGCCACATGCTGGCCGGGGTGACGATCGTCAACCCGGCCGCCACCGTGATTGATGTCGACGTGCAGATCGACCCCGATGCGGTGATCGCCCCGTTCACGAGCCTGCACGGCCGGACCCAGATCGGGGAGGGCGCGACGATCGGGCCGCTCAGCACGCTGGTCGACACCCGGGTGGGCGCCGGGGCGAAGGTCATCCACTCCTACCTTGATCGAGCCGACGTGGGGGAAAGTGTCAGCGTGGGCCCGTTCAGCTACTTCCGGCCGGGCGCCGTCCTGCGGGAAGGCTCCAAGGCCGGCGCATTCGTGGAGATCAAGAACTCGGACATCGGCGCCGGCTCCAAAGTGCCACATCTCTCCTACATCGGCGACACGGATATCGGCGAGCGGGCCAACATCGGCGCGGGGACCATCACGGCCAACTACGACGGTACGCACAAGCACCGTACGCGGGTCGAGGCCGGTGCCTTCGTCGGCGTGGACACCATGCTGGTCGCGCCGGTCACCATCGGCGAGGACGCCTACACCGGCGCCGGCTCGGTGATCACCGAAGACGTCCCGGCCGGCGCGCTCGGGATCGCTCGGGCGCGCCAGAAGAACATCGAGGACTATCGCGAACGTCGCAACCAGCGGGATTCGTCCCCCCGGGATGGTCGCGACGGCGATAAGAATCCAGCCGAAGCTCCCGGATAGAGGTAAGAATCTGCCGCCGGCCGGGTAACAGAGAGGCGAGAGAATCGGTCCCGCCCGGGTAGCCCAGACAAGACCATCCGACACCTGCCGGTCCTACACTCGATCGCAACGATGAGCCTGCTGGAGACTCGCCCCGCCCCCAGTGAGCTGGAGCTGGATGCCCGTAAGCGGCTGATGCTGTTCTCGGGCCGGGCGAACCCGAATCTGGCCGCGAAAATCGCCTCCAAGCTGGGGGTCGAGCTCGGCAACGTGACGCTAAAGACGTTCACCAACGGCGAGGTCTACTGTCGCTACGACCAGTCGGTCCGTGGGGCCGACGTGTTCATCGTGCAGCCGACCTGCGGCAACCCGGACACCGGCCTGAGCGCGAACGACGCGCTGATGGAGCTGATGGTGATGATCGACGCGGCCGTCGGCGGCTCGGCGCACCGGGTGATCGCGGTCACCCCCTGGTACGGATACTCGCGCCAGGACAAGAAGTCCGCGCCGCGCGAGCCGATCAGCGCCCGGATGGTGGCGCGCATGCTCGAGTCGGCCGGGATCGACCGGATCCTCACGATGGACCTGCATCAGGGTCAGATCCAGGGCTTCTTCCAGAAGCCGTGCGACCACATGACCGCCCTGTTCATGCTCACTCAGTACTTCCGAGATCTCGGGCTCGACGATCTTGTGGTGGTCGCGCCGAACGCCGGCCGCGTGAAGCTGAACAAGCAGTTCGCCTCGAAGATCGGCGCCGACCTGGCCATCCTCAACAAGGAGCGCCCCACCCCCCAGCAGGTGGCGGAGATCGGCTATGTGATCGGCGACGTGGCCGGCAAGACGGCCGTCCTCGTGGACGACATCATCGACACCGCAGGCACGCTCTCCTCGGCCGCCCAGGCGGTGTACGAGGCGGGTGCCAAGCGGGTCTACGCCGCTGCCACGCACGGGGTCTTCTCGGGGGAGCCGTGGGATCAGCTCGCCGCCGCCCACCTCGAGCAGATCGTCGTCACCGACACCATTCCGCTGCCGGCGGGCGCGCCGGACAACGTCCGCGTGCTCTCCTGCGCGGACCTGCTGACGAGCTCGATCCGCCAGATCTTCACCGATGGATCGGTCAGCGACGTATTCGGCGGCGAGAACCAGCTGTTCTGAGGCGCCCCGGACGGCGTGCGGGTCTCAAAGAGGGAGGTGGGGAGCCGGCCCGGGGTTGAACCGGGGCGATCGCCGGCGCCAGCGTCACTCCTCTTTGCGCTCCCCGGGCCAGATTCCGGTGAGGTGATGGAATGCTCGGGCGCCGGCGCGATCCACCGCAGCGCCAATGCCGGCCATCGTGGCCGCTTCGAGGGCGGCGGCGGCGACCACCTTGGGGAAGCTCGCTTCGGCGGTGGTCGGCTTGGGCGGGGCCTCTGCATCGATCCGAGCCCAGATCGCCTTGAAGATCGAGGTCGCGATGCGAGCACCGATCAGGCCGGCGATGATCCCGAATGGCTTGTAGAAGATCTTCATGACGATGGGAGCCTACCCGGGAATCAGCCTGCGAACTCGCCTCCACGTGTGCATCGACCCGGTCCGGACGCTGGCCCGTTGGCCAAAGACTTCGCCCCTTGATGGGGTAAGAGTTAACCTTCACAGCTGACGTACTGGGAGCACGAGACATGCTCGAAGAGGATCCAAGGCCCGCAAGGAGCTCAGCCGAAGACCTGCTGCGACAGGCGCTCCTCGATGACTCCTCGTCAGTCGCTGTGTCGCTCAAGGTCGGGGGTCTCCCGCTCAGCGAGTCGGTGACCGTCATCTTCCACGGCCGGCGTGACCTGGGGACGCTCCAGACCTACGTCACGCGCGGAAGCCGGGGCGCCGGCACGACGGTGGCCGCCAGCGAGCTGCTCAGGGTGCCGTGCGATCTCGACCTGGCCGAGGCCGGCGATCGGGCCGACGCCGAGCGCCTCTACATCGAGCAGGCGACGGCGCTGCGCGACGCGCTGGTGGGAGCCGACGTGGTGCTCGACGTGTGGCGCGAGCCGCTGGGCGAGATGCTCGGCAGCGACGTCACGGTCGACCACTCGATCGAGCTCTCGGTTCGTCTGCCGGCGCACCGGTTGCTGCCCACCGCGCTGGTTGCGCGCGAGACGCACATGCTGGTGACGCCCGTGTGTGGTGCGCGAACGCTGGCCGAAGGCAAGCCGCCGATGGGGATCGCCTGCGCCCAGCAGGACGTGATCCGGATCTACCCGCTGGCGGACGACCCCGAGCGCTGCGTCGAGGACTTCCTGGAGGCCGCCGCCGACCACGCCAGGGCCCTGGCCGAGCGGTTGGACCATCAGGAGGCCTCGGTCGAGCGCTTCCTCGAGCTGAGCGAGTAGCTCCTGACCACCGCGACGCCGGAGCCGGCGCGTCCGGGTGACGTCCGCGCCGCGCGCGGGCGGCGACTGCGCGCCGGAGACGTTTGGCGGCGTCTGGACGCGCCGACGCATCGCCCTCACGTCCACCAGTACGTCGTGGCGGGGGCGGCGTCGCGCGGCGACTACGCTTAGCTTCGACCGGTGCGCCGGGCCTACCTCGTCGCGATCGCCGCTGCGGCCATCGTATTCCTCGTGATCAGCGCCCTGCTGGCCAGGGTGCTCAGCGCGAACGCCGCCGAGCAGTCGGCGATCACCGCCTTGGTCAGGGCGGAGGCGCGGGGCGACAGGAGCGCGATCGTCGCCAGCATCGTCTCCTGCCGGACCACGGCGGCGTGCCGGCTCCGGGCGAGCGAGAACGCGGCGGCGCTCAGGCACCCGGGCACCGTGTCGATCATCCAGCTCCAGCCCTCGACCAGCTTCTCGATCGCCGGCACCCGCGGCACGGCGCGGGTGGCGTGGAACGTCGGTGGGTCGCTACCGATCGTCCAGTGCGTCCGGGTGCGCCGGAACGGGAATGCGATCAGTGGGCTGCACGTCGAGTTGCTCGAGATCAGCCTCCGAATCAAGAGCGACGCCGCGTGCCCGTCACATTTCTAGACCACGGCTGGTCGCGGCGCTCACTGGTTGAGCCGCTGCTCAGTGGCCGGTGCGCACTGGAGCGCGCTCGGGCTCGCGCGCCGGTCGACGGTCGCGCCGGGGGAGATGCTCGGGGAGCTTGCGGTGATCGCGGAGGCGAACGCCGGCCGGCTCGGCGTCGAGCAACGGGATGCCGCCACGGGGCGGATCCGGCGGCTTCGGCGGCCTCTCGGGTCCGCGGCCCCAACCGTCGTCCGAGCCCGAGTCGGGCCGGCGCGGCGGTAACTCGGGGGTGTCGCGCAGCGCGGGAATGATTAGCACCGCCGCACAGACCAGTCCCAGGAGGTGCATCCCGGCGATCATCAGCATCAGCTGAGCGTCGCCCGACATGGGGCAAGCTTAGCGCGGCGCTGTCGCCCGGTGAAGGGGTATGCGCGGACGAGGACAGGGGGCCGACGCCTGGCCCGGCGCGGGGGTGAGAAGACACGCGCGGCGCCCAGCGGACGGTGCGATCGCGTCTCGAACCGGCCCGCTACCATCACTCGGCGGTCATGGCGACGACACAGACGACAGCGCTGACAGTCGAGCGTCGAGACGCCGCGGGATCGCGGGCCGCGCGCCGCCTGCGCCGGGCTGGCGGCGTCCCGGGGATCCTGTACGGCGGCGGCGAGGACCCGGTCGCCTTCCAGGTCGACGCCCGCCTGCTTCGCCAGGCGCTGGCCCATGCCGGCGCGGTGCTCGAGCTGAGTATCGACGGCGGTGGGGGCACCCCCGTGGTGGTCAAGGAGCTCGTCCGGCATCCGGTGAGCGGCGAGATGATGCACGTGGACATGCTCCGCGTTCGCCTCGACCAGGCGATCAGCGCCACCGTGGTCCTCAACCTGGTCGGCGCCGAGGACGCCCCCGGCGTCAGGGAGGGCGGCGTGCTCGAGCAGGTGACCCGTGAGTTGAACATCGAGGCGCTGCCCGGCGACATCCCCGACACCATCGAGCACGATGTGTCCGGTGTTCAGATCGGTGACACGATCACGCTGGAGGCCATCTCGGCGCCGCGGGGCGTGACGCTGACGGACGATCCCGAGACCGTGGTCGCCACGGTCAGCGCGCCACGGCTCCAGGTCGAGGCCGAGGAGGAGATCGAGGAGGAGACCGAGCGCGTGGCCGAGGGCGACACGGGCGAGGAGGCCGAGGCGGCCGGCACCGAAGAACCCGCCGCCGGCGAGACCCAGGGCGGGGCCGAGGGCGAGTAGCGCCCCGGACTTGCCGGGCGCGCCGCCAGTGGATTGGCTGATCGTCGGCCTCGGCAACCCGGGGTCCGAGTACAACGGCACTCGCCACAACGTCGGGTTCGAGGTGGCGAACCTGCTGAGCCGCCGGTGGCAGCTGCCCAAGGCCAAGACCAAGTACCGCGGGCTGCTGACCGAGGGCCGGACCGGCCCGAGCGGCCCCAGGGTCGCCATCCTCCTACCCCAGACCTATATGAACGAGGCGGGCAACTCGGTGGGGCCGGCCCGGGGCGCGCTCAAGATCGACCTCGACCGGGTGCTCGTGATACACGACGAGATCGACCTACCGTTCGGCGAGATACGCGCGCGGACCGGCGGCGGCCTGGCCGGCCACAACGGACTGAAGTCGCTCCGGGCGGGGCTCGGCTCGCCGGACTTCACGCGCGTGCGGATAGGGGTGGGCCGCCCTCCCACCACCGATCCCGACCGTGTGGCCGCCTACGTGCTGGGCCGCTTCCGCGAGCCCAAGGCCGATGTCGAGGCGCTGATCGAAGCGGCGGCCGACGCGACCGAGGCGATCGTCACCGCAGCTGAGGGCTCGAGCCCTGAGTCGTCTGCCGCTCCCGCCCGCTGAGTCGCGAACCGCGACCTAGACTCAGCCATTGGATGCTCCGCAGCCTTCTGATCCACGCCGACGAGGACCCGCAGACCGCCCGGCTGGCCGGCGCGGGCGGTCGCGCGTTCGTCTCCCAGTCGTTGCGCCCGTACTTGCTGGCCGCGCTGCTCGACCGGGACGAACAGAGGCCCGCGATCGTGGTGGCCGGCGACGATCGCGCCGCCCGCGACCTGGCGGCCGGGCTGAAGACTTGGCTCGAGCCGCGTACCGTTCGCTACTACCCGAGCCGCGGTGTGACCTACGAGTCGCATCTGGCGCCGCCGCCGCACCTGGTCGGCCTGCGCATCGCTGCACTCGACGCCCTGCTGGAGACCGGCACCGACCATGCCCCGGTCGTCGTGGTGAGCGCCGTGGCCCTCTCCGAGAAGGTTCCCGATCCCGTGCTCAGGCCACACGCCTTCTGCCTGCGCACCGGCGAGCTGCTCGACCTCGACGAGACGGCCGGCGATCTGGTCGCGGCGGGCTATGAACGCGTGGACCAGGTGGAGGACCGCGGGCAGTTCGCGATCCGCGGCGGCCTGCTCGACGTGTTCCCGGCCACCGAGGACCGGGCGGTGCGGGTCGACCTGTTCGGCGATGAGATCGAGTCGCTGCGCTGGTTCTCCACGTTCACCCAGCGCTCGCTGGGCGACGCCGAGCTGGTCGAGATTGCGCCGGCGGCCGAGCTCGCCGAGGAGCACCGCGAGCTGGCCGAGATCGCCGCGCTCGAGAACGAGGCAGACCGACCCGACATCGCCGAGCTGCTCCCGGTCGAGAACTTCCACCCGTTCCTCGATCTCGCCCCGGACCAAGCGACCATCCTCATCGCCGGCGAGGAGGACGTGGCGCCGGCGTTGGCCGACCACTGGCAGGACGTGAGCGCGGCGTTCAAGGACCGCGACGCGCGGCATCTCTACGTCGACGCGGACGAGATCGGCAGAACTCTGGAGCAGAGGGCACAGATCCGCCTCTCGAGCATCGACCAGGACCAGCCGTTCGCGTTCCGGGCCCAGGCCGCCGACGTGCAGGCACGGAGCCTCAAGGAGGCCGAGCCCGAGCTCGAGAAGCTCACGCGCTCGGGCTACCAAACCGTGGTCGCCTTCGCCCGTCGCGGAGAAGGTGAGCGGGCCGCCTACAACCTCGGCCGCCTGAAGGTCCGCTGGCTGGACCCCGGCGAAGACGGAGATCCCAGGCTCCTGACGTTCGCCCACGCCCGCCTGCAGAACGGCTTCATCGCCCCGCAATTCCATCTCGCGGTGATCCCGGAGCACCGGCTGTTCCGCCGCCGCCGCGCTCCCGAACAGCCCGAGCGAACCCGCAGAAGAGGAGTGCTCCGCAGCTTTGCCGACCTGCGCACCGGCGACATCGTCGTGCACGAGGACCACGGGATCGCGCGCTTCGCGGGCTTCGACACCAAGACGGTGGCGAAGGTAACCCGCGACTACCTGTACCTCGAGTACGCCGGCTCTGACCGCGTGTTCGTGCCGGTCGACCAGCTGGCCAAGATCAGCCGCTACGTGGGCGCCGGCGGCACCCACCCGCCGCTCTCGAAGCTCGGCGGCAGCCGCTGGGACACGCTCAAGGCCCGGGCGAGAAGAGCCGCTCAGGAGCTGGCCGGCGAGCTGCTCAACCTGTACGCCGAGCGCAAGCGGCGCTCAGGCCACGAGTTTCCCCCGGACACCGACTGGCAGCGCGACTTCGAGGACGCTTTCCCGTTCACCGAGACGCCCGACCAGCGCGACGCGATCGAGATGGTCAAGGCCGACATGGAGGCGCCGCGTCCGATGGACCGCCTGATCTGCGGCGACGTCGGCTACGGCAAGACCGAGGTGGCGCTGCGCGCGGCGTTCAAGTCCGTCCAGGACGGAAAGCAGGTGATGCTGCTGGTGCCGACCACGATCCTGGCCCAGCAGCACTACGGCACGTTCTCCGAGCGCCTCAAGGACTACCCGATCACGATCGAGCACGTCTCGCGCTTTCGCCCCCAAGCCGAACAAAGAGAGGCCGTCAAGCGCTTCGCCGAGGGCAAGGTCGACATCCTGATCGGGACGCATCGCCTGCTGAGCCGGGACGTCCGGGCCAAGGATCTCGGACTGCTCATCGTCGACGAGGAGCAGCGCTTCGGGGTCAAGCAGAAGGAGCTGCTCCGCCAGCTCAAGCTCAAGGTCGACGTGATCTCGATGAGCGCCACGCCGATTCCGCGCACGTTGCAGATGTCGATGGCCGGCATCCGCGATATCAGCGTGATCGAGACCCCGCCCGAGGGCCGGCGCCCGATCAAGACCTACGTGGGCGAATACGACGAGGAGCTGGTCAAGGGCGCGCTGATCCGCGAGCACCAGCGAAACGGGCAGGCGTTCTTCCTGCACAACCGGATCGAGACGATCGACGAGACGGCCGAGCGGCTGCGCGCCCTGTGCCCGAACATGAAGTTCGCGGTCGCCCACGGGCAGATGGACGAACGGGAGCTGGAACAACGCATGCTCGCGTTCCTCAGAGGCGACGCCGACGTGCTGGTGTGCACCAGCATCATCGAATCGGGCATCGACATCCCGCAGGCCAACACGCTGATCGTCGAGCGGGCCGACACGTTCGGGCTGGCCCAGCTCTACCAGATCCGGGGACGGGTGGGACGCTCGAAGGAGCGCGCCTACGCCTACCTGCTGTATCCGAGCGCCGCCGCCCTCACCCCCGACGCCGCCCAGAGACTCAGCGCGCTCTCCGACTACACCGAGCTCGGCGCCGGCTTCAAGATCGCCATGCGCGACCTCGAGATCCGCGGCGCCGGCAACCTGCTGGGCGACGAGCAGTCAGGGCACGTGGCGGCGCTCGGGTTCGAGCTCTACATGCAGATGCTCGACGAGGCGGTGGCGGCGGCCTCCGACGGCGCCGGCGCCGAGGAGGACTGGGAGCCGGTGCGCCTCGATGTCAATGTCGACGCCTATGTCCCCAGCGACTACATCCCCTACGAGCAGGCCAAGGTCGACGTGCACCGGCGGATCGCCGCCGCCCGCGAGGTGGCCGACCTCATGGAGCTCCGCGACGAGCTGGAGGATCGCTTCGGCGAGCTGCCCGATCCGTTGCGCAACCTGATCGCGCTTCAACAGGCCCGCATCAAGCTGGGTCAGGCCGGCGCGCGGGCGGTCACCTTCCGCAACGGGCGCCTGGCGGTGACCCCGGTCGAGCTCGATTCGGTCCGCGCCAAGCGGATCCGCCAGGAGATCCCCGAGGCGCTCTACGAGTCGGGCAAGTCACAGCTGTCCGTGCGGGTGCCCGAGGACCCCGTGCAGCGCTTCCCCGCCGTGGTCAAGGCGGCCGACGTGCTGCTCGCGGTGACCCGTGAAGCGGCGTGATGGTCCGCTGCTTCTTAGCCCATTCTTCATACGTGGCGGGCCGAGAACGGAATACCCCCGCTACCATCACCCCCCGATGAAGGTTCGTAGTTCTCTCCTGGCGCTTGGCGCCTTTTTTATGTTCGCGGTCGGCGTGGCCGGTTGCGGCAGCGGTGTGCCGGGTGACTCGGTCGCCGATGTGGCCGGCAATCCGATCACGACGCAGGCGCTCAACCACTGGATGCTGGTGGCGGCCAAGAGCCAGGCGGCGCAGAGCCCGGGCCAGCCGGTGATCGTGCCCAACGATCCGCCGAACTTCAACACCTGCATCGCCCAGGCGCGCAAGGAGTTCCCGAGCCTGGCCAAGGCGTCGGTCAAGACGCTGCGTGCAGACTGCAAGCAGCTCTTCACCTCGCTGTCCAGTCAGGTCATGGACTTCCTGATCAAGGCGTACTGGTACCAGGCCGACGCCGCCAAGCTGCACGTCAAGGTGACCGACGCCGAGGTGCAGAAGGCGTTCAACACGGCCAAGAACCAGCAGTTCCCGAACGGCAAGGGCTTCAACAACTTCCTCGAGCCAGACTGGCCAGACCACGGACGGACCTCCTGTTCCGCTTCCGGATCAACACGATCGTGCAGAAGCTGGTGGCCAAGCACAACAAGACGATCACCCAGGCGGACATCCAGAATTACTACAACAGCCACTCCTCGCAGTTCGGCACCCAGGAGTCTCGGAACGTGCGGGTGGTGCTGGCCAAGGATCAGGCGGATGCCGCGGCGGCCAAGAAGGCGCTCAGCTCGGGTCAGAGCTGGGCGACCGTGGCCAAGAAGTACTCGACCGATCAATCCAGCAAGAACAGCGGCGGCCTGCTCACCGGCTTGACCAAGCAGCAGGCGGACCCCGCGCTGGCCTCGGCGGCGTTCTCGGCGCAGCCGAACAAGCTGCTCGGCCCGGTCAAGGGCCAGTTCGGCTACTACCTGTTCGAGGTGCTCAAGGTCACCCCGGCCACCCACCAGACCCTGGCCCAGGCCACGGCGCTGATCCGCCAGCAGCTCACCAGCCAGCAGCAGCAGGGCGCGCAGACGGCGGTCGACAACCGCGCCAAGAAGGACTGGCTCAGCCAGACCACCTGCCGGCCCCAGTACGCGATGGCGGACTGCAAGGGCTACAAGGCGCCGAAGACGGCCACCACCGGCACATCGACCGGGTGAGCTCGCCGTCGGATTCGGCGGCCATGGCGCAGGCACTCGCCCGCCTGGATGCGATCACGCGCCGTCTGCGGACCGAATGCCCATGGGACCGCGAGCAGGACGAGCGCTCGATCGTCCCGCACACGGTCGAGGAGTCCTACGAGCTGGCCGACGCGGCCGAGCGCGGCGACGACGCGAAGATGGTCGACGAGCTGGGTGACGTCCTGTTCCAGGTCCACTTCCTGTCGTTGCTGCTGGAGGAGCGGGGCGCCGGCGACCTGGCCCAGGTAGCGAGCGACGTCACCGACAAGCTGATCCGTCGCCATCCCCACGTGTTCGGGGATGTGCAGGCCGACACCTCGCAGGAGGTTCGCCGCAACTGGGATCAGATCAAGCGGGCGGAGCCCGGCCGCGAGGCGGGCGTGTTCGGCGACGTCCCCGAGAACCTGCCCTCGCCGCTGTACGCGCGCAAGGTCCAGCGCCGCGCCGCCTCGAGCGGATTCGACTTCTCCGGGATCGAGGGGCCGCTGGAGTCGGTGCGCGACGAGCTGGACGAGCTGGAGGCGGCCGACGGCCGGGACGAGCGCTTCCACGAGCTCGGCGACGTGCTGTTCGCGATCACCAACGTGGCGCGGAAAATGGCTATCGATCCCGAGCTCGCGCTGCGGGCGGCGGCGGATCGGTTCAAGGCCCGGGTGCTCGCCGGTGGCGAGCTGGCCGCATCGGAAGGGCATAGGTGGAACGATCTCGCTCCTGATGAGCAGCTCGTCTACTACACCCGAGCGCGCCTAACCGAAGGAGGGCTCCGATCGCAATGAGCCAGATCGAGCACGTACACGCCCGCCAGATCCTCGACAGCCGAGGGAATCCCACCATTGAGGTCGAGCTGAGCGTCCGCTCAGGCGCCTGGGGCCGCGCCGCGGTGCCCTCGGGCGCGTCGACCGGGGAGTTCGAAGCCACCGAGCTGCGCGACGGCGGCTCGGAGTGGATGGGCAAGGGGGTGACGCGCGCGGTGGAGAACGTCAACGGCGAGATCGCCACCGCGGTGCGGGGCCAGGACGCCTCGAGCCAGGCCGCGCTCGACCGAATGCTGATCACGCTGGACGGGACGCCGAACAAGTCCCGGCTGGGGGCCAACGCGATCCTGGCCGTGTCCCTGGCCGCCGCTCATGCCGCCGCGGCCGAGGAGCGCATGCCGCTGTGGCGTTACCTGGGCGGCGAGAGCGCCCACGTGCTGCCCGTGCCGATGATGAACGTGGTCAACGGTGGCATGCACGCCGACAATGCGGTCGATTTCCAGGAGTTCATGATCGTGCCGGTGGGCGCGACGAGCTTCCGCGAGGCGCTCCGGATGGGGGTCGAGACCTTCCACGCGTTGAAGAAGACGCTGCACGACAAGGGCCTATCGACCACGGTCGGCGACGAGGGCGGCTTCGCGCCGAACCTGCAGTCGAACGAGGAGGCGCTCGCGGTGCTGGTCGAGGCGATCCGTACCGCCGGCTACGTGGCCGGCGACCAGGTGGCGATCGCACTCGATCCCGCCGTGTCGGGGCTCTACCAGAACGGGTCCTACGTGCTCGAGCACGAAGGCCGCACGCTGTCGCCCCAGCAACTGACCGACTACTGGGCCGACCTGGCCGAGCGCTATCCGATCATCTCGCTCGAGGACGGGATGGGCGAGGAGGACTGGGACGGCTGGCGGATCCTCACCGAACGGCTCGGCAACCGGCTCCAGCTCGTGGGCGACGACGTGTTCGTAACCAACACCGACCGGCTGCAGCGCGGGATCGACTCGGGCGTGGCCAACTCGATCCTGATCAAGGTCAACCAGATCGGGACGTTGACCGAGACCCTCGCGGCTATGCGCATCGCCCGGGAGAACGGCTACACGGCGGTCATGTCGCACCGCTCCGGCGAGACCGAGGACGTCACGATCGCCGACCTTGCCGTGGCCACCGGCTGCGGGCAGATCAAGACCGGCGCGCCCTCGCGCTCGGACCGGGTGGCCAAGTACAACCAGCTGCTGCGGATCGAGGAGGCGCTCGGCGGCGACGCCCGCTATCCCGGACGCAGCGCGTTCCCGGCCTAGCCTCATTGCAAGGCCCGATTCAGGAGGAAGGAGTCCGCGCGCGTCGAACGAAGGGCGCAGCGGATGCCGTCAGCCCGTCCCGCACCTGCGCCCTCGCGCAGGCACAGCCGCACGGCGCCCCCCAGACCGCGGCGGGTGGCGACGCGGGGATTCCGGGGCCGAGACGCGCTGCGGGGCCCGAACGGGCTGCGGGGCCGGGTCCGCTGGGATCGGGTCGGGCGAGTCAGCCTGCTGGTCGTCCTGTGCGTGGTGGCCGGGCTGTACGTGCAGCAGGGGCTGGCCTACCTCGCGGTGCGCAGCCAGGCCAACCACCAGCGGGCCATCGTGCACCAGCTGACGCGCTCAAACGCCGCCCTGCGCGCCCAGCAGCACGCCCTGAACGACCCGACCACCATCGTGCGCGACGCGCGCGCGCTGGGAATGGTCCGGGTCGGGGAGCATCCGTACGAGGTGACGGGGCTGCCCAGCCACTAAGGGCCCGCGCCAGAATTATTGACGGTCTTGACGGCGTCTGGACGCGCCTGGCGCCACCGGCTCGCGCTCAAATACTCCCGGTATTATCGGCGCGAGCCGGCGGCGCCAGACACGCCCAGCCACTCGTCAATTTTCCGCCACTAATTCTGGCGCGGGCCCTAACGCCCGGCCGGAGGCTCGGCGCCGGTCGACGGCCAGACGTGGTTGCCGGCACGGGCCTTGGGTAGCCGGCCGTGGTGGTCCTCCGCTTCGACGACGTGATCGGCCTGTGGCGCGAGGGCCAGCGCCGGCTGGCCGATGCCGATCCCGTGGTCAAGCCGGCACTCGAGCGCGTCACCGACACGATCGTGGGCGAGCTGCGCCGGCGACTCGGCGGCTCGTTCACGACCGAGGAGTTGGCGCGGTACTACGGCGAGCACGGGATCGACTGGTGCTTCGACGTCGCGGTGCGCACGGCGCCCAACAACCCGGAGGCATGGGATCTCACCACGGTCGCCGGCGCGGCGTTCGCGCAATACGTCCGCGAGGCCAGCGACTACGCCGGCGGCGCCCGCATCGCGCGTGAGGACTAGCGGCTGAAAGCTAGCCGCCTTCGGACTGAAAGCTAGCCGCCTTCGGACTGAAAGCTAGCCGCCTTCGGACTGAAAGCTAGCCGCCTTCGGACTGAAAGCACTCGCCGCCGGCGTGGGTCCGAGGGTCGACTTTTTCGCCCTTGTCGTCGGCCTCTTCCCCGCCGACCGCAGGGGTCAATCGCCCTCGTCGTCCGCGTCTTCTTCGCCGACGCGCCGGATCACGATCTGGTCCTCCTCGATCGAGACCTCGACCGGACGGTGACCCGCCCAATACTCCGCGTAGATCGGGTCGTCCTGGACGGAGGCGTCGAGCCACAGGCCGTAGCCCTCCTCGCCGTGGTCGAAGGTGGCCTCGAGCGTGGTCGCCTTGCGCCGGCCGCCGCGCCGGCCCCCACGCCGCCCGCGCCGGCGCCGGGTGCGCCGCGCGCCCCTCCTCGTCCTCGTCCTCGTCCTCGTCGCCGTCCTCTTCCTCCTCCTGCTCGGCGCGCTGCGCCTCGGCCGCCTCGAGCTCGGCGGCGATGAGCGCGTCGTCCTCGGCGCGCAGATCGATCTCGTCGTCGAAGTCAATGCCGATCCCGGCCTCGGGGTCGCCGTTCGCCTCCAGCCCCTGCTCACGCTTGAAGGCTTGGATCTGCTGGACCGTCACCTCGAGCTGGTGGGCGATCCAGGCATCGGTGCGGCCTTGCCGGACCCAGGCTCGTATCCGGTTCAGCTCGGGGCGTAGCGATCGTCGCGCCATCTACGGCCCGGAGACTAGTACAGGGGCCGGTTGGAGCGCGGTGGCGAGGTGTGTGCGCAACCGCAATCGTTCGCTACTGCACGGAAGCCCCGATCGGCCGTCCGCAGAGCTTGTGCCGACCAGATGCCAACCGGTATGCTGGCCTCGGCGGACCGGAGGCCGTGGAGACGGGGCGATCCGGCTGCTTCGTTTGACGACCAGGCGAGCAGGGAGGCACATCCCCCAATGTTGGTACTCACCCGCAAGTCCAACCAAAGCATCATGATCGGCGACGACATTGAGGTCTCCGTACTGGCGATCATGGGCGAGAAGGTGCGAATCGGGATCCAGGCGCCACGCGACATTCCCGTATTCCGCAAGGAGGTATATCTCGAAATCCAGCAGGAGCGTATGGGCTCCGGAAAGGGCGTGCGCGAGGAAGTCGACGCGGCGCTCCGTGGCCTGGGAGAGGGCACTTAGCGCTCGCCGGCTCCGCCGAGCGGCGCGTGGGGACGGACACCCCGCGGGGCGCTAGCCGAGCAGGTAGTAGAGCGTTTCGAACATCGCGATCGTCACGGCTACGGCGGTGGCGATCAGCGAGATCACAAGCAGCCAGAAGCGCATCGAGCTGCGCTTCTTCTCGCGTTCGCGCGTTCGTTTGCGCGAGCGCGAGGTGGCTCGCCGCCGCAGCATCTGACTGCGGCTGCGATCCAGCTGCATCTCCTGCCGGAACTCCTGCTCGAGCTCGGCGAGGCTCTGGCGCATCTTCATCGCCATCGGCGCCAGCCTAGCAAGCGGGACCGGCTCGCGTTATGTAACCGCGGGGCCCGCGACTCAGTCGCGGACCCTGAGCAGACGCGCAGATCAGTGAACGGCCTGCTGCTCGTACACCCGCACGAAGTGCAGGTAGTTGTCGGCGATCTGCGCCGCGGCGGCCTCGCGCTCGAGCTCGTCGGACAGGTAGCCCTTGAGCGCGTCCCACCAGATCGAGCGTCCGATCGCAAACCCGATGAAGCCGTCGACCGGTGAGGCCTCACGGAGCCATTGCTCCACCTTCTCGGTGGACGCACCGCGGCCCAGCAGGACGCAGGTCACGCCTCCACGGCCCTCACCACTGCGAGCTTGCTCGGCCAGCGTGGCCGCGTCCGACTGCTCGTCGACGCCCTCGATCTTCCACACGTCGACCTCGATGCCCGCGTTCTGGATGTCCTCGATCGCGCGCCGCATCAGCTCGGGGCGCAGCTCCGCGTCGTAGCGGTCGGTGTCTCCGTCGACGCTGGCCAGCTGCCCGTCGGTGGCGGGCACGAGCAGCTCGAAGAGGAACTTGCGGCCGGTCGAGTGCAGCCAGTCGGCCAGTCGCTTCAGGCGCTCGAGCTGGCGCTGGTTCATCTCGACGTCGGGGTCGTCCGAGTTGTAGCGGACGAGGACCTTCGAGAAGTCGGTCGGGAAGCTCTCGATGTGCTTGGCGAAGTCCTCGCCGTAGTCGAAGTCGAACTCGTTCTGGCCCGACTTCTCGACCGGCATGGCCAGCTTCAGGCCGTGCTCGCGGGCGCGCTTCGGGATGTCGGAGCCGAACTGCTCGTCGACCAGCACGCCGGTGGCGCCCGCCTCGGCGCCGCGGCTTACCGCCTCGAGCATCCCCTCGAAGATGAGGCGCTTGGCGTCCGAGATGATCTCGGCCTCCTCGGGCGTGGGGTCTCCCTGGATGCCGAACATCTTCTTCTGGAAAGACCCGCGATGGTCGAACGCGAGGATGTAGAGCTTGCCGTCGTAGCCGAGAGCCATCTGACCCTCCCTTTCGTATTTGCGCTAGTCGTCTACGTCCCAGTCTACGTCTACGCTGCCGCCCGATGGAGCACAAATTTACGGGACCGGCGTTCACGATCGGGATCGAGGAGGAGCTGATGATCCTCGACGCCGAATCGCTCGAGCTGGTCAACGCGATCGAGAGCCTGCTGGAGCCGACGCCGGCGGGGGAGATCAAGCCCGAGCTGATGGAGTCCGTGCTCGAGGTGTCCACCGACCCGTGCGAGAACACCGCACAGGCCGGCGAGCAGCTGCGGGCACTGCGGGCGCAGGTCCGCGAGACGGCGGCGCGCAAGAACCTTATGATCGGCTCGGCCGGGACGCACCCGTTCGCGATGTGGGAGGACCAGCGGATCGTGGCTCGGCCGCGCTACCGCGACCTGGTTTCGGCCCTGCGTTTCGTTGCCCGTCAGGAGCTCATCTTCGGCATCCACGTGCACGTGGGAATCGACGATCCAGACAAGGCGATCCATGTGGCCAACGGGATGCGGGTGCACATGCCGATCTTGCTCGCCCTCTCGGCCAACTCGCCGTTCTGGCGGGCCGACTTGACCGGGCTGGCCTCGACCCGCACGCCGATCTTCCGCGCTTTTCCGAGGGTGGGCATCCCGCCCACCTACAAGGACTGGGGTGACTACGAGAAGCGGCTCGAGTTCATGGTCAAGTCGCGCGTGATCGAGGATTACACCTACCTCTGGCACGACGTTCGCCCGCATCCGCAGTTCGGCACGGTCGAAATCAGGGTGATGGACTCCCAGACGCGGGTGGAGCACACGCTCGGCCTGGCCGCGCTGGTTCAGGCCCTGGCGCGCGAGCTGGCCGAGCACTTCGACGCCGGCAAGCGGCTGTCGCACTATCCGTTCGAGATGCTCGACGAGAACAAGTGGCTCGCCGCGCGCCATGGGCTCGACGGTGAGCTCGTCGACCTTCCCCATTCGGACCGTGTCCCGGCCCGCGCCCTTGCCCGTCGCCTGATCGACCGGATGCGCGAGCACAGCCAGGACCTCGGCTCGGCGGCCGAGCTCGAGGCGGTCGATGATCTGCTCGAGCGGGGAAACGGCGCCGCCCGGCAGGTCGTGGTCTACGAGGCCAACCACGACCTGCGCGAGGTGATGGCCGAAATCGTGGCCGCCACCGCCGTATAGGCGCTCTGGGGCTCTATCCCCGACCTCGCCGCCGTCATACAATCGATCAGGCGATGAGCACCGGCGGCCCGGACCTGTTCGTAATTTGCAAGAACTGCCAGTCGGAGGTCAGCCCGTACATAACCGAGTGCCCGTATTGCGGGAGCCGGCTGCGCAAGCGAGCCCCCAAGCTCGACCGGGAAGGCCGCGTCACCGAGCGCAAGCGGCGCGCGCCGACCCCCTCCCTGCCCCGCCTGCGCCGCGGCGAGATTCCCGGGATCCGGCCCGAGGCGCGGCCGTACGCGACGATCGCGCTGGTCCTGGCCGGCTTCGCGGGGACGCTCCTGTGGCGCGCCGCCCTGGTTGGCAGCACGCATGCGATCGAGTTGTGGGCGCGGTTCGGCACCCATCTCTGGTGGCGGCTGCTGGTCGCGCCCTTCACCTACGTCAACACCGGCTACGCGATCGTGGCGCTCGGCACGATCGCGATCTACGGCTGGCTGCTGGAGCGCCGGCACGGACCCCTCGTGGTGCTGGTCCTATTCGCCGTCGGCGCAATCGGCGGTGCGGCCGTCACCGCCTCCGACTCCTCACTGGCGGTGGCGCTCGGCGGCAACGGCGGAGCGCTCGCGCTGCTCGTTGCCTGGGTGATCCCCGATCTGCTTTCGCTCCGGGCCGGGGAGGACATCGAGGGCGACCTGCTGGGCACCGCCGTGATCGGGGTCGTAGTCGTGCTGATGCCGCTGGCCGCCCCCGGCGCGAGCTGGATCTCGGCGGGAATCGGCCTGGTGGCGGGCATCCTGATCGGGTTGCCGCTTGCTCTGGCCGGTGAGCGGTAAGTCCCGCTAACCACACCGGACGTATGATGCGGAGCGCCTCGTGGTCGACCGCGCCTACACCGATGCCGAGCTGGAGGCGGCGATCGCAGCGATTGCCGATCCCGCGCGACTGCGTGAGGCGCAGGACGTGGTTGTCCGCACCGCGCCGGCGCTTCAGCGCGTGCTCACGACGGCGCTCGATGAGGGCGGCTGGTTCGACCTCGGCCACAACCAGGCCGTGCACGAGGCGGCCGGCCACGACGACGTCGCCGAGCGCCTTCGCGCGGTGCGGACGATGCTGGCCGAGGAGACGCGGCTGGGCATGCTGGTCGGCGTCGCCGTCGGCTTCGAGCTCGCCCGCGAGCTGGCCGGCGGTCCCGGGGGACCTGCTTCACAGCAAACCACAGAGGAGGATTGACGAGAGATGGAAGTGCGCTTTCTGGGCCATGCCTGCTTCGAGCTAGCCGACGGCGACGCAACGGTTCTGATCGATCCGTTCCTGAGCGGCAACCCGAAGGCCGCGATCAGCGCCGATGATGTGGCCGCGACCACGATCCTGCTCACGCACGGCCACGGCGACCACATCGGGGACACGGTGGCGATCGCCAAACGGACCGGCGCGCCGGCGGTGGCGATCGTCGAGATCGCCAGCGAGCTCGGCGAGGAGGGCATCGACGTCCGCGATCCCAACATGGGTGGGACGGTCAAGTTCGACTGGGGGTGGGTCAAGCTGGTGCCGGCGTGGCATACGTCGACGACGCCGAAGGGGACCGCCAACGTACCGGCCGGCCTGCTGATCAACTTCCAGGACACGATCGTCTACCACCTCGGCGACACCTGTGTGTTCTCCGATCTGCAGCTGGTCGGCAAGCGCCACCCGATCGACGTCGCGCTGATGTGCATCGGCGGCCACTACACGATGGATCGCGTGGACGCGGTCGACGCGGCCGAGCTGGTGGGCGCCAAGACCGTGATCCCGTGCCACTACAACACGTTCCCGCCGATCGAGACAGACGCGCAGGCGTTCAAGTCCGACGTGGAGTCGGCCACCCGCTCGAACGTCGTCGTGCTCGACCCGGGACAGTCGCATTCGACGTGACCCACGCGATCGTCCTCCTCCAGGCAGAGCGCTCGACATGACGCACGCGATTGTGCTGATCCAGGCGGACCGCTCGGCGCTGGCCACGCTGGGCGGCGAGTTGGCCGACCTCGAGGGGGTGGCCGAGGCGTACTCGGTGACCGGCGAGTGGGACTTCGTCGCGGTGCTGCGCCTGCGTCAGCCCGAGCAGCTCGCGCAGGTGGTGACCGGTCAGATCTCGCAGCTGGCCGGGGTGGCGCGCACGCACACGATGGTGGCGTTCGAGGTCTACTCGAAGCACGACCTCGAGGCCCTGTTCTCCGTCGGGCAGTGAGCGCCGGGCCGTGCGTGTCGCGGTCGTAGCCGAGTGGTACCCGTCGCCGGGGGACCCGGTGCTGGGCATCTGGGCGCACCGGCAGGCGGTGGCGGCGCGCGACGCCGGCGCCGAGGTGCGGGTGCTGGCGCTGCGGCGGCCGATTCCGCCGTTGTCGGTCGCGCGGCGGCTCTTCCATGTTCCCCCGGCCACCGGTGCGCTCAGCCGCTGGATCGCGGGGGCCCGGACATCGTTACGGCCGACGGAGCTCGACGGGCTCGAGGTCACGCCGGTGCCGTTCGTGGCGCCGCCGCGTCCGGTGTCCTACGGCAGCTGGGGCTATTGGATGGCGCCGCCGCTCAGGCGCGCGCTGGACCGCCTGTACGCCGATTGGCAATTCGACGTTCTCCACGCCCACTGCCTAGCGCCGCCCGGGCACGCTGCGGCCCGGTGGATCGCGCGTCGTCGTACCGCGTTCGTCGTATCGGCCCACGGGCCGGACATGATCAACGTGCCCGAGAACAGCTTCGTGGGCCGTCGGGCCTGCGTGGCCGCGATGCGGGTCGCGGACCTGGTGGTTGCGAACAGCGGCTGGGCGGCGCTGCGCTGCGAGGAGATCGCGGGGCGCGCGCTCGCGGTCCGTGTGGTCCACCTCGGCGCGGACATCCCTCCCGCCCCGTCAGCCCACAACGGCCGGACTCGGATCGTCACCGTCGCCCACCTGGTCGCGCGCAAGCGCCACCGGGTGGTGCTCCGGGCGTTGTCGCTGATCGATCCGGAGCGCCGGCCGGAGTACTTGGTGATCGGCGACGGCCCGTGTCGCGAGGGGTTGGAGCGGCTGGCGGGCGAACTGGGGGTGGCTGATCGCGTGCGCTTCCTGGGCCAGCTGCCCAATCCCGAAGCGGTGGCGCGGGCGGCGGGGTGCGATCTGTTTGTGATGCCCGGGGTGGAGGAGCCGTTCGGGGTTGCCTTCGTCGAGGCGATGGCGGCTGGGCTCCCGGCGATCGGAAGCCGCGGCGAGGGCGGCCCCGAGGACATCGCGGCCGCCGGTCCGGGGATGATCCTGGTCGAGCCGGATGACGCGGGCGCATTGGCGAGCGTGCTCGAGCGGATCGTGGGCGATCGTTCCGAGTTGGCGCGGCTCGGCGCTGCGGCGCGGGAGACGGTGGCGGCGAACTTCACCTGGGAGCGGTGCGGCGTCGAGACCGTCGCGGCCTATCGGGCTGCGCTCGAGGCCCGCTCCGCCCGGTGACCGACCGCGTCGACGTCCTGCTGGTGTCGCTCGGCACCACGCGCGGGCTGCGGCTGTCCGACGCGCAGCTGGTGGCGATGCTGCGGGAGGCGGGCGCGTCGGTCGCCGCGGTGGCCACCCGGATCGGGTGGACCAACGCGCTGCGGCGGGGCTATCCGGTCAACGACCTGGTCGAGGCGCTCGCCGCGCGCCGGGCACTCGCCGCCGGCATGCGGTTGCACCGGCCCCGCGCCCTGGTGATCTCCAGCACGACCGCCGCGTTCCTGATCGGGGACCCCGGCGTGCCGTTCGCCGTGTGGCTCGACTCGCCGGCTCGGCTCAACCGGCCGGGGGCGCTGAACGCGCCGCTCCACTGGCTGGAACGCCGGCAGCTGGCTCGCGCCCGCGTGCTCATGCCCCATAGCCCCGGCACCGTGGCGGCGCTCCCACGCGGCGCGGCGCCTTCGGTGCTGGTGCCGCCGCCGGTCCCGGCGGCGCCGGCGCCGAGCGATGTGCGCGAGCCGTTCGCGGTGGGGTACACACCCGACCCAAAGGCCAAGGGGCTCGCGCTGCTCTGCGCGGCCTGGGAGCACGCGGCGCTGCCCGGCGCTCGCCTGCTGATCGCCGGCATCCCTCCCGAGCGGGCGCGTGCGTTCCTGGCCCGCCGCGGCGTCCGCTTGCCGGCGGGAGCCGAGCTGGCCGGGATGCTGCCTCAAGCCGAGTTCCGCGACCTGCTGGCGCGGGCTCGTGTGTTCGTGAGCGCGGCGCACTGGGAGGACTTCGGGATCGCGCCGCTCGAGGCGCTCGACCGCGGCACCGTGCTGGTCGCGGCGCCCGCCGGCGGACCGTTCCCCGCGCTGGGGCTGGCCCGCTCTCTGGCGCCCGAGTTCGTGGCTCCCGATCGCGGGTCGGCGTCGCTGGCCCGCGCCTTGCAGGCGGCCTTCAGGGCGCCCCCGGATCGCCTCGCCGCCTACCGCACCGCGGCCCGGGCCCAGCTCGGGGCCTACCGGCCCGAGGCGTCGGTGGCGCGTCTTGGAGCCGAGGTGCTGCCGGCGCTGCTCGGCTCGTAGACGTCGGGCGACCCCGCTCGACCGCGCCGGCGGGCCGCCGCCATGACCGCCTCCACGAACGCGTCGACCTCGACGCCCTCGGTCTCCCGATCGATGGCGCGGCTCTCGGCCCTCATCCGTGCGCGAAGTTCCGGATCTGATCTCAGACGCGCCAGCGCTCCCGCCACCGCCCCGGGGTCCGCCGGATCGACCAGCAGCGCGTTTCGCCCCTCGATCGCGACGTCGCCCGCCGCTCCGGCCGTCCGGCTACACACGATCGGGAGGCCGGCCGCAGCCGCCTCGCGGATTGCCACCCCGAACGGCTCATACGTGCTGATCAGCGCGTAGACGTCGGCCGAGGCGTACAGGTCGGGCATCTGATCGGGCGGGAGGTGGCCGCGGAAGCGCACGGGGACCTCGAGCCGGCGGGCCAGCTGCTCGAGCTCGTCCCGCAGGAACCCCGTCCCCACGATCTCGAGCTCCCCCGGCGCCTCGATCCGAGCGAACGCCTCGATCAACGTGCCGAAGTTCTTGTCGGGGACGAGCCGCCCGACGCTGATGATCTTGAAGCCTTCGCCCCGCGATCGCGCCGCCGCGCGGAAGGGTTCGACGTCGGCGGCCTGCAGCGCCACCGCGATCTGCTCATCGCGGACGCCGAAGGAGCGCAGCCGCTCGCGTGCCGCGGAGCTGGCCGCGATGAACCCGTCGGCCTGCCCGGCCAGCCGGCGATGCAGGCCGAGCTGCCAGCCCGAGAGCATCGAGTCGATCTGCGGCGTGCACTCGGTGAAGATCACGTACGCGCGCCGATGGCGCCGGCACCAGCGCAGCGCCCGGAGCGAGGCGGGGCCGTATTCGGAGACCACCACGCAATCGGGGTCGGCGCTGGTCAGTGCGCGCTCCAGGCCACGCGGCCACAGCATCGGGGTGCGGCCGGCACGCCGGCGCTGCCAGGAGCGCAGGTGCACTGCCGGGTAGGGGTGCTGGCGCGGGAACCAGTCGGCCGGCACATCCCAGCTCGGCTGCCCGGAGGATTGGTAGATCACGCAGATCTCGAGCTCCGGGCGCTCGCTCAGCGCGCGGAACAACGGCTCGCGGTAGGGCACGGGCGTGGGTGGGACGATGGCGCAGCGCACGCCCATGGCCGAGCGAAGGTTACGCGCGGCGGCTAGATCTGCGACCCGCGACCGCGCTCGAACCAGATCGCGCGGTCCTTCCAGTCGTGGGCCATCATCAGCGCCCCGCCGGCGGCGGCCAGGGCGAGGATCGAGCGCGGGCCTGGATCTGGGTCGATCGCCGAATCGGTCAGGAGGGCCAGGAAGGCGCCCGCGGCGACGAGGCTGCCGGTCGCGCCGTGGTGGCACCGCTGGCCGAGAATCCACAGGCGCCGGCGCAGCGCGTCGTACTCCACGAGGTTCCGTACTGTATTTGCGGTTGCCGATCCCATCCTGATCGCCACATTTATCGGCGTTTATCCTGCAAACGTGAGACGCCGCGCGGTTCTTCTGGGAGCGCTGCTGGCGGCCGGTCGCGGCAGCTCGGCCACGGCCGCCGCCAACGCCCGGGTGCCGGCGCAGTTCACGATCCTGCGAGGCGGCGCCGTGACGCCGCCGACGATTACGGTGCCGGCGCACTTCCGGTGGAGCTCGTATCTCTTCTACGGGCCCCTAGGCGATCCGCGAGCCCAGCGCGGCGTCCTTGTCCGGACGCAGCAGGATCACGCCCTGGTCGGGATCGAGTGCGCCCATCACCAGCACCTCGGAGGTGAAGCGTGCGATCACCCGGGGCGTCAGGTTGACGCAGCAGACGACGAGCGTGTCGAGCAGCTGCTCGCGTGAATAGTGCGTGATCTGCGCCGACGAGCGCTTGACCCCGAGCACAGGGCCGAAGTCGATCAAGAGCTTCCAGGCCGGGACCCGCGCCTCCGGGAACTCCTCGACCGACGCCACTCGCCCGACGCGCATGTCGACGGCCTGGAACTGCCCAATCTCGATCACGCGCGGGAGACTACGTCACGCGCGGAAGACTACGGCGCGACGCCGCCGGACGGGGCCGGCTGACTCGCGGTCGAGCTGCCCGACGAGTCCGAGGCGCAGGTCGAATCCACGGCCGGTGCGGGAGCAGGGCTCGGCGTGGTCGACGTCGTGGTCGTCGTGGTGCCCGTGTCAGTGCTCGGCTGACTCGTGGTCGTCGTCGGCCCGGTGGTCGAGGGGGTCGACGTATCCGAGCTCTGGGGCGCAGGGGTCGGAGCAGGGGTCGAGGCCGGCGTGGACGACGCCGTGGAGGGTGTGGCGGGGACGCTGGAGCTCGTATCGGTGCACCCCGCCGTGCCGGCCGCCGCCACGGTGGGGGTCGTCGACTGCGCCAGGACGGTGGCGTCGGTCTGGGTCTGGGTGCGACCGGGTGGCGGCGCCTGGGGCGTGGCCTTCGTCTTCGTCTTCTCCTTCGCCTTGGCGGTGACTGGAGTGGCCTGCTTGGCCGGAGTCACCGTCTTGTGCGCGGTGGTCGCGCTGGTGCTGGCCGGGGCGGGCTTGTGCGCCTTCTTGACCACCACGTGGCGGTGCACGACCGGGTGTACTACCGGCGCCGGCAGCGCCGGCAGCGCCGGCGTCGAGGCGACCGTGGTGTGGGTGGGGACGGGTGCGGGCTGGGTCGCAACGGCATGGTGGTGGGGACGGATGTGGGCGGGCTGGTCGACTTCGACCGCGCCGGCGGTGACCAGCGCGGCGGCGGCGAGCCCGGCGGCCGCCTTGGTGGCGATCGCGCCCACGCTGGCCGACAGGAAGCCGCCGCCGGTCGATCCGACGAGCGCCGTGGCCCCGGCGGCGGCGGTGGAGCCCACGGCCGCGGCCTGGCCGGCGGCGCCCGCGCCCGACGCGCTCGAGCCGGCGCCCGCGCCGGCGGAATGGCCGATGTGCAGGATGGCCAGCTTGCGCAGGAGCGCGAATCCCCCGATTGGGAGCACCGCAGCCAGCGCCTTGCTGGTCTCGTTCAGCTGCGACTTGAAGGTCGCACATCGCTCGCAGGTGCGCAGGTGCCGGCGGACCAGCGGGCTGGGCCGCCGGAGCAGTCCTTCGGCCACCTCGCCCAGCTCGACGCGCACGTCCTCGCAGGTGAGCATCCGCGCCTGCGCCGCCTCGGCGAGCGATACACGGGCGCGTACGAGCAGAGACTTGACGCTCGGCACGGTGGTCTCCATCGCTTCGGCGATCTGCTCGTAGGACAGGGCGTCCATCTCGCGCAGGACGAGCGCGGTGCGCTGAGTCTCGGGCAGGGAGTGGATGTCGCCCACCAGCAAACGGAACTCCTCACGCTCGTGCACCTTGTCCGCGGTGGTGGCGCCGTGTTCGAACAGGTGGATGTCCATCGAGTCGACGCCCACGGCCTGGATCCGGCGCAGATGATTGAGGCTCCGGTTGCGCGCGATGCGGTACAGCCAGGGCCGCACGTTGATCGGGCGATCGTCGTCGAGGATCGCGTTGAAGGCGGCCGAGAACACCTCCTGGAGGACATCTTCGGCGTCCTCGCGCGAGCCGAGCAGGTGCCGGCAGAAGGCCAGCAGCCGCGCGTGGTAGCGGGCAACCAGCACCTCGAAGGCGGTGGTGCTCCCGCGCCGGATGAGCGCGATCAGTCGCTCATCGGACTGGAGCCTCAGGAGGGGAGACCGCGCATGCAGTCCGATTCCTCCCGAGTATCTAAGGGCAGAGACTTCCAAGAGGGCTAGAGGTCGCCGTCGGTGGCTCTGACACCGTAGCAGCGGATTAGTTGCGGTCTTGCAGCGCGGCTGCCAGCCAGTCAGTCAGTACCCGGGGAGGGACTCGAACCCTCATGCCGCTGGGGCAGTCGCTCTTAAGGCGACCGTGTCTGACCAATTCCACCACCCGGGCGGGGCACCGTGAACGCTAGCGGCTGGAGGGGGCCGATGGGCGCCATAGGGCCTCCCTGCGCTCGCCGCGTCGCGGCCCTAAAAGCCCGTCGGTTCCCTTTTGACAGTGGCTCGAACCCCTTGCCAGGTTCGGTTGGAAGTTCCGCGGTTCGGGTATCCAGGACCCCGCGGGAGGACTCCGAATTGGCAGGGAGAACTCATCCGTGATCGGCCCGGCGCGTCGCCGGGATGCTATGCGGCTTCCTGGGCGCCGGCGGAGGCGCGCCGGCCGACGGCGGCGAGGCCGTCCAGCACCGCGTCGGCGAGCGCGTGGTCGCCGGAGCGCTCGAGCCCGCTGCGATCGCGCTCCGGCGAGAACGCCTTGACCCAGTCCTCGGTGGTGCCGCGGATGCGCGTCTCGGCGCCGTCGGCGGGGCGCTCCTCCACACTGACGCCCTCGTCCGAGAGGGTGAACGTGTATGCCGCCTGCCGCTCGGGCTCGTCGACGACGAACTCGACGGTGCCACCGGCGTTCGGGCCGAGGAGGAGCCCGGGGGCGAGGCGGAAGATCGCGCCGACATCGACCAACTCCGAGGCGCGCGGCGGGCTCCAGGCCCACTCATAACCCCACCGGGCGAGCTCCCCGAGGATCGGCATCAGCTCACGGGCCCGCTCGGTCAGCTCGTAATCCACCCGCGGCGGGACCTCCCGGTAGCGCTTGCGGGTGAGCATGCCATCGGCCACCATGCGGTTCAGGCGCGAGCGAAGCTGCTCGGTCGAGATCCCGGGCAGGACGCGCTGGAGCTCCACGAAGCGGCGCGGCCCCGCGGCGAGATCGCGGACGATCAGCAGCGTCCACTTGTCGCCCACCAGGTCAAGGGCCCTGGCATCCGGGGACCACTGGTCATACGGGTGGCGTTTCGGTGGGGGTACGTGCGGAATGAGAACTACCCGTGGACGGTGCGTACCTACCAAGTTCGAGTCTAACGGACGATTTGTCGATTACCGTCCCTCTCGGAGGGCTTTGTGCAGCCTATTACTGATGGGCCATGCAGCATGGCCATGAGCTTTGTGGCAGTTTCGCCATTCTGCTCCGTTGGTGGGGTAGATGGGTGAAGTGATCGAGCTGAAGGATCAGCTGGCTGATCGAACTCGCCCCCGGGGGGGCTCGCGCGCGGCGTTCTTCTATGACCTCGCGTGTCCGTTCTCCTACCTGGTGGCGGAGCGGGTCGAGCGCGTGCTTGGCGAGGTGGAGTGGATCCCCGCGCCGGCGGTCGGCCTCGACGGCGGTGCCCGCTGGGCGCGGTTCGAGGCCGCTCGCGCGCTCGCCGAGCGTGAGGCGCGTGCGGTCCGGCTCCCGCTCGTCTGGCCGGATCGGTTCCCGGCCAACAGCCGCCACGCGCTGCGGGCGGCGGCGTACGCGGCTGAAAACGGTGCCGGGGCGAGCTTCGCGCTGGCTGCGTGCCGGCTCGCCTTCTGCGGCGGCTTCGACCTCGAGGATCCGGAAACCCTGTGTGTCGCCGCCGGCGCCGCGGGGCTGTCACTCGATGGCTGCCTCGACGCCGCCCGCGATCCGTCGCGCGACCGAGCGCTGTGGGCCACTGCCCGGGGCCTGCACGCCCGCGGGATGAGGCGGCTGCCGGCCATTCGCCTGGGACGCCGCTGGCTCGAGGGCGAGCGCGTCCTCGACGCGGTGGCGCTGCTCGGCGCGCACGCGCTCTGAGTCGCGGTCGCTGGCGCGCGTCGTTGGCGCGGGTTCGCCGGCGCGGGTTCGCCGGCGCGGGTTCGCCGGCGCGGTCGCGGCGCGGGTTCGCCGGGGCGGGTTCGCCGGGGCGGGTTCGCCGGGGCGGGTTCGCCGGCGCGGGTTCGCCGGCGCGGGTTGGTGGCACCGGCTGTTAGCGTGCCCCTCGTGGCGACCGAGGCGCAGCCGACGACCCGCGTGCACGGCGGCCGGCTGATCGCGGCGCGGCTCAAGGCCTACGGCGTCACGAAGCTGTTCACGCTTTCTGGCGGACATCTCTTCTCGATCTATGACGGCTGCCGGGCCGAGGGGATCGACATCGTCGACGTGCGCCACGAGCAGTCGGCCGCATTCGCCGCCGAGGGATGGGCGAAGGTGACCCGGACGCCCGGCGTGTGCGCCCTGACCGCGGGGCCCGGCGTGACCAACGGGATGAGCGCGATCGCCTCGGCCGGGCAGAATCACTCGCCGTTGCTGGTGCTGGGCGGGCGGGCGCCGCAGTTTCGCTGGGGCCAGGGCTCGCTGCAGGAGATCGACCACGTGCCGTTCGTGCGGCCGCTGGTCAAGTTCGCGGCGACGGCGCAGGACACCGAGGAGATCCCGGCGCTGGTCGATCAGGCGATCCGAACCGCGATCACACCGCATTCGGGTCCCACCTTTCTGGACTTCCCGCTCGACTACGTGTTCGGCGAGGCGGACCCGCCCCCGCCGGCGCCGCCGCTGCCCGAGCCATGGCTGGACCTGGGCGCCGACTCTCGCCAGACCGATCGCGCCGCCACGCTGCTGCGCGACGCCGAGCGCCCGGTGATCATGGCCGGCGCAGGCCTGTACTGGGGCCGGGGCGAGGCGGCGCTCGTCGCGCTGGCCGAGCAGCTGCGGATCCCGGTATTCACCAATGGCCTGGCGCGCGGCTGCATCCCGGCCGATCACGAGCTGGCCTTTTCGCGTGCGCGACGCACCGGGCTGCAGGGGGCCGACGTGGCGCTGGTGATCGGCGCGCCGCTCGACTTCCGGCTCGGCTTCGGGACCGCCTTCGCGCCCGATGCGGAGGTCGTGGCGATCGACGTGGCCGAGCCCGATCAGGCGCCACCGCGCGCACTGGCGGCGGAGCTGTACGGCGCGTTGCCGGCGACGTTCGACGCCCTGCGAGCCGCGACCGGCGCGCCCAGTGGCGACTCCGACCGCGAGGCGTGGATTCGCTCCCTGCGTGCCACGGAGCACGACGCGCGTGCCGACGAGGCGGCCGAGCTGGCCGACGATCGCGCGCCCGTTCACCCCATGCGCATTTACGGCGAGCTGATGCGGGTGCTCGGCCGCGATGCGGTGGTCGTCGGCGACGGCGGCGACTTCGTGTCCTACGCGGGGCGGGTGCTCGACTCCCACCACCCCGGCTGCTGGCTCGATCCGGGCCCGCTCGGCTGCCTGGGCTGCGGTCCTGGATACGCGCTGGCCGCCAAGTTGGCCCATCCCGAGCGCCCGGTCGTGCTACTGCAAGGCGACGGCGCGTTCGGCTTTTCCGGGATGGAGCTCGACACGCTCGCCCGCCACGGCGTGGCCGTGCTCGTGGTCATCGGCAACAACGGCATCTGGGCCCTCGAGAAGCACCCGATGGAGACGCTCTACGGCTACTCCGTCGCGGCCGAGCTCCGGCCGAGCACGCGCTACGACCAGGTCGCCGAAGCCCTCGGGTGCCACGGCGAGCTGGTGACCACGCCCGCCGATCTGCGCCCCGCGCTCGATCGAGCGCTCTCCAGCGGCCGGCCGGCGGTGGTCAATGTACTGACCGACCCATCCGTGGCCTACCCACGCCGGTCCAACCTCGGCTGACCAGCAACGCCATCGGCCGGCCGCGGGGCGTTTCGCGGCGCGTCTCGGGGCGTTTCCGGTCCTTACCGTGACGTGGTGCGAGCGAAGGCGATCCTTTTGGCCGCGGAGGGTTTGTCGAATACGGAGATCGCGGAGGGCTGGGCCAGTCGCGTCAGGCCTTTTGGCTGTGGCCGCCTAGAGTCCTGTGACAGGTCTGCCGCGGACGGACATCCGCCGGGACCCCGAATACGAAAACCGGGGCCCGAATACGAAAACCGGGGACCCCGAATACGAAAACCGCCCGCATTCTCAGCGGGCGGCTTCCGATCCAGGTTTGGCCCAATCGGGACGGGCAGGGGTACGTGCCAGAAAGGGCCGGTTAGAGTGGCTCGGACGGCGGGAGGCGCCGATGTCTGCGGCTTCGCCCGAGCCTATGTTGGGAGCCGGGTTTGGCCCTGGCCCCAATGCTGATCATTCCCGCTATCGTCGCCCGCGGCAATAGTACATTCGTCCAGTCCCGTTCAGGGTCCAAACTGGACGAATGTACGATACCGACCCGGAAGAACATCACCGAATTCTGCAATCAGCGCCCGAAATGCCTTAATTTCGGCCCGCATATACTGATTTAGACCTCGGTATGGAGCGTCTGCTGGCCGGACGCGCGTAGCGCTGCCACAGGTGCTCATGCGTCCTCGCGGAGCGGCGGTGGCCACGCTCGGTGCCCTCGACTTACGGACGAGCCCACTAGGCCTGTTCTGGCTCGCCGTCGGCCTCGAGCCGATCTTCGCCGCGACCGGGTGCCAGGGTTCGGGCTGCTAGCGCGCCGACCCGATCCCGGAGGAGGTCTGTGCGGAATGCGCCGACCTCAGCGGGCGCTTCCGGGCCGCGCCGCAGCCACCTGGCTGATCAGCCCGCTCTCCCGAGATCCGTGCCCAACCGGCCGGCGACCGCTTGGACGAGCCTGGTCTCGAGCCTATGACCGAACGGCGATGCCACAGCGCCAAACGAGAACACGGCGAGACCGCGCCCGATCCTGACAATGACGAGATCTGCGTCGGCGTCGAGGGCAAGTGTGTCCTTCGAGACCCGGACGATGAGGCGGCTGGCCGAGCGCTGATCGCCGATCGTCGCGAGGGCGAGGGGCCGGGTGCGGACCGGACCAACGATCACTCCCTGGGAGCGCGCCGCGGCCGACACGCTTTCGACGAGCGCGTGGGCCAGGCAGTTCCGCGTCGCGCGACTGCTCAACTCGGCGAACCAATGCCGAGCGGTGGCGGCGTCTGCGTAGACATATGCCGTGCTCTCGGCCTGGACCAGCCCATTGCTCTGGAGGAACTCAGGCGAGCGCATGAGGGCGCGGACGGCCGTCTGCGCGCCGTTCACGGCCTGGCAGCTCGTGTGAACCACGATCGACGGGCGCGGGGTTGCCGTCCAACCGGACGGGAAGTCAGCCAGCCGTAGTCGCGCGTCGCGGGCGATCCGTCCATCGGCGACGGAGGACCCCGACCGGATCGTCCCCGGTGCCGGAGTGTTCGAGGCGGCGGCCGCGGCCGCGGCGGCGGCGCACCCGGCCAGCGCGACCAGTGCGGCGGTCGTCATCGCCCGGCGAAAAACAGCAAGGTTCTGGAAAGTCATCGGACGTCTCATGACTACCGAAGACGCCTGCGGAGGCCGATTCCTCCCCGGCGGCAGGAAAATCCGGGCCGCGTCAGCGCGGGCCTTTACTCCAGGCCGAGCGCGGCGCCGCGCAGGATGTCATGCTCGGACACCTCGACCTCGCGTAGGCCGAACAGCGCGAGCGTCTCCAGGAGGATGATCGCGCCGGCCACGATCGTCGGCGCCCGGTCGGGGTGCAGGCCAGGCACGCTTCGGCGCTCCTCCAGGGTCATCGCGGCCAGCCGCTCGAGGATCTCATGGCACTCGGGTTCGCTCAGCACGTAGCCCTCCACCTTGTCGGGGTCGTAGGGCTCGAGCTCCTGCGCGATCGACGCCATCGAGGTCGCAGTTCCCGCCACCGCGATCGCGTGCTGGACGTCGCGGCGCCAGTTCTCGGGCACCCCGCGCGAGAGGATCGAGCGCACGTCCTCGGCCAGCGCGTCGCGCTGATCGGCGGCCGGAGGATCCGAGTGCAGGTGGCGCTCGGTCTGGCGCACCACGCCGGCCTGGTTGGAGACGTGGAAGGTCATCTCGCGACCCGTCCCGAGCACCAGCTCGGTCGAGCCGCCGCCGATGTCGATGACCAGCGTCGGGGTGCGATCGGAAGCGTCGCGCTCGCTGGTGGCGCCCAGGAACGTCAGCCGCGCCTCATCGTCGCCGCTCAGCACGTGCGGCTCGAGTCCCCACCGCTCGCGCACGGCCCGAGCGAACTCTTGGCCGTTGGCTGCGTCCCTCACGGCGCTGGTCAGCACGGCCACGGCCTTGTCCGCCCGATGGCGTTCGATCAGCTTCCCGTACTCGTCCAGCACCGAGTAGACCCGCTGCATCGCCTCGTCGCTCAGGCGCCCGTCGGCGTCCACGCCGGCGCCCAGCCGGGTGATCTCGGTGCGACGCTCCAGCACTTGCCCCACCTGGCCGTCGTCCACCTCGGCCAGCAGCAGCCGGGTCGAGTTCGTGCCGATGTCGACGACCGCGCAGTGCACCTCACGCCACCGCCTGCACCTGATGGGGCATCGGCTGGCCGTCGAGGCCGGCCAGCAGGTTCTCGACGGCCAGCTCCGCCATCTGCTCGCGGGCCACTCGAGTGGCCGAGCCGATGTGCGGCGCGACGATCAGGTTCGGCGCGCTCAAGAGGGGATCGTCGGGTTCCGGCGGCTCGGGTGCGGTGACGTCGAGCGCGGCGCCGGCGATCTGGCCGGCGATCAGCGCGCGCTGGAGCGCCTCGGGGTCGACGATCGGGCCTCTGGCGGTGTTGATCAGGATCGCGTTCGGTCGCATCCGGGCCAGGGCACCCGCGTCGATCAGGTGGTAGGTGGAAGGTGTGAGCGGGCAGTGCAGCGAGACGAAATCGGAGCGCTCGAGCAGCGTGTCCAGCGGCACTTCCGAGGAGATCGCGGAAGCGCCGGCATCGGAGCTCCCCCCGCCCGCGGACAGGACGGTCATGTCGAACCCGGACGCCCGTCTTGCCACCGCTCGCCCGATCCGCCCCATCCCCACGATCCCGAGCGTGGCGCCCTGGACAGCCTGGCCCAGGTAGCGACCCGGCTCCCACGTAAGCCAGTCTCCCTGCGCCACCGACGCGAGCGCCTCGGGCAGCTTGCGCGCCGCCGCCAGCAGCAACGCGAACGTCAGGTCGGCGGTCGCCTCGGTCAGCACGTCCGGCGTGTTCCCGACCGCGATACGTCGCGCGGTGGCGGCGTCGATGTCGATGTTGTCGTAGCCCACCGCGTAGTTCGAGATCGCGCGCAGATGGGGGCAGTGCTCGATCAGCGCGGCGTCCACCTGGTCGGTCAGCAACGTCAGCAGCCCCTCGACGCCGGCCGCACGGGCGGCCAGCTCCTCGTAGGAAGGGGGCAGCCGCTCAGGCCAGACCTCGACCTCATGCCGGATTTGCAGCCGGTCGAGGGCCGGGCCCGGCAGCTCTCGAGTCACGAAGCAGCGCGCCATCGGGCGCGGATTCTGTCGCGTTCGGGCAGCTCAGGCGCTCTCGGCCGCGATCGACCGCCGGCGCGCTCCCCGGAGGGAGACGCGGGGCAGGCCGACCAGCGCGATCAGCGCACCCGCCGCAGCGAAGGCGGCGGCGATCCCGAAGGCCGGTACCTGGATGACGGACGAGACCGCGCCGATTCGACAACTGTGTTCAACCGGCAACTGAGTACGATGTTCGTCGAACGATAGCCGCATGTTCGACAGTCGTCGTACTACAATCGGCTGGAATGGAAACCCACGTCACACAAGGACAGGCCGTTGCCGCCACCGCGCGGCTGGTCGAGCCGCCCGCGAGGCTGGACCCAGATCCACTTTCCCATCCGGCTCGAGACGAGGTCGAGCTGGCCGCCGTCCTACACGCCTTGAGCGACCCGATGCGGTTGCGGATCGTGGTCGGGCTGGCCGCCGAGGACAAGCGGACCTGCAAGAGCTTCGACCTGCCGGTAACCAAGTCGACCTGCACGCACCACTTCCGGGTGCTGCGCGAGGCCGGCGTGATCCGTCAGCGGCTCGAGGGGACCACTCGCCTGAACTCGCTCCGGCGGGAGGACCTGGACGAGCGTTTTCCGGGCCTGCTCGAGTCGGTGCTGCGCGGCGCCGGCGTCTGAGACGACCCGGGCCGGCTAGCACCGAGCGCCATGAGCTGACGCTAGCGAGACGCCTGCGTTCGGGTCAACTCCATGCATCAGCTCCTTCGGGATGGGACTTCGATCGCCGCCCACGAGATCTTCGCGCGCCGGCGCTCGCTGACCGCGTTTCCCCAGCCTCCTTGACTTTGCCGGCACGGCGCGGGACGATCCGCCCGCGCGGCAAGGAGGCGCATACCCGTCCGCGACGAAGGGGTGGAGGATCGATTGACTGGCGTGCTGTATGGACTCGCGCGGTTCTGCGTGCGCCGGCGGTTCGTGGTGGTCGGCGTGTGGTTGGTGGTGACGATCGCGCTGGTCGCGATCTCCCACCGCCTCGGCGACAACACGAACGACAACCTCTCGCTGCCGGGCACCGATAGCCAGCACGCAACGCAGGTCCTGAAGGGCTCGTTCCCGGCTCAGGCGAACGGAACGAGCCCAATCGTCCTGCACGCCAGGTCCGGCAAGCTCACCGATCAGAACAACGCGAGCGCCGTCAACCAGGCTGCGGCGAACCTGGCGAAGACCAAGGACGTCGCGGCCGTGATCAACCCGCTGACGCCACAGGGCGCCTCGGCGCTCAGCAAGGACCAGGCCACGGGCTACCTCTCGGTGACGCTGGCGGTCAGCCCCGGTTCCCTGTCGAAAGCCGACGCGCAGACGATCATCGACGCCGCCGCCAAGCCCGCGCAGGCGGCCGGCCTGCAGGTCGAAACCGGCGGGCAGCTCGGCCAGAAGGTGTCAAAGCCGTCGACCGAGTCGAGCGAGCTCGTGGGCATCATCGCCGCGATGGTGATCCTCACGATCACCTTCGGGACCGTCACCTCGATGCTCCTACCGATCGTGACCGCGATCTTCGCCCTGCTCTCGACGCTCGCGGTGATCCGCATGCTCGGCCACGTCGCGACGGTGCCGACGGTCGCGCCCACGCTGGCGACGATGATCGGCCTCGGCGTGGGGATCGACTACGCACTGTTCATCGTCACTCGGCACTTCCGAGGGTTGCACGACGGCCTGCCGATGGACGAGTCGATTGCGCGCGCCGTCGCCACCTCCGGCGGAGCGGTGTTCTTCGCCGGAGCCACGGTGACGATCGCGCTGGTGTCGCTCGCGGTGGCGGGAATCCCACTGGTGACCACGATGGGTCTCATGGCCGCGATCTCGGTGGTGATCGCGGTCCTCGGCGCGCTGACGCTGCTCCCTGCCGGGCTGGCGCTGCTCGGGCCGCACATCAACTCGCTGCGGGTACGCCATCCCGCCAGCGACGAAGCGGTGCGAAACGGCCTGTGGGCCAAGTGGGCGCGCGAGATCGCGAAGCAGCCGCTCGTGGCCGGGATCGCGGCTCTCGCGATCCTGATCCCGCTGACGATCCCGCTGCTGTCGTTGACACTCGGCCAGCAGGACGTCGCCGCGCTCTCGACCTCCACCACCGCCCGCCGCGCCTACGACCTGCTCTCGGAGAACTTCGGCCCCGGGGTCAACGGCCCGCTGCTGATCGCCGTGAAGCTCGGGTCGCCGGCCCAGAATGGAACCAGCGACCCGCGCCTCGCCACCCTCCAGAAGGACGTGGCCTCGACTGCCGGCGTGGCCGGCGTCTCGCCGATGCAGCTCGACCAGGCAGGCACCACGGCCTACTTCAACGCGATCTCCAAGGCGGGTCCGGCCGAGAAACAGACCACGAGCCTGGTCAACGATCTGCGTGAGAACACGATTCCCGCCGCTGAGAAGAGCGCCGACCTGCGCGCCTACGTGGGCGGCAGCACGGCGGGCTACGACGACCTGGCGAGCAGGATCTCCGGGAAGCTGCCGCTTCAGATCGCCGTCGTGATCGCGCTCAGCTTCCTGCTGCTGATCCTGGCGTTCCGCACGGTCGTGGTCCCGCCGCAGGCGGCGGTCATGAACCTGCTCTCGATCGGCGCCTCCTACGGCGTACTGACCGCGATCTTCCAGTACGGCTGGCTGAGCGGTGTGATCGGTCTGGGTGGCGCGGTCCC
>CAVUPW010000009.1:0-49003 GCA_963743345.1 uncultured Solirubrobacterales bacterium
GATCAAAGGGACCGGCTCGGGCGGCGGGTTTCCCGTTTGGATCACATGCAAGCGCGGGCCGGCAGCCGCCCGCGGCAGTGTTTTTGACGGACCCGCCTGATCTCGACGCCGTGAGCGTCAGATGCAGGGGAGCATGGGGTCGGTTCGCGGTAGATCGACGATCCGCTGGCACTGGCCTGGCCTGAGAGACTTCTACGAAACACGAATCGCCCGTAGCGGCGGGGGTCGGGTCCGGACCGCTTACCCCCGCCGACTGCCGCTTCGGGCTTATACCGGAACGGTTGACTGCGCTACCTTGGCTCCGCATCCGTGTCTCAGTTCTTCATCGGTCGGCTGGTGCGGCTCAGCACGATTCTGCGCGTGCGGGATCCAGTACTGCTCTAAGCCCCAAAGGACAGTGTTCCAGGAGGCTTGTAGACGGGGGTGATGTGGCAGCTCGTGCCTGGTTGGTGGCTGGGTATCAGGCTTGCTGCTCGTCCCGCGGCGCGGCTCGCTCGGCCACTCTTGCGCCCGGTCGCCATAGGCTCACGAGTCCGGCGACGAGCGTGACCATGAAGACCTGACCGGTCAGCATCTCGAATACGGCCAGGATCTGGCCGATGGTCCCGGCGGGTACGAGGTTGCCGTAGCCGGTTGTGGTCAGGGTGGTGTAGCTGAAGAACAGGTAGTCGCGAGCCGGTGCGTTGGAAACGCCGCTGAACACATTCCCGCTGATCAGGCGTCCAAGCGAGAGGAACAGGAACGCGAACAGCAGGCCGAGGAGCGTAAAGACGCTGATCGCCCCGAGGATCGTCCGGAAATCGACCTGAGCGGTAAACACGACGCGCCGCAAGATCACAATCGCCGCAACCGCAAGTAGGAGCGAGTCGAGAACGAACGCGACGCCCAATAGCCAATCCGAGGAGAGCACGCTTGCGAGCACGGCGGCGAGGACCGCCGCTAGCGCGACCCCGGCCGCAAGCCGCACCCGACCCAGCCGCACGTCCGAGCTCGTAAGCGCGATGATCGCAGTGAGTCCGGCGACCGTAATCGCAGCCACCCGACCGCCCGCACCCTCGGGGGGGAGAGTCATCGCCACCACGAACGTCGTGAGAATCAGGAAGAGGACCAGCCCGTAGGCATCGCCAATCCGCTCGACAAGCTCGAGCGGAGTTTCACCACTCGGGCCGCGCGCGAACCAACGCTGGCGCTCGCCTGATCCCTCGACGGGCACAACCGAAGATTCGTGCTCATAACGCGCGTACCTTCCCCGAGCACGATTCGCCGACCTCCACCGCTGCTCCTCTGATCGAGAACCGAGAGTCTCCCGGCTCGACCCTGCGTTAGCGTATATGCTATGCTATGCAAGACATCAGACGTCTGATGCAACGCGCGTTAGCTGGCAAGACGCCGATGACGCACCGATCGTTCCACGCCGCCTCAGTTTCCGGACGGTTACGTCCGGAAAGCACCGGAGGCCTCCGGGGCCCGGCGCAGCAAGCTGCGGTGGCAGCATCACGCGAACGTGGGATCACCTCGACGCCGAGAAGCGCGCCGCGATCCCAGTCCTCGCGGCGCGATAGCGACTACCCGACGGGGGCGGCCTGGTGCTGCGCGAGCTGCTCGGCCAGCCGCGCCATCGCGCGCTCGTTTCCTCGCCGGAGGATGGTGCGGATCAGCGGAGCCGCCAGCCGTTCGCTGAACGGCGCACGCTGCCAGGCGTATTCGAAGGCGATTCGGGTGCCGCCGTCCGGCAGGTCAGCGAGCGTGTAGGTCCCGGTGGCGACGCGTCGGCCACCCGCGCCCACGTTCTGCTCGACGATCGTGCTCGGTCGCTCGGCCGCGATCACCTCGATGTCGACCGATTCGCTGCGGCCGGCCGCCTTGACCGTGACCGTGGCCTTCGAGCCGATCCCGCGGTCGGGGCCCGAGTACTTCCAGTCCTGCAGCATGTGGTCGGTGAACGGCTCGTGGTTGCTCATCACGTCGAGGAAGTCGAAAACCTGCTGGCACGGATGAGGGACGTCGATGGTGACTCGTACTGGTTTCATGTACCACATGGTACACCGTGCGGCTACGTTCATGCGCGAGCGCACCGACGAGCGCGCCACGCTGGAGCGCGTCCGCGGCACCGAGCGGCTGTACGGGCTGGTCGTGCGGTTCAAGGCGGCGTGCAGCGAGGGGATGACACGCGAGCACTATGCGAAGTTCCCGGGCTACGCGCCGATGATCGCCGAGCTGGCCGCCGCGGGCTTCCGCGACGTACCGGACTACGAGCGTGCGAAGGCGAGCTACTACCTCCTGTTCGAGCGCCGTGCGCGCGACATCGGCCTCCTCGCCCTCGACAACAGCAAGCAGGTGGTGAACAGCGAGATCGCCCGTTACAGCGATCCTCGTGGGCTCGCGGCGGTGTTCGCCGACCTGGAGCCGATCCGCGACATCCTCGATGCCAATCGGGGCGGCGGGGCGGGCAGCCGGGCTCCCCGGCCTTCCCTCGACGACGCGAGGGCCGAACAAAGGCGACTGGCGGCACGGTATCCGACCCTGGGCGATCCCGCCCTGGACGTCTCCGCGCTCGGCGCCGACACGCCCGAGGCGCTCGGGGCCCTGCTGCTCGCACGCGACAGGACCGTCCTGGATCACGTCAACGAGCTCCGCCCGCAGATCTTCCGCAATCCCGATGCCGCCGTGCGGCGGTTCGACCGAGTGCGGGAATTGACGTACGCGGAACTCGGCGCCGACGAGGGAAGCGTGGGACGGAGGATCGTCCAGCAGCACATGGCCGACATCCAAAACCGCGAGCAGTTCAGGGACGAGGCGATGGTGTGGCTCTCGATCGGCGTCGGCATGCTCACGCTTCGGCACGGGCACGATGGTCGTCGTCGGAGCTGCCGGCGAGTTCGCGCTCGGCACCTATCAGGCGCACGACGAGTGGGAGCGCTACCAGGCGGCGAAGGCGGCCGCCGGCAGCGCGCTCGACCCCGAACAGAGCCTCTCGAGCCAGGATCCCTCCGTCGTGCCGTTCACGCTCGCGTTGATCGGCGCGGGGTTCAGCGGCGGGCGCTCGGCAAGGCCCTCAGGCCGGCGAGGCGCGCTATCGAGGTCCTCGAGCGCACCGGCGACGTGGCGAAGTTCCGCGACGCGCTCGCGAACGCGCGCGACCTCGCAAAGCCGGTTCGGGCGGCGCTCGAGCGAACGGGCAGCGCGTACGCGGACTTCAAGAAGGCGCTGTGGGCGCTGACCGTCGAGGCTGGCGGCCGCCCGTACTCCGGCGTGGATCCAACGGTGTGGCTCAGAGGGGTCAAGCTTCTCGCCCGCCACTCGGCGCGGATGGGCATACGCACCTTCGAGGCGTTCGTGGAGATGCTGAAGGCGCGGCGGGAGTTGTCCGGCGTTCTGCGAATAAGCGAGTTCACGGGCGTGCGCGAATACGACGCCACGGCGAAGACCGCCTTGATCTGCGTGCGCCGCTCGACCGCGGTGTTGCAGGACGGCAAGTACGTGGTCAGGTTGCCCGCCCCGCCTGGGGTCGGACGCGTGTACGTCGCCAACTCTCGGCTTCCGAAGACCGCCGGAGTTCGCAACTGGGATCCAGTCGCCGGAAAGGCCGTGTCCGAGATCTTCCCCAACCACGTGCTCGCCGCGTTCGAGCTTCGAGACGGCGTCTACGAAATCTCGTCGATGTATCCCATCTTCGAACCGTGACGGACGGGTGGAAAGGATCTGCCGTGCGTGTGCGTCCTGCCCGGCATGGAGATAAGTCATCGGACATCTGACGTTGGTATCAAAATTGGTCCGGAGCGGCGGGCGATCGGGCGGGGCACGCCGCATGACGGGCCGGGCATCGCTATCCGCCCGCGTGGAGCCGTTCGACCGCATTCGCGTCGCGGCCCTGTTCGACCGCCTGAGCCCGGAATCTCGCCACCGCCGGTTTCTCTCACCCAAGCCCGCGCTGAGCCAACGGGAGCTCACCTACCTCACGGACGTCGACCATCGATGGCGTGAGGCGGTGGCCGCCGTGGCGCACGACGGCACGATCGTCGGGATCGGGCACTACGGCGGCGAGTCCGGACGCCTGGGCGTGGCCGATGTCGCCGTGGTCGTCGCCGACGAGTGGCAGCACCAGGGTATCGGGACCGCGCTCGGCCGCGCGCTGATCGCGCAGGCGCGCGTAAGCGGGTTCCGTCGCCTCACGGCCAGCACGATGTGGGAGAACCGGCCGGCACGTGCGCTGCTGCGACGGCTCGGGTTCTACGCGCGGGCGAGCCAGGGCCACCTGATCGATCTGGAGATCGACTTGTGACAGCGCCGGGCGCCACGTCCGCCCGCCTCACCCGCGCAGCCACGCTCGCTCATCGAGCCTGGCTGGCCGCCGAACGCGGGAGTGCCTCCGCAGCCCTCTGCGCGGCGACGGCAGTGAACGCCCTGCAGGGCGGCGCCCTGCTGGAGACCGCCGCGCAGCACTCCGCGTATCACCTCTGCGTCAGCGTGCTGATCGCGAGCGACGCGATCGACGAGGCGCGCGATGCCATAGCCGCCCTGCGCGACCGCGGAGGAGCGCCGATGGAGGCCTGCACCGCGTGGTACGAAGCCGAACTGGCCCTGCGCACCGGCGACCTCAACGGTGCCGAACGGCACGCTCGACAGGCGCTCGATGCCGCCGGCGAACCAGCCGGCTTCCTCGCGACCGGTGCGCTCCGGGTGCTCGTGTGCGCACTGGCCGAGCGCGGCTCGTTTCACGAGGCCGGTGCGCTCCTGCGAACGACCCTCGCGCCCGCGAGCACGGGGCTCCGGCACGCCTGCGCTCGGCTGGCGCTGGCCGAAGGGCGATTCGAGGACGCGTACGCCGGCGCGTGCGAGGTAGGGGTGCGCCGGGAGCGCGAGGGCCGGGCAAATCCGACCGCCGAGGGCTGGCAGTCGACCGCCGCCGTCGCGCTCGCTCATCTCGGCCGGTTCGCCGAGGCGAGCGCGTTGAGCGAGGCCGAGCTGGAGGCGGCGAGGAAGTTCGGCGCGCCGGTGCCGATCGCCCGCGCGCTGGCCGCCCGGGCGGTGGCAGAACCGGAGCACCCCGCACGGGCAAGGCTGTGCGCGCAGGCCCTCGAGCACATGGCCGGCCGATCCACCGGGATCGAAGCGACACGGCTGCGCCTCGAGCTGGGCAGCGCGCTGGCCCGGATCGGACGCCGTGTGCATGCGCGGGAAGCGCTTCGCCTCGCGCTGGCCGAGGCCGATCGGGCGGGCGCGCTCCTGCTGGCCCAGCGCGCTCGTCGCGAGCTGGTGGCCACCGGGCTGCGGCCGCGCCGCGCGGCCCTGGACGGCGCCGGCGCGCTGACGCCCCGCCAGCGCCAGATCTGCCACCTGGCCCCACCGGCAAGGGCAATCGGGCGATCGCCGGCGAGCTCTTCCTCAGCATCAAGACGGTCGAGACCCACTTGGCCGCCGCGTACCGCAAGCTCGGAGTGAGCGCGCGGGCGGAGCTCGCGGCGTCGCTCGGGGCGCCCGCCTGAACGGCGGGCGCCCCGGGGTCATCGTCAATTTCGCCTGGCGCTACGGCTACTGATCGCTACCCAGATCGACGACCGGCGTGATCAGCTGCGCGACGCCCGGGTCGAGGTACTGCGTGATTCCTAGTCATCAGACGTCTGATGACCGGTCTGTTAGTGGGAGGCAAGACGCCGGCAGCTGGGCGATTCCTTCCGGATCCGAGGCCCGATCCGGAGGAAAGAAATGTCCGCCCCAAGGCGTCTACTGCCCGATGAGCGCAAACGCCACGTGGGGCGCCTCCGGGCAACCGAGGCTCCGGCGCGACGCCGTCGGGCTGACCGGCGCGGTCGTGATGTCGGCGGCGATCATGGGCCCCGCCGTCTCGACCTTCTTCAACCCGCAGTTCTCGACGCCGTTCTCCGGCGAGGCGACGCCGTTCGTTTACCTGGCGTGCATGGTCGCGATCCTGGTGGTGGCCAGCGGCATCGTCGAGATGGCGCGCGAGTTGCCGAGCGCCGGCGCCTTCTACACTTACGTGACGCGCGGCCTCGGGCCGCGGGCCGGGTTCATCACCGGCGGGCTGATGTTCGTCGCCTACGCGCTGCTCCCGCCGGCCGAGCTCGGCCTGATCGGCTCCTACCTGCAGAGCACGCTGCGCACCGAGGCGAACATCGACGTCCCATGGTGGCTGATCGGGATGGTTCCCGCCGGCGTGATGATCGTCCTGGCCGTCGAGGGCATCCGGGCATCGCTGCGCACGGCGCTGGTCCTGTTCGCCACCGAGGTGTGCGTGGTCGTGCTGCTGGCGTTCATCGTGGTCGGGCACGGTGGACGGCACGGACTGTCGCTCCACCCGCTGAGCCCCACCGCTTCACCCCACGGCTTCCACGGGCTGGCCACCGGGTTCGTGTTCGCAGCGCTCAGCTTCGTCGGCTTCGAGGCCGCGGCGACACTCGGCGACGAGGTGCGCGACCCGCGCCGCCTGGTTCCCGCGGGCGATACTGCTCAGCTGCGCCTTTGTCGGCCTGATCTACGTGTTCTGCGTATGGGCCGAGGTGTGCGGGCTCGGCCCGGCCGCCACCAACCGACTGAACGGCGCCTCGACGCCCTGGAACGACCTCGCCTCCACCTACGCCTCGTGGCTGAAGTGGCCCGTGATCGTCGCCTCGGTCTCGAGCATGTTCGCGGTGATGATCAACTCGGCCAACGGCATCGCACGGATCCTCAACACGATGGCCCGCGAGGGACTGCTGCCCAAGCCGCTCGCGGCCGTCGATCGCCGCCGGCTGACGCCCATCCGCGCGACGCTCGTGACCGGGGCCTTCGCGATCGGATGCGCCCTGATCGTGGGCGCTGTGAGCGGTGGGCTGGACGACCCGATTGGCGGGTCGAACGTGTACGGCTACCTCGGATTCCTGCTCACGCTGGGTGTGCTGCCGGTCTACGCGCTCACGAACCTGGCGGCAGCGCGGTACTTTGCCCGCGCCGGACGGTTCCGCGCGGTTCGCCACGGCCTGCTGCCGATCGCCGGCACCGGGCTGATGGTGGCGCTCCTGGTCGGCCAGATCGTCGAGCAGACGGCACGGCCCTACACCTGGCTGCCTTGGGCGATCGTCGCCTGGGCCGTCGCGGTCGGGATCGTCGCCGTATGGCTCGCGCGAACGCGCCCAGACCAGCTGAGGCGGGCGGGCGCGTTGCTCGCCGCCGGCGAGGCCGAGCAGTCCGGCCAATGCGAGGCCGAGCAGTCCGGCCAATGCGAGGCCGAGCAGTCCGGCCAGCGCGAGGCCGAGCCCGAGGTCCCCTCCCAGTGCATGGTCGTGCTGGTCCGCTGATGGCCTACGCGATCGGCATCGACGTAGGTTCGCAGAGCGTCAAGGCCGTGCTGTTCGATCGGGACGGCGCCGCCATCGCCGAAGCCGCCGCGCCATGTGAGATGAGCCACCCACGCAGCGGCTGGGCCGAGCAGGATCCGGCCGACTGGGAGCACGGGATCGCGGCGGCGGTCCGTGCGGTGCGCCGGCGGGCCGGGGTCGGACCGCGTGAGGTCGCGATGCTCGGGCTCGCCTGCCAGGTCGACGGCCTGGTGGCGGTCGATGCGCACCTGCGCGCTGTGCGTCCCGCGATCATCTGGCTCGACCGACGGGCCACCGATCAGTCCGCGCGGCTGAGCGAGGCGGTCGGCGAGTGCGAGCTGATCGCCCGCACCGGCCTCAATCCCGATGCCTCGCACACCGCGCCCAAGGCGATGTGGCTGCGCGACGAGGAACCGGAGCACTACCGCGCGGCGCGCTGGCTGGCGCCGGTGGGGGCTCACCTGACCGGCTGGCTGTGCGGCGAGGCGGTGCAGGACCCGGCCAACGCATCCTCGACGCTGCTCTATGACCTGCGCGCCGGCGACTGGGACCTCGAGCTGGTCGAGCAGGCCGAGCTCGACCCGGGCAAGCTGCCGCCGATCCGGCCGGCGGCGGAGGTGATCGGTCCGCTCACATCGCAGGCGGCGGACGCGCTCGACCTCTCCACCCGTTGCGGCGTCGTGGTCGGCACGGGTGACGAGCATGGCGCGGCGCTCGGCGCCGGCGCCGTGGCGCCCGGCGTCATGGTCGACGTGACCGGTACGGCCGAGCCGGTCGCGGTGCCCTCGGCCGAGCTGGTCCTTGACGAGCAGCGACTGGTGGAGACCCACGCCCACGCCGTCGCTGGCATGCTGCTGATCGAGAACCCGGGTTTCGTCTCGGGCGGGAGTACGAGCTGGTGGGCCAGCGCCCAGGGCCAGCCGCAGAGCGAGGTGTTTGCCCAGGCGGCGCTGGCGCCGGCCGGGAGCGAGGGCGCGCTGTTCCTGCCGACGCTCTCCGGCGCGTGGGCGCCCCGCTGGAACGGCCGGATGCGCGGGTCGTTCGCCGGATTGGGCCTCCACCACGATCGGACGCACCTCGCCCGCGCCATCCTCGAAGGCTGCGCCTTTGCCCTGCGCGACATCGTGGATCGGTTCGAGGCCATGGGGCTGGGCGGCGAGGAGCTGCGCGTGGTCGGCGGCGGCGCCCGCTCGGCCCTGTGGCTTCAGATCAAGGCAGACGTGACCGGTCATCCCGTGCGCGCCGTGCGCGGCGACCACGCGACCAGCGCGGGCGCCGCCATGCTGGCCGGCGTCGCCGCCGGGTTCTTCGCCGATCTGGACGAGGCCGCCGCGCGGACCGTGCGGCTGGCCGATGAGCCCGTCCGTCCGCGCCCGGACACGGCCGACATCTACGAGGAGGCCTACCGCGCCTACCGGCGCCTGTTCGATGGCATCGAGCAGGCGCTGTCGTGATCGCCGCTGCCCTCTGGCCCGTCTGTGAACATTCCACGACGGTATGAGTCCGAGCAAGCGTCCATCGCTGGTCGAGCAGGTCCGCCAGAGCCTTCTGGGTGACCTCACCTCCGGCAAGCTCGAGCCGGGCGCGAAGCTCGCCAACGAGAACGAGCTCGCCGAGCGTTTCGCGGTCAGCCGCTCGACCATTCGCGAGGCCGTCGGCAGCCTGATGGACGCCGGCTACCTGGTCAGGCGGCACGGCTCGGGCACGTACGTCACCGCCTCGCCTCGGACGCGCCATCCGCTGGAGACGACCGTCAGCTACACCGCGATGATCCGCGCTTCCGGCCACACGCCGGCCGAGACGGTGGTCAGCAAGGCGGTGCGTGCGCCTGCGGAGGACGAGTGCGACCTGCTCGGGCTGACCGATGCCGACCCGGTGATCGACGTCGAGCGGGTGCGCTTCGCCGACCGGCGCCCGGTGATCTACTCGCGCGACCGGATCCCGGCCACGCTGCTCGGCGAGTACTCCGAGGAGGCGCTGGACAGCTCGCTCTACGCCATCCTTGCCCGCGCCGGGCATCCGGTGGCCAGCGCCACGGCGCAGCTGATTCCCACGGTGGCCAACGCCAAGCTCTCCAGGCTGCTGATGGTCAAGCGCGGCTCGCCGCTGCTTCACATCGACCAGGTCGACTACGACGCGCGCGGCCGGCCGGTGATGCTCTCGCATGAGTGGCACGTGGCCGACGCCTTCGATCTGGTGGTGAATCGTCGCGCGTCGCCCTCCGGCGAGGAAGCCTGACGTCGGACATCTGACCGCGGTGGGCTGCGGGCAGGATTTAGGGTCCGTAGAAGAATCATCTGGCGTTTTGGCGGCGTCTGGACGCGCCTGACGCCACCCCCTCGCCCTCACGTACCACCATCACCAGTACGATCGTGGCGAGGGGGCAGCGTCAGCCACGCCCAGCCACTCGCCCTCACGTACCACCAGTACGATCGTGGCGAGGGGGTGGCGTCAGCCACGCCCAGCCACTCGCCAATTCCACCGCCTAATTCTCCTACGGACCCTTAGCGGTGGGCGGGCGAGAAGACCGGGGGACGGTTCAGGGATTTCCCCGATACCGCAATTACTCCGGGTCCGGCAAGCTGGCGGCATGCCGAGGTTCGTCCTCACCCATGCCCACCAGCCCGAGGAGTGCGCCGTGGCGGTGGCGGCGTGGAAGGGCTTCGCGAGCCCGTTGCGCCATGGTCGCCCACTTGGCTCGTGCGCCCACGGCGGGCACTGCGTGTGGTGGACGGTGGAGGCGGCCGACGAGGCGGCGGCGCTCGCGCTGCTCCCCGGCTACGTGGCGCGGCGGACCGTCGCGGCCGAGGTGCGCGAGGTGCACCTGCCATGAGCGGCATGGCCTGCGCAGCCAAGACGGCGCCCTACGCCCCCGACCGTGACACGCGTGCTCCCGAACCCGAGCCGCGACTGCACCTCCTCGAACCCGATTCCCTTTCGCGCCACATCGACCATCTGTTCCGCGCCGCCTGGGCCCTGTGCGGGTCGCGGGAGGACGCCGAGGATCTTGTCCAGGAAACGTTCGTCAACGTCCTGAAGCGGCCGCGCTGGCTGCGTAACCGCGACGAGATCGGCTACCTGCTGCGCGCCCTCAGGAACACTTACAACAGCCGGTACCGCAGCGCCGCCCAGCGCCCGCGCGAGCGGCAGCTCCTCGAAAGCGACCTGCTCGAGCGCCGCGACGGCGAGGTCAACGCGCGCGAGATCATGGAAGCGATCGCCAGCGCCCCGGCCCACTACCGCGATGCGGTCATCGCCATAGATCTCATCGGTCTCTCCTACCGTGAGGCCGCCCGCACGCTGCGCACGCGCGAGGCGACGATCACCACGCGCGTGCACCGTGGCCGTCAGTACGTCGCGCGCGCCCTGCTGCGCGAGTCGCCCGCTGGCGCGTAGTCGTCGGCGGCAAGGATCGTGGCCAGCGCCGCTCGCGACCGGACGCCCAGCTTGTCGTAGATGTGCGACAGATGGGTCTCCACGGTCTTCTCGCTCAGGAACAGGGCGGCCGCCACCTCACGGTTGCGCTTGCCGGCCGCGACCAGCGTCGCCACCTCCCACTCGCGTGCGCTGAGCCCGGTCCTTCCGCGGGCCCCGGAGCCGCCACGGGCGCGGCGGGGTCCGCGCCAACCGAGACGCCGCAGTTCCTGGGCGGCTGAGTCCGCCTCGCGCATAGCGCCGCAGTCGACCAGCGTGCGCTCGGCGCGCTGGAGCTCCCGGATTGCCGTTTCGGCTTCGCCGAGGCGCCCGAGCGCAGCACCGAGGAGCGCCCGAGCCCGCGCGACCAGGAGGGGATTGCCGGCGGACTCGGCCAGCGCGATGGCCTCGCGCGCAGCCCTGGCCGCTCCCGGTGGATCGTCTCCGGCCAGCAGCACGGTCGCCCGTGCGCAGACCGCGGTTGCGGTCCGCTGGGGGAGCGATGTCGACCTGGCGCGCGCCTCCGCCGTCTGGGCCGACTCGGCCGCCGCGCGCCAGTCCCCCAGGGACAGCTGCGTCTGGATCAGGAGCTCCCAGCCCTGGCCGCCGCGCAGGTCGAGCAGCCGCTGATCCGGGCCCGCTTCGAAGGCGGCCAGCTCCGCCCGCGCCCCAGCGGCGTCGCCGGCCGCGTTGAGCGCGGCCGCCAGATGCAGCCGCGACAGGCTCGAGAAGAAGGTCTCGCCCATCTTCTCCGCACGCGCCGCGGCCTCACGCGCGCTGGCCAGTGCGCGGGCGGTGTCGCCCGCGACCGAGCACGCCATCGCGTCCGCCCACAGGGCCCACACCGCGAACTGACTGTTGCCGGTCAGGACCGCGGCATCGGTCGCGGTCTCTGCCACCGCGACGGCCTCCGCGACCCGACCCTTCATGAACAGGGCGTTGGTCTCGAGCACGAGCTGGCCCGGGATGAACGGGCTCTGGCCGGACGACTGGGCCAGGCGCATGCCGCGACGCGCGTACTCGAGGGCGTCGTCGCTTCGCTCGAGCAGAGATGACGCCTGAGCCAGGTAGCCGAGGACGTCGATGTGCTGGGTCAGCTGCTCGTCCGACAGCGCGGCGCACGTCGCCTCCACCTCGGCCAGCTCCGCCCGCGCCTCCTCTAGTCGGTTCGCGGACGCGCTGGCCAGGCTGCACAGCGCCCCGGCCCAGACCCCGAACAGCTGCTCACCGGCCTCGCGCGCCCGGCCCCACACCTCCTGGGCGACCTCGCCCATCGGCGCGAACTCCCCGCGCCAGTAGTGGTCGATGGCCAGCTCCAGGGTCAGCCACATCGCCCCGCGGCTGTGCCGGGGCAGCGAGGCGAGCGCCCGCTCCACGAGTGATCGCGAATCGAGCGGGCGGCCGCTCATCCGCTTGGCGAACGCGATCCTCGCCACCAAGCCGGCGCGCTCCTCGGCCGCCACGGGCGGCAGCCGCTCGGTGGCGCTCTCCAGCGCGTCGAGGGCCTCGTCGTAGGCGCCGGCATAGGTCAGCGCCGTGGCCGCCTCGCTGAGGAGCGACAGGCCCCGCTCGTCGCGTTCGACCGTCGGCAGCAGCCGGGTGGCCGCCAGCAGCCAGCGGCCGGCGGTCTCGGGCGCGCGGGGGGCGGCGTCGCGCCCCGCCTGCACGAGCAGCGCGATCGCCTGCTCGTCCCCGGGGACGGCGGAGCTCTCGACGTGGTGGGCGCGCGCCACCGCAGGAGCGTGCGCTGCGGCCAGCGCCGCTGCCGCCCGGGCGTGGGCGCCGATGCGCCACCCTTGCGGAATCGCGTCGTATACGGCGCGGCGCACGATCGGGTGCCGGAAGCGGAATCGTCGCGGCGCTTCGGTGGGACGAATAAAGTCGTACTCGATCAGCTCGTCGACCGCCGTGAGGACGTCGCCCTCGGTCTGTTCGGCGATCGCGCTCACCAGCTCCGGCTCGAACGACTCGCCGGCCACCGCGGCGGCCTGAAGCGTCCGTCGGGACTCGGCGGAGGCGGCGCTCAGTTCCTCGCGGATCGCGGCGATGACCGCCCGAGGCACCGCGCCGGCGGCTCCCGGGACCCCCGGACCTGTCTGCAGCGGCCGGCCGTGGCTGGCCCGCGCGAGCTGCTCGATGTAGAACGGGTTGCCGCCACTCTCCCGGCAGATCGCGGTGCGGGTGGCGTCGTCGAGGTCATCGCCGATCAGCCGCTGCGTGTCCTCGGCGGTGAGCGGCGTGAGCTCCAGACGGATTCCGAAGCCGCCGCGGGCCGCGGCCTCGAGCGCGCCGGCCAGCCGGGCGGGCGGCTGGCGGTAGGCGAGTGCGGTGAGGAGCGGACCGCGGAATCGGCGCAGGAGGTGCGTGAGCACCTCGACCGAGGCGGCGTCCGCCCAGTGGATGTCGTCCAGGGCCAGCAGCATCGGCTGACGGGCGGTCAGCCGCTCGAGCACGCTCCTGATCGCGTAGTGGAGCCGGTAGCGCTCCGCGTTGTCGTCGCGCAGCGAAGCGAGGCGCTCGTAGCGGGGCACCGCCGGGAACACCGAGGCGAGCTCGGCCAGCATGCCCTCCTCGAGCGTCCGCAGCAGTGCCGGCTCGAGCGAGCCCAGATAGTCGTTGAGGGCGTCGACGACCAGGCCGAATGGGATGTCGCGCTCGAACTCGGCCGCTCGCCCGTCCAGCACGAGGTAGCCGCGCTCCTCGCCCAATCGGCACAGCTCGGCCAGCAGCCGCGACTTCCCGATGCCGGGCTCGCCGGCGATCTGAACCAACCACGGCTGACCGGCAGCCAACCGATCGAGCGCTCCCTCGATCTCGGCTAGCTCGCGGCCACGTCCGACCAGCGCAGGCTTTGCATCCACCACGATCCCCCGGAGTTCTGTCGTTCAGCCTACTCCTAGCGGGCCATCGGTGCAGGAGTCCACCGGGCTCCGGAAGATTCGCACGCGTTTTGCGTCTAGCAATGACATAAGACATCTGATGACTTCATGACCGAGACTACCTCAAGGGATTCGCATGACCTCACAGCTCAACTACCATCTCGCCCGCGCGCACCAGGCCGAGCTTGCCCGGCAGGCCGAGCGGGTGGGGCAGGAGCGGGACGCGCTCGGTGCCGCTCCGGGCGGGCAGGAGCGCCGACCGGCGCGCAGGCTGATGGTCAGGCTCCTGCGCCTACGCCGGCCGGTCGAAGCATCGGCTCCGTCGCGCTGAGTGCCGCGCCGACGTCCAGGCGTCGGGCTCCCTCCCGGTGACGCCGGCGCGGCTGTGGCGCCCGGTCGCGGCGGGCGCACGCCGGGACACCGATCGCCGTGGGACCTGCAGAACCTGCCAGTGCGCGCGCCGCGGCACGAGGCTGGCAGGTTGCGCATGCCCCACATTCCTGTCATGCCACGGCCGGGCGGATCCGCGCGTAATGTCAGGTTCTGCAGGTCTGTCCGCGGCAGGCGAGCACCCTGAGGGAGGGGAACCAGGCGTCACTTCCGCGGGGGCCCAGCGGCGTACGATTGCCTCGGATGAGGGCCACCCGCTACTTCACCGCGGTCGACTCGCACACCGAGGGCATGCCCACGCGCGTGATCACCGGCGGGCTGGGCCCGGTGCCGGGCGACTCGATGCAGGAGCGGCGGCTGTACTTCGAGCGCCATCTGGACGATCTCCGGTTGCTCCTGATGCGCGAGCCGCGCGGCCACTCGGCGATGTCGGGCGCGTTCCTCCAGCCCCCGACGCGGCCGGACGCCGACTGGGGCGTGCTGTTCGTGGAGGTGTCCGGACTGTTGCCGATGTGCGGCCACGGAACCATTGGGGTGGCCACCGTGCTGGTGGAAACCGGAATGGTCGAGGTGTCGGAGCCCGAGACCTGCATCCGGTTGGACACCCCGGCCGGGCTGGTCGAGGCGACGGTAACCGTGTGCGGCGGCCGGGCCGAGCGCGTCACGCTGCGCAACGTGCCCGCGTTCGTGTCCGCGCTGGATGCGCGGGTGGAAGTCGTGGCGCTTGGCGCATCGGTCACCTATGACATGGCGTACGGCGGCAACTTCTACGCGCTGGTTCCGGCCTCGTCGGTCGGACTCGATCCGGTGCCTGCCAACTCCGAGGAGCTGATCGCGCGCGGGCTGGCCATCGCCGAGGCCATCAACGCCAGCGCCGCCCCCGTGCATCCCCTCGACGCCGCGATCCGCGGGTGCAAGCACGTCGTGTTCCACGCGCCGGGGGAGAACGGCGCGCACGCCCGGAACGCCACCGCGACGAGATGACCGAGCACAAGTCGTTCAAGCGCCTGGTCCGCGCCCGGATGGCCAAGACCGGCGAGAGCTACACGGCGGCCCGGGCCGTCCTGCTGCGCGCCGAGGAGCCGAAGGGGACGACCGAGCTGCGGCTGTCCACGTCCGACGAGAAGATCCGCCAGCGAACCGGGCACGGATGGGAGGAGTGGTTCGCGATCCTCGACGATTGGGGCGCCGCCGACCGCTCGCACCGCGAGATTGCGCGGTGGCTGGCCGAGAGGCTGGCCATCCACCCGCTGGCCTGGAACGTGCAGGCGATCACGGCCAGCTACGAGCTCACCCGCGGCCTGCGCGAGGTCGGCGAGAAGGAGGACGGCTTCGCGATCACCGCCTCGAAGACCGTGGCGGTACCCGTCGAACGGCTCTACGAAGCCGTGGTCTCGGAGCCGGCGCGAACCGCTTGGCTCCCGACGCTCAGCTCACCGAGCGCACCGCCAGCAAGCCGAAATCGGCCCGCTATGACTGGCACGGCGGCCCGACCCGGGTCAACGTGACCTTCCTGCCCAAGGGCGAGGCCAAGAGCACGGTCGCGCTCGAACACCGCCGGCTGGCGGACGCCGGCGAGGCGGCCCGGATGAAGGCCTACTGGCGCGCGCGCCTGACCGCCCTGAAGGACGGTCTGGAGCGGTGAACGGCGACCCGATGAATTCCGCGGCCGGCGGGGGTCTATTGATCTGAAACCACCACAAGTGCGAATTGCCGACATGGACACGATCAGCCTCTCAGCACGCGAGCCGCGCCCCGCCACCCCAATCGCCGCGCGCGTGGCCACCGCGCTGCTGTTGAGCGCGGCCATCGCCACGCTGCTGCTCGCGGTCCCACCGCTGCGCGGAGTGGCGAGCCAGATCGGCCAGATGCGCCCGGGTTGGATCGGAGTGGCGGCGGCGCTCGAGCTGGCCTCGTGCCTCGCCTTCGTGGTGATCTTCCGGCTGTTCTTCGACGAGCTGCCGGCCGGCACGGCTCGTGAGCTCGCCTGGGCCGAGGAGGGATCCGGGGCGCTGCTGCCCGGAGGCGGTGTCGGCGCGCTGGCCATCGGCGGCTTTCTGCTCCGCCGCGCCGGGATGTCGACCCGGACCATCATCGATCGCTCGAGCGCGCTGTTCTTCCTGACCAGTGCGGTCAACGTCGCCGCGCTGATCGGTGGCGGCGTGTGGTTTGCGGTGGGCGGCGGCGGGACTGGGTCATTCGAGTTGGCGCGGACGGGCATCCCGATCCTCGGCGGCGTGCTCGCCACGCTCGCCGTGCTGGCCATCCCGCGCCTGATCGCTCGCTCGCCGGAGCGCGGCTGGCCGACCTGGCTGATCGATGTGTCCGCCGGCATCTCCCGGGCCCGTGGCTCGGTGCGACGACCGAGCTGGCGGCTGCTCGGCGCCTTCGGCTACCTCGGCTTCGACATTGCTGCGCTGGGCGCGACGTTCGCGGCTGCCGGGCGACCGGTCGTCGCGGCGCCGCTCATCCTCGGCTACCTGATCGGCTACCTGGCCAACCTGATCCCGGTTCCCGGCGGCTTTGGCGTGCTGGAGGGCGGCTTGGCCGCCACCCTGATCGCCTACGGCGCGCCGGCAACGCAGGCCGCCGCCGCGGTGATCGTCTACCACGCAATCGCCTTCTGGATTCCCAGCCTCGGCGGCCTCGCCGGCTTTGCCCTGCTACGGCGGCGACTCGTGCGCGTGGACGATGCGACTAGTGCGCAGCCATGCCTCACCCCGGGAGCGCTCGTCGCTCAGCCGGCGATGGGTTGAGCGTATCCCGGCGTGTCAGCCGTCGTTACGCGGAGGCTGCTCCCCCGGCCCGCTCAGCGCCGCCTGCGCCTGCGCCTCGAACGCGCGCCAGTTCTCCTCCAGATGCTCGGTTCGCGGCGTGACCGATGCGATCCGGCGCAGGAGCCGGCGAAGCCGGCGCTCGCGAGCGCGTTCGGCGAAGGCCTGCTCGCGCGCCTGCTCGTACACGGCGCGGTTCACCCATTCCACGGGGCGCCACACGCAGATGCCCAGGCACGGCTGAGGCGCGTCGATACCGCCGCACTGCTCGCACCACCAGGTGGTGGCCGGCTCGCTCGGCTGCGCCCACTCCTCGTCGTGGTCGGTGTCGGGGTGTTGGGTGAGCGCGGCGCGAGCGTGCGCCTGCACCGACCGGTAGCGCTCTTGTACCCCCGCCCCATCGCCGAGGAGCTCCGCGGCCACGTCACGGTAGGCATCGGCACGCGCTCCCGAGCGCGCCGCGACGTCCAAGAGCGCGTCACTTGCGGCGGCGCGCACCAGCTCGAGCTTCCGTTCGGTGCAGCCGGTCTCGCACGTCCCCCACTCGCCCATCGCGCCGCAGCCGACACAGGTGGGGACGGTGAGGCGCTCGGGAGGGGGCATCAGCTCCCCGAAGCCGGATGCGCCGCCAATCCGCGGATCTCGATCACGCACCCGGCCTCATCGGGATCGTGCGGCACGAACCTAACGACATTCGCCCGGTGATCGATCATGTCGAGCAGGCCGCGCGTGATCCCCTTGTGCAGCGCGCAGACGGCCGGCTGGTTCTCCCGCGCTGCGGCGCTGTAGGGGCAGTTGCCCAGGCAGAAGGTGACTCGGTCGGCCTCGTGGGCCACGACGCTCGGTTGGAAGCCGAGCGCGATCAGCGTGGTTTCCAGCGTCTGGGTGGCGCTCTCACCAATGCTCGGCGCCAGCTCGCGTCCGATCCGCCGGCCGGTGTCCTCGATGCGGTGCAGACCACCGGGGTGCTTCTCCGCCGTGCGGGCGAGCCAGCGGCTCAGGTCCTCGTAGGCATGCGGCTTGGCTCCGGCCGGCCGGGCATCGGGCGCGACCCGCCACGCGTCGGGCGGGCGGCCCCGCTGTGTGCGTACGCGCACCCGCTCGACCAACCCCTCCTGCTCCAGCCGCTCCAGATGCATCCGCACGCCGTTGGGATGAAGGCCGAGCTCCAGAGCCAGCTCCGCCGTGGCCGCGGTGCGCTGCAGCTCGGCCAGCAGCGCAAACAGCCGCGCCCGGGTCGGCTGCGAGAGGACGTCGCCCGGCTCGGCGAATGCGGGCAGATCGATCACGCACGATGACTTTACCCAGTGAGCTTGTGGGAAACGCAAATCTGATGCTGATTTTCACACCCTGGCTGGAAGAAAGCGACGCACGATGCTCCGCGCCGCCGGCGTTCCTCGGCACCGCGGCTGATCCGCGGATAGAGCCTCGCGAACAGCGGATGGCGCTTGGATCCCGTCACCTTCCCGCCGAATGTAACCCAACAGCAGCCCAACCCGCGTCGATGCCGGAGCCAGCTCCTCGGGTTTGCCTTTGGACCTGCCTCTCAGGGAATCCGGTAGCGGACAACCGGCGGCCGGGCGCGAAACACCCAGCTTGCCAACGCCACGTAGCGGGTCACGGTTGCGGCCAGGCTGGCCACCACCAGGACTGCAGCCTCGAGAAGCCGCGGAGCGCGAGGATCGAGGCCATGCAGGACGCCCAGCGCGCCGCTGGTCAGCCCGAGCGCGATAAGGAACACGATGAAACCGGCGAGGTGTTGGCGTCCGAGCTGCTCACGGCCGCGGATGCCGAACGTCAGTCGCCGGTTGGCAGCTGTGTTGGCCACGCCCGTGAGGCCCAGGGCCACCGCGCTGGCGAGCCCCGAGCCGAGCAGTCCGGCCAGGGCCAGGAACAGGAGGGCGTAGGCGAGCGTCGAAGCGATCCCGATGCCGAGGAAGCGCGCAACCGGCGAGGCCAGCGCGAGTCGGGCGACCCCGCGCAGGTCGGCCAGTGCTGTCGAGACGACGTCGACGCGCGAGTCGGGATCGTCGACCCAGTCCACCGCCACCTCGTGGATGCGCATGCCGCGCCGTTGGGCGAGCACCAGTAGCTCGGTGTCGAAGAACCAGCTCTCGTCGCGCACCGCGTCGAGCAGCTCCGCCAGCGCATCGGCCCGCACGGCCTTGAACCCGCACTGGGCATCGCTGAACTTGGCGCGCAGCACAGCGCGCAGGATCAGGTTGTAGGACCGCGAGATCAACTCGCGTTTGGCGCCGCGCACGACTCTTGACCCTCGTGCCAGACGCGACCCGATCGCCACCTCGCTGTGTCCCGACAGGAGCGGCGCGAGCAGGGGCGGGAGTCCGCGCAGGTCGGTGGACAGATCGACGTCCATGTAGGCCACCACGCGCGCGCGGCTGGCCGACCAGGCCGCGCGCAACGCGCGGCCGCGTCCCTTCTCCCCGAGGCGGATCACCTTCACTTGATCGAGATCGGCCGCGAGAGCCGCGGCGATCGCTGGGGTGCAGTCGGTACTGGCGTTGTCGGCGATCGTGATCTGCCAGGAGCAGGGCAGTTGGGTGGACAGGAAGCGATGCAGCCGGTGGACGCTGTCGGCCAGCGCTCGCTCCTCGTTGTAGACCGGGATCACGATCTCCACATCGAGCACGGCCGGCGGGAGCGTGCCGGCCGGCGGCGGATCATCCGTGACGGTTTGCATGGGAAGCCTCGCGGTCGTAGTAGTTCGCACGCTGAGAGCTTCGAGCGCCGGCGTCGGATCTGCGTTAGCCGACGCGAAGAGTTTTCGAAGCGCCGGCTACGTCGAGACAGCAGGCAGACGATCGAGATCCGGCGCGCCCGCCGGCCGCTTCACCTGGTGTCATGACCGGCCGAGCTACGCAGCCAGCTCAGGGCGGACTGCGCCGCGTTGTAGCCATTCATGCCGTGCACGCCGCCCCCCGGCGGTGTCGCCGCCGAGCAGATGAACACCCCGGGAAGGCCGGTGCTGTAGGGGTCGGCGGCCAGGCGTGGGCGAGCCAGTACCTGCCACGGCGTGTTGGCGCCGCCGATGATGTCGCCGCCGATGTAGTTCTCGTTCTCAGCCGCGATCTCGGCGGTCGAGCGCACGGCGCGGGCCACGATGCGCTCGCACCCCGGGAGCGAAGCGCTCGATCTGGCGGCCAAGGCGGGCGCGCGCCACTTCATGCACGCGGTGGCGCTGGAGCTGGCCGCGGACGGCATCATGGTCAACGCGGTCGCGCCGGGCTTCTTCGTGACCAACATCGGCGGCGGCCACGCGCACAACCCGGACGTGCAGGCGGCGATCGCCAAGGACATCCCCATGCACCGGGTCGGGCGGCCGGACGACATCAAGGCGCTGGCCCTGTTCCTCGCCTCGCCGGCCTCGGAGTACATCACCGGGCAGGAGATCGTGATCGACGGCGGCTGGGGGCTCGGCGTCGCCGACTGAGCGATACCCGCCGCGCGGGAAGAAACCTCGCGCGACGGCTGTCCTTGGTTGGTACAGAGAGGAACACCTATGAACATCAACTGGCTAACAGCTCGGCGGTGGTTGGGATTGGCGCTCACCGTCGCTGCCCTCGCGGTTGCGGGCTGCGGCGGCGGCTCGTCCTCCTCGAAGTCGTCGAGCTCCTCATCTCCGGCCGCCACGTCGACCGGCGCAGGCAGCTCGAGCTCCTCGGGCATCCCGCAGGGCCCCAACGCCGGCGACAAGGACAGCGACAACGAAGGTGGCCCGAGCGACGGGGACGGCAACCTCTGACCGACTCCAGACCTGGACTGGGCTGGGCCGGCGACGCGTCGTCCGAGGTCAGCCTCGGGCGACGCGCTCGCCTGCTCGCACCGGCACGGCCAGGCGATTGGCCGGCGGCGCGAGCGGGCACGTCCAGCGCGCGTCGTAGGCGCAGGACGGCTGGTAGGCGAAGTTGAAGTCGACGACGAGGCGGCCGTCCTGCCGCCCGAGGTCCGCCCCCTTCACGGTGTCCAGCAGGTAGCGGCCGGCGCCGTAGGTCTCCTGGCCGCTGGTGGCGTCGGCAAAGGGCAGGAACAGTCCGCCCCCGTAGCCCTCGAGCCAGTACAGGTCGAGGGTCAGGTCGGTGCCCGCGTGGACGGCGCGGGCGATGGCGAAGCGGGTGAACGCCATCGTCTCGACGTTGCTGGTGACGATCTCCAGGCGCTTGTGCTCGGCCGGCTCAACCCCGGCGGTCAGGCACCACGACGGGTCGTAGTCGTACAGGTACGGCCCGCCGTAGCCGGCACGCTGCTCGGCCGGCAAAGGCGACTGTGGGTGCTCGCGGAACAGCCGTGCGCGCGTCCTCTGCCAGTCCGCCCAGGCGGCTCGCTTGTCGGGCGTGGCGCGAATCCCGCCGTACAGGTCGCCAATCGTGCGCCGCCAGTCCATCAGCGAGAGCGGGTCGGCGGTCATCGTCGGGCGCTACGCGAGGTGGTGGTCGCGCGCCCAGATGGCGGCCTGGACGCGATCGGTGACGCCGATCCGCTGGAACACCGTCGTCAGGTGAGCCTTGACCGTCTTCTCGCTGATCCCGAGCTCACGAGCGATGAGCTTGTTGGGCAGGCCGCGGGCGACCAGTTGCAGCACCTCGCGCTCGCGGTCGGTCAGCTGATGACTCGGTCCCGAGCTGCGCGATCCGATCAGCGTGCGGGCTGCCTTCGGGGCCAGCGGCGAGTCGCCCTGCGCGGCGGCGCGCACACCGCGGATGAGCTCGTCGGGCTCGGCGTCCTTGAGCAGGTAGCCGATCGCACCCGCGTCGAGCGCGCTGAGGATCTCGTCCCGCTCTGAGAAGGACGTGAGGATCACGACCTGGGTGCTCGGCTCGATCTCGACCAGACGGCGCGTGGCCTCGGAGCCGTCCATCCCCGGCATTCGCAGGTCCATCAGGATCACGTCGGGTCGATGCGCGCGGGCGAGCTCGACCGCCTCGTCTCCGTCGGCGGCGGTCGCCACCACCTCGATGTCGGGAACGCTTCCGAGCAGCCGCGCGAGGCCGTCGCGCACCACACCATGGTCGTCTGCGAGCAGGACGCGGATCATGCAATCGGTATCTGGAGACGGACCCTGGTTCCCCGGTCGGGGGCCGAGTCTAGTTCGAGCTGACCGTCGCTGTCGTGGGCGAGGTCCTCCAGCATCCGCAGCCCGAAGTGCTCGTCCCGATCGGTCGACACCTCGGCGATCCCGCGTCCATCGTCTTGCACCTCCAGCGTGACGGCTGTGGGCGTGGCGTGCACCTGCACGCTCACCCGCGTGGCTTCGGCGTGCTCCAGGACGTTGCGCAGCGACTCCTGGGTGACCCGGAAGAGGACGGCTTCGACGCCGTGGGGGAGCCGCAGATTCGGATCCGCATCGAGCGTGACGTCGAGACCGCCGGCCGAGAGCGCCGAGAGCAGATCGGAGACCGCCGCGATCAGCCCTTCGCTGTGGAGTCGCGGCGGATAGATGTCGACGAGCAGCGTCCTGAGCGCGCGGATGCTGTCTCGCGTCTGCTTGGCGGACTGCTCGAGGGCGCCCGCCAGCTCCGGGTCGACCGCCCCGGCCTCGGCGACGGCAGAGCTGAGCGTGTACGACACTCCGGCCAGGTCCTGCACCGGGCCGTCGTGGAGGTCCCGCGCGATGCGCCGCCGCTCGACCTCGGAGGCATCGATCGCCCGCTGCAGCAGCGCCTCGCGCTCCTGCTGGCCGCGCCGCACCTTCCGCGCCAGCGAGACGGCGAGCGGGATCTGGGCCAGCTCGAGCAGCACCATCACCGCGATCGCCGGGACGAAGAAGACGCGGAACAGCCGGTTGCCGCTGGCGGCGATCGAGCTGAAGCGCTGATAGGTCTCGAACAGGACCGGCGTTCCGTTCGTCGCCCTCAGCCCGATGTACACCTCGAGCAGCTTGTGATACTGACGCTCGAAGCGGTTCTCCGGCTCGGTGAGGTCCGACACCTCTGCGTCGACGCCGGCGGTCCGCAACGCGTGCAGCTCCCCGCTGCGGAACTCGTAGCGGGTGCCGATCAGACGATGCTCGTCGGAGTAGACGATCCGACCGCTGCTGTCCCAAATCTTGACCCGGACCACCGGGTCGGCGAGCAGGCGGGCGTGGACGGTGCGGTCGAGCGCCGTGATCGCCCCGGGCCGGCCGGCGAGCAGCGCCGGCGTGACGTACGGCGCGGCCACGCCCCGCCCGGCCAGCTCCGTAAGCGACTTGGCATTGCGGATCGCCTCCGAGGTGCCGCGGCTGCTCAACAGCTGGATCGCGACGAACGTCAGCAGGGCCAGGCCGGCCACCCCGGTGATGGCAAAGCGGGCGACCGCCGCCGCGATCGAGGTGTCGCGACCGCGCCGGCTGGGCCGGCGGCCGGCGGCGGGCGGCCGCACTAGCGGACTGCGGCGACCCGGATGCTGGTCAGGAGCTCGGTCAGGTCCCCCTCCTTGAGCAGCGCCCGGCAGGCGCCCGCCGCGATCGCGTCTCGCATCAGTTCTCGAGATCCGGACAATGCTACGACTGCAGGGGGCCGGCGTTGGCGCATCAGCTCGCGCGTCGCCTCGACACCCGACACGCCGGGCATGGCCAGATCCATGACGACCACATGCGGCTCGAGCCGCACGCTCATCACGATCGCTTCCTGGCCGTTGCGGGCCGAGCCGACCAGGGTCAGCCCGGGCGCGCGCCGCAGGGCCCGATCGATGGCGCGCCGGAAGCCGGGGTGGTCATCGACGACCAGCACCGTGATCGTGTCCGGATCGACGCGCGTCGGCGCCACCGAGGTGTCGCTGGAGGCGGTGGAGGCGGCGGTAGGCATCAGGCCTCGTTCACCATAGGCGGCACCTGGGGCAGGCCTCAATTGGACGATGGTCCTACGACTGCGCCAGGCTAGCGACTCGGCGCGGGCGGGAGGTCATAAGACCATCGTCCTATTGCGACCCCGACCAGGTTTCCGGGACCTTTCTTGTTGATGTGGTCCTCACAGCGACTCCTCGCCGTGCCCGCCGTGCCCGCCGTGCAGGATGAGCCAGGCCCGGGTTGGCGTGGGCGCTCCCACAACGAGCAGCGCCGAACCGCCCGGCAGCTCGACCCGGACATGCTCGGGGATCACACCGACCGGTTGTATCGCGCCGCCCGTAGCCTGTGCGGATCGCGCGAGGAGGCCGAGGACCTGGTGCAGGAAACGTTCGCGCGGGTCCTCCAGAAGCCGCGCTTCCTGAGATCGGACGACGACGTCGGGTACCTGCTGCGAGTGCTGCGCAATACGTTCCTGAGCAGTCGGCGCAGCGCCGCCCGCCGTCCCGAGTTTCCCGTGCAGCTCGACGACTTGGCCTCGGTCGAAGACCGCTCGTCGGTCCATCCGGAGGCCGGGCTCGACCGCTCCGAGCTTTATCACGCCATCGCCGCCCTGCCCGACGCGTTTCGTGACGCCCTGATCGCGGTCGACGTGATGGGACTCTCCTACCGGGAGGCCGGCCGGGCCCTGCGGGTCCGCGAGGCCACCATCACCACCCGCCTGCATCGCGCGCGCCAGCGCGTGGCCGACATGCTGGCCGACGAGTCGGGGATCACTCCCGCCGTGCAGGGCGCCGCCGACCAGATCGCTGCCGGATGATCGTGGCCGAGGCCCTGACGCTACTTGACCACGTGGCCCGCGGCGTTCAGGGCGAACCACCGGCCGCCAAACTGCATCTGACCGACGTACGAGGTGTCGCCGGGGCCGGAATCGCCGATGTAGGTATAGAGCGGATGGCCGGCGTAGGTGACCTGGCGCCCGCCGCCGGCGAGCTTGATCGTGCCTACCAGCGAGCGCTTCACCCCGGCCCCCGCCGCGGGGATCCCGCTGCTCCTCAACGCCGGCCAGATGCCGGTGCAGCCGCTGATCGTCATGCAGCTGTCCCTGTTGCGGGCGTCGCGGGTGAACGCGTACAGGGTGAGACCCCGGCCGTTCACAAGGATGTTGCCAAGCGCCGTGTGGCGCAGCTGGAGTGTTGTGCCGCGCGCCGCGTGCGCGGGCGTAGCGGCTTGCGAGATGCCGATCGGCAAGCTCGCGGCGGCCAGAGTCAACACGATTGTCAAGCGCTTCATGAATCACCTCACCAGGTCTGTGGCGGTCTGACCCAGAGGACGTCGTGCCGCGTCGAGACCTTCCGACCGGATTTCCCCACGCAAGCCGCCCTCTGGCACGCGCCGCGGGCAGACAGGAGCGGCGGTCGGCCCCCTAGGCCGCCGCTCCTTTCCTTCCGGCGTGGGTGTCGAGCGCCCGGGCGCATATGTCATAGTGCCCGGCCGATGCCGGTCAAGAGCGTAGACATCACCACCTCTGACGGGGTCGCCGACGCCTACCTGGCGCGGCCGGACGAGCGCGCCCATCCGGGCGTCGTGTTCATCATGGACGCGTTTGGGCTGCGGCCGACGATCGGCGAGATGATCGACCGGATCGCGGCGGACGGCTACGTCGTGCTGGCGCCGAATGTCTTCTACCGCGCCGGGCGCGCGCCGGTGCTGCCGACGCCCGATTTGAGCGATCCCGAGCAGCGCGCGGGCTTCTTCCAGTCGCTCCGGCCGCTGATCGACCGGCTCACGCCGGATCGGGTCGAAGCCGACTCAGCCGCCTACCTCGATTACCTCGCCGAAGAGGCCGCACCCGGCCCGGTGGCAATCACCGGCTACTGCATGGGCGCACGGCTGGGATGGCGAATCGCGGTCGCCCATCCCGAGCGGGTGGCGGCATTGGCCGGCTTCCACGCCGGCGGCCTCGTCACCGACGCGCCCGATAGCCCGCACCGCTCCGCCGCGGACGTGCAGGCCGAGCTGTACTTCGGGTTCGCCGACCAGGACCAGAGCATGACCGCCGAGCAGATCGCCGCCTTCGAGCAGGCGCTCGACGACGCCGGCGCCCGCTACCGCTCCGAGATCTATGCGGGAGCGCAGCACGGCTACACGATGGCCGACACCGCGGCTTACGACGAACCCTCCCGCGAGCGCCACTTCCGGGAGCTGCGGGACCTGCTCGAGCGGACGCTGTCGGCGCCCGCGTCGTCGCCTTAACCAGCCGGCGCTGCTGGCGGAAGAAGCCACCGGCGGCCCCGCTCCCGAGCCGCCAGCGGGCGAGGCTCGTCAGGCGGCGCGTAGCCGCGGTGGCCGCGGTGGCCACAGGATCCGCCGGCGGCCGAGCGGCCGACGCAGCTGTGCGACGCGCATGCCGAGCAACGCGACGGCGTCCGCGGTCGGCAGGAACGGATTGGCCACGATGCGATCGTCGGACAGCGACAAAGCGGCCACGGCCTGACCGTCCACTAGCGCGAGCATCACGGGCCCCTCGAGCGGGGCGGAGTCATCCAGGGCGGCCAGCCGGCGCAATGCCACCGCGTCGTCGGTATCGGCAACCCGCAAGGCGAGCGTGGAATTCTCGGGTGTAGTCATGTGGTCATCATGCGCGTAAGACGCACCTCGCACATCGGGCAGATGGTGCGAGCTTCGGCCCGGGTTGACTTAGTGACCGGCCGCGAGGCCTTACCCGCCTCGGTGCTCCCAGGGCTCGTAGGTGCCGAGCACGCGGCAGCCCATGGCGGCGTACACGAAAGCTGGGACCGATCGATCATCGCTACCGCACCGTAACGCGGGCCGGGGCTTGACAGAATGATTGCGGTGGCAGAGCACTATCAGCGTCCTGGCTGGTTCACGACTAACGTCTTCAATCGGGCCGTCGCGGGGCTGACTCGGCTCGGGGTCAGCGTATACGGCTCGCGCGTGCTCGAGGTGAGGGGCCGCAAGTCGGGTGAATGGCGAAGCAATCCGGTGAACCTGCTCCGGCACCAGGGTCAGGACTACCTGGTGGCGCCGCGCGGGCACACGCAGTGGGTCAAGAACATGCGGGCGAGCGGCGAGGGCAGGCTGCGCGTTGGCCGCCGCACCCAGCCGTTCACGGCGGTCGAGGTGACCGATGACGAGAAGCCGCCCCTGCTGCGCGCCTATCTGAAGAAGTGGAAGTTCGAGGTGGGAGCCTTCTTCGCGGGGGTCGGACCGGACGCGCCGGAGGAGGACCTGCGCCGGATCGCGCCCGACCATCCGGCGTTCCGGCTGACCATGAAGTGAGCGCGAGGCCGCTTCGGGCTCAGGTTGACCGGAGCGCCTCGGTCGGGCTGAGCCGGGCCGCCTTGGCCGCCGGGTATAGCCCCGCGAGCGTCCCGATCACGAGTCCGGCGGCGGGTGCAGCGAGGAGCGCGTAGAGCGGCACCACGAACGGCTCATGCCGGGTGATCGCGTAGACCTCGGTGGCGCCGGCGCCGAGTGCCAGGCCGGCGATCCCTCCGAGCACGGCGAGCAGCGCGGACTCGGCCAGGAACTGGAGGCTGATGTGTCGCCGCGTGGCGCCGAGTGCGCGGCGCAGCCCGATCTCCCCGCGCCGCTCGAGCACCGAGATCACCATGATGTTGGCGATCCCGATCGCGCCCACCAGCAGCGCCACCGCGCCCAGCCCGAGCAGCAACGTGGTGAACTGGCCCTGAGCGGCGGCGCGGGCCTCCAGTGCATCCGAGGGCCGGCTGACCTGCACGCCGTCGGGCTGCTGCGGGTCGCCGGTGGGCGCCAGCAGGTTGGAGACCTGGCTCACCTGGCTGACGTTGGCGCGCAAGTAGATCTCGGACGGGTTGGGCTCGGTCTGAAACACGCGCTCGGCAACCGGCAGCGAGATGAACACGGTCGAGTCGAGCGAGGGGTCGAGCAGCACCGGTTCGAGGACGCCGATCACGTCGAACCATGTGTTTCCCAGGTAGACCATCAGGTGCCCGCCGACCCGAGTGATGTCGAGGACCTCGGCCGCCTGCGCGCCGAGCACCGCCTCGGGGAAGCCGCCGCTGCGGGCATCGAGGAAGTGCCCGGAGGACATGGAGGTGCCCACCACCTGGGGCAGGTCATCGCCGGCGGCGTCGACGCCGATCCCACCGGTCTCCGCAACAGGCACGTACTGCGTGCGGTAGACGCTCACGCCCGACACCTGGTACACAGCGGCGTCGCGGTCCACGTTCAGCATGTGTCCGATCATCGGCACGGCGGTGCTGGGCAGCGTCTCGTTGGCGCCGAGGAACGTCTGCCCGGGAGTGACCGTGAGCAAGTTGGTGCCGAGCGCGTCGATCTCGGCCAGGAGGTTCGCCTGGGCCGAGGAGGAGACGCCGACGACCGCGACCATCGCGCCGATGCCGATTGCGATCCCCAGCGCCCGATAAGGCCGCCCGCAGGCGGCGAGTTCGCAGCCCACCGATCGCCGTGCCGACAAGCTCGCGTGCCGGCAGCCGTGCCGGACCGGCGCGGCCAGGTGGCTCTCGAGTGGCTGGGGCCCCGTTCACGCCCGGTCCTGTCCGACGATCTCTCCGACGATCTCCCCGTCGTGCATCTGTACCCGCCGCTCGAATCCTCCGGCGATTCGCTCGTCGTGGGTGATCAGGACCAGCGTCGCGCCGTCCGCGGCCAGCCGGTGCAGCAGGTCAATGACCTCGCCACCTGACTTGGAGTCGAGGTTGCCGGTCGGCTCGTCGGCCAGGATGATCACCGGCCGCTTGGCGATCGCGCGAGCGATCGCCACCCGCTGACGCTCGCCGCCCGAGAGTTGCTTGGGCTTGAACTCGAGCCGGTGGCTCAGCCCGACGCGATCGAGGGCGCTCCTCGCCACGTCACGACGCTGCCTCAGCGGTTGACCCGTGTAGAGCATGCCGAGCGCCACGTTGTCGACCACGCTCATCGCCTCCTGGAGGTGGAAGCCCTGGAACACGAACCCGATCTCGTGGGCCCTCAGCCCGGCCAGCTCCCGGTCCGAAGCGCTGCCCACGTCCTGCCCGGCCACCCGCACCGATCCGCGGGTGGAGCGCTCGAGTGTGCCCATGATCGTCAGCATCGTGGTCTTGCCGGACCCGGAGGGTCCCACCACGGCGACCTGATCGCCGTCCGGAACCTCGAGGCTGACCCCGCGCAGGGCGGCGACACCGCCCGGGTACTCCTTGACCACCCGGTCGAGCTCGAGCGCCACCGGTCAGCCCTGGGAGTCGGTCACGGCCAGACCCGGGTGTACGCCCGGGCCGGATATCTCGACGTATCCCGCGGCGAACAGGCCGGTGGTGACCGGGATCAGCGAATGGGGCGCGCCTGCCTCCTGCACCGCGTAGCCACCGCCGGCGGTGGCCAGCAGCGCGGTCACCGGCACCGACAGCACGCCCGTCGCCTCGGCCTGCGCGAAGTTCACGCTGACCGCCGCCTGATCCAGGCCGCCGGTCTGATGGCCGCTCAGCGCGATCGTGACCGGGATCGTGGCGGCGCTCGAGTTGTTGCCGTTCCCGTTGTTGCCGTTCCCGTTGTTGCCGTTGCCGCCGTTCCCGCTGTTGCCGTTGTCATTCGAGCTCTGGGCGACCGAGCTGACCGCGGCGATCCTGCCGTTCACCGTGCTGCCGTTCGGCAGCTCGACCGTGACCTTCTCGCCGACCTTGGCCTCGCTTTGCTTGGTGGCGTCCAGGTCGACGGTGACGACGAGCTGCGTCGAGCTTGTCTGCAGGATGGCGGTGGCGTTGCCGCCTCCGCCCCCGGAATTGCCGCGAGTTGCCTCGAGTTGTTCGAGTTGCCGAGTTGTTCGAGTTGCCCGAGTTGTTCGAGTTGGCGGAGTTCCCCCCCTTCGGCGAATTGCCGTCCTCGCCGTTCGGTCCCGACCCGTTCTGGGCGGCCTTCAGCTCGGCGGTCTCGGCACGGAGCTGTGCCGTGGCCGCCTTCAGCAGCGCCTTCAGCGTCGCGATCGTCTGGGCGCTCCCCTGATTGTGGTGAGGCTTGTGCCGCTTCTTGGGCTTGCCCAGGTTGGGCGAGGTCGGCGTCGTTGTCGTGAGATCGACATATTCCGCAGCGGGGCTGCCCCCGCGCGGATCCGACGCGTCGGATCCGTTACCCCCGCTGCCGTTCGACCCGACCGTCCCATTCACCGTGGAGACCACCTGAGCCCCCGGCAGGAACACGATCTGCCCCAGCGTGAGGGTGCCGGTCTCGGTTTCCCCCAGGGACTCCTGGAAGAGCTCGACACCGGCCGTCGTGGCCGCCTGCCACACATCGTCGACCACGATCCCATCGGGGTTGAAGCCGAGCGCGACGAGGTTACGGTTGAGCTGGAGGACGTCCTGGCCGGCGCTGTCGGACGGGCCCAGGTCACGGTAGGCGGGCGTGCCTCCGTTCAGCAAGGCGACCGGCGCTCCGTTCACCCGGAAGAGGGCCTGCCCCGGGTGGATCACCTGGCCCACCGCTGGCAGCCAGGTGATCGTTCCCGTCAGCCGGTCGTACACCGTTTGTGGCCTGGCATAGCTGAGCGTCCCCGACTCGGTGTCGGTCTGCACCAGATCCCGTCGCTCCACCGTGGTCGAGCCGGAAGACCGGTTCTTGTTGGCGGCAGCGTTGAGTGTCCCGGGTGAACGTGTGCCGAGGATGACCGCAATCACCACTGCGACCGCGATCACCAGGGCCAGCGTGGCGGCCGTCCGGCGCCGCCACCGTCCCGCGGCGATAGCTCGAGGAGCCCTCATCGACGGGGCATCTAGTTACACCCCGGGCGGTAACACGGACGTATCACCGTTATCTGGCTGTTATCCCTGGCCGCTCACCGCCGCCTCGTATCGCCGGCAGCGTGACGGCGCCGCCCGACACGCCCACGCAGGCCTTGGCGGCGTCGAGAAACTTCCGAGCGCGGACGTCGACGCCCGCTGCGCTCACCGTCTGGAGGGTCAGCCGCCCCTGGGCGTCCGGATCCGGGAAGCCGTGTACCCCATGGGTCCGCAGGCATCGCGCGAACGCGAGCAGGTCCTGCTTGTGGACTCGCTGCTGGGCGGGGCTGGGATTGGTCGGTTGCGGGAGAATCCGCGAGCACACCTTGTCGGCCCCCTTGAACTTCGGCGAGCCGGTCTGCGAGGGGGTGACCGCGAAGGCGACAGAGGCGTGGCCGGGGCTGCTGCGGACCTGCGGATCGGGGAAGTTGGGTACTCCATGGCTGCGCATGCAGCGCGCGTAGGCGTACGCGGCGGTTGCCGGATTCTCCGGGCTGTTCGCCGTCGTTGTGGTCGTCGCGTGGTGCGAGCCGCAGCTCGCCGCGAGCGGCGCGAACAGCAGAGCGAGGAGCATTCTGTTGGTCATGGCCGCGACTTGTAGCCAAAGGCCGGTGACAGTACGGTGACCGCGACTGTGACCTCGCTGTCACGTCTGGTCCGCGATGCTTTGCTCCAGATCATGAGGGTGCTGGTGGTGGAAGATCAGCGGCGACTGGCCGAAGTGGTAGCCGAGGGATTGCGACGCGAGGGTATGGCCGTAGACATCTCCTACGACGGTGCGGACGCGCTGAGCCATGTGGCGGTCAACTGCTACGACGTCGTCGTGCTCGACAGGGACCTGCCGGCGGTGCATGGCGACCAGGTGTGCCGGACGCTGGTGGCCCAGCACGCCGAGACGAGGGTATTGATGCTGACGGCGGCCGGCACGATCGGCGATCGCGTGGCGGGGCTCGAGCTCGGCGCCGACGATTACCTACCGAAGCCGTTCGAGTTCGCCGAGCTGGTGGCCCGCGTCCGGGCGCTCGCCCGCCGACCCGGTGTGGCCGTGCCGCCCAAGCTGCAGCGTGGCGATCTCACGCTCGACTCGGCGCGCCGCGTCGCCTTCCGCGGCGATCGGCGCCTGCTGCTCAGTCCGAAAGAGTTCGCGCTGCTCGAGTACCTGCTGGCCGCCGATGGCCGCGTGATATCGGCCGAGGAGCTCCTCGCGCGTGTGTGGGACGAGGCGGCCGACCCGTTCACGAGCACGGTCAAGACGACGATTGGGCGGCTGCGGGCAAAGCTAGGCGAGCCGGCGGTGATCGACACGGTCCGCGAGGCGGGCTACCGCATCTGATGAGCGCGCTCGCCCTCCGCCTGGTCCCGCGTCGCTGGCGGCAGCTGTCCGACTACAGCGCCCGGCTGCGGCTGACGCTCCTGTACTCGGGGATGTTCCTCCTGCTGGGAACGCTCCTGATCGCGATCATCCTCGTGTTCGTCTGGACCGGCACGGTGATCGGCTCGAGCTCGCAGTCCATCGCCGTCGCGCCGAGTCGCTCCGGTGCGCCCGTCCACCAGGCGGTGATCCAGCAGCACTCGGCCGATGTGGCGCGCCTGCTCGCCGTCGCGTGGCTGACACTCGCCTTCACGGCCGTTGCCTCGGCCCCGCTGGGCTGGTTCGCCGCCGGCCGGATGCTGCGCCCACTGCGCCAGATGACAACCGCCGCCCGAGCCATCTCGGCCGGCAACCTGCACAACCGGCTCGCGCTCACCGGCCCCGAGGACGAGTTCAAGCAGCTCGGTGACACGGTCGACGACCTCCTCGCGCGGCTTGAGGCGGCCTTCGCGGCGCAGCGGCGGTTCGTGGCCAACGCTGCCCACGAGCTGCGAACCCCGCTGACGCTCGAACGCACCCTGCTCCAGGTCGCCCTGGCCGATCCCAACGCGAGCGCGGCGAGCCTGAGGGCCACCTGCGAGGAGCTGGTCGCATCCGGCCGCAGCCAGGAGCGGCTGCTCGAGGCGCTGCTCACGCTCGCCACCAGCGAACGGGGGATCGAGCAGCGCGAGACGCTCGACCTGGCCCCGCTAGCCGAACGCGAGCTCGCGAGGACGTCGGAGGAGATAGCGCAGCGACGGCTCGACGTGAGGCCTGCGCTGAACTCAGCCGCGCTACGTGGCGACCGCGCCCTGCTCGCGCGGCTGATCGCCAATCTGCTCGACAACGCGATCGCGCACAACTACGACGGAGGATGGATCGAGCTAGAGACCGCAACCGAATCAGACCGCGCGGTCCTGCGCGTCGCCAACAGCGGTCCCGTGATCTACCGCGACGAGATCGAGCGGCTGTTCGAGCCGTTTCAGCGTGGTGGCGGACCGCGTACCCAAGCAGACGGCCACTACGGCCTAGGCCTCTCGATCGCCCGTGCGATCGTCGTCGCCCACGACGGCGAGATCTCCGCCGCGCCGCCACCCGGCGGCGGGCTGGTGGTGACGGTCATGCTTCCGGCGGTCATCGAGCACTAGTCAAGGACGGCCGCACGCCCCGGAGCAAAGCCTCGGCCACCCGGCGGACGATCCTGCCTCACCGCAGCCCGAACCCACACGCGCGGAGCCGCCTGTGGAACGCCCTGCTGTACGGCGGGATGCTCGCTGCGCCTTCGGCCTGGGACTCTCGATCGTGGCCGCGATCGCCGCCGCCCACGATGCGTCGTTCGACATCTCACCCGGCGTGGATGGCGGGCTGCGCGTCGAGATGCGCTTCCCGCCCGCTGGCGTCGCCTGGCCTACCCTCGAGCCGGCGCACGTCCCGCAGCAGCAGCGGGGCGAACGTCACGAGCGCGCCGAGCAGCCCGGCGCCGAGCAGCGTGGTGCGCAGCCCGATCGCGGCGCTGACCGGCCCGGTCAGCGCGTAGGACACCGGCAGCAGGCCGATCGAGATGAGCCAGTCGAGGCTCGATACGCGGCCGAGCAGCGCGGCCGGGACGTGGCGCTGCTTGGCGGTGGCCCAGGCGATCGTTCCCGCGGTCTCGAGCGTGTTGAACAGCACGCTGGCCAGCATCAGCCCCCATAGGCTGCGGGCCAGGCCATAGCCGGCCACCGCCAGCGTCGCCACCGTCCACGTCGCGTACATGAAGGTGAGCGTGCGCCGGGGCAGCCCCAGCTGGCCGACGCCGGTTGCGCAGGCCAGCGACCCGAGGCCGCCGGCGGCGAAGACCAGCCCGAGGTCGGCTGCGCCGTCGGATAGGCGATTCTTGACGATATATGGCAGCAGCACCTCGGTCGGTCCCATGAACAGCAGGTAGGCGATCGCCGCGCTGAGCAGCGTGGCCCACAGCCAGGCGTGGCTGCGAACGTAGCGCAGCCCGGCTTCGATCTCCCGCCCCACCCGCCGGACGTCGGCGGCCGCCGACGCAGGTCTGGGCGCGATCGAGATCAGGGCGGCGATCGAGATCGCGAACGAGGCGGCGTCCAGGCCGAAGGCCGCGGCGGTGCCGAGAGCGCCCACCAGCACGCCGCCCAGGGCGGGGCCGACCAGGCGCAGGGCCAGCGGCCGGATCAACTGATCCAGCGAGTTGGCCTGCGCCAGCGACTCGGCAGGCAGCAGCTGCGGCACGAGCGCATCAGAGGCTGGATTGAAGAACGCGGTGGCAGCGCCGTAGAAGATGACGGTGACCAACAGCTGCCAGAGCTGGAGCGTTCCTGTCGCGGCCAGCGCGGCGAGCGCGGCCAGCAGGACGGCGCGCACCGCGTCGGCGACCAGCATGACCAGCCGCCTGTCGTAGCGATCGCTGACCGCGCCGCCTACCAGCAGGCAGATCACAGTGGGCACGGTCATCGCGATCCCGATCGTGGCCAGCGCGGTCGGAGTGTCCGAGAGCGCGTACACCTGCCAGGCCAGCGCAACCAGGAACAGTCCGTCGCCCAGCAGCGAGACCGACATGCCGCCGACCAGGCGCCGGTAGTCGCGGTGGGCGAGTGGGGCCAGGAGCCGGACCCGGCTGAAGCCCCCCGGTCGGTCCAGGCTCTCGTAGCTGTGCTGCACGCCGCTAGTCCGAGCCGCTGGGCACCGCGAAGCCGCCGGCGTGCTCGCTCAGGAAGCCCTGGAGGAGATTCGGCGCCATCGGTCGGGCGAAGTAGAAGCCCTGACCGGTGTCGCAGCCCAGCTCACGCAGCGTGGCCGACTGTTCGGCGTGCTCGATCCCCTCGGCGACCACTTCGAGCTCGAACGTCTCGCCGAGGCTGAGCACCGCGGAGGCGAGTCCCGAGGTGATCGGCGCGGCGCCGGCGGCCAGCAGCGAACGATCCATCTTGAGGATGTCGAGCGGGAACAGGCTGAGCGAGCTGAGCGACGAGTAGCCGGTGCCGAAATCGTCCATGGCCAGGCGCACGCCGAGCGCGCGCAGCTCGTTGAGCCGGGTCACCGCGAGCTCGGTGTCCGTCATCATCACGGACTCGGTGATCTCCAGCGTCAGCGCGGCGGGGTCGAGGTCCGCGCTACTCAGCGCGTTCGACACGTCGGCCACGATGTCGGCGTGGAAGAGCTGCTTGACCGACAGGTTGATGCCAATCGTGGGCAGTACTGGCCCGTCGATGCGCTCGCGTAGCGTCTTAGCCTCGGCGCACCCCTGATGCAGGACCCAGCGGCCGATGTCGACGATGAGGCCGCTCTCCTCGGCGAACGGGATGAAGTCGTCGGGGCGGATCAGGCCGCGGGTGGGGTGACGCCAGCGCAGCAGGGCCTCGAGCCCGGTGATCGCGCCATCCTCGAGGCGAACCAGCGGCTGGTAGTGCAGCTCGAACTCCTCGCGCTCGAGCGCCCGCTGGAGGTCGGCGCGGAGAGCGAGCCGGGCCACGACCCGGTCGTGCATGGCCGGCTCGAACAACCGGTAGCCGCCCTTACCGTCGCCCTTGGCGATGTACATCGCGGCGTCGGCATTGCGGATCAGCTCGTCGGCGTCGCTCGGGTGTCCGGGCTCGGCAATCGAAATGCCCAGGCTGGCCCGGATCGCCAGATGGTGCTCGTCGAAGTCGAGCGGACGGCTCAGCGCGTCCAGGAGCCGCTCCGCGGTCTCCACCGCGGTCTGGATGTCGTGCACATCTTCGAGGAGGATCGCGAACTCGTCGCCGCCGAACCGGGCGGCCGTGTCGGCCGCGCGCACGCTTCCCGCGATGCGCTGCGCCACCTCCAGCAGCACCTGATCGCCCACGGCGTGCCCAAGGCTGTCGTTGACGGTCTTGAAGTCATCGAGGTCGACGAACAGCACCGCCATGCCCATCCCCTCGCGCAGCGTGCGCGCCACCGCATGCCGCACGCGCTCGTTGAACAGCGCCCGGTTGGCCAGGTGGGTGACCGGATCGTGGAAGGCCTGGTGAGCGAGTTGCTCCTCGAACGCCTTGCGCTCGGAGACATCGCGGCCGTTGAGCACGATCCCACCCACCGCGCGGTCGGCCACCAGATCGGCATGGAGGATCTCGAAGTGACGCAGGCTGCCGTCCTTGTGGGCCAGCAAGCAGTCGATCACCTCGGCCCGGCCGTTGGCGCCGGCGCCGTCGGTGAGACGGCGCAGGAGCCGGCCGTGCTCGTCGGGATGGAGGAGCAGCTCGAACGAGCGCCCGGTGACCTCATCGGCCGTGTACCCGAGCACCCGCTCGATCGACGGGCTCTGGTAGATGATCGTGTTGTCCGCGCTGAGCACCGTAATCAGGTCGCTCGAGTTTTGGACCAGGCTGGCGAACCGCGCCTCGCTGGCCCGGCGGTGGACCTCCTCGGCCAGCTCCGAGCTGCTCAGTGCCAGCGACACCTGGTGGGCGAGAGTACGTAGCGCGTAGCTCGTCTCCTCGTCCTCGGCCGGCTCGCCGGCCACGATCAGCGCCAGCGCAGGACTCGATGGGCCGCCGGGCCGGAGCTCGAGTTGCAGGATCCGCTCATTGCCGGGCTCGATCCGCATCTCCTCCCGGGCCTGCGCCGAAAGCGTCAAGGCCCGGTCAGACGCCTGGGCCCGCAGCAGCGCCGCGGCCTCGCCGGACAGGTTCCAGTCGATCAGGGAGCCGTTCTCGTCGAGCCCGGCGGCACGGACGTGGCTGTCGAAGATGCGACACACCCGCGCCTCCACGCGCGCGTTTCCGAAGTCGGCCAGCGCCTGGAGCGCCGCGACGACGATCTCCGTGGGCTCGGTGGCCGCCACCAGCAGACCACCGGCCGCACTGAGCGCCCGCTCGCGTGCCACCGACTTCTCGCGATCCCGAATCAGCCCCGTCATGCGTCCCACCACCAGCGAGAACAGGACCACCGAGGCGGCGATCACGAACAGCAGATCCGCATTGTGAGTGGGGATGACCTTGGCCAGCTCGAGGGCAGGCGCAGTCAGGCTGGCGCCGGCGAGCATGGCCAGGCGCAGCCAGGTCAGCTTGGGCTGGCGATCGGTCTCGACCTCGGAGAGCTCCTGCATCGAGGGGTGCAGCGCGGCCGCTCCCCACAACAGATAGAAGAAGATCCAGCCGGCATCCAGCCAGAGCTGGTGGTTGTAGCTCGAGTGCAGGGTGAGGAGGCCGTAAACGAAGTCCGTGCTGAGCAGCGTGACGATGCTCGCGATCAGCAGGTAGAACGCCGGACGGCGCTTGCCGGCATCGACGGCCAGCCGGATGGCTCCGGCCAGCAGGACGATGTCGCCCATCGGGTAGCCGATCGAGACGAGCTTCGGCACCAGGCCGAGCGTCTGATCGTGGACGTAGGGGGCGATCAGCAGCATGCCCGAGATGAGCGAGAGCCCCAGCGTCATGATGATCGCGTCGATGGTCCCAGGGCTATCGGCCCGGTGGTTGCGCCGGCGCACCAGGAGCACCAGCCCGATCATCAGCACCGGGTAGACGGCGAGGTAGATCGCGTCGCCCGGCGAGGGGAACGGGACGTCGGCGCCGAACAGCTTCGGGTAGCTGTAGGTGTAGAGGTCGCCCATCCAGAACAGGAGCAGCCCCAGCGCGAAGCACCACCAGGCCAGCTGCGCCCGCGGCCGGTGCAGACGGATCCCCAGCACGATGCCCACTACGCCGTAGAGCCCGAGTCCGTTGATGACCGGACCGCTGCCCTTGAGCGGCGGCACGAACTCGTAGAGCCCGCACACTAACGCGCCGAACAGGAGAAAGATCCACCACAACCTGCGGCGATCTCGTGCTTTGGTGGCTGCGACCGGCGTAGGCAACGGACTCACTCCGCGGGACCCCGGTGCAGCTTGAAGCGCTCGCTCAGCTCGCCGAGCACGTCGCACAAGTGGTCGACCTGCTCGTCTGTGTTGGCGGCGGTCAGCTGGAGGCGGAACCCGACCTCCTCGCGCGGGACGAGCGGGTAGACGGCCATCGTGGCGTAGATGCCGTGGTCGAACAGCACGTCGCCGATCTCATCGACCGTGTCGGCGTCGGCCAGCGGGATCTCGATGATCGGAAAGCCGGAGTTGTTCGGCGTGGTGATGCCGAGCTCTCGCACGCGATCAAGCACGCGGGCGGTGAGCCGGTGGAGCTTGGCCCGCAGCGCCTCGCCGCGGGTCTCGTTGACCCGGAGCCCCTCGAGGACCGTGGCCAGCGACGCCACCGGGCTGGGGCCGGAGTAGAGATAAGGCGGCGCGGCAGTTTTCAGCACCTGCTTGAGCGGGGTGGGGCAGGCGATGAAGGCCAGCAGCGAGGAGTAAGCCTTGGAGAAGCCGCCGACCAGGATGATGTTCTCGTAGCTCTCGCCGAGGTGGCGGATCACGCTGTTCCCGCGCATCCCGTAATCGCACGGTTCGTCCGGCGAGCGCTCCCCGACCACGCCGAATCCGTGCGCGTCGTCGACGTAGAGGACGACGTCGTGCTCGCGCGCCAGCGCGGCGAAGGCGCCCACGTCCGGTGGGTTGCCGGTCATGCTGTTGACGCCGTCGATGCAGATCATGCCCGGGCGGCGCCATCTCCGGTCGCGCAGGAGCGCCTCCAGCCAGTCCAGGTTGTTGTGGGCGAAGCGCTCGATCGCGGCGCCGCGAGCCGCGGCCAGGGCGCAGCCGTCGTAAATCGTCTTGTGCGCGCGGCTGTCCAGGAACAGCGTCCCGCCGCCGGCCAGCACGGGGATCACCGACATGTGGATGTGGGTGATCGTCGGCAGCACCAGGCTGTCCTCGACGCCGAGCAGTGAGGTCAGCTTTTCCTCGATCCGCTCGTAGAGGACCGGGCTGCCCAACAGGCGCGACCAGCTTGGGTGGGTGCCCCAGCGGCGCAGATACTCGGGCACTGCCTCGATGATCTCGGGATCGAGGTCGAGCCCCAGGTAGTTGCACGATGCGTAGTCGGTCAGCCACTTCTCGCCGATCCGGATGTAGCGCCCGTCGATCTCGTCGATGACGGCGTCCACCATCCGGTGCGAGTACTGCAGGCGTGCGAGATCCTCAGTGGAGCGGATCCAGCGCTCGAGCCAGCGATCGTGCTGGCGATGACCCCAGCGCAGGGCGTCGCGTGCATCCGCCGGCCAGCCGTCGGGTGCACCGGTCCCAAGGGACTGGTCCAGCATGTAGGGATCCCTGGCATCCGAGTGACGCATCATTCGCGGGTATCGGTCAGCGCGCTTACTTCTGAAGTCTTTTCGGGCTGATTGGCCCGATGAAGGGTCCGCGACGCGCACGTCTTGGTGTCGCAGAACCGCTAGACGCGGCCGTCTGCGTCTGCCACGCTCGCGGTGTGGTCCAAGACTTCGAGCTCTGCTACCGGGCGCTCGGCGCGCGGGATCAGCGGTTTGACGGCTGGTTCTTCACCGCGGTGACATCGACCGGCGTGTACTGCCGGCCGAGCTGCCCGGCGCGGACGCCCATGCGCGAGCACGTCCGCTTCTACCCCTCGGCGGCCGCCTGCCAGCAGGCCGGCTTCCGCGCCTGCAAGCGGTGCCGTCCCGACGCCACTCCGGGCTCACCGGAATGGAACGCGCGGGGAGACGTGGTGGCCCGAGCGATGCGGCTGATCGCCGACGGCGTGGTCGATCGCCACGGCGTGTCGGGGCTCGCGGGCGCTCTGGGCTATTCGGTTCGCCAGCTCGAACGGCTGCTAATGGCTGAGCTGGGGGCGGGTCCGCTGGCGCTGGCGCGCGCCCAGCGGGCTCAGACGGCGCGCACGCTGATCGAGACCAGCTCGCTGGCGATGGCCGAGGTCGCGTTCGCTGCCGGGTTCGACAGCATCCGCCAGTTCAACGACACGGTGCGGGCGGTGTTCGCGCTGACGCCGACGGAGCTGCGCCGGCGGGTGGCGAGGCCGCGCGGGCTAGGGTCGGACGCTTCCGGCGGTGGCCCCGGCGCGGCTCGGCCGCGCGGGGCGGGGTCGGACGCTTCCGGCGGTGGCCCCGGCGCGAGTCTCGCCGGCAACGGCCTGCCCCTCAAGCTGTCCTTCCGGCAGCCGCTGCGCCCGGAGAACTTGTTCGGCCACTTGGCCGCCACCGCGATACCCGGGGTAGAGGAGATCCGCGGCCAGACCTACCGCCGGACCTTGCGGCTTCCCTTCGGCGCCGGGATCGTCGAGCTCTCGCCACAGGCGGATCACATCGCCTGCCGGCTGCACCTGGCCGACCTGCGTGACCTGAGCGCCGCGATCGCCCGCTGCCGCTGGCTGCTCGATCTCGACGCCGACCCTGAGGCGATCGACCAGCAGCTCGCCTCCGACGCTCGGTTGCGTCCGCTGGTTGCCCGGGCGCCCGGCCGGCGGGTGCCCCGGACGGTCGACGGCGCCGAGATGGCGGTGCGCGCCGTGCTCGGGCAGCAGATCTCCACCGCCGCCGCGCGGGCGCATGCGGGCCGGCTGGTCGCGCTGTACGGGGAGCCGGTGTCCGATCCCGACGGCGGGCTCACTCACGTGTTCCCGTCCGTCGAGACGCTTTCCGGCGCCCGGCTCGCGATGCCCGCGGGCCGTGGCAGGACCTTGCACGCGCTCATCGGCGCGCTGCGTTCCGGCGAGCTCGACCTCGGTCCGGGTGCTGAGCGCGAGCGGGCGCAGGCGGCGCTGGAGGCGCTCCCGGGGATCGGGCCGTGGACGAGCGAGGTAGTTGCGATGCGGGCCTTCGGCGATCCGGACGCGTTCCCGGTGACGGACCTCGGGGTCAGGCGAGGCGCGGAGGCGCTGGGGCTGCCGGGCGCTCGCTTGGCGTTGATCGCGTGGGCGGAGCGGTGGCGGCCCTGGCGCGCCTACGCGGTGCAGCACCTCTGGGCAGCCACCCGGCACCCGATCAACGATTGGCCGCCGGTCGCGCCGGTGCCGGCGGGCGCCCGCGATGCCGGCCGCCTCGCTGCCGCGGCTTGACGCCCGAGTAGCCCTGGGGTCGGCATGTGGGCATGCCTAGGACGTCACGGGCTCGGCGGTCAGGACGCTTTGTCGGTTATGCAGGTCCGCGGCGCGAGCGCGTCGGGGAGGCGCACCCGCCGTGCGCCTCCCCGAACGGGATTGCCACGTCCTGACTTCCAGCTCCCGGCCGGATCACCACCTGCACAACCTGCCAATCGGCACAGGCAAGTCCGACCGTGGCAGGTCGTGCATGTGGGGCATGCTTATCCTGCCACGGTCAGTTGCCGCCGCGCCGGATGGCAGGTCTTGCAGCATGAAGGCTGGCCGCTCGCCGCCTTTAGTACGGCCGAACGCACGTACCGCCGGTGGACGGACGTAATTGCGTGAGGTCGTACTAGGCCAGCACCCAGACGTCGTCGCGCAGGATTGGCGTGGCGTTGCGAGCGCCGTCGAGTCCGTCGACCGACACCTCGGGGCCCGCCGATCATCAGGTCCTCGTGAATGCTCGACTGATTGAACCCGCGCTCGGCCCGCGCATCGGCGCCGGCGGGGAGGTCGGGCACGGTGAACGGGTAGGCGTTGCCCAGCGCGATGTGGCAGGTGGCGTTCTCGTCGAACAGGGTCGTCCTGCTCGTCCAGTCCACCGTGCTGCTCGCCGCCGCCTACGCCTTCGGACTGCGCGCCCCGCTCGCCGGCGTTGTCCTGGCCGTGCTGCTCGTGGCGACGGTCGGCGCTGCATTCGCCAGCGCCTCATATGCGGTGGCGCTGCTGACCGGAACCGAGGACGCCATGGCCTCGATCACCAACAGCCTGGCCGTGCCCATGCTGCTGCTGTCGGGCATCTGCTCCCGATGACGCTGGCGCCGGGTTGGCTGCGCACCGTCTCCAACCTCAACCCGGTCAAGCACATCGTCGACGCCCTGCGCGATCTGTTTCGCGGCCAGGTGGTCACCGGCACGGTGGCGGTCGGGGTGCTGGTGGGGGCGGGGCTGATCGCGCCCGGGATGGCCTTCGGCACCCGCACGTTCCAGCGCGTCTAGGTTTACACCTCCGCGGCGCAGGGAAGGATGTATGCGGCATACACATTTGGCGTTCGGGAGATAACCGGTGCTATGCGACGGAAATCTCCCGACCGACGCAAAGGAGGCGAGCGATGGCGACAGTAAACGGCGCCTTCCAGGTGGCGTCCTGGAACGAGAACGCGTACGACGAGCGCGAGGGTCGGCGGCTCACGAAGGCTTCGGTCACCCAGCGCTTCGAGGGCGACATCGCCGGCGAAGGATCGTCTGAGTGGCTGATGGCCTATCAGCCGGACGGCTCCGCCCGGTTCGTCGGTCTACAGCTGGTGGACGGCGAGGTGGCGGGGCGGCGCGGCACGTTCGTGCTGGAGACCGCGGGCGAGTTCGATGGCGGGGTGGCGCGCTGGGAGGCCAGCGTGGTCCCCGGATCGCCGACCGGCGAGCTGACCGATCTGACCGGGCGCGGCAGGTTTGAGGCTCCGCACGGTTCCCGGGCCTCCTATGAGCTCGAGCTCCAGCTCCCCGAACTCTGACCCCGCGCTCGGCCGGCTGGCCAACCTGCTGGGCGCCTGGGCGCTGGCCGTCTGCGACCGGATGACCGCGGCGGCCGCTGCGGCGGCAGGTCGCGGGGGCCAGGCGCCGGCGGCGCTGGTGGCCCTGGATCAGTTCGCCGGCGGGGGCACCATCGAGCAGCTGCGGCAGGTCCTCGGATTGACTCACTCGGCCGCAGTTCGCCTAATCGACGGCCTGGTTGCCGACGGGCACGTGGCGCGTGGACACCGGGTGGCCGATCGCCGCTCGGTGGCGCTGCGTCTGACGCCTGCGGGCCGGGCGGCGGCGCGGCGAATCGTCCAGGCCCGGGCCGCGGCGGTCGAGGAGGCGCTTGCCGGACTAACCGACGCCCAGCGGCTCTCCCTGACTGTGTTGGCCGAGCAGCTCACCGGCGATCTTGCCTCTCTGCGACTCGAGCAGCATGCGATGGGCGAGCCGCCCGCCTGCGGGTGGCTGTGCCGGCTGTGCGACTTCCAGGCGTGCGGCCGGCCCGAAGGCCGATGTCCCGCGGCCGCACGCGCCGGCCGCAGCGTCGCGGCCTAGCCCGACTGGTCGACGTGGGGCTATTTCGTCTGACTCGCGACGAGCGGCTCGGGATCGGCCGCGTCGACGATTCTCCGCAGAGCCGCCACGTGGCTCTGGAAGGCCGCCATACCGCGCTCGGTCAGCCTGGCCCACACGCGTCGGCGCCGATCGCTGACCGGCCACTCGACGACATAACCGGCCGCCTCGAGCGTCGAGAGCTGCTTGGAGAGGGCCGAGTCCGACATCCCGAGCCGGTCGCGCAGGAAGGCGAAATCGGCCCAGTCGGCGCTCGCCAGCAAGGACATGAGCGTCAGTCGCGTGCCCTGGTGGATGAGCTCGTCGAAGCGAGCCGATACTTCCTGGGCGCTCGACGCCTCACGATCATCGGGTCTCTCCTGCGCTGAGCGGACCGCCCGGCAGGAGCCCCCGGAGGTCATCGATCACGTCGGCCTCGCTCGCACTCTTGTCGGGCCGGTAGCGCTTGACCCGGGCGAAGCGCAGGGCGACGCCACCGGGATAGCGGGTCGAGGACTGCACACCGTCCAGAGCGATCTCCACGACCAACTCGGGCCGCACGAGTACAGCGATGCCGCGCCGGGCGGTCTCGCGTGCCAGGAGCTCAGCGGTCTGCCAGCTGAGCAGCTCGTCGGTGAGGCCCTTGAAGCACTTGCCGACCATGACGAACTCGGCCGTCGCCGGATCGCGGGCGCCGAGGTGGAGGTTCGAGAGCCAGCCCCGCCGGCGGCCGTGCCCCCATTCGGCGCCGAGCACGACGAGGTCATAGGTCCGGACCGGCTTGACCTTACGCCATGCCTTCCCGCGCCGGCCGGCGGCGTAGACCGAGGCCGCATCCTTGACCACGACGCCCTCGTGGCCGGCGCGCAGCGCCGCCTCGAGCACGTCCTCGGCCTCGGCGGGGTCCGAGGTGAGCACGCTCGGGATCTTGAGCTCCGGCGCGATCGTGGCCAGCCGGGCGGCGCGCTGCTCCAGAGTCACGTCGAGCAGGTCCTCGCCGTCGACGTGCAGCAGGTCGAACAGGAACGTGACGATTCCCTCCGGGGGGGCAGCGCTGTCGATCTGCGACACCGTGTGCTGGAAGGAGCCAGGTCCCTCCTCGGTCATCCACAACGCCTCGCCGTCGAGCACGGCCTCCCTGACCGGGAGGCGAAGGACCGCGGCGAGGATGCCGGGCAGGGTTTCGGTGATCTCGTTCAGGTTGCGGGTGTAGATGCGGACCTCGGACTCCCGGCGGTGGATCTGGATGCGAATTCCGTCGAGCTTCCATTCCACCGAGGCCCGCTCGAACCCGGACACGGCCTCGGCGACCGTGGCGCTCGTCGACGCGAGCATCGGCAGGATGGGCCGGAAGATCTCGAACCCGATCTCCCTCAGACCTGCCTCGCCCGCGATCATCGCGATCTCCGCCATCCGCGTGAGGTCGCCCGAGAGCATCAGCCCGCGCCGGGCGATTTCGCCGGGAACGCCCGCCGCCCTCGCGACCGCATCGGCCATCAGCCCGGCCAGCGCGCCCTGGCGCAGCTCGCCGGTCAACAGTCGCCGGAGGAAATCGGCCTCCTCGGCGGTGGCCCGGCCCAGCAGGTCGGCGAGGAGCTCCCGGCGCCGGCTACCCGACCCGGGCCCGGTGGTCGCCTCGACCTCGCTGATGGCGCGATCGACGTCGCCGACGGTCAGCGACGTCTCGGCGGCCGGCTGCACGCTGGTGCCGTACACGGTGGCGTAGCCGATGCCGACGCGGCCCTGCCGCGGTACGCCCGAGAGGAAGCCGACCCCGATCGGGACCTCGTGCGGGTCGAGCGCCCTCAGCAGGTCGGCGAGGGCCTTGACCTTTGCCGACCGGGAGCTCGTCGCGGTGACCAGCCGCGAGGCAGCGACGACCTCGGCGAACAGAGTCAAACCGCAGCTGGCTCCGCGAGCGCGGCCTCGAGCATGTCGAGCGCATCCGGTAGGTTCGCGCGCCCGAACCCGAACCGCACGTGCTCCGGCTCGTCGTACACCGTGCCCGGCAGCAACAGGACGCCCCTGGCGGCCAGGCGCTCGCACAGGCTCTCGACGTCCTCGGCGCCCCGCACGCGCGGGAATCCGACCGGGCTGGCCACGGGTGGGACCCACGCGAACGTCTCGGCGTGTCGCTGGAAGAACTCCTCCAGCAGGAGCAGGTTGCGCGACACGATCGTCAGGTTGCGGTCGAGCAGCACGTGGCGGTTGCGCAGGGCAACGGCGGTGAGGACCTCACTCGGGGCGCTGGCGCAGATCGTGGTGTAGTCCTTCAGCCGCGATATCGCCTCGCGTAGGCTCGCGTCGCGGGTGACCAGCCAGCCGAGGCGCAGGCCGGGCAAGCCGTAGCTCTTTGAGATGCTGCCCAGCGAGACAGCGCGCTCATCGAGGTCGCAGGCGGCCGGGAGGCGCCTCGCCGAATCGTGCTCGAGCTCGCGGTAGACCTCGTCGCTGAACAGGACGATCCCGCTCCCACGCGCCAGCGCCACCACGTGCTCGAAGGTGGCGAGGTCCATCAGCGTGCCGGTCGGGTTGTGCGGCTGATTGACATAGAGCACCCGGCTCTCACGGCGCACCAGCCCCTCGAGCGCATCCAGGTCGTGCGCCCAGCCGTCCTCGTAGCGCCGCCGCCACGGGCTCACCTCGGCGCCGGCGCTTCGCGCGAGCTCGAAGGCCGACTGGTAGCACGGCGTCTCGACGATCGCGTGATCGCCCGGCCGCAGCAATGCGTGGTGAAGCAGGAAGATGCCCTCCTCGGCACAGGAGGTGACGATCACCTCGTCGGGATCGACCCGTTCGTAGAGAGCGGCGATCGCCCTGCGCAGCTCGGGCGCTCCCGGCGATTCGGTGTAGCTGCACCAGGTGTCGAGCAGCCGCGAATGCGCGTCCGGCTCCAGCTCCACCAGAAACGCGATCGTGCGGGACTCGCAGTCGCTGCTCGAGAGCAGGTAGCGCGTGGTGAACTCGTACTGGGCGTAGTAGCGCTCGATCCGAAACGGCGCGACGTCCATGCCGCGATTATCGCGCTCAGCGAGTCAGATCGAGGGAGGCGGCCGGCGGCGCCACCGCGATCGGCTGATTGAAGTCGCTCAGCGTGACGTCAGACGCTCGCACCGTCGAGGAGGGCTGGGAGCAAGGACCCGTGCCGCCGGGCTTGCGCGGCCCCGTGATGATCGAACGCAACGGCCAGGTCCGACCGCTGGCGGCCACGTACACCTTGCCGGGTGCGCTGCCGGGCACCGACCCGTCGCTGACGATGATCACCGCGGCGCGGCCCGCGACGTTGCCGGTGCCGGCGACGCTCAGACCATGCTTGCGCGCGGCCCAGCATCGGAGCTGGATGGTCAGATTGGTGACGCGGGCAACGCTCGCGGCGAAGCCTGGAGTCGCGGCGGTCGAGAGCTTGAGCCAGCGATTGCTGATTCTCGCCACTTGCGCCGGCGTGAGGCCGGGCTGGGCCGAGAAGTAGGGCGCGTTGGCCCTCAGGTACGTGACCGAGCCGAGCGCGATCACGTCCGCCGCGGCCCCGGCACGTCGCTCGGCGAAGCGGAGCCGCCCCGGCCCGGCGACCGCCGCCGTCACCTGCGCCTTTCCCTTTGCGTCGGTGACCTCGCCTTCGAGCCGGAAGCTGTGCAGGCTCTCGGTCGCGGTCACGACATCGGCGACGATCTGTTGGGGCGACTTAGCCGTCTCGCCGCTCTTGTTGCTCACGCCCCCGCCACCGCACGCGGCCAGCGCGACCGTCAGGGTCGACGCTGCTGCTCCCGTCCGCCAGGCGCCCGGCATCCGAGCGGATGGTAACGACGGTCCTGCCGTGCTCGGCGGCTACGATCGAAGCTCGTGGTGCCCCCCGACACCAGCGCTGACGCCGCGTGGATCTGATCGTCGGCGCGACGGGCTACGTCGGCACGCTCTTGACCGATGCCCTTGTCAAGGAAGGCCGGGCGGTGCGGGCGCTGTCGCGCCATCCGCCCAAGCTCACGGACGGCAGCCCGGTCGAGACGGTGCGCGGAGACGTGCTCAGGGACGAGGGCCTGGATGCGGCGCTCGAAGGATGCGACGTCGCCTACTACCTGGTGCATTCGATGGAGGCAGGCGCGAGCAGCTTCGAGGCCCGCGATCGCCAGGCGGCACGGAACTTCGTGGCCGCTTGCCGGCGGACCGGCGTCGACCGGGTCGTGTACCTCGGTGGTATCGAGCCGAGCGGCTCCCTGTCGCCCCACATGCGCTCGCGACTGGAGGTCGAGCGAATCCTGATGGACGGCCTCGCCGGCGCCACCGGTCTGCGGGCGTCGATCATCATCGGCGCCGGCAGCCCATCGTTTCGTTTGATGGTCCGGCTGATCGAGCGGATCCCGGTCCTTCCCCTGCCTCCCTGGCGACACCGGCGCACCCAGCCGATCGCCGAGCGCGATGTCGTCGAATGCCTGGTGCGCACGGCGTTGATTGATGCCACCAGCGGGCGCTCGATCGACATCGTGGGGCCGGACGAGCTGACCTATGCCGAGATCCTCGAGGGGATCGCGGCCGAGTTGGGGATCGACCGACCCCCGGTGGAAGTGCCGATATTCACCGCCCCCGCCTTCGGTGCCGTGGCATCGCGGATCGCCGGTGCGGACACCGATCTGGTGCGGGCGCTGATGGGGAGCTTGAACGCGGACGTGCTGCCCCGTTCAGAGCACGCGGCCCAGGAGATTGCCGACGTGTTCGGGCTGAAGCCGCTCGGGTTCATACGCGCCGTGCGGCGAGCGCTGGCCGACTGGGAGCGCGAGGAGCCGCTTGCCGCGCGCTGAAACCCGCGGATGAGGCTTGATGCGCGCCGTCGCCCGGGCTGTGAGACGAGCCGGGCGGACAACCAGGCTCTGCGCCTCCGTGCGGTCGCCTTGGTCGTCCGCCGTCGGCTCTGATGGGAGGAGAGAGATCCTGCCGGCGAACTTAGTACCACGCGCCCCGGCCGATTCCTGCTGAATGACTCGACTGCGACATCGGTGCGCCTGCTCTACGGACTGCGCCCGCCGGCCTCTCGCCGATTACGACACGCCCGGAGGTGCGCCCTCTCCGCCGGGCTCGAGCGTGAACACCTCCATCGCGACGTCCAGCTGCGTGTCGATGCCGCTGACGAACGCCAGCGTGCGGCGACCGAGCGCCTGCTCGACGATCGCGCGGAATTGATCCTCCAGCGCGTATTGGAAGAACAGCCGGGCCTCGCGCAGCCGCTGGTGCTCGCCCATCGCCACCAGGTTGCGCTCGGCCACTGTCAGGCTGCACTCGAGGATCACGACGAGCGTGTCCGGGCCGGCGAACTGCGCCCGCGCCTTCGTCGGGCCTCGTCCGAACGCCTCTTTGTACAGACGCACCATCGCGTTCGGTATCTCGAGCATCGGGCTTCGGTCCGTGACCACCGAAGCCACATGCCCGTGTCGCTCATACACGCTTCCTGAGATGTCTTCTTGCATCCTCATCGGTTCTTGCTCCCGTGGGCTCGTCCCGCATGACCCCCCGGAGCCGGAGACGGTCGACGATCAGATCTCTCGTGTCCCGCCACGCTGGCCGGTGCGCAAAACCGCCGAAACCTGCCCTGTGGCGGGGACTTACGAAATGTTGGTCGTCCCAAGCGATCATGACAAGCGAACCACCGTGCTGGAGTTGTTAACCAACAAGGCCACCGCCGGCACTGGCTCGCCTCGCGTTCCGCCGCCGCGGGGGTGCGCCGACCTGTTTCCTATCACGGGCCTTCTCCCGGCCCGCCGATACCATCCCTGCACGGGGCGGTTAGCTCAGCTGGTAGAGCGCCTGCCTTACAAGCAGGAGGTCACTGGTTCGAGCCCAGTACCGCCCATAGCGATTTGCAGGGATTTTCCCGACGGTTGTTTACCGCCTGTCCTCGCGTCCGAGCTTTGTCCGAACATCGTCGCCATGACGAGCCGCCGAAATCGCGTCGTCGGCGCTGATGCGCGGTGCCTCTTCGAGTTCCTCGATGACGTGGCCATAGGTGCGCATGGCACGGCTGCCGCGTGCCCAAGCTGGCGCGCGACGTAGATCACGCTGCGTCCCTCGTGCAGCAGCAGCGAGGCGAAGCTGTGGCGCAGGTCGTAGGGTCGCTGGTAGGCGATCCCGAGCCGGTCGAGTGCTCGGTGCCCAGACGCGAGCGATCCACTGCTCGTAGCCGACCTCGGTCCACTCGGTGCCGAAGGCGGGAGCCGTGCCGTTGCCGTTGTAAGCGGGGATCACGGGTGCCGAGCCGTCCGGTCGACCGGACGCGAACCGCCACTCGCGCAAATCCTGCGCCAGCGGTGCCAGCAGTCGCA
>CAVUPW010000010.1:0-50717 GCA_963743345.1 uncultured Solirubrobacterales bacterium
ATCTGTCCGCCCGGCGCGGTGCGAAAAGCGATCGATCTGGCTCGGCTGGCCGAGCCGCTCGGCGTGGTCTCCAGCGTGGAGGAAGGAGTACCGGCGGCGGTGCGCGAGCCCGTGATCCGCCCGGCTACTGCGCGCCCTCAGGCACCAGCTCGTCCTGCTTCTCGGCCAGCGCGGCGATGACGATCTCGAGGTGCTCGTCGAAATCGACGCCGAGCTCGTCGGCGCCATGGCGCAGCTCCTCCCGGTTGACCGCCGCGGCGAAGCTCGGCTGCTTGAGCTTCTTCTTGACCGATTTCGGCGTCATGCCCTGCAGGCGCTCGGGCCGGACGTAGGCGCAGGCCAGGACGAATCCGCAGAGCTCGTCGACTGCGAACAGGGCCTTCTCCATCAGCGAATCGCGGGACACGCCGAGGAAGTCGGCGTGCGAGGCGACGGCCCGCACCAGCTCCGGCGGATACCCCCGCGATTCGAGCTCGCGAAGAGCGTAGCGGGGGTGACCGTCCTCCAGATTCGGATAGCGCTCGTAGTCCAGATCGTGCAGAAGACCCGTCAAACCCCATAGCTCGACGTCTCCGTCGAACCGGGGTGCGTAGGCACGCATCGCCGCCTCGACGGCCAGCATGTGCCGGCGCAGCGAGTCAGATTCTGTCCAGTCACAAAGGAGGTCCCAGGCCTCCTGGCGCGAAGTCTGAACCGGCATGGACGGGAGCGTAGCTGAGCGCCCACGCGCGGTCGGTCCACCGCCGGGTGAAGAGTCGCCGGGCGGCGCGCCGCCTGCGCTGTCGGCGGGCGCTCGCACGGCCGAGCGGCCCGGCCCCGGATCGTCCCCAGACGCGCCGGCCGCGCCGGCCGCGGCGGTCGCGGCGGTCGCGGCCGAGATCGTGGTCAAACGCACAAGCCCCCGGGGACAGGATGCGCCCACTCGACAAGGTACCCTCCGGCCACCTATGGAAAAGTTCGTGATCGAAGGCGGGGTGCCCCTGTCGGGCACGATCGTCCCCGCCGGCAACAAGAACGGCGCGCTCCCGATCCTGGCGGCGTGCCTGCTGACTGACGACGAAGTGATCCTCCGCAACGTGCCCCGGATCCGGGACGTGGAGGCGATGACACTGCTGCTCGAGCAGCTCGGGGCCACGGTGCAGTGGCTCGGCCCGGGCGAGATCTCGATCGACAGCTCGAGCGTGGACAGCTGGGAGGTCGACGAGGAGCTGGCCGAGCGCATCCGCGCCTCGTTCCTCCTCGCCGGCCCGCTGCTGGCGCGGTTCGGGCGGGCCCAGATACCCCCGCCGGGCGGCGACGTCATCGGCCGCCGGCGCTTGGACCCGCATCTGGACGCGTTCCGCGCCCTCGGCGCCTCCGTCGAGGAGCACCGCGGGCACATCAAGCTCGAGGCGCCGCTCGGCCTGAGACCGTGCGACTTCCTGATGGACGAGCCGTCGGTGATGGCCACCGAGAACGCGTTGATGGCGGCGGCGCTGACCCGCGGGCCGACCGTGATCCGCAACGCTGCCTCCGAGCCGCACGTCCAGGACCTGGCCCGCCTGCTGGTCGCGATGGGCGGCCAGATCGACGGGATCGGCTCGAACGTCATGACCGTCCACGGCGTCGGGAGTCTCCGGGGCTGCACCCACTGGATCGCCCCCGACCACATCGAGATCGGATCGTTCATCGCCCTGGCCGGAGTGACCGGCGGCGAGCTGGTGATCCGGGACACGGTGCCCGAGGACCTGCGGATGATCCTGCTCGTGTTCGAGCGCCTGGGCCTGCGCACCGAGGTCCGGGGCCCCGACGTGATCGTTCCCGGCAACCAGCGGCTGGTGATCCGCAACGACGCCGGCGAGTACATACCCAAGGTCCAGGACGGCCCGTGGCCGGCCTTCCCGGCTGACCTCACCAGCGTCGCCGTCGCGCTCGCCACCCAGGCCGAGGGGTCGGTGATGATCCACGAGTGGATGTTCGAGAACCGGCTGTTCTTCGTCGACAAGCTGGTGCTGATGGGAGCCGCGATCACCATCTGCGATCCGCATCGCGCGGTGGTGGTGGGGCCGCGGCGGCTGACCGGCCAGCGGGTCGACTCGCCCGACATCCGGGCGGGGATGGCCATGCTGATCGCGGCGTTGGCGGCCGAGGGCATCACCGAGATCGGCAACGTCCGCCACATCGACCGTGGCTACGAGCGCATCGACGAGCGGCTGCGCGACCTCGGCGCCCGCATCGAGCGCGAGGATGACGTGCCGGTCTCGGTCTGAAGGCCGCCCGCGGCCAGGCCGAGGCAGGCTGTCATCCCCAATGCCGACCCACGCCGCCTGACCGGACCGGTCCGCATGGTCGATCGTCTTCCCAGCGGAACCCGCGACTTCCTGCCCGACGAGATGCGCGAGCTGCGCGCCATGACCGACCGGGTCAGGGCGGTGTTCGAGCGCGCTGGCTATGGCGAGGTGTACACGCCCGCCCTGGAATACGAGGCCACCTTCACCCGAGCGCACCTGGACTCGGGCCGGCCGGCCTACCGCATGTTCGACGAACACGGAAACGTGCTCGTGCTCCGATCGGACATGACCGTGCCGATCGCGCGCTTGGTGGCCACGCGCTACCACGACGCGGAGCCTCCGTTTCGCTTCTCGTACTTCGCCCATGCCTATCGCGGCGTTCGCCCCCAGCGCGGCCAGTCACGCGAGTTCCTCCAGGCGGGCATCGAGCTGATCGGCGCGGGGAGCCCCGAAGGAACGGTTGAGGTCCTCACGGTCCTGTGCCAGGCGCTGGATGCGGCGGGCCTACAGACGTACCGCGTCGGCTTGGGTGATGCATCGCTCTACCCGGCGCTGCTCGACCGCCTGCACGTCGACGACCTGGACCGACGAGAGCGGATCCTCACCGAGCTGGCGGACGGCGATTTCGTCGGGCTCCAGAACGAGGTCGGCGCACTCGCCCTGACCGAGGAGGACGCAGCGCTGCTCCTCGAGGTGCCGCAGACGCGCGGCGGCCCAGAGGTCCTGCAAACCCTCACCGGCCCGCTCGATCACGCCGCCACCGGGATGCGTGCCGTGCACGCGCAGCTGGCACCGGAGGTCGCCGGCCGGATCATCTTCGACCTCGGCCTGATCCGCGGCCTCGGCTACTACACGGGCGCGGTCTTCCAGGTCTACGACCCCGCGTACGGCGTCCCGATCGGGATCGGCGGCCGGTACGACGACCTGCTGGGCCAGTTCGGCCGACCGCTCCCGGCGGTCGGCTTCTCCCTCAACGTGGAGCGGTTGCACATCGCGCTGACCAGCGAGGAATCCAGGCGGTCGAGGTGAACGACCTGCGGATCGCGGTCCCCCGAGGCGCCCTGTTCGAAAGCACGCTCGACGTCCTGGACCGGCTCGGCATCGCCACCGACGAGGTGCGCGAGAACGAGCGCAAGCTGCTGTTCGCACAAGCCGGCATCATCACCATGCGGCCCTCCGACGTGCCGACGTACGTCGAGGCCGGCGCTGCCGACCTCGGGATCACGGGCAAGGACGTGCTCCTCGAGCAGTCAGAGCGCGAGCTGTACGAGCTGGTCGACCTCGGCTACGGGCACTGCACGATGGTGCTGGCCACCGTGGCCGGCGAGGACCCGGCGGCCGAGGCACTCCGGCGCCTGGGTGTGATGCGGATCGCCACGAAGTACCCGCGCATCGCCACCCGTCACTTCCTCGAGACCGGCCGGCAGGCGGAGATCGTCGAGGTCAAGGGGTCGGTCGAGCTGGCGCCGCTGACGGGGCTGGCCGAGGGCATCGTCGACCTCACGGCGAGCGGAACGACCCTGAGAGAGAACGGCCTGGTCGTCCGCGAGGAGATCGCGCGCAGCACCGCGCGCCTGATCGCCAACCCGGTCTCGCACAAGCTGAAGGCACGGGCCATCGACGCGCTGCTGGAGCGGCTCGATGCGGTGTGAGCGACTGACCGCGACGGGGGATCCGGCCAGGACTGCCGAGACGCTCAGAGACCTGATACCAGCACCTGAGTCGGTGCGCGAGATCGTGGGCGAGATCATCGCCGAAGTTCGGGCGCACGGGGACATGGCGCTCATCGACTACACGCGGAGATTCGACACCGAGGGCAATGAGCCGCGTCCGCTCGTGGTCGCGGATGCGGAGCTCGACTCGGCCGTAGCCGGGCTGGACCCGGCGGTCCAGCACGGCATAGGGCGGGCGATCGAAAATGTGGGTGCAGGCGCGGCCGGCTGGCGGACCAGCTTGGGCCAGGGAGCGCATATAGGGCCCACGCGGGTGATACACCGTCACGTGCCCGTGGCCCGCGCGGCCGTGTACGTCCCGGGCGGCCGGGCGCCCTACCCGAGCACGGTCGTCATGGGGGTGGTGCCGGCCCGGCTGGCCGGCGTCGAGCACATTGCGGTCTGCGCGCCACCGCGGCAGGACGGCGACGTCGACCCGGTCGTGCTCGCTGCGTGCCGGATGACCGGGGCGTCCGCCGTGTACCGGATGGGCGGCGCCCAGGCGATCAGCGCCCTCGCCTACGGCACGCAGACGATCAAGGCCGTCGACGTGATCGTCGGGCCCGGAAATCTGTACGTGCAGGAGGCCAAGCGTCAGGTGTTCGGGCAGGTCGGGATCGACGGCTTCGCCGGCCCCAGCGATCTGTTGGCGATCGCCGCGTGCGACGCGGATCCGGACACGCTCGCGCTCGACCTTCTGGCCCAGGCCGAGCATGGACCGGGCACGTTGGTGGTCGCCGTATCCGACTCGCCGGAGCTCCGGAGCGCGCTCGCAGCACGGCTGGGAGAGGGGGAGGAGACCGGCGCAGTCGCGTGCGTGGTGGCGACGGCCGATCTCGAGCGGGCGCTGGCCCTGGCCGAGGCGTTCGCACCCGAGCACCTCCAGCTCGTGGGCAAGGGCGCCGAAGCTCTCGCGGACCGCGTAACGCGTGCCGGCTGCCTGTTCGTGGGCGCCGGCGCGGGCACGGCGTTCGGCGACTACATCGCGGGCTCAAACCACATCCTGCCCACCAACGGAGCCGCCCGTTTCGCGTCCGGACTGAGCCCAGAGCACTTCACCCGGCGCTTCAGCGAGGTGCGCATCGACGACGCGACCGAGCTGGCGCAGTCGGCCGCCCCAGTCGCCCGCGCCGAGGGGTTCGAGCTGCATGCCAGGTCGATGGAGGCACGCATTCGGGAGAATGAGCGCCGATGACCCGCGCGGCCCAGATCGACCGCAAGACCGCGGAGACCGAGATCCACGTCAACCTCGGGCTCGACGGCGCGGGCGCCGGCGAGCGCGACACGGGTGTCGGCTTCTTCGATCACATGCTCGACCTGCTGGCCCGCCACGGCCACTTCGATCTGAGCGTCCGTGCCCGCGGCGACCTCGACACCGGTGCGCACCACACGGTGGAGGACGTCGGGATCTGCCTCGGGCAGGCTCTCGACGAGGCGCTCGCCGACCGGTCCGGCATCGCTCGCTATGGCCAGGCGACGATCCCGATGGACGAAGCGCGAGCCTCATGCGCGATCGACATCTCCGGTCGGGGCCTGTGCGCGTTCGAGGCGGCGCTGCCGCCGGGCGCGATCGGCAACTTCGACCACGAGCTGGTCGAGGAATTCCTCCGCGCGCTCGCCCTGAACGCGAAGCTGACGCTGCACCTCACCGTCGAGCGGGGCAGCAACGCCCATCATGTGATCGAGGCGTCGTTCAAGGCACTGGCCCGGGCGCTGCGATCGGCCACCGCGCTCGATGCCAGCGAGCGCGGCGTTCCCAGCACGAAGGGGACGCTGGTGTGACGCGTGTGGCGGTGATCGATTATGGGATGGGCAACCGGCGCTCGGTGGAGAAGGCGCTCGAGCACGTCGGCGCTCACGCCGCGATCACCAGCGATCACGACGAGCTGCGGCGCTGCGACGGCCTCGTGCTGCCCGGCGTCGGCGCTCTCCCCCAGGCCATGCGCAACCTGGACGCGCTCGGTCTCCCGGACCTGATCCACGACCTTGTACGGCAAGGCAGGCCGCTGCTCGGCATCTGCCTGGGCATGCAGCTGCTGTTCGATACCTCCGAAGAGATGGGCGGGGCCCCTGGGCTCGGCCTGATCAGCGGCGAGGTCTCGCGGCTGAAAGCCGGCGGCCTGCGCGTCCCGCACATCGGCTGGAACGAGGTGCGCTTCGAGCGCGAGTCCGCCCTGACCGCGGAGCTGCCGCCACCGGGCTGTCCGTTCTACCACGTGCATTCGTTCGCGGCGCGTCCGCACGACCCCGAGGACGTCATCGGCACCACCGAGTACGGGGAGCGCTTCGCGACCGTCGTCGGCCACGGCCGCGTGTTCGGTGTCCAGTTCCACCCCGAGAAGTCTTCGCGGCACGGGCTTCGCATGCTGCGTGATTTTGTCGAGCTGTGTGCCGCCCGCTCCTCGCGCGTGGCGGCATGATCCTCCTGCCGGCCGTCGACATCCTCGAGGGCAAGGCCGTGCGGCTCACCCGCGGAGAGTTCGATCAGCGCACGGTGTATGACGCCGATCCGCTCGACGCGGCCCGGCGCTGGGTCGAGCAGGGTGCGCGGAGCCTGCACGTGGTGGACCTCGACGGGGCGCGTAGCGGAGCGCCGGTCAACCTCGAGCACGTCCGCCGAATCGCTGCCGAAGCCGAAGTGCCGGTGCAGGTGGGCGGCGGCCTGCGCACGATCGAGGTGGTCCGGGACGCAGTGGCGGCTGGAGCCGCCCGTGTGGTGATCGGCACCGCCGCCTATCGCGACGTCGACTTTCTGGATGCGGCAATCGCCGAATTCGACGACCGCGTGGTGGTCTCGATCGACGCCCGCGGTGGCCAGCTTGCCGGCGCAGGCTGGACGCAGCAGACCGACATCCCGATCGAGGCCGTGATCGAGCAGCTGGGCGCGCGAGGGGTGCGGCGGTTCGTCTACTCGAGCATCGACCGGGACGGGATGCTGGAGGGCCCGGACCTCACCGGGGCACAACGGGTGGCCGAGGCAGTCCGCGGCAGCTACGTCTACTCGGGCGGGGTCTCCTCGCTGGACGATCTGCGCGCGCTGGTCGAGCTGCGCCAGGTCAACCTGAGCGGCGTGATCGTGGGCAAGGCCTTGTTCGAGGGCAGGTTCACGGTTGCCGAGGGCCAGGCCGTGCTCGACAGCCACTGATGCATTACAAGCGCGTGATCCCCTGCCTCGACGTGGATCGCGGGCGCGTGGTCAAGGGGGTGGGGTTCGTCGACCTGCGCGACGCCGGTGATCCCGTCGAGCTCGCCTGTCGCTACGACGCCGAGGGGGCGGACGAACTGGTCTTCCTCGACATCACCGCGACCTCCGACCGCCGCGAGACCGTCGTCGACCTGGCCCGCCGCACGGCGGACGACGTGTTCATCCCGTTCACGATCGGCGGCGGCATTCGCTCGGTGGCCGACGCCCAGGCCGTGCTCGACGCCGGGGCCGACAAGGTCTCGGTCAACTCGGCCGCGCTGGGCCGGCCCGATCTGATCGACGAGCTGGCGGCGAACTTCGGCGCCCAGTGCGTAGTACTGGCCATCGACGCCAAGGCCCACGACAGAAGCTGGGAAGCGTACGTGGCCGGCGGCCGCACCGCCACGGGGCGCGACGCGGTGGCCTGGGCGCGCGAGGGGGTCGATCGGGGCGCGGGAGAGATCCTGTTGACCAGCATGGATCGCGACGGGACCAACGCCGGCTACGACCTCGAGCTCACAGAGGCAGTCGCAGGCGCCGTCGAGGTGCCGGTGATCGCGTCGGGCGGGGCGGGCCGGCTCGAGCATCTCGCCGAGGCGCTCGAGGCGGGCGCGGACGCGGTGCTGTGCGCCTCGATCCTCCACTACGGGCAGCACACGGTGCCGGAGATCAAGGCGCACCTCGCCCACGTCGGCGCGCCGGTCAGACCCGTCGATCAGAGCTGACCAGCGACCCGCGGGGCGCAGAATCCCGCGCCTGTTTCGGAGAACCTGCAGTATCTATTTTGGCCCGGTTGAATCGGCCGCGGTCAGGCGGCCTCTTCCACGTACCCGGCGGCGACGCATGCATCGCAATACGCGGCGGGCGGGACGCGGGGCTCATAACAGCCAGGACGGCAGCACGTTGAAGACCGCTTCGGCCGACCCCGGCCGATGCGAGCTGCCGCGGCGTCCTTGAGCTCCTCGCGCATGCGATCAAGCTCCGCCGCGTGCTCCGCGCAGAACCGACGGCCCTGAAGGGCCGGCTCCTGGCAGTGGCTTCCACTACGACAACGCATAGACTGACAAGGATAGCAGCAAGCTCCCGAACGCACGTTCCCTGAGAGCTCCGTTGCACGCCCTGTGCGGGGATTTTCTGTTGCGTTTCGTTGAGTGGCTGCGTGCGCCGTGTGGGGATTAAGTTAGCGCGCGGCGTTCACCGGTGCTCGGTGAGCATCTGGTACACCATCGTGTAGCCGCTCAGGTAGATCGTGCCTGCGTCGTCGGCCACGACCGGGTTGAATGCGCCGTCCGGGAAGAAGAACACACGGCGGCCGGTGCGGACGTCGAGACCGGCCGTGGTCCGGGTGCCGAGGTCCGAGTAGTAGACGACGTTGCCGACGATGGTGGCCGAGCCGGAGATCTTCCCGCCGGCGGGGTGCCTCCAGCGGATCGCGCCCGAGCGGGCGTCGAAGGCGTAGAAGTTCCCGTCGTAGGAGCCCAGGTAGATGGTCGGGCCCAGCCCGGGAGTGTCCTGCACCGCCGCGGAGGCGTACACGTAGGCGCCGGTGCCGGTCGCCCACCCGAGCTGGCCGGTCTTGGACGCGAACGAGTACACGCGCCCGTCGGTGTTACCCATGTAGACGCGCCCGAAGGCGACGGCGGGGGTCGAGTAGAAGTTGCCCGAGCCGAACCCGAAGTCCGCCCCGTTCGTGTTCACCGCCCAGACAGGGCGCCCGGTGGCGGCGTTCACCGCGTACGCCCGGCCGCCGTAGTCCCCGAAGAACAGGCGACCTTCCGAAAGGGCCGGGCCGCCCTTGACCGCGCTCGAGGCGTGGTAGGTCCAGTTGACGTGGCCGGTGGTGGCGTTCAGCGAGTACACCGTCCCGCTCTGATCGCCAAAGTAGACCGCGTTGCCGAAGGCGATCGGCGAGGACTCGGTGCCGGCCGGGATGACCTTGGACCAGACGATCCGCCCGGTCTTCATCGACAGCGCCTCGAAGCGGCCGTCACCGGGGGATTTTCCGTGCGCCGAGAGCACCGCGACGTACATAAGCCCCTGCTTGATCCCGAGCGCGGGGGAGGCCGCGGCAAGCGTCCCGACCTTGGTCTCCCACAGCTTGTGTCCGGTGCGCTTGTCGAGCGCCTTGGCCGAGCCGTCGTCGTCGATCAGGTACAGCCTGTTCTGGTAGATCACCGGCGGGAACTCGAGCAGCGCGTAGTCCTGGAAGCGCCACCCCACGTGCAGTGGAGGCTCGGGGGCATTGGGGGGCGCGAATACGCGCGTGCGCTCGGCATTGAACCCGTAACGCGGCCAGGCGAAGTTGTCGACCGCGACCCCCTTCGTCTCCTTCTTTTTCTTGGGCGGGGGCGGGGGCGGGGGCGTCGTCGTGGTCGTCGGGCGCGTGAACTCGACGTTCGGATGTGAGACGTTCCCTGGCGAGTGGGCCAAGACGAACGCCACCGCGCCTCCGGCCAGCACGAGCAAGACCGCCACGGCGACGAGCCCGCGCCGCAGCCAACGCCGCGAACCGGGACTCGGCATGTCAGGCATGCTAGCCACCGGCCCCCACGAAAGGGCTCGTGGGAAGAAACTATGTCCATGCTGAAGCTTCCTCCCGAGCAGTCCGAGCTCCTAGGTCGCATCCGGACGTTGCCAGCGGCGCAACCGTTGCTCGCGCATCTAACGGACGGGACGACTCCCGTCCACGTCGTGGGCGGCGCCGTGCGGGACGTCTTGCTGGGCGGAACGCCGTTCGACCTCGATCTGGTGGTAGAGGGCGATGCGGCTGGGTTCGCTGCGTCGCTCGGCGGAGACCTCAAGCTGCACGACCGCTTCGGAACCTCGACGGTCGTCTTGGACGGGTTTGCCTACGACATCGCGCGGGCCCGCCGCGAGACCTACGCGTGGCCGGGCGCGCTGCCCGACGTTGTGCCGGCCACCCTGGCCGAGGACCTCAGCCGGCGCGACTTCACCGTCAACGCGATCGCAGTTGCCCTCACGGGCGCCTCCCCGGGCGAGCTGAACGCGGTGCCGGGCGCGCTCGAGGATCTCGATGCGTGCCGGCTGCGCGTGCTGCACGACCGCAGCTTCGACGACGATCCCACGCGGCTGCTGCGGCTGACCCGCTACGCCGCCCGGCTGGGCTTCGAGGTCGAGCCGCACACTCGCGCGCTGGTGGACGACGCGATCGAAGACGGGGCCCTCGGCACGGTCAGCGGCTCGCGGCTCGGCGCCGAGCTCAGGCTGCTCGCGCGCGAGCCTGACCCGGTGACGGCGCTCCTCACTCTGCGCGAGCTGGGTCTGGATCATCCGCTGCACCGGGATCTCGGGCTGCACGACGAGGCGCTCGCACGGCGTGCGCTCGCGCTGCTGCCGCAGGACGGGCGGCCGGACCGTCTCGCGGTCGCGCTGGCGGCGCGCGACGTCCCGGTGTTCGACCTGCCCGCGCTGCTCGACTGGCTGGCATTCGAGGCCGACGACCGGGGGGCGATCGTGGCCACCGCCACGCGGGCGGAAGATCTCGCGCGCGCCCTGGAGTCGGCGGAGGCGCCCTCGGCGGTCGCCGCCGCGGCGGCCGGTGCCCCGCTCGAGCTGATCGCCCTGGCCGGGGCGCTTGGACCCGAGCGCCACGCCTGCGACTGGCTCGAGCACCTCCGCCACGTCCGGCTCTCGATCGACGGTCGCGACCTGATCGCGGCCGGCGTGCGGCAGGGACCCGAGGTCGGTCAGGGCCTGCGGGCCGCGCTCGCCGCCAAGCTCGACGGCTGCGCGAAGGACCGCGAAGCGGAGCTGGCCGTGGCGCTGAATGCGATCGAGCATGCCGACTAGCCCGCGGCGAAGTCGACGCCGAGCGGCGTCAGCTGGCCGGCGTCACCTATCACGACCCGGACGGCGACCCCGCTATTGCTACAACACGGAGACTGCCTCGATCCGTCTGCATCTGTACGAGCGAGCGCGCCGCGTCGGCGGATGGGCGTACGCCGCGAGCTGGCAGGCCTGGGGGCGAGCGCACTTCGAGTACGCCGCAGCGTGCGCCGGTGCCCGGCCTGGAGCTGCAGCTGACGTGAAGCTGCCGGCGCCGTTCTACGCCCGGGGCGAGCACGTGGGGATCGACCTGCCCGGCGCCCGAGCGCTGTTCACCACCCGCCGCGGCGGATTCTCCGAGGGGCCGTACGCCAGCCTCAATCTGGGCCGGCTGACGGCCGACCGACCCGAGGCGGTGCAGCGCAACCGCGCCAAGCTCCAGGACGAGGTCGGCGTCCGGCCGGCGCACATCCGGCAGGTCCACGGCACCGTCGTGCGGCGGATCACCTCGCTGCCCGTTCCCGGCGTGGCGCCGCTGCCGGACGAGGGGATCGAGCTGCCCGAAGCCGACGGGCAGGCCACGCCGCTGCGCCAGGTGGCCCCGATGGTGCTGGTGGCTGATTGCCTGCCGATCGCGGTGGCCGGCCGGGCCGGCTCGAACGGCGCCGGCGGGGTGGCCATGCTCCACGCGGGCTGGCGCGGCCTGGCCGATGGCATCGTGGCCGAGGGAGTCCGAGCGCTGCGCGAGTTGGGGGTCGACGACCCGCTCGAGGCCGCGGTCGGGCCTGGAGCCGGGGGCTGCTGCTACGAGGTGGGGGAGGAGGTCCATCGCGCGTTCGCCGGTCATGGCGACCACGTCCGGCGCGGTCGCAACCTCGACCTCAAGGCGATCGCCCGGGACCAGCTACACGAGGCCGGCGTGACCGCCGTGCACGACGTCGGCCTTTGCACGATCTGCGCGGACGAGGCACTGTTCTTCTCCCACCGCCGCGATCGCGGCGTCACCGGACGGCAGGCCGGCATCGCGTGGTTGAGCTGATCACGGGTCTGCGCGCCGAGGAGGTGCGGGCGAATGTCGAGCGCGTGAGGTCCGAGATCGCCGGAGCGGGACGGGCCCCGGACGAGGTGCAGATCCTGGCCGCGGTGAAGTACGTGTCGGTGGAGGAGCTCGGGGTGCTGGCCGAGGCCGGCCTGACCCTCTTGGGCGAAAACCGGGCCCAGGACCTGGTGGCGAAGGCGGAGGCGTATCCGGACGCGTTCACCTGGGACTTCATCGGCCACCTGCAGAGCCGCAAGGTCCGCCAGGTGCTGCCCTATGTCCGCTATATCGAGACGGTGGCCACCGATTCGGCGCTCGAGCAGCTCCGCCGCCATGGGACGCCGTCCACGGAGATCCTGGTCGAGGTGAACGTGGCCGGAGAGGAGGGCAAGAGCGGCATCGCTCCGACCGAGCTCTCCGCGTTCCTGGAGCGATGCCCGGTCCGGGTGGTGGGGCTCATGACGATGCCGCCGCTGGCGCCCGATCCGGAGGCCAGCCGGCCCCATTTCTCGGCGCTACGCGAGCTGGCCGCCGAGCATGACCTGCCCCATGTGTCCATGGGTACGAGCCAGGACTACCTGGTGGCGGTCCAGGAGGGAGCGACGATCGTACGGCTAGGAACCGGCCTATACCTTCCCGGAGCGTCACCCGGAGCGTCATAATCACGGCAGGGAAACCCCGCCTCCCAGCGAAAGACCGGATTCGAGATGGCCCTACGAGACACCTGGCACCGCGCGCTGATGTACTTCGGTCTGGCCGACGACGAGGAGTTCGAGGAGGATGTCGAGCCCTACAACGAGCCCGAGGTCGAAGCCCAGCACGCCTACAGCGACCGCCCGAACGTGCGCCGCTTGAGCTCCCGCCGCCGACGCGACGACTTCGACGACATCTTCGCCGACGATCACGAGTCCGAGCGGCGTACCGCCTCGCTGCGGCCGGTCGGCGGCGGTCGCGGCAACGGCGGGGGCGGAGCCGACCGGGTCCACTTCGTAGCTCCCAAGAACTTCAACGAGGTCCAGGACGTGGCCGACAAGTTCAAGGACGCGATTCCCGTGATCCTGAACCTGCAGAACACCGATCACGACCTCTCCAAGCGCCTGATCGACTTCTCGAGCGGCCTCACCTACGCGCTCGACGGCGGCATGCAGCGGATCGCCGACAAGGTGTTCCTGCTCACCCCGCGCAACGTCGAGGTGTCCGCGGAGGAGCGCGCCCGCCTGCTCGAGAAGGGATTCTTCAACCAGAGCTGAGCCTGTCCGCCCGGCGGCCGCTCGCGCCAGCGATAGATTTCACTTGATGCAGGTCGGACTGATCGGCGCTGGCAACATGGCTCGCGCGCTCGCGCGCGGGTGGGGCGAGCCCGTACTGTGCTCCGACGGCGGCTCGGGGCGGGCTCGGGCGCTGGCGGACGAGCTCGGAGGCGAGGCACTGGGCTCGAACGTCGAGGTGGCCGAACGCGCCGATCTCGTCGTCCTGTGCCACAAGCCGGCGCAGTTCGACGCTGTTCGCCGCGAGCTCGCAGGGCATGCCAAGGCAGTCGCGTCGGTCCTCGGCGGTATCGATACGGAAACGCTGCGCAAGGCGTACCGCGTGCCGGTGTTCAGGTTCATGCCCAACACGCCTGTCGAGATTCGTCGCGGCGTCGTCTGCTACTCACCCGAGCGCGAGGTCGACGCGCAGGTCGAGGCCAGCGTGCTCGAGCTGTTCGGTCGTCTCGGCTCGGTGGTCACGGTGCCTGAGCGCCTGCTCGACGCCGCCACCGCGGTGATGGGCGTGGGCCCCGCCTATCAGGCGATGCTGGCCGAGGCGCAGGTCGACGCGGCGGTGCGCCATGGCCTCGCGCCGGCGCTGGCTGGACGCCTGGTGGCTGAGACGATGGCCGGCACCGCGGCACTGCTCGAGCGGCGCGACTACGACACGCTGACGGTTCGTCGCGAGGTGACCTCGCCGGGCGGGACGACGGCGCGCGGATTGGCCGCGCTCGAGCGGGCCGGCGTGCGGGCCGCATTCCAGGATGCGACCGATGCCGTGGTGGGGGCAGGCCGATGATCGAGCTCGCGGCTCTCACCCGCGGCGACATCGCCAACTACGTCAGCGCGCTGTTCCTGGTCTACATCCTGCTGATCTTCGTGTACATCCTGGCGAACATGATGTTCTCACTCGGGCTCCGGCCGCCCTACTCGCGCGCGGTCGACGCGATCATGAACTTCCTGCGCGACGTCTGCGAGCCATACCTGAGGATCTTCCGCCGGTTCATCCCGCCGATCGGCATGTTCGACCTCACGCCGATGATCGCGATCTTCGTCCTGTACATCGTGAGGACGATCGTCGTCAAGCTGATCGCGGGCTGATGCACAGGGCCGCGGTTGCGGGCTGAGCCCGCGGGATGATGAGATGAGGCAGGCGACGGGATCTGTCCGTGCGGCGGCGTTCGCCCGCGCCGCGCTGGTGGCCGCCGTCGTGCTCGCCCTCGATCAGCTGACCAAGCACACGCTGGCCGCCGGGATCGCCGCCGGCGAGGAGAAGAAGTTCCTGCCCGGAGTGAACCTCGTCCACGTGCGGAACACCGGGGTGGCGTTCAGCATCTTCTCGGGCGGCGGGACGTTGGTCCTGCTGTTCACGCTGGTCGCACTGGCCTTGCTGGTCGGCTACTTCTCCCGGCATCCTGATCGACCCTGGCTGTGGGTGCCAACCGGGATGTTGGTCGGGGGAGCGGTGGGCAACCTAATCGACCGGCTCGCGAACGGCGCCGTCACCGACTTCATCAAGCTGCCCCACTGGCCGGCCTTCAACGTGGCGGACATGTCGATCACGTTCGGAGTGCTCGCGCTGCTATGGGTGCTCGAGGGGCGCCGGGACCGCGAGGTCGCCGGATCCAGGTGACCCGCGTCGAGCTGCGCGTCCCGGACGAGGCCGCCGGCACCCGCCTGGATCGGTTCCTGGCCGCTCCGCTTGGCTCCCGGGCGCGGGCCCAGGCGTTGATCGACGACGGCCGGGTGCGGGTGGACGGATCGATCCGCCCCAAGCGCCACCTCGTCGTTGCCGGCGAGTCGATCGAGGTCGACGACTCGCCCTCGGACTCCGAGCCCGTGGCCGATTCCCAGGCGCCGTTCGAGGTGGCCTACGAGGACCAGCACCTGCTGGTGGTGGACAAGCCCGCTGGCGTGGTCGTCCATCCGGCGCGGGGCCACTGGGTGGGAACATTGGCCCAGGCCTTGGAGGGACGCGCGGCCGGCGGGGAGGAGTCATGGCGGGCGGGGATCGTCCACCGCCTGGATCGTGACACCTCGGGGCTGCTCGTCGTGGCCAAGAGCGACGCCGTCCACCGCGCGCTGAAGACCCTGCTCTCCGAGCGTCGCCTGCGCCGCGAGTACCTGGCGCTGGTGGAGGGGCATCCATCCGCCCGGACCGGGACGATCGACGCGCCGATCGGACGCCACCGGCGCGACCGCAAGCTGATGTCGGTCGACAGTGACGACGCTCGCGAGGCCCGGACCCACTTCGAAATCGAGCGCCTGCTGCCAACCAGCGCGCTGTTGCGCGTGGTCCTCGAGACCGGCCGCACCCACCAGATCCGGGTTCATCTCGCCGCAATCGACCATCCGGTGTGCGGCGACCCGCAGTACGGCACCCGCGGGCGCTACGGCCTGGATCGGCAGTTCCTGCACGCCACCCGGCTGGCCTTCGTGCACCCGGTGACGGGCGCGGGGGTCGACGTCTCGTCGCCGTTGCCGGCGGATCTGGCGGTGGCGCTTGAGCGGGCCGCGTGTGGCGACTAGTGGGCTCGTCCGTAAGTCGTGTGGCACCGAGAGTGGTCACTGGCGGATGCTGCGCGAGGACGCAGGAGTCGACGTGTAGCAGCGCTACACGAGACTCCGAGGACAAAGCGCAGCGCCGCCAGGGGCCGCTCGAATGCCGCAGGACTTGCGGACGGGTCCACTAGCTGGCCTCCGGCGGAGCGGCGGAGCCCGGGCCGGCGGCGGAGCCGCTGAGCCCGGACCAAGTGCACAGACGCGCACGACCGCCACAAAAAAGAGGCGGGGCGGCCCGTCCACAGCCGCCCCGCCTGACGTTGCGAACCGAGCCACCGGAGGTAGGGGAAGGGAGGTTCGGCCCGCGCGCGCGCCACCGCTGAAGGTAGGGGAAGCGAATGGCCCGCTACACCTGAAAACGTAGCGGCGGCCGAAAACTTGCGTAAACTGAATCGGACCGTCCCCGATCCCGTTCACGTGGATCGTGCCCTGCCTCGATCGACCGAGGTCCACGAGCACGCGTGAGCGGGCTAAAAGCAACACAAAACCAAGGGAGTAAGCAGTGGCTCAGATCGGAATCAAGGAGCTGCTGGAGGCCGGCGTCCACTTCGGCCACCAGACCCGCCGTTGGAATCCCAAGATGCGCCGCTTCATCTTCGGCGAGCGCGACGGGAACTACATCATCGACCTCCTCCAGACCCAGACGCTGCTGGAGGACGCCCGCCAGTTCGCCGCCGAGGTGTCCCGCCGCGGCGGCACGGTGCTGTTCGTCGGGACCAAGAAGCAGGCGCGCGACACCATCCGCGAGAACGCCGAGGCGGCCGACATGCCCTATGTCAACCATCGCTGGCTGGGCGGTCTGCTGACCAACTTCCAGACGATCTCGCTGCGCATCAAGCGGCTGCACGACCTCGAGCGCTACGAGTCCGAGGGCCAGCTGCAGCTGCTCCCTACGCGCGAGCGAATGGCCGCCCTGGCCGACCTCGAGAAACTGCGGGCGAACCTGGGCGGCGTGAAGAACATGCAGCGCGTGCCCAACGCGGTGTTCGTGATCGACCTGAAGACCGAGGCGATCGCCGTGCGCGAGGCCCAGCGCCTGCGGATCCCGATCATCGGCCTGGTCGACACCAACTGTGATCCGGACGGGATCGACTACGTGGTGCCCGGCAACGACGACGCGATCCGCTCATGCGCCCTGATCACCAAGGCGGTCGGCGATGTGGTTTCGCAGGGCCACAACATCTTCCGGGAGGAGGAGGAGCGCGCGCGGATCGAGCGCGAGCGCCAGGAGGCCGAGGAGCGGGCCCGCCAGGAGGCCGAGGAGCGAGCGCGCCAGGAAGCCGAGGAACGAGCCCGCCAGGAGGCCGCCGAGGCCGCGGCCCGGGCCCGCGAGCAGGCGGCGGCCGCCGAGGAGGAGCAGGCCACCGCCACCACCGCCACCGCCGACATGCCGGCAGCCGCGTCGGCCGAGCCGGAGGCGGCGGCACCCGCTGCGGCGGAGGAGCCGGCCCCGGCACAGACCGCCGAGGAGCCCGTGCAACCGGAGCCCGCGACGGACCCGTGGCCGCGGCGCCCGAGCCTGAGCCTGAGGCCGCGGCGCCTGAGCCGGAGCCTGTGGCCGCGGTGCCCGAGCCGGAGCCTGTGGCCGCGGTGCCTGAGCCGGAGCCTGTGGCCGCGGTGCCCGAGCCGGAGCCTGTGGCCGCGGTGCCCGAGCCGGAGCCTGTGGCCGCGGTGCCCGAGCCGGAGCCTGTGGCCGCGGTGCCCGAGCCTGAGCCTGTGGCCGCGGCGCCCGAGCCGGAGCCCGAGGCCGCGACGGCTGAGCCCGCGCAAACCGAAGCAGTCCAGCCCGCGCCGGAGCCACCGCCCGAACCGCAGTCCGTTCCCGAGCAGCAGGAACAGACCGAGGCGGCTGAGCCGTCATTCGAAACAGGTACTCCCGAGCCCGCCGCGGAGGGGAACGAATGAGCCCCGAGATCAGCGCGAAGGAAGTGAAGGCTCTCCGGGACCGCACCGGCGCGGGGGTGCTCGCCTGCCGCGAGGCCCTGTCCGAGGCGGCTGGCGACGTCGAGCGGGCGATCGAGATCCTCCGCGCCCGCGGCCAGGCTCAGGCGGCCAAGCGGACCGGTCGCGAGGCGAGCGAGGGAGTCGTCCAGAGCTACATCCACGCCGGCAACAAGATCGGCGTGCTGGTCGAGGTGGACTGCGAGACCGACTTCGTCGCCCGCAACGACAACTTCGTCGAGTTCGCGCGGGATCTCGCCCTGCACATCGCGGCAGCCGCGCCGATCGCCGTCACCGACGAGGACGTCCCGATCGAGGACCGCGAGCGCGAGCAGCGGATCGCGGTCGAACAGGCGGCCGACCGGCCCGAGAACGTGCGCGAGCGGATCGTCCAAGGCAAGCTCGACAAGTGGCTCGACGACGTCGTCCTGCTGCGCCAGAAGCACGTCAACGAGGACAAGCACGGCGGCAAGACGATCGAGGAGCTTCGAGCGGCGCTGGCTTCCGAGACCGGCGAGAACGTGGTGATCCGGCGGTTCACCCGGTTCGCCGTGGGCGCTTGACTCCCGATCCCGAGCAGCAGACGAGCGCCGCCACCGCGGTGCCAAACGACGTCCGGGACGGGCGCCCGCCGGTGTACAAGCGTGTGCTGCTCAAGCTTTCGGGCGAGGCGCTGATGGGCGACCTCGAGTACGGCACCGACCCAGCCCGCATCCAGGCCATCGCCGCCCAGATCGCGGCCGTGCACCGCCGCGGCGTCGAGGTCGCGATCGTGGTCGGGGGCGGGAACATCTACCGCGGGCTCGCCGAGGCCGCGGAAGGGATGGATCGCGCCACCGGCGACTACATGGGCATGCTGGCCACTGTGTTGAATGCTCTGGCCCTGCAGGACGCGCTGGAGAAGGCCGGCGTCCAGACCCGTGTGCAGTCGGCGATCACGATCTCCGAGGTGGCCGAGCCCTACATCCGCCGCCGTGCCATGCGCCACTTGGAGAAGGGCCGTGTGGTGATCTTCGCCGCCGGCACCGGCAACCCGTTCTTCACGACCGACACCGCCGCGGCGCTGCGCGCCGCCGAACTGCACGCCGAGATCATCCTGATGGCCAAGAACCGGGTCGAGGGCGTCTACACGGCCGACCCGCGCGTCGACCCGAACGCCGAGTTCATCCCCGATATCACCCACAAGGATGCCCTCACCGGCGGCCTTCAGGTGATGGACTCGACCGCCTTTGCGCTGTGTATGGACAACAATCTGCCGATCGTCGTCTTCAACATGGCCGACGAGCGCAACATCGACAAGATAGTGTCAGGGGAACGAGTGGGGACGTTGGTGAGAACATGACCACGGACATGATCGATGAGCTCCTCGCCGATGCGCGAGAGCGGATGACCAAGTCGGTGGAGGCGATCCGGATCGAGTTCGGATCGGTGCGCACGGGGCGGGCCAGCCCGGCGCTGCTGGACAGGATTTCGGTGGATTACTACGGCGCCTCTACGCCGCTCAAGCAGCTGGCCACCATCTCCGCCCCCGAGGCGCGCCTGCTCACCATCCAGCCGTACGACAAGAGCTCGATCAAGGCGATCGAGCGGGCGATCCTCGAGTCCGATGTCGGCCTCACCCCCAACAACGACGGCAATCTGATCCGCCTGGGGGTTCCCGAGCTGACCGAGGAGCGGCGCAAGCAGCTGGTCAAGGTCGTCCGCCACATCGCCGAGGAGGGGCGCGTTGCGATCCGCAACATCCGCCGGGACGTCATGCACGACCTGCGCGAGCTCAAAGAAGCCGGCGAGGCAGGATCCGATGACGAGCATCGGGCCGAGGTTGAGCTCCAGAAGGTGACCGACGGTCGCATCGCCGAGCTCGACGAGCTGCTGAAGCACAAGGAAGCCGAGATCCTGGAGGTCTAGGTGGTAACTCGCGATGAGCGGGGGACCGCCAACGACGACGGGGCACTGGGTGGGCGGGCCCGCTACGTGGCGATCATCACCGACGGCAACGGGCGCTGGGCGCAGCGCCGCGGCCTGCCTGCGCTCGCCGGCCACGAGGCGGGCGCGGACACCGTCAAGGCCCGTCTGCGCGACGCGGTGGACCTGGGCATAGACGAGCTCACCGTGTACTCGTTCTCGACGGAGAACTGGGCCCGCCCGAAACCGGAGGTCGAGGGTCTGATGGCGATGATGGCGCGCCGGATCGCGGCCGAGACGCCCGAGCTGCACGACGAAGGCGTCCGGATGCGCTTCATCGGGCGCCGCAGCGACCCGGTGCCGCCGAACCTGGTCGAGCGGATGGAATGGGCTGAGGAGCTGACCCGCGAGAACCAGCGGATCACGCTGTTCGTGGCTTTCAACTACGGCGGGCGAGCGGAGATCGTGGATGCAGCGCGAACCTTTAACTCCGGCACCGAGGACGACTTCCGCGCCCACCTGTACGCGCCTGACATGCACGATCCCGACCTGATCATCCGCACCAGCGGCGAGCAGCGACTCTCGAACTACCTGCTCTGGCAGGGGGCATATGCGGAATTGGTGTTCCGCGACGAGCTCTGGCCGGACTTCTCGCGGGAGGCACTCGAGCAGAGCCTCGAGGACTTCACCGCGCGCAGCCGCCGCTTCGGAGGCCGATAGCGATGCCGGCCGCGGACGCCCGAGCACGGCGCCGCGGCAGCGCCGAGCGCGCCGCGAGCCGCCGCCCAAGAAGCCTCGCCGACGCTCGGACCTGGTGTCCAGGATCCTCGTCGCGATCCCGCTGGCGGTCGCGACGATCATCTTCATCGACATCGGCGGGCTGGCCTTCCAGCTGTTCATCATCGCGGCCGGATTGATCTGCCTGCACGAGCTCTACCGGCTGCTCGGCGCCTGGCGTCCGGTTCCTGCGATCGGCTTCGCGGCGCTGGCCGGGATGGTGTTAGCCGCCCGATCCGGCGGCCAAGGCGGGGTGCTCGAGGTGGCGATGGCCGCGGTGCCGGTCGTGCTCCTGGTCGTGCTCCTCCGAGAGCAGCCCCGCGGGACGGTGGCCATCGGCGGAACGCTGCTCGGCATCTACTGGATCGCCTTCGCCTTTGCCCACGTCGAGCTGCTGCGCGAACTGCCGCACGGCAACGGCGTGCTGATCGACGTGCTGGTGGGCACGTTCGTCGGCGACACCGCTGCCTATGCCGGCGGCAGGATGTTCGGGCGCCGGCAGCTCGCGCCGCGCGTGTCGCCCGGCAAGACCGTGGAGGGCCTGTGCTGCGGCATGCTCGGCGCCGTTATCGCGGTGTTCATCGCCGGTCTGTATCAGACCTGGCTCACACAGGGCGACGCGCTGCTGCTCGGGGTGGCCATCGCGGTGCTGGGGCCGCTGGGCGACCTGTTCGAGTCCCTGGTCAAGCGCGAGGCGGGGGTCAAGGACGCCGGCAGCCTGTTCGGCGCGCACGGCGGTGCGCTCGACCGGTTGGACGCCGCGCTGTTCACGGTCGTGGTCGGCTACTACATCTGGCTCGCCGCGCCGCACTGACCGGCGCCGGACAAAGCCGGTCCTCGCCTGGCCGCGCCCTCGCCCGCCCGGAGCCACTCCTCGCCCACCCGGGGCGCGGTCCTGACAGGCGGGGCCCGTCCTAGACTGGGGGCGGTGCCCCGGCGCATCGCGATTCTCGGCTCCACCGGCTCGATCGGCATCCAGGCCCTCGACGTGGTGGCGCGCTCGGGCGGCGAGCTGTCGGTCGTGGCTCTGAGTGCTGCACGCTCGTGGCAGCCGCTGATGGAGCAGGCGCGCCGGCACCGGGTGCCCAAGGTGGCCGTCGCCGACCCCGACGCGGCCGCCCAGGCGAGCGAAGCGTGGACGAAGGGCGAGGTGCTGGCCGGCCCGGACGGCGTGGTCCGGCTGATCGCCGACTGCCAGTGCGACATGGTGCTGAACGGGATCGTCGGTTCGGCCGGGCTGCTTCCGACGGTGGCCACCTTGACCGAGGGCATCGACCTGGCCCTGGCCAACAAGGAGTCGCTCGTGGTGGGTGGCGAGCTCGTGACCGCGCTGTCGCAGGCCACTGGCGCCGCGATCATCCCGGTCGACTCCGAGCACTCCGCGCTTCATCAGCTGCTCGCCTCCGAGCGCCCGGGGACGGTTGACCGCCTGATCCTCACCGCGTCGGGCGGCCCCTTCCGAGGGCTCAGGCGCGAGGATCTCGCGGATGTCACCACCGAGCAGGCCCTGGCCCATCCCACATGGGCCATGGGCGGCAAGATCACGATCGACTCGGCGACGCTGATGAACAAGGGTCTCGAGCTGATCGAGGCCCATCACCTGTTCGGCACGCCCTACGAGCGGATCGACATCGTGGTCCACCCGCAATCGATCGTCCACAGCCTCGTTCAGTTGTGCGACGGCGCCACGCTGGCCCACCTCGGCTATCCGGACATGCGGGTGCCGATTTCCTACGCCCTGCACCACCCCGAGCGTGTCGACGTGCCCGTGAAGCCGCTCGACCTCGTGGAGGTCGGCGCGCTCACGTTCGAGCCCGTGGACGAGGAGACCTTCACCTGCGTGCGCCTCGCCCGGGAGGCCGCACGAGCGGGCGGGACCGCCGCGTGCACGCTGAATGCGGCCAACGAGGTGGCCGTGCACGCATTCCTGCAGGGGCGACTCAGCTTCCTGAACATCGCCGCGGTGATCGAGGAGGCGCTCGAGCTGCTCCCGCCGCTGCCGGTCCACTCGTTCGAATCGCTCGGCGAGGCCGACGGGGAGGCGCGGCGGGTGGCCGGCGAGCTGATCGCCGAGCGAGCGGCGGCGTAGATTAGGATCCAGCCGCGCCGCCGCCCCGCCCCGCCCCGCCCCGCCCCGCCCCGCCCCGCCCCGCCCGCCGACCGAACACGTGTCCGGATCCGGGCGCCGCGATCACGTCTTAGACCGCTCTCATCCGAGACTGCCACACTGCAGTCCCGCCATGTCGTACGTCCTTGCCTTCCTCGGCTTCGTCGCCTTGATCATCCTGCACGAGTTCGGCCACTACGCCGCCGCCAAGGCGGTGGGGATGCGAGTCGAGCGCTTCTCTCTGTTCATGGGCCCGCTGCTGGTCAAATTCCGCCGCGGCGAGACCGAGTACGGCATCGGCCCGTTCCCGCTGGGGGGCTACGTGCGGATCACCGGCATGAACCCGCACGAGGACATCCCGCCCGAGGTGGTCCCCCGCGCCTACTACAACCAGGCGGTGTGGAAGCGGATCGTAGTGATCCTGGCCGGACCGGCCATGAACCTGCTGATCGCGTTCGGGATCGTGTATGCGCTCGTCCTCTCGGCCGGGCAGCCGGTGACCAAGAACGGTCAGGCCGTGCTCAACAAGAACGTCGCCGCGATCGCGGCGGGAACGCCGGCGGCGTCAGTATTGAAGGCCGGCGATCAGATCGTCTCCGTCGACGGCGTCAGCAGCTCGGCCGAGGCCATCCGCAGGCAGCTCGGAACCCATCGTTGCGCCGGGCGCCAGGTCGGCGGGTGTCATGCCGCGACGCCGGCGCGGATCGTCGTCAAGCGCGACGGGCGCCTCGAGACTTTCGCGGTCCGGCCCCGCTATGTCGCCGCCGACAAGCGCCCGGAGCTCGGCTTCAGCTTTGGCGACGTCACGCAGCCGGTCGGCGCCCTGCACGCGGCCTCGATCTCCACCAGCAACCTGTGGTCGGTCACGACCCGCACCGTGTCCACGGTGTCGCGCCTGTTCGAGCCCCAGGCGCGAAAGCAGCTCCACAGCGTCGTCTACGGCTACACGGCGACTCAGGAGTCGTTTGCCGCCAGCGCCACGCAGGCGCTGTGGGTTCTGGCGCTGATCTCGCTGTCGCTGGCCATCATCAACCTGTTCCCGTTCCTGCCGCTCGACGGCGGGCACGTGTTCTGGGCCGTGGCCGAGAAGGTCCGGGGCAAGCGGATCCCGTTCGAGGTGATGGAGCGGGCCGGGGTGGTCGGATTCGTGCTGATCCTGATGGTGTTCGTGATCGGGTTGACCAATGACATCTCGACCCTCTCCGGTCCGGGCATAAACATCCGGTAGCCGCTAGCCCGGGTGCGGCGACGAGCTCACCCCGACCATGGTGGAATTGGCGAGCGGCTGGGCGTGGCTGAAGTCGCCCCCTCGCCACGATCGTACTTGGTGGTACGTGAGGGCGAGGGGGTGGCTCCAGGCGCGTCCAGATGCCGCCAAACCGCCAGATAATTCTTCTACGGGCCCTTAGATTACTCAGCCAACCGTGACCGGCACCGTGCGACTGACCACGCCGACGCCGTCCCCGAGCAGTGCGTCGCCCGGCGGATACGTGTAGGCCAGGCGCACGGTTCCGCTCGAGGGGAAGCTCACTTGCACGTCGAAGTAGCAGCTGGCCCCCGGCGCGATCGTGACCGTCTGAACCGGGCTGAAGTCCCCGCCGCTACGTGGGGCGAACTGGATCTGGGCCGTCTGCGGCGAGCCGGTGTCGAGCAGCCCGAACCGCGCCGGCCGCACGCAGCCCCACACCTCGAGCGAGTGGCCGGACTGGGCCCTGGTGACCGGGAGGTACAGCGGCAACCGCCAGGCGTAGTACGTGTCCTTCTGGACGCCGTTCCAGCTGAGCAGCCCGCTGGCGAAGCCGCCCCAGTTATTGGCCCGGGTGGGGCGCAGCGGGTCGTACAGCAGGTACTGCTCGAACGAGCGCAGACGGGGATTTCGCCAGCTGAGGTACTCGGCCCAGTTCATGTAGCCGGCCGCGACGGCCGGGGAGAGGTAGATCACCCTGACCTTCGAGGTCGGATCCGGGCTGTGCTTGGGCGGGCTGGTGATGTACCCGAACTCGGTGTCGTAGATCGGCAGCCGGGTCCTCGACCCGTACACGCGCTGGAGTCGATCGAGCGCGCCGGTCAGGTTGCCGATCACCCCGAGCGAGGAGTAGTTGGTCGTCGAGGAGTGGTTGGTGGGATCCGGATTGAGCTCGTGGTTCGGCTTGTACCAGCGCATGTAGGGATGATCGGACACGCCGCTGGCCCCGAACAGCGCAGGGTTCTGCGCCCGGAAGCGCTTCGACGCCGCGGCGGTCTCCGGGCAGCCCCGGATCCGCGCCGCGCTCCCTCGAAGCTGGTGGTAGGACGAGTCAACGCAGTACAACGCTCGCAGGAACGTGAGCGGCTTCATGCCCGAGAACACGCCCCAGAAGCTCTCGCCCCGCGGCGCCAGCTCGCCGAACGCGATCGTGTCGGTGGCGGTGCTGTGACCGGTTGCGACCAGCGACCGCCAGGCGGCGCTGAGCAGGTTGCGATACATGCGCGGGCTGTTCTCGACCGTGAGGTGCCCGGGCACCCCTTGCGGGGCGAGGCTTGGGCCGTAGTCGGGCTCGTTCCAGACGGTCCAGAAGTCGACCCGGGGCAGGGGCGCGCTCTGACCCGGCGGCACGTAGCTGCCGCTGTAGCGGGTTCCGATCGCGTGCACGAAGGCTTCGAACGCGCTCGCCGACGGCTCCCAGTTCTGGTTGCTGTTGCCGGCGGGACGGCCGGGGCCGAGCGCCCACCGTGGGGCGCCGCCCATCAGGTCGAAGTCGACCCTGATCCCGTCGTTGTGCGCGTCGGTCACGATGGCATCCCACAGGCCCCAGTTCTTCGCCGGATACGCCGAGGGGTTGGTGGCGTTGAAGTGACGTGGCATCTTGCGCGCGTTCGCCCCCGGGGCTATCCAGTTCCAGTGCACCGACACGCGCATCGCGTCGGCGCCGAGCAGCCGCGCCCGGGCCAGCGTGCCCGCCGGGTCCGCGTCCAGGCGGGCGTCGTCCTGGATGATCGACATCTGCTGCGTCGAGGCGACGGCCCGCCCGGCTGGGATCGCGACCAACACCGCCGCCAACACCGCCGCCAGCACCGCGGCCGCGAGAAGCCCCGCGACGCGGGGGCGATAGCGCCGCATCTACTTGACCGTCACCCTCACCGTCCGGCTGTACACGGTGCCGCCCTGGGGCGGGCTGACCTGCCCCTGGCTGAGCAGCGGGTCCTTCTTGGGGTAGGTCCACGCGAGCCTCACCGAGCCGCCGGCCGGGAACGTCATGTGCAGGTCGAAGTAGCCCCGCGTGCTGTTGATCGTCACCGTGCGCAGCGTCCTGAAGGCGCCCCGCGAGCCGCGCTGGAACTGGATCTGCACCTGCTGCGGGGTGCCGCTGTCGAGCCGGGCGTAATGAGCCGGCCGCAGGCAACCCCACACCTCGAGCCCCTGCCGGCTCGACCTCGCGGTGGTGGTGGGCAGGAACAGCGGCAGCCGGTAGGCGTCGTAGGCAGGCTTACGGGTGCCGCTGTAGAAGATGAGGCCGCTCGCGAACCCCCCGAATTCGGGCGCCTTGCGCGGGTTGGGGTCATACAGCAGGTACTGCATGGTCGACGCGATCCGCGGGTTGCGCCAGGACAGGTACTCGGCCCAGTTGATATAGAAGGCGGCGGTGGACGGCGAGACGAACTGGCCATGCGGGTTCAGCGCGGTCAGGCTGTGGTTCGGCGGGTTGGTGATGTAGCCGTACTCGTTGTTGTAGATCCGGAAGTGGGTGCCCGAGCCGTAGATCCGCTGGATGCGGTCCAGGATGCCGGCAAAGCTGGGCAGCTGGCTGAACTCGGTGTAGTCGGGATCGTTTGAGCTGGCCCTGGTCGGCGGCAGGTTGACCGGGTAGGGATGGGTGGCGAAGCCCGAGGCCTGGAACAGCCCGGGGTGAGCCGCGCGGAATCCGCGCGAACCGGCCGCGCTGGTCGGGCAGCCCACGGCGGCCGCCGCGCCGCCGCGCAGTTGCTTGTAGGTGGAGCTGACGCAGTACAGGCTGCGGACGAACGGCAGCGGCTTGGTGGCGCCGAAGTTGCCGGGCAGGCCCTGCGGCGCGCCGCGGGTCGGCCGGCTCGACTGACCGCGGGCGTCGAGGTTGCCGATCACGATCGTGTCGCGGCCGTGGCCCGTGCTATGCAGCCCGCTCCAACCGGCGTCGAGCAGGCTCCGGTACATGGCCGGCGCCACGGGCACCGTGGAGCCCTTGACCGCCTGCGGCGCGAGGTCCATCCCGAAATTCGGCTCGTTCCAGAGCTCCCAGAAGCTTACCCGCGGCAGGTCGTTCGGACCGTCGGGCACCGACTTGTCGAGAGTCGGGTCGTACGAGCCGCTGTAGCGCGTGCCCACCGCTTGGACGAACTGCTGGAAGTCGGCCGCCGAAGGCTTCCAGCCGCCGAAGCCGCCCGGTGCAGGCTGTCCGCTGCCGGTGGCCCACGGTGGCGCTGGGCCTCCGAGCGAGAAGTCGATCGTGATCCCGTCCTGCTGGGCGTCCTTGACGATCTCGTCGTAGATGCTCCAGCCGGGGTAGGACGCCGGATCGGTCGCGTTGAAGCCCGGCGGGCGCTGGAACGGCGCCACGAGGTTCCAGTGGACCGAGACGCGAACGACGCCGCCCCCAACGTCCCGAATCTGCGCCAGCGTCGGGCCCGGGAGGGCCAGGAGCCGGATGTCGTCCTGGAACATGGCGATCTGCCCGGTGTTGGCGGACGCGCCCGGCGATGCCTGCACCAGCCACAGGCCGGCCATGCAGAGAGCGACGATGACCCGCAGGCAAGCTCTGGTGATCAATCTCATTGCAGAAGAGAACAGACCGAGTCAGGGGAAGTTGCGCCCTGCCCATGTCGGGAAACGACGACCGCGCCCGAGGCCGCCGCGCGCCACCTGCATCTAGTCCAGACGGCGCGGCTCGCCAGGTCGCGGTCGGGCCGAACCCTAGCGAATCGTGACCTGCACCGTGCGGCTGTGGATTTGCCCCCCGTTTTGCCCCCCGTTTTGCCCCCCGTTTTGCGCCCCGTTCCTCCCGTGCGGATACGACCACGTGATGCGGACCTCGCCGCTCGATGGGAAGGTGACCGGCGTGTCGAAGTAGCCGTCCACGTCGGTCAGCGGCACGCGTTTGACCGTCTTGAAACGCCCTCCCGACGCGGGCTTGAACTGGACGTCGGCTACCTGCGGCGTCCGGGACCGAAGCAGCGCGTAATGCACCGGCCGCACGCAGCCCCAGACCTCGAGCGCATGCCCGCTCGCTGCCTTCACCACCGGAAGGTAGACCGGCATGCGGAACGCGTCATAGAGCGCCTTCGGCTTGCCGCCGTAGAGCTCCAGGCCCGTGTCGAAGCTGCCTTCGCCGGGGGGCGGGTCGGCCAGCAGATACTGGTCCCACGACGCGACCCGCGGGTCGCTCCAGCTCATGTACTCGGCCAGGTTCGTCCATGCCGCCGCCTGCGCCGGGTGGACCGCGCGGGCGATGGCCGTCTCGGGCGGATTGGTCTGGTAGCCGAACTCGGTGTCGTACAGCGGATAGCGCGCACGCGACCCGTAGGCGGCCAATGCGCCGTCGAGCGTGTGCTCCAGGGCGTCGACCTGAGGCAGATCCGCATAGTCGGGCTCGTCGCGGGTTCGGACGTTGGGGGCGAACCCCTGCGGATAGGGGTGGAAGGCGAACCCGGCAGCGTGAAACAACCCTGGATGCTTGCGCGCGAACGCCGCCGATCCGGCGCTCGTCGACGGGCAGCTTCGATCGGTGGCGGCCGTCCCGCCCAGCGGATGCAGGGAGCCGTCGACGCAGTAGAGAGCCCGAATGAAGCGCAGCGGCACCATCCCGGAGAAGTTCCCCGGCTGGTCGCCGACCGTCTGCCCGCGCGGCGCGATCTCGCCGATGAGGATCTTGTCGTGGCCGTGCCCGGTCTGCTCGAGCTCGTCCCAGGCGGCATCGACCAACCGGCGGTAGAGCGCGGGGGAGACCTCGACCGTCGAGCGCTCGATCGCCTGCGGCGCCAGCTGCTGGCCGTAGTTTGGCTCGTTCCAGATCGACCAGAAGTCGACCCGGGGCAAAGCGGAGCTCGCGCCCGGCGGCTTGTAACGGCCGCTGTAGCGGGTGCCAACCGCGTGGACGAACAACCCGAATTCCTTCGGCGATGGCTCCCAGGCGCCGCGGAACCCGGGTGCGGTGCCCCGGGGGACGCCGTGGCCGATGGCCCAATGGGGCGCGGGCGCTTCCAGGGCGACGTCGAGGCCGATGCGACGCGCAGCGGCGGCGCGAAAGATCGCGTCGTACGTGCTCCAGCCCGCCGCGGGATAGGCGGCCGGCGAGGCGGCGTCGAATCGCGGCCGCGTGCGCGACAGCGGCTCCGGCGTCAGGGAGTTCCACGGCATGAACACCTTGACGCGCTCGACGCCCAGGCGCTTGAGGATGTCGAGCGTCGGCCCCGGGCTCGCGAACAACTCCGATTGGGCCTCGAAGATCGTCTCCATCGGCTCGCTCCGGCTCGGTACCCGGGCGGGCGCCGCCGAGTCCTTCCCCGCGCACCCACCAACGGCCAACGCGACGCCGGCGGCCGCGACCAGCGCCAGCAGGATTCCGAAGCCAAGCGCCCTCCGGGGCGGGTTGTTGAAACGCGACACGCGGGTTAAACGTTTGGATCGGCTCGGGAGACCTGGGTTGGCGGCGAAGGATCAGCGTTCGGTCCCCGCTCTACAATGCGCGCGGATGCTCGTCCCGGCCCGCTCGGACGCCGCTGTGGCGGCCCGGACCTCCAGGGCGGTGAGGGTAGCAAGCGTTCCGACCGAAACCTGGTTGGTCGGCGGAGTGATGGCGCTCGGTGGGGTGCTGCGCTTCGCCACGTTGGGGGCGCAGAGCTACTGGTTCGATGAGGCCCAGGCCGCCCACGAGCTGCATCTGTCGCTGGGAGCGATGCTCAGCTCGATGGTCGCCGTCGAGACGGCGCCGCCGCTTTACTTCGTGCTCGGCTGGACCTGGGTGCACTTGTTCGGCGCCGGCGAGGTCGCTCTGCGCTCGCTTTCGGCGCTGGCCGGAACGGCGTTGATCCCGATTGCCTACCTGTGCGGTCGCGAGCTGGTCTCGCGGCGCGCCGGACTGCTCACGGCCGCGTTCGTGGCCTTGAGCCCGTTCATGATCTGGTACTCGCAGGAGGCTCGCGAGTACATGCTGGTGGCCGCCTTCTGCGGCGCCTCGCTGTTGTTCTTCGCGCGGTCGGGGCGCGATCGGTCCGGGCGGAACATCGCCTGGTGGGGATTGTTCTCGATCCTGGCCCTGCTGACCCATTACTTCGCCGGCTTCTTGGTCGCGCCCGAGGCGCTCTGGCTGCTGTACGTCGCCCGCAACCGGGTCAGCGTGATCGCGGTGGCAGCGGTGGGGCTGGTGCAGCTATCGCTGATCCCGCTGGTGGTCGGCCACGCCACCTCCTCACTGCTCGGGTTCATCACCGGCACCCACCTGAGTACCCGCATCCAGGGGGTGCCGGTGGCCTTTGCGCTGGGGACGCCGTTCGAGACCTCGCTCCTGAGCTACGGGCTGATCGGTGCCACCGTGCTGGCCGCGGCCGTGATCGTGCTGCTGATCGTCGGAGGGGAGGCCGACGAGCTGCGCGGAGTCGCCATGGCGGCCGCGCTGGCCGCCGTCGTCCTGCTCGTTCCGCTCGCGCTCGCGGTGACCGGCACGGACTACTACATCGAGCGTGCGCTGATGCCTGCCTGGCTTCCGCTGTCGATCGTGGTGGCTGGCGCCTGTACGACGCGGCGCCTGCGCGTGCCGGGCGGCGTGCTGGCAAGCATTCTCTTGGCGGTTTTCGCCTACGGCGTGGTCCGGATCGACACGAAGGCCCGATATCAGCGGCCCGACTGGCGCGGCGTGGCGCAAGCGCTCGGGCCGGCCACGAGCCGGCGCGCGATCGTCGTCTACGACGGCCTGGCCACCGATCCGCTGATGGTCTACCTGCACGGCGTTCCCTGGACCCCGCCACCAGGGCCGGTGGGGGCGCGCGAGGTGGATGTGGTCGGCTACAGGTGGCAGACGATTCCCGCCGCATTGCCGCCCGGCGTGAGGCTGACCGTGAGCCGGCGCGTGGACGGCCACGTCGTGGCGCGGTTCTCGCTGACGGACGGCGCGCGGCTCACCACCGGGCAGATCGCCGACCGCGCGCCGACCCTGCTCGGGCCTGCCCCGTCGGGGTCCGCGGTGCTTGTGCAGAGCGCAGGCGCGGCCGGCTGATCCCGCTGCCCGTGATCCTCATCCTCCACAACTGCTACCGGGCGGCCGGCGGCGAGGAGCGCGCGGTGGCCGACCTGGGGGCGCTGCTGGCCCGCCGCGGCCACGAGGTCGAGGTGATGGAGCGCTCGAGCCAGGCGCTCGGCCGAGGCAGGGCGGCGCTCGGCCTGCTCGCGGGCGGGCTCGACCCCGCCGAGGTCGCTTCGGTGGTGCGCCGGCGCCGCGCGCGGGTCGTCCATGCCCACAACATCCATCCGCTGTTCGGCTGGCGCGCGCTCGCCGCCGCCCGGGGGGCGGGCGCCCGGACGGTGCTCCATCTCCACAACTACCGTCTGTTCTGCGCGATCGGGGTCGCCTACCGCGACGGGATGCCGTGCTTTCGCTGCCGGCTCGGCCGCACGCGGCCCGGGCTGCGCCTGCGCTGCCGCGGTTCGGTGCCCGAGGCCGCCGTGTACGCGGCAGCGCTGTACCGCCAGCAACCCCGGCTGTTCGAGCACGTCGATCAGTTCGTGGCGGTCAGCGAGGCGCTCGCCGCGCATCTGCGCGACTTGGGGCTGCCGCCGTCGTTAACCGCCACGTTGCCCAACTTCATGCCCAACGGCGAGTTCGCGACGGAGTCGCGCGCAGGCGACGGCGAGTTCGCCCTCGCCGCCGGGCGCCTGACCGAGGAGAAGGGATTCGACACGGCGATCGTCGCGGCCCGCGACGCCCGGGTCCCGCTCGTGATCGCCGGCGCTGGGCCCGACGAGTCGCGGCTCCGGGCGCTGGCGGCCGGGGACGACATCCGCTTCACCGGATACGTCGCCCGCGAGGCGCTGGCCGACCTGCGCCGGCGGGCAGCCGTGGTCCTGGCGCCGTCGCGGTGGGAGGAGCCGTGTCCGTACTCGGTGCTCGAGGCGCTGGCCGCCGGGGTGCCCGTGCTGGCGTCCGACCGGGGGGGCCTGCCGGAGCTCGTCGGGGACGAGGCGACGCTCTCCGCCACCGACCCGTCCGCGTGGTCCGCCGCTCTCGGGGAGCTGTGGGATGACCCAGGACTGCGCGCGGAGCGCGGTCGCCAAGCCCTCGCCCGGGCGCGCGAGCGGTTCGGCGAGGGCGCGTACTACGAGCGACTCACACGGCTGTATGGCGGGGTTTCCCCATAAGCTTGCGGCCATGACGCGACGGGCGATCACGGTCCTCGCGCTGGGATGCGCCCTGTCGGTCGGCGCTCCAGCGCTCGCGCTCGCCGCATCGGGCGGCAGCGCCGCGCAGGCCATCACGGACTGCAACGACAACGGCCAGCTGACGCAGCAATACTCGGCGCCGGTGCTGCGTCAGGCCCTCGCGCAGATGCCGGCGGACGTCCGGGAGTACACCGACTGCTTCGACGTCATCGAGCGCCAGCTGTTCAAGGAGCTCGGTAGCAGCAAGTCGGGCCCCGCGACCGCCACCACCAGCTCGGGGAGCTCGTTCCTGCCCACCTGGCTGATCGTCGTGATCGTGCTGCTCGCGCTGGCGACGATCACCTTCGGCGCGCTCGCCATCCGCCGCCGCAGCGGCCCGGCGGGACCCGGCGGCCCCGGCGGGTCCGATGGCCCGGGCGGGTCCGATGGCCCGGGCGGGTCCGATGGCCCGGGCGGGTCCGATGGCCCGGGCGGGTCCGGTGGCCCGGGCGAGTCTGGTGGCCCCGGCGAGTCCGGTGGCCCCGGCGGCCCAGGATCTACTTGACCGTGACGCTCACCGTCCGGCTGTAGACCGTGCCGCCGCCGAGCAGCGAGTCGGCCGCTGGATAAGACCAGGCCAGCCTGACCGCGCCGCTCGCGGGGATGGCCAGATGCGCGTCGATGTAGCCCTTCGAGTTGGCGATCGCCACCGTTTCTAGGGTCTGCCAGGCGCCGCTCGAGCCGCGCTGGAACTGGATCTGCACGCTCTGGGCCTGGCCGGTGTCGAGGCGCGCGTAGCCGGCCGGGCGCGCGCCGCCCCAGATCTCGAGCTTGTGCCCGGCCTGGGTGGACGTGGTCGGCAGGTACAGCGGCATGCGGTAGGCGTCGTAGCCCGGCTTGTGGCTGCCGTTCGGGTTCTCGAGGGCGGTGTCGAAGAAGGCCGGTGGCGGTGAATCGACCAGCTGGTACTGCGAGTAGCTGTAGAGCCGGGGCTGGCGGTAGCTCAGGTACTCCGCCCAGTTCATGTAGCCGGCGGCGGTCGTCTGGCTGACGCCTAGGTTGGGGTCGGGCGGCTGGGTGCGGAAGCCGTACTCGGTGCTCCACACCGGGAAGCGGGTGTGCGACCCGTAGACGCCGTTCAGCCGGTCGAGCGTGCGCTCGAGCCGCGGGATCTCGGGCAGGTCGGCGAAGTCGGGATCGCTCGGGGCCCCGACGCACAGCTTCGAGCCGCACAGGTGGGTCGGCCGGTTGGGCGCCGAGGCCTGCTCGTAGGGATGGTCGGCGAATCCGCTCGCGCTGAACAAGGCCGGGGTCTGCCGGCGGAAGTTGCGCGAACCCGACGCCGTCGTCGGGCAGCCCTGCGCTGCCGCGCTCGAGCCGCGCAGCGGGTGGTAGCCCGAGTCGACGCAGTACAGAGAGCGCAGGAAGATCAGCGGCTTCATGTTCGAGAACACGCCCCATGCGTTGACGCCGTGTGGGGTCACCTCGCCGAACAGGATCCGGTCCGTCCTCGTGCTGTGGCCGGTCGCGCCCAGCGAGGCCCAGGCGGCGTTCAGCAGGTTGCGGTAGACGTGCGGGCTGTTCGGGATCGACTGGTGCGAGCCGACCCCCTGCGGGGCGATGTCGTAGCCGTAGTTGGGCTCGTTCCAGATCGACCAGAAGTTCACGCGGGGCAGGGCGGACGACCCACGCGGCTTGTAGGAACCGCTGTACCGGGTGCCCACGGCGCGGACGAACAAGGCGAACTCCTTGGCCGACGGCTGCCAGGCGCCGCGGAAGAAGCCGCTCGTGCCCCGGGGCGCGCCCGAGCCCGTCGCCCACAGTGGGGCGGGGCCATCGATCGTGAAGTCGATCGAGACCCCGTACGTGGCGCCGGCCCGGACGATCGCGTCATAGGGCGCCCAAGCCGAGGCCGTGTAGGCGGCCGGGTCGCTGGCGTTGAAGCCCTTGGGCCGGTGGGTCGAGGTCGGCGCGGGCGCCACCGTGTTCCAGGTCAGGTTCACCCGAAGGCGCTGGACGCCGAGGTCGCGCAGCGTCTGCATGGTCCCGGTCGGGTTGGCCTTGAGCTGGTTGTCGTCCTGGAAGAGCGACTCCTGGGTCACCGAGGCGGTGGCGGGGGCGGCGTGGAGCGCGGCGGCGCTCAGCAGGACCGCGGCGAGTGAGAGTTTGCGTCTGATCGTGGGCACGAGGGATCCAACTACCCGGCCGCCCGGAAGTTGCGCCACGCGGCCGCGCGGTCCTCGTCCTGCACGGGGGGCCTCGCTTCGCTCGGCGTCCGTGGGGCCACCTTCCCCGTCCGGACAGGATCCGATCCCCGTCCGGATGGGGAAGGTGGCCCCACGGACGCCGCCGCAGGCGGCCCATAATCGGACACTTGGTCCGGCGCCACCGCCTCTACACTGGCGGCATGGCCTCAGAGCGCCAGATCCATGTGGGCGGGGTGCCGATCGGCGGCGGCGCGCCGGTCGCCGTCCAGACCATGACCAAGACCGAGACCGCCGATCTCACCGCCACCATGGACCAGATCCGGCGGGTGGCGGACGCCGGCGCCGACATCGTCCGCGTCGCCGTCCCCCGCGAGAAGGACGTCGAGGCCCTGAAGACGATCGTCGAGGACTCGCCGATTCCGGTCATCGCCGACATCCACTTCAACTACACGCTGGCGCTGAAGGCGCTCGACGCCGGCGCGCACTGCGTGCGCCTGAACCCCGGCAACATCGGCGGTCCCGACAAGGTTGCCCTGGTCACCCAGCGGGCCAACGAGCTCGGGACGCCGCTGCGGATCGGCGTCAACTCGGGGTCGCTCCCGGCGCACCTGCGCGAGCTGGAGTTCGAGAACCCGGTGGAGGCCCTGGTCACCGCCGCGGTCGAGTTCGTCCAGCTGATGGAGCGCCTGCAATTCACCAACTTCAAGGTGTCGATGAAGTCGACCAGCGTGCCGAACACGATCGCCTCCAACCGCATGCTGTCCGAGCGGATCCCCTACCCGCTGCATCTGGGGATCACCGAGGCCGGCACCAAGTGGTCGGGCTCGCTGAAGTCGGCCGTGGGCCTCGGCACGCTGCTGGCCGACGGCATCGGCGACACGATCCGGATCTCGCTCTCGACCTTCCACGCCGAGGAGGAGGTCAAGGTCGCGTGGGAGATCCTCAAGGCTTTGAAGCTGCGCGAGCGCGGTCCGGTGCTGATCGCCTGCCCCACCTGCGGGCGCCTCCAGTTCGACATGGACAGCGTGGTGGCCGAGGTGGAGCGCCGCCTGGCCCAGTACGACGACCCGATCGTGGTCTCGGTGCTCGGCTGCGCGGTCAACGGGATCGGCGAGGCGCGGCACGCCGACTTCGGGATCACCGGGGCCAAGGACGCGGGCGCGATCTACTCGAAGGGCAAGATGCTGCGCAAGGTCAAGACCGAAAACCTCGTCGACGAGCTGTTCGCCGAGATCGACAAGTACTACGCCGCGGGCAAGCGCATCGTCCGCGACGAGGACGAAGCCGCGGAGGCAGAGTCCTGGTTGGCCGAGCACGAGGACGCCACCGCCATGACGCCGGAGCGGCTGGCGGCGCTTGAAGCGGCGGCCGTTGAGCTGGACGAGGCCACGGCGGCCGTTGAGCTGGACGAGGTCACGGCGGCCGTTGAGCTGGACAAGGCCACGGCGGTCGTTCAGCTGGACGAGGCCACCTCGCCGGTCGCCGGCCGCCGCTTCACACGCACTTAGAATTAGGGCCGGCGCGGGTCCTTAGGGCCCTTAGCCTGGGGCTGGTCGAGAAACGCAAGGCATATGCCTCACGTTTCTCGACCAGGCTCTCCCGGTCAGCCGCTGACCTTGGCGAATCCCTCGGCCACTTTGGCCCAGTTGACGACGTTCCACCACGCGTCCAGGTAATCCGGGCGCCGGTTCTGGTAGGTCAGGTAGTAGGCGTGCTCCCACACGTCGACGCCGAGCAGCGGCGTCTTGCCGTCCGAGATCGGATTGTCCTGGTTGGCCGTCGATACCACGGCCAGTCCCGAGCCGTCGTGGACCAGCCACGACCAACCCGACCCGAAGCGCTTGACGCCGCCGTCCTTGAGCTGGGCCTTGAACTCGTCGAAGGATCCGAACGCGGAATCGATCGCATCGGCCAGCGCACCCTCGGGCGAGCCGCCACCGTTCGGCGACATCCACTCCCAGAACAGCGAGTGGTTGTAGTGGCCGCCGCCCTGATTGCGGACGGCCGTCTGCTTGTCGCTGGGGAGCGACCCGAGGTTCTTAAGGACCTCCTCCACCGGCTTGTCCGCCCACTCGGTGCCTTCCAGCGCGGCGTTGGCGGCGTTCACGTAGGCCTGGTGGTGCTTGTCGTGGTGCAGGTGCATGGTCTGCTCGTCGATCGTCGGCTCGAGCGCGTTGTAGTCGTACGGCAGGGGCGGAACTTCGTAGGCCATCGAGTTGCTCCTTGCATCAGATTCTGAAGACGTCCGTTCTTCTATCACGCGGGTACGCTTCGCTGCTTGAAGTGGTCCCCTGCATGACCCGCCTGTCCACCTACTTCCTGCCGACCGAACGCGAGCCGCCGGCCGAGGCGGAGGCGCTCTCGCACAAGCTGATGGTCCGCGCCGGCCTGATCCGCCAGGTCGGGGCAGGGTTCTGGAGCTGGCTGCCGGCCGGTTGGCGCGTGCACCAGCGGGTCGTGCAGATCGTCCGCGAGGAGATGAACGCGATCGGTGGCCAGGAGATGCTGATGCCCGTGCTGCAGCCCGCCGACCTGTGGCGCCGCAGCGGGCGCTACGGCATCGAGGAGCTGTTCAAGCTGAAGGACCGGCGACGCGCCGACCTGGTCCTGGCCATGACCCACGAGGAGGTCGTCACCACCCACGTCGCGGCGGCGGTGCGCTCCTACCGCGACCTCCCGCTGATCCTCTACCACTTCCAGGTCAAGGAGCGCGACGAGCCCCGGCCGCGGGCCGGCGTCCTGCGCACCCGCGAGTTCATCATGAAGGACTCCTACACCTTCGACCGCGACGCCGACGCGCTCGAGGTCGCCTACCAGAAGCACGTCGTCGCCTACGACCGGATGATGGACCGCTGCGGCCTCGAGTGGTACCGGGTGGAGGCCGATGTCGGCATGATGGGGGGCACGGGCGCCCACGAGTACATGGCCCCCTGCCCCGCGGGCGAGAACGAGGTCGTGCTCGCGGCCGGCTACGCATCCAACCTCGAGGTGGCGGGTGCCGACGCCCAGCCGGTCCAGCTCGAGGCGGCGCTCGATCGACCCGAGACCGTTCCCACGCCGGGAATGACCACGATCGAAGCCGTCGCCACCGAGCTCGGCCTCCCGCCCGGAGCGCTCCTGAAGGCGTTCCCGATCGTCCTCGACGGCGACGACATGCGGCTGGTGATCCTGCGCGGCGATCATCGCGTCAACGAGATCAAGCTCCGCACCGCGCTCGGGGGCGACTTTCGCCCTGCCCATCCCGATGAGGTGGCGGCGCGCCTCGGGCCGCCCGGCTACATCGGCCCGGTGGGTGCCCAGATGCCGATACTGCTCGACGCCGGCGTGGCGCCGGGCGGCTACGTGACCGGGGCCAACGAACCAGACGCCCATCTCCGTGGCGTGGAGCCCGGGCGCGACTTCAATTACGAGACGGTGGACGTGCGCACGGTCGTCCCCGGCGACACCATCAACGGCAGCACGATCCGGATCGAGCCGGCCATCGAGGTGGGAAACATCTTCAAGCTGGGGACCCGGTACTCCGACCCGCTCGGCGCCACCTACCTGGACGAGGGCGGCCGCGAGCAGCTGATCTGGATGGGCTGCTACGGCTTCGGGCCCGCGCGGGCAGCCGCCGCGGCAGTCGAGCAATACGCCGACGAGCAGGGCATCTCCTGGCCCCGGGCGATCGCGCCCTTCGACGTGGAGGTCGTGACGCTGGGCAGGGAAGGCAGTGAGGAGCAGGCTTTCTCCGACGGGCTGTACGGCGAGCTCCAAGAGCTCGGGCTCGAGGTGCTCTACGACGAGCGCGACGCCGGGCCGGGGGAGAAGTTCATCGACGCCGAGCTGCTCGGGTGTCCGCTCCGCGTCACCGTGGGGCGCCGCACGCTGGGCGCGGGTGAGGTCGAGGTGCAGCTGCGGCGGGGCAGGGAGAAGACCAGCGTGCTGCTCGAGGACGCGGCGGAGGAGATCGCGGAGCTGTGGCGCGGGCTCCCATAGGTCCTCCGGGCCATCGCCTCGACCCCCGGTGAGCCGCCGGATCAGCAAGCGGCGGCTGACCGGCATCGATCGCTCCGGTCCTCCGCCCGATGCCACCCTGTCTGGTCACCGGCTGAACCCGTGGACCCTCCCCAACGCAATCGACTACCTGCGCCTGGCCGGAATCCCGGTGTTCCTGATCGTGGCGTTCTCGAGCGCCGACGGCCACGACGCGCTCGCCGTGGTGCTGTTCGCGGTGATCGGCTGGTCGGACTACCTCGACGGCTTCCTGGCTCGGCTGACCGGACAGTACAGCCGGCTCGGCGCCTTGCTCGACCCATTGGTCGACCGGCTGCTGATCGTCTCGGGCATGCTCGTGTGCTGGCACTTCATGCTGCTCCCTCGCTGGGCGATCGCGATCGTGATCGCGCGAGAGCTGTTCATGCTCATCGCCAGCCGCTACGGGCTGAGCCGCGGCGTCGATATCCAGATCAACTGGGCCGGGCGGCTCGGCGTCGCGCCGATCGCCGGCGCCCCGTTCTTCGCCATGGCCGGCCTGCACTGGCTGGCGCTCATAATGCTTTACGTGGGGATGGCGCTCGGGCTGCTGTCCGCTGCCCTGTATGTGCGCCGCGGCCGGCGCGAGATCCGCGCCCGCAAGGAGCGGACCAAAGGCTCAAGCTGAGATTGAGCCTCGACTCATCCCCGGCTATACTCGCTCCCTCGCGCACTCGGACCCGGAAGCACCCGGAGGATCTGATCTACATGGACACGTTTCCCGACCTGGGCTCACTCACCGATCAGGAGCTGAAGGAGCTCATCAAGCAGCTGACAGACGAAGAAATGGAGATCTCCTACCGGCGGCGCATTCTGCACGGGAAGATCGACATTCTCCGGGCCGAGCTGGTCAACCGGCTGCGCAAGAAGGACGAGACCGGCGAGCTGGTGATCAGCGGCGCCGACGTCCAACAGCTCACCGACATCTTGGCCGGCCGCGTTCCGGGGGCCGAGTCCGAATAGCATCACCGTCGGTGGCCCAGCACTGCCCAGAGTGCGGCTTTGCCAACGACGAAGGCGCCAACTACTGCCAGCGGTGTGGCGCCTTCCTGGCTCACTCCGACCCGCCGCCGGGAACCACCACCGCTACCTACAAGCTCGGTGAGACCGGAGAGCTCGAGGAGATCGAGCTGGACGACGTCATCGAGCGGGGACCGGCGCTGGTGATCCGCGCCGGCGGCGGACGCTCGGGCGAGAGCTTCCTCCTCGGCGCCGGGCGGGTGACCATCGGACGCCGCCCGGTGAGCGACATCTTCCTCGACGACGTCACCGTGTCGCGCGATCACGCCATCCTGGTGCGGCGCGGCAGCGAGTACTACCTGGATGACTGCGGCTCGCTCAACGGCACCTATGTCAACCGCCGCCGGATCGAGTCACACCGCCTATCGCACGGCGACGAGCTCCAGGTCGGCAAGTACAAGCTCGCCTTCCTCAGCCGCTGATGGCCACCTCCTCCGACACCGGCGAACCGACCGTCGAGCTGCCCGAGCCGTCCGCGGGGCAAGACGAGACGCGCAGGCCGCGCCAGAAGGCGGTCACGATCGGGACCGTGTGCAAGGCGCTCCAACAGGAGTTTCCCGACATCTCGATCTCCAAGATCCGCTATCTGGAGGACCAGAAGCTGCTCTCGCCGCGGCGCACCCAGGGTGGCTACCGCCTGTACACCCAGTCCGACGTCCAGCGTCTGCGCACGATCTTGCGCCTCCAGCGCGACGAGTTTCTCCCGCTCCGGGTGATCCGTCAGGAGCTGGCCGGGGGCCGGACCGAGCGCGAGGTGGCGCCTGCACCGGCGAGCGACGGTCGCTCGCTGCGCCGGGCAGTCGTCTCCACCCGTGACCCGGGCGCGCTCTACTCGCTCGAGGACGTCGTCGAGGAGACTGGGGCGGACGCCGGCCTCGTCCGCGAACTGGTTGAGTTCGGCGTGATCAAGGGGGAGATCCGCGCGGGCGTGCGTTACTTCGACGAGACCGAGCGGGAGATCGTGCGGGCGGTGTCCGAGCTGGCTCGCTACGGCGTCGGCGGGCGCAATCTTCGGGTGTTCCGCAGCTCGGCCGACCGAGAGGCCCAGCTCCTGCAGAGCATCCTCGCCCCGGCTCTACGCTCGCGCAACCCCGAACGTCGGCGGGAGGCGATCGAGGCGCTCGAGAACCTGGCCTCCGTGACCACTCATCTCAAGCACCTGCTGCTGATGCGCGATCTGCGCAAGATCGCCACGTAGCCGGGGCCACCGGCTCGAGGAACGCGGTGGAGGACGGGGTGAGCGCGGCGCAGGCACCGTTCGAAGGCTGCGGTCGAGGGCGGCGTGGGCGCGGTTGACCTACGGGCGCTGATCCGCGAGATCCCGGACTTCCCCAAGGCCGGGATCGTGTTCAAGGACATCACCCCGCTGCTGCTCGATCCGGCGGCCTTGAGCATCGCCGTGTCCGAGCTGGCCTCGTTCGCCCGGCCGCTCGAGGTCGACCTGGTCCTCGCCGCCGAGGCCCGCGGGTTCATCCTGGGCGGCGCGCTGGCGCGCGAGCTGGGTGCCGGATTCGTGCCCGCTCGCAAGCCGGGCCGCCTGCCGGCGGAGACGGTCAGCGTGGAGTACATCCTCGAGTACGGGATCGACGCCCTCGAGGTCCATGCCGACGCCCTGGCCCACGGGGCCCGGGTGCTCGTGCACGACGATCTCCTGGCCACCGGCGGGACCGCCCTTGGCGTGTGCGACCTCGTCGCCGGCCTGGGGGCGGAGATCGTGGGGTGCGCGTTCCTGGTCGAGTTGAGCTTCCTTGACGGGCGGGCGCGCCTGGACCCGTATCCGGTGCATGCCGTGCTCGAGTACGCCTCGTGAGACTGCCGTTCAAGATCGGCGCGGGACGGAGCAACCTGTCGAGCGCCAGCCGCAGCCGCGTGCTGGGGGCGCCGCTCTCCGAGGTGTGGAAGGTGATCGCGGATCCGCACCAGATGCCGCGCTGGTGGCCCGGGGTGGAGCGGATGGAGGGGGTGGACGAGGAGCACTTCACCCAGGTGTTCACGAGCCGGCGGCGTCGCACGGTACGGGCCGACTTCCAGCTGCTCACCTCCGAGCCGCCCGGTGGCGAATACACGAGCGGGCACAGGGCGTGGAGGCAGGAGGTGGCGGGGACGCCGTTCGCGCCCGTGCTGCACGAGTCGATCACCGAGGTGGTGGTCGAGCCGGCGGACGGCGGAACCCGGATCACGATCGCCCAGCGCCAGCGCCTGCGCGGCTACTCGAAGGCCGGGGCGCTGGCCATGCGCTCGGCCACGGCCAAGCGGCTCGAGGAGGCACTCGACGGCCTGGAGCGCATCCTCGGGTGATCCGCCGGAGCACTCACCCGGTGGCCGAGGTGAGCGAGAACGGGCCCTGCAGCACGATCCGGCCCGGCGACTTGGGGTTGCTCTGCGTCTCCGCCGTGAGCAGCAGCTGCTTGAAGTGGCCGGCGTTGGTCGGCAGGCCGCTGCCGACCTGCAGCTGGCCGCTGTTTCCCACCGCCGGGCTGACGAAGCCGATCCGGTAGGCGTCGGTGGGCGAGTTGTAGAGCCAGGCGGCGTATGCGTTGTGGTTGTTGGGGGGAACATGCGCGGCCTCGATCACGATCCCGTACGCGCTGCCCTCCTTGACCACGAACGCGACCCCCTTCGTCTGGTTCGAGCCGCCGGGCGCGTTCAGGTTGCTCTGGGCGACCACCTGCGCCTTCGATGTGGTGGTCGAGGTGGAGCTCGTGCTCGACGTGCCGACGGGACTCCCGCGGGACGACGCGGAGGCACTCGAGGAGTGCTTGGTGGACCCCCCGCTGCTCAGAACGATGGTCAGGATCACCACCACGATGATCACGATCAGCGCGCCGACCACGAGCAGGATCGCGCCGCCCAGGCGCGAGCTCGGGCGGTCGGACAGGCGCGGGGGACGGCGGCCGCGCTCCCCGGAGGCGGTGCTGCCGGGGCCGGTCGTTCGAGCGGCCCCGGAATCTCGCTCCTCGGTGTACCGTGAGGGCTCTGCCGCTCGCGCGGCGACCCGGGATCCGTCGGGTATCTCTGGCAGCGGCTGGCTCGCGACCTGGCCGAGCTCGGAGGCCAGCACGCGAGCCCAGGCGCGCTCGTAGGGCGACGTCGCGAGGTGTTCGCGCGTCTGCTCGGCGACCCGCTCGGGCAGCTGCCCGAGCAGGTAGTCGGTTATCAGCGCGCGGCTCTCGGGCGCGATCCCCGTCTCGGGGCCGATCGCGTCGAAGGCGGCCAACGCCCGGGCCCGCACGGCCGCCCGGTCGATCGCGAGCAGACGCGCGATGTCGTCGTAGCCGCGACCGCGCTGCAGCACCAGGTCGAGGACCGCGCGTTGATCGGGTGGCAGCGTGTCGAGCGAGTCCAATCGAAACCCCTCAGCTCGTAGCGTAGTCAAGCCATCGGCGGGGTGCGGCGGCTGCGGGAGCCGGTAAGGTGCCGCGGCCGATGGCCTCGCATCCTGCTCCCGAGATGGAAATTTCCGGCTTCGACGCGCTGTATGGGCTCGAGCTGACGGAGTGCTCGGCCGAGATCGCTCGCGGCCGGGTCCACGTCCGTGACGAGCTGCGGCAGAGCGGCGGGTTCGTGCACGGCGGCGTATACGCCGCGATCGCAGACGCGCTGGCCACGCACGGCACCGCGGCCAGCGTCGGCCGCCAGGGCCAGGTGGCCGTCGGGCTGACCAACCAGACCACGGTGGTTCACCCGATCGCCCACGGGACGCTGCACGCCGCCGCCACGCGTCGGCATCGCGGCCGCACCACGTGGGTGTGGGAGGTCGAGATCGTCGACGCCGCCGGTCTCGTATGCGTGGTCGGGCGGGTCACGGTGGCGGTGAGCGACGCGCAGTGAGCGGCACCCGGCGCGAGCTTCGCGCCGGCCCAGCCTTCCCACCGGCCGCAGCGGCCTCGGGTCCTAGGTGCCGGGTGCGCCGCGGCCCAGCCAGAAGCCGACGAAGTCTCTCAGGGCCGGATCCGAAGGCCCCGACACAGGCAGCAGGTGCGCCCAGGCCAGCGCCACCACGCCTGCCGTCCGCGGTCGCCGCGCCAGGATCACCCCGTCGCCGGTGGCGGCCAGCTCCCGCGTGAACGGCGGCGCCACCGAGCGGGCGAACTGCTCCAGGCCGGCCGGCGGCCTCGAGGCGCCGTACTCGATCACCACGTCTCCCACCTGGAGCGCGCTAAGCAGCTGATCGTCGGTCAGCTCCGCCTGCTCGCGGGTCACCGCCGTCTGGACGTGCGCGCCGCTGGTCGGCGGATCGGAGTTATAGCGGGGGCGGGGCTGCCCGGGCCGCAGCGCCGCGTGTCCGAGGTCGCTGAAGGCCTGGCCGGGTCCGCTCCCGGCACCCGAGACACCCGCCTGGTCGCGGCCGGCGAAGAAGCCCGACAGCAGCACGATGAGCCCGATCGACAGGGCCAGCGAAGCGAGCAGGATCGCCAGGCGCTCGAGCAGCCGGGCCAGCCGTGACTCGAAGATGGGGTCCCCGCCTCCCCGCGCGCCGCCCCGGGGAGCCGTCCGGCTCATCGTGCAGCGCGGGCGGGGCGGGCAGGCACCCCTTCCGTGTGCTCCCCGGTGGCGCTCGGTGACGCGGACGGCGCAGGCGCCCCGGCCGCCGCCACCAGCTCGTCGATCGAGGCGCGCAGCTCGTCGGCCAGGACCTCGACATCGGCCAGCGCGTCGAAGTCGGCCACCAGGCCGAAGTTGAGCTGTCCGTTGTAGCTGAGGATCGCGATTCCCAGAGCGGTGTTCTCGGCCAGCGGCACCATCGGGTAGATCGCCTCCAGCTCGCGCCCCAGCAGGTAGAGCGGGAACTGGGGCCCTGGGATATTGGTCACCACGAGGTTGAACAAGCGCTGGCGCGCCTGGAGCCGAGCCGCCTGCGCCATGATCGTCGGCGGGGCGAATCCGGAAAGGTGGGTGAGGATCTCTGCGCCGACCGCCTGACCGGACTCCTTGACGTCCTTCATCTCGGCGCTGACCTCGTGGAGCCGCTGAACCGGATCGGTCACCCCGACCGGCAGCGTCGCCCACATGGCCGCCACGCGATTGCCGAGCGCGCCGCGCTCGATGTCGGCCCGGACCGACACCGGCACCATGGCCCTCAGCCCGAGTGCATCGGTCGCCTCGCCGTGAAGCCGCATGTAGCTGCCGAGGGCACCGGCCACCACGGTGAGCACAACGTCGTTGACCGTCCCGCCGAGCGAGTTCTTGATCGCCTTGAACTGCGCCAGGTCGGCCCTGACCCAGGTGAAGCGCCGGTGCGGGCCGATGCGGACATTGAACGGGCTGGACGGCGCGGGCTTCAGGCCGGTCCAGGCCACCGCGCCGACGCTCCCGAGGCCCCGGCCCACCCGTCCCGCCACCGCCCGCGGGCCGCGGAGCGTCGCCCGGACGCCGCGCACGATCTCGCCAGGGACGGTGGCACGCTCGAGCAGCGCGTCGGCCAGCAACTGGGCCGAGCTGGGCAGCGGCCGCGCGACCCACTCGTGCTCGGGCGACGCCACCGGCAGCGGCTCGGGCGACGCGTCGAACAGCACGGTCGCGATGTCCACGCCCGATACCCCGTCGACTAGAGCGTGATGGGTTTTGGATAGCAGCGCAAACCGGCCGCCCGCCAGTCCTTCGACCAGCCACAGCTCCCAGAGCGGTCGGCTGCGGTCGAGCGCCTGGGAGAACACGCGCCCGGCGAGCCGCTTGAGCTCGGCGTCGCCGCCGGGCCGCGGGAGGCCGGTGTGTCTGACGTGGTAGCGCACCTTGAAGTGAGGATCGTCCACCCACACCGGCCGTCCCTGGTGCAGCGGGACGAATGCGAGCCGCTGCCGATAGCGGGGGACGACGTGAAGCCGCGACTCGATCGCCTCGATCACCTCGTCGTAAGCGGGCGCATCTCCCTCGAACACCGACACGCCCGCGACGTGCATGTGGGCGAAGTCTCGCTCCAGGTGCAGGAACGAGCTGTCGAGCCCGGTCAGCCTGTCGTTGTTCGCCACTGCCAGGATGGTAGTCAGCGCGCCCCTTCTCGGCACCCCGCGCGGTCCCGGAACCCCAGGCTCGTGACATACGGCACATGTGCGTCGTGTGACGGACCTCACACCCAGCCCGTCAAAAGCTCACCTAACCTGGTCGATGTAGTTATCGACCTGCCGAATCGTTCTCGTCCGGTACGAGGGCGAGCGGGGGACCCGCTGCCAGGTGACGTCTGCCTGGCCGGGGCGAATCGACTTGCCCGGCTAAACAGCCGGCCGCAGTCGTAGCGCCGAGGACAGCGCGCTGAGCGCGCCGTCAGTCACCAACGGTTCGCGAGCCCGACAGCTAACCCCGTAGGCGCCCGGTCGAAGACGAACAGGAGGTCCTCGACATGAGGCCTGACACAGCCATGAAACGATGGCGCCGCGCCCGCATGGGCGCGGGCGCTTTGATGATTGCCGGTCCTTCCTGCGCCGTGGCGCTCGCCGCCGGCCAGGCGCTGGCGTCCCCCGTCGAGCAGGCGCCGCTGCGGCCGATCAGCCCGCGCTCGCTGCGCGTCTCTTACGGACACAGCCTGATCGTGCGCGGCACCGCGCCGGCGGCCGACGCCGGACATACCGTCGTCCTCGAGTTCGCGCGCCGCGGCCACTCCGCCTGGCGCCGGCTGAGCTCGTCGACCATCGACTCGAGCGGCCACTTTCGCCTGGCCGGCGCCCTCGAGCAGTCGGGGGCCGTACGCGCGCTCGACACCTCCAGCGGATCGCTGACGCCGCTGGACGCCCGGACTGGCACCGGCGGCACCGCGTCGACGAGCGCGCCGGTGCGGGTGGACGTGGCGGCTCGCGTGCACGTGCACGTGCACTCCCGCCGGATCGCCGTGCTCGGCGGCCAGGCCATCCAGGTCCGCGGGAGGCTGCTCCCCGTCGTGGCCGGTCGCAAGCTGAGCCTGCAGGGCCGCCAGAGCGGCCGCTGGCAGACGCTGGTCAGCAGCCGGACTCGTGCCGCCGGGCGCTTCGTGCTTCGCTACGTGCCCGGCAGCGCCGCGCAGGAGCCGATCCGGGTCACGTTCGCGGGGGACCGGTTCAACGGCCGATCCGCCGTTCCGGCGGGGCACATGACCGTCTATCGGGAGGCCGGCGCCTCGTGGTACAACGACGGCGGCAACACCGCCTGCGGCTTTCATGCCCACTACGGGGTGGCCAACCGGACGGTCCCGTGCGGCGCCACGGTCGCGCTGCGCTACAACGGGCGCTCGGTCACCGCGATCGTCGACGACCGCGGGCCATATGTGGGCGGCCGGGACTGGGACCTCAACCAGAACACGGCGGCTGCCCTCGGGTTCGGTGGGGTCGGGACGGTCTGGTCCAGTCAGTAGCTGCCGCGCCGGGCAGACGTCCGAACGGCGTCCTAGCCTGGCCAGCCGATGGCGGACCGCTGCGTCGCGCACCTCGACATGGACGCGTTCTACGTCTCGGTCGAGCTGCGCCGGCGCCCCGAGTTGACGGGCCGACCGGTGATCGTCGCCGGCACCGGCCCTCGCTCGGTCGTCACCACCGCTTCGTATGAGGCGCGTCGGTTCGGGGTGGGGTCGGCCATGCCGGCGGCGCGCGCGAGACGGCTGTGCCCGCAGGGCACGTTCCTCGCGCCGGACTTCGCCTACTACCGCGCTGCCTCCCGCGAGGTGATGGCCACGGTCCGCTCCGCAGTCGAGGTGGTCGAGGTGGTCGGCCTCGACGAGGCCTACCTGGAGTTGACCGGGATGTTCGACCCGGTCGACGCCATGCGCCGGCTGGCGGCGCAGATCGAGGAGAACACCGCCCTCGGCTGCTCGATCGGGATCGGCCCGAGCAAGCTGGTGGCCAAGGTGGCCTCCGACGCGGAGAAGCCACGCGGGTTCGTGGTGCTGACGCGCGAGGAGGCGTGCCAGCGCTTCGGGTCCTCGCCCTGCGGCCTCATCCCGGGAATCGGGCCGAAGACCGTCGAGCGCCTGCGGGCGATCGGGGTGGAGACGCTCGCCGCCCTCACCGCGGCCTCGCCCGAGTTGCTCGCCCCACGCTTGGGTCCCCGCCTCGCCGCCGAGCTCCAGCGCCGCGCGTGGTTTGAGGACGACTCGCCGGTGAGCGAGGAGCGCAAGGTGGTGTCGGAGTCGCGAGAGCTGACCTTCGACGAAGACATCCGCGATGCCCAGCGGCTCGAGGCGATCCTCGCGCAGCTGGTCGAGGGATTGTGCGGCGCGCTGGTGGCACAGGGTCGGCGGGGACGGACGATCGGGATCAAGGTCAGGCTCGACGACTTCTCCACCCACACCCGCGCGCGGACGCTGATCGAGGCGGTGGCGTCGGCCGATCGGGTCGGCCCCGTGGCCCTCGGCCTCCTCCGCCGCTTCGCGGCGCCGCGGCCGGTCCGCCTGCTCGGCGTCCGGGTTGCCGGACTCGAGCCGGCCGGCGGGGTCGACGACGAGCAGCTCAGGTTCGCCGTCTAGGGACCGGCCGCTAAGGCTCAGTGGCGGAGGCTCGCCCCGCATGAGAGTATCCAGGCGTGGAGGGCAAGAAGCAGCGGCGTGCCGCGGCCAACGAAGCGACGATCCGCGACGTCAACGAGGGCATCGAACGCGGCCAGTGGCCCGGCGAGGAGGACCGCCCCGTCGGATTCCGCTGCGAGTGTGCTCGTCTCGGCTGCAACCGTCTGATTGAGCTGACCGTCCGAGAATACGAGGAGATCCGGGCGCATTCCCGCCGGTTCGTGGTCCTCCCCGGCCACGAGCTTCCTGACGTGGAGACCGTGGTCGAGACCCGGCCGGGCTACCTCATCGTTGAGAAGCTAGATCAGGCCGGAGAGGTCGCCGAACGGCACGACCCGCGAGGCTGACCTTGGCCGAGCCGGCTCTGGCCGTCGTCAGATCGAAGCGCATCTGAACCTCCGTCCCGCCCGACGCCCGGGTGACGATCGCGAAATCGTCGCTCAGGCCCGAGATCAACGTGAGGCCGATGCCGAGGCCACGGCTGTCGTTCCAGGCATGCAGGCCGCGTCCGTCGTCGCTGATCAGGACCCACAGCTCCCCTGACGCCACCGCAGCAGTGACGTGGAAGCGGCCGCCATCATGGTCGCGGTAGGCATGGACGACCGCGTTGGTGAGTGCCTCCGAGACGGCCAGGCGAATCTCGTCGAGCCGCTCGCCGCCGGCGCCGGCGGAAACCGCAACCTCGTTAAGGGCGCGACGAGCCAGCGGCACAGCCTCCGGAACGGCCGGATATGACTCGTTCAGGGCTTCGCCGAGGCTCATGTCGGTTGATCGGTTACCCACATGAAGGCCAAGTCATTCGCAGGAAATCGCACCATCCAGGACGCAGAAATACGGAGCAATCGTACGCCGGCGCCGGTGGCGTCCGGGGTTTGTCGCGATCTCGAGCTAATAAAGCGCGGAAGCCAGGCGACGCCGCGCGGACCTGGCCAGCGGATGCTCCACGCCAAGCTCGTCGAGCACGCCGACTACCACCCGCCGTACGTCATCGCGGGCGCCGTCGGCGTTCGGCAGCGCTTCGAGCAGCAGGTCGAGGCCGCGCTCGTGGTCGCCCGCGTCGAGCGCGGCGAACGCCTCGCTCAGCTCCGGCACGAGCGGCTGAGCTCCGTTCTGAGCGGCCGACTCGAGCGTGATCCGCGCCGCCAGTCCGTCGGCGGCGAAGCTTCCAGGCACCCGGGCGAGCACGGTCAGCGCCTCGTCGAACTCGCCGCGTTCCTTCAAGATCCTGGCCAGGGGGACGGCGGCGTCGGCTCGGGTGGGCTCGAGCTCGTGGGCGCGTCGCAGCGAGGCCTCGTCGCCCTGCTCCACCAGCCCGTCGGCCTCGGAGGGCAGCAGCGAGTCGAAGAACTGATCCACCGCGGCAGGCGGCTGGGCGCCGACGAACTCCGCCACGACCCGGCCGTCCCTGAACGCCTTCACCGCCGGGATGCCCTGGATCCGGAAAGCCTGGGCCAGACCGGGGTTCGCGTCGACGTCGACCTTGACCAGGTCGAGAAGGCCGGCGCGCGCCGCGGCCGCGCGCTCGAGCAGCGGGCCGAGCTGCCGGCACGGACCGCACCACGCGGCCCAGAAGTCCACGACCACGGGCACCGTGTGCGACCGATCGAGAACGGCGCTCTGGAAGTTGCTTTCGGAGACGTCCATGACTGTGATGGTAGCGAGGTGGCATCGGGAGTAACCTCACGTCCACGTCAAGTTCAGCGGACACTCGATGACCTCCGAGATCGTGGTGGAGCACGCCGGCGTGGCGCTGGCCGGCGAGCAGACCGGCGAGGGCGCCCCGATCGTGCTCCTGCACGGGCTGACCGCCACTCGGCGCTACGTCGTCATGGGGTCCCGCGCACTCGAGCGCTCGGGTCATCGCGTGATCGCCTACGACGCGCGCGGGCACGGCCGCTCCTCGCCGGCGCCGGCATCCGGCGCGTACACCTACGAGCATCTCGGCACGGACCTGCTCGCCGTGCTGGACGATCGAGGGATCGAGCGGGCGGTGCTGGCCGGCGCCTCGATGGGCGCGCACACGCTGCTGTGGGTCGCGTTGCACGCGCCGGAGCGAGTGGCCGGGCTGGTTGTCATAACACCGGCGTATGACCCGGCGATCCACGATGACGACGTTCGGCTGGAGCGATGGGATGCGCTGGCGGACGGGCTGGAGCGGGGTGGCGTGGAAGGATTCATCGACGCGTATGGGACGCCGAACGTGCCGGAGGCGTGGCGAGAGAGTGTGCTCAAGGTGACCCGCCAGCGGCTCTCACAGCACGAGAACCCAGAGGCGCTGGCCGACGCGCTGCGCGCGGTGCCGCGCTCGCGGCCGTTCGCGTCGATCGATGATCTGCGCGCGATCTCCGTCCCCACCGTCGTGGTGGCGAGTGCCGACGAGCCCGATCCCGGCCACCCTCAGGCGGTGGGGGAGGCCTACGCGGCCGCCATCCCCGGCGCGCGGCTCGTGCTCGATGAGCCGGGTCGCTCGCCGATCGCATGGCAGGGCAGTCAGCTCTCGAAGCTGATCGCCGACGTCGCCGCGACGCCCGACGCCGGGTGATCACCTCGAGCCGATCGGGGTCCAACTTCCGACGGAATCGGGCCCGTACCCTCCACGTCCGGCCTTCGGGCAAACGGCGCACGACGTTCGCGCCGTCGGCGATCGCCCCCCGCCCGGCGCAGGTCACGCACGGCGACCTTTGGCTGCCGTCAACCCGGCGGATCCGTAGTGTCTTGCGCGTGCCCGACCGAATAGGCGAACACCATTGAACGGGAATCCGCTCGCACGGAAGTTGGGCATCAAGCCCGGTACCCGGCTCGGCCTGATCCGGGCTCCCGACGGGTTCGACGCGACGCTGGGTCAGCTGCCGCCCGAGGTAGACGTCCGCCGGGGTCTGGGCGGTGCGCAGTTCGACGTGATCGTCGCATTCCACGCTCGTCGCACCGAGTTGGAGCGCCGCCTACCGGCCCTGGCCGGCGCGCTCAAGCCGGCCGGCGGGCTGTGGATCGCCTGGCCCAAGCGCGCCTCGGGCGTTAGCGCCGATGTGACCGAGGACATTGTCCGCGACCTCGGGCTCGCGGCCGGCTTGGTCGATAACAAGGTGTGCGCGATCGATCAGGTCTGGTCGGG
>CAVUPW010000011.1:0-5371 GCA_963743345.1 uncultured Solirubrobacterales bacterium
GTCTCGATCGCGAACACGATCCCGGTCGGGGCGATCGCGACGCTATCGATATCGCCACGCCCCCGATACGGCAGCGAGTGACGCAACCGCCACCCCTCCGCCCTCAGCGGTGCCAGCACCCGTCGGACCTCATCCTCAGAACGCGCGCCGACACGGCTGCGGCCAGCGAGGCGCAACCAATGACGAGCGTCGATCAGCAGCCCGACCATGATCAACAAGAGCACACCCGCCACTCGCGAGCTCGCCGGCGCCAGCGACGAGAACCGCGAGCGCGCCCGCCGCCAGACCCTGGCGGCGCCACCCGCGGCTGCCCGGCGCACGCGCCGGTACTGCTGGCGGCGAGGAAAACTCCATCGGACCATGCGCAGAAGCTTGCACCCGCCTCGGACAAACGATCGCATGGCGGTACCCAGCGCTGACGAATCTCGTGACTGCTGGGTCGGGCCGGGGCGCGGTGCCGGCGTTACCGCCGGTCCGTTCCCCCCGACCCGCCCGCCCGAACCGGACTTGCCCATTCCTGAGCATCCGGCTCTCCACAGGACATCCGTTGGCCGATCGTGACGCTGAGTTAGGCAACGGCGGTCTCCGGCGGGGTGGTGGCCGGGCCTGTTCCGGTGGCCGTCGCCCACGGCGAGGGGATCCGGTGGCCGCGATAGCGATATCGGGTGACCGGGACCTCGGCGGGCCACGCGAGCCTCGTGCCTTCGCGGCTGGTCCAGTGGCGCCCCCAGCACCGTCGCCTGATCTGTTTCCAGGTCAGTCGCGGGTACTTCTTGCGCAGCCAGCGGATCACTCGCCACCACAGGTAGTGGCTGAGATACGCGAAGCAGCGCTTCGCCGCGTTATGACGGTGGTAGTTGGTCCAACCCCGCAGGATTGGGTTGAGCGCGTGGATCAGTTGATCGAGCGAGAGGTTTAGCGTGCTGCGGTCAGTCAGCGTCTTGATTCGGTGCATGATCTCGCGCAGCGCTCGTTGGCTTGGGAACGTGTAGGCGACGTGTTTGCCAGCGGTCCGCCAGGGTTTCCGCTTGATCCGGAATCCGAGCAGATCGAAGCCGTCGTCGACGTGGGTGATTGCTGTCTTCTCGGGCGAGAGCGTCAATCGCATCTGCTCTGCCATGAACTCGGCCGTCTGCTTCTTGATCGCGTGGGCTTGGGCTTCGGCGCCGCGTACCAGCACCACGAAGTCGTCCGCGAAGCGGATCATTCGATAGCTGGGGTGGCCGTTGGCCCGGTCACGCGCGCGCTGGTCGTGCGTGCGTGCTGCCCATGCCGCCTCGAAGCTGGCGGTCGAGTACCCGAGAGGGCGATGTTCGACAGAAGGGGCGAGAGACTCGACCCTTGTGGCGTGCCCGATGGCGTCGCGGTCACGCTGCCAAGCTCGCGCATGACACCGGCGGCGAGGAACAGCTCGGATCAGTCCCAGGACGCGCTTGTCGGTCACCCGACGGCGACCTGCGGTCAAGTGTCCGCGATCACGGTTTTCTCCTCACATCTGATCACGAGAATTCCCCAGGGCGGTAGCGCGTAGGGACTGCGCGCGCGGGGTTCGACGGAGGCGAGGCCGGTAGGGCCGAGCCGTAGTCGATCCCCGCGCGCGGCGCGGTTCCGTCGGGGGCCCCCTCGATCGTCGCGGTGTTCACGCCGTCGACTACGAGGAGGCCCGTGGGGGATGTTGACCCAGGAGGATGATGTGGAGATTCACGCGCTCGCTCGCCGGGGCTGGTCGGTCTCGGCGATCGCCCGGCACACCGGCCGGGATCGCAAGACGATCGCGAAGTACCTGGCCGGGAAGGCGCCGTCGCGGGTGCCGGCGCCGAGCTGCCTTGAGTCGTTCCGGCCGTATCTGAAGGCGCGGTTCGATGACGACGCGCACGTGCTGATGACCGTGCTCTACGAGGAGCTGCGGGGGCTGGGGTTCGATCGTTCCTATCCGACGCTGGTGCGGGAGATCCGCGAGCTCGGGCTGCGGCCGGTGTGCGAGTGCTGCAAGGCCGGTGCGGTCAAGCTGACGGTCGGGCTGGAGCACGAGCCGGGTGAGGAGCTGCAGCTGGACTGGCTGGAGCTGACCGAGACGCCGTGGGGTGTGAAGGCGTACGTGCTGGCCGGGGCGTTGTCGCACTCGGGGAAGCTGCGCGGCTGCTTTAGCGAGGGCGACAGCTTCCCGCACCTGGCCGAGGCGCTGGATGGCGTGTTGCGCCGGCTCGGCGGCACGGCTCGTTCGTGGCGGACCGATCGGATGTCAACGTTCGTCTACCCGGGAAGCGACCGGTTGCGGCCCGAGGCCGCGGCGTTGGCCAAGCACTACGGGGTGCAGGTTGCGATCTGTCCGCCGCGGCGTGCGCAGCGCAAGGGGGTGGTCGAGAAGGCGATCGATTATCTGACGCAGTCGTGGTGGCGCTCGGCGCCGGTGTCCACGCCGGCGCAGGCGCAGGCCGATCTGGACCGCTGGTGCGCGGCGGTCTCCGATCGCCGCCGCCGCGGCCGCAGCACGGTCTCAGAGCTGGCCGCCGGCGAGCCGCTGATGTCGCTGCCGGAGCTGCCGTTTCCGGCCTGCTACCGAGAACAGCGGGTCGTCTCACGCGACGCTTTGGTTGAGTTTGAGACCAACCGCTACAGCGTGCCGCCCGGCCACGCCGGGCAGGCGGTCGAGGTCCGCGCCCGGCTTGGCGAGCTGCACCTGGAGATCTACACGCCGTCGGGCCACCGGATCGCCCGGCATCGACGCGCGCTGTCGGGCGTCGGGCAGACGATCCGCACGCCCGAGCACGCGAGCATGCTCGAGCGGGCGGTGCTCGAGCAGTTCACCACCAACAAGGGGCGCTGTGGGCGCAAACCGAACCGGCCGCCCGGCGAGCAGGCGCTGGCGGAGGCCGCCAAGCTCCGCGGCGAGCAAGCGGACGGCGTGGTCGTCGATCTGGAGCAGTACGCGCGGATCGGGAGGGTGGCCGGGCGATGACCGACTACCTGCACACCTACAACGTGGTGATCGACCCCGAGCAGGGCACCCGCCGGCCGGACGGCTCATGGGCCCAGGAGGTGACGCTCGTGCTCGTCGACGCGCCCGGGTCTGAACCCCGCCGCCCGGTCGCGATCACGCTCACCCCCGAGCAGGCACGCGAGCTCGGGTTCGAGCTGCTCGCCGCGCCCGCACACGCCAACCGCACAACCACAACCCCGCAAGGAGACGACCCCCGATGACCGACCACCTCTACCAGCAGCTACGCGAGCACCTCGCCTACCTCAAGCTACCGGCCCTCGCCGAGCAGCTCCCGACCGCGCTCGAGCAGGCCCAACAGGAGAAGCCCGGCTACACCCGGTTCCTCGCCGACCTGCTCGCGGTCGAGATCACCGCGACCGAGCAGCGCCGCCTCGACGGACGCCTGCGGTTCGCGAGCTTCCCGGCGCACAAGACGCTCGAGCAGTTCGACTTCGACGCCCAACCATCACTGGACCGACGGCTCGTCGAGGAGCTCGCGACCCTGCGGTTCGTGGCCGAGAACGCCAACCTGCTGCTGATCGGCCCACCCGGTGTCGGGAAGACGATGCTCGCGACCGCCCTGGGCCTGAAAGCCGTGCACGCCGGCTACCGCGTCTACTACACCACCGCCGCCGACCTCGTCGCGCGCACCACCCGCGCCGCGATCGAGGGCCGCTGGCAGACCACGATGCGGTTCTGGTCAGGACCAGCCGTGCTCATCATCGACGAGCTCGGCTACCTGCCGATGCCCGGCGAAGCCGCCAGCCACCTCTTCCAGGTGATCAGCCGCCGCTACGAACACGGCTCAGTGATCCTGACCACCAACCGCGGGATCGCTAGCTGGGGCGAGATCTTCGAAGACACGACCGTCGCCGCCGCGATCCTCGACCGGCTCCTGCACCACGCCACCGTGCTGCAGCTCGACGGCGACAGCTACCGCATGCGCGGCCACCGCGCCCGCCTACAACAGCTCAGGCACGCCGTCGCGGCCGAGCCGGAGACCAAGCGATGAGCGCCGCCAGCACAGCGGGAGAACGGCTTATTGCTGGTGACGATCATCGACCCGCGCTGATCGACGCTGAGACGATTCGCGACACGTCGCAGATCGGCGGTGACCGCCGGTTGTGGCTCACGGAGCCGTGCCCGAGTTGCGCAACGCGCGCCGGCCGGCGCTGCCAAACGTCCCGCTACAGCGGCAAGCCGACGCGCTGGTTGCACGGCGCGCGCGGATGGCGTCAGCGGCCGTGCCCGACCTGCAAGGCCGGGCCGGGCGAGCTGTGCACAACGCCGAGTGGCCGGCGCGCCGGTCGGCCGCATACCGCCCGGCTCTCTCGCGCGCGCCGGGAGCTGCTCGCCGATCAGCAGGTATGGGAGGAGCTCGAGCAGTGGCGTGCGTCGGTGGCACTGGTTCGCTTCTTTGGCGGTGGCGGCAATCCCGGCAGCATCTCGGCCGTCACGCTCGAGAACGAGGACGGGAAGGAGCTCGCCCGCTGGAGCAGCGGCGAAGGAGAGGGCGAAGGAGAGCTGCCCGAGGCGCTCGCCGCCCCGATCTGGGGCCGCTACGCGCTGTTCCGCGGCCATCCGCGCATCGCCGGGCTGCTGATGTGGGATGCGCGGGCGCGGTCGATTCAGATCGCCGGCGAGCGCGGCGGCCAGAAGTTCGACGAGATCCTGTCCACTCCCAGGCAGATCGCAACGGTCACGATCGCTTCGTCGACGACCAGCCCGATCGGCGACACGTCGCGCGACACGTCGCCACGGGCGGTGCGGACAGACACATCCAGCAGAGCGGCGGAGGTCTCGGGAACCTCGCGCTCGTGCGAGCGTTGTGGCGATCGGTTGGCGGCGCGGCTGCGAGCGGAGGCGCGCTACTGCTCCAAGCGCTGCCGGCAGGCCGCCTCCCGCGCCCGGCTGCGCCAGCGCTCAGGCCGCGCCGGCCTGACCGCGCCCGCGCGCTGCGCCCTCTGCCAAGGCCCGATGCCCAGCGGCGTGCGACCCAAGGCCCGCTACTGCTCAAAGCGCTGCCGGCAGGCCGCCTCCCGCGCCCGGCTCGCGCTCGCACCCAGACCAAGCGCACCAAGCGCGCGCCGGGCGCCACAAGCCGCCAGCGCCACCTCCAACACCACCCGGACGTGAGCGACACGTCGCTCCCCGCGATGCCGGCAACGCTGCGCACCATCGGCTCTGAGTTGGTGCCGCACGTCGACCCCGCCTGCGGCCTGCGGCGATCCCCGCCGCGCGTCCGACGAGCTTCCGGCACCAGCGACGCGTCGCGCGACATGTCGCGCACCCATCGAGCTCGACGAGCGGCATAACGAGCGGAGTGCGCCCCTCCTCGGCGATCGAACGCCGATCTACGGGGGCTCACACGGGGTGGGGAATTCTCGCGAT
>CAVUPW010000012.1:0-25059 GCA_963743345.1 uncultured Solirubrobacterales bacterium
TGATCGGGGTAGCCGCCGCCTACGGCGTCGCGCTGGAGCTTCGCCCTCCACCCAGCCGGTCTGGATCGCGCCTGTGAGATCCTGCGCGCCGCCCGGCCGACCGCGGTCAACCTGGCCGGCGCCGTTGACCGCGTGCAGGCGGCCGTGCGGGCCAAGCCCGCCGACCCGGCCGCCACCGCTCTGGAGGAGGCGGGACGGATCCACGCCGAGGAGGAGGCGGCCAGTGCAGCGATCGGGACGCACGGCGCCGAGTTGCTGGCCGGCATCACCCACATCCTCACCCACTGCAACACCGGCGCGCTGGCCGCCCCGGGACGCGGAACGGCGCTAGCGGTGATCGCCGAGCTGGCCGACCGCGGTGGCCTCGTGCAGGCGATCGCCACCGAGACCCGTCCGCTCCTGCAGGGCGCCAGGCTCACCGTGTACGAGCTGGCCTGCCTGGGGATCCCGCATGCGCTGGTCGTCGACTCGGCCGCGCCGGGCCTGATCGCCACCGGCGCCGTCGACGCGGTGATCGTCGGCTGCGACCGCGTGGCCGCGAACGGTGACGTCGCCAACAAGGTCGGGACGTATGGCCTCGCGCTGGCCGCCCGCGCCGCCGGCATCCCGTTCGTGGTGGCCGGGCCGACCTCCACGATCGACTTCGCGACGCCGACTGGCGCGGATATCGTGATCGAGGAGCGCGACCCGGACGAGGTGCGCCACGCAGCCGACCAGCGCATCACGCTCGAGGCAACGCCCTGTCGCAACCCGGCCTTCGACGTCACCCCGGCGCACCTGATCAGCGCTTTGGTCACCGAGCGCGGGGCTGTCTGTTCCCCCGACGCTGCCTCGCTCGCCGGCCTTTCGCCATGAGGGTGGCGCGGTCGTTCGCCGCCGGTGACGTCCGGATCGAGGAGACCGAGGATCCCGAGCCGGGCCCGGGCGAGGTCGTGTGCACAGTCCTCGCCTGCGGCGTGTGCGCCTCGGACGTCACCGACTGGTACGTGGCGCCGCGGCTACCGGCGGTGCTCGGGCACGAGCTGGTCGGAACCATCGCCGCGGTCGGGCCCGGCGCGGTCGCCCCACCTGTCGGTACCCCCGTGGCGATCCATCACCACGCACCGTGCGGTGAGTGCCGGCGCTGCCGGCGCGGGCACGAGACGCTGTGCGATCGCTTCCGCGCCACGCGACTCGATCCGGGCGGGTTCGCCGAACGGGTGCGGATCAGCTCAGACCTTGTCCTCGAGCTGCTCGAGCTACCGGAGAGCCTCGACCCCGTGACCGCCACGTTCATCGAGCCCCTTGCCTGCGTGCTGCGCGCCCAGGACCGGGCCGGGCTTCACCCCGGCGACGGCCTGCTCGTGGTCGGCGCTGGGGTCAACGGACTGCTCCAGATCGCCGCCGCACACGCCCGCGGGATCGACGCGGTGTGGGTGCGCGAGCCTCGCCCCGAGCGTCTCGAGGTGGCCGAGGCGTGGGGCGCCGAGCACCACGGAAACGAGCTCGTCGACGTGGCGATCGTCTGCACCCCCAAGCCCGATGCGATCGCCGCGGCTGCGCGGGCGACCGCGCCGGGCGGCACGCTGTGCCTGTACGCGCCACCCGGCCCGGGGGCGCCGCTGCCGCTCGACGGCGCGGACGTGTTCCTGCGCGAGCTCACCGTCACCGCCAGCTACTCGGCCGGGCCGGACGACATGCGCTCCGCGTTCGAGCTGATCGCCGCCCGCCGCATCGACCCGCGCCCGCTCGTCTCGCACCGGTTGCCGCTCGAGGAGACGGCCACGGCGCTCGAGCTTCAGCGGAGCGCCACGGCCCTGAAGGTGGTGGTGGAGCCGTGAGGGCCGCGCTCCTGTACGGCCCGGAGGACCTCCGGGTCAAGGACGTCCCCGAGCCGCACGAGAACCTCGACCCCGCCCATCCGATCGTCGTCGACGTCGAGGCCGCCACCACCTGCGGCACCGACGTGAAGATGTGGCGCCATGGCCACCGGATACTCCCGCCCTATCCGTGTGCGTTCGGACACGAGACCGCCGGCGTGCGGACGGACACGGGGCAGCGCGTGCTGGTGTCGGACTCCGTAGCGTGCGGCGAGTGCCCACCCTGCCGGGCCGGCCGGGCGCAGATCTGCCGTGATCCGACTTGGGTCCTGGGCGGGTTCGCGGAGAAGATCGCCGCCCCCGAACAGGCGCTGCATCCCATCCCCGACGGCCTGCCGGCGCACGCAGCGGCGATGGCCGAGCCGCTGGCGGCCGCCGTCCACGCCGTCGATCGCGGTAGCGACGCGACCGACGTCGGCATCGTGGGCGGAGGGCCGATGGGCGTGATGCTGGCGGCGCTCCTGATCGCCCAGGGACGCTCGGTGGCCGTCGCGGATCCGCATCCGGAGCGCCGGGCCCAGATGGCCGAGCTGGGAGCGACCACGTCGGAGCGACTGGCGCAGCACGCGCTGGTGTTCGAGGCCGTGGGCCGGCCCGAGGCCTGGCGGGCTGCCGCCGCGGCCGCCTCGCCCGGAGCGGTTGTCGTCCTGGTCGGGGGGTGCCCGAGCGGCAGCGAGGTCGTCATCGACCCCGGGCCGCTGCATTACGAGGAGCTAGAGCTGCGCGGTGCGTTCCACCACGCGCGAGGCGACGTGGACCGGGCGCTGGACGCGCTGGCCGGCGGCGTCGTCCGCTGGGAGTTGCTGCAGGGCCCGACGATCGCGCTCGATCATCTCCCGCGGGCGCTCGCCACCCCGACCACGGGCCGGGCGCTCAAGTGGGTCGTAGATCCGCGGCTCTAAGGGTCCGTAGGAGAATTAGGTGGTGGAATTGGCGAGTGGCTGGGCGTGACTGACGCCACGCCCTCGCCACGATCGTACTGGTGTGGTGAGGTGGTACGTGAGGGCGAGGGGGTGGCGTCAGGCGCGTCCAGACGCCGCCACAACGCCAGATAATTCTTCGGTGGTACGTGAGGGCGAGGGGGTAGCGTCAGGCGCGTCCAGACGCCGCCACAACGCCAGATAATTCTTCTACGGCCCTAAAAGTGGGAGTCGAGCAGCGGTACAGCGTGACCACAGCTACACCCAGCCCAGCGGCGAGTAGCGAACGACCGCGCCGGCCAGGCGCAGCGCGACGGGCTGGCGCGAGCCCGGCGGCGAGAGCTCCCCCCCCTCGCGCTCGCGATACCAGGCGATCGTCTCCTCCAGGCAGTCCTCGTGGGGCGAGGTCCGCCAGCCCAATTCGCGCTTGGCCTTCGCGCTCGAGAACGCCCAGTGCATCGAGGCGGCCCGGATCTCGTCCGGCACCGGGACCCACGCAGCCCCGACCGTCTGACCGGCGCGGGCCATGGCGAGAGCCAGGTGCAAAGGCAGCTTGACCGACGGCGGCTCGACCCCGGACAGGCGGGCCAGGTCGTTGAACAGCCGGTCGAGCGTGAAGTTCCGATTGCCGAGGATGTACCGCTGGCCGGGCACACCCCGCTCGTCGGCCAGGAGGTGCCCGCGTGCCACGTCATCCACGCCCACGATGTTGAGCGTCCCGTCGACATAGGCCGGGATCTGACGGCGCAGGAAGCGCCGAACCAGCACGGTCGAGGATCTGCCACGGTCTCCGGCCCCGAGCACATGAGCCGGGTTGACCACCACCACCGGCAGCCCCCGGTCGGCCATCCCGAGCGCCACCTGCTCCGCCCGCCGCTTGGAGTCCACGTACGAAATGCCGTGCAGCGCCGCGTCCCAGACGTTGGTCTCGGTAGCCACTGCTCCCTTGCGGGCCCGCCCGACGGCCGCCACCGACGAGGTGTAGACGACGCGCTCGACCCCCGCGCGCAGGGCCTCCTCGAGCACGACCCGGGTGCCCTCCACGTTGAGCGCGAACATCGTGGTCCGGGGCAGCCGGAGGCTCGTGGTGCCGGCCACGTGGAACACCCGCACGACGCCGCGCATGGCGCGCGTGACCGCGCGGCGGTCGCACACGTCGCCGGTGACCGTCTCCAGCTCGAGCCCGTCCAGCGCCCAGAGATCAGATGTTGGCCGGATCAGCGCCCGCAGCTCGTCGCCCCGCTCGGCCAGGAGGCGGGTGACATGGGAGCCGAGAAAGCCAGTCGCGCCGGTTACGAGGGTGGTGGACAGGTCGAGGTCCTCGTCTACGGTGTTGCTCGAACAACTGAACGCCCGCCGGCGCTCAGCGACGGCCCTGCCGCCGACGGCGCCCCCCGAACGCGAGCGCGCTGAGTGCGGCGATGCCGCCGCCGAGCACGAAGCCGGCGACGCCGGCCCCGATCAGCACCTCGCGCTGGTGCTCTCGCATCTGGGCCCGCCAGTCCATGAGCTGGCCCACCTCGACGCGCAGCTTCTCGAGCGAGTGCCCGAGCTCCTGGCGGTTGTGCTCGATCGAGGCCCTGATCTCCTCCGGGCTGCGCGTGGCCATCAGCCCTCCACCCCACTTTCCCTGGCCACCGTCTCGCGGATCCGCTTGGCCTCGTCGATCGCCATCGTCGGGGTGGGCGGCGCTCCCCGCTTCAACAGGCGAGAGGCGATCAGGAACGACAGGACGGCCAGCACCGCGAGCGCGCCGAAGACGATCGCGAAGCCCTCCCATATGCTCCCGGCACCTCGCACGAGGACGGCGTTGAGGCCCCAGGCCACGGCCTCCAGGCCGATGAAGATCGCGAACACCGCGAACACCGCGCCGGCGACCACCGCGATCGTGCCCCTGAGCAGGGTGATGGCCTTCCGGCCCACCTCCGCCTTGGCCAGCTCGATCTCCTCCCGGATCAGGTTCGTGATCCGGTCGGACACCTCCGTGACCGTGTTCACGAGGTTCTCTGGCTTACCGTTTTCAGCGGGCAAGGCGCTTGAGAATCAGGGCGAGGAGCAGGCCGCCGGCGAAGGCGGCACCGGCGGCCACCTCGGGGCGTTCGTCGGCGAGCGCGACGGCACGTTCTTGCACGGACGTGCCGCCGCTGGCGCCGGGCTGCTGCGCGAACGGGCTACCGGTCGCGCCCAGTGCGCCGTCGGCCGCTGGCCGGCCGGTCGAGGTCTGGGTGTCTTCGGTCACTCGGGCGGTTCTTCGCCGAACACGCGCATCCAGATGATGGTGGCCACGCGGGTCGACGCGAGCGTCGCGAGCGCGCCGACTCCGGCGAGCAAGCCCGACCAGAGCAGTCGCTTGATCAAGGGGCTCTCAGTCATCGCTAGCGGATTCAAGCAGACGACGAGGCGGCGCCGGCGGGAGGGTCGAGGCCGGGCGCCGGCGCGTGGGGTCGACGCCGGGCATCAGCGAATGGCCACGCGAGCCGCCGGCGACGGCTGAGCGGGGGTCGAATTCGCCTCCAGGCCGCAACAGATCGTCTCCACGATCATCCGCTTGGCCCCTTCCAGCTCGTCGTCGTCGACCGCGTCCCGGTCGAAGATCCACCGCGTGAGCACCTGCTCGATCGCCCCGTAGAAGGCCAGTGCCCCGAACTCGGGCGAGATATCGGGCCGGAAGATGCCCTCGGCCTGGGCGCGCGCCACGATCCCGGCGATCTGCTCGTAGGCCTCCCGGATCTTGGTCAGGTGAGTGCGCCCGAACGTGTTGGCGGCGCGGGTGACCTCGACCACGATCACCTTCATCAGCTCGGGCTCGTGGCGGTAGGACTCGACGATGAAGCCGGCGATCGCGCCGAGCTTGTCACGCGGGGATGGCTGCGAGCGGTCCGCCTCGGCGATCGCCTGGAGCATCACGTTCCAACGCTCGAGGAACAGCGTGTCGAGAATCTCGTCCTTGGAGGAGAAGTAGTGGTAGACCAGCCCGTACGCGACGCCTGCTTCGTCGGCGATGTCCGACACGCGACAGGTGTGGAAGCCCTGGCGGGCGAACACGCGCATGGCGGCGTCGAGGATCATCCGCCGCTTGTCCGTGGCTGCGGTCCCGGACGCGGCCATCACACCTGCCATCCGTACGTCTCGGGGCGGCGGTGGGTGAGCGCCGGGATCCGGCGCCTGACCCGCTTCAGCGTGTCGAAGTCGATGTCGGCGACGATCGCGGTCTCGGTGTCCGGTGCCTGGGCGAGTATCAGCCCCCACGGGTCGACGATCATCGAGCGGCCGCCGCAGCGCGGACCGGGCGGATGCGGACCGATCTGGTTCGGCGCGATCACGTAGCACTGGTTTTCGATCGCGCGGGCCCGCAGCAGCACCTCCCAGTGATCGCGCGTGGTGGCGAGCGTGAAGGCCGCCGGTACGGTCACCACCTCGGCCCCGCGCACGGCCAGTATGCGGTAGAGCTCGGGGAAGCGGACGTCGTAGCAGATGCTCATCCCGAGCCGGACGCCGCCCGCCAACTCGGAAACGACCACCTCGTCGCCGGGATCCTCGGAGTCGGACTCGGCGTACACGTCGCCATCAACCTCGACGTCGAACATGTGGAGCTTGCGGTACACCGCCCGCACCTCACCGTCGGTGCCGACGTGGACGCTGGTGTTCGCGGTCTTCTCACGCCCCTCGACCCGCTCGACGATCGATCCGGCCACCACGTCGATGCCGAGCTCCGCGGCGGTCGAGCGCGCCCACGAGATAAACCGCCCGTCGAGCGGCTCCGCGCCAGCGCGCATGTGCTCCGGCGTGCCGAGCACGCTCCACTTCTCGGGGAGGACGACCAGATCGGCTCCGCGCCCCGCCGCGTCGCGGACGAGCCGGTCGGCGGTCTCCAGATTGCGGGCGGTGTCCTCGGTGGAGTTAAGCTGAACGGCGCCGACGCGCATCGGGGCGCCTCCCGGGCGATCGATTGACCAGTCAGTCAGCCAGTTTACCCGGGGGGCGACGCCCGCGGCGCGCACCGCCGGAACCGGGGCCACCGGCCCGCGCATCCCCCGCGGCACCGCGGGCGCGCCGCAGCGCGGCCAGCAGCAGCTTCGAGTGCATCGCGCCGATCAGCTCACGCAGTGGCTCGGCCCCCGACGAGACGATCTGCACCGCGCGGTCCACGTCGACCTTGCCGACCAGCCGGTCGAGCAGGACCCGCACCTCCTCCTCGACCAGCGGCTCGAGCGCCTCGCGGTAGCGCAGCGTGTCGTACACGGTGAAGCCGATCTCCTCCTCGTAACCACCGGCCCGGAAGCGCGAGATCGCCTCGATGATCGCCACGTCGTCGCGGTCGTAGCCGCGCGCGGTCGGGTCGAGCACCCCCAGCTCCTCGAGCCGGTGGAGCACGTTCCCGGGCAGGTCGTAGGTCGCGCACACCTCGGTCCGCGAGGCGCGGCCGGTCTCCCGCGCCTCGATGGCGCGCTCGAGGATCCGGTCCTCGAGCTCGATCATCCGCATGGTGCGCTCGGGGTCGGCGCCCATCAACTCGCGGATCACCCGCAGCGGCATGAAGCGCTCCTCCTGCAGGCGCTTGATCAGCTGGATCCGCTGGACGAACGCCGGCGGGTAGTAGGCCATGTTGCGCGAGGTGCGGATCACCTCGTCCTCGGCCCCCAGCAGGCCCTCGCGCAGGTAGTGCTTGATCGTGCCGGCGCTCACCCCGGAGCGCTCGGCCAGCTCGGAGATGCGCAGCAGCCCGTTGCCCGCCTGCGTCCCCATCAGGCCATGAACGTGCCGGTGTGGACCGCCTCCGCCGGCCCGGCCACCGCCCCGGACTCGATCAGTCCGTTGACCTCGGCGCTCGTGTAGCCCGCCTCGGCCAGGACGTCGCGGGTGTGCTCGCCCAGACCCGGGCCGGGCGCCCGCGAGGGATCCGCCGGGGTGCGGCTCAGCTTGAACGGCGTGCCCAGCAGGCGTACCGACCGGTCGCTACCGGGTTGATCGAGCTCGATCACCATCTCCCGCGCCGCGACCAGCTCGCCCTCCAGGGCCTCATCGAGCTCCATCACCGGCTCGAGACAGCAGTCGTGCTCGGCGGCGAAGGCGCGCCACTGCTCTCGGGTGCGGCCGGCGAAGATCTCGCACAGCGCGCGGTGCGCGTCTGAGCCAGGCGGATCGAAGGCATGCTCGGCCAGATCCTCCCGGCCAACGCCGCGGCAGAACGCGCTCCAGAACTTCGGCTCGAGCGCGGCCAGCGTGACGTAGCCGTCGGCGCATCGGTAGGGCCGGTAGCAAACGAGCCCGCCGGCCAGCCGCAGCTCTCCCCGGCGGGGCGCCGGGCCGCCGGCCAGCATCTCCCCAGCCAGCATGGCCAGGAACGACAGCGAGCCGTCGAACATCGAGCAGTCGATCATCTGGCCCTGGCCCGAGCGGTCCCGCTCGCGCAATGCGACCAGAGTGCCGACGGCGGCCATCAGCGCGCCGCCGCCGAGGTCGGCGATCTGTGCAGCCGACGACACCGGCGGGCCGTCCGCCTCGCCGCTCAGCCCCAGGATGCCGTTCAGACCGAGGTAGTTGAGGTCGTGCCCGGAGCGTTCGCGTCCGGGGCCGTCCTGGCCGTAACCGGTGATCGCGCAGTAGACGAGGCCGGGATTCTCCTGGCGCAGGCGTTCGTAGCCGACCCCGAGGCGGTCGAGCACACCCGGGCGAAACGACTCGAGCAGCACGTCGGCGTCCCGCGCCAGGCGAAGCAGAACGGCCTTACCGGGGTCTGACTTCAGATCGATCCGGATCGACCGCTTGCCGCGGTTGAGCGACAGGAACAGCGCGCTGCGGGCACTCGGTTCGACCCCCTCGTAGAACGGGGGCGCCCAGCGAACGTAGTCCCCGGGCCCGGTGTCCTCGACCTTGATCACGTCGGCGCCGAAGTCGGCCAGCAGCATCGAGCAGAACCCGCCGGGGAGCAGCCGCGTGAGGTCCAGGACCCGGATGCCATCGAGCGGCAGTCCGGTCATGCGTGCGCCCCGGCCCCGATCCCCAGCAGGTTCCGGGCGTCCTCCACGGTGGCCGGCCGGCGGCCGAGCTCCTCGGTGATCCGCCGAGCCGCGGCGATCAGCTCGCCGTTGGAACGGGCCATCTGCCCGTCCGGGAGGTAAAAGTTGTCCTCGAGCCCGACTCGGATCGACCCGCCCAGCGTGAGTGCCGCCGCCACCAGCATCCACTGCTCGCGGCCGATCCCGATCACGCCCCAGTGATGACGACCAGCCGGCAGGTTGTCCGCCATCGCAGCCAGGTTGCGCGCAGTCGCGGGCACACCCCCCACCACCCCCATCACGAAGTCGGCGTGCAGAGGCGGCTCCAGCAGCCCCATGTCGAGCAGCGGCACCAGCGATCCCACATGGCCGACGTCGAAGCACTCGTGCTCGGGCTTGATGTCCAGACGGCGCATCGCCTCCAGCAGTTCGACGATTTCCTCGAAGGGGTTGGCGAACACGAACTTGAACACGAAGTCCTTGCGGCTGCGCGAGTACTTGGCGTAGTTCATCGAGCCCATGTTGAGCGCCGCGACCTCGGGTCGACCGGCCTCCAGGTAGGCGATCCGCTTGGCCACCGGCACCCCGATCGTGCCGGTCGAGAAGTTGATGATCGCTGCGTCGCCGATCGCTCCGACGATCGCCTCGCGGATGGCCACGAAGTCCTCCAGCTCGTAGCTCGGGGTGCCGTCGGGGCGGCGAGCGTGGATGTGGATGTGCACGCCCCCTTCTTCCACGATCCGCCGCGCCTCGGCCGCGTACTCCTCGGGGGTGTAGGGAATCGCCGGGCATTGGTCGCGGTTGGCGATCGCGCCACTGATCGCACAGGTGATGACGACCGGGTCGTCGAGGCTCATACGGGCACGACCCCGTTCCGCTTCCACGGCCGCTCCACCCGCTTGCCGGCGGCCAGCTCGAGCGCCCGGCAGATGGTGGGGCGCGTCTCGCGCGGATCGATCACGTCGTCGATCATGTCGTTGCCGGCCGCCACGTATACGTCGATGATCTGTCGGAAGCTCTCGATCAGCTCCCGGCGCTTGGCGGCCGGATCCTCCGCCTGGAGCACCTGCTTGCGGAAGATGATCTCGACCGCGCCCTCGGCGCCCATCACGCTGATCTCGGCCGACGGCCAGGCCACGATGAGATCCGGCTCGTACGCCCGGCCGCACATCACGTAGTAGCCGGCGCCGTAGGCCTTGCGCAGCACCACCGTCACCTTGGGCACGGTGGCATTCGCCGTGGCGTAGAGCATCTTGGCGCCGTGGCGGATGATCCCCGCTTGCTCGACCTTGGTCCCCACCATGAACCCGGGCACGTCCATCAGGTACACGAGCGGCAAGCCGTACGCGTTGCACAGGTTGATGAAGCGCGCCGCCTTGTCGGCGGAGTCGTTGTCGAGGATCCCGCCGAGCTGGCGCGGCTGGTTGGCGACGATTCCGGCTGGGCGCCCTCCGAACCGGGCCAGGCAGGTGATGATCGTCTTGGCCCACTGCGGCTTCAGATCGAAATAAACGCCGTCGTCGACGATCCGGCGAATCACCTCGTACATGTCGTAGGGCTTGCGCCCCGAGTCGGGCAGGACGTCGAGCAGTTCCTCGTCGCCGCGGCCGACCGGGTCGCTGGTCGGCGCAATCGGAGGGGGCTCCTCGCAGTTCTGCGGGAAGTAGCTCAGGTACCGCTTGATCGCGTCGATGCAAGCGGGATCCGAGTCGACCTCCAGGTCGCCCACGCCCGACTTGCGGCAGTGCACACGCGACCCGCCCAGCTCCTCCTGGGTGACGTCCTCGCCCACCGCAGCGCGCACCAGGTGGGGACCGGCCAGCGCCATCGAGCCGCGGCCGCGCACCATCGGCACGAAGTCGGCCAGCCCCGGGATGTACGCGGTGCCGGCCGCGCACGGGCCCATCAACGCGGCGATCTGCGGGATCACCCCGGAATTGATCACCTCTTCGCGGAACAGATGGCCCGAGCCCGCGAACAGCGAGCCAACCGCCTCTTGGATGCGGGCGCCCGCCGAGTCCAGCAGCCAGATCATCGGGATCCGCTTGGTCAACGCCAGCTCGCGCAGCCGGCCCACCTTGTGCTCGCCGGTCATGCCCATCGATCCCGCCATCACCGTGAAGTCGTAGGCGGCGACGGCGGCCAGCCTGCCATCGATCTTGCCGTAGCCGGTCACCACACCATCCGCCGGCGCTTCCCTTCCGTCCATCGCGCGCTGGGAGAAGTGCGGCCGCCCGTGGATGCCCAGCTCGACGAACGTGCCGGCGTCAATCAGCAGGTCGATCCGCTCGCGGGCGGTCAGCTTGTCCTGGGCGTGCTGGGCGGCGATCTTCTCCGGGCCTCCGCCGAGCTTGATTCGCGCCCGCCGCGCGCGAAGATCGTCGGCGAGAGGGCGCAGCAGGCTGGTGGGAGCATCGGTGGCCATCGTGAGAAGTAGGACGTACTACTTTTCACTCTCCCACGGACCGGTGACGCGCGTCAAGCTACCTGCGCATGGGAGCGGCGTTGGCCGTACACCGCCGCTTTCAGCGCGCCTTCCACTGGGGCTCGCGCTTCTCGAAGAAGGCACGCACTCCCTCCTGAACGTCCTCGGTCGACAGCGCGATCGTGAGCTGAGCACGCAGGAAGTCGAGCGCGTCGAGGAACGCCATGTCCTGCTGACGGAACATCGCGTCCTTGCCGAGCTTCATGAGCAGCGGCGACTTGCCCGCCAGCTTCTCGGCCCACTCCCGCACGCCCGCCTCGAACTCCTCGGGCGGGAAGACCTTGTTGACGATCCCGATCCGCTCAGCCTCAGCCGCCGGGATCTGTTCGCCCAACAGCAGCAGCTCGTTGGTCTTCTTACGCGGAACGTTGCGGTAGATCAGCGCCATGATCATGAACGGGAACACCCCGACGTTGATCTCGGGCGTGCCGAACCGGGCCCCATCGCGGGCGAGGATCAGGTCGCAGGCCAGCGCGATGCCGAGCGCTCCCGCCAGCACGTGTCCGTTGGCGGCGCAGATCGTCGGCTTACCGAGCTCACCGATCAGGCGGAACAGCCTCGGGAAGCGCTCGGTGCCGAAGTGCTTGTGCGCGAGCGGCACATCCGCCGCGAAGCCGGCCAGGTTCGCGCCGGCGGAGAAGATCCGCTCGTGCGTTGACGTAAGCACGACACATCTCGCCAACGGGTCGTCCCGAGAAGCCTCGAGCGCCGCGATCAGCTCGTCGAGCAGCTCGTCCGACAGCGCGTTGCGCGTCTCCGGCTGATCGAGCGCGATCGTTGCCACGCCGGCATCTGAGACGTCGTAGCGGAGGGTGGCGTAGGGCATCGGCGCGACAGCCTACGCGGACCCCCGGCTGCGCGGACCCCGCCTGCGCGGGCCCCTGGACGCCAGCCCCACCGACCTGCGTGAGAAGTAGAAAGCTCTACTGTTTACTTCGTGATTGCGCTCCGATAGCGTCCCGCGCCATGGCCCCCGCAGACGTCCTCAAGCCCGACTTCGCCACCCGCCGCAGGCACTTCATCTTCAGCGACGAGCACGCTCAGCTCCGCGAGTCGATCCACCGGTTCGTCGTCAAGGAGCTCCAGCCCCACGCCGAGGAGTGGGAGGAGACCACCTTCCCCGACTGGGTGTTCGAGCGGATGGGCGAGCTGGGCTTCCTGGGGCTTGACAAGCCAGTCGAGTACGGCGGCCAGGGCGGCGACTACTACACCTCGCTGGTGCTGGCCGAGGAGCTCGTGCACGCTCACTGCGGCGGGCTGGGGATGGGGATTGCAGTGCAAACCGACATGACGATCCCTCCGATCCTCAAGTTCGGGACCGAGGAACAGAAGCAGGAGTGGGCCGTGCCGGCGATTGCCGGGAGCAAGATCCTCTGCCTGGGCATCACTGAGCCGGACGCCGGCTCCGACGTGGCCGGGATCAAAACGCGCGCGGTCGCCGACGGCGACGAGTACGTGATCAACGGCTCCAAGACGTTCATCACCAACGGCCACCGCGCCCACGGGATCGTGCTGGTGACCAAGACGGACGCCGACGCCGGATACGACGGTTTCACGCTGTTCCTGGTCCCGATGGACTCGCCCGGCGTGATCCGCGAGAAGCGCCTGCAGAAGCTCGGCATGCACGCCTCCGACACCGCGCTCCTCGCCTTCCAGGACGTTCGCGTGCCCGACTCGGCCGTGCTCGGTCAGGTTGGCAAGGGCTTCTACCAAATCATGTGGGAGCTCCAAGGCGAGCGGCTCATCGGCGCCGCCGGCTCGGTCGCCGGCGCTCAGCACGTCTTCGACCGCACGCTCGCCTACGCCAAGGAGCGCACCGCGTTCGGTCGTCCGATCGGCCGCTTCCAGGCCATCCGCCACAAGTTCGCCGAGATGGCGACCAAGCTCGAGACCGCCCGCCAGATGGTCTATACGACCGCGTGGCGCTTCGCGAATGGCGAGTACCCGGTGCGCGAAATCACCATGGCCAAGCTGTACTCGGCGCGGATCGCCGTCGAGGTGGCCGACGAGTGCATCCAGATCCACGGCGGGAACGGCTACATGAAGGAGTACGGGATCGAGCGTTCCTGGCGCGACCTGCGCCTGAACCGGATCGGCGCCGGCAGCGACGAGATCATGCTCGAGGTGATCGGCCGGAGTTACGGCCTCTAGACGAATAGCCGATAGCCGCCGGCGACGGGGAGCGGTACATTTCCGGTGCGACGACAGCGACACGAGGTCGCGAGCGTTGCTGAGACTGACATAGGGCGCAACGCGCACTCACCCTGACCGGGTCGGGTGCGGGCACGGGGCTGGTCGCCTATCACCGGCTTCACTCCGCGTGGGCGATCTCACTCGTGCTGCTGGCGGACTTCCTTCCCGGCATCGCCCTGGGGGCGCCGCTCGGAGCTGTGGCCGACCGGGTGTCGAGGCGGCGCCTGAACAAGCCGGGAGCGCCGAGCCCCGATCCGCCATAAACATCATTATCTTTTTCCATCTCGGCTCATTCCCGAAACACCGTTTTGCGGTGTGATTTGTGTTACCCTAGGTCGCCCGGAGGTCTGCCGCTAATCCAGCAGCCCGCGCCGTTCCCACCGGGAGCGGACATCGACAGGAGCCGCGACGACACGGCGAACACACGATGACCGTGACCCTGACAGCAAGCACTGATGCGAAGATCCTCGTGTGGCGCGAGAAGGACATGTTCGCCGCTCAGCTTGCCGGCGGGACCGAGGAGGCGCAGATCTGCCTGGGGATCGACCTGTTCGAGGTGATCGCCGAGCTCGCGGGCCTGGACCTCGAAGACAAGGGGCAGTCGGAGGAGGCCACGCGGCTTTCCACCGAGGCGCGCCAGCGGCTTGCCTCGCTGCGCAGCGAGCGCCGGCTCTGAAGCGTCCGGCGGCGCGCCGGCTCGCGCGGGCGACCCGCCACGACGACGGGACGGCGTGCAATCCGGGTAATCGCGGGTTCTGATGGACTCGGTGCGAGGACAGCTGCTGGTGGCCGGTCCGGCGCTGCTGGATCCCAACTTCTGGCGCACGGTCGTGCTTGTCGTCGAGCACAACGACGAGGGGGCGCTAGGCCTGGTTCTCAACCGCCCCTCCGAGACCAACGTCGGGGACGCCGTCCCCGAGCTCGCCGCGGTGGTCGAAGGCGACGAGCAGCTGTTCATCGGCGGCCCCGTCCAGCCCTCAGCGGTGATCGTCCTGGCCCAGTTCGAGGATCCCACCGACGCCGCGTTGCTCGCCTTCGAAGATGTCGGAGTCCTGGGTACCGGTCCCGCGTCCGAAGAGCTCGCCACCGGCATCCGCGCCGGCCGCGCGTTCCTGGGCCACGCCGGCTGGGGGCCAGGCCAGCTCGACGGCGAGCTCGAGCGCGGCGACTGGATCCTCGAGCCGGCGCGACTCGGAGACGCCTTCTCGACCCGGGCGCGCGGCCTGTGGTCGGAGGTGCTGACCCGCAAGGGCGGCAGCTATGCCCTGGTGGCACGAATGCCGTCCGATCCCTCGATGAACTGATCGCCCGCCGGGCATCTACGATCAGGCCATCGCGCACGACGTCACACCGGCGCACGGCCACGCCCACGGGCACGGCCACTCGCACGCCCACGTAAACCGCGACACCGAGGTGCGCTCCCTGGTCTGGGCGCTGGCTCTGATCCTCGCCTTCATGACGGTCGAGATCGCGGCGGGCGTGTTGGCCTCGTCGCTCGCGCTGCTCTCCGACGCCGGCCACATGCTGACCGACGCCGCTGCGCTCGCGATGTCGCTCGCGGCGGCGCGCCTGGCCGCCCGCCCCGCCTACGGCGCCATGACGTACGGACTGGGTCGGGCGGAGATTCTCAGCGCGCAGGCCAACGGGCTCACCCTGCTGGTCCTGGCCAGCCTGATCATCTATGGGTCCATCGTGCACCTGGTCTCCCCGCCGGACGTGCGCGGCGGCGTGGTGCTGGTGGTGGCGCTGGTCGGCATCCCTGTCAATCTGCTGGCCGCACGCATCCTCATGGGCAGCCGTGATCAAGAGCGAAGCCTCAACGTCGAGGGCTCCTACCGCCACATCCTCACCGACCTTTACGGCTTCATCGCCACCGCGATCGCTGCCGGGGTGATCCTCGCCACCGGTTTCGATCGCGCGGACGCCATCGCCTCGCTGTTGATCGCAGCGCTCATGCTCCACGCCGCGTACGCACTGCTCAAGGCCTCGGGACGCGTGTTCATGGAGGCTGCCCCCGCCGGCCTCGAACCCGACCAGATCGGACATGCGCTGGCCGGTCAACCCGGGGTGGTGGAGGTACACGATCTGCATGTGTGGGAGGTCACCTCGGGCTTCGCCGCACTTTCGGCGCACGTCGTGGTGCGCGCCGGCGACGACTGCCATGCCCTGCGCCGGTCCCTGCACGACCTGCTCGAGGAGCGCTTCGACATCCACCACACCACGCTTCAGGTCGACCACGAGCCCGCGCCGCTGCAGATCGAGGTGCCGGCGCCGGCCGGCCACGAACGGGAGCGGCGATAGACTCGCCGCCATGAGCGTGGCGCCATGAAGGTCGTCAAGCCCGGCGCGGATCGGGACGTCCCGCGAGGCGTCGTCGGCGGCAGCGAGATCTCTCAGGCGACCACCGGCGCGCAGAACATCTACATGGCGGTGTTCCGCGTCCCGCCGGGCGCGCAGTCGCGGCCGCATTACCACGAGAACTGCGAGAGCGCCGTCTACATGCTGTCCGGCTCGCTGCGCGTCAAGTGGGGCGATCGCCTGGAGCAGGAGCTCATGCTCGAGCCGCGCGACCTGGTGTACGTCCCTCCGCGCGAGACCCACGTGCTCGAGAACGTGTCCGACTCCGAACCGGCCGAGTACGTCGTGGCGCGCGATTCGCCGCTCGAGGACGCGGTGATCGTTCCCTGGGCCGAAGCGCCCGACCAAAGCCTCCCCGGCTAGCTCCCGCGGCCGGGATCGAGCACCACTAGCCTCCGTTGCCGGGATCGAGCACGACGTAGTCCCCGTCGTCGAGCACGATCACGCCACCGTGCACGAGCACCTCACCCGCATGCGCCGGCCCGCGGAGGAGCGCCGCCTTGCTCAGCATCTCCGCCTCGGTGGCGGTCGGCGCGAGCGCGGTGACCTGGACGACGCCGGTGAACGCCGGCCGGCCGGTTCCCGGGTCGAGCAGGTGGTGTGAGACCCGGCCGTCGAGATCGATCCAGCTGCGCTTGCCGATACCGCTGGTGGCGACCCCGCCGGCGCGGAGGTTGAACGTGTGCAGGATGGTGTCCTCGAGCGGGCTCGCCACGTGGACCTCGCGCACCGGCGCCCAGCAGCCGCCGAGCCGCAGGTCGCCGCCGCAATCGACGACGAATGCCTCGTGGCCGGTGAGCGCCGCGGCGAGCTCATCGGCGAACACGCCTTTGGCGATCCCACCCGGATCGATCCGCACCCCGGGCGGCCGGGTCACCGAGCTGGCCCTCCGATCGGTCCGCACGAACCGCCATGGAGCCTCCGCGGACGGGCACCCGGGCCGGCGCGCCGGCGCCCGGTTCAGGGCGGCGATCAGCGGCAGGCCCGGACCCTCGTAATGCGAGCGATAACCGGCCCGCTCGATCTCGCTCACCAGCGTCGGATCGACCAGCCCGCCGGTGGCCCGCGCGGCCTTGACACCGGCCTCCACCACGCGGCGCATGAGCGGGCTGACCAGCACCGTCTCACCCGGGTTCTCGTTCAGCCGGGTCAGCTCGCTGTCCGGCTCGAAGCGGGAGAACTGCTCGTGCCAGGCCTCGAGGCGCCGGCGCGCCTGCGCCACCGCGGCCATCGCCTCGGCCGGGTGGGCGTCGGCCACGATCACCGTGCACCGGGAGCCGAAGCACGCGAACTCCTCGCGCTGCTCGATCGGCGCCTCGACGGTGGCGCTCATGACTGGCTGGTGGTCACGCTGCTCACGCCGCCGCCGTTCGAGGTGGAGCTCGACGACGAGGACGACGAGCCGCTGCTCTGGGCGCTGGTCGAGCCGGTCGAGCCGGTCGAGCCGGAGCTCGAGGTGGTGACCGTCGGGTTCGACGCGACGGTCGTCGCCGACGACGTCGTCGACGTATGGCTGGCCAGCGCGGGGTCGCGGCCGGAGACGAGCAGGAGCGTGATCATCAGCCAGGCGGCGACGAACAGCGCGACCGCGCCTGAGATCACTCGCCGGCGGATCGTACGGGCGCGAGCCGCCCGCGCGCTCCGCAGCGCCTGGCCGCGAGCTCGCGCGGCGGCGGCATTGGTGTCAGTCATTGGTCGTGTACCTCGTGTTCGATGTATGGGAACGCTCGAAGCGTGCGATCAGCTTCGGGCCCGCCCGTATCAGCGGCGTGAGGAACGACTAAGACGTCTGTAGGAGCCGGTTCCCGCCCACATGATCGTCGAGGTGCAGAAGTTCAAGATGCGCGAGGAGGCGACGGAGGAGCTCGGCCTGGGCCAGGCCGCGGCAATCGTTACCGCGTAGCCGGGGCCTGGGCGCGCGCCGCCCGCGCCGCCCGCCGGGCGCCTTTCCTGCCCAACCGGGTGAGTTCCGTGTGCAGCTCGCGGATCCGCTCGAGGATGTAGTCCGCCGCCTCCTGCTGCTGCTCGCGGGTGGAGCGCCGCACGGTCTCGAACCGGAACGGCTCGCCGAACTGCACGGTCACCTTGGGGAACTGCAGCCGCTTCCAGTTGCGCACTTGGTAGGAGCCGAGGACGGCCACGGGAACCACCGGCACCCCGGATTCGAGCGCGAGGCGCCCGATGCCGGCGCGCGCCTCGCCGGCCAGCTTGCCGCTGCGCGACCGTCCCCCCTCGCAGTACATGACGATCGCCCCGCCGCGGGCGAGGATCCGGAACGACGTGGTGAATGCCTCCTCGTCGTGGTAGCCGCGCCGGACCGGGAACACTCCGCCGTGGCTGAACACCCACGCCCCGACGCCCTTGAACAGCTGCGACTTGCCCATGAATTGGACTCTCCGGCGGATGAAGGCGCCCGTGAAGAAGTGGTCCATGAACGACGCGTGGTTGGGGGCCAGGATCACCGGCCCGTTGGGGACGTTCTCGGCCCCGTATCCCCTGGCCCGGTGGGCGAGCAGCGCCCATAGCACGGTGCCCACGCGCACCGGCTCGTACACCTTGGCCTCGGGCTCGTGGTCGCGGACCAGCGCGTGATAGCGGTCGAACAGCTCCTTGGGCCGCGGGTCCTTGTAGACCTGGGGCCGTAGCTCGGCGTCGGGCATCCCGGCAATACGCTAGCCGCTCAGCGGCAGCACCATGGTCGGCTTTTCGATCTCGTGCTCGGCGCTGGTTGCCACCACCGCGGTGCCGATCGCGAAGAACTCGATCACGTGCGAGCCCCAGCCGTGGCTGCGCTCGACGATCCGGGCGCCCACGATCCCACCCGACTGGAGCTCGTCGGCCTCGCGCTGCATACGCTCCATGGCCAGCTCACGCGCCTCGTATAGGGCCTGGGTGTAGTTGGGCATCTCCACGTTGCGCCCTACCTGCTTGAGCGAGGCCAGCATCCCCTGGCGGCCCACGTGGTAGACGCAGTTGCCCATCACCATGCCGACCGGGCGGTAGCCGGCCCGCAGCAGCGTGGCGAAGTCCTGGCCGCTCAGATCGCTCGCGAACGGCCGGCCGTTGGGCGCGCGGTGCAGCTCGCCGCCGCGGTGCTTGACCGCGGTGCCGACCGAGATGAACTCGGCGAGGTCGGCTCCCCATTCGTAGCGCCCGATGTCGAGCCGGACGCCGACGATCCCGTCGGCGCCGAGCTGGTCGGCCTCCTCCTCCATCCGGGTCATGGCCAACTCGCGCGCGTGGTACATGGCCTGGGTGAGCACGGCGAGCTCCTGGCTCTGGTTCCACCCCGCCTGCTGCCAGCCGATGTGGTAGATGGAGCTGCCCAGCACCAGCCCCAGCGGCTCGAAGCCGGACTGCTTGACGAGCAGGAACTCGTTGACCGACAGGTCGCTGGTGAAGAACCCGCGCGCGACCTCCTGCTTCATCCGCGCGATGCGCTCGCGGCCTGAGTCCGGGATGCCGGCCAGCGACCCCGCCTCGTAGGTGGCCTGATGCGGCGCCTCGGCCGGGGCGAGCGTCTGCGGCTGGGCCTGAGCGGCGGCCTGCGCCTGGTCCTCGTCGTCGTCACGTCTCAGGAATCCCATCGCTCCTCCTCTTCGTATTCGATCTGTCGGCGGCGCCTGACGGCGGCGCCTTATTCGGTCAGCATGCGCTCGAGCGCCTTTCGCGTGGCCTCGCTGCGACTCGCCTCGATGGCCAGCGCCTCGCTCAGCGTGGTCAGCCAGACCTGGGTGTCGAGCTCGTCGTTCTTCAGCACGATCCCGCCCGACAGCCTCGCGCACCGGGTGTGGACACGTCCGCCCTCGGCACGCAGCTCGAGCCGCAGGTCGCCGAGGTCGACCGACATGCCCCGCACGCTCTTCGGGCCGAACATCCCGCTCCGGCGTCGCTCCACCCGGGTACGCGCCGGCACAGCCTCCTCGAGCTTCGCGGCCAGGCTCTCCACGAACGCGCTCAGGTCGCTCGAATCGGCCCGCAGCGAAGCGGCCAGCAGATCGAGGTCGAGCGCGGTCTCGTCGGGCGTCACGAGCTCAGGCTACCCGACGTGTTTCGTGGCGTCAGCGCTGGAAAGCCTCTGGACATGATCACTCACCTGCCCGCTCTGAGGCGGGACGACCCACCGACGGCGCGGGCGGGCCCGCGTGGCCTATCCTCCGCCCGTCCCCACGAGAGCACAGGAGGCGTTCGTTGCCGGAGGTCGAGGCCCACATCACGGGAACCGTGTGGAAGATCGAGGTCGAGGTCGGCGACAGCGTGCAGGAGGGCCAAACGGTGGTGATCCTCGAGTCGATGAAGATGGAGATGCCGGTCGAGGCCGAGGATCCCGGCGTGGTCAGGGAGATTCTCGTCGAGGAGGGACAGTCGGTCTCCGAGGGAGATGCGCTCGTTGTCCTCGAGTAGTTTGGGCGGGTCGAGCGACCCGGACGCGCCGGCAGCTGGCCGACTGCTGCTCGACGAGCCGGCCCCGGGGGTGGTCCGGCTGATCATCTCCAACCCCGGCAAGCGCGGCGCGCTCGACCACGCGATCCTCGATCGCTTCACCTCGGTCCTGCCGGAGCTCGACGCCCGGTGCGTGATCGTCACCGGCGAGCAGCAGACGTTCTCGGCCGGCTACGACATCGGCGATCTGCGCGATGGCGGGTTCGAAGCCGAAGCCGAGCGGCTGGTGGCCCACCCGTTCACGGCGGCGCTCGAGGCGGTCGAGGCGTACCCGTACCCGACCCTGGCCGCGCTGAACGGCCACACGATCGGTGGCGGACTCGAACTTGCGCTCGCCTGCGATCTGCGCATCGCCGCCGGAACCGTCGCCCTGGCCATGCCGCCCGGCAAGCTGGGGCTCGTCTACTCGCACACTGGCATCCGCAAGTTCATCGAGACGGTCGGGGCGCCCCGCACACGCGAGCTGTTCCTGATCGGGCGGCGGATCGACGCGCGCACCGCCCGCGAGTGGGGCCTCGTCAACGCGATCGCCGAGGAGGGCCGCATCGCCGAGGAGGCGGTCGAGCTGGCCAAGGAGATCGCAGGCAACGCTCCCCTCGCCCAGCGAGGCAACAAGCGCGTGATCAATGCCGTGCTGAGCGCGCGGACCGCGCTGGACCCCGACACCGAGCGCGAGCTGATCGAGCTGCGCCGCGCCTGCTTCGCCTCCGAGGACTTCCGCGAAGGCGTTCGCGCATTTTCCGAGAAGCGCCCGCCGCGCTGGCTTGGGCGCTGATCCGTCCGCCGTCACACTTACCCTGGCGTCTGGCAGCCGGTCCCACCTGCTCCAGGCAACCGTCCCGCGTCCGGAGGTCACAGCATGATCGAGATCGAGGCCCGCTTGAGCGAGCTCAGGACGCTCGGCCTGCAAAGCCGCATGCGCCTGGTGAGCGGACCCCAGGGGCCGCGTGTGGTACTGGACGGCAAGCCGGTCTTGCTGCTGTGCTCGGACAACTACCTCGGACTGGCCGATCATCCGCGCGTGCGCGAGGCCGCCGCCGACGCGGCTATGCGCTGGGGGGTGAGCGCCGGCGCATCACGACTGGCGTCGGGCACGATGACCGTCCATCGCCGCCTGGAGGAGCGCCTAGCCGCCTTCGAGCGCCGCGACAGCGCGTTGCTGTTCGGGTCGCGCTTCCTGGCCAATGCCGGAGTGATCGCCGCGCTGGCTCGGCCCGGCGACGTTGTCTTCTCGGACGAGGGCAACCACGCCTCGCTCATCGACGGCTGCCGGCTTTCCCGCGCCGAGGTGTTCGTGTACGACCACTGCGACGTCGAGCATCTCGCCTGGGGGCTGGCGCAGGCGCAGGGGCGCGGCGCGCTGATCGCCACCGACGGCGTCTTCTCGACGGACGGCGACGTTGCCCCGCTCGAGGACATCGTCGAGCTTGCCCAGCTCCATCGGGTGCGCCTGGTGGTCGATGAGGCGCACGGCACCGGCACGCTCGGCCCGGGCGGCCGGGGCGCGCTGGCCGAGCTCGGACTCGAGGACCAGGTGGATGTCATCGTCGGGTCGCTCGGCAAGGCCCTGGGATCGCACGGCGCATTCGTCGCCTGCGACCGGGTGATGACGCAGTACCTGCTGAACGCCGCGCGCACGCTGATCTTCTCGAGTGCGCCACCGCCCCCCGCGGTGGCCGGCGCGCTGGCGGCTCTCGACCTGCTCGAGGAGCGCCCCCGCCTGGTCGAGAAGCTGCACATCAATGCGGCGGCGCTCCGGCAGGGACTCGACGCGGAAGGCTTCGACGTGCGCCGGTCCGCCACCCACCTCCTCCCGATCGTGGTCGGAGATCCCGAGCTTGCCCTGCAGCTGTCCGAGCGGGCGCTGGTCGACGGCGTGTTTGCTCAGGCGCTCTTGCCGCCCACGGTTCCGGCCGCCGGCTCGCGCGTCCGCCTGGCCGTGATGGCCTCGCATCGTGCCGAGGAGCTGCGCGCTGCGGCCGGGGTCCTGGCCCGCGCGGCACGGGCGGTTGGCTTCGACCCGAGGCTGTCGGTCGCGTTCGACGAGCCCGCGCCGGAGGCCTACGATCCCGAGCCCGTCGATCCGTACGAGGTCGCGCCGAGCGGCGCACCATTCGACTACGAGCAGGCCGCGCGCGCGGCCTGAGACCCGCTCCGGACGCCAGCGACCAGCGGCCGCGGCGGGCCCCGAGCTACTCGTCGTAGGGCTCGAAGTCCCGCTTGCGCGCCCCACACACGGGGCAGAACCAGGTCTCTGGAATGTCCTCGAACGCCGTGCCGGCCGGGATGCCCCCGTCGGGATCGCCCTCGGCCGGGTCATAGATGAACCCGCACGATCCGCAGATCCATTTCACCCGCCGAAGGCTAACGGCGTGCCGGGGAGAATGCGCCGAGATGGTCTGACGACGACGCCCGGAGAATGCGCCGAGACGCTCTGACGACGACGCCGGGAGAATGCGCCCGGACGGCGTGACTGCGATCGGGGAGAATGCGCCGACATGGGCAGCCCGCGATGAGCCCCGAGTGGCCCGGCCCACCTGGGGAGACGCTCAACTCCGGCCGAACGACCGAGCCGCGTCCGGCCGGCACCGTGATCCTGTTGCGAGGCGGGGCCGCGACGCTCGAAGTGCTGCTCGTGCGCCGCAACCCGAGCGCGCGGTTCATGGGCGGCGCGTGGGTGTTCCCCGGCGGGGCGGTGGATCGCCACGAGGGTCACGGGGACGCTGCGTATCGCGCCGCGGCGATCCGCGAGCTCGAGGAGGAGGCCGCGATCACGATCGACGATCCCGCCCAGCTCGTCCCGTTCTCGCGCTGGATCACCCCGGCCGAGGTCAAGATCCGCTTCGACACCTGGTTCTTCCTGGCGCCGGCGCCGGCGGGAGTCGAGGCGCGCCCCGACGGCAGCGAAGTCGTCGACGCCCGCTGGTACGAGCCGGCCGCGGCCCTCGAGGCCCGCCAGCGCGGCGAGCTGTTCCTGGTGTTCCCGACAATCAAGCACCTCGAGCAGCTGTCCGGCTTCGCCTCCGCCGATGAGCTTCTGGCCCACGCCCGCGGGCGGCAGATCAGCCCCGTGCAGCCCCGCGTCCTGCTCCAAGGCGAGACGGCCCGGATCGTGCTGCCCGGCGAGCCGGGCTACGCGGACTGAGCGACAGTCCGGCGCCTTGCGGTCGGCGTCGGTGACACCGTCACGCGCGGACCGGCGAGCCGGGTTGAGATAATTGTCTGTGTGGGTGCAGACGAGTGGACACTCGTGAAGTTGGGCGTGGCGTCACGAAGGTGGGCGTCGCCGGTGGCCGGGTTCTCGACGGTCTCCTGGGACTGGCTTCGCTGCGGCGGTGAGCGCGAATGCAATCGGAGGCCGGCATCCTCGCTCCGTACGTGCCTCGGGCGCTGCTCGCGCGGCTGGCGCGACCGATCGAGGTGCTCGGCGAGACGGTGCCATGCACGATGGTGTTCGCCGACGTGTCGGGCTTCACACGACTGGCCGAGCGTCTTGCCCGCCAGGGGAACGAAGGAGCCGAGCAGTTGGTCGACGTGATCAACACCTGCTTCTCGGCCCTGCTGGCCGAAGCATATGGGCGCGGGGGCTCGCTGGTGAAGTTCGGCGGCGACGCCCTGCTGCTCATGTTCTACGATCAGAACGGCGACCAGGAGCACGCGTTGCGGGCATGCTGCGCGGCCGCGGAGATGCGGCGCGTCCTGCGCGAGGTCGGCCGGATTCGCGTCGGGGAGCACAACGTCGTCCTGCGGATGTCGGTCGGCGTCCACGGCGGGGAGTACGAGATGTTCGTGGTCGGCGGCTCGCACCGAGAGTTCGTGATCGGCGGCCCGGCCGTGACCACGGTGGTGCGCATGGAGGAAGCCGCGTCCGCCGGACAGATCATGATCAGCGACGACACGGCGGGGCGGCTGCCCCGCGCCTGCGTCGGCCCGCCGATCAGGGCGGGCGGCTGCTCTCCAGGTCGCCCTCGCCATGTGAGTGGGAGCCCCCCGACCGGGTTGCCCACCCCACCCGAGGAAGTCATTGCCCGCTTTCTTCCCGCCGCCATCCGGGCCCATCTACTGAGCGGACCCGCGGTCCCTCGGCGTCGAACCGCGACGATTGCCTTCCTCCAGTTCGGAGGGCTCGACCGGGTGCTCGCCTCCGACGGCCGGCAGAGCGCCGCCCGGCAACTCGACAAGCTGGTGCGGCTCGTCCAGGACGCGGCCGAGCGCTACGACGTCTGCTTTCTCGACACGGACATCGCACCCGACGGAGGCAAGATCCGGTTGAGCGCCGGTGCCCCGCGGGTCGTTGGCGACGACGAGGAGCGGATGCTGCTGGCGCTTCGCCACATCGTCGAGGCGGGCCTGCCACTGCCGGTTCGGATCGGCGTGCACCGCGGGCCTGTCTTCACCGGGCAAGTGGGTCCCGCCTATCGGAAGTGGTACGCGGTAATGGGGGACACCGTGAACCTCGCGGCTCGCCTGGTGGCCGAGGCGCCGGCGGGTCGCATCTACGCCACCCGGGAGGTGCTCGCCCGGGCGAAGACGACCTTCGAGCAGACGCCGCTGGACCCGTTCTGCGTCAAGGGCAAATCGCGCCGCGTCGAGGCGGCGGAATGCCTGGTCGGCCGGTCGCGCGCCAGCATCGAAGGCGCGGCGGCTCAGGCTGCAGCCGCCGCTCGTTCGGCCGGGAGCGGGAAATGTCGCGAGCTGACGAGCGGCGGTCGACGGCCGCCGGCCGCGGGCGCGGCGCGCTGCTGGAGTTGGTGGGCGAGACCGGGAGCTGGCAAATCGCGGCTGCTCGCCGAAGCACGTGG
>CAVUPW010000013.1:0-83036 GCA_963743345.1 uncultured Solirubrobacterales bacterium
CCGCGACATCGCCGGCCCGACGCTTGCCGCGACCGGCGCCTGCATGTACATCGTGCGCGGCGTCCTCGATCAGGTGGGACTGTTCGACGAGGAGTACGGGATGGGCTATGAGGACGTCGACTACTGCCTGCGCGCCTGGCAGGCGGGTTACGAGGTGGTCTACGCGCCGTCGGCGCGACTCCACCACCACGAGTCGATCACCCGGGGCACCTCCGTCGGTGAGCGCGAGCGCAAGTCACAGCGGGTCTTCTGGCGTCGCTGGGGGACGTTCTTCGACGAGCGCCCGGTCCTGAACGACGACGGCAGGCTGCGAGTCGTGTACGTGACGCAGGACACGACCGTGGCCGGCGGCCATGCGAGTGGTGTTCGAGCATCTCAACGGCCTCACCGAGCGCGGCCACGACGCCCAGCTGTGGACGCTGGGACGCGAACCCGACTGGTTCGAGCTGCGCTGCCCGGTGCGGAGCTTTCCCGACTACGACGCGCTCGTCGCGGCGCTCGCGCCGCTGCAGGCGATCAAGGTCGCGACCTGGTGGGAGACGGCCACGCCGGTCTGGCGCGCGAGCGTCGTCAACGGCCTGCCGGTCTACCTCGTGCAGGACATCGAGACCAGCTATTACCCCGACCGTCCCCAGCGCCGACACGAGGTGCTCGAACACCTACCGGCCCGAGTTTCAGGTTCCTCACCACCTCGACCTGGAATCAAGCCCACCTGGCGGAGCTGGGGCTCGACGCCGACGTTGATCTCCCCGGGCGCGGACCTCGACACCTTCCGCCCGCTGCCCGATGTCGCGCGTCGCGACGACATGCTGCTCGCCCTCGGACGGTCAAATCCACTCAAGAACCTGCGACTGACGCTTGCCGCGTGGCGGCGTCTCCCGCATCCGCGCCCGGAGCTGTGCCTGTTCGGGACCGAGCCCGAGCTGGCGAGGGAGCCCGGCATCCGTTACGTCACCGCGCCGTCCGACGCGAGAGGTCAACGAGCTGCTCAACCAGGCCACCGCGTTCCTGCAGACCTCCACGCACGAGGGCTTCTGCCTGACGATCCTCGAGGCGATGGCGACCGGCTGTCCGGTGGTCTGCACCGACGCGGACGGCAACCGCGACTTCTGCGTGGACGGAGAGAACTGCCTGATGCCCGAAGCCCGCCCTGCCGCCGTCGCCGCCGACGTCCGCCGGCTGCTCGCCGACCCGGCGCTTCGCTCCCGCCTCGCTCAGGCCGGCATCGCCACGGCCGGCGCTTACGCCTGGGGCCCGCGCATCGACGCGCTGGAGCGGTTCATGTTCGAGATCGCGCGACCCCGGAGGACCAAGCCTTCCACGGACGCGTGCCGGCGTCTCGCCGGCGCTGACCGGCGAGGTCGACCGCTCGCGCGGTTCACCCCTCGACACCGTGCGAATCGGCCGAGCCGTACGAGCGCGCGATCGCCCGGACAGCGCCGTGCCGCGGCCAGGCTCACGGAACGCATGTCAGCCGAACGCCAAGACGCCCACGCGTCGACCGCTAGCGATAGGGCGGTGCCCATGCCAGCGCTCGCCCGTGACGCTCGTCGTAGATGATCCGGCATGCGCGATCCATCCCCGAGTCGATCATCCACTCTCGATCCGCTTGACTGACCGCGTCGTGCTGGCGCTGGCACGATGGACGAACCGCACCCACGCACAGACGCCGATTCGGTCCCCGGTGTTGCAGCGGATTCGGCAGCACCACTGCACGTCCTCGCCGTACAGAAACAGATCCTCGCGCAGCGGGCCGGCAGTCCGGATCGCGTCGTCGCTGACGATCATCGCGGTGGCCGGCACCCAGTCGACTCCGAAGTGGTCGCCGCCCGGCCAGAAAGACCCGCGCAGCCAGCATGCCACCTAGGCGCCGCGGCAGCAGGCGGTGAAGCCTCGAGGTTCTCAGCGCCAGCCGCCAGATCGCCAGCAGCGCCCGACCGGGTGTACCCCAGCCGTCTGAGTCGAGCAGCTCCGGGCTGGCCGCGGCGAGCTGGGGTGGCCATCCGTCCACGCGGTTATCTCCTGGAGCCCGCCGTCAGGCACCTCGACATCCGGGTTCAGCACGAGCACGTAGCGACCCGAGCAGGCAGGCAGGGCTGCGTTCACACCCGCGGCGAATCCCTGGTTGTCGGCCCGCGTCAGCATCCGTGCGCGCGGTAGCTCGTGCCTCGCGACCGTCGCGCTGTCGTCGGGCGAATCGTTGTCGAGGAGGATCGCCTCGGCCCAGCCGGACTCGACCGTTGACCTGATCGACCCAAGGCAGCCGGCAAGCTCGGCTGCCGAATCGTAGAGCACAATCACGATCGACAGGCACGGCCAGGGCGACCCGCCCCCTGTCATCGGGCGATCGGCGGAGATGGGTCCGGCAACCGCTGCACGCTAGAGATCCTCGGCGACCCGCGGCGCGATCCGGTTGAACACCCAGAAGCCGAGCGCGAAGATCGCCACCACGATCGCGATCGGCACCAGCGATCGCCGCCGTCGAGCCGAGCAGCGCTCCGACGCTCGGCGTGGCGTGGGTGATGAACGCGTGGCGGAACTGCTGGAAGACCACGGCCAGCGGGTTGAGCATGTAGATGCGCGGCAGCGTCGGACTCAGGTGCTCCTGAACCAGTCGTGACCGGGATGATGATCGGCGAGGCGTAGAAGATGACCTGGCTGAGCACCTCCCAGATCGGCTCGATGTCCCGGAGGTAGACGAACAGCGACGACAGCAGCATCGCGATGCCGGCCGACAGGACCACCAGCAGCCCGACGATCAGCGGCACCTCCAACCACGTCAGCATCGGGCCGGACTCCCGCGACCAGCGCGAAGATCGTCACCACGATCAGGTTCAGGCACAGGTTGAAGAACGCGAGCAGCACGACCGACAGCGGGATCACCATGCGCGGGAACTGGATCTTGCGAACCAGGCTCTCGTTGTCGACCACGCTGCGCACCGCGCCGATCGTCGCCTCGCCGAAGAACGTGAACAGGACGATCGAGACGAGCAGCTGGGCGCCGTAGAAGTCGTAGCTCGGGCCCTTCGCCCGCACCGACGTGCGCGATCTGGGTGAAGAACACGTACAGCACCAGGAACAGCAGCAGAGGCCTGACCAGCTGCCACAGATAGCCGAGCGCCGAGCCGTAGAAGCGCACCTTCCACTGCATGACCGCGATGTTGAAGGTGAGGTGCCAGAACCGCCGCCAGTCGCCGGTGAGAGCGCGCGGTCCACGGATCGGCCGTCCGAGCGACTCGTAGGGCGGGCGGCCTGCACGCTCATGCTCGTGTCCGCTGCTCGACGGGCGCGCTGACGCGACTGATGGCGGAGCGAACCGGGAGGTCGACCAGCCCGCCAAGCGCCTTGGGACCGGTCACGACGAACGAGAAGCCGCCCTCGAAGCGGTCGATCATGTCGAGCCCCGAGCCTCGGTGAGCGAGCTGGAACACGGGCGTGTAGCGTCCGGGGGCGAGGACGTTGTCGAACGTGAACGGCAATCTCCACCTCCTCGCCGGCTTCGAAGTCGCCGCGTGCGTTCGTTGTCCATCCAGGTGGTGGCGATGACGACTGCTCGATGCTCTTCGTTGTAGATGTAGAGGCTGGCGGACGGATCGGTGACGTCGACCATGAACAACACACGTGCGTTGAGCGTCACGCGCTGGTGCTGAGGAACGCTCGACAGCCGCTCACCGATCTCGTTCTCCAGCCAGACGTCGATGATCCGCGCCTGGCCATCGCCGGCGCGCTCCTCCGCGGCCCTCGCCCATCGAATGACGGATCACGACCGAAGTTGAGCTCGAGATAGCGGTCGGCCACCTCGTGCGGCTCACCCAGGTACACCGGATCGCCGCGCTCGAGCAGCAGCGCTCGGTGACAGAAGCGCTGCAGCGCGCCCATGTCGTGGGTGACGAACACGATCGTCCGTCCGCGGTCGCGCAGATCGTTGAACACGTCGAAGCACTTCTGCTGGAAGGCCGCGTCGCCGACGGCGAGCACCTCGTCGATCATCAGGATGTCGGCGTCGACCTGGATCGCCACCGAGAACGCCAGGCGGACGTGCATCCCCGACGAGTAGTTCTTGAGCTTGAGGTCCTTGAACTCCTCGAAGCTCGGCGAATTCGATCACGCTCTCGTAGCGCTTGCGCGCCTCCCGGGGCGAGAGGCCCAGCATGATCCCATTCATCACGACGTTGTCGCGAGCCGCCATGTCCGGGTTGAACCCGACGCCGAGCTCGATCAGCGTCGACAGCCGCCCCCGGCGCCAGATCTCGCCCGTCGGCCCGGTAGATCCCGGCGAGGCACTTGAGCAGCGTGCTCTTGCCGCTCCCGTTGCGGCCGGCGATCCCGAAGAACTCTCCGCTCTCGACGGCGAACGAGACGTCGTTGAGCGCCTGGAACGTCTGATAGCGGATGCGGCGACGTGGATGCAGCACGCGCTCCTTGAGCGTGTGCCTGCGCTCCTCGGGCACGCGGAACGTCTTGCTCACGTCGCGCGCGACGAGAACCGGGGTCGCCGCTCGAGGAGGGCCTGAGGCAGCTTGCCATCGCCAAGAGGGTACCCGCCGGCACCCACGGCAGCGGCGGCCGCCGGCGCACGCGCGAAAGCCGCGATCGGTCACCTCCTCGGCGCTCGAGCGACAGCCTCCGGACCACCGGTTCGGGCAGCCGCGGCGCACGCGCGCCGAGCAGCGCTCCCGCTGTCCTGAGCAGGTGATGGGCAGGGAGCGAGCGATCAGCGCCGGCGAGCGCCGGCCTCCGTGCGCGCGCACCCAGCGCAGATCCGCGCCGACCTTGCCCCAGACGATGAGCGCGTTCCGCCGGATGTCTGCGGGCTCGACGTAGCCGTAGACGTCACGCAGCGCCCTCGCCTCGTCGAAGCTCCGCCGCAGCCAGCCGATCATCGAGTAGTCGTGCGAGTGGATCACGGGCGCCTGCGGCACGTACACCTTCGCGTAGCCCGCCCGCAGCATGTCCAGGGCGAGCGCTCGATCCTCGGCGTACGGGATCGGCGCGAAACGGCACGGCCTCCCACGCCGCTCGCGCGAGGCAGCCGTTGGCGTCGGTGAAGAAGCCGCGTATGCCCTCGAGCTCGGTCGCCGGGATCGTCCGTTCGGAAGGGGCCAGGCGGTCGATCCGCGGAGCACCGTCGGGCGCGAACGAGTGAAACCATTCGGTCAGCTCGCGGGCGACCATCGGCGATGCATCGTCCCTGGGCCGGTACGGACCGTACACGAGCCCGACGTCGGGGGCGAGCGCGAAGGCCTCGAGCAACCGCGCCAGCCAGCCCGGATCCGCCGGCACCGCATCCTGGGTGAGGAACGCCACGTGCTCGCCTTGGGCCCGGCGCATCAACAGGTTGCGGGTCTCGCCGTGCGAGAAGCGCTCGACGGGAATCTCGATGACCTCGGCGCCATAGGCACGCGCGATGCTGACCGAGCCGTCGTGCGAGGCCGAGTCGCACACGATCAGCTCGATCGACACCGAGGGATCGACACGTTGGGCCCGAACAGCGGCGAGCGTCTGCTCGAGCACGTCCGCACCGTTGCGGACAGGGATCGCGACGCTGACGAGCCGGGTCATCTCTTCCAAAGCGAGGCAGGAGGCTAACGCGTACCTTTCCGTGATCGCTGCGCGGACGACCCGGCTCGAGGCGCTGGCCCGACCGCCAGCGGTCGTTGCCTTGATCATTTACCTGATCGCGTCGCTGCTGCTGTTCGGGAGGCCCCTACTCCACGGCCATCAGTGCATTTGCCTCGGCACCGATGAGGGCATCTTCGCCTGAGCCTTCGCCGGTGGGCCGACGCGCTGCTCCACGGCTCCAATCCCTTCCACAGCCACATCATCTACGCGCCGCAAGGGTACAAGCACGACCCGGCCTATGCGACGCTCACCTCCGGCGCGCGGGTGCCCGACATGGAGGGTGCGGCCGCAACCTTCCTGTTCACCCATCACGTGACGGTCGCTGTCGTCGATCCGAGCTTGCCGCAGGCAACGCCGTGGATTCCGATCCTTGAGCGCCTCGGGTGGAGGGCGCGCACGCTCGGCGGTGCCGTGGTGCTACGTCCCAGCTGACCCCCCACCCGACGAAGACGCCGGAGGGCGGCGTTCATGGACCGTTACAGCTCCTCGAGAATCCGCCCAAGCCCGTCGCGCAGCTCGGCTTTCCCATTCCATCCGAGCTCGCGCCCGGCCCGCGAGATGTCGAGGCAGCTGCGCCTGACCTCCCCCGGGCGCTCGGGCGCGAACTGCGGCTCGCTCGAGCGCCTGCACCCGCCCAGCTCGCCCAGGATCTCGAGCAGATCCAGCACCGAGGTCTCGCGTCCCCGCCCGATGTTGACGGGGCCGGTGACTGCGGCGTCGGCGGCGAGCAGGTTCGCCCGGACCACGTCGCTCACTTCGACCCAGTCGCGGGTCTGGCGACCATCACCAAATACCGTGGGCCGAGTCCCCTCCACGAGGTGGCCGCAGAAGATCGCCACAACCCCGGCCTCGCCGTGGACATCCTGCCTCGGCCCATAGACGTTTCCATAACGCAGCGACACGGTCGGCAGCCCGTGCAAACGGGTGTACAGCTCGCAGTAACCCTCGGCGGCGTACTTGCCTGCCCGTACGGCGCCAGCGGCGTGATGGCGTGATCCTCGGGCGTCGGGATCACGTCTGCGTCGCCGTACAGCCCACCCCCGGTGGATGTGTTCACCACGCGTCGGGCGCCAGCCACCCGCGCAGCGTCCAGCACCTCGATCGTGCCCACCACGTTCGCCTGTGCATCTTCGACCGGGTCCTCGACCGATCTTCGCACGTCGATCTGGGCGGCGAGATGAAACACGACCTCCGGCTGCGCCCTGCCGAAGATCCGGCCAGAGCGCCGCTGTCACGCACGTCGGCGACGTGCAAGATCGCGCCCAACCGCTTGGCCGCTTCGAGGTTCGCGCGCCGCCCCGAAGACAGATTGTCGACCACGGTGACGCGATCGCCCCGGGCGACCAGCGCGTCCACGACGTGCGAGCCGATGAAGCCGGCGCCACCGGTGACCAGGCAATTCATGCGACGCGCGAGCTTAGAGAAGTCCGAAAACTAGAGAAGTCCCTGAACGTGGCGGGCCCGCACCGCGAAGGCGGTACGGGCCCGACCGAAGGACGACCCTGGTAGGGCTGGGGGCCGTCCGAAGACCCGCGAGAAAGGGGGCGATGCTCGCGGGCCCGTTCGACTTCCTTGTCATTGCCTAGCATAGCGCCGTAGGGACTGGCCTCGTCAAGCATCTTGGACATAATTGGACGTGCCCACGCGCCACCGAGGTGCAAGCAACTGCGCAACCTCGGCCGCTGAAACACGTTACAGCTGTGGAGGTTTGCAGCCGTCGCCCCGTTTGATCCCGGTTTCCCGCGGCTAGCAGAAGCACCCGTGATGCGCCCGGAAAGCCCCGTTCAGTCATACGCCAGCCCGATCTCGTCGCCGCCGACGGTCGATGTCGTGGGCGTCCCGCTGGCCGTGATCGACTACGAGCGGACGCTGCGCTGGATCGACGCGATGGTGGCCGAGCGCGGGCGCGGGTACGTCTGCGTCTGCAACGTTCATACCGTGATGGCCTCCCAGGAGGACCGGGAGCTCCACGCCGCGCTGATGGGCTCCTCCTTGAACGTGCCCGACGGACAGCCGCTCGTCTGGGCGATGAACGCGCTGGGACAGTCGTTGCGCGATCGCGTCTACGGCCCTGAGCTGATGGCCCGCGCCTGCGCCCACGCCGCCGGCACCGGCCAGCGCTTCTACCTGTATGGCGGCCGCGACCAGGGGTCGCTGATGCACCTCGGCATGAGCCTGCGCCGGCGCTACCCGGGGATCAACATCGTGGGAGGCTACGCGCCCCCCTTCCGCCGCCTCACCGACGAGGAGCGGGCCGCGGTGGCCGAGAACATCAACGAGTCCGAGGCCGATGTTGTGTGGGTGGGCATCGGGGTGCCCAAACAGGAGAAGTGGATGGCCGCCCTGCGCCCGTACCTGGACGCGCCCGTGCTCGTTGGGGTGGGTGCCGCGTTCGACTTCCTGGCCGGCCTGGTGCCCCAGGCGCCACCGATGCTCCAGAAAGCGGGGCTCGAATGGGCCTACCGGCTCGGCCAGGAGCCGCGCCGGCTGTGGCGGCGCTACTTGCGCTACAACCCCCGTTTCGTTGTCGCCTTCGCGCGCCAGCTCGTGGCCCACCGAAGGGCCGGCGAGAAGTCCAGACTCCCCTACCGCTAGAGCGAACACGACGAACCAACCGTCACGCGGCGAGCGGGCCAAGCTGCTGAGGCTGCCCGGTCGCGACCTGAAGGAGCTGCTCGCCGACGCCGTGCCCGGCGATCACGCCCGGCAGACCCTCGCCGACCGCTACGCCGAGCGCGAGATCGGCCGCCCGGACACCGGACCCTGGCGGGTGCTCGACCTCGGGTGCGGCGCCGGCGGCTCCGTCGACGTGTTCCGCGCCCGCGACCCGGCCGTCCAGTGGGTCGGGCTCGACGTCCCCGGCTCGCCCGAGGCCCGTGAACGCACCCGCCGGGATGCCCGCTTCGAGACCTTCGACGGCATCTCGATGCCGTTTGAGGACGCCAGCTTCGATCTCGTCTACTGCAAGCAGGTGCTCGAGCACGTCCGCCGCCCCGGAGCCGCTGCTGGCCGAGGTTCAGCGCGTGCTGAGCCCCGGCGCATGGTTCGCCGGCTCGACCTCGCAGCTCGAGCCCTACCACTCGCTGAGCCTGTGGAACTACACGCCGATAGGGTTCGTCGGCCTCCTGGAGCACGTGAACCTCCGGCCGGTCGAACTACGCCCGGGCATCGACGGGCTCACGCTGATCGCCTGGCGCCTGGCCGGCGGCCACCGCTGCTTTCACCGCTGGTGGGGCCGAGAATCGCCGCTGAACCAGGTCCTGAACGGCTGCGGACGCGTCCTCAGGACGGACGCCCGCACGCTCAACGCCACCAAGCTGCTGTTCTGCGGCCAGTTCGCGTTCCTGGCCCAGCGCGAGGCGCAAGCCGCATGACGATCTCCGAGCCGATACGCGTTGCGCGCCGCACGATCCCGACAACCTGCTCGATCGCCTCAGCCGGGAGTCGACTCTCAGAGGCCCACTACCGCCACCTGATCGAGCCGCGAGCGACAGCTGCTGGGCAAGCACCTCGGGATCACCCGCGGCGACGTTCTGTCGGTCGGATCGGGCTGGCACCCCGGCCGTCATCTGTTCCCGGCGCCGGCCTTCCGGCTGGTCGCGGTCGACTCCGATCCCGAGCGGGTGGCGGGCGTCGCGCGGCTGGAGCGCGCCGACGAGGCGCATCTCGGCTACGCCGGGCCACCTCGACTTCGCTGCCGGCCTCCTTCGACGTCGTCCTCTACCGGCTGGTCCTGCACCACATCGCCTACCAGGGGCCGCTCGAGCCGTGCTTCGCCGAGGCGGCCCGCCTGCTCAAGTCCGGCGGCGCGATGATCGCGATCGAGCCGGGCCTGTGGCATCCGGTCGGACTCGGCCTGGCGCTGGCCAACCGGACCGGCCTCGCCACCGCGGTCCACGGGACGCCCGACGACATCCCGCTCTCGCCGCGCCGGTTGTGCGCCGACGCACGCGCCGTCGGACTGAAGCCCGAGCTACACGCGGTCACCTACACCTGGCGGCGCCTGCCGCCCCGCTCTGCAGCGGGCGCTCGCGCCGCTCGACGCGCTCGGCTCGCGGCCCCGGGCAGCGCCGTTCGGCCACACCCTGATGCTGATCGCTCACAAGCGCAGATAGGCCAGCGTCTGGTGCGCCGCCGCGAACGCGCTCGCCGCGAGGAGCTGCCGGCCTCGCCTCAGGTCCGAAACGACGCTTCATCTCGCCCGCCGCAAGCCTACGCCACCCGGCCGCCGCGCGCGCCCGGTCACGCTCTCGGGCGACTACCGGGAGTCCGGGCGTCGACCGCAAACGCCAGAGCAGTCAGCGCCGCGAGCACGCGGGCATGCCGGGCACCGTACATCAGCCGGCAGGCGGCATCCATTCCCTCCGCGATCCGTCGCTCCAGATCATCCTCGCTGAACGTACGCAGGCGCTCGAGCTCGTGTCGTGAATGAACGTGGTGCTTGCGCAGACGCCGACCCGCCAACCCGCACGTCGCATCCGCCAGCACCATTCCAGTCCTCGCCGTACATGAACAGCTCCTCGCGCAGCGGACCGACCCTGTCACCGCGGCCGGTCTGACGATCATCGCGGTGCCCGGCACCCAGCCTGCGTTCAGCTGGTCACCGCTGTGTCCAGTAGCCAGCCGCGGAACACGCGCTGGCGCAGACCGGCGCGGCAGCAGCCGGTGCAGGCGCGAGCCTGAGGAGGGTGCGGCCGGCGGACGGCAGCGCACGTCCGGGCTCCTCCCAGCGCCCGTCGACGGTCGACGATGTCCGGGCTGGCCACGCCGAGCGCGGGATGGGCGTCCATCCAGGCGACGAGATCGTCGCAGCCCGCCGGCCGGCACGCGCACGTCCGGGTTGAGGATCAGCCAGGTAGGCGGCCCCGTGCACGCGCGAGGCGGCGTTGACGCCCGCCGCGAACCCCCGGTTGGCCGGTCCAGGTCGACGACCCGCGCGCCGGGGAGCTCAGCACGCCAGCGATCAGCGACGCCGTCGTCCGGCGAGGCGTTGTCGACGGCGATCAGCTCGGCGAAGCCGCTCTCGAGCTCTGCCCGGATCGAGCGCAAGCAGTCCCGGACTGAGTCGCCGGAGTTGTAGAGCACGATCGCGATCGACAGATCCGGCCGTGTCTCGTTCAGATTGTCACGATCCGCGGGATCGCGCGATCGTCGCGACCAAGCCGCTCGTCGGCATCACGATCGCGACGCTGACGGCATATCGCGCAGGGTGGTTGGTACGCTCGCGGGCGTGTCGCCTCTCGCCACGGCGCCTCCGCGCGCCACGTCCGAGCCGGCCGAGGCGACGCCGGTGAGCCGAGATGCGCCGGAGCGGCGTGACGGTCGACGCCGCGCTCGCTGCCCTCCTCGCCGCGGCCTTCGGCGCGATCGTGTTCGTGGCCACCGGCGGATCCGACCTCGGCCCCAACACCTGGGTCCAGATCGTCCTCCTCGCGGCGGGCGCCGCCGGCGTGGTTGCGCTCGCCCTGCTGGGCACAACGCGCGCAACCCCGTACGCAATCGCGGCCCTCGCGCTGTTCGCCGCGCTGGCCGCCCTCAGCTACCTGTCGATCGCCTGGTCGGTCCAGCCGGCGACCTCCTGGGTGGAGGCCAACCGAACGCTGTCCTACCTGGCCGCCTTCGTGATCGCGGTGGCGCTGGCCCGGCTGGCGCCCTCGCGCTGGCCGGCCGTGCTCGGCGCGGTGGGCGTGGCGACCGTCGTCGTGTGCGGCTACGGGCTTCTGGCCAAGGTGTTTCCGGCCACACTGAACGCCGACGACTTCCTGGGGCGCCTGCGGGTGCCGTTCGGCTACTGGAACGCCACCGGGCTGATGGCCGCGCTCGGCCTGCCGGTGTGCCTGTGGGCCGGCACCCGCCCGGCCACCGGCCGCGTGCTCCGCTCGCTGACGGTCCCCGGCCTGGCCGTGCTCATCACGACCCTGATGCTGTCCTACTCGCGCGGCGCGGTGCTCGCCGCGGTGATCGGGCTGGCGTGCTGGTTCGTGCTCGTTCCGCTGCGCCTGCGCGCGACCGCCCTGCTCGCGCTCGGGGCACTAGGCGGCGCGGTGGCCACCGTGTACGCCCTCACCCATCACCCGATCACCCACGACAACGCCACGCTGGCCGCCCGCACCGCGGCCGGCCACGACTTCGGACTCGTGCTCCTCGCGGTGGTCATCGTGAGCGCGCCGGCCGGCTTCGTGGCCACCCGCGCGATCGACCGCACCGTGCTCGCCGCGCCGGTCCGCCGGCGTATCGGGACCGCGCTGCTGGTCCTGGTCGCGATGTTGCCCGTGGCCGCGATCGCCGGCGCGGCCGCCTCCTCGCGCGGGTTCACCGGCGAGGTCTCCCACGTGTGGAGCACCCTGACCAGCACTACGCCTTCGAGCGGCGTCGGCAACCAACCGGGGCGCCTGGCCGAACTGTCGAACAGCCGGCCTCTGTACTGGAGCGAGGGGCTCGAGGTCGGCGAGCACGCGCTGCTGGCCGGGGCCGGCGCCGGCGGGTTCGACACCGCGCGCACCCGGTACACGACCAACCCGCTGGCGGTGGCTCACGCCCACAGCTACGCGGTCGAGACGTTCGCCGATTTCGGGCTGATCGGGATCGCCCTCAGCCTCGCCCTCCTCGTCGCATGGGGCGCGGCGGTTCGCCGCACGCTCGGCAGCCCCCAACCCCCGAACGCCAGCCACGCACAAGAGCGCACCGGACTGGTCACGATGCTCGCCGTGGTCATCACCTACGGCGTCTCCTCGGCCATCGACTGGACCTGGTTCGTGCCCGGCGTCACCGTGCCGGCGCTCGCCTGCGCCGGCTGGCTGGCCGGTCGCGGTCCGCTCAGCGAACCGGGACGCGCCGCCAGACCAGATCGACTTCCGCTCGGCCGGGTCGCTGCCGCCACCGCCGTCCTCGCCACCGCGCTGATCGCCGGCTGGTTCGTTTGGCAGCCGCTTCACTCCTCAGACCAGGTGAGCGCCGCGATCAACGCCATGACCCGCGGCGACGCGCCGGCCGCCCTGGCGGATGCCCGCAGCGCCGCGAGCAGCGATCCCGTGTCGGTCGATCCGCTGTGGGAGCAGGCCGCCATCTACTCGGCCATGGGCGATTCCGCGTCCAGCCGCGCCGAGCTCGTGAAGGCGACCCAGGTCCAGCCGTCCAACGCGCAGACCTGGCAGCAGCTCGGCTCGTTCGATCTCCAGGCTCACCACGCGCAGCTCGCGCTGGCCGAGCTCCACACCGCCCTGAAGCTGGACCGCACCGCGCCGCTCACGCGGCAGCTCATCGACCAGGCTCGGAGCTAGTGCAACGTGCTCGAACGCTGCACTAGCCGCCCGGTACGACCTCGCGCAAATTACGTCCGGCCGAACTAACGCACCGCCCGCGCAAACAGGCTCCGCCTGAGCAGCGGCGGCCCCTCCACCGCCCGCACCTCGACGTCCCCGAAGCCGAACTCGTGCAGCAGCCGTCTCGAGCGAGCGCCGCGTGTACAGGTGCAGGTGATCCCCCAGCGGCTCCGAGAATCGTTCTACGCCGCCAAGACCGCCAGCCGCAGCCGCCCGTGCGACGGGGTCGTCACCAGCAGGCGCCCCGCCGGCACCAGCACCCGCCTCACTTCCGAGAGCCAGCGCGCGGTGTCGGCGATGTGCTCGATCACCTCGCTGGCCCAAACGAGCTCGAACGAGGATTCCTCGAACGGCAGCGGACCGTCGAACGGCACCAGCCGGAAGGCGAGCCCGGGGTGGCGCGTGCGGGCCCGCTCGAGCGCGGCCTCGGCCACGTCGACCCCGATCGCCCGCGCACTCGCCCGCGCCAGCGCCGCGGTGAACTCGCCGGTCCCGCAGCCGACGTCGAGCGCGCGATCCCCCGGACGGACGTCGGCGCGCAGGAATGCGAGCCGGCGCTCGAACGACGGCGGCTCGAGCTCGGCCGGCAAGCGCTCCCACAAATCCTCGTAGTAGTCCTTGATCGCGCGACCGTACCGCGCGATCTGCCCCGGCAGACCCGCCCTCCACGACGCCCGCGCCCGTTCCGTCTGCCGGTCGGGCGACATTTCCGGGGGCGCGTTGGCTAGAGTGCGCGCACCGGACCAGCGTGCGTCATCCGGACGATACGTGTACGTCGCTTTCGACAGCCGTCCCGCGAAGAACACCCACGGTGTCGGCCGCTATGCGCGCTGCCTGCTGGAGGCGCTGCGCGACCTGAGCCGCGGGCCGGTGATCGAGACCCACCAGCCTCGCCGCTGCGACGTCTACCACTCACCCTGGATCGACGGGGCGATGCTGCGGTGCCCGGTGCCCATGGTCGTGACCGTGCACGACCTCGCCCCGCTCAAGCGCCACGGCCAGTACCTGCGCTCGACGCTGCGCTTCAAGCTGCGCTACCTCGCAGTCCAGCGGGCCGGGCGGGTGATCGTCCCCACCTGCGCGGTCGCCGACGACGTCGAGACGGTGCTCGAGATCCCCCGGGAGCGGATCGCGGTGATCCCGGAGGCCCCGGCGCCGTCGCTGCGTCGTCGCTCCGACGAAGAGGTCCGCACCGTCCGTCGCCGGTTCTCGCTGCCGGAGCGCTACCTGGTGTGGGTCGGCGCCATGCAGACGCCCGATCCGCGCAAGCGGGTGGCCGCCCTGGCGCGCGCGCCTCGCTCGATGCCGCTCGTGCTGGTCGGGCCGACCGCGCCCTGGGCTCACGAGCTCCCCGACGTCATGCTGACCGGCGCAGTCTCAGACGACGAGCTGGCGGCGATCTACACCGGTGCTCACGCGCTGGTCTTCCCGAGCGACGATGAAGGCTTCGGGCTGCCGCCGGTCGAGGCGCTCGCCTGCGGGACCCCCGTGGCCGCCTCCGACGTCCCGGCCCTGCGCGAGGTGCTCGACGGCCGCGCCACGCTGCGCGCGGTCGACGACCTCCACGGACTGATCGCCGCGGCCGAATCGGCCGAGCGCCCCGCGCCCCCTCCCCCCGCCTGGACCTGGGAGGACGCCGCGCACGCGACCTGGCAGGTCTATCGCAAGGCCGCCGAGGAAACGGGCGCCGGCCAGATCGCGCGGCCGAAACATCGGGCCGCGGCGCTGGTTAAAGACGCGTGACGTCGATCCACCGTCGCACGCTGCGCGCAGTGGGCGCGCCGCTTCTCGCTGCGCGCGCGCTCCGTCTCGCCGTGGTCACCCCGCTTCTCGCTGCGCTCGCGCTCGCCCTCCCGGCGGTCGCACACGGAGCGCCCGTGCTGCTCATGGGCCCCGGTGGGCACGTCATCGCGACACAGGACCCGTTCGTCCGCCGCGCCCCGACGCCCGCGCCCCGGCCCTCGCCCCGACGCGCCCGGCCGCCCCGACGCCCGCGCCCCCGACCCTCGCCCCGACGCGCCCGGCCGACGCCCCAACGCCCGCGCCCGCGGCCGTCGCGCGGACCGCGGCCAGCAACCCCAAGCCCACGCCCAAGCCCAGCGCAAGCGCAAGCCTGAGAAGACCGTGCGTAGCGAGCTCACCCGCCTGCTCAAGGCCGGCGCGATCACCTCGGCCCAGTACGGCAGCTACAGCGCGGACTGGGGCAGCGCCCTGACGACCCAGCGCCACCTGCACGGCACGCCCGCCACCGAGCTCGAGGCGGTCATCGAGAACCTCCACAACATCGCAGCCACCGGCAAGCTCACGCCCGGTCGGCTCCCGGTCCTGTTCCAGACCCTCGACTACAACCGCCAGTGGTGGGCGTCGGGAACGGTTCCGAGTGCCAGCTCCTACGTCGAGTTCAGCGGCTCGCAGCTGGTCTGGGAGTACTACCCGGGCCAGGGAATCGAGCTCCAGGTGCTGGCCACGTTCGGAAAGGCCGACGGGCTCTACACGGCGGGATCGGCCAGCTACCCGCAGATGGAGTCGCTTCTCGCCCAGATCATCCCGCTGGCGATCAACCGCGGCGGCGGGCTGGTCTGGGAGTACTACTTCCAGTTCGGCGGCGGCAAGCCCCCCTGGACCAGCGCGATGTCCCAGGGCACCGCGATCGAGGCGCTCACCCGCGCCTACCTGGCCTCGAACGACGCCCGCTACCTCCAGCTCGCCCACCAGGCCCTGCCGCTGTTCACCGCGCCGCCGCCGATCGGCGTGCGGGTGGCCACGACGCTGGGCGCCCGCTACGTCCAGTACACGTTCACCCCCGGCACGTCGATCATCAACGCCTTCCTGCAGTCGCTGATCGGGCTCTACGACTACGCCCAAGTCAGCCACGATCCGCTGGCCCAGCAGCTGTTCGATGCCGGAAACGCCGAGGCTCAGGCCGAGGTGCCCCAGTTCGACACCGGCGCCTGGTCGCTCTACCAGCCGGGCGTGGAGGACACCCTCAGCTACCACCAGCTGGTCACCGGCTTCCTGGAGCAGCTCTGCCAGCGCATCCAGGCGCCGGTGTACTGCACGACCGCCCAGCACTTCACCGCCTACCTGACCACCCCGCCGGCCCTCAGCCTGATCACCCAGCACGCCCGCAAGGGCAAGCCGCTGCGCATCCAGTTCTCGCTCTCGAAGTACTCGCACGTGGGGATCGTGCTGGTCGGGCCGGGCGGCCACACCCTCTTCGCCACCAGCGCCAACTTCGGCTACGGCACGCACTCGTTCGCCGTGCCCGTCCTCAAGCACAAGGGGACCTACACGATCCGGCTGGCCGCCACGGACCTGGCCGGAAACTTCAACCGGATCGTGGGGACGGTCCAGGTGTCCTGACGCCACCCAGACACCTGCAGAACCTGCCAATCGAGCGCTCTCTGGCGGACGGTGGCAGGTTGCGCATCTGGGGCGCGCATCTCATGCCACCGTCGCTCGATCCGGGCCGATTGGCAGGCAATGCACGTCGCCACGGATCGGCCGCCGACTCGCGACCTGCCGAGCGGCGTTCTGGCGGACTGGCGTCGATCGGCGAGCTCTAGCCACTCGTCGATCGCCGATTGGCAGGAAATGCACGTCGCCACCGGGCGATGGGGGCCGCGCGGCACAAGCACGGGCGGAACCGCAGCACTGTCGCAACCCGCTCGTGCCGGGCCTCCATCACCCGCGCAACCGGCACTTCGACCTGTGACCACGCGGTGGCGCGTGGCGATCTATGCAGGTCGCGGCCCAGGTGGGGCGGGGCTCTCGACCATCAGCGTGACCGGCCCGTCGTTGACGAGCTCGACGGCCATCATCGCCCCGAACACCCCGCGCTCGGCATCCAGCCGCGCGCAGAATCGCGCGTACAGGGCCTCGGCCCGCTCGGGCTCGGCCGCCGCCACGTAGCTCGGCCGGTTGCCCTTGCGGGCGTCTCCGTACAGCGTGAACTGGCTCACGCAGAGCACCTGCCGCTCGCCCAGCGGCTCGTTCATCCGCCCGTCGGCGTCGGGGAAGATGCGCAGGCCGCGCACCTTGTCGGCCAGCCAGTCGGCATCGCGCTCGTCGTCCTCGCGACCCACGCCGAGCAGCACCAGCAGCCCGGGCCCGATGGCCGATACCACCGCCCCGTCGACCGACACCGACGCGCGGCTCACCCGCTGAACGAGCGCCCTCAAGCGTCCCGCAGCTCCGAGGCGACCACCTCGGGCGGGACGATGTTCAGGTGCACGCCGGCGCCCAGCTCGAGCCCGGCCAGGTGGGTCAACCGGGGCAGGATGTCGATTCGCCAGCAGAAGTGCTCTGAGCCTCGCGGCGCGGTGCGGACCCACAGGTTGAGCGGGGGGCTCGCGCCGAGGCGCCGGGCCAACCGCCCGAGCGCGTCGTGCACCATCCGGGCGCCCAGCGGTCCTTCGTCCTCGAACCGAAGACGCGGCCGGCGCGGCGCGATCAGCAGCTGGAACGGAAGGCGCGCCCCGTAGGGGGCCATCAGCACGGTCTCGTCGTCGATGGCCACGATCCGCTCGCGCCGGCGGACCTCCTCCTGGACCAGGTCGCCCAGCAGGTTGCCGCCCATCGTGCGCGTGGCGTAGGCACCGAAGCGCTCGCGCTCGCGGGCGATCGCGGCCGGCACGAAATCGAGCGCGTAGAGCTGGGCGTGGGTATGCGGGAGGGAGGCGCCGGCCTCGCGTTGCTCGTTGACGATCAGGTGCACGTAGGCGGCGTCGGCGTGCGTGCGCATGCGCTCGCGCCACACCTCCATCGCGCCGGCCACCTGCTCGGGGGTGAGCTCTGCCAGCGAGGTGACCGCATCCGGCGCGTTGATGATCACCTCGTGTGCGCCGTGCGCCGGCCCCGCCCAGAACAGGTCGGGGTTCGCCTCCGGCTCGGGGTCGGGCGAGGACTCGCTCAGTGCCGGGTAGAGGTTGGGGACGACTCGTACCGTCCAACCCACGCCGTTGGGCCCGCCACCGTTCGGGCGCACGGCGTACACCTCGGGCGGGGTGCGGTCCTCGTGCCCCTCGGCGAACGGATCGGTCTCCCGGTCGAGCGGCACCGCCGGCGGCGCCCGCAGCTCTCCACCGGGCCGCCTGGCCCGGTCGCCGGCGACGATCGCCCGCAGGCCGGTCAGCGGGTCGATCCGGACCTCAGGCACGGCGCACCCCGCAGAGCGCCGTCAATCGAGCAGTTTTTCCATCGCGATGTGCTCGATCCCCGCCTCCCAGAACACCCGGCCTCGGGGTCGGTAGCCGGCGTTCTCGTACAGCTCGCGGGCGTAGGTCTGGGCGTGGAGCACGATCCGCCGCGCCCCGCCGGCACGCGATTCCTCGTCGGCGGCGGCCAGCATCGCGGTGGCGATGCCGTGCCGTCGGGCCGAGCGCCTCACCGCCAGGCGGCTGAACTGGGAGGTCGACGCGACGAGCAGGATCCGGCAGGTGGCGAGCAGCTCGCCGTCGCGCACCGCGACGAGATGGATGCCCTCGGGATCGCGGCCGTCGACCTCGTCGCGCTCGGGCACTCCCTGCTCGACGCAAAAGACGGCGTGGCGCAGCTCGAGCGCGGCGACGAGCTCCTCCCGGCTGCGCGCCCGGCGGATCTCGTACACGGCGGTCCCGGTCATCGACTCGAAGATTAGGGGGCTGCGCTTCGCGCGGCATCCGTCGGATGTGGCGCGGCGGGCCGCGTCTGCGAGGCATGGATGCCGAGTACGGCCATCGCCGCGACCGCTGTGTACCCCGTCCTGACACTGCCGGCGGACCCTCGACGGAGCCGTGCGCGAAGCTACGACGACCCGCCCGCTAGGCATGGACGCCCGGCGCAGCGGCGAGCGCGGCGACGGCCCAAACCCCGCGCTAACGTCGCGTAAACCCTTCGACCAAACACCTGCTTTAATAGAGGCGCCACTCCTCCCGGCCGGGTGCGGCGAGGGGGCATCCGCTTCTGAGGGTAGTTCCTCCCGCGCACGGTCTCTAGGCGAGCCCGCCTGAGTAGCACGCAGTACCTCCGCGGCTCGCATTTTCGAAACGCAACCTTCCGATCCGTATGGGTGATTCCACCCCCTTTCCTGAACCTGCCGCGATCGCGCGGGCGGAGCTGTTCACGCGCGAGCAATTCGTCTATGACGGCGAGACCCTCGAGGACGCGCTGTCGCCCGGGTCGGCCCGCCGGCGCGCGCTCGACGCTGCCCTGACCGAGATCGACGCCGGCGGGGACCGGCCGTCGATCGATTGGCGGCGCAAGTTCTCGCTGCTGCTGGGACTGGAGCGGCTGCTCTCCGAGGAGGAGCCGCAGCTGGCCGACGGGGCGGTGCTCTCAGCCCACCAGGTCGACGCCCTGTCGGGCACGCTGACCGCGCTCTTGGCCGAGGCCCAGCGGGGCGCCAACGGCAGCGCCAACGGCAGCGCCAACGGCGCCGGCCCGACCCCGCCGCCCGAGCCGTCGCCGCTCGCGTCAGCGGCCATCCCCGGCGAGGAAGATTCCGACGACGACCTCGACGAGACCGAGAGCGAGGAAGAGGAGCCGCAGGACTGGCAGGACGACGGCGAGCTCGACGAGGACGTCCAGCTCGACGAGCGCCCCGAGGATCCCAACGCGGACCGGCGCTTCTGGTTCGAGCACGCCACCGGCGCCGGCAAGACGGTGGCCGCCCTCGGCTTCGTGGAAGCCTCGCGCACCGGCGGCGTCCTGATCCTCACCCATCGCCGCAACCTGGTCGACCAGTTCAACGGCGAGCTGCGCGACCGCGGCTACCGCGACCGGATCCACGCCCCGCTGCTCGACGGCCGCGACGCCGCCAACGGACCCGTCACGGTCGAGACCTACCAGTGGTTCGTGCGCAACGCCGGCAAGATCTCCGACGCCTACACGATCGTCATCTGCGACGAGGCTCACACCGCGCTGGGCGAGAAGACCTCGGCCGCGATCCGGGCCTGGGCGGGCCCGATCTTCATCGGCATGACCGCCACGGGCGCCCTGATCGCCCGGCACGTCACCGACCTGTTCCCCACCCAGACCTCGCGCTTCGACCTAGCCCAGGCGGCTCGCCGCGGAGTGATCGCGCCGCTGCGCTGCATCCGGATCCCGCCGGGCCCCGGCGTGCGCACGATCGCCAAGGTGCCGCTGCGGCGAGGCGAGGTGGACACCGAATTCGATCAGGAGATGCTGGCCGAGCTGCTGGATCAGACGCCGTTCAACATGGCGATCGCCGATCTCTACAAGACGCGCTTCAACAACGTCCCCGGCGTCGTCTACGCCGCCGGCGTGCGCCACGCCTACAACGTGGCGAAGGCGTTCCAGGACATGGGGATGAAGGCCAAGGGGGTGTCCGGCGAGACGCCCAAGCGCCAGCTGGCCCGGATCCTGGCCGACTACGAGTCGGGCAAGATCGACGTGCTGGTCAACGCCCAGCTCCTGGCCGAGGGGTGGAACAGCCCCCGCGCGACGATCTGCATGCACCTGGCCCCGACCGCCTCCAAGCGCATCTACCAGCAGCGCGTCGGCCGCGTCACGCGCCGGCATCCGGGCAAGGAGGCAGGGCATCGTCGTCGACTTCGTGCACCCGGCGACCAAGCACGACGACCCGGTGGTGACGCTGCATTCGCTGCTCGATCGGGATGTCTATCAGGGGCGGTGCGATCGTGGTCGGGCCGGTGCGCCGAGGCCGAGGCCGTCGGGTGCGCGTCGAGCGCCGCGTGCTGCCGGTCACGCCCGATCCCGAGCGGCGCGCGCAGGTGTTCGAGCGCGAGCTGTGGCGGATCGCGGTCGAGCACCTCGACTACGGCGAGCAGCACGTGTGGGCCGCGCTGGCCGGCGCGCGGGTGGCCCCCAACGGCTGGCGCCGGGCCAAGGCCATGCTCCACTTCGACCGCGGCGGGGAGCTCAAACGTCGCTTCCTGCTCACCGCGGTGCAGAGGAACCGGAATTCGCAATTGCGCCTGCGGGCGCTGCAGGAGATCGCCTCCTCGCGGGACGCGGAGGCGTTCGACACCGCGATCGACATCATGGCCGGCTGGCCGCGTGACGAGCGCCGCGAGGGCGTGAAGATCATGCTCCAGGCTCTGGCCGAGCGACGGATCGGCCGGCGCGACCAGGCCAACGCCTGGATCTGGCGCATGGCCGAGTACACGCGCGAGGTCCACGAGGAGTACGCGGTGCAGCGCTGGCCGGAGACCAAGCGCCTGCTGGGGCTGCTGGTGAATTCGTCGGGCGCCGCCCACGCCCGCAACGCCCGCCGGCTCGTGCACGCCGCGCGCAAGGAGGACCGCCGCCTGTCGGCCGCGCTCCTGGCCGCCGCGCTCGCCCACACGCCCGAGGCCGAGGAGGCACTGCGCGGCGCCCGCACCCGGATGGCCCGCAAGCCGGCTGCGCTGGCCCGCGAGCTGCTGCGCAACTTCCCCAGGGGCCGGCGCGGGAAGAGCCGACGCAAGCGCAGGACGGCGGCCGGCAGCGCGCCGGGTGCGGAGGAAGCGGTGGCGACCACCGCCGTCGAGACCGCGGACGAGCAGGCGGAAGGCGAGGAGACGAGCGTCGAGGATGCGGACGTCGTCGACGACGACGACGACGCTCGAGGGCCCGGTCGACGACGCCGATGAGGACGCGGACGACGACAACAACGACGACCTCGAGGGCCCAGCCGACGACGCCGATGAGGACGCGGACGACGACACAACGACGACCTCGAGGGCCCGGTCGACGTCGCCGATGAGGACGCGGACGACGACGTCAACGACGACGACCTCGAGGGCTCGGTCGACGACGCAGATGAGGACGCGGACGACGACGACAACGACGACGACCTCGAGGGCTCGGTCGACGACGCCGATGAGGACGCGGACGACGACGACGACTCGAGGGGGCGGTCGACGACGCGAATGGGGACACGGACGACGACCAGGACGAGGGGTTGGAGGATTCCGTCCCGGAGCCCTTGCACCACGACGAGCACGGGGAAGCCGCCGCCTAGTAGTGCTTTGGTTAGTTGTCACGCGGTCTGGGTCGGCCGGCGGTGGGGGCCCGGGACGCTCACCGGCGCAAAGGAAGGCCCGAAACCGCCCGCCTGACGCGGGCTTTCGGGGGTTGTGCACCCCCTGGATGCATATGTACCGGAGGCGGTTCTGGTTCGGGGGCTTTCGGATCTTGCGCACGGGTGGCTGACGGCGGAACGCGCCAGCGGGACCTGCCATCGGGGGGCTGGCCGGGTGTCTGTCGTTGCCGCGTTCCCAGCACCCACCAAAGCACTACTAGGCGCCATGCATTTTGCGTCTCGCCGGCGCCACGCCGCCGGCGGAGTACACATTAGGGCGCCTTACGCCAGCAGGTGCACCTCGCCGGCGTCGAGCGCGACGGCGCCTGAGTCGGTCTCGACGATGAGGCGGCCGTGAGCGTCGATTCCGGCGCCAACCCCGCGCCCGCCCGCCCACCGCACCTCCCGGCCGAGTAACGCGTCCCGCTCGCGCACGGTGGCGACCAACGACCCGGCATCGGCCGACACCCACCGATCCAGCCGGGCCAGCAGAGCCTCCAGCGTGGGCTCGATCGCACTCGGCTCCAGCCCCAGCGTCCCCGCCGTCCCGCGCAGCTCCGCCGGGAAGTCCTCCATCCGGAGCGCCACGTTCAGCCCGACCCCGACCACCGCCCAGCGCTCCTGAGGGCGACCCTCGACCAGGATGCCGGCGACCTTCCGCCCGGCGATCAGCACGTCGTTGGGCCACTTGATCTGCGCCTCGAGCCCGACCACCTCCGCCACCGCCACCCCCGCGGCCAACGGCAGCAGCTCCGGCGGGTCGCGCACCAAGACTGAGCAGAGCAGCGCCCGCCCCGCCGACGCACTCCACGTCCGCCCCTGACGCCCCCGGCCGGCGGACTGCTCGGCCGCCGTGACCACGGTTCCGTGCGGGGCGCCACCGCCGGCCAGCTCGCGAGCCCGGGCGTTCGTCGACCCCGTCACGCGGTGGTGGACACGCGGGTACCCGAGCGCACTCACGCCGGCCCGATCCTGAGCTCGTCGCCGACCGAGATGCCCAGCCGCCCGACGGCGCTGCCCTGGTTGACCGCTACCGCCAGCCTCCCGTATGAGTCGAGGTAGACGAGCAGCTCACCGCCGGCGACATCGGCGAACGTGCGCCCGTGGACGGCCGGCCACGACTCGCCGCGCAGCGAGACGGCGACCTCGGCCCGCGGTTCCCACTCGGGCATGTCCTCCTCGCCGGCGTCGAGCTGGACGTTGCCGAACCGGTCCAGGTAGACCGCGTGCGCCACCAGGACGCCGCCGTCCACCGTGGCCCGCGGCAGCTCGAGCCGCACCAAGCCCGCCGGGTCACACGGCTCGCCGGCGTCCTCCACTGCCGCGCCAGCCGGCCAGCCGCGCGGCCACCGGGGCGAAGATGTCGCGCCCGTGGAAGGTGGCCGACACGGGCTTCAAGGCAAACGCAGAGCGCCGGATATCGACCGCCTCCACGGCCCCGCCGGCGCGCTCGGCAGCCAGCCACAGCAGCCCGTTGTCGGGTCCCACAAGCCGGCGGCCGTCGGCCGTCGCCAGCGCCACCGCCCGGCGGTCGCTTCCCACGCCCGGATCGACCACGGCCAGATGCACCCCGACCGGGAGGTACGGGAGCGCACCCTGCAGGATCAGCGCGCCGGCCCGTACGTTCCCTCGCGGCACCCCATGGGTGACGTCGATCACCCGCGCCTCCGGGCAGATGCCGGCGATCACGCCATGGCACACGCCGACGAAGTCGTCGGACAGGCCATAGTCGGACAGGAATGTGATGAGCGCTATGGCCTGGATGTTGTCTCAGTCGGCGAGCGGACGATCCCCCGAGCCGCGATCGCATCCCGGCGATCACGTCGCCGTCGGTCTCGGGTGCCGTCAACGACCTCTATGCCGGAACGCGCGAAGCGTCCCTCCCCACACGATCCGCCACCAGGGCGTCCACCAGCCCGTCGATGTCGTGGCGAGTTGCCTCGACGTCGGGTTCGAGGCCGTGCTCGCGCAGCGCCGCGCTGGTCACCGGGCCGATGCTGACGAGCCGGGCAGGCAAGCGCGAACTGCCGAACGACTCCAGGAAGAAGCGAACCGTCGAGGACGAGGTGAACGTCACGTAGTCGGCCCCGACGACCGCGGCGAGCTGCGCGTCGCTCAGGGGCTCGGCCGCCGTCTCGTACAGCGCCACGACGTCGACCTCGGCGCCGCGCTCGCGCAGGGCGTCGACCAGGACGTCCCGCGCCGACGCCGCCCGGGCCACCAGCGCTCGCGATACCGAGACGTCGGCCAGCGCCTCGACCAGGCCCTCGGCCACAAAGCGCTCCGGCACCAAGTCCGCGATCACGCCGCGCTCTGACAGGGCGCGAGCGGTGCCCGGCCCGATCGCCGCCACTCGCGCTCCGGCCAGCGCCCTGGCATCGAGACCGCTTGCAGCCAGACGGTCGAACAGCAGCCGCACGCCGTTCGGGCTGGTCAGGCAGACCAGGTCGTAGCGAGAGACGTCAGGTGACGGCCCGTCCAGCGGCACGATCTTGATCGCCGGGGCCTCAACCACGGCTGCCCCCAGACCGCGTAGCCGGGCCGCCAGCCCGCTGACCTGGGCACGGGCCCGGGTCACCGCGACCGTCACACCGATCAGCGGCCTCGCGTCGGACAACCATGCGAGGCGCTCGTGCAGCGCCACCACCTCGCCCACCACGATGAGGGCCGGCGCCCGGGCACCCTCGGAGGCGGCGCGCGCCGCGATCGTGCCGAGCGTCCCGGTGAGCACCCGCTGATCGGGCAGCGTGCCGCGCTCGAGCACCGCCGCCGGTTCGCCCGCAGGTCGCCCGGCGGCCACCAGCCGGTCGGCGATCGAGCCGAGCTGCCGCACGCCCATGTAGAAGACGAGCGTCCCGGGGAAGGCCGCCAGCGCGGCCCAATCGATCGCTGAGTGTCCTTTGGACGGGTCCTCGTGTCCGGTCACGAAAGCGACCGCGCTGGCCGCCCCACGGTGGGTGACGGGGATCCCGGCGTAGGCGGGCGCGGCGACGCCGGCGGTCACGCCCGGCACCACCTCGAACGCCACGCCGGCGTCCCGCAGGGCCTCGGCCTCCTCGCCCCCACGGCCGAACACGAACGGGTCGCCCCCCTTCAAGCGCACCACCACCCCGGCCGTCGAGCGACCCCGCTTGATCAACACCCGGGTGATCTCGGACTGCGGCATCGATTCGCCCCCGCCCTCCTTGCCGGCGTAGATCAGCTCCGCGTCCTCGCGCGCGCCGTCGAGCGCGCCGGGCGGGATCAGCCGGTCGTAGACGATCACGTCGGCCGCCGCGATCAATTCGAGCGCCCGCGCGGTCATCAGCCCGGGATCGCCCGGGCCGGCGCCCACCAGGTAGACGGTCACCGCAGCAGCTCCGCCGCCCCCGCTGCCAGCAGCCGCTCAGCCACCAGCCGGCCCAGGCCGACTCCCCCACCGCGCAGTCGATCCCTCACCCACACCGAGCCGTCAGCACGTCCCACCCAGGCCGTGAGCTCGAGCTCGCCGTCGTCGAGCACCCGCGCATGGGCCCCCACGGGCGTGTTGCACGAGGCGCCGAGCGCCCTCGTGAGCTCGCGCTCGGCCAGCACGCACGCGGTGGCGTCCGCGTCGATGAGCCCCGAGACCGCCACCGAGCCGGGACGCGCCTCGAGCGCCAGCGCGCCCTGCCCGGCGGCCGGAACGAGCTCGTCGAGCACCCCGTCGATCGCATCGGCACGTCCGAGCCGCTCCAGCCCCGCCACCGCCAACAGCAGCGCGTCGCACTCACCCTCGGCCAGCTTGCGCAGCCGCGTGTCGACGTTGCCGTGCACCTCGACCACCTCCACATCCGGACGAACGGCCCGGATCTGGGCCGCCCGCCGCAGGCTGCTCGTCCCCACCCGCGCCCCCGCCGCGAGCGCCTTCAACGTTGAAGCACCGCAGATGGCGTCGCGCGGGTCCTCGCGGGCCGGAATCGCCACCAGCTCGAGCCCGTCGGCAAGCGTCTGCCGGGACGTCCTTGGCGGAGTGGACGGCCACGTCGACCTCGCCGGCCAGCAGCGCGCGCTCGAGCTCGGATACCCAACGAGACTTGTCGCCCACCGGGCCGGAGGCGTTGATCGTGACCAGCTCGTACTCGGAGCCGAGGCGCTCGGCCACCCACGTGGCCTGGGCCAGGGCCAGCGCGCTGCCCCGCGTGCCGACGCGGATCAACGCCGCCGGCGCAGCTCGTGCACCTCGGCCAGCGGCTCCACCGACGACGCCTCCGAGGCCGGCGTCTGCGAGGAGGCCTCGACCTCCAGCCCGAACAGGTCGCGGATCAGCGCCATGCGGGCATGCACGCGGTCATCCTGAAGCTCCCGGAGCCGCGCGGTGGGATGGTGCAGGAGGCGGTTGACGATGGCGTGAGCGAGCGCATCCACCCGCTCGAGATCGGCGGCCGAGGCCGCCTGCCACTTGCCGGCGTTCTCGCGCACGACCTGCTCGGCGATCTCGGCGGCGTGGACGCGCAGCGCGCTAAGCGTCGGGAGCACCTCGAGCGACCCCAGCCAGGCGGCGAAGTGCTGGATCTCCTCCTCGACGATCCCCTCGGCCTTGCGCGCCTCGGCCTGGCGCACTCGGCGGTTGCGGGCGATCACCGCCTGGAGGTCGTCGATGTCGTACAGCGACACTCCTTCGAGCTCGCTGCACGCCGCGTCGATGTCGCGCGGGACGGCCAGGTCGATCAGCAGCAACGGACGGCCCCGGCGCATCGACATCACCTCGGCCAGCTCACGCGCCTCCAGCAGCAGATGCGGCGAGGCGGTGGCGGCGACCAGGATGTCCGCGCGGCCGAGCGCATGAGGCAGCTCGTCGAAGCTCACGCTGTCGCCGCCGTAGCGGCGGGCCAGCGAGACCGCCCGGTCGCGCCGGCGGCTGGCTACGAACACGGTCCGCCCGCCGCTGTCGGCCAGCGCCCGCGCGGTCAGCTCGCCGGTCTCGCCTGTCCCCACGACCACGATCTCCCGGCCGTCCAGGGCACCGAGCTGCTCGCGAGCCAGCGCCACCGCCACCCCCGGCAGCGTCAGATGGCGCTCGCCGATCGCGGTCTCGGTGCGCACTCGCTTGCCGGTGGCCAGCGCTGCCTTGAACAGGTGGTTGGTGAGCGGACCGGCCGTCTCGCCGGCGATCGCCGCCTCGTAGGCGCGCTTGACCTGCCCCTGGATCTCGGCCTCGCCGATGATCATCGAGTCGAGGCCCGCGGTCACGCGGTACAGGTGCCGGGCCGCGTCGCAGTTGCGCGGCGAGTAGATCGAGGCGGCCAGCGCCGTGGGCCGGATGCCGGCCTGGCTGGCCAGCATGGCCAGCGCGCGGCTCTCCGCCTCGACCGGGCTGCCCACCACCATGTAGAGCTCGGTCCGGTTGCAGGTCGAGATCGCCACCGCCTCGTGCACCTCGCCGGTGCCCCGCAGATCGCGTAGGAACACTCCGGCGCGAGCCTCTGGCAGCGCGACCCGCTCGCGCACCTCGACCGGCGCGGTCTTGTGCGAGACGCCGATCGCGAGCAGCTCGCTCATCCCACCGGCTCCCGTTCGCGCTCCGAGCCGCGGTCCGACTCGCCGGCGCCCTGCTGGCGGCGCAGCTCCACGTCCCGCCGCAACTCGGCCAGCTCGCGCTCGGTCCTCGACAGCCGCGAGGCCATGATCCCCACGTACACGAGCACCAAGGCGAGGAACACGATGTACGCGCCGGCCACGTACTTGCCCGCCGTGTGCAGGGGCAGGGCCGGGGCAACGGCAAACAGATCGCTCATGACGGCGCCGCGCTCCGCTTCAGCGGAGCCACCGCGTCGTCGCCCAGCAGCGCCCGGCGCAGCGCGCGAATCTGCATGCGGGTCGACTTGGCCGCCATCTCGTACTTCCACAGCGTGGCGTACAGCAGCGCCATGCCGGCCAGGGCGACCAGGAACGTGAGCCGCATCGAGCCGGGCAGGTTGCCGCCGGCCAGGGTCAGCACCCGCGGGTGGACATAGGCCTGAGCGGCTCGGACCGCGATGAAGTTGAGCGGCACGAACGCGCCGGCGATCACCGCGAACACGCTGGCGTACCGAGACTGGCGCTCGGGGTCCTCGATCGAGAAGCGCAGTGGCTGGTAGGTGGCGAACAGCAGCATCACGATCAGGAACGAGGTGAGGGTCGGATCGCTCCACACCCACCAGTGGCCCCAGGACGCCTTGGCCCAGATCCCGCCCGTGAGCAGCGTGCCGACGCCGAAGATCAGCGCCATGTGGATGGCGACGTAGGAGCGGATGTCCCACTTGCGCTCGCCCGTGCGCAGGTACATGGCGCCGAGCACGCCGCCGAACACGAATCCGCACAGCGCGGTGATGGCCAGCGGCACGTGGACGTAGAAGATCTTCTGGACGAAGCCCTGGTCGGCGTCCAGCGGGGCGTAGAAGAAGACCAGCGCGAATGCCACGGTGATCGTGGCGACGGTGGCTAGGGCCAGGCCGCGCAGACCGCGGCCATACGTAGTCAAAACCTCAGTCCTCCAGGAGAAAGTCGAATACAGCGTAGGAGAGGAGGGCGAACACCACATCATAAAGAGCGAGGATCAGCACCCACCTCGCCGGGGGGAAGCTCGAGCCATGGACGGCCAGCAGCGGGCCGGCGCCCCGGGCCAGAGCGATCAGCGCCGGCAACAGCAGCGGCAGGCCGATGATCGGGCCGATCAGGTCTCGCGCCCGGGTGTGGACGGCGATGGCCGAGACCAGCGTGCCGATCACGGCCAGCGCCACGTCGCCCAGGAGCAACAGGGCGATCAGGCCGAGCAGCGGCGGCCCGAGCGACGGCCCGAGCAGGAGCAGCCCGAAGGCGGGCACTGCGACCACCTCGAGCACGGCCAGGAACACGAACAGCGCGAGCGCCTTGGCCACCAGCAGGGCCGAGCGGTCGACCGGGGCCAGCAGGAACGCGTCGAACCCGCCTTGCTCGCGCTCGGCCACGAACAGCCGGTTGATCCCGAGCATGGCCGCGAACAGCAGCGTCACCGTGAGAACCCCCGCGGCCAGCTGCCCCTCGATCGTGTCGCGGGCCAACCCGAAGTGGAACACGACCAGCGTGGCCAGGGCGAACAGGACCATGGCCGGCACCGTCTCGAGCCCGCGCAATTCGAGCAGCAGGTCCTTGCGCAGGACCGTGACGGCGGTCCGCCAGGGACCCGGAACCCGTCCACCCACCCCCCGCCCACCCACGCGCGGCTCATGCATACAGCCGGGCCACCGCCTCGGACCCCACCCGGCTCGGCTCGCTGACGAAGGCCGCCCGGCCGCCCTCCAGCCCCAGGACCAGATCGGCTTCGGTCAGCGCGGCCTGGGGGTCGTGGCTGGTCAGGACCCGGGTCGCCCCGGAGGCGCGGCCGATCAACGGCGAGACCAGCGCCGTGGCGGCCGGATCGAGGTTGGCCAGCGGCTCGTCGAGCAGCAGCAGGCTGGGTCGGTGGAGGACCGCCCGGCAGACGGCCAGGCGCTGAACCATCCCGCGCGAGAGCAGGCGCACGGGCTCATCGGCGCGCTCGCGCATCGCCACTGCCTCGAGGACCTCGTCGATCCGGCTCGAGGGCACACCGTGCAGCCGCGCGTGATAGGCCAGGTTCTCCCGCCCGCTCAGATCGCGATAGAGCAGCGGCTCGTGCCCCAGCAGCCCGAGGCGCCCGCGGACGGCGAAGGCCCGCCCCGGCAGGCGCTCGCCCAGGACCGTGAGCTCCCCGGCGTGCGGGCGCAGCAGGGTGGCCAGGATGCGCAGCAGGGTCGACTTGCCCGCCCCGTTGCGCCCGAGCACCGCCAGCGTCGCCCCGGCGGGAACGGAAGCCGACACCTCCCGCAGCACGGTCCGCTCGCCGAAGCGGCGGACCAGGCCGCGCAGCTCAATGGCCGGGGGTTGGTCCACCCTCGTGCTGCAGCGTCGCCACCACGTGCCCGAGCGTCGGGCCGATGACCGGGAACAGCTCGCCGATCGCCTTCGGGTTGCCGGGGAAGTTGACGATCAGCGTCCGGCCCGCGAGCCCGGACACGCCGCGCGAGAGGATCCCCATTGGGGTGTGCTTGACCGCCTCCGCCCGCATCGCCTCGGCGAATCCGGGCGCGTCGCGGTCGATCACCGCTCGCGTGGCCTCGGGCGTCACGTCATCGTGGGTGAAGCCGGTCCCGCCGGTGGTGAAGATCAGCGCGGCGCCGTCGCGGGCGTGCCGGCGCAGCACCTTCTCGATCGCCTCGCGGTCGTCCGCCACGACCTCGCGGGCGACGATCTCAGCGCCCGCCGCCTCGGCCAGCTTGGCCAGCGCCTCGCCGGAGCGGTCCTCGGCGCGGCCGGCGGCGACCGAGGTGGACACGGTGATGATCGCGGTCTTCATGGCGGGACCAAGGGTAGGTCCTCGGCACGCGGCGCGACCTCAGCCCGTCGGCTGCACGGTCACCTGCTGGATGATCCGCCCGCGGCGCAGGACAAGCGACAGGCGCCCGTGCGCGACGATCACGTATCCGTCGTCCGAGGACATCCCCTTCCCGCCGACCTCGATCGTGAACTGACGCCGCCCCAACGCGGCGCGATCGAGCGACCCCGCCAGCAACGGCTGTGCGTTGCCGAGCGATGGTCCGGGGCAGCGCGTTCGCCACGAGCTGGTGAAGCCGCCTGAGCCGCTTCCCAGGCCGAGCGGCACCCCTACCCCTCCGGTCGCTGCCGTGTCCGTGCAGACGCTGCCGGCCTGGCTCGTGCTGGCCCGAACGCGTCCCACCCAGGCGACCGACCCGAATACGCCGATTCCGCGCGCGCGGCCACTCCGGCTCAAGCCGAGCGCCGCGAGGAAGTCGCCGTACGGCCGGCTCGCCGGCCCGCTCGCGATGACCTGAGCCGAAGCATCGCGCACGCCGCCGCCCAGGCTGAGGGATTCGCTCAGCCCGCAGCTGTCGAGCAGGCCGCAGACGATCGGATTGCTGGTCCCCTGCGCCGTCGCGGTGAGCCCGCCGCGGACCCGGACCAGGCTCAGCTGCTCGATGACGGTCCGTACTCGGTGGGTCTTGATCCCAGGAGGGAAGCTCGCGTTCCCCGACTGTTTGCGCGGCTTGCCCAGCTTCATCGTGACGGTCGAGTCGATCGTGCCGGCGAATCCGTGGGAGGCAAACGTGCGGCTGCCGCTCAGGTCGAGGACGATGCGGCCACGCAGCAGTCGAGCCAGCGGAATCGTCGCCACCGGGCTGGCACTGGAAAGGTCACCGTCGAGTGGACCGGCGCAGCGAGTCTGGAGCAGCGAGCCGGCCGGAGCGAGCAACCGGAGCGTCACCATGCCGCCATGATTGGGAGCAGAACTCTGGCCGGACAGCAGCGAGTTCTGCGCATCCGCGCACGTCCCCGCGGGGGCTCCGGAGACCGACCGCTTGACCCGCGCCGAGGTCGCGTACCCGTTCTCAGGGGATCCGAGGCTGACGAACACGAGGTGCCCGATCCGCCCGTGACGTCGATAGGTCACGATGCCCAGTTGGCCGTCGTGGGGGTGAACCACGATCGTCCCGGAGTACGAACACAGTCCCTGGGCGGCGCAGCCGGCGGCCGCGTCGCCGCGGAACGTGACGACGAGATCGCCCTGCATACGGGCGGAGATACTCGCCTCGGACACGAGCCTCGCACCCGCCGGTCCGCCGAAGAGCTGGACCCCGACCTCAGTTTGCGCCTGCGCGGGGCCCGCCAGCGCAGCGAGCGCCAGGACGGCGCCGACCATCCAGGTTCGCTTCACGGGGCGACCTCCTGCACGGTGCCGGCGCGGACGTGCTCGAGAGTCAGCGAGAACTGAAGCGAGCCGCCGCGCGTGCCCACGTATCCAGGCCCGGCGAAGCTTCCAGAACGGGACAGCGCGAACACGCTACGGCGGCGCAGGAGCTGCGCGAGACCGACCTTCGTGGTGGCCAACACCGTGTTGTTGCGCCCGAACAGGTCGCTGTCGGTCGGACCCGGGCAGTACGTCCGCATCAGCCCGGCATCGTTCGGTTCGTTCACGACCACCCGTACGCCTGGGTGGGGCCCCCCGAACGGCCCGGGGTTGAGGAACAGCTGCGCCTGTCGACTCGTCGAGACCGTCTGGCAGCTCGACCCGTCGCCCGCGCGGAAGGTCTCGCTCACGCGCGTCCGCGCGCCGGCGCCGGGGCCGGGGCCGGGGCCGGGGCCGGGCGCCGGGGCCGGGGCCGGGGCCGAACAGTATCGGTGGTCCGCCCTCCAGCGAGAGCACTCCGCGCTTCAGATCGGCCATCGCTCGGCGCGAGCCCACCCGGTTGCCCACCACGCGCGAGGCGGTGACGACGAAGGTCCGAGCGAACCGGGAGAAAGAGAGCGCGAGGGTGCCCGTGGCTCCGCACGCGGCGAACGCGGCGCAGAACGGATCGGGCTCGCCCGAGAAGGCCGTGTGAAGCGCACTCGGGAGGCTCGCCACGCGGTACCGGAGCGCGACCCGCTCGACGAGGACCTTGTGCCTGGGCGGGGCAGGCAGACCCGGAAAGCTCTGGGAGCTCGACCCCCCGCCGCCGGTCGACGGCCTGAGGACCAGCGTCGAGGCGAACGTTCCTGTGAACGGGCCGGCCACGAAGCTCCGGCTCACGCGCAGGTCATAGGACGGCCGCCTTGCACCGAAGCGCCTGACCGGAAAGGTCAGCCGAGCCAGGTCATGCGAGGTCGGGCCGGCGCAGCGACTGCTCGAGAACGGTGGCTCGATCCGCCCGACGAGCCTGCCGTGTCCCCGACGGGTGACGAACAGGTCGCTGCCGGGAACGCCTTCCGGCACATCCACACAGACGCCGCCGGGACCGACTGCGCGCACGGTCAACGCCGGGCTGAAGATCGGAATGTCGACGGTTCTCCGGAGGGCGATTCGCGCCGGTGTCTCCCTGCGGCTGCACGATCAGCTCGCCCCGGACCCCGCACAGCCCCGCCGCTGCGCACCCTCGGGCGGGATCGCCCTGCCAGGTGTAGGTGATCGATCCGGTGGCGGACAGCGACTCGTCCGCCACCGCGTAGGCGGGCACAGCCAGCGCGGCGAGCGTCGCCACGGCCAGCGCGGCGAGCGTCGCCACGATCAGCATCCCCACGAAGCCCCTCGTCATGTGGGCGCAATGGTCGCAGCGAGTCACGACTGAAGTCAACCGGGCCGGAGGATTGCTAAGAAATGGGACGGCTGGCTCGGTGCCGATACAGAGCAGGTAGCACCCGGAGGTCCTTGGGTCGGCCAGCGAGCTCTTTGGACCGGATCACGTCATCCAGCGCCGACCCCCCATTCGGCGGTTCTATGCCGGGCGGCCGGCTTGCCCTCGGGGGGCGTCGTTATCCTGCCCCCGGTGCGCCTGCTGGTAGCCAAGGCCCAGGCCCCGCTCGTGGGGGAGCTCACGATCCCGCCGTCGAAGTACCACGCCCACCGGGCGCTGATGCTGGCCGCGCTGGCCGATGGTGAGAGCTTCATCACGGAGCGCACGGCCGCCCGTCACGTCACCTTCACTGTGCAGGCATTGCGGGCGCTCGGCGCCAGGATCGAGCCCGCCGGCGGGGGATGGCGCGTAACCGGCGGGGCCGGAGGCTTCTCCCCGCACAGCGACGAGGTGTCGGTGGGCAGCTCGGGCACCACGCTGTACTTCCTGCTCGGCCTGGCCGCTCTCGGCGACCGGCCGGTCAGGTTCGTCGGCCAGCGTTACTTTCGCCGGCGCCCCATCGGGCCGCTGCTGCGCGCGCTCAAGCGGATGGGACTCCGCCTGGAGTACGAAGGGCAGCACCTGCCGGTGACCGTATACCCGGGCCGCCCCACCGGTGGGAGGATCCGGATCGACGGCATGCTCTCGCAGTGGATCTCGGGCCTGCTCATGCTCGCGCCATACGCGACCGAGCCGACCACGATCGAGGTCCGGGGCGAGCTCAACGAGCAGCCCTATCTCGAGCTGACCATCGAGATGATGCGCGAGTTCGGGCTCGAGGTCCGCGCCCGCGAGGACTGGCGAGAGTTCTATGTCGAGCCCGATCAGCGCCCGGTCGCCACCGACATCACGCTCCCGGCAGACCTCGGCTCGGCCATGTTCGGGCTGGCCGCCTGCACGCTGCATCCGTCCAAGGTCACCTTCCGCAGCCCGACCCCAATAGCCGGACACCCCGAAGCTGCCGTGCTGGACAACCTCATGGCGGCCGGCGTCCCGTTCCGCATCGCCGAGGATCACCACTCGATCTCGATCGACCACGACGGCACCCCGCCCGAGGGCGGTCCGCTGGACTGCCGGGACATCCCCGACATGGTCCCGATCCTGTCGGTCCTGGCCAGCCGGGCCCGCGGCCGCAGCGCCCTCGGGCACGTCGCCCACGTGCGCCTCAAGGAGTCAGACCGGGTCGCCTCGATGCTCCAGCTGCGCAAGATGGGCGCGCGGGTCGAGTTCGACGGCAACGACATGACCTTCGAGGGCGTCGCGCGGCTGCGCGGGGCGACGCTGTCGTCGTTCAACGACCATCGGGTGCTGATGGCCCTGGCCGTGGCCGGGTCGATCGCCACCGGCGTGACTGAGCTCTCTTACCCCCACGCCTACCGGATCTCCTATCCCGAGTTCCTCGACCACATGAACCTCCTCGGGATTCCCGCCGCGGTGTCGCGCGCGGTCCCTGCGCTGGAACAGGCTCGATGATCCTCGACGACCTCGACAGGCACGCCCGCGAGCGGCCGGGCGGGCGGGCGGTCGTGGAGATCAGCGCCGACGGTTCGGTGCGCGAGCTGTCCTGGGCTGCTTTGAAGAAACAACGCCGACGGGGTCGCGGCAGCGTTGCTCTTGCTCGGCGTACTCGAGGGCGAGCCGGTGGCTTTCCAGCTCCCCAACCGCCTCGAGTTCGTGACGATCGCGCTGGGCGCGCTGCGGGCCGGCGCGGTGTGCGAGCCGCTGATGCCGATCTTCCGCGAGCGCGAGCTCGCGTTCATGCTGGGCGAGAGCCGCGCCCGCGTGCTGTTCGTGCCGAGGGAACACCGGGGTCGCGACCATGGTGCGATGGCCGAAGGTCTGCGCGCGACGCTGCCACGACTCGAGCACGTCGTCGTGCTGCCCGACGGGTACGGCGAGTTGCTCGACGGGTACGGCGAGTTGCTCCGGGACGGCGGCTCGACGGTACGCGAGTGCCGCGCGCTCGACCGCCGCCCGCTCCGACCGGCGATCAGATCGCCCAGCTGCTGTTCACGTCGGGCACCTCGGGTGAGCCGAAGGGCGCTCTGCACCGCCACGACGTGCTGGACCGCGCCGCCGATCACCACATCGAGCACTTTGGGCTGGGCGCCGACGACGTGATCTACGTGCCCTCGCCCCTGGCCCACCAGACCGGCTTCCTGTACGGGATGTGGATCGCGCTCCGGCTGGGCATCCCGCAGGTCCTCCAGGAGGTGTGGGACGCGGACATCGGCCTCGACGCGATGCGCCGCTTCGGCGTCACGTTCGTGCAGGCGGCCACGCCGTTCCTGGCCGACCTGACCCGGGTGGCGGAGGAGCGCGGCGAGGCATCCGAGCACCTGAAGACGTTCGTGGCCACGGGCGCGGCGATCCCCCGCGAGCTCGCCCGCCGCTCCCGGGCGATACTGGGTGCCGAGGTGGGCGGCGCCTGGGGAACCACCGAGAGCTGCCTGGGCTGCGCGTTCGCGCCCGGCGATCCGCCCGAGCGAGCCTGGGGGACCGACGGCCGCGCGCTGGCCAACGTGAGCCTGCGCGTGGTCGACGACGAGGGCCGGGAGCTGGCCCGTGGCGAGGAGGGCAACTTCGAGGTCCACACCGATTGCCTGTTCCACGGCTACCTGAATCGTCCTGAGCTGACCGCCGAGGCCCTCACGCCCGACGGTTGGTACCGCACCGGTGACCTGGCCCGGGTCGACGCGAGTGGCTACGTCCGGATCACCGGACGGGTGAAGGACGTCATCAACCGGGGCGGCGAGAAGGTGCCGGTGGCGGAGATCGAGCAGCTCCTCCACGCCCATCCGGCCGTGCGCGAGGTGGCGATCGTGGCCATGCCCGACGAGCGCCTGGGCGAGCGCGCCTGCGCGTTCGTGGTGCCGGACGACGGCGCCGCCGAGCTCGACTTCGATGCCATGCTCGAGTACCTCGATTCGCATCGGGTAGCGAAGACCTACTGGCCGGAGCGCCTGGAGCTGGTGGACTCGCTTCCGCGCACGCCGTCCGGGAAGATCCAGAAGTTCGTGCTGCGCGCCCAAGCCCGCGAGCTCCCAGCCCGCGCGCACATGCGCGCGCGGCAGTATTCATTCCGCCGTATGACCACCGCCGCAATGACCACCGCCGTATGACTATCGACCGCATGACCACGCCGTAGGTGACGCGCCTACGTCGACAACGAGCGCAGGCCGCCGTATGACCACCGCCGCGACGACACCCGCCTCCGACTTCGACGCGCTGCACGCGGAGGTGCGCGCCTACGTGGAGAACGAGGGCGAGCGCTGGGCCGAGCTGATCGAGCGCGAGCACCGGGTGCCACTCGAGCTGTGGGACGAGCTGCGCGCCAAGGGCTATCTGCGCCTGGCCGCCCCGGTCGAGTACGGCGGCGCCGGCATCCCCTTCACGCGCTACCTCGAGCTGCTCGAGCTGTTCTCGATGTCGCACGCCTCGCTGCGGATGATCGTGCACGTCGCCAACGGAATCTGGCGCCCGATGGGCTCCCACGCCAACGACGACCAGCGCGAGCGGTTCATCAAGCCGGTGGTGGCCGGTGAGATCAAGGTGGCGTTCACGCTGACCGAGCCGGGCGCGGGCAGTGGGGCCGACATCCGCGCCGTCGTCGTGCGTGAGGGCGACACCTACTACCTGAGCGGCGAGAAGCACCTGATCACCTTCGGGACGATCGCCGACTACCTGATGACCTTCGCCCGGGTGGAGGGCACGCGCGGAACCGACGGAACGGTGGCGCTGATGGTGCCGACCCGAGGCGAAGGGGTAGAGGCGCGCGAGATGGCCGAGACGATGGGCGTGCGCGGCACCGACCACGGTCACATCGTTTTCGACCGCGCGCCCGTTCCGGTGGCCGACCGCTTCGGCGAGGAGGGCCAGGGGGTGGAGATCGCGCTGAGCGGCTTCCTCGGCCCGAGTCGGATCTCGCTGGCCACCACGTGCGTCGGCCTCGCCCAGCGCGCGCTCGATCTGGCCCTCGACTACGCCCGGCGCCGCGAGACGTTCGGCAAGAAGATCGCCGAGCGCCAGGCCATCGCCTTCAAGCTGGCCGAGATGGCCACCGACGTGGAGGCGGCGAGGCGCCTGGTCATCCACGCCGCCTCGACGTGGGAGCAGACCGGCCACGCCCCCATGGAAGCGGCGATGGCGAAGCTGTTCGCCTCGGAGATGCTCCAGCGCGTGACCGACGCGGCGCTGCAGGTCCACGGCGGGATCGGGTACTGGTCGACCAGCCCAATCGAACGCGTGTACCGCGACGCCCGCGCCCAGCGCTTCGAGGAGGGGACGGCCGAGATCCAGAAGACCACGATCGCGAGGGACCTGTTGAGACGATGAGCTACTCCGACTCCGACTCCGACTCCGAATCCGAATCCGACGACACGCGGTCCGTGGCTCCCGACGATTCCAGCGCGTTGGTGCCCTCCCCCCGCCACGGCTTTGACGGCAAGATCGCCCTGATCACGGGCGCCTCGCGCGGGATCGGTCGCGCGCTGGCCCTCCGGCTGGCCGCCCGCGGCACCACGGTCGTCGTGAACTTCAAGCAGAACGAGGACCTGGCCCGGGAAACCGTGTCCGAGATCGAGCGCCTGGGCTCCACCGGAATGGCCATCCGGGCCGATCTCGAGAGCGTGGAGGAGATCGAGGCCATGTTCGACCAGGTGCAGGAGCACTTCGGACGCCTCGACTTCTTCGTCTCGAATGCCTCGGCCAGCAACTTCCACCACTTCATGGACCTGAAGCCCCACCACCTGGAGCGCACCTTCAACCTGAACGTGCGCGCGTTCGTGCTCGGCACCCAGCGGGCGGTGCGTCTGATGCAAGGCGGCGGCCGCGTCGTGGTGCTGTCGAGCTACGGCAGCGTCCGCTCGTTTCCCACCTACGCCAACCTGGGCTCGGCCAAGGCGGCGCTCGAGACGTGGGCGCGCTACATGGCGGTCGAGCTCGCGCCACGCGGCGTCAACGTGAACGCGGTGAACGGCGGGGTCATCGAGACCGACTCCTCGAGCTACTTCTACGCCACCGGTCGCGTGCCCTCGCTCGAGACGGTGATCCCGAAGATCCCCAAGCGACGGATGGGCAGCGCGGCCGAGGTGGCCGAGTGCGTGCTGTTCCTCCTATCGCCGGGCGCGGAGTACGTGACCGGCACGACGTTGGTGGTCGATGGCGGCCTGACCGCGATCGCCCCGCCGTTCCATGCGGACATGGCCGCCGAGGGCGGGACGCTCGACGCGCTCGCCGAAGCGCTCCGCCGCTAGGAGGCTCGTTACCAGTTCGACACCAGTCTCCTGGGGGCCCCAACGGCTCGACGCGGTGCGGGCGCTCCGCGAGGGCGTCTATCCCCGGACAACCCTCGCGGAGCTAGTGGCCCGCTGACCACATCGTCGGGCTGCCGCGATCACGCCTTCGCTTTCGGCGTGCTGGCGTAATCGAGCGTCGGCAGCAGCGTCACGAAGTCGTCGAGGACCGTCGCGTCCTCGATCGTGGGCGGGACGCTCCAGTCCTCGCCGTCGGAGATCTTGCGGATCGTCGCCCGCAGGATCTTGCCGGACCGCGTCTTGGGCAGAGCGTCCACGATCGCGACCGTCTTGAACGCGGCCACCGGGCCCACCCGTTCACGGACGAGCGCGACCAACTCGGCGATGATTGCCTCGTGGCTTTTCTCCACCCCGGTCTTCAGCACCGCGAATCCGATCGGGACCTGTCCCTTGAAATCGTCGGCGACACCAACCACGGCACATTCGGCGACGTCGGGGTGGCTGGCGAGGATCTCCTCCATCTGACCGGTCGACAGACGGTGCCCGGCGACGTTGATCACGTCATCGGTCCGGCTCATGACGTAGAGGTATCCGTCCTCGTCGTAGTAGCCGGCATCGGCCGTCATGTAGTAGCCGGGGTACAGGGAGAGGTACGCCTCGGCGAACCGCTCCTCGCCCTTCCACAGGGTCGGCGTGAACCCCGGAGGCAACGGCAGGCGAACGCAGATCGCCCCGCTCTCTCCCGCCGCGACCTCATGGCAGGCCTCGTCGAGAATCCGGATGTCGTAGCCCGGCACCGGCTTGGTCGGCGAGCCGGGCTTGACCGGCAGGAGCCCGAGTCCGGCGTGGTTGGCCGCCATCGGCCAGCCGCTCTCGGTCTGCCACCAGTGATCGATCACGGGCCGCTCGAGGTTGCCGGCAGCCCACAGGAGCGTGTCCGGGTCGCAGCGCTCGCCGGCCAGGAACAGCTTGCGAAACGCGTCCAGATCGTGCTCGCGGATGCGCTCCCCCGCCGGGTCCTCACGCTTGATCGCGCGAATCGCCGTCGGGGCGGTGAACATGACGTTGACGCGGTGCTCGGAGATCACCCGCCAGAAGGCGCCCGCGTCGGGAGTGCCGACCGGTTTGCCCTCGTAGAGCACGCTCGTGCACCCGTGCAGGAGCGGCGCGTAGACGATGTAGGAATGGCCGACGACCCAGCCGATGTCGGACGCCGCCCAGTAGACATCGCCCGGCTGGGCGCCGTAGATCGCCTCCATCGACCATTCGAGCGCGACGGCGTGGCCTCCGTTGTCCCGGACGATGCCCTTCGGTAGACCGGTCGTGCCCGACGTGTAGAGGATGTACAACGGGTCCGTCGCGGCGACCGGCACGCATTCGGCGTCCGGCGCGCCATCGACGAACTCGTTCCACTCGACGTCCCGCCCGGGCGTCAGGGGCCCGGGCGCCTCGGGCCGCTGGACCACCACGCACCGCCGGACCCCGCCGGCCAGCTCGAGCGCGCGGTCCACCAACGGCTTGTACGGCGTGGGGCCCGCCGGCCCCACGCCGCACGACGCGCAGAGGATCACCTCCGCGCCGGAGTCGGCGACGCGGGCGGCGAGCTCGTCGGCTCCGAATCCGCCGAACACGACGGAGTGGATCGCCCCGAGCCGCGCGCACGCCAGCATCGCGAACACCGCCTCGGGGATCATCGGCATGTAGATGACGACGCGATCGCCTCGCCGCACTCCGTCGCGCGCCAGGGCTCCGGCGGTACGTGCCACCTGATCGCGCAGCTCGGCGTAGGTGTAGCCACGCACGGTCCCGGTCACCGGGCTGTCGTAGATCAGCGCCGTCTGCTCGCCGCGGCCGTCCCGCACGTGGCGGTCGATCGCGTTGAAGCAGGTGTTGAGCTCCCCGTCCGGGAACCACACCGCGCTGGGCCGCCGGGTTCGATCGATGATCTGCTCCGGTGGGCGGGACCACTCGATCGCTGTGCTGGCCGTACGCCAGAATCCTTCCGGGTCGTTCTGCCAGGAGCGATACGTCTCCTCATAGCCGCCCATCAGAGCCTCCTTCACATCGCTTGGGTGTCCGGGACCTTACTCCGCGTCACTGCTTGGCCAGTCCGCGTCACTGCTTGGCCAGCGACCACACGGGAAGGACCTCGTGGCCGTAGGAGGCCTCGCAGACCTCCGCGCACGCCAGGTATCCCGCCAGCGCGGCGACCGCGAGGCCGATGTAGCCGCCCCACTGGCTGAGCGTCTCGTGCGCGCCGTAGTCCCCGGCGCCCAGCAGGAAGAACGTGACGACCAGGGCCGCCAGCGCCACCACCACGATCACGTTGGTGCGCAGCGATGCGACCAGCATCACGAACGCGAGCATCCCGAACGCGTACAGGAACAGCCCGGCTGCGTGGCCGCGCTGAGCCGCTGGGATCGTCGCTTCAGCGTAGAACTGGACGATCGCCCAATACGCCATCCAGAAAGCCCCGAATGACGTAAACAGCATCCCGCCGAACGTCTTGCCGATCCGGAGCTGGAGGATGCCGGCGACGAACTGGGCAAGGCCGCCGAACATCAGGGCGACGCCGAACACCACCGGCCTCGACGCCGGCGTTGATGAACTTCGCATTGATCATGCTGAGCATGAACGTCGTGACCGCGAACGCGGCCAGCGCGAGTGGCGCGGAGTTGCCCCACGCGACCGCCCCTTCCTTGGCAACGGGCCTTTCCGTGGCGACGGGCGGCTCGCGGTCAATAGCCCGTCCGTTGGTGTAGGTGGGTCCTTCGACAATGGCTGACATGGCAATCCCCTCCTCTTGAGGGTGTCGGTGCAGATTCGCTAAGCATGCGGCTCGCCGGGCCGGTCCGCCAGCCTCCGAAAGCACCATCGCGCCCCCGCCGAAAGTAGGGCTCGGCACCGGGCCGAAATACGTAGTTCCCAGCGCGCCGGCACGGTGCAGACCCGATCCCGCAGCGAGCGCCGAAAGTTACCTTTCTCTCACGGCGGCCCATGCAGCTCCAACGCTCAGACGCCTCTTTGGCGTCCTCGGTCGGATTGGGATCAACCCCAGAGGCGATCCTGCGCTCGGCCGTCGAAGTCAGCCGCGAGGTCCTCGGGGCGGACAGTACGTTCGCGGCCGTCGGTGACGGCGGCGGCGAGTATCCGATCACGATCATGAGCGGGATCCGGGACCCCCGCTTCGGCGCCATCAAGGTGCATGCGGGCGCGGGTCTCGGAGGGCAGGTCCTCCTGCGCCGCGGGCCGCTCGGGATCGCCGACTACGCGCACGACCCGACGATCAGCCGCGACTTCGTGCATGTGGTCTCCGACATCGAGGGCCTCAGCGGCATGGGCTGCGTGCCGATCGTCGGCCCGGAAGGCGTCGAGGCGCTGCTGTACGTCGCTTCGAGAATCAGCGAGCCGCCGGGCGATGTCGCGATCGACACGCTGGCGCGGGTCGCCGGCTATGCCCAGCTCGGTCTGCAGCACCTGGCCATCCGCGAGCACGACATCGAGCTCGAGCTCCTGCGCGAGCGTCAGCGCCTCGCCACGGCCCTTCACGACTCGGTCGCGCAGTTGCTGTTCTCGATCGGGGTCGCCGCGCACTACTCCCGCCGGCAGGACGATCCCGCGGCCCTGCTGGCGGCGATGGCGGACATCGAGGCGACCGCCGCCGACGCTCGCCGCGAGCTGCGCGAGACGCTCGAGCAGCTCAACCGCAGCGAAGAGGGCATTGGCTTCGAAACGCGGCTCGAGGGTGAGGTCCGGCTGTTTGAGCGCTGCCACGGCTGCAAGGTCAGGATCACCCGGCATGGCGCGCCGCGCGCGCTGCCCGAGCCGGTGGAGAGCCTCATCCTCGACACCATGGTCGAGGGTCTGCGCAACGGTCTGAAGCACGATCACGCACGCCTGACGCTGGCGCATTTGGGCTACCACCCGGGGAGCGTGACGCTGACCCTCCACGGCCAGCTTCCCGCGCCGGCGGCCTCATCCGCGCTCCACACCTGGCCGGCGTCAGGGGGCGGCGTGGGGCTTTCGATGCTGCGCCAACGGGCAACCGAGCTTGGCGGAGCGCTCGAGCTCGAATGCGAGCCCGACGGACCGAAGGTGCTCAAGCTCGAGCTGCCCACCCTGAACGGCACCGGGTCGCCGTGAGGGCGCTGATCCTGGATGACCATTCGATCGCGCGCAGGGGCCTGCGCACGATCCTTCAGGAAAGCTTCGTGCTGGAGCGATGCGACGAGGTCGACAGACCCGAGATCGCGCTCAAGCTGGCTGCCGCCGAGCGACCCGACCTCCTCCTGGTCGATATGCACATCCCGGACTCGATGCCTACCGCGGAGCTGTGCCGGCAGCTTCGCGGCCTCTTGCCCAGCGCGCGGATCGTGATCGTCACCGCGTTCGACCGCCTCGGCGAGATCGAGGATTGCCTGGCGGCGGGGGCAGACGGGTGCCTGCTCAAGGACACCACCGACGTCGACTTCACCGCGGCGTTGCGCACGATCCGAGCCGGCGAAACCGTCATCGATCCACGGATTGCGCAGCGCCTCGCCAAAGAGCTGCTCGGTCGCAGATCGAGCAGCACCGACGTTCACCTCACGACGCGCGAGCGCGACGTCCTGCACCTGATCGCCGAAGGCTGCTCCAACCGAGCCATCTCCGAGCGCCTCCAGCTGTCCGAAGCGACCGTCAAGGGGTACGTGAGCAGCCTGCTCTACAAGCTCGGCGTGTCCTCGCGGCTCGAGGCGCTCGTGCGCGCCTCGGACGCCGGCCTGATCTAAGGGCCCGTAGGACCCTAAGGGCTCGCGAATCAATAACTGCGGGCGCGGGACGGCCGAGTCGCAGCATTTCGCGCAACCGTAGGTCTCGCAATCCCACAGTTATTGAGCAGCGAGCCCTAAGCGCCCGCGGGGCCTATCAGCGCCTGCCGGGTCTATCAGCGCCCGCGGGCCCTATCGCGTCCAGTGCCCCGAACGCCCGCCTGACTTCTCGAGCAGGGCGACCTCGGCGATCTCCGCTCCGCGCTCGATCCCCTTGACCATGTCGTACACGGTCAGGGCGGCGACGCTCGCCGCGGTCATCGCCTCCATCTCGACCCCGGTCGGGCCCGGTGGTGCGGGCCTCGGCGGTCAGCGTGATCGAGCCGGCCGCCTCGTCGACCTCGCCTTCGACGCCGACGAAGGTCAGGGCCAGCGGATGGCACAGCGGGATCAGCTCCGAGGTCCGCTTGGCCGCCTGGATGCCGGCGATCCGCGCCACCCCGAGCACATCGCCTTTGGGCGCATCGCCGGCCTGAACCTTGCGCGCAGTGTCGGGCGACACGCGAACGACGGCCTGCGCCACCGCCCGGCGCTCGGTCGCCGGCTTCTCGCCCACATCGACCATGCGGGCACGGCCCGATGGATCGAGATGCGTCAGCTCGCTCACACCGCGACGGCGCGCTGCGCGTCTGCGATCAGCTCGCGGACCGCATCGACCTCGCCGGCCCGCAGCAGCTCGATCGGGTCGGGCTCACCGTTCACGATCGACTCGAAGAACTCCTTGCGATCCTGGTACGTGGGCAGCGTGGCCTTGGCCCAGCCCCGCGCCTCGTTGAGCAGGATGGCCAGGTTCGCGTACGGCTGGCCGAACGACTCGCCGATCTCCCGCTTCATGCGCTTGGCCAGCGCCGGCGACGCGCCGGCGGTGGAGATCGCGACGGCCAGCGGCCCGGTCCGCACGATCGCCGGCAGGATGAAGTTGCACAGCGGCGGCACGTCGACCACGTTGACCAGCATCGCCCGCGCCTCGGCGTCCTCGTAGACCCGGATGTTGAGGTCGGTGTCGTCGGTGGCGGCGATCGCGATCAGCGCGCCGTCCAGGTCACCGTGGGCGTACTCGCGTTGGTGCCACCGGATCGAGCCTTCGAGCGCGAGCTGCACGAGCTCCGGATGCGCCTCGGGGGCGATCAGCGCCACGTCGGCGTCACAGGCGAGCAGCCCCTCAACCTTCTCGAGGCCCACGCTCGCCGCCGCCCACCACCACGCACCGACGCCCCGATAGGCGCAGGCACGCGATGTAGAACGGCGTCTCGAGCATCCCCTGCACGCAGGACTGGTCGCAGATCCCGCGGCGCAGCTGGCAGACGCACTCCTTACCGCGGTACGCATTGGCTGGCATCGGTTAACGAGGGTATCGCGCTCGTTCCTTGGCGCTGAAGCCACGTATTTGTCAGCGCGATCGCCAAAGTCTCGGTGTTAGCGCCGGGCAGCGTCACGCGCGAGGCGCCCGCCGAGCCTCAGCAACGGAACCGTTCCCTCGCGCAGCGCCCGCGCGCGCTCGCTGGCCGGTCCGTACAGGATCTTCGCCATCTCGCGAAACGCCTTGCCGACCGTCTCGTCGTACGGGTGCCACCAGGGGTTGCGCAGGACCGACCCCTCCCACACGCGAAGCTTGACGTTCACGCTCTCGTACAGGCCGAACTTGGAGTGGGTGCGGCCGAGGCCCGAGTCCTTGACGCCGCCCCAGGCGCACTGGCAGGCGCCGTGGCTGAACATGTGGTCGTTGATCCACACCATGCCCGCCTCGAGCTGGGACGCGATGTCCTCGCCGCGCGCACGATCGGAGGTCCACACCGACGCCCCGAGCCCGAACTCCGAGTCGTTGGCCAGCGCCACCGCCTCCGCCTCGGAGTCGACGGTGATGATCGGGACCACCGGCCCGAAGATCTCCTCGCGCATGATCCGCATGTCTGGGGTCACGCCGGTGAGCACCGCCGGCGCGTAGAAGGCTCCGTCCAGGCCCGCCGGCGCGTCGACCGGCCCGCCGCAGTGCAACACCGCGCCGGCGGCCACCGCATCGTCGACCAGCTCGCGCACGATCTCGGCCTGCTCGCGCGAGACCATCGGCCCGATCTCGGTGTTCCAGCTCATCGGGTCGCCCACGCGCAGGCGCCGGGCGCCGGAAACCACCCCGTGCACGAACCGATCCGCCACCGAGCGCATCACGTAGATCCGCTCGATTCCCGAGCAGGTCTGGCCGCTGTTGGCGAAGGCGCCCCACACCGCGCCCTCGATGGTGTGCTGCATGTGCGCGTCGCCCAGCACGATCATCGGGTCCTTGCCGCCCAACTCCAGCACCGAGCCCTTCAGGCGCCGGGCACACGCCTCGGCCACCGAACGCCCCGTCTCGACCGACCCGGTGAAGAACACCTTCTCGACGCTCGACTCGGCCAGCGCCGCGCCCGTGCCCGGCCCGTGGACGACGCGCACCAGCCCCTCGGGGAGGCCCGCTCGCAAGAACACGTCAGCGATCCGGTCGCCAATCATCGGCGTGAGCGAGGCCGGCTTCAGCACGACTCCGTTGCCCGCCATCAGCGCCAGGGCGACCTCGCCCATCGGGATGCTCCAGGGGTAGTTCCACGGCGAGATGACCCCGATCACTCCCAGCGGCTCATAGACGAACGCCGAGCGCTTGGTCTTCAGGAACGCCTGCGGCATCGGGACCTTCTCCTCGGCGAGGATCTCCGCGCCGGCCTTGGCGATCCACTTGAGCGCATCGACCGTGGGCAGGACCTCCATCGCAAACGCCTCGGCGCGCGGCTTGCCCTGCTCGCGCACGATCAGATCGCGGATGTCATCGTCCTCCTCGAGCACGGCGTGCGCGGCCCGCTCCAGGTAGCGACCGCGCTCCTCGAGGGTCAGCCCCCGCCACGCCGTCTGCGCCGCGGCAACGCCGTCGACGACCGTCTGAACGTCCTCGGGCGGCGTGACCGGAACGGCCCCCACCAACTCTCCGGTGGCGGGGTTGAACGACTCGAGTTGAGCGGTGGCGATAGTGGCATGCATGCCACGGAGCTTATCCGGCTCTGCCCCGGGCCCTCCAGATCGCCTCGAGCCGCTCCCGCAAAGCCGCCTCGGCGTCGTCGGGCTCGTAGAAGCGCTCGCCGATCGCGTAATCGGGCATCAGCTCCTGGGGTGAGAAGTGGTCCGGGCGCCGGTGCGGGTTGTCGTAGCCGCCGTCGCTGCGGGTGGAGGAGCGCAGATGCGGCGGTGGCGGGTGCGCCCCGTGCTCGCGGATGAACTCGCGCGAGGCGATCACGGCACGCTTGGCCGCGTCGGACTTCGGCGCCAGCGACAGGTAGATGGCGGCCTGGGCCAGGGCGAACTGACACTCGGGCATGCCGACGTGCTCGACCGCGTGGGCCGCCGCCGTCGCCACCACGAGCGCCTGCGGGTCGGCGTTGCCGATGTCCTCAGAGGCGAGCACGACCATCCGCCGGACGATGAAGCGCGGGTCCTCGCCCCCCTCTAGCATGATCGCGAGGTAGTACAGGGAGGCGTCGGGATCAGAGCCGCGCGTCGCCTTGATCCAGGCCGAGATCGTGTCGTAGTGCTGGTCGGCCTGCCGGTCGTAGAGCAGGGCGCGCCGCTGGAGCGCGTCCTCCGCGTGCTGCAACTCGACCATGCCGTCCGGCCCCGCGGTCTCACAGGCCAGCTCGAGCGCGTTCAAGGCGGTCCGCGCGTCGCCGTCCGCGCGCTCGGCCAGGAACTCGAGCACCTCGGGCTGCACACGGTCGGCCGGAGCGCACTCGCCGCGAGCCAGCGCCCGGTCGAGCAGCGCGCGCACCTGCGCCGTGGTGAGCGGCTCGAGCTCGTACACCCGCGTTCGCGACAGCAGGGCCGAGTTGACCTCGAAGTACGGGTTCTCGGTGGTGGCGCCGATCAGAATCACCAGTCCCTCCTCGACCGCGGGCAGCAGCGCGTCCTGCTGGGCCTTGTTGAAGCGGTGCAGCTCGTCCAGGAAGAAGATCGTCCGCCGGCCCCCGGCCGCCAGCCGCTGCTGGGCCCGCTCGATCACGCCCCTCACCTCGGCCCGCCCGGCCTGCACCGCGCTCTCCTCCTCGAACACCGCGCCAGAGGCGTCGGCGATCAGGCGGGCCAGGGTGGTCTTGCCGCTGCCGGGTGGACCGTGCAGGATCATCGAGTGGGGGTGAGCGTGTTCGATCGTTCGCCGCAGCGCTGATCCCGCCGCCAGCAGGTGGTCCTGTCCGACGAACTCCTCGAGCGTGCGCGGGCGCATCCGCGTGGCCAGCGGCGCGTCGGGCAAGGTCGCCGACCGGCTCCGGGAAGGCGTCTCGTCAGCGTCGAACAAGCGCTCCATGTCACAAGTATGGAACGCCCACAGCTGCGACCGGCGCGGGGCGCCCTGAACGTGAGCGGGGGTTTACCCGTCGAAGCGCCTCGATTCACTGGCCAGTTGGCCGATCAAATACCCTGCGAGACATGAGCGATGACTGGCGACTGACGGTGAGCCTCTCCGATGACGGCGCCGCGCACGCCCTGACCGAGCGGCTCGAGGCCGAGAAACTGGGCGAGGACCTCGGGACCTCGTTCGGCGCGCGCCTGATCGTCTCGGGCGAGGGCAAGAACGTGTTGATCTACGCCGGCGAGCGCGAGCAGGCCGACCTGGCCGCCAATTCGATCCGCGCCCTCGCGGCCGAGCACGGCTGGGACGTCGAGCTCGAGCTCAAGCGGTGGCATCCCACCGCGGAGGCGTGGGAGGACCCCGACAAGCCGTTGCCCGCCAGCGATGCCGAGCGCGCCGCCGAGCACGCCGAGCTGGTCGCCAGGGAGCGCGAGGAGTCCAAGGAGCGCGGCTACGCCGAGTACGAGGTCAAGGTCCACTGCTCCTCGCACCGCGACACGGTCAAGCTGGCCGACCGCCTGCGTGAGGAGGGCCTGCCGACCGTGCGCCGCTGGAAGTACCTCCTGGTCGGGGCCAGCGACGAAGACGCAGCGAACGCGCTGGCCGAGCGGCTGCGCGCCGAGGTCCCGGCCGGCGCCACCGTCACCGCCGAGGTGAGCCAGCGGACGGCCTGGGACGACGACCCGGGGCGCGGCTCGTTCGCCATGTTCGGCGGCCTGGGAGGGTAGGGGGAATCCGGCTCATCCACCTGCGCTCGACGTGCCGACTCGCGCCGAATTCCCTAAGGGAATTCGGCTGCGGCGGCAAGTAGAGGCTCACGGTGACGGCGCCGAATTCCCCTGTGACGCGCCGGCGGTCGCGACGTCCTCCGCATAGGTGAAGCGCGCCCGCGCGAGGAACACCCCGGCTGCAAAGAGCGTGGAGAGGAGGATCAGGAAGCTGATCTCCAGGCCGCGGGCCTCGCTCGGCGATACGCCACCCGTATGGGTCCCGATCGGCGCCTGCGCCGGCACGATCCCCGCGATCAACTGGGACAGGCCGCCGAAAACGAGCGGCGCGAGGGCCTGGGCGAGCGAGCGCAGGAACGTCCGGACGCTCTCGGCGCGGCCCCACAGCCCGGCCGGCATGATGTCGAGCCGGGCCGCGTCGAGCGGGGGATTTGCGGCCGAAATGAGCGACGCTCCCGCCACGTCGAACCAGAGCGCCGGGGTCAGATGGCTGCCCAATACGCCGGGCACGAGCAGCGCCGCCGCTCCGAGATAGCACAGCGCCGGCACCCACACCCGCGCCTCGACGAAGCCACGCCGCACCATGGTGTCGGTGATCCGGCCGCTGAGGAGCGTGCCGACCATCGCCCCCCCGACCAGCGCCGCCAGCACGACCTCGGCGGTGGCCTGGTTGACGTGGTAGCGCCCCTTGACGAACAGGAGTGCGAAGGTCGAGAGGCCCGAGAAATAGAAGTAGCCGAGCGATGAGCTGATGATCAGGTGCACGTTGGTCGGGATCGAGAGGATGTACCTGACCGCCCGATCCAGCGGCATCGCGCGCGGATCCTCGGTCAGCACGAGGTCTGGATTCGGCTTGACCCCCCGCTTCTGCGCCGCCTGGTGCGCGAGGTCGTCATCGGCCGGGGCGTCTGCGCCGGGGTGCTCCCACTCCCATTCGCGGTTGGAAGCCGCCTGCGCCGCCGCCTCGTGCAGGTCCACCACCCCCGGCTCGAGGCGGCTCTGGCCGCCCCGCAACGGCTCCGGGACGGTGCGCCACAGCTCGCGCGCCAGGAAGAACCCCGGGATGGCCAGCAGGACGAACGCCGCGCGCCAGTCGATCAGGCTCGCCACGCTGCTCGAGATGAGGAAGCCGAAGGCAGTCCCCGCGATCTCGCCGCCGAGGATGTAGGCGTAGATCTGGCCGCGCTCGCGCGCCGGGAAGTAATCGCCGGTCAGCGACGCGATCGCCGGGCCGGCTGTGGCGGCCACAGCGCCGAGCAACAGGCGCGTCAGCAGCAGCGTGCCGTAGCTCCCGGCGAATGCGCTGAACAGCGAAGCCACGCTCCACAGCACGATGCTCGCGGCCAGCATCGGCATCCGCTTGAAGCGGTCGACCAGAAGACCGACCGGGATCGTGAACACCGCACCAACCAGCAGCGACACCGACGCAAGGAGCCCGACCTTGGCGTTGCCGATGTGCAGCGCGCTCTCGAGCTGGGGCGCGACCGCGCCGACGGTCGCCGAGTCGGCGCCGTTGAGGGCCAGCACCGCCCCGAACATCACGACGACCCGCGTTCGCGCGGGACCACCCACCCGCTTGACCACCTCGCCGCGAGCCCGCTGGCCCGTCCAGCGCGTCGCTCCGAACAGCGCCCGAAGGAGCCCGACCGCCGCACGCTCGACCGCGCCGCCCTCCCCCCGCCTCGAGGACACGGGTTCTCTCAGCCCTCTCTCGGCGCCTCGCGCTGCTCGCTGTCGGCGAGCCGCCAGCTCCGGACGGTCGAGCGCAGCGTCGCGTACCCGGCGACGCCGGGCAGCGTGGGCAGCCAGAACGAAATCGCGCGATAGGCCAGCACCGCGATCACGGCGCGGTCGGCGGACACGCCGAACGCGGCGAACGCGCCGATCATTCCGCCCTCCACGCCGCCGATGCCGCCCGGCAGCGGCAGCAGGCTCCCGAGCGTCCCCAGGAAGTAGCCCATCACCAGCACCGCCACCGGCACCGTCGCGCCGAACGCCTTGAACGACACGCCCAGGACCGCGATGTCGAATCCCCAGTAGCCGACCGCCCCGAGCAGTCCCAGGCGCCGCTCGCGGACCAGCCCGAGCGCTGTGCGAACGCCCGACCCGAGCGTCGCCGGCAGCGTCGCGAACCGCGTGGCCAGCCGCCCGATGCGGCCGGAGCGGTGCGACAGATGCTCCAGGCGCCGCTCGAAGTCCCCCGGTACCAGCCCCATCGCCGCACCCAGGCCGAGCGCCACCGCGCTGAAGATGGCGGGCAGCAGCGTGAGCGCCACCGGTCCCTGGCCGGCGAACACGCCGGCGTACAGCCCGAGGCCACATACGATCAGCGCCAGCAGATACAGCGAGTACTGGATCGAGTAGTTGGCCGCCATCCGGCAGGCGATCAGTCGCGGCGCCATGCCCGCCCGGCGCAGCGCCCACACCGTCACCGCGACGCCGCCGGCGCCGGCCGCCGCCAGCAGGCGGATGGCCGCGATCCCGGCCAGCGGGATCTCAACGCTGGCCCGCCAGCTCAGCCGCGGGAAGCCCCGCGCGAACACTGCGCGGAACAGGACGGCATAGCTGGCCACCGAGAGCACCTCGAGCCCGGCCGCCGCGGCCAGCCACACCGCGTTGCCGCGCCTGAGCCGGCCCCAGGTCTGGTTCAGCCCGGTGAACCTCGGGACCAGGAAGTACAGCCCGACGATCGCGGCCAGGATGAACAGCACCGCGAACACGATGTTGCGCCGGGTGAGCGGCCCCGTCGGTCCGAGCGCCGGGGTGTCGGGGCCCTGGCCATCCGGCGCGCCGTCCGGAAGGTCCCCGTACGCCGCCGGATCGGCGGCCGGCTCCGGCCGCTCACGGTCCCGCGTCGGGTGAAGTTCGCCGCGCATGGCACGCTCTCTCCCTCAAAGTTACCCCTCCCATTCTGGCCGACACGGCCGCTCCCTCCCGACCTACCCTGTCTGAACATGCAGCAAATCGAGGTGCGAAGGGTCCCGCTCGCCGACACACGGGCACTGCGCAAGGCCGTCCTGCGCCCTCACCTGACGGTCGAGGACCTGGCCGGACACGAACCCGGCGGCGCGGTCGCGTTCGGGGCCTTCGACGGGGACGAGCTGGTTGCGGTCGGGCTGGTCGGGCCCGACGGCGAGCCGGGCGACTGGCGGATACGGGGGATGGCCACAGCGCCGCACGCCCGCGGACGGGGCGCGGGAACTGTGATCCTGCAAAGCCTCATCCAGCACGCAATCGCCCACGGCGCCGCGCGGGTTTGGTGCAACGCGCGCACGCCGGCGCTCAGCCTGTATCAGCGGGCCGGCTTCGTCGTGGCTTCCGACGAGTTCGAGCCGCCCCACATCGGGCCGCACTACCGCATGGAGCTGCCGGTCACCGCCTCGCGTGGATAGGTTCCCGGCCGTGGCAGCGACCCTCCGAGCGCAGCGGGTGCGGACGCCGGACGGGGAGTTGGAGGCGCCGGGGTTCCCCGCCGTGGCAGCGACCCTCCGAGCGCAGCGGGTGCGGACGCCGGACGGGGAGTTGGAGGCGCCGGCGCGAATCTGTGACGAGCGCGGGCTCAGCGTCCCACGAGGGCGAGCGCCTGGTCATGCAGAAGCCCGTTGGTGGCCAGCGCGTCGCCACCGTCGGCGGTGGGCACGCCGGCCAGGTCGGTGAACGTCCCGCCCGCCTCCTCGACGATCACCTGCGGCGCCGCGAGGTCCCACAGCGACACCACCGCCTCGCAGCCGATCTCGGCCACCCCCTCGGCCACCAGCATGTAGCCCCAGAAGTCGCCGAAGCCGCGCGTACGCCAGCAGCGTCGCGCCAGCGAGAGCAGCCGCTCGAGGCCGCCGTTGTTGTCCCAGCCGTCGAACCCCGAGATGCACAGCTGGGCATCCTCGAGGGTGCGGACCGCGGAAACGTGGAGGCGGCGCGGCTCGGCGGCGAGGCCGTCGCTCCCGAACGCCCCGGTGCCCTCGGCTGCCCACCATCGCCGGTTCAGCGCCGGTGCGGACACCACGCCGACCGTCGTCCGGCCCGATTGCTGGAGGGCCAGCAGCGTCGCCCACACCGGGATTCCCCGCACGTAGTTCTTGGTTCCGTCGATCGGATCGACGATCCAGCGCCGACCGCTCGCCGGCGCTTCCGAGGCTCCGTATTCCTCACCCACGATCGCGTCGCCAGGACGGAGGTCGGCCAGCCGTTGGCGCAGGGTGCGCTCCACCGCAGTGTCGGCCTCGCTCACCGGCGTCAGGTCGGGCTTGGTCTCGACCACCAGATCGGCGGCGCGGAACCGCGCGAGCGTGATCGAGTCGGCCACGTCAGCCAGCTCGAGCGCCAGCGCCAGGTCCTCTGCGCTTGCCGTCACGGGCGGTGATGCTACGGGTCCGGGCGCCTGGGCTAGGCTGACCGCTCGATGACCCCGGCGGATGAGCTCCAGCGCGAGACCACCGACGTCCTGGGCGAGCTTGTCCGCTTCAACATCGTCTCCGACGAGAAGACCGGTGGCCATGGGCGCGCGCTGGCTGACCACACCCACCGTGCCGCGCCTCGCCCGCGAGCTGCTTGACAGATAACTCGTGCATACGGCGAGCACGGATTCGCTCCAGCATGTTCCCCTCCGTTGGCGAGCCCAGCGCGAGAGATCGTCCCGCCGCCGGCGGCGCCCCGCAACCAACCGTGCAGGCACGGACAAGACCGCGCCCTCGCCCGACCCCCCAATCTAGACTTCCGGCATGGCGACGCAGATTCAGGCGCGGCTCGACCCCGCGATCTTCCGGCTGCCGGTCGACCGCATCAGGCAGGGCTACTACTCCGACGCCTACTTCGTCTACACGAAGCAGACGCTCGAGGCCGAGGGGCATCACCCTCACGTGACCATGCAGGTCTTCCAGAAGAAGGAGTCGGTGCTGGGCGGCATCGACGAGGCGATCGCGATCCTCAAGCTGTGCTCGGGCCGCCAGGCAGAGGACGGCAGGTGGATCCTCGGCTGGAACGAGCTGGAGGTGCACGCCCTGCGCGAGGGCGACCAGATCGCCCACCGCGAGACCGTCATGACGATCGAGGGCGACTACAGCCTGTTCGCCCACCTGGAGACGGTGTACCTCGGCAGCCTGGCGCGCCGCTCGCTGATCATGCGAAACGTGCTCGCGGTGGTGGAGGCCGCCCGCGGCAAGCAGATCTTCTACTTCCCGGCCCGCCACGATCACTGGCTGGTCCAGACCGGCGACGGCTGGAGCGCCCACGTGGCGGGCGCCATCGGTGTCTCGACCGAGGCCCAGGCCTCGTGGTGGGGCGGTCGCGGGATGGGCACCGTTCCGCATGGCCTGATCGCGGCCTACCACGGCGATACGGTCAAGGCCGCCAAGGTCTTCGCCGAGCGCTACCACCCCGAGATGAACATCACGGTGCTGGTCGACTTCGAGAACGACTCGGTGCGCACCGCGCTCGAGGTGGCCGCCGCGCTCGGTCCCGAGCTGTGGGGCGTACGGCTGGACACCAGCGAGGACCTCGTCGATCATTCCCTGTGGAACGAGATGGGCGGCTTCAAGCCCACCGGGGTCAACCCGCGGCTGGTCGAGAAGGTGCGCCGCGCGCTCGATGAGGCCGGCTACCCCGATGTGCGGATTGTGGCCAGCGGCGGCTTCACGGCCGAGCGGATCCGCGAGTTCGAGGCCAAGGGCGTCCCGGTCGACGCCTACGGCGTGGGCTCCTCGCTGATCCGGGGCGACAACGACTTCACCGCCGACGTGGTGTGCGTCGACGGGCGCCCCTGCGCCAAGGTGGGACGCGGATATTCGCCGAATCCCCGCCTGGAGAGGGTTGAGTGACAGAACCGCCATGCCGATGAGCGTTGTGCCGGCATGAGCCACGCTGCGATCACGACCACCATTCACGCGGCTGCCGCCAAGGCACCCGCGTCGCGGGCGACTCACCATGTCGCGCTGCCGGTCTTCCACGCGCCCAGCACGTTCCTCGGCTATCCCGACGTGACCTCGTTTTTGCAGGCCTGGCTGCCGATCATCTTCATGGGTGCCCTGGTCATCGGCGTCTTCGCGCTGATGCGGTTCATGCCTCGCACGCGTCCGGCTCAGATCAGGCCGGACGATGCGCCCTCGATTGGCTGGTCGGACATCGCCGGCGCCGACGAGGCCAAGGAGGAGCTGCGCGAGGTCGTCGATTACCTGCGCGATCCGGCACGCTTCCGTGAGCTCGGGGCCAAGGTGCCCAAGGGGATCCTCCTGCACGGGCCGCCCGGCACCGGCAAGACCCTGCTGGCCAAGGCCGTGGCCCACGAGTCCGGCGCCACCTTCTTCTCGCAGTCCGCCGCCTCGTTCGTCGAGATGTTCGTCGGCGTGGGCGCGGCCCGCATCCGCCACCTGTTCAAGGCGGCCCGCAAGAAGTCGCCGGCGATCGTGTTCATCGACGAGCTCGATGCCGTCGGCGGCCACCGCGGCTTCGACGTCTCCGGCGAGCGCGATCAGACGCTCAACCAGCTCCTGGTCGAGATGGACGGCTTCACCGCCCGCAAGGAAGTGGTGGTGATCGCCGCCTCGAACCTGCTCGAGAAGCTCGATCCGGCCTTGCTGCGCCCCGGTCGCTTCGACCGCCAGATCTTCGTCTCGCCCCCCGACGTCGGCGGGCGAGAGCGCATCTTCCACGTCCATTCGCGCAACAAGCCGCTGGCCGAGGGCGTCGACCTCAGGCTGCTGGCCCGCCAGACCTCGGGGCTGACCGGCGCCGACCTGGCCAACATCTGCAACGAGGCGGCCATCTTCGCCGCCCGCCGCGGCGTCGACCGGCTCGAGATGCGCGACTTCGACGCCGCGCTGGAGCGCGTGGTGGCCGGCATGCAATCGCACCGCACGCTGACCGATCACGAGAAGCGCGTGGTCGCCTATCACGAGGCCGGCCACGCGCTGTGCAGTGAGCTCCTCCCGAGCGTCGACCGGGTGCACCGCATCTCGATCGTCCCCCGCGGCCACGCCCTCGGCTACACGCTGAACCTGCCCGAGGAGGACCGCTACCTGAAGACCCGCGAGGAGCTGATCGACTTCATGACGATGCTCCTGGGTGGCCGGGCCGCCGAGGAGCTGGTGTTCGGCTCGATCACCACCGGCGCCTCGGATGACCTCAAGCGCGTGGCCGAGATCGCCCGTGCCATGGTCCACGAGTACGCGATGGGCACTGCCTCGGGCTCGATGCGGGCGAGTGACGACGGCGCCGCCGAGGCGACCCGCCGGGTACGCGACGCCGAGGTCCGCGAGCTGGCCGACGAGGCCTACCGGGCCGCCCAGAAGCTGGTCGACGCCCACCGCGTGCATCTCGACGAGCTGGCCCGCACCCTGCTGACGAACGAGGTGCTGGAGCGAGCCGACATCGACCGCATCATGGGACACGTGCCGCGCGCCGCCCCGCCCCGGATCGGCGAGCTGTCGGTGGCGGCCGCCACCGCGGTCAACCCGGCACGGCATCCCGGGCGCAAGTAAGCTGCCTCGGGTGCAGCCGTCGGTCATCGACCACGTCGGCGTGGCCGTCGAGGACATCGACGCCGCACTGGCGCTGTACCGGGACGTGCTCGGGATGCCCCTCGTGCACCGAGAGACCGTCTCCGAGCAGGGGGTCGACGCCGCGCTGCTCGACATCGGCGACGGCCACATCGAGCTGCTTCAGCCGCTCGGTCCTGACACTGCCGTGGGCAAGTTCCTGGCCCGCCGCGGCCCCGGCCTGCACCACGTCGCCTACCGCGTTGCCTCGGTCGAGGAGACTCTTCAGGCTCTCAGTGCCGCCGGCGTGAGGCTGATCGACGAGCGGCCGCGCACCGGCATCCGTGGCTCCCAGGTAGCCTTTCTCCATCCCGCCTCCACCGGCGGCGTCCTCACCGAGATAGTCCAACCGCGACATGCCTGACGACAAGCCCCAAAAAGTCTCGATCGGCTTCCACGGCGGCCAGGTGCTCGGCGCCCGCGTTCAGCCGGCGGAGTTGACCAAGCTCCGCCAGGCGCTGGGATCCGACGGCTGGCACGACCTGACCGCGGAGGACGGCACGGTGGCCCTCGACCTCAAGCGCGTCGTGTACGTCCTGGTGGACCACGAGGACCACCGGGTCGGCTTCGGCACTCGCTGACGGCCCCTAAGGGTCCGCTAACCCGCGACGATCGCGATGTGCCCCTCGGGGTGGGCGATCGGCGGCCCGTCGGCCACGTGCCGCACCGTGCACCCGGCGACGCCGCAGTGGACCGCGTCGGTCTTCGCCCCGCCCTCGGTGGCGACCAGCAGGTCACCGGGCCGCGCGCCGGCGGCGAACAGCGCGGCTGAGCTCACTTCGAGCAGCACGTCGTCGCCCGGATGGCGATTCCCCGGCGTCAGGCGGTCGGCGAGGAGCGCCCGGAAGCGGCCCCGCGCCGGCAGGAACGCCTCGCTCTCGACGCCGGTGTCGCCGCCATGGGGCAGCCCGGACCGCGCCACCAGCGCGCTCGCGCCGCTCGGGGAGATCGCGTAGATCCGCCCGCTGTTCTCGTCCGACGCGATCAGGTCGCCGGCGAACCTCCCAAAGCTCGCCGGCGCCACCGCGATCCCGCCCTCGACCTTGGGCGCGCGGCGCGTGATCGTTCTCACCTGGCCGTGGCAGTCGACCGCCAACACTGTGGTCGTGGCGCCGTGCTCGACCGTGACCAGGAGCTGGGAGCCGAACCGGCCCGTCTCGTCGAAGGCGATCCCGTCGATGAGGCCGGGCGCGCTGATGCTTGCGAACAGGGCGACGCCGCGTTTGGGCCTGATCGCCGTCACCCCGCGACCGTGGGCCAGCCGCAGCGCGTACACCGTGTCCGCCCCGTAGCTGCACCCGCGATGCCCGCGCGCCGGGAGCGCGATGTACGGCTCCTCCCCTCCCGGGCTGCGATAGGCGGTGGCGAACGGCGTGACCGAGCCCGAGCGGAGCAGCCAGAGCTTCCCCGCCGCGGCCACCACGAACGAACCGTCCCGACGGGGCCCGGCCACGTCGAGCGGCCGGCTGACGTGGACGAACGCCGTCCACTGAGCGAGCGCCGGCGACCGCGTCACGACGACCGTCCGCGTCAGCCCGGCGGTCCGGGCCGCGGCTCCTCCGCAGCCGGCGGCCACAATGCCCGTCACGAGGATTCCAAGCAGCCGCCTAGCCAACGAGAAGGAGTATGGCCCTTGGAGACCCTGATCTACGACGTCGCCGGGCCGGTCGCGACGATCACGCTCCACCGCCCGACCGGCTCAACGCGATCGTGCCGCCGATGCCCGACGAGTTCGAGACCGCGATCCGCGACGCCACAGTCGACCGGCGACTACAGCGCCGCCAGCCCGGACGGGCGGCCCGAACCCGGGCCACGTCGTCAGCGCTTGAGCAGCGCGTCGACCTCGTCGGCGGTGGGAAGCGACGGCTGGGCGCCCTCACGCGTCGCCGCCAGGGCACCCGCCGCGCAGGCCCGCGCCAGGGCCGGACCTCGCTCCCGGCCCTCGAGCAGCGATACGACCAGCGCGGCGCAGAAGGCATCGCCGGCCGCCGTCCCGTCCACCGGGGTCACGTCGGGCGGACGGGCTCGCGCCACCTCCTGGTCGTGTTCGAGCAGCACGGCGCCCTCGGCGCCGAGGGTGAGCGCGACCAGCGCGCCGCCGGGCTGGATCCGTTCGTACTCGTAGCGGTTGACCACGAGCAGGTCGGGCGCAGGCTCGAGCCCGCTTGTGTCCCGGGCCGGCGCGGCGTTCAGGCAGAAGAAGCGAGCCTGCGCGCGTGCCGCCTTGACCGCGGGCAGGGGGATCTCGAGCTGGCACATCACCGCGTCGGCGTCGCCTACCTGGACGTCCTCGGGCTCGAGCCGGCGGTTGGCGCCCGGCGCCACCACGATCACGTTCTCCCCGCTCGCGTCGACCAGGATGACCGCCACCCCGGTCTCGCCGTCGTCGCGGACCACGCCGCTCACGTCGACGCCGCTCTCCTCGATCGAGCGCAGCACGAGATCGTCCTGGCCCACCCGGCCGACGAAGGCCACCCGCGCTCCGAGTCGCGCCGCCGCCACCGCCTGGTTGGCCCCCTTTCCGCCGGGTACCCGCTCGAACGTGGCGTCGGTGACGGTCTCCCCGGGGCGGGGCAGGCGCTCGCACCGGGCGACGTGGTCGATGTTGGCCGATCCGACGACCGTGATGCGAGGCGCTGAGGGCATGTGGGCGACACTTACCATACGGTGAGCGTTCCCTGTCAACTTCCTACGGCGGCGCCGGCGATTCCCGGGCGCGCCGGAGAGGAGGCTCGCCGTGTGTGACGACCACGGCCTGCCGATCCACTGGGAGGCGGCGGCCTAGCCGGCACCTCCGTACATTCCCGGGCGTGGCGATCCAGGACATCGACCGGGCCACGTTGATCTTCGCGCGCACGCACGGCCATCCGCCGTCCGTGGAGCGCGCGGTGGCCGCCTATTCGCGAGCCGGCGAGCATGCCGCCTGTTGGCTCGCGCTCGGCTTGGCCGGCGCGGCGCTCTCGCGTCACGCCGATCGCCGGCGCCGCTGGCTGCGCGGCATGCACGTCGTGGCCGCCTCCTACGCGATCAACCAGGCGATCAAGTTCATCGTCCGCCGCCACCGGCCCGAGCTCGACGGGCTGCCACCGCTCACGCCTGTCGTCACGCAGCTGTCCTTCCCGAGCGCGCACGCGACCACCTCGTTCGCCGCAGCCCGTGCCTACTCACGGCTCGCGCCGGCCTGGACCCTGTATGCGGCCGCCGCCGCGTTCGCCGTGTCCCGGCCCTACCTCGGGGTGCACTACCCCTCCGACGTCCTCGCCGGCATACTGCTGGGCGCCGCCGTGTCGGAGTTGTGGCCCGACCGCGACGGCGGTGGACCGGAGCTTCAACGTTGAAGGTCGGGATCGTCGGCATGCCGAACGCCGGTAAGTCCTCGCTGTTCAGCGCCCTGACCGGCGTGGCCGCCGAGGCGGCCAACTATCCGTTCACCACGATCGAGCCAAACGTGGCGATCGTCCCCGTGGCCGACGAGCGCCTCGATCAGGTGGCGGCGACGATCAAGGCATCCAAGGTGGTGCCGGACACGATCGCCTTCCACGACATCGCCGGCCTGGTCGCCGGCGCGCACCGCGGGGAGGGCCTCGGCAACCAGTTCCTGGCCAACATCCGCGAGACCGACGCGATCGTCCACGTGGTCCGGGCGCACCAGGACCCGAACGTGGTCCATCCCGAGGGTCGCGTCGATCCGCTGGCCGACATCGAGACGATCGAGACCGAGCTGATCTATGCCGATCTCGAGCAGGCCGAGCGCCGGCTCGAGCGCGTGGCGCGCACGGCCAAGAGCGGCGAGCGCCACGCGGTGGCCGAGGCCCAGTGGCTGCGCGAGCTGATCGAGGCGCTCCAGTCCGGCCGCCCGGCCCGGACCGTGCCGCCGCCGTCCGACGCCCCCGACGCGGTCCAGCTGCTCTCGCCTCTCACGGCCAAGCCCGTCCTTGTCGTGGCCAACGTGGAGGAGGGCTCGGACGAGGTCCCGGCCGCCATCCTCGAGCACGCCCGGGCCCAGGGAGCCGAGGCGGTGGCGGTCTCGGCCCGGCTCGAGGCCGAGCTGGCCGAGCTGGCCGAGCTTGACCCCGCAGACGCCGCCGCCATGCGCGCCGACCTCGGCCTGAGCGAGTCCGGCCTCGATGCGGTGGTCCGCGGCGCCTTCTCGCTGCTTCACCTGATCGCGTTCTTCACCGCCGGCGAGGACAAGCCCGCCCAGTCCTGGCACCTGCGCCGAGGACTCTCGGTGTGGCACGCCGCCGGCATGATCCACTCCGACATCCAGCGCGGCTTCGTCCGCGCCGAGGTGATCGGCTGGGAGGCGCTGGTGGCGGCGGGCGGTTACGCCGGCGCGCGCGAGCGCGGCACGCTGCGCCTGGAGGGCCGTGACTACACGGTGGCCGACGGCGACGTGATCACGGTGCGCTTCACGCCGTAAGGTTTGGTGCGCTTCACGTCGTAAGTCGTAAGGTTTGGTGATAAATGACCGGCGCATCCGACTCCGAGGCACGCGAGTTCGCGACCGCCTTCCTCTCGTTCCTCGAATGGGTGTATTCCCAGCAGACGGACAGCAACGAGGTCGTCGAGCTGGTCGGCCACTACCTCGGCGAGGGCGCGGCCGACCAATCCGTCGTGACACGGAGCCTGCCGCCCTTTGAGCACGTGAATCTGCAGGCCGCGCTGGACGCCTGGTCCGGCGAGCCGGGCCGGGAGGTGACGGTGCGCGGCTTTTCGATCCCGCCGCACCATCCCCCGGTGACGCTGCAGCAGCTCCTCACGGGAGAGCACATGCTGCCGCTGCGACTGTCGGCACCGGCACTGGTGGACCTGCCCAACGGCCCGGGCTCGACGCTGGCCTGCCTGCAGTTGGCGCTGCTTCTGGTCAGTGATGAGAACGGCCGTTATGTGGTCATGGTCCGCGCACCGACCGAACACGATCAGCAGCTGGCCGTGGAGATCGCCGGCCTGCCCGTCGACACGGCGCAGGCCGTGCACGCGAGGCTGGCGGAGCTCCGCCACCGGCTGAACGTGTTTCGCCGCCATGTGCTTGAGGTCGGCATGGCCCCCATGGGTGGGCTCACGCTGGAGTTCGGCGCGATCCCGCAGACCGCCCGCGACGACGTCGTGCTCCCGGAGGCGGTGCTGGCCCCGGTGGAACGGCACGCGCTGGGCATCGCCGCGCATCGGGACGCCCTGCTCGGCGCCGGCCAGCACCTCAAGCGCGGCCTGCTCCTGTACGGGCCGCCGGGCACGGGCAAGACCCACACCACCCGCTATCTCATCCGCCAGATGACGGGCTACACCCGCTTCGTGCTCACCGGCCGCGCATTGAACGTGATCGGGTCGGTGGCCGAGCTCGCGCGGGACCTGGAGCCGGCGGTCATCGTCCTCGAGGACGTCGACCTGGTCGCGGAGCATCGGGGATGGGGATGGGGATGGGGATGGGGATGGGCGGGGTCGGTTCGAGTCCCGTGCTGTTCGACCTGCTCGACGCGATGGACGGTGCCGCCGCCGACGCGGACCTGCTGTTCGTGCTCACGACCAACCGAGCCGACCTGCTGGAGCCGGCGCTGGCCGCTCGTCCCGGCCGGGTCGACGTCGCGATCGAGATCGCCCTACCGGACGAGGAGGGGCGCGCGCGGCTGCTCGCGCTGTACGGGCGCGCGCTTCCCCTGAGCCTGTCCGAGGAGGAGAGGCGCCAGGTCGTGGAGCGCACCGACGGTGTGACGGCGTCGTTCGTGAAGGAGCTGCTGCGCCGTGCGATGCTCGAGTCGCTGCAGGAGAACCCGACCGATCCCGTCGTCACGGCCGCGCACATGGGGCGTGCCCTCGACGATCTGCTCGATGCCGGCCAGCAGTTGACGCGCAGCCTGCTCGGCGTCGGCACGGACCCGGAGACGCTGCCGGCCGGCGGTGGGGCGGGCGCTCTACCGCCCGGGCCAAGGCGCGGCTGGATGGGCTACGCGCCCGTTCAGTTCATCAGGTAGGGGTCAGGCCGGCTGGGAAGCGGTGCAGGCTGGCCGCCCGCGGACGAAGCCGAGCCGCTGGTAGGTCAGGCCGGCGCTGCGAAGCGGTGCAGGCTGGCCGCCCGCGGACGAAGCCGAGCCGCTGGTAGGTCAGGCCGGCGCTGCGAAGCGGTGCAGGCTGGCCGCCCGCCGGACGAAACCAAGCCGCTGGTAGAGCCCGTGGCCAAGTTCGTGTTCGCTACAGGCCCGCGACGCTTTCGGCGTTCTCGAGCCGTTCGGCCAGCCGGTTCAGCCCGAGCTCGCGCGCCGCGCGGGCGCCGCCGGCCAGGTCGGTCTCGCGATCCGGCGGCCGCTCTAGGTCGGCGGCGCGCAGTGTGGCGATGTCCCGGTACGCCCGCAGCTCGTCCGCCGATTCCTTCAACGCCTGAGCGATCCGGGGCCGTTCGGCGTCGGCGCCGGCGATCGCGCCCTCCAGCGAGCCGTGCCGCCCGAGCAGCGCCGCTGCCGTCTTGGGGCCGATCCCGGGCGCCCCAGGCAACCCGTCCGACGGGTCGCCGCGGAGCGCGATGAAGTCGGGCACCAGCTCGGGCGGGATCCCGTACCGGCGCTTGACCGCTTCAGAATTCATCTCTTCGAAGCCGCTGATCCCCGACTTCAACAGCAGCACCGAGACGCGGTCGCCCACGCACTGGAACATGTCGCGGTCGCCGGTGACGATCAGCGCCTGGCCGCGGGCGTCCGTCTCGACCGAGGCGAGCGCCCCGAGCAGATCGTCGGCTTCCAGCTCGGGCGAGGACTCGATGCCCCAGCCGAAGGCGCTGAACAGCTCCGGGGCGCGCTCGAACTGCCAGGCAAGCGGGTCGGGCACCGGCGGGCGGTCGGCGTGATAGGCCGGAAAGAGCTCGACTCGGTACTCGGCCGCGTCGGCCCCGAAGCACAGCACGATCGCCCGCGGACGGCGATCGGCTGCGATCCGCAGCATCAGGTTCACGGCTCCGAGCAGCGCATTGACCGGGCGATCGACGGAACCGTGAATCGACTCGGGGAGCGCGTAGAACGAGCGGTAGAGGACGAAGGGGGCGTCGACGGCGAGCAGCGGCGCGGGCATCGCGCCGAGCCTAACGGCCGCGCGACTACGGGACGACGACGGAAGGCCCGGCGAGGCCGCGGTAAACCGTGCGGTAGACCCCCGGCCGCGGGAGGCGCACCGTGTACGCCCCAGCCTTGGCCAGACCCCCAGCCTTGCCCAGACGCACGGTGAAGAGCTTGTGCCAGTCCTTGCCGACGTGGATCTCGATCGCGACCTTGTCGCCCCTGCCGGCGGGCACCACGCTGCCGCGGAGGACCGGAGTGGTCTTGCCGGCGAGCGCAAAGGCCCGCTTGAGCTGGGCGATGACTGCCAGGTCGTTCGCGGCGGGCACTCCGCCCACCGTCGGCGCGTGCCCGGCCCGGGCCGACATCATGGTGAAGCTGGCCCAGCTGCTGAGCAGGCCGAAGGCGCCCTGGAGCTGGGCCCCGGTCACCGTGGTGGTGCCGCCCGTGCCGATCACGACGGCCGAGATGATCCGCGGCGACGCGCCGCGCCGGGTGACACGGATCCCGAGCAGCCTGCCCTTGACCAGGCGGCCGAGGTGCTTGGCTGCGGCGGTCGGGCTGAGCTGCCGCGTCCACTTGTGATAGGGGTCGCCGCCGGCGCCGTCGTAGGGGTCGTCCACGCTCCGCAGCCAGGGGGCGGCGCTCGCCCCGGGCCATGCGTCCTCGACGTTTTCGGTGTGCCCGCCCGAGCTGGAGAAGAAGTAGGTGACGACCGGGGCGCCGTTGTAGGTCACGATCTGGCCCGCGGTGGCGGCGACCGCCGCGTCGGTGGCCGGGGTCTCGGCCGACACGCCCCGGTACATCTGCGAGCGCGTGTCCGAATAGAGGTTGTAGAAGGTCCCGGCGACATCGGTGGTGATCGCGTAGGTGCGCGCGGCCACCGCCTGGGTCTCGAGCGCCTCGGGCCCCCAGCTCGAGGGCATCTCGGCCGCGATCACGCCGCGCACGTAGTCGTCAAGGCCGATCACGTCGACCGTGTAGACGCCGCCCAAGCCGTTCGGCCTGAACTCGAGCGCGCCGCGGTACGCGCCCAGACCCGCGAGGCTGAGCGGTCCTGGGCCGGTGGCAGCCAGCGGTGCATTGAACTTGCCGACCCGCTTGTGGGTGGTCTGGTTGAGCAGCGCGAGCTGCCCGCCCCGAAGCGGCGTGACGTCGTAGGTGAGGCTCGGGTTGAGCGCCTTGTTGCCGGCGTGGGTGGCGCCGGCGAAAGCCGCCGGGCCGCTCCCCAGCAGCACCCGGACGGTCTGGTTGGGGTTGATCTGGCCGAGGTCGGTGCCGGTGTAGTAGTGCGCGAGGATCTGGCGGTAGGTCCAGCCGTGCAGGGCGTAGCCGTAGGTTCCGTACTGGCTCATCCCGATGCCGTGGCCGTAACCGCCGCCGCGGATGAACAGGGTGCTGGAGTCGGAGGCGGCGCTCGCAGGGGCCGAGAGGTGGGCGGCATGGTGGGCGTACGCGGCCGACTTCGGCCCAGCATCGCGGCCGGGGGCAGCCGACGCCGGCCCCGCCAAGACCAGCGCAGTCACCGCCAACACTCCCACTGCCACTGCGCGCATCCTCTGGGCAAGACACGCCGGGACCCGCGGGGTTGCGGTTCGGGGGGATGTGGATTCGGTTATATAGAAGGGCAAAATGGGCGAACGCAAGGCTCCATAGAAGGGCAAAATGGGCGAACGCAAGGCTTCAGAGGTTTTCGTCGAGTGCCTGGAGGCGGAGGGGGTTCGGTACGTGTTCGGGATCCCCGGGGAGGAAACGCTCGACCTGAACGAGTCCTTGGCCGATTCGTCGATCCAGTTCGTTCCTGTCCGCCACGAGCAGGGCGGGGCGTACATGGCCGATGCCTACGGCCGCTTGACGGGCCGAGCCGGGGTATGCCTGGGGACCCTTGGCCCAGGAGCGACGAATCTGGTCACCGCGGTGGCCGACGCCTTCCTGGATCGCGCTCCTATTGTCGTTCTGACCGGTCAGTCCGACATCGAGCGCATGCACAAGGAATCGCACCAGTACATAGATCTCATCGGCATCCTGCGTCCGATGGTTAAGTGGAACGCCCGCGTGTCGGCCCCGGAGATCGTGCCCGAGGTGGTCCGCAAGGCGTTCGCCGTGGCCGAAACGGAGAAGCCCGGGGCGACCCATCTCGAGCTGCCCGACGACGTCATGGCGCGGCCGCTCGACGCCGGCCCGCTCGCTCGCCGTGCGCCGGTGCAACCCGAGCCCGGATCCCGGACCGGCCGGCGGACGTCGAGGGCTACTCGATCGAGCCGGCCATCTCCGAACGGACACGGGCCGGGACGTTTGCCACCTGAGCCGCGGCACGGGGCAGCCCGAGCCCAGCGACCGCCCCCAACAGCGACAGCGCCGCCGAGGCGCCGATTGCGGCCGTGAACCCGTCGCTGAACAGCTCCGGTGAGGCGTAGCCTCCCGAGCCGGTGAACACCGCTACCAGCACGGCGATCCCGAACACGCCGCCCAGCTGGCGCACGGTGTTGAACGTGCCGGAGGCCTGCCCGAGCCGCGCCGGCGCCACCGCGCCCATCACAGCGTTCTGCAGCGCCGGCATCGCCATCGAGACGCCCGCGCCGGCCATGACCAGCGGCGCCACCAGCCGGCCATAGGCCACCTCGGGTCCCGCGATCAGCGCGATCCAGCCCATTCCGACCGCTTGCAGTAGGAGTCCCGCCACCGCGAAGGGACGCTCCCCCACCCGGGCGATGCGCGCACCGGCGAGCGGGGCCACCACGAACAGGGTCGCGGTCCACGGCAGCAGGCGCACGCCGGCATCGAGCGGCCCGTGGTGCTGGGCGATCTGGAGGAACTGGGCCATGAAGAACACCGCGCCCGACAGCGCCGCGAACATGAAGAAGACCGCCCCGTTGCCCGACGAGAACGGACGCGAGCGAAACAGAGTCATCGGCAGCATCGGCTGCGCCGCGCGCAGCTCCCAGGCCACGAACCCCACGCCCAGAGCCAGGCCGGCCGATAGCGACGCCACCACCTCGACGCTGCCCCACCCGGCCGTGTTGCCCCGCACCAGTCCCCACACAATCCCGAGGGCGGCGCCGGAAATCAGCGTGAGACCGCCGATGTCGGGCGCGGTGCGCGGTCCGAAGCTCTCGCGCACCCGAGCGAACACCACGGGGATCGTGAGCAGGCCGATCGGGACGTTGATCCAGAAGATCCACTGCCAGGCGATGCCCTGGGTGATCGCGCCGCCCAGGACGGGACCGCCGAGCACGGCAAGCCCGGTCACGCCGCTGAACAGGCCAAGGGCGCGAGCGCGCCGCTCCGGCGCGTAGGCCTCGGTGATGAGGGTTAGCGCGAGCGGCATCACGATCGCCGCGCCGGCCCCCTGGACCGCGCGGGCCGCGATCAGCAGGCCCACGCCGGGCGCCAGCGCACAGGCAGCCGAGGCGAGCGAGAACAGCGCGAGGCCGAGCGCGAAGAGGCGCCGGCGGCCAAACCGGTCCCCGAGCGCCGCTCCCGTCATCAGCAGCACGGCGAAGCTCAGCGTGTAGGCGTTGACCGTCCATTCGAGCTGCTCGATCGAGGCTCCCAGATCCCGCCGGATCGTGCTGAGCGCGGTGGTGACCACCAGCATGTCGAGTGCCACCATGAACGCGGCGACCGAGGCCACGGCAAGGGCCCAGCCAGATCGTGTACGCATGTTGTCCTCCTTGGGTCGTGCCATCGCACCTTGAGACACGACCCAAGGCGGAAATCGGCCGATGAATTTCCGCTCGCCGTGGTGTCACGTCATCGATGGCCCATGCCACGATCGGAAGATGACCGAGAGCACGCTGACCCGCGCCCGCGCCGGCGACGAGACGGCCTTCCAGGAGCTCACCGACCCGTACCGCGGAGAGCTCCAGGTCCACTGCTACCGGATGCTCGGCTCCATGCAGGACGCCGAGGACGCTCTCCAGGAGACGCTGCTGGCCTCGTGGCGCGGGCTGGACGGGTTTGAGGAGCGGGCTTCGTTGCGCGCCTGGCTCTACCGCATCGCCACCAACCGCTGCCTGAACGTGCTGCGCGAGTCCTCACGCCGTCCCCCGGAGGTGAGACCGCTGCCGTTCACACCGCCTGAGCCCACCCGCTACGGCGAGGCGCTGTGGCTCGAGCCCTATCCCGACGTGCTGCTGGCGGGCGTGCCGGACACCGCGCCCGGCCCCGACGCCCGCCACGAGGCCCGGGAGGCGGTCGGCCTGGCCTTCGTCACCGGCCTGCAGCGCCTGCCGCCCCGGCAGCGAGCCGTGCTGGTGCTGCGCGACGTGCTGGGCTACCGGGCGGCCGAGGTCGCGAGCATGCTCGACACCACCGAGGTATCGGTCTCGAGCGCCCTACAGCGCGCCCGGGCAACGCTCGAGTCCCACGCCCCGGTCGGGCGCGAGCGCGCGCCGCTACCACGCTCGGCGCACGAACGGGAGCTGCTGGCACGTTTCGCCGACGCGTTCGAGGCCGGGGACCTGGACAACGTCCTGGCTCTGCTCACCGACGACGCTTGGGTGACGATGCCGCCCGAGCCGTTCGAATATCAGGGTCGGGAGGCGATCGCCGCGTTCCTGGGCCAGGGCTTCGCGGCGCGCTGGCAGCATCGCCACCACCTGGTACCGACCCGCGCCAACGGGCAGCCGGCCTTCGGCCACTACATCCCAGACCCCCAAGCGGGGATCGTGCGGGGGGTCGGCATGCTGGTCCTGACCCTCGAGGGCGAGCGCATTTCGCAGATCACCCGCTTCGGTGGCGCGGCGTTGCTCGGCCCGTTCGGGCTCCCCCGGTCCCTGCCGTCGTGAGGCCGATGAGCGCGCGCGACGGCGCTCGCGATCCTACGTGGCCCGGAGCCGCCTGCCCTGGAGGGGTTCTGGGGTGGCTGCGGCGTCGGCGCTGGTGACGATGGCTGCGGCGTCGGCGCTGGTGACGATGTCACGCAGCGCCGCGATCTCGTTGGCGAGGGCCTTCCGCCCGGCCGGTGTGGCGGTGATCCACGTACGCGGCTTGCGTCCCTCGAACGACTTCGTGGTCTTGACGTAGCCGGCCTTCTCCAGCGTCATCAGATGGTGGGAGAGGTTGCCATCACTGAGGCCGAGCAGGTCCCGCAGGGGAACGGCGGGCCGCCGATCAGCGCGCACGGCGCGGGCGCGCTCGCGGCCTGGGCGGCCGCAGGGATGCTGCTCTCGATGCGGTGCTTCCAATGGGCCCCGCGACCGGCCGGCCGGCGGCGCGCGGCTCGTCAGGCCGCCTGATATCGCGTCCGCTTCCGAGGTTGTCGCTGAACAGGCGGGTCTCGAACTTGTTGCCGAACGCGCAGCCCGACGTGCAGAACATGACAACGTCATCGGATCCGATCGACCGTGGCATGACAGGCATCCCCTACGTGCACCAGATGTCACGGTCGGGTCGAAACGCCCCGACTGGCAGGTTCTGCACGCCGGGTGTCTGGAGCGCGAACCTGCAGAGCTATATATATGTCTATGTGCATAGCTACAGGTTGCCCTGAGCCATCTTGCGCAAGTCCATCGCCTTGTCGTAGGTCTCCTCGTCGACGCCGAGCTCGAGCGCTACGTCGCGCAGCGGGCGGCCGGACCCAGAGGCCTGCTTGACGATCTCCGCGCCCTTGTCGTAGCCGATGTAGGGGTTGAGCGCGGTGGCGGCCGACAGCGTCATCTCGGCCGACCGGCGCAGCCCCTCCTCGTTGGCCTGGATCCCGTCGATGCACTTCTCGGCGAAGATGCCGCAGCCGCTGGTCAAGAGGCGGATCTGATCGAGCAGGTTGCGGGCGATCAGCGGGACGCGCACGTTCAGCTCGAAGTTGCCCTGGGAGCCGGCCACCGTGATCGCGGCGTCGTTGCCGATCACCTGGGCTGAGATCTGCAGGATGACCTCGGGGATCACCGGGTTGACCTTCCCGGGCATGATCGAGGAGCCCTTCTGGAGCTCGGGCAGGAAGATCTCGCCGATGGCCGTCCGGGGGCCGGAACCCATCCAAGCGAGATCGTTGGCGATCTTGGTCAGCGACACGGCGAGCACCTTGAGCGCGCCGGACAGCTCGACCAGCGCGTCGCGGTTGCCCTGCGCCTCGAACGGATCCTCGGGCGGGCGGATCTCGAGCCCCGTCGCCTCGGACAGCCGAGCCCGGACCCGATCGGCGAACTCCTTGTGGGTGTTCAGCCCGGTGCCGGTCGCGGTGCCGCCCAGCGGGATCTGCGCCACCTGCGGCAGGGCGTTCGAGATGCGGCGCGCGCCGAGACGGACTTGGGCGGCGTAGCCCGCCAGCTCCTGCCCGAGCGTGACCGGCACGGCATCCATCAGGTGCGTCCGGCCCGACTTCACCATGTCCTTGAACTCCTCGGACTTACGCTGGAGCGACGCCTCGAGCTGCTCGAGCACCGGCAGCAGCTGGTTGGCGGCGGTGTCCAGCGCGGCGAGGTGAACGGCCGAGGGGAACACGTCGTTGGAGGACTGCCCCATGTTGACGTCGTCGTTGCGGTGGATGCCCTCGCCGGCCAGGGTGGCGATCACCTCGTTGGCGTTCATGTTCGAGGACGTGCCCGAGCCGGTCTGGAAGACGTCGATCGGGAACTGGTCGTCGAACTCGCCCTCGGCCACGCGGTCGGCCGCGGCGGCGATCCGGTTCGCCTTGTCCTCGTCGAGCAGCCCGAGCTCGGCGTTGACGCGCGCGGCGGCGCTCTTGATCCGGCCGAGCCAGTGAATCACCGGGTCCGGGATCCGCTCGCCCGAGACGGGGAAGTTCGCCACCGCTTTGGTGGTCTCACCGCCCCACAGCTGCTGCTTCTCCTGCACGCCCATGTCGGTCCTTTCCAAGTCGCTCTGGTCCGTCCAGGCTACCGCGCCGATGCCGGTCGGCGAGGACCGGTCGGCTGCGTCTCACAGCCGCTCGACTGCGCCGACCTTGGTGTTACCGAGGCGCCACTCCGGACGGCTGCGTCTCACAGCCGCTCGACTGCGCCGACCTTGGTGTTACCGAGGCGCCAGCTCCGGACGCCTTTGCTCCCCTTCGCGACGGTCGCGTCCGAGCCGCCGCTCGCCACCACCGACCGTAGCCGGACGGGCTCGACTCGTTCCCGTCCGGCGCTTCTCCCGGCGGCGCTCGGGGCCGGCGTACGTCGAACCCGGTGCGTGAAGCGATCGCACTCCGGGAACCATGCGGTGCGCGCTACGCCGACGCGCCTCCAACTGGAGGATCCGCGCCCTTTCCCGCCAGGCGGCCGCGGTCGCCGACGCAGCGCGCCGCGTCTCGGGGCGATGGGTCGGGTCGTCCGCCACTTCGTCGTGCGCGCGGGCCTGCTCCAGGCTCAGCTCCGCGATCAGCGCGAGCTCGACGGCATTGAGGCTCAGGCTCGAGGCTACGGCCTGATCCGGAGCAGGACTCGTCGGCGGCTCGCTTGCCATGCGGCTGCCGCTCCCATCCCCGAGCGGGGAAACGCTTCGTGCGAACGGGCGCAGAACCCCCGAGAATACCAGGAGCACGAACAGCGCCGTCCAAGGCCCCGGGACATCGAACGGCGCGCGTCCGCCCGCAAGGACGGTTTGCGCTAGCGCGTGGCTGTGCACTCCGCCGCCACCTCGATCGGATCGATGATCGCCGGCGAGCCAAGGTAGAAGCCCTGTCCGAACTCGCAGCCGAGCTCCCGGAGCGCAGCAAGCTGGCCGGCGGACTCGATGCCTTCCGCCACGACATCCAGCTCCAGGTTGGTCGCGAGGTCGAGGACCATTCGGACGAATGCCCGGTCCGATCCACCCTGCTCGAGACTGTCCATGAACGGCATCCCGATCTTCAGCCAGTCGATCGGCAGCGACCTGAGATGACAGAGCGACGAGTACCCGGTCCCGAAGTCGTCGAGTGCCAGCTGCAGGCCGAGCGCGCGCAGCTCGTGCAAGGTCGCGATGCTGCGCTCGGGATCGCGCAGCATCACCCCTTCGGTGATCTCGAGCACGAGCCGTCGGGGCTCCAGCCCGCTGTCGTCGAGCGCGGCCGCGATGCCGTCCACGAACCGCCGCTCCTGCAGCTCAACGGGCGAGACGTTCACGTGGATCGCCGCCGGCACTCCGTCGGTCCAGCCCCACGTCTGCGCGTCGCGGCAAGCCTGCTGCAACACGGAGCGCCCAATCGCCACGACTGCCCCCGTCTCCTCGGCGAGCGGCATGAACGACGACGGCATGGAGCAGCCACGCGGCCCGTCGGGCCATCGCACGAGCGCTTCGCAGGCCGTGACTCTTCCGGTCTGGAGCTCCACGATCGGCTGGTAATGCACGACGAACGAGTCGTCCCTGACCGCGTCCTTCAGCCGCACCTTGAGACGGTGGCGGTTCTTCACCGGGAGCTCCATGCCCGACTCAAACAGCTCGTACCGGTCTTTGCTCTCGTGCTTGGCCCGATACATGGCCAGGTCGGCGTTGCGGATCAGCTCCCCGGGGCTAATCTGACCCCCCGGGGCGGTCGCGATGCCGGCGCTGGCGTGCACCGAGATGTTCTGGCCGTTGATCGAGAATCGCTCCGCGAGATGACGGTTGATCCGCTCCGTCACCTCGATCGCCTCTTGCTGTGAGTTCGGCCGGTCGAGCATGATCGCGAACTCGTCGCCGCCCAGCCGCGCCACCGTGTCGCATGGTCGCACGCAGTCGTGCAGCCGGCGCGCGACCGCGATCAACAGCTCGTCGCCCGCGGCATGCCCCAGGCTGTCGTTGACCGTCTTGAAGTCGTCGATGTCGATGAAGATCACCGACACGCCCCCACGCTCGCTGCACAGCGCATCGCCCACCCGCTCGACGAACAACGACCGGTTTGCCAGGTCGGTGAGCGGGTCGTGCGAGGCCTGGTGCTCGAGCTCGCGCTGCAGCTCCTTCAGGCGCCACACGGTCTGCCCGAGGCGATCGTTCTCCAAGGCGACGCTGGTGTTGTTCGCCACGGTCTCGAGCAGCTTCACGTCGTCGGCGCAGAAGTGGTCGACGACGCCGGAGGGATTGCCGATCGTGATCGCCCCGATCAGGCTGCGCTCTCCCTTCAGGACGGCGAGCATGCCGTCGCCCAGCTCGCGCGCCCGCAGATAGTCAACCAGCCGATCGTCCCCTATCTCTGACGCGGCGCAGGCGCCGCGGGCGTGACCCGCGATCAGCACTCGGAAGCGTGCGGCGATCTCGGGTTCGACGGCCTCGAGAACCGCGGTCGCGCCCTCGGGCCGCACAGTGGTGCGCAGCGCATCCTGGCCGTCCGGCGAGAAGAAGATGATCTCCGCGACCTCAGCCCGGAACGCGTCGAGTGCCTGAGCCAACAATCCCTCGAGCGCCGGGCCGATCTCCGACGACCGAGACAGCTCTCGCGCCGCCCGGTAGAGGAACTCCATCCGCTCGTGCCGCTGGCGCTCGGCGACGTACGCCCGGAAGCTGAGGAACATTCCGGCGATCGGAATCGCCATCAAGATCGCCGCCTTCCGGTCCTCGTAGAGAGTCGTCGCCGCGCACAGGCCGACGCTGGTGTTCGCGACGACGACCGTTAGGTCGGTTCGCAGCGAGCGAGCAACCTGGCGGATGCTGAGCTGGGCCTCGGACAGCGAGACCGCGGCACTGATGAGCAGCACCGCGATCAGCGAGCTGGCCACCGTCCCGAGGATCGCCGCCGTCCAGACGGCCGGACCGATCTCCCCGGCGCCGGCGGCGATCGCGTGGAACACGAGCACCGCGACGCAATTCCCGAGCAGGAACACGCCGAAGTTGAAGGCGAGCCGGATCACCGGCAGTTTGCGGTGGAGCGCGAGAACGGCAATACGCCCCAGCGCGCCCGCCAGGATCGCCGCTGATCCTCCGGCGAACACCAGCGCGAACACCAGGGGGATCTCGCCGAGCGACATCGAGTGCGCGCTGCGGCGGAAATGGACGTGGACGACGAATCGCTCGGCCGCGGCGAAGGCGACGAGCAGCGCCCAGAAGGGCACGTGGACCGACGTGATGATCGGCGGCACACCTCCGGCGCCGGCTGCGAACAGAGCCGCAGCGGTCGAGATCATCGCGCCGCTCAGCGTCCAGATCGCCACCTGGCCGGATGACATCCGGTATGGGCGCGGCCGCGCGACCCGCGCCAGCAGCGCGCGCAGCTTCGAGTCTCGGACGGCCTCGCTGCTGCTGCCGACCACACTCATGCCTACCCCCAGGTCGTGGCCCAGCCGAGATCGCTCCAGCTCGCGCTGGTCGGGCTGACGTCGCCTTGGTCGGTGGAAGAGCAGTCGACGCAGCTCCAGCTCGCGGCGCTCCAGCTCGCCGCCAGCGGATCGGCGGCGGTACTCCAGCTGGCGGCGCTCCAGCTCGCGGCGTCGTAGTCGATCGTGTTCGTGGCTGGATCGATCAGGTCGTTGGGTGTCAGGCCCTGGTCGGACGCGAGCTGACTGCCGCTCGCCCAATACGCGCTCATCGCCTGCACTTCATCGCCGCCGTCGGAGAGCGGCGCGGCGGTGTTGACGAGTGCTCCCTTGACCATCGCGGGCGTCCACCGGGGATGCGCCGCAAGCAGGTCCGCTGCGACCCCGGACACGATCGGGGCGGCCAGCGAAGTGCCGCTCAGCTGGAAGTAGGCGCCCTCGATCACGCACGTCGGGCAGGCGCTCGCGAACGAGCTTCCGGGCGCCAGAGTGGTGATGATGTGCGCTCCGGGGGCTTCCACATCGGGCTTCGAGAAGCCGTCCTGCGTGACGCCGCGACTGGACCAACTCGCCTGGACGTCGTCCGAGGTCGATTTCGTCGCCTGGCCGTCGACCGCACCGACCGTGATCGCGTATGGGTCGTTGCCCGGGGCGTACGAGACCGCATCCGATGCGCTGCCGAGGTTCCCGGCCGCGGCGACCACGGTTATCCCGTGGAACCAGGCTTGCTCGACAGCGGCGTCCACCGGATCGGTCGTGTAGGACTCCGCCGACGTGGAGCGGAACGACAGGTTGACGACCTTGATGTGGTAGTCGGCCTTGTGATCGACGGCGAACTGCAGCCCGTATATGGCGTCGAGAGTCGATGCATGGCCCGAGTCGTCAGCGACCTTGATCGAGATGAGGTTGGCGTCAGGAGCCGTGCCGGCGTATTGGCCGAACAGCGAGTCGCTCTGGTCGCGGTCCCACCCGTTCCCAGCCACCAGCCCGGCCACGGCGGTCCCGTGACCGTAGGTGTCCTTCGCCGTCGTCGCGCCCGGATCGACCACGGCGGAGGCGATCACCCGTGAGGTCGAGCTTCCCTGCGACGTCTGGAAGTCCGGAAGGTCGCCGCTGATGCCGGTGTCGATCACGGCCACGCCGATGCCGGCGCCCGTACTGCGACCCCAGAGCTTGGTGGCGCCGATGGTCTGATCAAACGACGTGGCCAGCGTCCACGGATTCGGGTCGCTCAGCGTGGTGTCCCGGATCGCCGCGTTGAGCGATACCGCGTGGACCAATGGGCTCGAGGCGAGCCGCCGCGCGTTGCCCGCTGTGAGGCGCGCGGACAGGCCGTTGATGATGTGGAGATCCATCCCCGGCCGGCCGCCGAGCGCGCGGACCAGCGCCCGCCCCTGCGCCACGTTCACATCCCGCGTGAGCTGGATGATCACCTCGACCTGCCGCTCGGGAGTGGAAGCGGCGACGCGCGCGAGAGGTGGCGCCAGTGCGGTTGCACCGGAGGGCTGCAGTCCGGTGGAAGCGGCGACGCGCGCGAGAGGTGGCGCCAGTGCGGTTGCACCGGAGGGCTGCAGTCCGGTTCGTGGAACGGCGCCGACGTTCAGGACAAGGAGCCAGCCGACGGCAGCCGCGATCAGCGAAATGGCACCTACGGCCATCGTCGTCCGCGCGCGGACGCGCGTCGCTCGCCTGGACGAGGAACAGGGCACGGCGGCGCCGGGGATCGCAGCCACGCCATCGAAACGGTCCCAGCGGCCTGATACTTTCACGCGATCGACGAGGACTCACGGAGCAGCCCTCGGGCGGCCTCGACGTCCTGGCCGAACGCGCGATCCTCGGCGCCGGCGGGCAATGTGTCGGTGGCGGCGGCGAACAGCGGCTGCAGCCCGGCGCCGGCCGGCGTGCGCCCGGCGAGGTTGAGCGCCCGCACGGCCACGACAAGCTCGGTGGCGACCAGCACGTCCATCGCCTCGAGCATCTCGGCGGTGCGCGTGGCGGCGGTGGCGGCCAGGCTGGCGTGCGACTCCACCCCGAGCGAGGCCCACACGCTCTGCACCGCCATCGGCGTGGCCGCCGACCGGACCTCGGCGGCGGCCGCATGCGCGGTGTACTCGAGCATCATGTGGCCCGAGTCCGGGCCGGGATCGGCGGCCAGGAACGGCGGGAGGCCGCTCATGCGGGGATCCAGCAGCGCGCTGACCCGGCCGGCGATCAGCGAGGCCGAGTGCGCGAACGCCGCGCGGACGGCGTCGAGCGCCGCGCCCAGCTCAGCGGCGTGGAAGTTGCCGGTGGTGAACGCCTGGCCCTCGTGGATCAGGGCGTTCTCGGGGCGGGCGTTGAGCTCGCGGACAACTACCTCGTCGAGATGGTGGAGCGCGTCGTGCGCCACCCCGTCCACCTGTGGCAGCACGCGGAAGGGATAGGGGTCCTGGATCAGGCGGTCAGGTGAGCGCGGACTGAATGGGGCGCCGGCCAGCAGCTGGCGCATGCGCTCGGCCACCGCCGCCTGGCCGCGGGCGCCGCGGCCGGCCTGGACGCGGGGATCGAGAACGACCGGATCGGCGTCGAGCGCCTCGAACGAGAGCGCCGCGACCTCGAGCCACCGGGCCTGCAACGACCGGGCGTCGACGCAGAGCAGCGCCGCCTGGCCCGCCGTCATGGCGCCCGAGGAGATGAAGCCGAGCCCGTCGCGCAGGCCGAGCTCGATCGGCTCCGCCGGCGGGGGCGCATCGACCAGCCGACCGTCCCGCCACACCTTGCCCTCACCGAGCAGCGCGAGCGCGATCTCGGCCAGCGCCGGCAGATCGCCGGTGCCGAGCGATCCGAGCTCGCGGGTGAGCGGGGTCACCCCGGCGTTGAGCGCGTTCAAGAGCGCGTCCAGCAGGGCCGGGGCGACGCCGGCGCCACCGGCACCGAGCTGGTTGGCCCGCACGACCATCCCCGCACGGACCAGCTCGGGCTCGAGCGGCCACCCGGCGCTGACCGCGTGACTGCGCAGCAGGTTCCACTGGAAGCGCTCGCGATCGGTCTCGTCGATCGGACGGTCGCGCAGCGCGCCGACGCCGGTGGTGGCACCGTAGAGCGGCTCTCCGCGTGCCAGCAGCGCGGCGATCGCCTCGCGCGCGGCCGCGTTGCGGGCGCGGGCCTCGGGTGCCAGCTCGACGGGCGCGGCGTGCCGCGCCACCGCAGCCGCTGCGGCGGGGGTGAGCGTGGCGCCGTCGAGAACGAACGTGCGGGCAGGAGTCATCCCAGCCACTCGGGGCCCGTCGTGCGTTGCGTCACTAGCATCGCGAGCCGTGGGTGCAAGCCGGACAGCGGCGGTGTCCCGTCGCACGGGACTGCTGGGGCGTGCGCCGTCGAACGGGCTGGTGCTCGGCGCGATCGCCTCTGTCCAGTTCGGCTCGGCCGTCGCGGCGACTCTGTTCCACAGCATCGGCCCCGGCGGCGCGGTGTGGCTGCGCCTGCTGTTCGGAACGCTCATCCTGGTCCCGCTGTGGCGGCCGCGGTGGCGCGGGCACACGCGGCGCGAGCTGTTCCTGGCCTGCCTGTTCGGCCTGGTGCTGGCGGCGATGAACTTCAGCTTCTACTCGGCGATACACCGCATCCCGCTCGGGATCGCGGTGACCTTCGAGTTCGTCGGGCCGCTGACCATCGCGCTCGTCGGCTCGCGCCGCCCGGTCGATCTGCTGTGGGTCGCGCTCGCCGTCGCGGGCATCCTCGCGCTGACCCGCGGCGGCGTCGAGCACCTGGACGGCGTGGGCGTCGCGCTGGCGCTGCTGGCCGGCTGCTTCTGGGCCGCCTACATCCTGGTCAACGCCGGGGTGGGTCGCGCCTTCGAGGGCGGGACCGGCCTGTCGCTCGCGATGTGCGTGGCCAGCGTGGTGATGCTGCCGCTGGGCCTCGCCCAGGGGGGGTCGCACCTGCTCGAGCCGCGCTCGCTCCTCCTCGGCGCGGCGGTCGGCATGCTCTCCTCGGCGATCCCCTACTCGTTCGAGAACGAGGCGCTCAGGCGCATCGACCCCGCCGTGTTCGGCGTGCTGATGAGCATCGAGCCGGCGATGGCTGCGCTGGCCGGGTTCATCGTGCTGGGACAGGGCCTGTCGGTCCGCACGCTGTTCGGGATGGGGCTGGTGGTGATCGCGTCGGGGGGTGCGGCGCGCCGCACCCGCGAAGCCCCTGTCGCCCTCTGACCCCTGCGTTGACCCCACGATTACCTTCTCGTCTGATGAAACTCCTTTCCATTCTACGGTAGAGTTCAGCCGGGATGGCACAAGCCACGGCTGGAACCCGTACGGTGGAGCGCGCGCTGACGCTGCTCACCGCCGTCGCCGAGGATGGCGGGACCCTGAGCCAGCTGGCCCGAGCGGCGCAGCTCTCCCCGAGCACCACGTCGCGGCTGTTGGCGACGCTGGCCGGAGAGGAGATGGTCCGGCGTGACGAGCACGGCCGCTACCGAGTCGGGACCCGCCTGCGCCGGCTCGCCGCGGCCAGCCTGCGCGAAGATCCGCTCTACGAGCTCGCCGGGCCCCATCTCGAAGCGCTCGCGGACGAAACCGGCGAGACGGCGAACCTGGCCGTCGCCGCCGACGAGGAGCGGATCGTCTACCTGCGCCAGGTGGCCACCCGCAGGCTCGTGCAGACCGCCGGCTGGGCCGGTCGAACGATCCCCTGGCGCGGCACGGCGCTCGGCGCGGCGCTGCGGGGCGCTGTGAACCAGCGGGGCTATGCCGCCGGTGCCGGCGCGGTCGAACCCGAGGTGACGTCGATCGCCGCGCCCGTGTTCGACGCCGCCGGCGAGATCGCCGCCGCGCTCAGCGTGCTGGCCCCCAACTACCGCACGTCGACCTCCCGCATCGACGCGTGCGGCCGCGCGGTGGCGCGGCACGCTGCCGAGCTATCGCGGACTCTGGGGGCGCCGGAGGCCGGGCTCCGCGGAGCGGCGGCATGACCCCCGCCTCCCCGCTCCGTTGCAAGGGCTGGCAGCAGGAGGCGGCCCTGCGCATGCTCGAGAACAACCTTCATCCCGACGTCGCCGAGAACCCCGCGGAGCTGGTCGTCTACGGCGGGATCGGCAAGGCCGCCCGCAACTGGCCGAGCTACCACGCGATCGTGCGCGAGCTCCGGCAACTGGGAGATGCCGAGACGCTGCTCGTCCAGTCGGGCAAGCCGGTGGCGGTGTTCGAGACGCATGAGCACGCGCCGCGCGTGCTGCTTGCCAACTCCAACCTGGTGCCCGACTGGGCGAACTGGGACGAGTTCCGCAAGCTCGACGCGGCCGGGCTGATCATGTACGGGCAGATGACCGCGGGGTCGTGGATCTACATCGGCTCTCAGGGCATCCTCCAAGGCACCTACGAGACGTTCGCCGCGGCGGCCCGCAAACGGTTCGATGGGACGCTGGCCGGCCGGCTGGTCGTCACGGCGGGGCTGGGCGGCATGGGCGGCGCTCAGCCGCTGGCCATCACCATGCTGGACGGCGCCGCGCTGTGCGTCGAGGTCGACCTGCAGCGCATCGAGCGGCGCATTCGTGGCGGGTATCTGGATGAGCGGGCGGCGGACTTGGACGACGCGCTGCGCCGGCTGGACGCGGCCCGCGCCGAGCGCCGAGCCCTGTCCATCGGCCTGGCCGGCAACGCCGCCGAGGTGCTGCCCGAGCTGGTCCGGCGCGGAGTGCGGGTCGACGTGGTGACCGACCAGACCTCGGCGCACGATCCGCTGAACGGCTACATCCCGGCCGGCCTCACCCTCGAACAGGCCGCGGCGCTGCGCCGGACCAATCCTGACGATTATCTCCGACGGGTCGGCGAGAGCGCATTGGCTCACGTCGCAGCGATCCGGGAGCTGGCCGCCGCCGGCGCGGAGGCGTTCGACTACGGGAACGCACTGCGCGGCCTGGCGTATGAGCACGGGGACTCCGACGCGTTCTCCTACCCCGGGTTCGTCCCGGCCTACGTGCGGCCGCTGTTCTGCGAGGGCAAGGGCCCGTTCCGCTGGGTGGCGCTGTCGGGCGACCCGGCCGACATCCACGCCACCGACGAGGCCATCCTCGACCTGTTCGGCGACCAGGAGCACATCGCGCGCTGGATCAAGCTGGCCACCGAGCGGGTGCAGTTCCAGGGCCTGCCGGCGCGGATCTGCTGGCTAGGCTACGGCGAGCGCCACCGGGCCGGGCTGCGCTTCAACGAGATGGTCGCGTCAGGGGCGCTCCGCGCTCCGATCGTGATCGGCCGTGACCATCTCGACGCAGGCTCGGTCGCCTCCCCCCAGCGCGAGACCGAGGCGATGGCCGACGGCTCGGACGCGATCGCCGACTGGCCGCTCCTGAACGCGCTGATCAACACGGCGTGCGGGGCGAGCTGGGTTTCGATCCACCACGGTGGCGGGGTGGGCATGGGCAAGTCGATCCACGCCGGCCAGGTGTGCGTGGCCGACGGGACGCCCGGGGCGGCCGCGCGGATCGAGCGGGTCTTGAAAGCCGATCCGGGCCTCGGCATCGTGCGCCACGTCGACGCCGGCTACGACAGCGCGGTGGCCGCGGCGCGTGAGCACGGGCTACTGATCCCGATGCTCGGGGAGTGACGCCCCAGCGACCGCCCGTAACCCTTGTCTCCCCGGCCCGTGACCAGCCTCTCCGCCCCCGTGCATTACGCCCGAAACCCCCGCCTACCACCTCCGCCCGCGGGACATAAGCCTCTGCCAGATGCTGATGTCCCGGGGGTCGCCCCAAGCGGAGGGGCTTTCGGACGTCTTGCACGGTACGAATCACGACGCGTTCGCCCGTGACTACCTCGTTCGACAACGCCGCGCAACTCCTCCTGCCCCGCGAGCCCGGGCTGCCCCACCTGCGCAGCAACCGTGCCGGCGAGCTCACCCTCGATCCCGGCGGTCTCACCGCCACCGACGACGGCCGGATCGCGTCGCTCGAGCCCACCACCGACGCGGACGTGCACGTCGACGCCACCGGCTGCGCGCTCCTGCCCGGGCTGGTCGACTGCCACACCCACCTGCCGTTCGCCGGCTGGCGGGCGCGCGAGTACGAGCAGAAGGTGACCGGTTGGCCGATGCTGGCTGCGGCACGGCGCAGCTGCTCGCGGGCGTCCCCGGTGATCACCGGCAGGTCGCGGCGGAACTGGCCGGCGGGGTCGATCCACTCCGGGTCGTCGAAGTCCGCGTCGGTCATGTGCCGCTTCCACTCCGGTGCCTGCGGGCTGCGGTCGTAGCTGGGGTACTCGGGCGGCCAGATCATCAGCCAGTGGTCCCAGTCCGGCCAGCGGACCGCCATGACCATCTCCCAGCGGTGGATCCGCAGTTGCGGCCTCTCCTCGCGCGGCACGGCGCGGAGCCGGTCCCGGTCCAGCCCGCCGATGCCGTTCGCGGTGCGGGTGAACACCAGGTCGCTGCGCATCTCCCACTCGTGCGCGCCCTCGTGGTTCTCCGGGAGCCCGCAGAGCACGGGGTCGTCCTCGTCGGCGTCCTCGGGCCAGGACGGGTCCTTCGCGAGGCACCACGGCAGCTCGGTGATGTCCCGCCGGCCGCCGTTCCAGCGGATCCACCACTCGGCGGTGTCGCTGTAGGCGCCCTCCCCGGCCTGCGCGAACGCGACGTGGTCGCCGTCGTGCTGGTGCTCCAGCTCGCAGTGCAGCCGGGCCGGGACCGCGTGCTTCGCCCTGGGCATCCGGTCCAGGCGCAGGAACTCGGTGACGGTCAGCTCGACGCGGGTGTTGCAGCGCAGGATGGGTCCGGTCACGGACGGCACTGTAGCCGGGTCTGCGGTCGCCTGGCCTGGCCAGTCGGGGGCGACGACTGCAAATAATCCGCGGACTATTTGGCGCTGCTGCGATCGATACCGGGGGGTCCCGGCCCGATCGTTGCCCCTTTCCGGCTTACTTGGTCTGCCCCCCGGGTTCGTCCGGCCCCATGCGGCGCAGCCGGGAGGCGGTTCTGCGGGCTGGGGGAGCCGGAGCTGAAAGGGGTGCTGTCAGTGCTCGACGAGCTCTTGTCCGGTGATGGTCCGATCCCACAGGCCCACGGGGCGAGACTCGTGATCGTGGGGCGCGGCGGCTTCTAGGTAGTCGAGGCTGGCGCGCTCGAACAGACGGAACTGCCAGATGGCCTCGTTCATGTGTGCGGGGTGGAATACACCCACATCGGCGAGCTTGTGGAAGTCCCTGAGAGTCAGGCCGGTGACACGCTCGAACAGCTGCGTGTCCAGCGACTCGATGACGTCGACGAGCGCCTCCTCGCGGAAGTCGGTCAGGTACATGAACACCGGAACGGCTTGGACGAACTTGAGCAGCTTGACGCGCAGGCTCCTGACCTGCTCGCGCTTGGCCTTGCGGGCAGCCTTCACGTCGGGGTCCTCGGGCTCGCCGCCGCCGCCGCCCATGGGCTTCTTGCCCTCCCGGAGCTTCTGCGACTGGGCGATGATCTTGCTGGCGTCCTGGCGTAGGCTGCGGAAGTCCTCCATCTGCTCCAGGCGGCCGACCAGGTCGGTGTCGGCGAGCAGCTTGCGCAACACGTCCTCGGACAGGTCGATCAGCCGGGGGCTGCCCCACCGCTTGGCGAGCATTGCCGCGCCAGCGCCCGCAGTGCCCCAGTCCATAACGGCGTTGACGTCCACCGGGTCCATGCGGCCGCCGTCGAAGGCGAAGATGGGCAGGAATTCGATCAACTCGGCGATGACGTCGGATGGCGCGGTCTTGGTCGAGCCGCCGGCCAGCTTGATGCCGTACTGGTAGACCAGAGACAGCGCCCGGTTGGGGTCGAAGTCGAAGACGTAGCAGGTCTGCTTGTTGATGGTCCTCGTGCCGTCGTCGTTGCGCGTCGTCCACGGCGACTGGACCCGGAAAGCGGCCTGGAAGTAGGACTCAGGCGACTTCAGCGACCGCAGGATCAGGATCGCGCCCCACTGCGGGACGGTCACGCCGGTCATGAGCTTGCCGCACGACAGGGTGATGGTCTGCTTGCCGGTCTTGGCGGCGCGAGCGAGCATCGCGTCGACCGGGTCCTTGGCCTCCGCGCCCATCTTCGCGCCGCTACCGGCGGCGACGTGGACCAGGAAGTCACGGAAGAACGGGTGCGCCTCGAGCGCAGCCTTCATCGCGTGTGCGGACGCGACCGTCGAGAGGAACCACACGGTGTGGTCGACCGCGGCGGCGAACCGGGCGTCGCTGTACGGGAACGGCGGCTTGAAGTTGTTCAGCAGTTTCTCGGTCGCTGACTGGGTCAGTCGGCCGCGCAGCATGTTGAGGAACTCGTTGACCCGGTTCGGGTCGGTGAAGTGGTACTCGGAGCCGACCTTCTTGGCCTCGAAGAAGCCGGACAGGTCGAACAGCCCGTCCGCGCCCTGGTCGATGGCCACGGATGCGACCTCGGACAGCGCGTACGTGAACATCTGCATCTGCGGCAGCTCGCGGTACGGGTTGCGCTCCGGGTCGCGGGCCTGGTCGGCGGCCCACTGCTGCTTGGCGTACTGCTCATCGGGGTAGGTCCAGTTGTAGATCGCGTCTTCGTTGAACTCACCCTCGGTCAGGGCCCGGAACGGCGTGCCGGACAGGTACAGGAAGTGGCGCCCGACAGGCGCAGGTCCGCGGTGTCGAGGTCGGCGGTGATGCCGCTGTCGGGCGTGGCGGCAATCAGTCGCGGCGTGCCGGCGTCGGCCAGGTCTGCGATCTCGTCGGCGCGTTCCGCGTCGGACTCGGCGGCCTTCTTCTCGGCCTTATCAGGGTCCTTGGCTGTGGCCAGCGGTGCCGGGTCGCAGACCTCCTTGGCCGCGCCTTGCCAGGCTCCGAAGTGGTACTCGTCTAGGACGACGCAGTCCCAGTCGATCAGGTGCAGGTCGACGTTGTGGTCCTTCATCTCGCCGTCGGCAGTCGTACCGAGCAGGTCCTGGAACGACGCGAACCACACGACCGGGGCAGGCGTGTCGGGGTCGCACGGAGTGTCGCGGTCGGCGAACACCCAGTCGGCGAAAGTCGATGTGGCCGGTCAGGTCGTCGCGCCACGCGTTGCGCACGGCTGGCTTG
>CAVUPW010000014.1:0-49770 GCA_963743345.1 uncultured Solirubrobacterales bacterium
TAGTACGGCCGAACGCAAGTACGTTCGACCGTACTACCGTGGTGCGATGTCGCGCACCTCGGCGCTGATGGCGGTGATCACGCCCGAGCCGGCGAGCACCTCGGAGCTCTATGACCGCATCGGCTATCCCACGCTCGCCGGCCTGGGGCTGATCCCGTACCACGCCTTCCGCGCCGAGCTCGCGGCCCTGGCGGCGACCGGCGCGATCGCAAGCGCGACCGCGCCTGACGGCTCGACGATCTGGCGCCTCGACGTCGCGGCCGCGCCTCCCGACGGGGGATGATCGCGGCTTATACTCGGGTGACGATGCTCGTCTTCGGCCTGGTGCACGACGGCGGATGGGAACCCCCCGAGCACGGCGCCGGGCCACCAGGCGAAGAGCTGCCGGAGCGCCGGCCGTGGACCTGGCGCCTGCCATGGAAGCCGCTGGCCTGGTTCGCAGTGTGGTGCTGGCTGATGGCGCTCGTCCCGGTGGTCAACGGCGCCTTCGGCGGCCTGGCCGGTTTCGGCGTGCTGATGCTGGCCTTCGCGCTGGTCTGCTGGCGCCTCGAGCGCTTCTGCGCGCGGCAGTACTGGCACGGCCTACGCGAGTACAAGTACTGACCGGGTCGACGCAGTCGCGCGCTTGACCACGAGCTCGAAGCCCGGCGCGGGGTCTTGGTGGCGAAGCGCTGTGATCTACGAGGTCTACATCCGCAGCTTCGCCGACGGCGACGGCGACGGGCTCGGCGACATCGCGGGGCTCCGCTCCCGGCTGTCTCACCTCGCCGCGCTCGGCGTCGACGCGTTGTGGATCACCCCCTGGTATCCGTCCCCGATGAGGGACGGCGGCTATGACGTGGCCGACTACCGAGGGATCGACCCGCGGTTCGGGACGCTGGACGAGGCCCGGCAGCTGGTCGCCGAGGCGCACACATTGGGGCTGCGCGTGCTGCTCGACCTCGTCCCCAACCACGTCTCAGACCATCACCCGTGGTTCCGCGCTGCGCTCGCGGCCGGCCGGGGCTCGGCCGAGCGGGGGCGCTTCATCTTCCGCGACGGGCGGGGGCCCGCCGGCGGCGAGCCGCCCAACGACTGGACGAGCAATTTCGGCGGGCCAGCGTGGACGCGGGTGGCCGAGCCCAACGGCCACCCGGGCCAGTGGTACCTGCATCTGTTCACGCCCGCTCAGCCCGATCTCGACTGGACGAGTCAGGGGGTCCGCGACGAGTTCGCCGCGATCATGCGCTTCTGGTTCGAGCTGGGGATCGACGGCTTCCGGATCGACGTGGCGCATGGGCTGGCCAAGGCGGTAGGTCTTCCCGACGTAGGGGCGCTGATGTGGCCGCCGCCCGCCGGCACGTGGGTCGAGCACCCGCACTGGGACCGCGACGAGGTGCACGAGATCTACCGCTCGTGGCGCGCGCTGGCCGACGGCTACGACGATCCGCGGGTGTTCGTCGCCGAGGCATGGGTGCACAATCCCGAGCGCCTGGCCCGTTACGTGCGCGCCGGCGAGCTCCACACCGCCTTCAACTTCGACTTCCTGCTGGCGTCGTGGCAAGCCGACGCGATGCGCGAATCGATCACGGACTCGCTGCGCGCCCACGAGGCGGTAGGCGCACCGCCGACCTGGGTGCTCTCCAACCACGACACGGTCCGCGAGGTGTCGCGCTACGCGCGTGACCAGACGGGGCGACCGGTGCGCCGGCTGGGTGACGTGATCGACCTCCCGGCCGACTACTCGCTCGGTCGGCGGCGGGCGCGCGCCGCCACCCTGCTGATGCTCGCGCTGCCGGGCGGCGCCTACGTCTACCAGGGCGAGGAGCTGGGCCTGGCCGAGGTCGAGGACCTTTCAGACGACGTGCTCCAGGATCCCGGCTGGGAGCAGTCGGGTCACACCGATCGGGGCCGCGACGGCTGCCGCGTACCGATCCCCTGGTCGGGCGTCGCGCCGCCGTTCGGCTTCAGCCTGCCGGACGCGCTCTCCTCGCCTTGGCTACCGCAGCCGGCCGCCTGGCGGAGCCTGACCGTGGAGGCGCAGACCGGCGACGAGGCCTCGATGCTCGAGCTTTACCGCCGCACCCTCCGCCTGCGCCGATCGCATCCCGCCCTGGGGGACGGCAAGTTGACCTGGCTGCCGTCGCCGGCGGGTGCGCTTGCCTTCGGCCGCCAGCCGGGCTTCGCCTGTGTGGTCAACCTGTCCGCCGGCGCCGTCGCGCCGCCGCGATCATCCAAGCTGCTGATCTCGAGCGGCCCGCTCGACGCCGACGGCCGAATCCCTGACGACACGGCGGCCTGGTTCGCGCTCTGAACGCGCGATCGCCGGGCCGTGAGGGGGTGCGTAGCGCACACAACTCACTCACGGGCCGCCGACTCCGAGGACCCGCTGGCAACCTCAAACGACACCGCAGGCAACCACGAACGACAGCGCCGGCAAGCCGCCGGCGCCGGCTCAGTACCCCTGGTTGGTGATGCTGTAGCCCTGGTTGCTCTTGCTCTTGCTCTTGCTCATTCCCGCTCTGATTCCCGCTCTGCGTCGTGCTGCTGCCGGTCGGCTTGGGCGCCGCCACGACGGGCGCCGGCGCCGAGGTCGTCGTGACCGGCGGTGGCGAAGAGTGGGTGGTGAGCGGAGCCGAGGTCGTGGCCGTGGCGACCGGCGCCGAGGTGGTCGTCGCCGAGGTGGCCGCTGGCTTGGGCTTGTGGACCGCCGCCTTGTGATGGGTGGCCTTGTGCTTGGTCGTCGTCTGCTTGGCGGCCGCCTGGGTGGCCGTCGTGGTCTGCGTCTGCGGCGTGGCGGCAGCCGTCGAGGAGCTCGTCGAGGAGCCGGATGTGCCGCCGCAACCGGCCAGCGCCAAGGCAGCCGCGATCGTGCTCAGCAGCGTCTTCTTCATAGTCCCCGCTCCAGTGCTCGCTTGCAAGGCTGTGTTCCCAGGGTACAAGACACCCGGGATGCCGCAACGTTGCGGCGCCGGATCGGTGGATCAGCGCGGCCCGCGGGAGAGGGTTCACGGAGGAGGGCTCGCGCCGCCGAAAGGAGCCGCCGGGCCCGGTCCGGCAACCCGGCCGGGTAAGGTATCGGCGCGGATGGAGGCATCGGGTACCTCGTCTGTCCCCCAGGACACGGACGGCGTCGCTCCAAGTGGGGACGTCGTGGCCGGCGCCGCCGGCACGGCTGCCCCCGCCGCGCTGACCGCCGATCCGGTGCCCACAGCAACGGACGCCGCCCCCCCGGAGGACGCCCATGCCCGGCGCGGACGGCCGCAGGGATCGGGCTCGCGCCAGACGCTGATCCTCGTCGTCTGCTGTGTGGCGCAGTTCATGGTGATCCTCGACCTGAGCATCGTCAACGTGGCGCTGCCCTCGATCCAGTCGAGCCTGAACTTCACCTCGGCCGACCTGCAGTGGGTGGTCGACGCGTATGCGATCGCGTTCGCCGGCTTCCTGATGCTGGGCGGCCGGGCCGCCGACCAGCTCGGGCAGCGGCGGGTGTTCGTGGCCGCCCTGATCCTGTTCTCGATCACCTCGCTCGTCGGTGGCGCGGCGGTGAACCGGCAGATGCTGATCGTGGCTCGCGGAGTGCAGGGCTTCAGCTGCGCGTTCATGGCCGCCTCCTCGCTGGCCATCATCACCTCGTCGTTCCCGCCCGGGCCCCAGCTGCATCGGGCGATCGGCCTCTGGGCGGCGATGAACGGCCTCGGTGGCGCCGCCGGCACGCTGTTCGGCGGGATCATCACCGAGGCGATCAGCTGGCGGTGGGTGCTGCTGATCAACCCGCCGATCGGCATCGCCACCGCGATCGTCGCCTACGCGGTCGTGGCCGACCGACGCCGGGGCCAAGCCGGTCGCAGCTTCGATGTCCCTGGGGCAGTCACACTCACGCTGGGTCAGATGGTGCTGGTCTACGGCGTGGTCCAGGCGGGGCTCCGGAGCTGGCACGCGGGGCTGGCCCTCGGTCCGATCCTCGGCGGCCTCGCTCTGCTTGCCGTGTTCTGCGTGATCGAGGTCCGCACCGAAGACCCGCTCGTCCCGTTCAAGGACCTGACCAAGCCGCTTCAGGTGTCCAACGGGATCGTGCTGCTGTTCAGCGCCGCGCTGTTCCCGATGTGGTACCTGAGCTCGCTCTACCTGCAGCAGGTGCTGGGGCTCTCGCCGCTCCACGCCGGCCTGACCTTCCTGCCGATGGCGCTGACGATCATGTTCGTGGCGCGCAGTACCGGCAAGCTGGTCGGCAGGTTCGGCGTACGTGCGGTGCTCGGCTCCGGCCTCCTGATGATGACCGCCGGGATGCTCCTGTTCACCAAGATCGCAGCCAGCGGTAGCGCGGTCGTCTACGTGGTCGTTCCCGGTGTCCTGACCGCGGCCGGGATCGGCATGTCGATCGTCCCGTCGACGATCGCGGCCACGCAGGGAGCCAAGCAGGGACAGCAAGGGCTCGCCTCGGGTCTGGTCAACACCTCGCGGCAGGTCGGCGGCGGCCTTGGCATCGCGGTCCTGATCACCCTGGCCACGACGCTGACGAGCCATCTGATCGGCAGAGGTCACGGCGTCCTGCAGGCGCTCACGGAAGGCTTCCGGCTCGGCTACTTCATCGCGGCCGGACTGTGCGCCGCGGCGGCTGTGGTGACGTTCCTGCTGGTTCCGAAACCCGCCGCCGCCGAGCACGCGCCCGCGACGGGCCGAGTGCCGGCGATCGTGCTCGCGGTGGCCGGGGTCATCGCCGGGTTCGTCGTGCTCGCCTTCGCGGTCGGCGGATCCCACGGCGCGCCGCTTGGCCACTACACGACCAGCGGCGCCTACAGCTACGTGTCCGAGCCCAGCCTCAAGCCTCCGATCATCCGCACCACGATCCCGACCAACCGCGCCAAGCTCGCGCCCGGTTACATCCTCACCGCGAACTTCTACGACCTGAACCACCCGCCGATGATCGGCCAGAGCGGCCCGCTGATCCTCGACAACCGCCTCCAGCCGGTCTGGTTCAAGCCCGTGCCGGTCGATGACGTGGCCGGCAACCTCAGCCTCCAGCTCTACGACGGCAAGCCCGTGCTCACCTGGTGGCAGGGCACGATCACCACCACGGGCGACACCGAGACCGGTGAGGACGTGGTCGTCGACCAGCACTACCGCCCGATCACGCGGCTGAAGGCAACCAACGGATGGGTGCTCACCCTGCACGAAATAGTCATCCGCGGCCACACCGCCTGGGTCACCGCCAACAAGAACCTCCCGATGAACCTGTCGAAGTACGGCGGCGCCTACAACGGCGCGCTGATCGACTCGGCCGTGCAGGAGTACGACCTCCGCACGGGCAAGCTGCTCTACAGCTGGGACGCGCTCAAGCACATCCCGCTCAGCGACGGCCGCGCCTCGCTGCCCACCAACGGCTTCCCGTGGGACGCCTATCACGTCAACTCGATCAACCTGGCCGGCGACGGGACGTTCGTCGTCTCGATGCGCAACACCTGGGCCGCCTACAGGGTGAACATCGCGACCGGCAAGATCGAGTGGACGCTCGGCGGGCGCCACTCGATCTTCAAGCTCGGCAAGGGCGCCGCCTTTGAGTGGCAGCACAACGTGGTCGTGTATCCAGCCCGGGCGGGTGGCCTCCTGGTCACGCTGTTCGACGACCACTGCTGCCAGATCACCGGCGGCGGCACCTACGTATCCCCCACCTCGTACTCGCGCGGGCTGGTCCTCAAGCTCGACCAGCGGACGCGCACCGCCAGCCTTTACGGCCAGTACACCCACGGCGACAACTTCAACTCCGAGTACATGGGCAGCCTGGAGCCGCTGGCCAACGGCAACGAGTTCGTGGGCTGGGGCTCGGCCCCCTTCTTCACCGAGTACGACTCGTCGGGCAACATGCTGCTCGACGCGCGGCTGCCCGGCTCGGACATCAGCTATCGCGCCACGGTCCAGCCGTGGGTCGGGCTCCCGCTGTACGCGCCCGCCGGCGCGGCGCGCCGCTCCGGCGGCCGGACGATCGTCTACGCCAGCTGGAACGGCGCCACCCAGGTGCGCTCGTGGCGGATCCTGGGCGGCAGCGCATCCGGCGCCCAGACGCCCGTGGCGTCGGCCGCGAAATCGGGCTTCGAGACCGCCATCCCGGTCAAGCAGGGCTACCGCACCTTACGGGTGCAGGCGCTCGATGCGAACGGACGCGCGATCGGGACCTCGAGGCAATTCGCCGTCAGCGGGTGAGCTCGCCGGCGGACTCCCGCGAGCGCACGTACAGCGTTCCGCCGGGACCGAAGAGGCGGATCCGCAGCGCGTGTCAGAGCCGGCGGTAGTACTCGGCGAAACCACGTGACGCGTGGCGATCACGTGTCGGCGCGACCTGGCGTTTTACGACGCGGCAAGCAACCAATGGACGGTTGCGCCGGGCCGGTACACCGCGCTGCTCGGCACGTCAACCGATCTCGACCGGAAGCCGCCGGGGTCCCTCCGCCGTCGTCGGAGCCAGAGCCACGGCCGGAGCTCACATCCCCACGCGAACTCGAGCCGTCGAGCGCTCACCGGCTGACGCCGGCCCGGCCGTTCAGGCGACTTCGACCAACTCGTTCGTCTCGACCGGCTCCGCCGCCTCCACGTAGTAGTACTTCCCGCCCCGCAGCCACGATGCGACCGCTGCCACCAGGCAGCAGCCGGCCGCGAAATAGAACACGGTGTGAATCCCGCCTGCGAACGGGTGGGACACCAGTGTCGGGAAGAAGCGGTGCCCGGTCAGGTAGGCGGCCGTGGCGTGCGGCAGGTGGGGAAGCTCACCGGCCAGCAGAGTCCCCATCGCGTTGTAGCCGAGGAACGAGGCGAACAGGCTGCCCACCGGCGGCAGGTGCGAGACCTGCGTGGCGGCCGATGCCGGGACGTCGTGCGAGACCAGGCCGTGGTACAGGACGCCCGGCAGCGTGGACGACAACCCCACGATGACCAGGCTGAAGAACACCCCGATCGAGAGCACCGAGGCGGCGTTTTGGAAGGTGGCCGCCATGCCGGCGCCGGCGCCGCGCGCATCGGGCGGCAAGCGCATGACCGCGGGTTACGACGGATCGGGGGCGTCGAAACCCGGCTCGGCCCCCTGCGCCCCGACCACCCGCGCCGCCCGCTGGCGGAACTGTCGCGGGGAGCAACCGTAGGCCCTGCGGAACAATCGGCTGAAGTGCGGGGCGCTGGGCAGCCCCCACCGGCTGGCGATGGCCGAGATCGGCTCCTCGGCGAAGGCCGGGTCCATCAAGTCGCGGCGGCAGCGCTCGAGCCGGGCCGATCGGATGAAGTCGCACACGCTGAGGCCCGCCGTCTCGAACACCCGGTGCAGGTAGCGGGTCGAGATGAAGCAGGCTCGCGCGAGCTCCTCGGGATTCAATCCCGGATCCCCCAGACGGGCGTCGATGTGGGCCTGGGCGTGGATGAGCAGCTCGGCGGTGGAGCGCGGCCGCGGCGGCCGGGAGGCGTCGAGGTCGACGTACAGCCGGCGGACGAGGTCGATCACGTGCTCGGCCAGACCGGTGTCGTCGCGGGCGATGCTGCCGTCGGCCAGCCCGGTGGCCGCCTCGCAGCAAAACCGCACGGCGAGCCGGGGCAACCCGGCCTCGCCCGGGATGCGCAGCGCGGTCAGGCGCGAGACCTTGCCGGCGTGCTTGCCGAGCGCCGCCTTGGGCAGGCGCACGACCAGCAGGTCAAACGGCGCATCGGCGCGGAAGATGGCCGGCTGGGAGGTGTCGTAGCTGGTGATGTCACCGGGACCGAAGACGCTCGCCCGGTGCTGCTGGGCGCCGTGCAGCCGGCCGCGCAGCACGATCTGGACGTGGAGGCATTCGGGATCGCCCACGGATATGTCCTTCGGCGTCCTTCGCATCGTGTTCGGGCCGGCCGCGATCCGGTAGACGCCGATCGGTCCCAGCCGGTCGGCCCACATCCGGGCCCAGAACCGATCGGTCGCGTCGGTGCCGATGTGCAGCGGGTGATACGCGTCGCAGGACGACTTGGCCCAGAACTCGACCCGGTGCTCGGCCGGCACCGCATTGGTGTCGATCATCAACGTCATCGCGCCGGACGTCTCCGTGTCAGCACCTGTCTCTCCCTGGCGGCCATCGCGCAGCCGGAGGCCACTCTAGCGACGGTGTCCGAACCTGTCGAGCCGCCTGCGACGCCGGCCCGACGCGACACTTGTCGATCCGCGCACAGCCTCGCGTCCGGCTTTGCCCATCCGCGCACTGATGGAAAGGCACCGCAATCCGGGGCGTCGGACCGGGCCTAGCATCGCCTGACCTTCACAAGTCACAGACGGTGCCCATGCCGGGGAGGAGTGGACATGGACCGAATCCTTGCGACGCATACCGGCAGCCTGATCCGGCCGCCTGAACTGCTGGCGTTCCTCGCGGCCAAGGAGCGGGGTCAGGCAATCGACGAGGACGGCTATCAGAGCACCCTGCGCGACGCAGTCGCCGACGTGGTCGGCCGCCAGGTCGAGGCCGGGATCGACGTCCCCGACGACGGGGAGATGGGCAAGGCGAGTTGGATCACCTGCTACATCAGGTCGGCTGAGGAGGAGGGCACCACCTGCGGCCAGAAACTTCCTCGCCGACAAGTCGATCTCGGTGATCGACGAGGGCGCGGTGGCGATCGGCGTCCAGTCGCTCTACTCGACGATTGGCGGCTCCAAGCCGGTGATCGTGGGCGTCGCGACCACCCCGGTCGACTCCGTCCAGAAGAACTCGGTGATCCTGTTCGGCGACGTGACGCATGTGCTCGGCCCGTTCGGGACCTACGCCACGCAGGTGCTGCATGCCAAGACCGCGGCGCTCGTCTACCCCAACATTGCCGGCATCACCGAGGGAGCCACCGCCATCGCCGATGCCCTTCAAAAGGCGGGCGTGAAGGTCAGGAAGGTCGGCTACAGCGAGAGCCAGACCGACCTGATCGGACCGCTCACCAGCGCTGGGGCGTCGAGCGCGGACATGGTCATCCCCTACAGCGACTCGTCGGGCTGCGTGAATCTGGCCAAGGGCCTCAAGCAGCTCGGGATCAACGACGCCAAGAAGATCGTCTCGGCGCCGCTGTGCCTGAACGGCCTGGTCTCGGCGGGACTGGGCGGCGACTGGCCGATCTGGACCTACGCGATCGCCAGCTCGCTGTTCGGCGATCCGACCGATCCCGGCATGCCCCCCTACATGAAGGTGATGCAGACCTACGGGACGCCGGCGACCGCGCCCGACCCGTGGAACATCGTCTCGTTCGCCCAGCTGCTGACCACGGTGAAATTCCTCAACCAACTGGGCTACGCCAACATCAAGCCGGACGGGATCCTGGCCAAGGCCAAGGCGTTCACAGGCCCGGTGGCGCTCGGGGCGCCCTCGCTTCAGTGCGGCAAGTACTCCAGCGCGCCGGCGGTGTGCAACGATCGCGCCCAGTTCTTCGAGTACAAGGGAAAGCACGTGTTCACCAAGGTTGCGAGCTGGCTACAGCCTCCGTCGTGAGCGAGATGACCTGCACCTGAGGACGTCCGTGACCGAGCCCGCGCACTAGCGTGCAGCAGATCCTGCTGTTCAGCCTTCTCGGGCTCGGCTCGGGTGCACTGATCGCCGGCATCGCGCTCGGCGTGGTGCTGACCGACCGGGGGTCAGGGATCATCAACCTGGCCACCGGTGGGATGGCGATGCTGGCCGGCTACGCCTTCTGGGCGCTGCGGGCGGATCTGCTGCACTGGTCGACGGCGCCGGCGCTCTTGGCCAGCCTGGTGATCGTGCTGGCGGTCGGCGCCGCGACCGAGCTGGTGGCCTTCCGTCCGCTGCGCACGGCCGCCCCGCTGGCCAAGCTGGTCTCCTCGCTTGGCGTGCTGCTCGTCCTCCAGGCTTCGATGCTGCTGGCCTTCGGGACCACCCAGCAGCCCGAGCCGACCGTCCTGCCACAGAACACGGTTAAGGTTCTGAGCGCGGTGATCCCGGTCGACCGGTTCATCCTGACCGGGATCGTGATCGTGCTGGCCGCCGTCCTGGCCGCGCTGTATCGGTTCACCCGCTTCGGTCTGGCCACCCGCGCGGCGTCGGAGAACGAAGTGGCAGCGATGCTCGGCGGCCTCTCCCCGAACCGGCTCTCGATGCTGGGCACGCTGCTCGCATCGGTCATTGCGGGCGGGATCGGGATCCTTGCCGCCTCGATCACCCAGCTCGACACGAGCACGCTGCCGCTCCAGATCGTCCCCGCCCTGGCCGCCGCGTGGTGGTGCTCGAGTTCGGTCGTGTGATCGCGGACGGCCCACCCGAGGCGGTGCGCCAGAACGAGCGGGTGATAGCGGCCTATCTCGGCGGCGCGGCGGTAGAGGCGGCCGCAGCGGGTGGGCGGGCCGCGATCACGAGCGAAGCTGAGCCTGCAACAGGAGGAACCTATGAGTCACCGTAACCTGGAAGAACTGCTCCGGAGCGTCGAGTCGCCGGTCGAGATGCTGCGAAACGCGCAGGTCGGCCCGAACGTGTATCCGGGCGTCCCGGCCGAGTTCACCAACTGGCGCGACGAGCAGCAGGCCTGGCAGAAGACCTGCGTGCTGTTCAACCAGTCCTTCCACATGGCCGAACTGGCCGTTCACGGGCCCGACGCGATGACGCTGCTCTCGCGCCTGGGTGTGAACACGTTCGACAGCTTCGCGGTCGACAAGGCCAAGCAGTTCGTGCCGTGCACCCCGGACGGCTACGTGATCGGCGACGTGATCCTGTTCCACCTCGCCGAGCAGGAGTTCAACCTGGTGGGGCGCGCGCCGGTCCTCAACTGGGTCACCTATCACGCGCAGACCGGCGGCTACGACGTCGAAGCCGCGCTGGATCAGCGCAGCGCGCTGCGCACCGACGGGCGGCGCAAGCACTACCGCTTCCAGGTCCAGGGGCCGAACGCGATGGAGGTGATCGCGCGAGCGCTGAACGCCCAGCCGCCCGAGCTTAAGTTCTTCAACCTGACGACGGCCCAGATCGCGCGGGGTGAGGGTGCGCGCGCTTCGCCACGGCATGGCCGGCCAGCCGGGCTGGGAGCTGTTCGGCCCTTGGGAGGACTACGACGCGGTGCACGCCGCGCTGCTCGCCGCCGGCGAGGAGTCCGGGATGCGACTGGTGGGCGGCCGGGCGTACTCGTCCAACGCGCTCGAATCGGGCTGGATCCCCTCGCCGCTGCCGGCGGTATACACCGGCGAGGAGCTGCGACCCTACCGCGAGTGGCTGCCCGCCACCGGCTACGAGGGCTCAGCCTCTATCGGGGGCAGCTTCGTCTCGGAGGACATCGAGGACTACTACTTCACGCCCTGGGACCTCGGTTACGGTCACCTGGTCAAGTTCGACCACGACTTCATCGGTCGCGAGGCGCTCGAGCGGATGGCCGGCGACGAGCATCGCCACAAGGTGACGCTCGCGCTCGACGACGGCGATGTCGCGGATACCATCGCCACCATGTTCGACAAGACGGATCGCGCCAAGTTCATCGACTGGCCCTCCGCCGTGTACTCGATGCACCCGTTCGACCGCGTGATCGCGAACGGGGACTCCGTCGGCGTCTCGACCTGGTTCGGCTACACCTCCAACGAGGCGAAGATGCTGACTCTGGCCGTAGTCGATCCGGCGCATGCCAGGCCCGGCACCGAGGTGACGCTGGTGTGGGGTGAGGAAGGCGGCGGGACCTCGAAGCCGACCGTCGAGCCGCATGTCCAGCGCGAGATCAGGGCGGTGGTGAGTCCGGTTCCCTACGTCGAGGTGGTGCGGCAGTCCTACGCGCCGGACAGCTGGCGCTCGGCCGCGGTGTGACAGCGGCATTCGAGCCCCCGCGGATCCCCGCCTCGGCCGGCGCGCTGATCCATCACCCCGATGGGCGGCTGCTGATCCTCAAGCCCACCTACAAGAAGGGATGGACGATCCCGGGCGGGCAGGTCGACGCCGGGGGCGAGTCGCCCTGGGAGGCGTGCCGGCGCGAGACCGAGGAGGAGTGCGGGCTGGTGGTCAGCCGAGGGCGCCTGGCCTGCGTCGACTTTCTGCCGCCGAAGGCGGACCGCCCCGGCGGGGTGCGCTTCCTATTCGATTGCGGGACGCTGCCGATCGACGCCTTCGACCGGATCGTGCTGCAGGAAGCCGAGATCGAGGACTTCCGACTCGTCGGGTTGGAGGGGGCGCTCGAGCTTCTCAGCGGGCCGCTGCGCCGGCGCATCTCGCAGTGCGCCGGTCGGGACGATTGCCTGTATCTCGAGGATGGCCGCCCCGTTCCGGGCGTGGATTAGGAGGAGACCAGGGCCTCGCCCGGCCGGCGGCCGGCAGCTCACCCGGTCACTGCGATCCGCTCGACCTCCTCGCCCCGACCCACCAGCACCTCGGCCACCATCTCCGGCGGGAACAGCCCGTGCTCGATCACTCCGGGCGTCTCCGAGAGCCATGTGGCGAGCGCGGTCGGATCGTCGAACGACCCTGTGTAGTCGGCGATCACCCCACCGTCGGGACTGTGGGTGACATCGCGCAGCCGAACCGAGCCCAGGCGCGCCACGGTGGCAGCGAGCCCGAACTCGGCCAGCTCGAGCGGGATCGGCGGCGTCAGCTTGTCGACGAGCTTGTTCGCGGAGACGATCACGATGAAGCGGTCGGTTGCCGCCGCGACAGCCTTCTCACGGGTGTGCGCCCCGCCGCCGCCTTTCACCAGCCAGCCCGATGGGTCGACCTCGTCGGCGCCGTCAACCGTCAGGTCGAGCCGGGTCGGCGCCTCGAGACCCGCGAACGAGAGCACTTCGATCCCCAGCGCCTGGGCCGCCTGCGAGGTGGCCGGCGAGGTGGCCACGCAGCGGATGTCGAGCTTGCGCGCGGCCAGCGGCGGCAGCAGGTACGCGGCAGTGGACCCGGTGCCCAAGCCCACCGTCATGCCGTTCTCGATCAGCCCCGCCGCCACCTCCGCAGCGCGCTGCTTCTCGCGCTCGATGTCCTGTGGGGTACTCAACTCGCCGACTTCTCCCGGTGCCCGCCGAACCCGTAGCGCATGGCCGACAGGACACGGTTGGCGTAGTTGTCCAGCCCCCGCGAGGCAAACCGCGAATAGAGCGCGGTGGTCAGCACCGGCGCCGGCACGCCCTCGTCGATCGCCGCGATCGAGGTCCAGCGGCCCTCGCCGGAATCCGACACCCGCCCCGAGAAGTCCTCCAGCGTCGGCGATTCGAACAGCGCCTGCGCCGTCAGGTCGAGCAGCCACGAGCTGACCACGCTGCCGCGCCGCCACACCTCGGTCACCTCGGCCGTGTTGATGTCGTACTGGTAATACTCGGGATGCTCCATCGGGGCGGTCTCGGCGTCGGAGTCCAGCACCTCCTTGCCGGTCCCGGCGCTGTGCAGGATGTTCAGTCCCTCGGCGTACGCGGCCATGATCCCGTACTCGATCCCGTTGTGGACCATCTTCACGAAGTGTCCGGCTCCGTTGGGACCGCAGTGGAGAAAGCCGCTTTCCGAGGGACTCGGCTCACCGGAACGTCCCGGGGTGCGCTCCGCCGCCGAGATCCCCGGGGCGATCGAGCCGAACAGCGGATACAGCCGGTCGACCACGTCCCGCTCGCCGCCGATCATCAGGCAGAAGCCGCGCTCGAGCCCGTACACGCCGCCGCTGGTCCCCACGTCGACGTGGTGGATGCCCTTCTCCCGCAGCTCTGCCGCGTGCCGGATGTCGTCGTGGTAGTGCGTGTTGCCACCGTCGATGATCACGTCGCCGGCCTCGAACACCTCGGCCACCGAGCGGATCGTCTTCGAGGTGATCTCCCCCGCCGGCACCATCACCCACGCCGCGCGAGGCTTCTCCAGCTTCGCGGCGAACTCCTCGAGCGAGGTGGCGCCGGCGATGCCGTCGCTCTCGACGGCGCGGACGGCGTCCGCGCTGACGTCGTACCCGACGCAGTGGTGGCCTTCTCGCGTCAGGCGGCGGACGATGCCGGCCCCCATGCGTCCCAGTCCGACCATTCCCAGCTGCATCGGCTTGTTCGTCGGCATTGTGATTCGCTCTCCTGGCTCGGGGTTGTAGTCCTCAGCGCATCGCCCGGTAGCGGCGGATCAGCGCGTTGGTCGAGCTGTCGTGGTTGAGGTCGGGCTCGGCCTCGGTCTCGAGCTCGGGGATGATCCGCACGGCCAGCGCCTTACCGAGCTCGACCCCCCATTGGTCGAACGAGTCGAGCCCCCACACCACGCCCTGGGTGAACACGACGTGCTCGTACAGCGCCACCAGGCTCCCGAGGACGCGCGGGGTGAGCACGTCGGCAAGGATCACGTTGGTCGGGCGGTTGCCCTCCATCACCCGATGGGCAACGATGTGATCCGGAGTCCCTTCGGCTCGGACCTCGTCTTCGGTCTTCCCAAACGCGAGCGCCTCGGCCTGGGCGAACACGTTCGAGATCAGCAGGTCGTGATGGTCGCGCAGCGGGTTCAGCGTCTTGGCAAAGGCGATCAGGTCTACCGGGATCAGCTTCGTCCCCTGGTGGATCAACTGGTAGAAGCTGTGCTGGCCATTGGTCCCGGGCTCGCCCCAGTACACCGCGCCCGTCTCGTAGTCCACGTGCCGTCCGTCGATCGTGACGTGCTTGCCGTTCGACTCCATCGTGAGCTGCTGGAGGTAGGCCGGGAAGCGCTTGAGGTACTGCTCATAGGGCATCACGCCGACCGTCTGGGCGCCGAAGAAGTCCCCGTACCACACCCCGAGCAGACCCATCAGCATCGGCAGGTTCTCCGCCAACGGCGCGCTGCGGAAGTGCTCGTCGACCTCGTGGAAGCCCGCCAGCATCTCGTGGAAGCGCTCGGGTCCGACGGCCAGCATCGTCGAGAGGCCAATCGCCGAGTCCATCGAGTAGCGGCCACCCACCCACTCCCAGAAGCCGAACATGTTGTCGGTGTCGATCCCGAACTCGGCCACCTTGTCGGCGTTGGTCGAGACTGCTACGAAGTGCTTGGCGATCGCCTGCTCGTCGCCCAGCCGGGCGAGGGCCCACTCGCGGGCCGACTGCGCGTTGGTCATGGTCTCGAGTGTGGTGAACGTCTTCGAGGAGACGATGAACAGCGTCTCGGCCGGGTCGAGGTCGCGGATCGCCTCGACGACGTCGGTCGAGTCGACGTTGGAGACGAACCGGAACGTGCGGTCTCGATCGCTGTAGCTCCGGAGCGCCTCGTAGGCCATGACCGGCCCGAGGTCGGAGCCGCCGATCCCGATGTTGATCACGTTGCGAATCGGCTTGCCCGTATGGCCCTTCCATTCGCCGCTTCGCACTCGCTCGCAGAAGGCGCCCATCCGGTCGAGCACCTCGTGCACCTGCTTGACGACGTCGACCCCGTCGACGATCAGCGACGCGCTCCGAGGCATCCGGAGCGCTACGTGCAGCACCGAGCGGCCCTCGGAGACGTTGATCCGCTCGCCGGCGAACATCGCCTCGGTTCGGTCGGGGACGCCGGACTGCTCGGCCAGGGCTCCCAGCAGCTGGATGGTTTCGTTGGTGATGCGGTTCTTCGAGTAGTCGAGGAACAGCCCGGCGCCCTCGGCCACCAGGCGCTCGCCCCGCCCCGGGTCGGCGGCGAACAGTTCGCGCAGGTGCGTGCCGCGCAACTCGCCGTGGTGCTTCTCCAGCGCCTTCCAGGCCGGCCGGTCTCGTAACGGGCGAACGCTCGGCATTACACGCGTGCTCACTCAGGGCCTCCGGGTGTCGATGCGGCGGTCTCGCGCCCCGCCGCCGATCGGTGTCTGTCCGCGGATCCTGACAGAGACGCGCCCCTCACACGTGGTGGTGGCTATCCCCAACGCGCGCCTCGAACCGGGCCGGGCTCCCGGCGGGCTCGATCCGCCGCAGCAGTCCGGCCGCTGTCAGCGCACGCAGGGCGTCGTACACCGCCTGGGTGGCGTCGCAGGAGATGTCCGCCACGTCGGAGGAGTCCGGCCGGGCGACGGGTGAGATCGCCAACGCCGTTGGCGGGATCGCGCAGGGCGCAGAGCGTCAGGTGCAGATGGTCGAGCACGCCCGCCGCTCCGCGGAGGAGGTCGCGCACGCGGTCAAAGAGGCGGCGGAGAACGCGTCGCAGACCGCCGAGGTCGCGCATGAGGCGCGAGCGGTCGCCCAGCAGGGCGTCGGCGCCGCGGAGCAGGCGAATGAGGCGATGAGTTCAGTACGCGAGTCCTCAGTGGCAGTTTCCGCTGCGATCCGCGGACTGGCGGACAAGTCTGAGCAGGTCGGTCAGATCGTGCAGACGATCACCGGGATCGCTGAGCAGACCAACCTGCTGGCGCTCAACGCGGCGATCGAGGCCGCGCGGGCGGGTGAGCAAGGCCGCGGGTTCGCTGTCGTTGCCGAGGAGGTCCGAAAGCTGGCCGAGGAATCCCAAGGCGCAGCTCAGGAGATCTCGCAACTGATCGGCGCGATCCAGGCAGAGACCAGCCACGCAGTCCAGGTGGTCGAGGACGGCGCCGTGCGGACGCAGGACGGCGCTACGGTTGTTGAGCAGACCCGGGAGGCGTTCCTGAAGATCGGCAGCTCGCTCGACGACATGGCGGGACGGATCGAGCAGATCGCGGCCGCCGCCCAGCAGGTCGCCGCCAGCGCACAAAGCATGCAGGAGAACGTGGGCGAGGTCGCGGCGGTCGCCGAGGAATCCTCAGCCGCAACCGAAGAAGTATCCGCCGCCACGCAGGAGACCTCGGCATCGGCCGAGCAGATTTCCAGCTCGGCGCAGGAGCTCTCGAGCAACGCCGAGCAGCTCAACGAACTGGTCGCACAGTTCAAGCTCAAGAGCTGAGCTCGGCGTTACCAAAAAGACTGTATACAAAATGCAGGCTTGACTACTACCATTCGGGACGCATTTTGCCGTCACGCTTCCGCTCAGCGGAAGGAACCATTGCGATTGGCGTTTCACCCACCTAGCCTGGGTACTCGGGTGGGAGAGGCTCTGGATTGACGTCGACTCCATTTCGCGAGTGCCTGCAGGTACCGGGCTCGTTCTCGATCGCGGTTGAGCTGGTCACCGCGCGCGGGGTGGTCACGGCCGAGCGCAGCCGGGCGCTCATAGAGAAGGCGCGCACGCTGGCTGAGGACTCCCGCATCGACGTGCTGTCGATCACCGACAACCCGGGCGGCCACGCCATGCTCGCGCCCGACACGCTGGGCACCGACCTGCTCTCGCGCGGGCAGGAGGTGATCATCCACCTGGCCTGCAAGGACTGGAACCGCAACGCGCTGGAGAGCCGGGGCTGGAAGCTGGCCTCCGAGCGATTCGACAACGTTCTGTGCCTGTCGGGCGACTATCCGCTGGCCGGCTACGGCGGCACGGCGGCGCCGGTGTTCGACATCGACTCGGTCGGCCTGATCAAGCTGTTCACCGACATGAACGCCGGCCTGCACGTCGCCCGCGGCGACGAGCGGCTCGAGCGGACCAACTTCTTCCTGGGCTGCGTGGTCACCAACCACAAGCTGCACGAGCGCGAGGTGGTCCCGCAGTACCAGAAGCTCGCCAAGAAGGCGCGGACCGGCGCCCGGTTCGTGATCAACCAGATCGGCTACAACGCTCGCAAGGACGACGAGCTCGTCCGCTATATCCGGCGGGAGAACCTCCCGGTCCGAACGCTGGCCAACGTGTACCTGCTCTCCCGCCCCGCCGCTCGCGCCTTCCACGCCGGCCGGATCCCGGGCGTGATCGTCACCGACGAGCTGCTCGAGCTGGCCGAGCGCTACGGCGCCGGCGCCGACAAGGGCCGCGCGTTCTTCCTCGATCTGGCCGCCAGGCAGATGGCGGTGGCGCGGGGTCTGGGCTTCACGGGTGCCTATCTGGGCGGCCACGCCACGGCCGAGACGTTCGGTCAGATCCTCGATGGCGCCGCGACGCATGCGAACGACGACTGGCGCGAGCTCTCGCGGTCGCTGCGTTTCGGCCGCCCCGGTGAGTTCTACCTGTTCGAGCCCGACCCGCAGACCGGGCTGTCCTCGGACGAGCTCAGTCGCTCCTATATCGAGTCCCGCCGCAAGCGGCGTACCGATCTGCGGGTTCCGTTCGTCTACCGGTTCAGTCGCCGTGTCCACCAGACGGTGTTCGATCCCGAGGGCCCCCTGCACGAGCCGGCCCGCTCCCTGTACGAGAAGATCGAAGCAGCCCCTCGCCCGGTCGGCCGGGCCGCCCACCTCCTGGAGCAGGCGGCCAAGGTACCGATGTTCAAGTGCCGCGACTGCGGCGACTGCTCCCTGCCCGACATCGCGTACGTCTGCCCGGAGTCGATCTGCGCCAAGAACCAGCGCAACGGCCCGTGTGGCGGCACGCGCGACGGGCTGTGCGAGGTGTACGACACGGAGTGCATCTGGTCGCAGGCCTACGAGCGGCTGAAGGCCTACGGCGAGGAAGAGGACATGCTTAGCACCCCGGTGGTGGTCAAGGACAATGCGCTGGCCCGGACCAGCGCCTGGGCAAATGACCTGCTGGGCCGCGATCACCACGCCAAGTCCGGGGAATTCAGTGGATAAGCGATAAACGAAGGGGAGAGACCATGGCGGCAGGCAATCTTCAGGAAGCGCTCGACGAATCGGGCAACGTCGTAGAGCGGCTGCGCAACTCGCAGATCGGCGCCTACATCTATCCGGTCGTCCCGTACGAGTTCAGCAACTGGCGCCGCGAGCAGCGCGCATGGCGGGAGACAGCGGTTCGACGGCGTGCCTTACCTCCTGAGCGAATCTGATCGGTTCCGCACGTTTCGCCGATCGCGCCGGGGAGCTGGAATCGCCTACGCGTATGTGCTCCAGGGCCTCGGAGCGCTCAGCGCCGCCGCGCCCGGAGCTGACGGTTCTTCAAGCGGTTGCCGCAAACGGCCATGTTGCACCAGTTGCCCTGCTGGTTGCGCGAGCGATCGAAGAACGCCCACTGACAGTCGGGGTTCGCGCAGATCTTCAGCCGCGTCCAGCTCCCGTTCTCCTGCGCGCCGTGGGCGATCAGGAGAAGATCGAACAGCCCGTCGCCCAGCTGTCCCCGGCCGGCGTTCTCGAGCCCGATCGCACCGTCCTCGGTCACCGTCAGCCTGGCGCGGTGAGCCGCCGCGAGGGCGCGCAGAGGCTCAACCGCGTCATGAGCCTCCCGATCGTCGATCAGCGTTCGAAGGCCCTCTCGCACTGCCCGGGCGAGCTCCAGGTCGATCTCGCTCAGCGGCGCCTTCTCGTCGAGCAGGGCAGCGTCGATCAACCAGCGGCGCGCGCCTGGAAGATCGGCTAGCAAATCCCCGTCGTCCTCTACGTCGCGGGTGTTCACGAAACCCTGGACGAGCAAGAGCGGCATCGGGGCCGGCTTGGTCTCGCTTCCGGGGTACCACGCCGGGAGTTCGCTCATGTGTTCGATTCTAGCCGCGTGACCAGCAAAATTGCTTGACAGGTCAGCGTGACCAGCGTAACATTATTGATGGTCATGAATTCACTACATCACAAACATGCACCGATGGTTCTTCTCGCCGGCGGATGGGATGGCCTCGTTGTGGCGAAGCGGCTGCGACTAAGCGACCGACTGGCAGCGCGGTGGCGTCGGCGTCGGCTCGATCGCGCTCTCGCGGAGGGCACCCCACCCGAGGCCAGCGTCGCGCTCGCCCTGCGGGCGCAGCAGCTGACGGAGCCGGATCGTCGCCGCACCATCGCCGAGGCCCTGCGCCGGATCCTGCACGATGCCCACGAGGGACGGCGCCCGTCGCTCGGACGGGTAGCGCCCAGCCGAAGATGGGTGACGGCGGCCCGCGAAGAGCTGAGCCTGCTCGCCGACACGCTGGACGATCCGGGGCCGGTGGCCGCCGGCGGGGTCGCTCAGGCCTGGATGCTGCTCACGGACGGAACCGGTCCGCTCTACAACCCTTACAACCGCGTCAACCTGCGTGCCGGCGCGGCGCGCGCCGCGCGGGACCTGCGGCCCTGGCCGGCCTGAACCGGCCGGGGCCACGCCGGCTCCGCCGGTCGGATGCTTCAGGCCGTTCCCGTGGGGGCCTCGGCGAGCAGGTCCCCGACGTGAGCCTCCGCGTCAACCACCGCGTCCGCCGCGCGCACGAACTCGGTCGGCATCGCCAGGCTGACGGCGAAGTAGTAGATCGCCAGGCTGAACACGGCGACCACGCCCAGATCGACCCAGAACGGGATCGTCTGCTTGGCCAGCAGCGCGATCCCGAAGGGCCACCCGGAGCTCGGCTCGTCGGTCGGATATTGGCCGAGGTAGGAGATGATCCCGATTCCGATCAGCCACGGCGGGATCCATGCCGCATTGCGCCAGTGGATCGTGAGCTTGCGCCCCGGGGGCGCGACCGCCTGATAGACGAAGAACACGACGAAGCCGGCGATGATGAAGATGTACAGCCAGAAGATCGTGTTCCAGCCCGCCCAGTAGACGATGAAGTTGGCGCAGACGAACGAGAACGGGGCGAGGATCTTGGCTGCCGGTAGCCGGTAGGGCCGCGGCCGGTCCGGATCGGACCTGCGCAGCGCGGCGAGCGACGCCGGCGCCATCGCGTACATCAGCACGGTGGCCGTGGTTACGAGCCCCACCATCCCGGACCAGCTCGGGAACGGCAGGAACACCAGCATCCCGATCACCCAGCAGAAGATCAACGAGACGAATGGGACCCCGCGCTTGTCCACCTGCCCGAGCGCGGGCGGGACGTACCCGACGCGGGACAGGGCGTAGGACGTGCGCGCCGACGTGCCGGCGTAGACCAGACCGGTGCCGGCCGGGGAGATCACCGCGTCGATGTAGAGGACCGTGGCCAGCCACCCGACGCCGGCCGCCGTGGCCAGCGTCGCGTACGGCCCGAACGCGCCCTGACCCGGAATCGGGTTGTTCCAGTTGTGGGCAACGTCCGTCGGATTGATCGCGCCGATGAACGCCACCTCGAGCAGGAGGTAGATGATCACGCCGACGATCATCGAGATGATCACCGCGCGGTGGATGTCGTGCTGGGGATCTCGCGACTCCCCGCCGACCTGGATCGCTTGCTCGAACCCCTGGAGGGCGAACACCACCCCGAGCGGGAGCGCCCGGAAGACGCCCTTCGCCCCGAACGGGAGCGAAGCCCCCGCCGGCGCTGAAGTTGCTGCCGGTGAAGGAAACGATCAGCAGCACGATGATCGTGATCGTCGGGACCGCGAGCTTCCAGATCATCGTGATGTTGTTGGACTCGGCCAGCCAGCGGACTCCCATCACGTTGATCGTCGTGAACACCGCCATGGCGATCCCGGCGACGACGATCCCCGATCCGGTCAGCGTGCCGTTGGCGTGCACAAAACCCGGGTGCAGTGAGGTCGACTCCAGGTACGTGAGCGCCGCCTCGACCTCGATCGGGGCGATCGTGACCGCCTGAATCCAGGACATCCAGCCGCCGGTGAACCCCCCGAGCGCGCCGAAGCCGAGGAACGGAAAGCGCGCCGTGCCCCCGGACAGGGGATACGCCGCGCCGAGCTCCGCATGCACCAGCGCGAGCACGCCGAGGATCCCTCCCGCGAGGATCCATGACAGCAGCGATGCCGGCCCCGCCGCGGTGGCTGCGCCGAGCGCGCCGAGCAGCCAGCCCGAGCCGATGATCGACCCGAGCGAGATCATCGTCAGCCCGCGCAGCCCGACGTCCCGCTTTAGCTCACCGTGAAATATGTCGGGCGGTGCGACTACTACCGCTTGGGTGACCTCCGCCATGTCTCTCCTTCCCTCGGCTCTGGCCGCGGCCCTGACGGCGTCACGCGGCTGCTGCGGGCGGGAACCTAGCGCCGACGCCGGTCGGGATCAAGCAGGACCCGGCAGCCGGAGACTGCGCGTCAGCGCAGCGCGCCGGAGACTCAGCGCGCCGGAGACTCAGCGCGCCGGAGGCTCGGGGCGGCGAGGAGGCGGGAGCGCCGGGCTGCCGCCGGCATTCGTGGAGGGGCCGCTGGCCAGATCGCCGACGAGGATGCCGTCGCGGATCTGGGCCATCAGGTCCCCGACCGCGCTCGGCGAGTGCGGCAGCAGGATCGTGTTGGTCTTGGCCCCCTCGCCAAGTGCGCGGATCATGTCGGTGTACTGGGTGAGGGCGACCAGCGCCATCGCCTCGCGCATGTCGAGCCCATGCTGGGCGATGATCTCGAGCGACTCGTGGAGTCCCTCGGCGATCGCCTTGCGCTCCGCGGCCACGCCCTCACCCTGCAGGCGCATGGTCTCCCTCTCGCCCTCGGCCTTCTTGACCGCCAGCGTCTTCTGCGCGTCGCCCTGTGCCGCCGCGGCGATCTGGTTGCGCTGGGACGCGTTGATGTTGTTCATCGCGTCCTTGACCCGCTGGTCGGGCTCGATGTTCGTGATCAGCGCCTTGACGATCTCGTAGCCGTAGTCGGCCATCTGCCGGTGCAGGGTGTCCTGGATGTGCATCGCGATCGTGTCCGCGTCCGCGTAGGCCTCGTCCAGGTCCATGCTCGGGATGTGCGAGCGGACGACGTCGAACGCGTAGGACTGGATCTGGACCTCGGGGTTGTCTAGCTTGTAGTAGGCGTCCTGGACCTGCTGATCGCCCGCGCCCACCTTGTACTGCACGGCCAGCTTGACCTGCACGAACACGTTGTCCTTGGTCTTGGTCTCGATCTGGGCGTTCAGCTGCTCGACCTGCAGGCTCATCCGCCCGGCCACCCGCTCGACGAACGGCGTCTTGGTCTGCAGTCCGGGCCCGCGACCCGCACGAACTTCCCGAACCGCTCGACGATTGCCCGCTCCTGCTGCTCGACGGTGAAGAAAAACAACGGCATCTGTGCCCCTTTCAGGGGATTCGGACTAATGCGCTGTCCCCGGCGCGTGCCTTGGTAGGTCAAGTTAAGCACCGTGATGCGCGCCGAGCGTGGAGTACCTTGATCCCAGATGAGCGAGATGGCCAATCCGGCCGAGCTGGTCGGCTACGTGCCGGACGAGCGGCTGCTGTCCCAGGACCTGGACAAGCTGCCGGCGGCAGTGGGCCGGCCGGAGACGATCCCCCCGAGCCGGGTCCGCCGGCGCGTCGTGGGCGCCGGCGCGACGCTCACCGGAGTCTCGCTGGTGGTCGGCGTCGCGTTGGTGCTGGTGGGAGCGGTCGACGCGATCTCCAGTGGCTTCGATCTGGCCGGCGTGCTTGCCGTTGTGGTGGGCATGCTGCTCATCGCCACGCACTGGGGATGGGTGCACGTCGCCGAGATCTCCGCCAACGCGCTGGAGGGCCGCAGTCAGTGCCGAAGCGCTGGACCGGCGCCGGCAATGGCTGGCCGGGATCGAGCCTACACGCGCTTCGAGGTCAGCACCGAGGTCCAGGACGACGGCTCGATCACGATCTATTCCGTCCGCCACCGTCCGGTCCGCGCCGGTGAGGACAGCTTCACGTTCGTGCGCGATATCGAGCTACCGCGAGGTGCACTCGCCCGACGAACCCGCCGCCGCGGTGACCGAGCGAGCCGAGACGCTCCGCCGAGAGGCGGCGCTCGCCACCGAGGAGGAGCGGCGTCGCTACGAGATCGCCTCCGAGGCGTACCAGACCGCGCTGATCGGACGCGACGACGACGAGCAGCGGCGCCTGGCGCAGCGCGCGGCCTCCGAGGCGCTCTCGCGCCAGATCAACTCGAACCTCCGCGATCCACCGCTGGTCGAGTAGACGGGCGATGAGCGTCAGCACCGAGGTGACCCCGTTCGGCGGTCGGACTGCGTGGGCACGCAACCTCGCCGCTCCGGTCCGGAGCTTCCTGAGCACCGAGACCGGTGGCGCGTTCGTGATGCTGGGGGCGGCGATCGGAGCGCTGCTGTGGGCGAACTCGCCGGGATGGCACTCCTACGAGAAGGTGTGGACGAGCGAGCTCTCGATTCGCATCGGGAGCATGGGGATCGCCGCCGATCTGCGCACCTGGGTCAACCAGGGGCTGATGACGTTGTTCTTCCTCGTCGTGGGCCTCGAGGCCAAGCGCCAGCTGGACCTCGGCGAGCTGCGCGAGCGGCGCCGGCTTGCCATCCCGGTGTTCGCGGCGATGGGCGGGGTCACGGTGCCGATCCTGATCTACCTGGCCTTCAACGCCGGGCGCGCCGGTGGGCACGGGTGGGGAGCCGCGATGTCGACCGACACCGCGTTCGCCCTCGCCGCGGTGGCGCTGGTCACCCCCCGGACGGCGACCCGCATCCGCGTGTTCCTGCTCACGCTGGCCGTGGTCGACGATCTCGCGGCGCTCGTGGTGATCGCCACCGTGTACACGAGCCACGTCTCGGTGACGGCGCTGGGAATCGCCATCGCGCTCTTCGGGGTGCTGGTCGGACTCCGCTTCGCGCCGTGGGGGCGGACGCCGATCTCGATCGGAGTCGCCGTGGCCATCTGGGTGGCGATGTTCAAGTCCGGCATCGACCCGGTGATCTGCGGCCTGGCCATCGGGCTCGGCACGAGCGCGTATCCGCCCTCGCGCGAGGACCTCGAACGGGCCACGGCGCTGACGCGAGAATTTCGCGAGCAGCCGACCCCCGAGCTGGCCCGCTCCGCGCAGCAGAGCCTCCAGTCGGCCATCTCCCCCAACGAACGTCTCCAGTACGAGCTGCACCCTTGGACCAGCTACGTGATCGTGCCCCTGTTTGCGCTCGCCAACGCGGGGATCCACCTGACCTCGAAGCTGATCAGCAGCGCGGTCTCCTCGCCGATCACGTGGGGGATCCTGCTCGCCTACGTCGTCGGCAAGCCGATCGGCGTCTTCACCGGGTCGTGGATCGCGTCGCGGCCAGCGCTGCACGGCCCGCGCTCGCCGATCAGCGAGCCCGTGCTGATGGCCGCCGGCGCCTGCGCGGGGATCGGCTTCACGGTCTCGCTGCTGGTCTCCAGCCTGGCCTTCCACGGCGAGGCTCTCGACGAGGCGCGACTCGGTGTGCTGGCCACCGTGGTCGTGGCGCCGGCGTCGGCGTGGGTCGTCACGCGGGTCATCCGGCGACTGCCCGAGACCGTCCGAGCCCGCCAGGTCGGCCGCACCGCCGAGGACATCCTCGACCTCGCGGTCGAGGTCGACCCGGAGTACGACCACATCCGGGGCCCGGATGACGCCCCGGTGACCCTGCTCGAGTACGGGGACTTCGAATGCCCCTACTGCGGGCAGGCGGAGAGCGTGATCCGCGAGCTCCTCGCCGCCCACGGCGACGACGTCCGCTACGTGTGGCGCCATCTGCCGCTCAACGATGTCCATCCCACCGCCCAGCTCGCCGCCGAGGCATCCGAGGCCGCCGCCGCCCAGGGCAGGTTCTGGGACATGTACGACGTCCTGCTCGCCCACCAGGGCGAATTCAGTCCGCGCGACCTCAACCGTTACGCCGAGCAGCTCGGGTTGGACGCCGAGCTCTTCCGCGACGAGCTGCGCCGGCGCGAGTACGCCTCGCGGATCAGCGAGGACGTCGCCAGCGCGGACGAGAGCGGCGTGTCCGGTACGCCGACGTTCTTCATCAACGGCCGGCGCCACTACGGCGTGTACGACATCGACACGCTGACCGAGGCGGTGGGCGCCGCCAAGCGCAGAGCGCGCCAGCTCTCCGCCACCGCCGAGGCACTGGCGGAGACCGCCGGCTGATGCGCCCGGCGGCCCCCGGTCCACCCCGCCCACGCGCACGATCCACCCCCATCCTTTCCAGATCGAACGTTCTACTTAGTTGTGTCAACAACTACCTGTTACGATGGGTGGTATGGAACTCGGACTCGCCACCTTCGCCGATCTCTCCTCCGGCGTTTCTCCTCAGGAGCGGATGCGCCAGTTGCTCGAGGAGGCGGAGCTGGCCGATCAGCTAGGACTCGACGTGTTCGCCGTGGGCGAACATCACCGCCCCGACTTCCTGGTCTCGGCGCCGGCCGTCGCGCTGGCCGCGATTGCCGCCCGGACCGAGCGGATCCGCCTGTCGAGCGCGGTCACCGTGCTCAGCTCGGATGACCCGGTGCGGGTCTTCCAGGAGTTCGCCGAGCTCGACCTGATCTCCGGCGGGCGGGCCGAGATCATGGCCGGGCGTGGGTCGTTCATTGAGTCCTTCCCGCTGTTCGGTTACGAGCTCGACGACTACGACGAGCTGTTCGCCGAGAAGCTCGAGCTGCTCCTGCGGATCCGCGAGTCGGAGCGGGTGACCTGGTCCGGCAGGCATCGGGCGGCCCTGAACGACGCGATCGTGTGGCCGCGGCCAGTGCAGGACCCGCTCCCGGTGTGGGTAGCGGTGGGCGGCACTCCGCAATCGGTGGTTCGCGCCGGCGCGCTCGGCCTCCCGTTGACGGTCGCGATCATCGGGGGCCAGCCGGAGCGGTTCGTGCCGCTGGTCGATCTCTACCGGGAGGCGTTCGCCGCCGCCGGTCACGATCCCGCCGGTCCGACGGTGGCGATCAACACCCATGCGTTCGTCGGCGAGACGTCTCGTCAGGCCGACGCGGCGTTCGCCGCGCCCTACCTGGCCATGATGAACCGCATCGGTCGCGAGCGTGGCTGGCCGCCGTCCGGCCGTCCCGAGTACGACGCAATGCGCTCGCCGCGGGGCGCGCTGGCCGTCGGCTCTCCCGACGAGGTGGCCGAGAAGATCCTGTTCGAGCACGAGCTGTTCGGCCACCAGCGCTACATCGCCCAGATGAGCGTGGGCGCCGTCGCCCACCAAGACGTGATGCGCTCGATCGAGCTGTTCGGCACGCGGGTGGCGCCGGTCGTGCGGGCCGAGGTGGAGCGCCGCGAAACAGGCCGGCGCGCCGCCTGACCTACGCCGCGTGCCTTCCCGCCAATTGGTGCGGTGTCGTGACTCGGCGCGGCCCGACCGGGCATGATGCAGGCGATGCGCGTAGCCCTGTTCGCCACCTGCCTCATCGACGCGCTGTTCCCGGACGCCGGCAAGGCGACCGTCCAGATCCTCGAGCGCCTCGGGCAACAGGTCGAGTTCCCCGTCGAGCAGACGTGCTGCGGGCAGATGCACGCCAACAGCGGCTACTTCGAGCCGAGCCTCGTTCGCCGGTACGCGGACACGTTCGAGCCGTACGACGCGATCGTTGTCCCCTCGGCCTCGTGTGCCGGCGCGATCCGCCACCAGCACGCGATGATCGCCCGCGATGCCCAAGACGACCCACTCGCGGCGAGAGCCCAGGCCACGGCCGACAAGACCTACGAGCTCTCGCAGTTCCTGATCGACGTGATGCACACCGACGACGTCGGCGCCTACTTCCCCCATCGCGTCACCTACCACCCGACCTGCCACTCGCTCCGCATGCTCCACATAGCCGACCGCCCGTACCGCCTGCTGAAGAACGTGCGCGGCATCGAGCTGATGGATCTCCCACGCAACGAGCAGTGCTGCGGCTTCGGCGGCACCTTCTCGATCAAGAACCCGGACGTGTCGGCGGCCATGCTGGCGGACAAGATGGAGTCGGTGATCGAGTCCGGGGCCGAGGTGCTGTGTGCCGGCGACCGGTCGTGCCTGATGCACATCGGCGGCGGCCTGGAGCGGATCCGGGCGGGCATAAAGACGCTCCACCTGGCGGAGATCCTCGCCAGCACCGACGGGGAAACACTCCGGGCATGAGCACCGGCGAGCTGATCTGGTCAGACGACCCGCCGTTCGCGCAGAACGCAGCCCAGGCGGTCCACAACTCGCAGCTGCGCCAAAACGTCCGCAACGCCACGGCCACGATCCGGGACCGCCGGGCCACACGAGTGGCCGAGACCGCCGACTGGCAGGAGCTCCGCCATGCTGGCGCGGCGATCAAGGACGACGTCCTGCACCACCTGGACGCCTACCTCGAGGCGTTCGAACGGAACGCCACCTCCCAAGGCGCCCACGTCCACTGGGCCAGAGACGCAGACGACGCCAACACCATCGTCACCGACCTCATCAAGCAAACCGGTCACACCGAGGTGATCAAGGTCAAGTCGATGGCCACCCAGGAGATCGGACTGGTAGACGCGCTCGCACAAGCCGGCATCACCGCGCACGAGACGGACCTGGCCGAGCTGATCATCCAGCTCTCGAGCGACCGGCCCAGCCACATCGTGGTGCCGGCGCTGCACCGCAACCGGGCCGAGATCAGGCGCATCTTCCTCGACCACATGCCGGACGCGCCAGCAAACCTGACCGACGATCCCCACGCGCTGGCCGAGGCCGCGCGGCTCCACCTACGAAAGCTCTTCCTGAAGACCAAGGTGGCGATCAGCGGCGCGAACTTCGCGATCGCCGAGACCGGCGGCCTGCTCGTGGCCGAGTCGGAGGGCAACGGCCGCATGTGCCTGACCCTCCCCGAGACCCTCATCAGCGTGGTGGGCATCGAGAAGCTGATCCCCACGTTCAGGGACCTCGAGGTGTTCCTCCAGCTCCTCCCCCGCTCCTCCACCGGCGAACGGATGAACCCGTACAACTCGGTCTGGACGGGAGTCACCAAAGACGACGGGCCGCAATCGGTCCACATCGTGCTACTCGACAACGGCCGCACGCGCGCACTCGAGGACCAAGTCGGGCGGCAGGCCCTGCGCTGCATCAGGTGCGCGGCCTGCCTCAACGTCTGCCCGGTCTACGAGCGCACCGGCGGGCACGCCTACGGCTCGACCTACCCGGGCCCGATCGGCGCGATCCTCACCCCGCTCCTGGTCGGGGTCGAGCACGCACCGCAGCTGCCGTTCGCCTCGTCCCTGTGCGGCGCCTGCTACGAGGTGTGCCCGGTCGAGATCGACATCCCGACCGTGCTCGTGAAGCTCCGCCACGACGCGGTGAAGGCGAAGCGCCACAAAGCGCAAGACACCGCATTCGCGGCGGCCGCCACCGCCATGAGCGGCCGCCGGCGCTGGACCGCAGCGCTCAAGGCAGCCAAGCTGATGCGGTTCATCCGCCACGGCGCGCCCCCGCCGCTCAGTCGCTGGACTCGCACCCGGGACCTGCCCCAGCCACCGTCACACCCCTTCCGGGATTGGTGGAAGCAGCGATGAGCGCCCGCGACGAGATCCTGACCCGGGTGAGAGCGGCCCTAGGCGGGCAAGCGCCGAGCGCCGAGGTTCCTCGCCACTACCGCACCGCCACCGACGACGACCTGGATACCTTCCTCGACCGGCTGGCGCACTACGACGCGACCACCCACGTCGTCGACGCGCCCGAGCTCGCGCAGACGGTTGGCGCCATTCTCGGCGGGCGGCGCATCGTGGTCCCCGCCGGCATCCCGGACGACTGGACCGCCGAGCTGAGCCCGGTCACCGACGACCCCCCACTGACCCCGGACGAGCTCGACGCAACCGACGGAGTCCTCACCACCTGCGCCCTCGCGATCGCCCAGACCGGGACCATCGTCCTCGACGGCGGCTCCGGCATGGGCCGGCGCGCCGTGACCCTCCTGCCCGACTATCACCTGTGCGTGGTCAGAGCCGAGCAGATCGTGCCGTCCGTTCCCGAGGCGATCGCCAAGCTCGAAGATCCCTCCCGGCCGCTCACCTTCGTCTCGGGACCGTCGGCCACCGTCGACATCGAGATGACCAGGGTGCGCGGAGTCCACGGCCCGCGTCACCTGGAGGTCATCGTCGTCTCGGGACCCTCCGCCACCGTCGACATCGAGATGACCAGGGTGCGCGGAGTCCACGGCCCGCGTCACCTGGAGGTCATCGTCGCCGCGGCGGCACCAAGCGACAAAGCGACATAGACTCGCGGCGTGCGCACCCAGGTGGGCATCATCGGCGCCGGACCCGCGGGGCTCACGCTGGCCTTGCTGCTGCACCGCGACGGCATCGACTGCGTGGTGATCGAGGCGCGCGACCGGGCCTACGTGGAGAAGCGCGTCCGCGCCGGGCTGCTCGAGCAGAACACCGTGAACCTGATGCGCGAGCTGGGCGTGAACGAGCGCCTGGACCGGGAGGGCCTGGAGCACGCCGGCATCTACCTGCGCTATCACGGCGAGAACCACTACGTCGACATGGCGGAGCTGACCGGCCGCCACATCACGATCTACGGACAGCAGGAGGTGGTCAAGGACATGACCACCGCGCTGCTCGATTACGGCGTCCCGGTCCACTTCGAGGTGGCAGACGTCACGCTCCACGACGTCGAAACGGATCGCCCCCGGATCACGTATACGCACGAGGGCGCGGACAACGAGGTGACGTGCGATGCGATCGCAGGCTGCGACGGCTTCCACGGGGTGAGCCGGCAGACCATCTACGAGCACCTGACCGAGTACGAGTACGAGTATCCGTTCGGCTGGCTCGGGATCCTGGCCGAGGCTCGGCCGGCGACCGACGAGCTGATCTACGCCTGGCACGAGCAGGGCTTCGCGCTCTACACGATGCGCTCGCAGAAGATCAGCCGGCTCTACCTTCAGGTCCCCGGCGACGAGGACATCAACAACTGGCCCGACGATCGGATCTGGGCCGAGCTCGGGACCCGGCTGGGCGAAGTCAACGAGGGCAACATCTTCGAGAAGGGGATCACGCCGATGCGCTCCTACGTGGCCGAGCCGATGCAGCACGGTCGCCTGTACCTGGCCGGCGACGCCGCCCACATCGTCCCGCCCACGGGGGCGAAGGGGCTGAACCTCGCGGTCAACGACGTCCGGCTCCTGGCCCCGGCGCTGACGGACATGATCAGGGAGGGCAAGACCGAACGCGCGGACGGCTACACCACCGCTTCCCTGCGCCGCGTGTGGCGGGCGCAGGACTTCTCCAACTACATGACCCAGATGCTGCACGACCTCGGCGGCGGCCCCTTCCAGCGACAGCTCCAGCTGGCCCGACTGGCCTACATCGCGCGCTCCGAGGCCGCAGCGAAGAGCCTGGCCGAGAACTACGTCGGTCTGCCGGGCGAGCCGGAGTTCTGAGCACCGGCGTGGCCGCATGAAGATCGCCTACGAACGCGGCCTCCACGAGCTGGGCGACGGCCTCTACGCCTACCTCCAGCCAGACGGCGGGTGGGGCTGGAGCAACGCCGGACTGATCAGCGCCGACGGGACGTCCCTGCTGGTCGACACGCTGTTCGACCTGAACCTCACGAAAGCCATGCTCGATGCGATGGCGCCGATCACGGACGAGAACCCGATCGGCCAGGCGTTCAACACGCACGGAAACGGCGACCACTGGTACGGCAACCAGCTGCTGCCCGACAACATCCCCATCGTCGCCAGCGCCGCCGCGATCGAGGACATGCGCGCCGCGCCGCCCGCCGCGGTGCACATCCTGTTCAACCAGCTCGACCTCGGACCGGAGTTCGACGCGTTCGCTCGAACCAACATGCGGGGATTCGACTTCGCCTCGGTCACCGAGCGCCTTCCGACGACGTCGTTCGAGCAGCGGCACACCCTCACCGTGGGCGACCGGGCCGTAGAGCTCATCGAGCTCGGGCCGGCGCACACCCATGGCGATTCGATCGCTCACGTGCCGGATGCGAGCACGGTGTTCACCGGCGACCTCCTGTTCATCGAAGGCACTCCGATGATGTGGGCGGGCCCGATCTCCAACTGGACTGACGGCCTGCGATCGGATCATCGAGCTCCAAGCACAGACGATCGTCCCCGGCCATGGCCCGGTCACCGACGCGTCGGGCGTGCGAGACGTGAAGCGCTATCTGGCCTATCTCCGCGACGAAGCCAGAGCCCGCTTCGACGCCGGCCTCGACGACGAGGCGGCCGCCGACGACATCGACATATCCGATTTCCGCGACTGGGGCGATCCGGAGCGTATTGCGGCCAACGTGGCCAACCTGTATCGCGAATTCGATTCAAACCTGTCCCCTGCTCTCGCCGCCCGAGCTGTTCGTGAAGATGGCCCGGTGGAGCGCGCGCCACTAGCACCGCCATGCGCATCGCCAGAGTCGAGCATCAGGGCCAGATCCGCAACTTGAAGACAGGAGGAACGTGATGGCCACAGGTGCCGTGCAGGCGAGCAACAGGACGATTGCGCGGGCGGCGGCCAACGCGGCTGACCGATTCGCCGATCGCATGGCGGTTCGCTACCGGGAAGGGGACGAGTGGCGAGACAAGACGTTCGTCGAGGTGAGCGAGATTGTCGACGAGATCGCGTTGGGGTTGCTCGGCCTCGGCCTCGAGCCCGGCCAGAGGGTCAGCCTGCTGGCCAATACCCGGGCCGAATGGACCTACTCGAGCCTCGCCATCTCCCGCGCCGGCGGCATCGTGGTCCCCATCTATCCCACCAACTCGCCCGACGAGTGCGAGTGGGTGATCGGAAACTCCGACTCCCGCATCGTGATCGCCGAGGATGCCGGGCAGGCGGCCAAGGTCGAGGAGGTCCGCGAGCGCCTCGAGCACCTAGAGCACCTCGTGCTGATCGACGCCGACGCCGGCGCCGAAAGCACCGGAGGCAGCGACGACACCCTGACCCTCGAGCAGCTGCGCAACCGCTGCCGGGGCGGCGACCGCGCCGAGCTCGAGCGCCGCTGCGAGGCGGTCGCGCCCGAGGATCCCTACACGATCATCTACACGTCGGGCACCACCGGCCGCCCGAAGGGAGTCGTCCTCAGCCACGGCAACTGCGCCTCGGTCGGCGTGATGGTCGAGGAAATCGGCTTCATCAACGAGGACGAGCTCAGCTACCTGTACCTGCCGCTCGCCCACTCGTTCGCCCTCACCGTGCAGCTCGCCTCGTTCGACGTGGGCACCGCGATCGTCTACTTCGGCGGCGACATCCAGCAGATCATCGCCGAGCTGCAGCAGATCAAGCCGACCTACGTCCCCTCGGTGCCCCGGATCTTCGAGAAGATCTACGCGCTGGCGCTGGCCATGGCCGACGACGAGCAGCGGCTGCGCGAGGCAGTGGGGCTCGGGGTCAAGGTGCGCCAGATGCGCCGGCGGGGTGAGGAGGTCCCGCATGATCTTGCCGAGGCGTTCGAGCGCGCCGACGAGGCGCTCTACGGCAAGGTCCGCGCCCTGTTCGGCGGCCGCATCGACAAGTGCGTCTCGGGCGCCGCGCCGATCGCCAAGGAGATCCTCGAGTTCTTCTATGCCTGTGGGGTGACCGTGCTCGAGGGGTGGGGCATGACCGAGACCACTGCGGTGGGCGCGGTCAATACGCACGACCACCTCCGCTTCGGCACGGTCGGCCGCGCGATGCCCGGCGTGGAGCTGAGGATCGCCGACGACGGCGAGATCCTGATCAAGGGCCCCAACGTGTTCCGCGAGTACTGGCGAAACCCGGAGGCCACCGAGCAGACCTTCACCGAGGACGGATGGCTGATGACCGGCGACCTCGGATCGCTCGACGAGGACGGCTACCTGTCGATCACCGGCCGCAAGAAGGACATCATCATCACGGCCGGCGGCAAGAACCTGACCCCATCCAACCTGGAGAACGACCTCAAGCAGTCACGCTGGGTTTCGCAGGCCGTGATGTACGGCGACCGGCGCCCCTACCCGGTGGCGCTGATCACCCTCGACCCCGAGACGATCGTTCCGTGGGCCAAGGAGCACGGGCTTCCCGAGGACATGACGGCGCTCGCCCAGAGCGACGAGGTCCGCGAGCTGATCCAGAAGGACCTCGATCGCGCCAACGCCAAGTACGCGCGGGTCGAGCAGATCAAGAAGTTCGCGCTGCTCGACCACGACCTGACTCAGGAGTCGGGCGAGCTCACGCCCACGCTGAAGCTCAAGCGAAACGTGGTCGCCGAGCGCTACGGCGACGTGTTCGACTCGCTCTACAACAACTGATGCCACACGGGGAGCTGTACCTCATCCACGGGCTGCCAAACGACCGCGTCGCGATCATGAGCAAGATCCACCTGGTCGTCTCCAACGTGCCCGGGCCTCAGGCGCCGCTCTACATGGCCGGGGCCCGCCTGGAAACCCACTATCCGATCTCGGTCATCACCGACGGGATGGGGCTTAACATCACGGTCATGAGCTACTGCGGCCACCTCGACTTCGGCATCGTGGCCGACCGCGAGCAAATGCCGGACGTATGGTCGCTGATCGGCTGGCTGGGCGACGCGCTCGAGGAGCTACGGCCGACCGGAACATCGACCACCGAGCCGACTAAGGGCCTAAGGCGCCGCCGTCAGGCGCCGCCGACCATCCGACCACACCGCACGAGCGACCGAACATCGCCAAGATGCCCACGGATGACTGATCAGTTCTGCGACGTCGGGGGCGGGATTACCCTCTGCTACGAGCGCTTCGGTAGCGAGCAGGACCCGCCCATGCTGCTGGTCATGGGGCTCGGGACCCAGATGATCGGCTGGCCGGACGAGTTCTGCGCTCAGTTGGCCGAACGCGGACTCCAGGTGGTGCGCTTCGACAACCGCGACGTCGGGCGCTCCACCCACGTCAAGGGCCGCCCGCCGACGCCTCGTCAGCTGATCACCAGAAAGATCCACCCGGTGCTCTACACGTTGAGCGACATGGCGGCGGACGCCGGCGGGCTGATGCGAGAGTTGGAGATTGCGCCGGCCCACGTGGTCGGCGCCTCGATGGGCGGCATGATCGCCCAGACGCTGGCCGCGCAGCAGCCGGATAGGGTCCGCTCGCTGGTCTCGATCATGTCCACCACGGGGAACCGCTGGAAGGGTCAGCCGTCCTTCGGGATCTACCGCTATCTGCTGCGCCAGGCCCCGGACGAGCGCGAGGCGTTCATCGAGTACATGTCGCGGGTGTTCGAGGCGATCGGCTCGCGCGGACTACCCTACGACCGCGACAGGGTCCGCGACATGATGGCGCGCAGCTACGACCGGGGCCGAGATCCCGCCGGTCCCAGCCGGCAGCTGGGCGCGATCCTCGCCTCGGGGGATCGCACGGCCGAGCTGCGCACGATCCGCGTCCCCACGCTGGTCATCCACGGCTCCAAGGACCGGATGGTGGCTCGCTCGGGCGGCGTCGCGACGGCCCGCGCCATTCCAGGGGCCCGCCTGATGATCGTAGGCGGGATGGGGCACGACCTGCCCGAGGCGGCCTGGCCCCAGCTGGTGGAGGCGATTGCCGGCCACGCCCGTGCCGCCGATCAGGCAGGCACGGGCGCGCCGCTCAGCGCGTCTTGACCGGCGGCGACGCCGAGCTCGCCCGCCTCCGTGACGGGTCCAGCATGCTGGTCCGCCCGATCCGGCCGGACGACCGCGAGCTTCTGCGCACGGGCTTCAAGCGACTCTCGGAGCACAGCCGCTACATGCGCTTCCAAACCCCGCTCCCGGAGCTGAGCGAGCAGCAGCTCTCCTATTTCACCGACATCGACCACCACGACCACGAGGCCCTGGTGGCGGTCGACCCGGATAACGGCAACGGCGTGGGCGTCGCTCGTTTCGTGCGGGTGAACGACGGCGTGGCCGAATGCGCAGTCGTCGTGGCCGACGACTGGCAGGGGCGCGGGGTGGCCACGACGCTGCTGGACCGGTTGGTCGAGCGGGCCCGCGAGGAGGGGATCGACCGGTTCACCGCGCTGGTGCTGGCCGAGAACGCCGAGGCCCTGCGGCTGCTCCAGCACCTCGGCGACACCGTGCAGCGGCGCGACGGATCCCAGGTCGAGCTCGAAATCGAGCTGCCGGCGCCGCATCAGCCCAGCCCGCAGATCAAGCTTGTGCTGGCCACCGCCGCCCGCGGGCTGGTGATTCCCGCGATCAGCATGTGGAGGCTGGTGGCCGATTTCGCCCACGCTCACCGCCGGGCCGACGCGGTGGCGGAGCCGGCCAACGTGATCGTGGCCCACGCCTATGCGGTGGACGCGGACGCGCCGGCCGTGACCGTCGCCGCCGGACTGGCCGTCGCCCGCAACGCGCACGTCCACCTGGTCGATACCTACTGGCCGGTGCTGTCGGATCGCGAGGAGATCGACCGGCGCCTGACGGCGACGGCCGAGGACCTGCGCCGGCGGGGGCTGACCGTGAGCACCCACCTCCTCGGGGGCGACACGGTCGATGCGGTGATCGACGTGGCCGAGCGCAGCGATGCCGCGCTGATCGTGATCGACCCGCGCGCGGCCAGCCCTGTCACGCCTTGGCGCGCGTACTCACTGCCCGCTCGGGTGTGTGCACGCGCGCCCTGTGACGTGTTGCTCGCGCGATGAGCCGCGGTTTCGCGAGGCGTGGCTCGCGGTGAGCCGTCGCCTCGCGCGGTGAGCCTTACGCTGCCTCGCCGAGGCCCTTTACGCTGCCTCGCCGAGGCCCTTTACGCTGCCTCGCCGAGGCCCCTCTACGCTGCCTCGCCGAGGCCCTCGAGCTCGGCCGTCGCGGCCAGGCGCCGGAGGCCCTGCTCCTCGAGCTGGCGAGCCCGCTCGGCGGTGATGCCCAGCTCGCTGCCCGCCTGTCGGAGCGTCCGCGGCTCCTCGCCGGCGAGGCCGAAGCGCAGCCGGATCACGCTCTGCTCGGCCGCCGGCAACCGCCGCACGGCCTCGTTGACGCGCTGATCGCGCTCGCTCACCGCGACCTCCTCGAGCGGCTCGGGTCGATCGCTGGCCAGCAGGTCGCCGAGCGCCGTCTCGCCGTCTTCGCTGACCGGCTGGTCGAGGCTGGTCATCGCGCGGCTGAGCTCGCGGAGCTCGGTGATGTCCTCGAGCGGCAACTCGGCCACCGCGGCAATCTCCTCGTCGGTCGGCTCACGTCCCAGCTTGGTGCTGAGATCGCTCTCGATCTTGCGCACCTTGACCTGCCGCTGCGAGACGTGCACCGGTACGCGGATGGTGCGACCGTGGTTCTGCAGCCCGCGCTGAATCGCCTGGCGGATCCACAGCGTCCCGTAGGTGGAGAACTTGAACCCGCGCCGCCAGTCGAACTTCTCGACAGCCCGGATCAGGCCCAGCATGCCCTCCTGGACCAGGTCCTCCATGGGCAGGCCGTGGCCCTGGTAGCGCCGGGCCTGGGAAACGACCAGCCGCAGGTTGGCGTTGATCATTTGCTCCTTGGCCTCGAGATCGCCGCGCTCGATCCGCTTGGCCAACTCGATCTCCTCCGCGGCGGTCAGCAGCGGATGGAGGCGAGCCCGCCGGAGGAACAGCTCGAGCGACTCGACGACGCCGGCGCCACGGTCCTCCTCTACGGGGTTGCGCAGCTCCATCCCGGCCTCCACCTGGGCGCCGGCATGCGTGCGACGCCGCCGGTTCTGGCGCCGGTTGCCGGTGGCGGCGGCACGCTTGGTGCCGCCGGTCCGGACTCGCCGGGCGGTTTCGTGCTTGTCGGCCCGCGCGGCGGCGCTGGTCCGACGATCTACTTCAAAGTTTTCCAATTCCGTCCTCTTATTGTCCATAGTTCGATACGGATCGAATTATAGCGCTTAGTTCGACGTTTGTCGAACCAACGCGCGGGAGCCGGCATCACAAGCGCGGCTCCAACCGTCCGCACCTATGAAGACGCCGGCCGCCGCGATTTGTTACCGCGTTCGTGCGCGTTCTTCTGGTTTCCTTACACCCCGGGCCAGGCAGACGCCCCGGGGTGAGTGCTTCGGGGAGTTGTCACGCGGTCTGGGTCGGCCGGCGGTGGGGGCCCGGGACGCTCACCTGTCGTTGCTGCGTTCCCAGCACCCACCAAAGCACTATTAAGCTTGGCCGGCGGGCGACCAGCACCCTGGTTCCCCGCAAGATCCCGGAGAACTACGGCTAAGGCTTCGGACAACCACGTCGATACATTGGGCATGTTCTCGAACATCGAGGCGCTGTCGCGAGCCAGCCACGAGCTCCGCACCCCGTTGAACGCGATCCTGGGTTTCGGCCAGCTGCTGGCGCTGGACCAGCTCAACGCCTCCCAGCGCCATAGCGTGGAGCAGATCCTGGCCGGGGGCCGCCACCTGCTGGCGCTGATCGACGACCTCCTCAACCTCTCGCGAGTCGGCGAGCTGTCGATCGGCCCGGTCGACGTCGGCGAGGAGATCAGGCAGGCCGCCGCGCTGTCCGGTCCGTTGGCGGCCGAGCGGTCGCTGGCCGTGAACGTCGAGACGCCCGAGGAGCCGCTCACCACCCTGGCCGACCGCCGGCGCCTCAAGCAGATCCTGCTGAACCTGATCTCGAACGCGGTCAAGTACAACCGCCCGGACGGAGCGCTCACAGTGCGCGCCCACGCTGACCTCGACGACCAGATCCGGATCGAGGTGCTCGATACCGGCCGGGGTATGACTCAGGCCGAGCTCGACAGGCTGTTCGTGCCCTTCGAACGGCTCTCCGCCGCGCGCCGGGGCATCGAGGGCAACGGACTGGGGCTCGCCGTCTCCCAGGCGCTGGCCGAGGCGATGCACGGGGCGATCGAGGTCGCCTCGACACCGGGCGTGGGATCTGTCTTCACGCTGCGCCTGCCCGCCGCCGAGGCGCCGACAGCAGCCTTCGCCGGCGCAGCGGGCGCTCGCCGGCGCAGACGGGGCGCTCGCCGGCGCCGTCTGATCGTCCCACTCGCCCCCGAGCGCTCAGTGACGCGGCAGGTGGAAGATGTCGAGCGTCCCGCTCGTGGCGTGATCGTTGGCGTTGCCGACCGGCAGGATGACCCGGCCGCCCACCACGATTGGGCTGTTCCAGTGACCGCTGCCGGCGGGCAGGGACACCAGCCGGCGTCCGCTCGCCGGCAGGTAGACGTCGAGCGCCCCACCGGGGTCGTACACGTACAGGAGGCCACCGGCGATCACCGGACTGGTCCCGCCGCTCCCGGACTTCCAGGCCACTTCCAGTCGGGGGTGCGCCCCGCCGGTCAGCACGTAGGCCCAGGTGCCCGCGCCGTCGCCCACGAACACCCAGATGCGGCCGCCGTGCGACCACACCGCGGGCGCCGTGAACACCTGATCTGAACCTGGGCTCTGGATCTCGTCGACCTGCCCGCCCGTCCGCCCGCTCGGGCCGCCGGTCGTGCCATCGAGGCGATCGAGATCGAGCAGGTCGAGCACGCCCGCCTTGCCGCCCTGAACGGCCAGGCGCCGGCCGTGGTAGACGGGCAGCACCGCCGGCGCCGTGCTGCCGAGGTCGGCGTCGCTCGAGTTCAGCCGCGCCTGATTCGTCGGGGTCCAGTGCTGCAGCAGCTGCCCGGCATCGGAGCTGAGCTCGAGCACGCTGTCCCCCCAGTCGGTCGACCCGTTGAACGGAGCGTTGCCGGTGGCGACGAGGATCCGGCCGGTGCCGGGCTCGATCACCGCCCCCGCGCGGGCCCAGATCGCCGAATCGCTTGCCGGGCAGGAGCGGGGCACGATCAGCGCGTGCCGATCCGAGCACAGCGAGTTCCACACCGCAGTGATGTGGCCCGAGCTCCGATCGATCATCGCCACATGGCCCTGATAGGGCGGCGCGTCGCCGATGTAGCCGCCGGTGGTCACGACGACGGACGCACCGCTGATGTTGAGCGGCGAGGCGATCTTCTCGTGCGTGGCGTCGAGGGTGACGGTGGCAGGCCAACCGCCTGCGAGCACCTCGCGCCCGCTGCTCACCGCCAGCTTGTGGATTCGTCCGTCCGGGGAAGCCGCGTAGATGAAGTCTCGGTCGGGGTCGGCGATCGGCGAGGCGGTGGTGATCTGGGCGCTGCCCTGATAGGCGCCGATGTTGCGCGGGGTGAACTCCCACAGGATCCGGCCGCTGCCCGGATCGAGCGCGACCGTCCGCCCGTACGTGGTGGTCACAAACACCGCGTCGTGCTTGCGCCCGCCCACCACGACGCCATGTAGCTCGATCGCCGAGGAGTCGACCGTCCCGGGCAGTCTCACCTTGCGCAGGCGCAGGGCACCCACGTTGTGCGCTCCGAGGCCGGTGGCCGCCGGTCCGACCCCGCTGCGCTGGGCGTCGAAGTCGAACTGCGTCCAGTCTGCGCTAGGGACCTTCACCCGCGCCAGAGACGCCGCGGTGGGAACCGCGCTCGGATCGATCGACGCGCTATGCCCGCCGCAGCCGGCGAGCAGGAGCGCGAGCGCCGCGAACGCGAGCAGCCCCCGCCTCATGGCACGCTCAGACCCGAGGGAGCCGCGCTCGAGGCGCCGTACAGCTGCCGCCTCCAGACGCGGGCAAGGCTCATGCGAGCCATGGTAGCCAGCCACTTGACAGCGCCACCCAACTCGTAACCACGTCGCAACAACCGGGCCCGCGGGTACGCTCCGCCCGCCTCCCGCGCCCCTGACCTCCCTCCTATGCAGCGTCTTCCATCGCTCGCTTGCTGCGCCTGGCGCTTTTCGCGCTGACGCTCGCGCTCGACCTGCTGCTGCTCGTCGACCTGGCTGCTCGCCTACGCAGTGGCCGAGATCGCCATTCCCTTCCCGATGCTGGCCTTCGGCGAGCAGCGGGTTCCCTCCTCGCTGGCGGCGATCATGGTCGCATCGGTCCCGCTGATCGGCGCGCTCTTGGCCATGCGCTTCGACCACTCCGAGCGGCCCACCCCGGTGCGCGCCTTCGGGCTGCTGGTCGGCTTCTGCGGCGTGATCGCGCTGGTCGGGATCGACGTGGCCGGGCACCGCCGCGAGCTGCTCGGCATCGGGGCGATCATGCTGACCGCCACCGGCTACGCGATCGGCCCGATGATGATCAAGCACCGCCTGGCCGGCCTCGATCCCCGCGCCAGCATGGGAGCCGGCCTGGCCATCGCCGCGCTCCTGCTCCTGCCGGTGGGGGCGCTCGATCCGCCCCACCGCGTGCCCACGGCCGGCGCCCTCGGGTCCGTGGTCGTGCTCGGGCTCCTCTGCACCGCCGGCGGGTTCGTGGTGTTCGCGATCCTGATCGGCGAGGCCGGCACCAGCCGCGCCACCGTGATCACCTACGTCAATCCTGTGGTCGCAGTCACCCTCGGGGTGCTGCTGCTCGGCGAGCATCCCGGGGCCGGCGCGGTGGCCGGCCTGCTGCTGATCCTGGCGGGCGGCTGGCTGTCGACCGACGGCCGCCTTCCGCCGGGAATGTCCCACCTCGCCGCCCGAGTCGCCCGCCGGCGCCAAGCCCCGGGTGCCGGGCTCCCGGAGCCCGGCACCCGGTCAGACGTCGCTGCTCGCTACGGCGCCGGAACCGCGGTGCGGTTGCCCGGCACGATCTGAGGCTGGTAGGAGAACACTTCTCGGCTCCTCGGGTCGACGGTGACCTTGACCAGGGCCGGGTGAACCTGAATTCGCCACCAGGTGGGCGCCGAATGTCGAGTTGACCGGACCAGGGCCGGGTGAACCTGAATTCGCCGCCAGGTGGGCGCCGAATGTCGAGTTGACCGGCATGGGTGGGCCTCGCTTCGCTCGGCGTCCGTGGGGCCGGGGAAGCCTCTTCCTGCTGTGGTCGCGTTTCCGCGGGACCGGCGCGGCGCCCGGCGGGCATGGATGCCCGGCGTAACCGGCCCCAAGGACGCCGGGCGCAGCCCGGCCCAGAAAACCCCCTACGAGATCTTGATCAGGATGATCGTGTTGACCACGAAGGCCAGCGCGAACCCGATCGTCCAGCGGTTCAGGTTGCGTTCGACGAGCGAGCCGCCACCGAACGGGCCGGCGCCGGTGCCCACGCCAAAGGCGCCCGACAGGCCGGAGTCCTTGCCCGAGTGCATCAGGATCAGGAACACCAGCACGACGCAGATGAAGACCTGCACGACGCCGAGGATCGTGGTCATGGCTCGTCGATCGTAGCGCGGTCGATGCTGCGCATGATCTCGATCGCCTCGGCCCGCAGGCTGCCGTCGAGCTCGGCGTAGTCGGCGTCTGAGAGCTTGCCGGTGCGGTGATCGAGATCGGCGTCGCGGAGCTCGCGGTACTTGGCCTCGCGCGCGGCCTCGAGTTCGGCCACTCGGTCCCCCCCGGGCGCGGTCTCCGCTGGCGCCGGCCGGCGCAGCGGGGCCGACACGAACACGACCAGCCCACCCAGGACGGCCAGCACGATCAGGAACTCGAGCGGACCCGTCATGTCACACGGGCTCCCGCACGGGGACGGGGGGCGGGGCGGACGGCCTGGCCGCCTTGGGCACGGCGACCCGCCGGCGAGCCAGCCTCGGCACCGGCCACAGCGCGATCAGGCCCCCGCCGCCGATGATGAGCGCGCCCAGCCAGATCCAGGTCACCAGCGGGTCGACGATCAGCCGGAACTCGGTCGGCCAGGGATGGGTGACGAACCGGCGAGCGATCTCGGCCACCGCCAGGTCCCGCTCGGTCCACAACGTATTCAACGCCTGCTGGGCCCGGGCCGGAGGCAGCTTGACCGCCTGCGTCATCACCTGCGGCGCGTAGTTGGCGAACAGCTTGTCACCCTGGTTGATCAACCCAGCGAGCGGCGAGGGATCGACGTTGATCACGGTCCAGATGTCGCGGCGCAGGCCGGCATCCAGGCCCACCTGGCTGTCGGAGTTCGCGCTGTCGAAGAACTTGCCGATCAGGCCGTCGGCCGGGTTCTGCGAGGGATAGAAGCTGCGCGTGGTGGTGAGCGTGGTGACGTGCCGGCCGCCCTTGGACACGTCCAGCACCGCGCCGAACGAGATCTTCTGGTCGGACACCGACTCGGTCGGGCGCACGTAGCGGATCGCGTAGCCGTCCACGCTCGCCTTCTGACCCGGCGAGAGCACCACGTCCTGGGAATGCTGGAAGGACGATGAGGCCGCCACCCCGACGAGCAGCACGGCCAGCCCGGCGTGGACGATGTAGCCGCCGTAGCGCCGGCGGTTGCGTCGGATCAGCCCGATCAGGGCGACCGGCACCGCGTCGTGCGTGATGGCCCGCCGGGCCGCCGCCCCTCGCCACAGCTCCTGGGCGACCGTGGCCAGGACGAAGGCGGCCAGCGCGAACATGATCAGGGCGAACGGCCGCGAGCGCGGGCCGCCGGGCCACAGCCCCAGCACGATCAGCGCGACGACGCCGGACAGCACCGGCAGCGCGAAGCTCCGGCGCAGGTTGGCCACGGTCACCCGCCGCCAGGCGATGATCGGGCCGATGCCGGATAGCAGGACCAGGATCAACGCCAGCGGCACGATGAACGGGCGGAATGCGGGTGGCCCCACCGAGACCTTCGTCCCGGTCAGCGCCTGCGAGATCAGTGGGAAGAACGTGATCCAGAAGATCACCGCGACCATCGCCACCAGCACCAGGTTCTGGAACAGGAACACCGCCTCGCGCGACCACAGCGACTCGAGCCGGGCGTCCGAGCGCAACTGCTCGCGGCGCCACAGGATGAGCCCGATCGAGCCGATCACCATGACCCCGATCAGCACCACGAACGGGACGCCGAGGGTCGAGGCGCCAAACGCGTGGATCGAGTCGAGGATGCCCGAGCGGACCAGGAAGGTGCCGAGGATCGACAGCGTGCCGCTGGCCAGGACCAGCGACGCGTTCCACACCTTCAGCATGCCGCGCTTCTCCTGGATCATGATCGAGTGGATGAAGGCGGTGGTGCATAGCCACGGCATCAGCGCGGCGTTCTCGACCGGATCCCAGGCCCAGTAGCCGCCCCAGCCCAGCTCGGTGTAGGACCAGCGCGCTCCGAGCAGGATCCCGATGCCCAGGAACAGCCAGGCGCCCAGGGCGAACCGGCGCGTGACCGAGATCCACTCGGCGCCGAGACGACCGGTCACCAGCGCGCCCACCGCGAACGCGAACGGGATCGTCAGCAGCGTGTAGCCCGAGTACAGCATCGGCGGGTGGATCATCATGCTGGGGTGCAGGAGCAGCGGGTCGAGGCCCGCGCCCTCCGCCGGCGGCCGGCCGCCGGCGGTCGCGAACGGGTTGGCGAAGAACACCGCCAGCGAGGTGAAGAAGGTTCCGAAGGCAAGGAGCACCGCGGTGGCGTACGGGGCGATCTCGCGCGCTCGCCGGCGGGTGAGGAACAGGATCAGGCTCGACCACACCGACAGGAGGAACACCCACAGCAGCAGCGAGCCCTCCTGCGAGGACCACGCCGCGGCCAGCTTGTAGAAGGTCGGCGTGGTGGTCGAGGAGTGCTGGGCGACCACGTTGAAGGAGAAATCCGACCGGAAGAAGGCGTCCTCGAGGATCGCGAACGCACCGGTGGCCAGCAGGGCCAGCGCGTAGACGGCCCGGCGGCCGGAATCGACCCACTCGCGGCGTCCCGTCCGCGCGCCGAACAGCGAGGCGCCGATGCCGTAGACGGCAACCACAAGGCCCAGGATCAAGAGCGCGCGACCGACGACCGCCATCTCAGGCCCCTACTCGGACGTCGCGGCCGCCTGGTACTTCGACGGGCACTTCGTCGTGAGCGAGTTCTGCTGGCCGACGTAGCTCGGGCCGTCGCCGCGCTGCACCGCGACCATCACCGCTCGGCCGGCCGCGAACGGGTCGGGGACGATCCCCGTGTAGCGCACCGGAACCGACACGTTCAGCTTGGGGTCGCGGATCCGAAACAGCAGCGTCGTGCCCTGGTGCCGGACCGATCCGTCCAGCACCGTTCCGGCCAGCTCATAGGTCTGGCCGGCCTTGCCGGTGGTCAGCAGCTGGGAGGCGGTGACCTCCTTGTTGCCGGCGCTGAAGCTCACGTAGACGAGCGCCGTCGCCAGCAGCAGGGCGGCGGTGAGGGCGACTGTGAGCCGGATGACGCGCTTGCGGCTGGGATCCATGCCTGAGGTGATTCTCCCACACACCGCCCGGCCGCCCCTCCACCGCTAACGCCGAAAGGGGGGTCTGCCGATTAACGTCGCATTAGCGGGGCGCGTGCTCGGGACTAAACCGAGAAACGAATGTCGTCCACGAGCGTCTAACCGTGAAACGAATCCCGTCCACGAACGTTCTCAACTAGACATGCTGATCAAGAGCAAGCGAACGCGGCGCAGAGTCAAGTGGCGCCGGAAGGGTCGCGGCGAGCACGGCGTCGAGCGCGCCGGCGCGGCTCCCGAGCGCGGCCCTGCTCCGCGCGAGCGGCGCCACGGCGATCCGTCCGAGGACCGCGCCGTGTACACGTGCCAATGCGGCTATGCCTTCGAGGCGCTGGTCACGACGTCGGTCGGCTGCCCGCACTGCGCGTGCACGCAGGCCTGGTAGAGAGGCCCCGCCGGCCCGCGATCTGAGCATGAGGCTCTAAGCCCCCTCCAGCCGATCTCGGATGTCGCAAAGCGCGACCAAACCGGCACGCAGGCCCTTCAGCTCGGTCGGGGAGATCAGCTCGGCGAGCTGGGCATCCACTGATTGAACGCCGGCACGAACCGCGCCAGCGGCCGCTCGGCCTCGCTCCGTTACCTGAAGCGTCATCCGGCGTCGGTCGTCGGCGTCCAGCTCGCGCTCGAGGTATCCCCGCATGACCAGCGTGTCGATCAGCTGGCTGGCCGCCTGCTTGCTCACGCCGAGCTGGGGGATGAGATCGCGCGCCGGCACGCCCTGGTTGACGATCCCGCCCAGCACGAACGGGCCGTTGCGCGGGAGATCGTCGAACCCCTGGGCCGCGAGTTGCTGCTGGATTGCCTGGCCGTAGGCACCGCGAGAGGCCCGGAGCAGGGCAGGGATCGGGACCTGGTCGGCCGTACGGTCGGCAGGTTCAGTGGTTGGTGTAGTGGACATGGCGGACAGCGTACCGACAAGTCGCTTGACTGTCAAGGTCTTGACAGTCAGGGATGTTGACCTCGCGGTCACAGTGAGTCGAGCGCTTCGTTCAGCGTCTGACTCGGACGCATCGCCGCCGTCGACCTTGTCGGGGTCGGGGCGGTAGTAGCCGTCGATGTCGACCTCGGAGCCCTGTACCGCGCTCAGCTCCTCGACGATCTGCTCCTCGCTCTGGGCCAGTCGGTCGGCCAGCGCACCGAAACGCTCGGCCAGCTCGGGATCGTCGTCCTGCTCGGCCAGCTCCCGGGCCCAGTCCAGCGCGAGGTAGAAGTGGCTGCCGCGGTTGTCGAGCTCGCCCACCTTGCGCTTGGGCGAGCGGTCCTCCTCGAGCACGCGGCCGATGGCGCGGTCGAGGGTGTGAGCCAGCAGCTTCGCCCGCGGCCTCTCGTCCTTCTCGGCCAGCAGCTCGAGCGACGGTCCGAGGGCCAGGAATTCCCCAAGCGAGTCCCAGCGCAGGTGGTTCTCCTTGAGGAACTGCTGCACGTGGCGGGGGGCCGAGCCGCCGGCGCCGGTCTCGAACAGGCCACCACCAGCCATCAACGGCACGACCGAGAGCATCTTGGCGCTTGTCCCCAGCTCGAGGATCGGGAACAGGTCGGTCAGGTAGTCGCGCAGGACGTTGCCGGTGACCGAGATCGTGTCCTGGTCGGCTCGCGCGCGCTCGAGCGTGAAGCGGGCCGCCTCGGCCACTTCCAGGATCTCAATCTGAAGGCCGTCGGTGTCGAGATCCCCGAGCACTGGCCTCACCTTGCGCAGCACCTCGGCATCGTGGGCGCGAGTCTCGTCGAGCCAGAACACGGCCGGAGTGTCCGTTTCCCGCGCGCGCGAGACAGCCAACCGGATCCAGTCCTGGATCGGGGCGTCCTTGGTCTGGCACATGCGCCAGATGTCGCCACCGGAAACCGCATGCTCCAGCAGCGTTTGGCCATCGTCGATACCGACGACCCGCACATGCCCGGTTTCCGCGATCTCGAACGTCTTGTCATGGGATCCGTATTCCTCCGCCGCCTGGGCCATCAGCCCGATGTTCGAGGTCGAGCCCATCCTGGCTGGGTCGAACGCGCCGTGCTTGCGGCAGTGCTCGACCGCCTCCGCGTACAGCGCGGCGTAGGAGTGGTCGGGGATCACGAACTTGGCGTCCTGCTGCTCGCCATCGCGATTCCACATCTGGCCAGAGGTACGGATGGCGGCCGGCATCGAGGCATCGATGATCACGTCGCTCGGGACGTGCAGGTTGGTGATTCCGCGGTCCGCGTCGACCATGGCCAGGGACGGCCCGTTCTCGTAGGCGGCGTCTATTGCCTGCTGGACAGCCTGGCGCTGGTCGTCGGACAGGGACTCGATCGCCTTGAGCAGCGCTCTCAGGCCGTCGTTGGGATTGACACCGGCTGACTTCAGCGCGTCGCCGTGCTGCGCGAACACGTCCTTGAAGTACGCGCGCACGACGTGCCCGAAGATGATCGGGTCGGACACGCGCATCATGGTGGTCTTCAGTTGGACCGAGAACAGGACCCCGCGCTGCTTGGCGTCGGCGATCTGGTCGGCCAGGAAGGCCTCCAGCGCGGCGCGCCGCATGACCGCGGCGTCGATGATCTCGCCCTGTTGCACGGCGGTCGACTCCTTGAGGACTGTCACGTCGCCGTCTGCGTCGACGTGCTCGATCCGGACGACGCCGTCGCGCTCGACCGTGTGTGAGCGCTCTGTCGCGCGGAAGTCGTCGTCGCTCATCGTCGAGACGTGCGAGCGCGAGTCCGAGGACCATTCGCCCATCGAATGGGGATGCTCGCGGGCGTACTGCTTGACCGAGGCGGGCGCGCGCCGGTCGGAGTTTCCCTGGCGCAGGACCGGGTTGACCGCGCTGCCCTTGACCTTGTCGTAGCGGTTGCGCACCTCGCGCTGCTCATCGTCTGAAGGCTCGTCCGGGTAGTCCGGGAGTTCGTAGCCCTTGCCCTGAAGCTCCTCGATCGCGGCCTTGAGCTGGGGCACCGAGGCGCTGATGTTGGGCAACTTGATGATGTTCCCTTCGGGCTCCTGGGCCAGCTCGCCCAGCTCCGCCAGCGCGTCGGCCACGCGCTGCTCCTCGGCGAGTCGGTCTGGGAACTGGGCCAGGACCCGGCCCGCCAGCGAGATGTCGCGGGCCTCGATCTCGATCTCGGCCGCCCCGGCGAACGCTCGCAGGATCGGCAGCAGCGAGTGGGTGGCGAGTGCCGGCGCCTCGTCGGTCAGCGTGTAGACGATCCTCATGCTGTCGCCACCCTACCCATTGGTAGCCGGTCGAGCGCGTGAGCGAGGTCCGCCCAGAGGTCCTCGACCTCCTCCAGCCCGGCGCTCAGGCGCAGCAGGCCGGGCGGCACGCGGGTCGGCTCCCACCGGGCGCGGGCCTCGAGCGTCGAGGCCACACCGCCGAGACTGGTGGCGTTCTCGATCAGCGTCAGGGAGCGCTCGACTTGGGCGGCCGCGGCGGCGTCGGCGACATCGAAGGAGAGCAGCGGCCCGAAGGCATGGACATAGCGCTCGGCGACCGGATCGCCCAGCCCGGGATAGCGGACGTGGTGGACAGCTGGGTGTGCAGCCAGCCGGCGAGCCAGCTCGAGCGCACTCGCCGAACACCGCTCCACCCGAAGCGCCAGGGTCTTCATCCCTCGCAGCATCAGCCAGGCGGGATCGGGCGCGGCGACGATCCCGGAGGCGCCGCGGAACGCTTGCAGCCGCGCGTGATCCTCGGCGCGGGCACAAACGACCACCCCGATCAGCGCGTCGTGGTGGCCGGCCAGGATCTTCGTGGCGCTGTGCAGCACGAAGTCCGCCCCGTGCTCGAGCGGGCGCAGGAGCACCGGGCTGAGGACCGTGTTGTCGACGACCACGAGCGCGCCGGAGGCGTGCGCCTGACCGATGGCGGTATCCAGGTCGGGGAAGCTCATCATCGGGTTTGCGCACGGCTCGAGCCACACGAGATCGGCGTTGGGCGGCTCGCCGGTCTGGTCGAAGGCGACGACCTCGAGTCCCCAGCGGCCGAGCTCCCCCTCCAACAGGGCGACCGTTCCCCAGTAGCCGCCGTCGGCCACCGCCACCGTCGCGCCCGGGCCGAGCAAGGCCAGGACCAGCGCAGCGGTGGCGCCCGACCCCGAGGAGAAGAGCACCGCGTGCCCGCCGTCCAGCTCGCCGAGGAGCCGCTCGGCCTCCAGCCCGACCGGGTGCGCTACCCGCTGGTAGTAGACCGGTCCTGGCGTGGCGTCGACGTAGGGATCGATCGTGGCGCGGGTCAGCGCGGGGAGCTCGCCCCGAGCAAGGAGAGTGTCGCGAGCCGGCCCCGTCATGCCGCGAGCCGCGGCAGCTCGCGATCACTCCGATCTGCACCCAGCCGGCACGGAGGCCGCGCTCGATCGCCTCATCCACATGCAGGCCGGCCCGATCGGCCCGCCGGAAGCTGTCGAGGTGCGTGCGGATCGTTTCTGGCGTGGAATGCTCGGCCACTCCCCCAGTATGCCCGCGCCGGATCTCACGGGTTCGCGCCGCGTACCGTTTAGGTCCATGAGCGTCCTCGATGAGCGTCCTCGCGACAGCCGTTGAGCGCGCGCCCCGCGGCCGCGCCCTGATCGCCTGCGCGGTCGGGCTGACGGTGGCGCTGTGGGCTTCGGCGTTCGTCGCCATCCGCTACGCCGACCGCGAGCTCTCGCCCGGCGCCCTGGCCCTCGGCCGCCTGATGGTGGGCAGCCTCGCCCTTGGCCTGCTCGTCCTGGTGCGCCGCGAGCCGATGCCCAGCCGACGCGAATTGCCGGGCATCGCGGTCTGCGGCGTCCTCTGGTTCGGGCTCTACAACGTCGCGCTGAACGCCGCCGAGACGCGGATCGACGCCGGCACCGCCGCCATGCTGGTCAACGTCGGGCCGATCCTGATCGCGATCTTCGCCGGCCTCATCCTCCGCGAGGGCTTCCCGACCAGACTGTTCGCCGGCTGTCTGGTCTCGTTCGCCGGCGCTGTGATCATCGGCCTGGCCACCTCGCGTCACGGGGTGCACGAGAGCCTCGGCGCCGTGCTGTGCGTGGTGGCCGCCTTCGCCTACGCCGGCGGCGTGGTGGCCCAGAAGCCGGTGCTGCGCCACGCCTCCCCGCTGACCGTCACATGGCTGGCCTGCACGATCGGCGCGATCAGCTGCCTGCCCTACGCTGGAACACTCGTCCACGGAGCTCGTCAAGCCAGCGCCTCGACGATCGTCTGGACGATCTACCTCGGGGTGGCCCCGACCGCGATCGGATTCGTCACCTGGGCCTACGCGCTGGCGCGCACGACCGCCGGTCGCATGGGCTCGACAACTTATCTCGTGCCGCCGCTGGCGCTGCTGTTCGGCTGGATGTTCCTGGGCGAAGTTCCGCCCCTCCTCGTCCTCCCGGGTGGCGCGCTCTGCCTGGCCGGCGTCGCCCTCGCCCGCACCGGGGGCCGCCGCGCCCGGGCGACTCGGACCGCCCA
>CAVUPW010000015.1:0-4498 GCA_963743345.1 uncultured Solirubrobacterales bacterium
GCGTCAGCCGGCGGTAGTCGTCCCACGCCGGCCGGGTCGGGAAGTAGGCCGGGTTGTGGAACGCGATCAGGTCCTGCTGGGTCAGTACCAGGCGCTCTGCCAGCGACTCCAGGAACCTGAGATCTCCGGCGTTCGAGAGCTGGAACGGGCGGTGGACGATGTCGGCCCCGGCGTGAGCCTCGCCGTAGGTGGCGAGCTCCAGGCCGGGCAGGGTCCGCAGGCGCGCCAGTGCGTGATCGGCCGGCCGGTCGGGAACGATGGCGGTCAGCCGGACCTGCTCGGTGCGGGCGAGGCCGGCGATCAGCTCGAGCACGTGCACGTGGGTGCCGGTGGTCGGGCCCTCCAGGATGCGCGCGTCGATGGTCACCGCCAGGCCGCGGGCCGCGCGCCGCGCGGTACCTACCGCGCGGGCCGCTGGCGGGGTCGGCGGATCCGTCCGGGATCGTGCCGGACGGGGGTCGAAGACCAGCACGTCGTCGGCCAGCACGTGCGCCAGTCCCCGCTCGACGCAGCGGGCGGCGAAGTCCGCACCGTCGGTGCCGACGAGCTCGATCGCGCTGCGTCGCACGTAGACGCAGGCATCGCCCGGCGCCTCGATCCGCGGGCGAAGGCAAAGCGAGCCGGCGCGGATGCTGGCCGCGGCATCCTCGAAAGGCTCGGGTGCGCCACCGACGTCGTGCTGGGTGAGGGCGGTGGCGGTGGCGGTCGTGCTGCTCGCGCCGGCGGCAGCGCGCAGTCCGTCGATCCATCCCGCGGCGACCCGGCAGCCGGGCCGGACCAGGATCACGTCGGCGGGCGCGGTCTTTGCGAAGGCGTCCGTCTCGGAGTCGACCTCGGCGATCGGCACGGCGGGCGGCGTGCGAGCGCGGAGCTCGCCGTCGGTGCCGGCGCCGAGAATGCAGACGACGACGCCCCCGCGGTTCAACCGCCCCTCCGGGCGATCATCATCAGGGTGTGGCCGAACGGCGCCGCCCGGGGCCGCGAACCGAGCGCGTCGAGCGGCGCGAGCGTCCCGTGCAGGGCGGGCGGGAGGCGCCGCCAGGTGTAGGTGACCGCATGTAGCTCGGGCTTCAGTCCGACGGCACGTGCGTAGGCGCACAACCAGCGCGGCGAGAGCGGGATGTCGTCGGGCGTGCCGTGGACCGCCGTGGCCAGGCCGACCCGGTTGGCCACGGCCAAACCGAGTCCGACCGGATGCCATAGGCCCGGCTCGATCGCGATCATCGCGCCACCCGGCTTGAGGAGACGGGAGGCTTCGGCGAAGCAGGGCTCGAGCGGGCCCTGATATGCGATGTGGTGCAGCACCAGCCGGTAGAGCAAGACGTCGAAGGAGGCGGGCTGGAAGTCGAGACGGCCGGCGTAGCCCAGACGCGCTTCGTCGGCGCGGTCGAGTCGCTCGACACCGGCGACTCGCTCGGGATCGGAATCGACCGCTGTGAGCCGGAAGGCAGGGGCGGGGAACAGATGACGGCCGGGGTGCCAGCCCGATCCGACCGACAGAACGTCGCCGCGGGTGATCCCGAGGTGCTTGCCCAGCAGCTGTCGCTCGCGCTCGATCAGGTGGCGGTAGTGGGCCTCTAGAGTCGACTCCCGGCTGAGGCGATCGAGCAGGTTGTCGGGATCGTGCGGCGCGCAACGCGTATCGGGTTCGGAGATCGTCATGCGGCTTGCGCCTCGCGCTGGGCCAGGAACGCGAACTGGCCGCAGAACAGCAGCTTGGTGGCGTTGAGCGTGCGGGCGTCCGCCTTGAGGACGCGTCCACAGCCGTTCAGGACCTGGTTCAGCGGCGATTCTCGGCCCCACCAGCGGTGAAAGCAGCGGTGGCCGCCGGCCAGGCGCCAGGCGATCAGCGTGAGCCCGTCGATGCCCGGGCGCAGTTCGACCGGCCGGAGGTTCACGTGCTCCAGGAGGCCGACGAACCCTATGGGCGTGTAGTTCCACAGGCTCAGCGAGTGGTAGGGCTCGAGCTGCGAGGTCGAGCCGGCGAACCATGCGCCCGGGCTCAGCACGCGCTGAACCTCGGCCAGCAGCGGCTCGGGGCGGCGGACGTGCTCGAGCACCTGCTTGCAGTAGACGAGATCGAAGCTGCCGTCCTCAAACGGCATAGAGATGCCGTCGAAGGTCTCGAAGCGGGCATCCCGGCGGGTGCGTTCACGGGCCTCGGGCGAGCCGGGGACGTCGAGCCCGACCCACTGGACGGCCGGGTCGCGGGCGCGGAACACGTCGACGGAGCCGCCGGCGCCGCACCCGAGGTCGAGCACCCGCCAGGGTCCGGTGTCCGGGCGGCCGATCTCGCGCTCGGCGTAGCGGTCGGCGAGGGTCTGCCGGGCGTGATCGCCGGGCACGGCGTCGGCGAGCAGCTCCTTCAGGTCGCGACCGGGCAGCCTCGGCAGCTTGGCCCGCTCGCCGCGTGACGGTTGGTTCGTCGTGTTCGCTCTAGCGGTAGGGGAGTCTGGACTTCTCGCCGGCGCTTCGGTGGGCCACGAGCTGGCGCGCGAAGGCGACAACGAAACGGGGGTTGTAGCGCAAGTAGCGCCGCCACAGCCGGCGCGGCTCCTGGCCGAGCCGGTAGGCCCATTCGAGCCCCGCTTTCTGGAGCATCGGTGGCGCCTGGGGCACCAGGCCGGCCAGGAAGTCGAACGCGGCACCCACCCCAACGAGCACGGGCGCGTCCAGGTACGGGCGCAGGGCGGCCATCCACTTCTCCTGTTTGGGCACCCCGATGCCCACCCACACAACATCGGCCTCGGACTCGTTGATGTCCTCGGCCACCGCGGCCCGCTCCTCGTCGGTGAGGCGGCGGAAGGGGGGCGCGTAGCCTCCCACGATGTTGATCCCCGGGTAGCGCCGGCGCAGGCTCATGCCGAGGTGCATCAGCGACCCCTGGTCGCGACCGCCATACAGGTAGAAGCGCTGGCCGGTGCCGGCGGCGTGGGCGCAGGCGCGGGCCATCAGCTCAGGGCCATAGACGCGATCGCGCAACGACTGTCCCAGCGCGTTCATCGCCCAGACGAGCGGCTGTCCGTCGGGCACGTTCAAGGAGGAGCCCATCAGCGCGGCGTGGAGCTCCCGGTCCTCCTCGGAGGCCATCACGGTATGAACGTTGCAGACGCAGACGTACCCGCGCCCGCGCTCGGCCACCATCGCGTCGATCCAGCGCAGCGTCCGCTCGTAGTCGATCACGGCCAGCGGGACGCCCACGACATCGACCGTCGGCGGCGACGAGATCGGGCTGGCGTATGACTGAACGGGGCTTTCCGGGCGCATCACGGGTGCTTCTGCCAGCCGCGGGAAACCGGGATCAAACGGGGCGACGGCTGCAAACCTCCACAGCTGTAACGTGTTTCAGCGGCCGAGGTTGCGCAGTTGCTTGCACCTCGGTGGCGCGTGGGCACGTCCAATTATGTCCAAGATGCTTGACGAGGCCAGTCCCTACGGCGCTATGCTAGGCAATGACAAGGAAGTCGAACGGGCCCGCGAGCATCGCCCCCTTTCTCGCGGGTCTTCGGACGGCCCCCAGCCCTACCAGGGTCGTCCTTCGGTCGGGCCCGTGCCGCCTTCGCGGTGCGGGCCCGCCACGTTCAGGGACTTCTCTAGTTTTCGGACTTCTCTAAGCTCGCGCGTCGCATGAATTGCCTGGTCACCGGTGGCGCCGGCTTCATCGGCTCGCACGTGGTCGACGCCCTGGTCGCCCGCGGCGATCGCGTGACGGTGGTCGACAACTTGTCGAGCGGCCGACGCGAGAACCTGCACGATTCGTTGCAACGGGGAGCCGAGCTGCACGTCGCCGACGTGCGCGACGCTGGCGCGCTGGCATCGATCTTCGCTGCCGCGCGACCCGAGGTGGTGTTCCACCTGGCCGCCCAGATCGACGTGCGCCGGTCGGTCGAGGATCCGGCCCACGACGCCGACGCGAACGTGCTGGGAACGATCAAGGTGCTGGAAGCGGCGCGTACGGCCGGCGCGCGGCGGGTGGTCAACACGTCGACCGGTGGCGGGCTGTACGGCGACGCTTCTGTGATCCCAACCCCCGAGGACCATCCGATCCGGCCGCTGGCGCCCTACGGACAGGGCAAGTACGCCGCCGAGGGTTACTGCGAGCTGTACACCCGGCTGCACGGCCTGCCCACCGTGTCGCTGCGCTACGGCAACGTCTACGGCCCGCGCCAGGACGTGCACGGCGAGGCGGGCGTGGTGGCGATCTTCTGCGGGCGGCTGGTCGACGGGCGCCGACCGACCGTGTTCGGGGACGGGCGCCAGACGCGCGACTGGGTCGAGGTGAGCGACGTGGCGCGGGCGAACCTGATCGCGGCCGACGACGACGCCGAGGTCACCGGACCGGTGAACATCGGCACGGGCCGCGAGATCCCGGTCATCGACGTGCTCGAGACGCTGGCCCAGGTGGGCGATTTCGGCGGCGCGGTCGAGCCCGAGTTCGCGCCGCCCCGGCCCGGCGAGGTGCGGCGGAGCTGCCTGGACGTCAGCCGGGCACGATCCG
>CAVUPW010000016.1:0-125046 GCA_963743345.1 uncultured Solirubrobacterales bacterium
AGCACGCCTGTCGACCGTGGCAGGCCGGTTGCACGCGCTTGTTCCCGCCTGACGGTTTCGATCGCGCCTGCGGCGGCGCGCTCTCGCCGACGCGCATCGGGGTCCGGGAGCTTCCACTGTTCGGCGTAGCGACAGGCGGCCAGGTAGGTGCTGTCGGAGCTGCCGGGGTGCTGACGACGTAGGAACCGTTGATCGCGTTCGGCGAGCCGGTCGCGACGTTCCTCGGCGGCCAGGAGCCGCCGGCCGGCGGCCTGGTGCGGCGCGTAGTCGGAGGCGAGGAGCTGCTGCGCGGCGCGGAGGGCCGCGCCGGCGTCGCGCCGAAACCCAAGCCGGCGATTCACTGTCTCAGCGAGCTGGGCGATGACCTGGCGGCGCGCAGCCTTCTCGGCGCCGCGGCTGAGATAGTCCGGGTGGCTGGCCTTCTCGTACCGGCAGGCCGCGCGAGCGAAGGCATCGAAGCGCCGCAGCTCGGCGGCGAGACCGTGGCTTGGTCCCTCCTGTCGGCGGGCGTGGTGGATCAGCCAGTAGGTGAAGCCGGCCACTGGGTTGACCGGGAAGCCGGCTGGCAGTGCATCGCCGGCACGTGCTCGGCGGTAGGCGGCACAGGCTCCCGCCAGCGCCGCGTTGTCGCGCTGCTGAGACACGAACCCGAGCCGAAAGGCCTTTGGGAGCACCGCGAGGGTCGCGTCGCCGTAGGTGAGCGCGACGAACGGCCGCGCGAACCGTCGGACATCCGGCAGCTCGTCATCGTTCCAGCGCAGCAGCGCAGCGGTTTCGCGTCGGAGTTGGGGAACGAAGCGCGCGTGATCGCTGGCGGTCTGGCGGGGGCGGTCGGCGAGGACCTCGTCGTAGACCTGCCACCGCAGCCCGTCGGGGGTCGAGGTGTCTCGCCCGATCCAACGGCGTCCGAGCAGCGCTTGGAGACCCGCCAGGCGCGCTGGGGCCACACCCCCTCCGCCTGCCCCTTCTTTGCGCGTCGTTTCCGGCTGCTCGGCGCCCTCGCCGTCGGGTTTTCCACAACCGACGGGCTCGCGCGTGTCCTCTATCAGACGGTTCCGGAGCTACGTGACGTCTCTGGTGAGCTGAGACGTTAGTCTCAGCCCCAGGGGCTCTTCCAAATCCCCCAAGCTGCCGTTCGGCGGCCTGCGCTTGGACCTGGTGGACCTGTTGGTCGGCCCGTTGCCGGCGGCGGTGCTCGATGCCGCCGGCCGCTTCTCCGCCTCGCTGAGGCGAGCGTTCTGTCGAATGGCGGATAGATCCCGCTTGCGGCCACGGGCCCGCCTGCGCGCCTCCAGGCGCGGCCAGTGGGCCTCTCGCGCTCGAACCTTGGCCCGCACGTCGTCGGGGATGGCCGGGCATGGGTGAAGGGTGATCTTGATGCGGTAGCGCCGTCCACGTCGGTCGTTCTGGCTCTCGAAGCTGAACAGCCCGGTCGCCGCGAAGTCCCGTAGCCAGCGGTAGATGCTGCTCTGGTGAGTTCGGGCGTATTCGTTCGCCGCGAGGCGGTAGGCCTGGTGGCGTGTCGAACTCGTGGCGGTGGGGCGGCGCTGGCCAGTTCGGCAAGACCTTGCCGAGCCCGAGGGCGAGCTCGGTGTAGGTCGTCGCGTAGGTGCCGGTCACCCCGTACCACTGGTGCGCCTTGCGCCACAGCAGACCGAGGAACGCGACGGCGGAGGCCTCGATCCCAGCGTGGAACTCGAGCACGCAGCCGCGTTCCTGGCGGCGCATGAGAACCCGGCAGAGGATGTCCTCGACGGTCGGCTCCGGTGGCTTGGGCGTGATCTCCCGCAGGCCGCAGCCGACGCGGTGGGCGCCGTTCAGATCTCGCCGGCCGGGTTGGTGCTGTCTCGGTGACGCCTGTCACCGCCAGCGCCGCTGTCCGCGAGGCTCGCGGTGGCAGTCGGCACGGGCAGATGAGCGCCGGCAGGGGCGCCCGAAGGCAGCAGGACGTCGGGACGGCGCCTGGGCATCCGTCCGACCGGCTGGTAAGCTCCAGCCACTTCGGGAGTGCGTTTTCGAAGTGGCTGGTGACGCGGCTCCGAGGCCGCTATCGAGGGCCGACCGGCACCGCTGACCAGAGCGCCAACTCCGGTCAGCGGATCAGGTCGCTGGAGCGGACGGGCTTCTACACCGGCCGCTCCCTCTGATCGGAGGTTTCTCGCGCCTGCACGACACCGCGGGGGTCCGATGAGGACACCGCGAGGTCCTGCACGCGCGAGCGCACCAGCTGGTCGGCGCCGGTCACCATCCGGCTCCTTGGCGTCTGATCTCGCTGCCGCCCCACGCAAGCCAGGCCGCCTTGTCGAGGCGGTAGCGGTAGACGTCGGGGCGGGTACGGATGGCCAGCCCACGTTCGGCCAGCGAGCGCAGCGCGCGGCTGACACGCTGGCGGCCGAGCTCCCGGCCGCCGCCGGTCCGCGTCGGCCACCACGTCAGGCGCTGGACCTCGCGGACGGTGAGCGGCTGCGCGCCCCGCGCGACCGCGTCCGCGCAGGACCGTGAGGACGATCTTCTCGTCCTCAGGGAGCGCGACGAGAGGGCGGTCGCTCACGCGCGAAACCGCCTCGCTGGGAGCGCTTCGCGGCGGTGACCCGGAGCTGGTGGCCCCACCGTGGCCCCATTTCCTGCCCGGACGGTCCGTGTCGACCCCCTGCCCGCCTCCCCGGAAACCCTGGCTATGCAGGGATTTCCCGGAAGTGGGCGATCCAGGACTCGAACCTGGGACCTCTTCCTTATCAGAGAAGCGCTCTAACCGACTGAGCTAATCGCCCGGCGGGGGCAGATTCTACCCCGGTGTCCGCGAGCGGCGATGGGCCGCTCGCGGCGCGATCTGCGACCAGGAGGTTGCGAATCTGCGGAATCGCCTAGGTCTGCTCAGCCCGCCACCGCGCGGACGCGGAGGCGGCGGGCGACGTCGAGTGCATCGTCGAGCGACTCGAAGCTGATCTGCACGCGGTAGCCGGCCGCCTTGGCGGGGGCGACATCGACCTCGCGCCCGAGGGCGGCCCCGAGGGCGTCGCCGATTAGCTCGACGGCGGCGGCCTGGTCGGGGTGGAGAGCCGGATTGGAGCGGGTGCGCCCGCGGCGGGCCGACGGTGCCGCCGCCTCGCGGGCGCGGGACTCGAGCTCGCGGACCGACCAGCGGTTGCGTGCGGCGTCGCGGGCCATGGCGCGGCGGACGGCGTGGTCCTCGGCGAGCAGCAAGGCGCGACCGTGGCCCTCGGTGAGAGCGCCGCGTTCGATCAGCTCGAGGGCCTCGTCGGGAAGGTCGAGCAGGCGGATCAGGTTCGAGACGGCGACGCGGCTGCGACCGACGCGGAGGCCGACCTCCTCGCGGGTCAGCCCGAGCTCCTCGACGAGCGCGGCGCAGGCGCGCGCCTCCTCGACCGGGTTCAGGTCCTCCCGGGCCATGTTCTCGATCAGCGCCACCTCGAGCGAGGCCGCGTCGTCGTGGCGGCGCACGATGGCGGGTATGGATTCGAGCTCGGCCAGCCGCGAGGCACGCCAGCGGCGCTCACCGGCGATCAGCTCGTAGCGGCCGCTCGGAAGGGGCCGCACCAGCACGGGCTGGAGCACGCCGCGAGACTTGATCGAGCCGGCCAGAGCCACGAGCGAATCCTCGTCGAAGTCGCGCCGGGGCTGGTTCGGGCTCGGGTCGATCATGTCGATCGGAAGGGGGCGGAGCTCCTGGAGCTCGTCCCGCGGCGCCACGGACAGGATGGCGGCCAGGCCGCGGCCCATCCCCTTCGGTCGATCAGCCACGGGCGGCCACCTCCTTCGCGAGCTCGAAATACGCGTCGGCGCCTGCGCAGTGCGGATCGTGATGGATGACCGGCTTGCCGAAGCTCGGCGCTTCTCCGACGCGGACGTTGCGCGGTATCACTGTGTCGAACACCAGTTCGGGAAAGTGCCGGCGCACCTCGCGCTCGACGTCCTGGGCCAGGCGGGTGCGTCCGTCGTGCATCGTGAGCAGCATCCCCGCCACAGTAAGCCGTGGATTGAGCTCGCGTTGTACGAGCGACAGCGTGTCGAGCAGGCCGGCCAGTCCTTCGAGCGCGAAGTACTCGGCCTGGACCGGGACGATCACCCGATCGGCTGCCACCAGGGCGTTGACGGTGAGCGGCCCGAGCGAGGGCGGACAGTCGAGCAGAGTGAACGCATAGCGTTCGCGTACCTCGGCCAGCGCCATTCGCAGGCGCGTCTCCGAGCCGGGGATCCGGGGCAGCTCGACGTTTGCCCCGGCCAGGTCGGGACCCGCCGCGACAATCGAGAGGCGCTCGATCCCGGTGGGCCGGACCACATCCTCGATTCGAGCCGAGCCGCACAGCACGTCGTAGATGGTGTCGGTCTGACCCTTTTCGATACCGAGCCCGATCGTCGCGTTGGCCTGGGGATCGATGTCGATGAGCAGCGCCTCGTATCCGGCTTCAGCGATGCAGGCGGCGAGGTTCACCGCGGTTGTCGTCTTGCCGACACCGCCCTTCTGGTTGGCGATCGCGTATACGGTGCCCATGCGGCCCTGACGCTAGCGCCGGGGCCGGTCAGATCCCGGTCGCCGTCGTGCGCGATCGAGCGCGCACCGGACCATCACCGGCCGGCTAGGGGGCGCTTCACCGCCATACCAGGGCGCCGCGGGAAGCCCGCCGGCGTCTGCATAACCTTCGACATGAGGTGGAGATTCCTGTTCTGCGCCGTCGGATATGGCTGCACCGGGACAATGTCGAGCGGCTCGAGTCCGACCTCGCCCGCGGCTCGGGCTGCCACGTCCTCCGCCTCCGGATCGCGCCGCCCCCGCCAGGCGACGAGCGTCCCGCCGAGGACGAGCAGCGGGGCGGAGTATTCGACGACCACCTCGAGCGGCGCCAACGCGCGGGCCGTCACGACGTCAAACGCGGCGAGGCCCGCTAGCCACGCTTCCGCACGCGCGTGGACGACCCGGACGTTCGCGACCCCGCACGACGCCACCGCCCGCTCCAGGAACGCGCACTTGCGCGCGGCGCTCTCCACCAGGACGACATCGGCGTGCGGTAGGGCGATGGCGAGTGGCAGGCCGGGAACGCCGGCGCCGCTCCCGAGGTCGGCCAATGCGCTGGCGGCACGCACCTGGCCGAGCTCGAGCGCGATCAGCGAGTCGGCCAGGTGGTCGTCGATCACCTTCCGCGGGTCTCGCACTGCAGTGGGCGCCAGCGGGTCATCCATAAGCAGCCGATGGAGCTCACGCAGGCGTGCCGCCGCATCGGACGACAGCTCGTACCGGTCCGCCAGCGCGGCGAGGGCCGCATCGAGCCGCATCGACCCCGAGCCGGCCGACCGCGGACGTCCTGATTCGCGGTCCCGCGGCATCCACCTAACCGAGGGCCTCCAGGCGGGCGCGCTCACGAGCGATGTACCCGGCGTACCGGGAACACATCGCCTCGAACCGCTCCGCCGCATGCCCGTCGATCCCGGAATCGATCTTGCCCTCCAACAGTGGCAGTACATCCCTGACCAACGCCGTGCCGCGCGCCATCCACTGGTAATACGACCGCCCGCCGTGGTGGTAGGGCCCGTAAAGCCGGGTCTCGGGAAAGCGCTCCATCAGCCACGAGAACAGCGCCTCGTGGCGAACATGCAGCCGCACCGTGACCTGCGGCTGCTTGCCGTCGCCGCCGAACGACGCCTCGCCGATCATCAGTCCGACCAGCAGGCCGTGCTCGAAGTCCGACAGCTCCGTCATGCTGAATGTTCTACAGGCCCCGTCGGTTGTTTCACCGCGGAAAGGAACGTGAAACGGGCGAGGTGGGGATGCGCTTAGGGTGCATAGGAGAATGAGGTGGTGGAATCGGCGAGTGGCTGGGCGTGGCTGACGCCGCCCCCTCGCCACGATCGTACTGGTGGTACATGAGGGCGAGGGGGTGGCGTCAGGCCCGTCCAGTCGCCGCCAAAACGCCACACAATTCCTCTACTGGCCCCTTTCGCCGAACCCCGACCGCCCGGGCGGTGGCGTTGCGCGGACGGAGGGTGACTGCCGCCGGTGCCTCAGTGCACGAGCGGCGTCACGACGAGCCGCCGCTCGGGCTCCTCGCCCTCGCTGTACGTCTCGACGTCGTGGCGTCCCTTGAGGTGCTCGTGCACGACCTTGCGCTCGAGGGCGGTCATCGCCTCGAGCCGGACCGGGCGGCGATCGTGGATGGCGGCCTCGGCGGCTTGGTCGCCGGCCGCCCGGAGCGCCACCGCGCGGCGCTCGCGATAGCCGGCGGCATCGACCACCACCCGCTTGCGGGTCGCGGTGCCGCGACCCGCGACCCGGTAGGCGATGTGCTGTATCGCGTCGATCATCTGGCCGTGACGGCCGATCAGTAGGCCAAGGTCGTCGCCCTCGAGCTGGGCTCGGACCTCGTCCGCGTCCTCTTCGACGTGGACGGTGGCGTCGACACCCACGGCCTCGACGATGCGCTCGAGCAGCTCGTGCACGCGTGAACCGGCGACGTCGATCTCGGTGGCCATCGACTATCTCCTACGTCCGGAGCGCTTCTTCTTCTTGCGAGGTGGCGGCGGTGGCGGGCCAGCGGGCTTTCTCGTCCGCGACCCGGCACCGACTCCGGCCGGCTCTGGTTCCGGCTTCAACCTGCCGCGCAGCAAACCGCCCAGGCCGCCGCCGGACCCATTCGGGCCGCCGTTGTCGGGCGGCCCGCCGCCGTCCGAGTCGCTGCGACCACCTCCCCCGGAGGCGCCACCCCCACCGTCGTCGGGTCCGCCGACGGGTGGCGTGGGAGGTCCGATCATCCGCCTCACGGTGTACTGCTGACCCATCGTCCACAGGTTGGTGGTGATCCAGTAGACCAGCAGGCCCGCCGGGAAATTGATCACGATGACCACGAAGAACAGCGGCAGCACGCAGCATCAGCTGCCGCTGAGTCTTGTCCATCATCGGGCTCGACATCATCAGGCTCGAGGCGAGCTGTGAGCCGACATAAAGCAGCAGCAGGACGACCAGCACGACGCCGGTCGCCTTGTCGGTCAGGTCCGGAATGAACAGGAAGCCGGCGCCGCCGTGAGGGCCGCAGGGCGTCGTGTGCCCAGCCGCCTGCGCGAGCGGGATGTGATGCGCCGCCGCGTACTTGACCTGGTAGGCGTGCTGGATGTCGGGGCAGATGTTCTTGCGCAGGTCCTGGCGGAGCATGTAGAAGAGCGAGATGAACACGGGCAACTGGGCGACCAGCGGCAGGCACGACCCCAGCGGGTTGATCTCGTTCTCCTTGTAGAACTTCATCATCTCCTGCTGCTGGCGCTGCTTGTCGTCCTTGTACTTGGCCTGAATGGCCTTCATCTGCGGCTGCATCTGCTGCATCTTCTGCATGGAATGGAACTGCTTGACGGTGAGCGGCACGAGAATCGCGCGCATCACGACGGTCAGCAGCACGATCGAGAAGCCCCACGAGATCCCCACGTGGTTGTGGAAGAACTTGAGGACCGCCTCGAAGATGTCGATCAGCGGCTGGAAGATGTTGGCGGTGACGACGAACATGGTCAGGCGCTGGGAGCCGGAGCCCGGGGCTTGAACAGTCGCTGGTCCTCGAGGGGGTCAAATCCCCCGTGACTCCAGGGGTTGCACCTGAGCAGCCGCCAGCCGGCCAGGACAAGCCCTTTGAGTATGCCGAATCTTCGTATCGCCTGCGCGGCATATTCCGAGCACGACGGGTAGTACTTGCAGCGCTGCCCGACTAGGGGCGAGAGTAGGCGCTGGTACAGGCGGATCGGAAGGATCGCCACTGACCGCAGCAGGCTCATAGCCGCCGTCCGAGCGACCGCGCGATCACGATCCCTCGCCCTCGGGCTCGCCGGCGCTCTCGCCCGCCGGACCGCCGCCGTGCTCGCCCCCAGGATGGCGGGCACCGCCTAGATGAGCCTGCGCGTCTGCCACGCGTTCGAGCAACTGACCCAGCGCCCGCCGGATCCCGCCGAGACCCTCACGCTCAGCTAGAGCGTTTGCCTCGTGGCGAGCCACCACCACCACGTCGGTCCCGGCCGGGAGACGGCCGCCTTCCAGGTCGAAAGCCTCACGGAGCAGGCGCTTCACCCGGTTGCGCTGGACAGCGCCGCCGACCTTCCGAGACACCGACAGCCCCAGCCTGGGCCGCTCGTCCTCGCCGCGCGGGAACACGTACAGCACAAGCTCGCGGCCGGCGTGCGAGCGCCCTTGGCGGAACACGCGATCGAAGTCGGCGCTACGCGACAGCCGCATCCGCCCGGACCGCGGACGAGCGCCCGGCACGCCCACCATCACACCGTCAGGCGCTTGCGACCCTTGGCGCGCCGGCGCTTGAGCGTGAGCCGCCCGGCGCGGGTTTGCATGCGGGCGCGAAAGCCGTGCGTACGGGCGCGCTTACGCTTCTTCGGCTGATAGGTGCGTTTCATGGCTCACGACCCCGGGTCAGGGATTGCAGCCAGTATACGCGCGGCGGATTCCGGCAGATCCGGCTCGCTGTCAGCGGCGGCCAGGACGGCCCGGGAGCGGCCCCATCGAGCCTGGAACCACGCCACCCCCGCTTTTTCCCGCGCTTTGCGTCAAGGCTCCCGGGAGCCGAAATCACGGCCTCGCGCCGCTGGTATATTCGCCGCCCTGGGCGCCGTGGTGGCCCTCCTCGCCAATCGTCTCGTCTCGTCCCGCAAGGGGTTGCTTGTCGCTGTCCGCGCACCTCGAGCCCACCGCTACCTGGCGCGAGCTCCGCGCGGAGCTCCGGCGAACGGTCGGCGAGTCGACCTACGAGATCTGGCTCGAGCCCCTCGAGCTGGTGACCATCCGCGACGGCACGCTCCTTATCGACGCGCCGTCGGCCACGCAGTCGTGGCTCTCCAAGCGCTTCGGTCGCGTCCTCGAGAACTGCGCCAGAAAGGTGCTGGGCAACGACATCCAGGTCGAACTCTCGAGCCACGGTGTCGAGCGGCCAGGCCAGACTTCCGGCCCGCCGGAGGCCCTCAACCTCGACGCGGGCGCCCTCAACCCCCGCTACAGCTTCGAGCAGTTCATCATCGGCGACGGCAATCGCCTGGCCCACGCCGCGTCACTGGCCGTTGCCGAGCTGCCCGGCCAGGCGTACAACCCGCTATTCCTCCACGCCCCGCCCGGCCTGGGCAAGACGCATCTCCTGCACGCGATCGGCAACTACGTGCGGGCCTTCGGCGGCGGCGCCCGGGTGCGCTACACGACCGTCGAGTCGTTCACCAACCAGTTCATCCACGCGCTCGGCTCGCGCTCGTTGGACCGCTTCAAACGGGCCTACCGGGACGCCGACGTGCTGCTGATCGACGACGTGCAGTTCCTAGCCAGCAAGGCCAAGACCGAAGAGGAGTTCTTCCACACCTTCAACGCGGTCTACGAGACCGGGCGGCAGCTCGTGCTCACCTGCGACCGCCTACCGCGCCAGCTCGTATCGGTCGAGGAGCGACTGAGGGACCGCTTCGAATCCGGCCTCGTCGCGGTCATCCGCCCGCCCGACTTCGCCACCCGCGTGGCGATCCTGCGCAAGCGAGCAAAGCTCGACCACATCGAGATCGAGGACGAGACCGTGCTCGAGTTGATCGCCGAGCGGGTGACCGACAACGTCCGCGCACTCGAGGGAGCGCTGATCCGAGTGGTCGCCTATCACTCCCTGACCCAGCCTCCCGATCGACGCGCGCCTGGCCGAGACCGTGCTCGACGAGATCCACCCCCGCCAGGAGCGTGCCCCGCTCTCGATCGCCGAGATTCAGGAGGTGGTGGCCACGCAGTTCGGGGTGACCGTGTCCGACCTCAGGTCCGCCAGCCGAGCCGCAAGGCTCAGCTGGCCCCGCCACCTCGCCATTCACCTGGCCCGCGAGCTGACCGGCACGTCTCTCCAGGCGATCGGCGAAGCGTTCGGGGGGCGCAACCATGCGACCGTCCTCCATGCGTGCAAGCGCGTGGAAGAACGTGTAGGCAACGATCAACAGGCTGTTGACGACCTCGACTCCGTCCGCGAATCACTGTCCGGCAGCCGTAACGACCGTGCTGGTTGACAGACTTGCCTGTTCTCCTCACACGCCAACTTTCCCGCTCGCTGCGGCCAATCGAGCGGTTTTCCACATCCCGCCCACCCCTATGACTTCTAAATCCCATCTGAGGTATTCATCGTGAAGATCTCCTTGGAGCGCGAGGCTCTGCTCCGCCAACTTCAGACCGTGAGCCGAGTGGCCTCGACGCGTAGTGCAATCCAGGCGCTTTCGGGAGTCCAGCTAGCCGCCCAGTCCGGTGGGTGCGAGCTGCGGGCAACCGACATGGACGTCAGCCTTCGGGTGCCGGTGGAGGCCGAGGTGATTCGCGAGGGCGTCGGTCGTCCTGCCAGCCCGTCTCCTGCTCGACGTCGTGCGCCTCCTGCCCTCCGCGGAGGTTTCACTCGAGCTGCGGGCGGCGGAGCAGGACGTCGAGCTCGTCTCCGGAAACGCCACCTTCCACATTCGGACGCTGCGGGCCGAGGACTTCCCGCCGTTCCCGGAGCCGGAGCCGGACTCCGCGGTATCGCTCCCCGATGCAGGCGTTCGTCTCGACCGCGCTCAAGGTGGCGAACTCGGCCTCGCGCGACGAGACGCGGCCGGTGCTCACCGGGATCCTCGTTTCGGCCTCCGACCGCGAGCTGCGGATGGTCGCCACCGACTCCTATCGACTCAGCGTCAAGGAGACCGCGCTCGAGTCGCCGCTCCCGTCCGGCTTCGAGGTGAACGTGCCGGCGCGGGCTCTCCAGGAGCTCGCCCGCGTGGCCGGACACGTGGAGGACGAGCAGCTTCGCATCAGCGTGCGCCAGAACCAGATCTTGTTCGAACTCGGCGGGATCATCCTGTCCTCCCGACTGATCGACGGTCAGTTCCCCAACTACCGGCAGCTCCTGCCCGAGACGTTCGACCACGAGCTGCGCCTCGCCGGGTCCGAACTGACCGATGTGGTGCGCCGGATCAGCCTGCTGGCCCAGAAGAACGCGCCGCTGCGCCTTTCCTTCCAGCCCGGCGAGCTGACGATCTCCGCCCAGACGCCGGACATCGGCGAGGCGCTCGAGTCGCTGCCGGTGTCCTTCCAGGGAGACCCGCTCGAGATCGGCTTCAACCCCGACTTCCTGCGTGCGGGCCTCGAGGCGATCGAGGAGGGAGATGTGGTCGTGAAGCTGATCAGCCCACTCCGGCCCGGGTTGATCGAGTCCGGAGACGAGAGCCGCTTCCGCTATCTGATCATGCCGATCCGGCTGAACGTGTAGGTGTGCGATGTGCAGGTGCTGACGCTCAGCTTGCGCGACTTCCGCGGCTACCACGAGGCCAACGTCGAGCTGGGTGAGGGCCTGACCGTGGTGACCGGTTCGAACGGCGCCGGCAAGACCAACCTGCTGGAGGGCCTCTACTTCGCCTGTACCGGGCGCTCCTGCCGGACGAGCAACGAGCGAGAGATGATCCGCTTCGGTGCCGGCACCACCCGCACCGTGCTCACCTGCCAGGCCGAGGACGGGCTACACGAGCTCACCGTCGGCTTCTCGTCCGGTCAGCCGAAGGTCATGCGGGCGGACGGCGCGAGCGTCGAGCGCCTGCTCGATGTGACCATCCGGCCGCTGATCAGCGTGTTCCTGCCCGACAGGCTCGAGCTGATCAAGGGCGCCCCCGCGCTGCGTCGTGCCCACCTCGACCAGTTCGTCAGCCGCACTGTGGCCCGCCCGTGCGTCGACCCGCCGTCTTTATGGACAGGCGCTGGCTCAGCGAAACGCGCTGATCGCGCGGATTCGCAAGGGTGCCGCCGGTGTCGCCTCGCTCGCCGGCTGGGATGCCCAGCTCGCGCGGCATGGGATGGTGCTGATGAGCGACCGCCGCCGGGCGATCGAGCTGATCGCAGCGCCCTTCGGTCGTCTCGCCGCCGCCCTCGGGCTCGAGCGCGAAGCCGCCGTGGCATACCGACCGCGCTCACAGGCCAGCACGCCCGAGGAGCTCACCGGCGAGCTGGCCGAACGACTGGAGCTCGATCTGGAGCGGGGCTTCACCGGCCACGGGCCGCACCGGGACGACCTGGCCACCGAGCACGACGGACACGACTTGCGCGCCTATGGCTCCCAGGGGCAGCAGCGGTTGGCGCTGCTGGCGCTCCTGCTCGCCGAGCGCGAGGCCATCGCCGCCCATCGCCCATCGCCGCCGGTGATGCTGCTCGACGACGTGATGAGCGAGCTAGACCGCGACCGCCGCCAGGCGCTGGTCGAGCTGCTCCGCTCGACTCCGGGACAGTCCGTGATCACCACCACCGATCTCGAGCACGTGCCCGGCGGCAACGACCCAGACGTGACCCACCTGGCGGTGTCACACGGAGAGCTGTTGGCCATGGCGCCGCAATGACTCCCTACCGGCGCAGCCCGCGCCCCATGGCACTGGCCCTCGATCGGATTCGCGACGAGCTCGAGCCAGAGAGCCTGCTGGCCGAGGTGCAGCGCGCCTGGCGGGACGCCGTCGGTGCGGCGATCGCCCAGGAGGCGCAGCCGACGGGGGAGCGCGCCGGGGTGGTCACGGTGTCGTGCGCGGCGTCGGTGTGGGCGCAGGAGCTCGACCTGATGGCACCGGCCATCCTCGAGCGCCTGAACCGGCTGCTTCGCACCGGAAGCGTCTCACGGCTGCGCTGCGTGACCCTGCCGTCAGGCCTGTGAAGCACGTCAAACGGTATGAGGCCGGCGGCGGGCGTGCAGCCCGCCGCCGGCCTCGTCGTTCGTTCCCCCAACCGAAGCTAAGGCGCCGCCGACAGGCGCCGCCGACAAGATCAGTTCAGGGAAGCAGTGTTCCAGGTGGCCAGGTTCCAGGTCCCGAGGTTCCAGGTCCCGAGGCTCGACTTGACCGTGTCGCCGTTGCCTGCCGAGCAGCTCTTGCAGCTGTAGCTCGAGCCGGCGTATCCGGCGCGCAGAGCGCCGTTGGTCCGGCTCCACGTGGCGAGGCTCCACGTGCTCAGCGTGTAGTTGACGACGCCCGTCGCGGGGTCGATCAGCTCGTTCGGGGTGAGCCCCTGATTGGCCACCGGCGGATTCCAGTTGAGCACTGCCTTGACCGCGTTCGGCTCCTGCAGCGACGAGTTGTCGCTCACCGCGTCGCTGGTGAGGTCACCTTTGACCTGGTCGGGTGTCCATCGGGGGTGCGCCTGGAGCAGGTCGGCCACCAGGCCGGCGATCATCGGGGCCGCCATCGAGGTGCCGCTGGTCTGAATGTACTGGCCACCCGCGACCTGGCAGTCGCAATTGGTGTTGGCGAACACGCTGCCCGGCGCGAGCACCGACACGATGTGGGCACCCGGCGCGTACACGTCCGGCTTCTGGACGCCGTCCTGCGAGGTGCCCGCACTCGACCACGCGGCAACGGCGTCATCGCTCGAATCTGTCGTGCCGTTCTCGTCGAGGCCGCCGACCGTGATCACGTATGGGTCGTTCGCCGGCGAGTACTGCACCGCGTCCGATTCGCTACCGCGGTTGCCGGCGGCGGCGACGACCACGATGCCGTGCATCCAGGTGGCCTCGACGGCGGCGTCGAGCGGGTCGGTCTTGTAGGACTGAGGCGAGGCCGCGTCCAGCGACATGTTGACGACGCGGATGTTGTACTGCGCGCGATGCTCGATCGCGAACTGCAGTCCGTAGATGACGTCGAGCACAGTAGTCGCGCCGGCTTCGTCGGACACCTTGATCGAGATCAGGTTCGCATTCGGCGCCACGCCGACGTACTGGCCGTGCAGCGCGTCCGACCGGTTGTTCCCGTTCCCGGCGATGATGCCGGCGACGTCGGTCCCGTGGCCATAGTCGTCGGTCGCGGTGGTGGCGTGCGTGTTGTCGACCGCGCTGACAATCACACGCGAGTGGTTGCCGTAGGCGGAGGCGAAGTCAGGAAGGGAGCCGTCGATGCCGGTGTCGATCACCGCAACGCCGACGCCCGTGCCGGCAATACCGACCTTCCACAGCGGCTGGAGACCGAGCGTTTGGGGATAGGTGGTCTGGAGCTGATTACCTGCCACACTCGCGCTACCCGGCATGACAGGGAGGCGGAGGCCGGCGGGCAGGCTCTGAGGGGTCACCGCGCCGTTCAGTGACACCGCATGAACGTCGGGATTCGCCGCCAGCACCCGCGCCTGCGCGGCGGACAGCTGGATGGCCAGGCCGTGGATGATCGGGAGATTGCCGATGATGCGGCCGTGCGCCTGCACGTCGGCCTGCGCCTTGGCCTCGCTCACCGGTGCGTTGAACTGAACGATCGCCTGCACGCTCCGGTTCGGGTGATGGTGGGCGAGCGTTGTGATGCGGGGGTCGAGCGGCGCCGAGGAGACGGCGGCCGTGGACGCCGACGCGTTGGAGGAACCCAGCTGTCCGCTCGTAATCGCGAGCACGATGCACACGGCGAGTGCCACGATGGCGGCGCCGGCGAGCGCGGACATCCACCGCATGCGGTCGACGATTTGAACTGAACGTGTCATTTCAGGGCAACCTCCGTGTCGCAAAACCACTTACCAGTGACCTGACTGGCGGCTGGGCTGTCTCAATGGTGTGTGAGACCCCTGGCTTTGCGCCCCCGCCTCGCGACGGGTTTGCCCTGAGCAGTCTTCTCTTCCGTGAACTGGCGGCTGGGCTGTCTCAATGGTGTGTGAGACCCCTGGCTTTGCGCCCCCGCCTCGCGACGGGTTTGCCCTAAGTCAGTCCTTGTGGGAGTGTCATCGGCGCGAGGCGGCGAGAACCTGAGAGCGCATGGACGTATGTATGAGCGCGCGGAATCCGGCGCCTATGGGGGTCGCCGTTCGCCGCGTGCGGGAGCCGGATTCCGATAAGGGAATTCGCCGCCGGGGCTTGGCGCGGTGTTGCGCGTATCGAGGCGAATTCCCCGCTCAGGCAGCCGTCCGGAGCAGGAGCTCCGGACGCACCGGCTCGGGACGCCCCAGATGGAAGCCCTGGCCGAGGTCACACTCGAGCATGACCAGCGCGTCGACCTGCTCCTGGGTCTCGATGCCCTCGGCGATCACAGTTACCCCGAGCGTGCGTGCGAGCTCGATGATCATTCGCACGAACGAGGCCTCCCGGCCGCCCCGGGCCAGGCCGTCGACGAACGACTTGGCGATCTTCATCATGTCGAACGGCAGTGTGTGCAGATAGCTGAGCGAGGAGTAACCGGTTCCGAAGTCGTCGAGCGCAAACCGGGCGCCGAGCTCGCGCAGCTCGCCGATGGTGGTCGATACGCGCTCGGTCTCGTCGAGCAGGACGGTCTCGGTGATCTCGAACACCAGGCAACGGGGATCCACCTGGGCGACGGAGAGCGTCTTCTGGACGCGGGCGACGAGATCCGGGTCGCGCAGCTCGACCGCGGACAGGTTGACGTGCACCGCCACGTCGGTCCCAGCGGCGGGACCCGACGCCGCGCTGGCCTGCCACCGGCGCGCCTGCTGGCACGCCTCCTCGAGCACGTACTGGCCGAGCGACAGGATGAGCCCGGTCTCCTCGGCCAGCGGCACGAACTCGGAAGGGGCGACCAACCCGCGGCGGGGATGCTGCCAGCGCACCAGCGCCTCCTCGGCGACCAGGTCGCCGGTGTCCAGGTCGACGATCGGCTGGAAGTACAGCGTCAGCTCCTGGCGCTCGATGGCCAGCCGCAGCTCCTCTTTGAGCCCGTGGCGCTCCAGCACCGCGGCGCCCATGCTCGGGTGGAAGACCTGGAAGTGGCCCTTACCGGTCGTCTTGGCCTTGTACATAGCCACATCGGCGTCGCGGATGAGCTCCTCGGCCGAGAGGTTGCCGCCGTGGCTGGTTGCGATGCCGACGCTCACGTACACGGCCACGCTCTCCGAGCCCACGCCGACCGGAAGGACGAACGCCTCCATGATTCGCCGCGCCACCTTGACCGCCGCTGACTCGGCATCGTGCGCGTCCTCGACCATCACCGCGAATTCGTCGCCGCCCAGCCGCGCCACCAGATCCTCGGGCCGCAGGCAGGAGCGCAGGCGCGACGCGACCGCGACGAGCAGCTCGTCGCCGGCCGCGTGGCCGAGGCTGTCGTTGATCGTCTTGAAGTCGTCGAGGTCGATGAACAACACGGCCAGCTCGCCGCGCCGCTCGGCGATCGTCTCCCGCACCTTGTCGGTGAACAGCGACCGGTTGGCCAGGCTGGTCAGCGGGTCGTGGTAGGCCTGGTGGTGGAGCTGTTCCTGGAGCACGCTGAGCTGCATGACCGCCTGCTCGAGGCGGTCGTACTGGAGCGCCACGCTGGCGTTTCCGGCCAGCGTGTCGAGCAGGCGCAGGTCCTCGTGGTCGAACGAGCGCACGACGCCGAAGCGGTTGGCGAGCATGATCGCGCCGATCACACGCTCCTCGCCGGGTAGCGGCGCCACCACCGCGTGCGTCACCCCGCGCGCCTCGAGGTAGCGCTGTAGGCGGCCGCCGCCGAACGGGCTGTCGAGCGTGATCGCGCCGCCGCTGCGCTCGAGCAGGTCGCGCATCTCGTCGGCCACGTCGGAGTCGACCGGCTCCATCAGCTCGCGGTAGTTGCCCGGACCGAGCAGCGTGCGCAGCGACGGGTTCTCCTCGGAGCCGAACAGGATGATCTCGGCCAGCTCGGCGCGGAATGCCTCCAGCGAGCGGACCAGCAGGCCCTCCAGGGCATGGGCGATCTCGCGCGAGCGGGCCAGCGTGCGGTTCGCCTCGTAGAGGAACTCCAGGCGCTGATGGCGCTCGCGCTCGGACTGATACGCGCGATAGGCGGCGAACAGGGTCGCGGACGGGACGAGCAGGAGCGGAAGCGCGTGAGGATCGGCCGCGGTGATCACCGCACCACACAGCCCGAGGCTGGCGTTGCTCGTCGTCACGACCAGGTCGGTCCCGAGCATGCGCGCGAGCGTCGGCAGCAGCACGACGCCTTCCGAGAGCGAGATCGCGGCGGCGATCAGCGAGGAGGCGACGATCGCGGACGCCTGGGTGGCGATCAGCGCCGATACCCACGTGCGCGTGTCAACCTCGCCCGTGCTCGTCGTCAGCACGTGGACGACGAGGATCGCGATGCACGCGTGCAGCGCGAGTTGGCCCATGTTGAACACGAACTTGACCGGCGGCAGACGCCGGTCGAAGAGCAGAACCAGGCCGCAGCCGAGCAGGCACCCGAGCACGAACGACTCGGCGCTGCAGAAGATCAGGCCGAACACGAGCGGGATGTCGCCCAGCGAGAACGAGTGTGCCCCGCGGCGGAAGTGCAGATGAACCACGCAGCGCTCGGCGACTGCGAACGCGATCGCGATCGCCCACCACGGCAGGTGCGGATCGGCGAGCGGCGCCAGGTCATGCACCGGCCCGGTGTAGAGCGCCACCGCGGTCGCGATCACCGCCGCGTTCAACCACCAGACGGGATGGATTTGCCGCACAGCCCGGAGTGCCCGCGCCGGGCGCATCGGGGACTTGGGCTGCGGTTCGGTGGCGGTCTCGGGAGTCATCCGTCAAAGCGTCGACGTCGATCTTGGCCGGCGAGGCCTTCGCACAAGCATCGGCGCGGGCGCGGAAAAGTTGAGGGTGCTGTCCGGGGCGCCGATAGAGGTGTGGTTTGGGCCTTCGCAACACTCCCGAAACCGAACTGTCACATGCGTGCAATGTCCTTTCCGTTTCGCACGGTTTGCAGGCAAAACGATCGCGCGCGAGGCCGTGGTTCGGCGGCCTCCTGTGCTATCCTGTATGGACAATCTTCGACGCCCCGGGGCGCGCGCCAGGTTGCGCTGACCGGGGCGTCTCAATGTCATCGGAGGATCGTTGGCAACTGACGCCGGCGCCGCAGGGCGCCCCAACAACCAGAGCAGCTACGACGCACAGGACATCACGGTCCTGGAGGGCCTAGAAGCGGTACGCCGACGACCCGGAATGTACATCGGCTCGACCGGGCTGCGCGGGCTTCACCACCTCGTCTACGAGGTGGTCGACAACTCGGTCGACGAGGCTCTGGCGGGCTACTGCGATCACGTCGAGGTGACGATCCTGCCCAACAACTCGGTTTGCGTGCGCGACGACGGCCGCGGCATTCCGGTGGCCACCATGGAGAAGGAGCAGCGCCCGGCTGTCGAGGTCGTGCTCACCGTTCTGCACGCCGGCGGGAAGTTCGGCGAGGGCGGCGGCTACAAGGTCTCGGGGGGGCTGCACGGCGTCGGCGTCTCCGTGGTCAACGCACTGTCCGAGCGCCTCGACGTCGAGGTTCGCCGCGACGGGTTCACCTGGACGCAGTCCTACGAGCGCGGCGTCCCACTGGGCGACCTGAAGAAGGGCGAGCCAACCGGCGAGACCGGGACCACGATCACCTTCCTGCCCGACGCGGACGTCTTCGAGACGCTCGATCTCGATTTCACCACGCTCGAGGAGCGCATGCGCGACACGGCGTTCCTGACTCGTGGCCTTCGGATCGTGCTGAGAGACAAGCGCGGCGAGGGGCACAAGGCCGAATTCCACTACGAGGGCGGGATCGTCGACTTCGTCAAGTACCTGAACCGCAACAAGGAGCCGATCACCAACAAGGTCATCTCGTTCGAGGGCGAGAGCGACGAGGGCGCCGTCGAAGTGGCCATGCAGTGGAACTCCTCCTACCAGGAGTCGGTGTTCTCGTTCGCCAACAACATCAACACGATCGAGGGCGGCTCACATCTGAGCGGCTTCCGTTCGGCGCTGACCAGCGCCCTGAACAAGTACGCCAGGGACAAGGGCGAGCTCAAGGACAAGGACGACAACCTGACCGGCGAGGACGTGCGCGAGGGCCTCACAGCGGTGATCTCGGCCAAGTTGACCGATCCCCAGTTCGAGGGCCAGACCAAGACCAAGCTCGGCAACCCGGGGATGGAAGGGTTCGTGCGGTCAGTCGTCTACGCCCGGTTGTCGGAGTTCCTCGAGGAGAACCCACAGGACGCGCGCCGAGTGATCCGCAAGAGCGTCGATGCCGCGCGCGCCCGCGCGGCGGCGCGCAAGGCGCGCGATCTGACGCGGCGCAAGTCGGCGCTCGAGAACTCAGCCCTGCCCGGCAAGCTGGCCGACTGCTCGGTCAAGGACCCTGCGCTGGCGGAGCTGTTCATCGTGGAGGGCGACTCGGCCGGCGGGTCGGCGGTCAGCGCGCGGGACCGCAGCACCCAGGCGATCCTGCCTCTGCGCGGCAAGATCCTCAACGTCGAGAAGAGCCGGATCGACAAGGTCCTCCAGAACCAGGAGGTCCAGGCACTCATCACCGCGATCGGCACCGGCGTGCGCGACGAGTTCGACATCGCCAAGGCGCGCTACCACAAGGTCGTGCTGCTGACCGACGCCGACGTCGACGGCGCCCACATCCGCACGCTCGCCCTGACGCTGCTCTTCCGCGAGATGCAGCCCCTGATCGAGGCCGGCTACGTGTACATCGCCAAGCCGCCGCTGTACCGGCTGACCAAGGGCCAGAAGCACCGCTACATCGAGCGCGAGTCCGAGCTCGAGGACATCCTGCTCGGCGACAAGTTCGAGAAGATCGAGGTGTACGACCGCCCGGGCAAGGAGCTCAAGCTCACCGACACGCGCTGGAAGCGCTTCAACCGGCTGCTCAAGCAGTACGACGGCTGGGCCTCGGCCCTGCGCGCGGCGCACGGTCACGGGGTGATCTCGTTCCTGCAGCAGGCGCGACTGCTCGAGGAGCAGATCTCCGACGTCGACGCGCTGATGCGCCACATCGCCAAGGACGGCCAGAACGGCGAGTCCTACCGCACCGAGCTGGTGTCCGAGAACGATGACGACGTGGTGATCCGCACGATCGAGGCGAAGACCGGCCTGGCCACCACCCATCGCGTCCCGCGCGCCACGCTCGAGGCCGAGGAGTACCAGGCGCTTGCCGAGGTGCACAAGGAGCTCGTCGCGCTGGTCGGCACGCCGCCGTTCCACGTCCGGCTGGGCGAGCACGCCAAGGACGCCGCCACCTTCGACGAGCTGCGCGAGGCGGTCCTGTCGATCGCCCAGCGCGGCATCGAGTACTACCGGTTCAAGGGCCTCGGCGAGATGGATCCTCCCGAACTGCGTGAGACCACCATGGATCCGTCCACCCGCACGCTGGCGCAGGTCACGATGGAGGACGCCGCGTCCGCGTCCGACGTGTTCTCGATGCTGATGGGCGACCAGGTCGAGCCGCGGCGCGCCTTCATCGAGGAGAACGCGCGGCTCGTGAACAACCTCGACGTCTAGAGGGGCGCGATGGCATCGATCGACACCATCGGCGGCGGCAACATCGAGCCTCGCGGGCTCGAGGAGGAGATGCGCTCGGCGTATCTCGACTACGCAATGTCGGTGATCGTCGGGCGCGCCCTGCCCGACGTTCGCGACGGCCTCAAGCCGGTTCACCGACGCATCCTGTTCGCGATGAACGAGCTGGGCCTGCGCCCGCCCCGCCGGCACGTCAAGTGCGCGACGATCGTCGGTGAGGTCATGGGCAAGTACCACCCGCACGGGGACTCCGCCATCTACGACACGCTGGCGCGGATGGCGCAGGACTTCTCGATGCGCTATCCGCTCATCGACGGGCACGGGAACTTCGGCAACATCGACGGCTGGGGCGCGGCTGCCATGCGCTACACCGAGGCCCGGCTCGATCCGCTCGCCAGTGAGATGCTGCGCGACATCGACCAGGAGACGGTCGACTTCGCGCCCAACTTCGACGGCTCCAAGCAGGAGCCGCTCGTGCTGCCCGCGCGCTTCCCGAACCTGTTGGTCAACGGCGGCGCCGGGATCGCGGTCGGCATGGCGACCAACATTCCGCCGCACAACCTGCGCGAGGTGGTGGCGGCGACGCTCGCTTACATCGACGACCCGGATATCCAGGTCGAGGGCCTGATGAAGCACATCAAGGGGCCGGACTTCCCGACCGCGGGGACGATCCTCGGGCGTGAGGGAATCCGCGACGCGTACGCCACCGGCCGCGGGCGGATCCGGGTGCAGGCTAAGGCGCACATCGAGCCGATCGGGCAGGGCAAGGAGGCGATCATCGTCTCAGAGCTGCCCTTCCTGGTCCGGAAGGGCGGCGACGGCGGCGTGATCGAGAAGATCGCCACGCTCGTCCACGAGAAGAAGCTCTCCGAGATCACCGACATCCGCGACGAGTCGGATCGCAACGGGATGCGGATCGTGATCGAGCTCAAGCGCGACGCGATCCCGAAGGTCGTGCTCAACAAGCTCTTCAAGCACACGCCGATGCAGCAGACCTTTGGCGTGAACATGGTGGCGCTCGTCGACAACGTGCCGCGCACGCTGTCGCTGCGCGAGGTGATCGGGCACTACGTCGACCATCAGCGCGAGGTCATCGTCCGGCGCACGAAGTACGAGCTGCGCCGCGCCGAGGAGCGCGCCCATGTGCTGGAGGGCCTCCTGATCGCGCTGGCCAACCTCGACGAGGTGATCGCGCTGATCCGCTCCTCGCAGACGCCCGAGGTCGCGCGCACCGGGCTGGTCGAGCGCTTCGAGCTGACCGTCGTCCAGGCCCAGGCCATCCTCCAGCTGACCCTGAGCCGTCTGACCGCGCTCGAGGCCGACAAGATCAAGCAGGAGCACCAGGACCTGATGGAGCGGATCAAGGAGCTCCGCGAGATCCTGGGTGACGAGGGCAAGATCCTCGCCTTGATCAAGGAGGAGCTGTCGGAGATCGCCGAGTCCTATGGCGACGACCGGCGCACCGAGATCGTCCACGCCGAGGGCGAGATCGACATCGAAGACCTGATCGCCGATCAACAGATGGTGATCTCGATCACCCACTCCGGCTACATCAAGTCGCTGCCGCTGTCCACGTATCGCCAGCAGCGGCGCGGCGGCGTCGGCGTGACCGGGATGGAGATGAAGGACGACGACTACATCGAGCACCTGTTCGTCTCCTCCACCCACGACTACCTGCTGTTCTTCACCAACCGCGGGAAGGTCTACCGGCTCAAGGTGTACGAGCTGCCGGAGGCCTCGCGCACCGCGCGCGGGCGGGCGCTGGTCAACCTGCTCCCGCTGCGCGAGGGAGAGCGCGTCCAGTCGGTGCTCGCCACCCGCGACTTCAGCGAGGGCCAGTACCTGGTGTTCGCCACCCGCCGGGGAATGGTCAAGAAGACCGAGTTCGGCGCCTACAACACGCCGATCAAGGCCGACGGGATCATTGCGATCAACATCCGCGAGGATGACGAGCTCGTCGCGGTGCGGCGGACGAGTGGCCACGACGACATCATCATGGTCTCGCGCTCGGGTCAGGCGGCGCGCTTCAACGAGGATCAGGCTCGCCCGATGGGGCGCGACACGAGTGGCGTGCGTGGCATGAACGTCTCGCAGGCGGGCAACGCCGTGCTGGCGATGGACGTGGCGCGCGACGACCAGGAGCTGCTCGTGGTGACCGAGAACGGCTACGGCAAACGCACGCCGATCCCCGACTATCCCGTCAAGGGCCGCGGCACGATGGGCGTCAAGACGATCACCCTGACGGAGAACAAGGGAGCGCTGGCCGGCGCGCTGGTCGTGCGCGAGCACCAGGAGTTGGTCTTCATCTCCCAGAACGGCATGGTCCAGCGCACGTCGGTGCGCGGCATCAACCGCTACGGCCGCGCCTCGCAGGGCGTTCGCGTGATGAACATCCGCGATGACGACCAGGTGAGCGCGGTGGCGCTGGTGGTCGAGTCGGAGGCATCGACGGCGGCGGCGGTGGCGGAAGACGAATAGCGGCCGCCGGGGGTCGATAGATCCCGACGGCGTCGAGGGCGGTCGAGAGATCCCGGCGCGGAGTCCAGGTCGATAGATCCCGGCCACAAATAGGTCGTCGATCCTGGCCACAAATCGCTCAAGCGCCCTTACCGCCATTCCGATAGGCGGATCAATGGGACCTGAACGGCCAGAGCAGCGGCTGCCTGGGTCGCACCCCGCCGGACGGGCCGGACCGCGAGGACGGGGCACGCCATCAGCTCTGCGTCTGGGCCGTCTGGGTATGGCCCTGGTCATCGCCTGGCTGGGCTTGATGGTCGCGGCCGGCTGGGTGCTGGCCGGCTCCCAGGCGCGCAGCCGCCACGCCGTGGCCGGGCGTCTGGAGGCGCGAACCAAGTACGCCGCGACGTTCGTCTCGATCTACGCGCGCGACCTCCTGGCTCGTGATCGGTCGGCGGCCCGGAGCTGGTTCGCGACGCCGCGGGTCAACCGCGGCGCGCTCGAGCGCGCCGCGTCCGCCTTGGGCTTGAGCGGCGCTGTGCTCCTCGATGCCCACGGACAGCCGATCGCCACGTTGTCCGAGCGCGCCGCCTCGGTCGATCGGATGCTGGTCGGGCGCTACGGCGCCTTCGCCGCCACCGACGCCGGCGCATCCCGGATCTCGCTGGTCGCGGTCGGCCGCGCGCCGTTGGTCAGCTTCGCCGTGAGGTATGGGACCCCGTCGGGGCCACGCGTGTTCGCTGGCGCGTATGCGATGGCCGACACCGTGCTGCCGACCGTGCTCAACGAGGTGCTCTCGACCCAGAAATACTGGCAGGCGGATCTGATCGACCCGGCCGGAGGTCGTCTCGCCGCCGGCGACGCGGCGCACGCCCACGACAATCAGGCCGAGTTCAGCGCCGCGGTCGGCGGAACGGCATGGCGGATCGTGGTCAAGGACCCGGAGGATGAGTTGTACGGCTTTCTCAACGGACCGGGGCGGTGGCTTGCCTGGGCGGCCTTGACGGGCCTGGCCATGGCCGGTCTGGCCATCATCGTCCTGATCGCCCGTCTGGCCCGCCGGCGCCGACAGCTGACGGTGCTCAACGTCGAACTGGCCCGCCTGGCTGCGGTGGACCCCCTCACCGGGCTTCGCAACCGCCGCGCGATCGAGGAGTACGTGCACGACGCGCTCAGCGCTGCCCGCCGGCACGACCTCCCGCTGTCGGTGCTCGTGATCGACGTCGACCACTTCAAGAACTTCAACGACACGCTTGGCCACCGCGGCGGCGACACCGTGCTCGCCCACACCGCCCGGGTCCTGGATGGGGCGCTGCGGGCCGAGGACGCCATCGGCCGCTGGGGCGGGGAGGAGTTTCTGGTTGTCCTGCCCGGCACCGACGAGGAAGGCGCGCTGCACGCCACTGAGCGCCTCCGCACCGCGTTGGCCGCCGATCAGCCCGAGGATGCTCGTGCGCGAGGCCTTGCGGTGACCGTCACGATCGGCGTGGCCGAGTGGCGCCACGAGGAGATGAGCGAACTCATCAGCCGTGCCGACGCCGCCCTTTACCGCGGGAAGGCCGCCGGCAGGGATATGGCGCAGGTCTCGCCAAGCGTCGTCACCACGATGCGCCATCCGCTAATCTGCTCTTCACCAGAGAAAGGAGGTGGTCCGACTGTCTGAAAGTCCTTGCGGGACCCTGGAGGTGTCCGGCCGCTAAGTCCGGAGGCTGACCCCGCTTAGCGGAGTCCCCCCGAGACACCGCCGGCGCGAGCGCCGGGACTCGTCCCTCCGGCGTACACCAGCTCGTTCCGGTTCAAGCCAGCCAAACTCGTGAAGGGCACCGTGTCGACGGTGCCCTTCACGCATTTGCGGCGCGAGCGGGCGAGCCGGGGGCGACCGGGGGGCGGCCTGGCAGCCCCCAGCCGCATGGCTCGGTCTAGGCAGCCAGGTACTGCTGCCAGGCCACCGGAATCGTGGGGCTGGCCACGTGGATGAATACGGTGGCGCTCGGGGTGCGCGGCGGCTTGAGCAGGCGCATCCCGACCTGGCGGAGCAGCGCGTCGCCCTTGCGCCGGTTGCAGGGAGCGCACGACGCGACGATGTTGTCCCAGCTCGAGCCGCCGCCCTTCGAGCGCGGGATCACGTGGTCGACGGTGAGGCTGGAGCGTGAGCCGCAGTACTGGCAGGTCCAGTTGTCGCGGGCGAAGACGGCGCGGCGGGTGATCTTGCGCCGGTGGGTGTCGCGCGGGATGCGCACGTACGTAACGAGGCGGATCACCACCGGCCGGGACATCGTCCGGGTCGCCGAGTGCAGCTCCCAGTCGGCGTGCTCGATGACCTCCGCCTTGTCCTTGAGCAGCAGGACGACCGCACGCCGAACCGTGCAAACGTTGATCGGCTCGTACGTCGCGTTCAAAACGAGCACCCGGCCAACCTCACGTCCGCGTCGCTGGTGCTCTGGAAGCGACGCGGACCAGACTGGCGCTGGTACTGAGGAGGGCATGGCTGGGCCAGTGTACCGACGCGTCCCGCGGACCGAACAGGGCTCACGCGTCGTACCCCTCCTCTTCACATGATGCTCACACGCTCGGAGGACCGCGCCGGGGCCCCGGGCCATCTTGCCCTCAGGAGACCGCAGCCGGGAACGAGCCCAGCACGCGCAGCACCTCGACATGGGCGCGCAGACCGGTCAGCGCGTCGGTCACGTGCGGCTCGATGTCGCGCCCCTCGATGTCGAGAAAGAACATGTAGCGCCCGAGGCCCTGCTTGCGCGGGCGCGACTCGATCCGGGTCAGGTTGACCTCGCGGCTGGCGAACTCCGACAGGCAGTGCACGAGCCAGCCGGGGGCCTCAGAGCCGACGCCCCAGAAGACGACCGCTGTCTTCCAGGGCCCGAGGGGCGGCTGGTCCGAACCGGGCACGCCGGGCGGCGCTCCGAGCGGCCCCAGCCAGACGAAGCGGGTCTCGTTGTCGGGGACGTCCTCCACGCCGGCCCGGAGCACGTGACACCGATAACGCTCGGCGGCCAGTCGGTTCCCGAGCGCCGCCCATGGCCCGTCGTGCTCCGCCACCGTGCGCACCGCCTCCGCGGTCGAAGCCCCCGCGAGCACGGTGGCGTGGGGCAGCCGCGAGCGGATGAAGCGGGCGCACTGAGCGGTCGCCTGTGGATGGGAGACGACGACTTCGAGCTCGGACAGCTCGAGCGGGGTCCGGGCAATCAGGCAGTGGCGGATCGGGTGAATCACCTCGCCGAGAATCGCGACGTCCTCGGTCTCCATGGCGAGCGCGTCGAGGGTGGCGTTCACCGAGCCCTCGAGCGAGTTCTCGATGGGGACCAGCGCGCGCTGGACGGAGCCGAAGTGGACCGCCATGACCGTGTCGTAAATCGTGGGCTGGGGAACCGGATCGAGTCCGTCTTGCCCCGCGGTGGCGCTGATCAGCGCCTCGTGCGTGAAGGTTCCCTCCGGTCCGAAATAGGCGACGCGCATCCCCCGAAGAGAGCCTCGCTAGCCGGACTGCTGGTGCCCGTCGGCCTCGAGCGCGCGGCGGATCGCCTCGTCTTCCTCCGGGGAGAGCTCGAACTCGGGCTTGCCCTCGCGGACCTCCTTGGCGTACAGGCGGGCCTGGTCGCGGTGGTGGATCGAGGACAGCACGAGGCCGGATCGATTGGCGTCGAGGAGGGCGATCGAGGTGGACTGCCGGCCCGACATCTCCCCGTAGGCGTCGTAGCGGATCAGCGCCCGGTAGGCGACCGCGCCGTCGATCCGTCGCTCGGCCGTCTCCATCCGGCGGTCGAGCCGCTCCGCGGCGTCCTGGACATAGCCGGACAACGCCTCGAACTGCTCCTGGAGCGCGGCGGCATGGGCGACGAGGTCCTGCTCGCGATCACCCATGATGGTGCGTTGAGCGGCCCGAAGGCGGCGCAGCTTGACTCCCAGTACCGCGCAGAGAAGAAGGGCCAGCAGCGCGACGGCGCCGGCGGCCATCGCGACGATTCCAGCCGTGCTGGTCAGGTCGTGCACTGCGGACAGGATACGGTCACTCCCGCCCCGGCTGGGACCTGGCCGGCGAGGTGCCACGGGGGAGCGCCGGGGGGCGGGGGCGGGTGGGCCGTTTACATCATTGGAACGTGACCGGGAACTGCAGGCTGTTGTTCGTCGTCGTCTTCTCGCCGGGCACGGGGACGATCGTCGCGATCACCTGCTGGGTGCCCGTGGGCGGGGTGCTGTTCAGCGTCACCTGGCAGCTGGTTGACTGGCCGGCGGTCGTCTGGGGCACGACGGTCTGGCCGGTGACCTTCGGAGCGCCGGTTACCTGGACTTTGCAGGTCACGTTGGTCTCGGTGTTCTGGCCGGTGTTGGCGAAGTTCAGCGTGAAGGTCGGCGCGGGGCTGGCCGGGATCGAGTTGGTGGAGCCGGTCTGCAGGGTGGTTCCGCCCACGCTGACCGAGTTCAGCTCGTGACCGTGCAGGCCGGGCGTGACCGGCTTCTTCTGGGCGGCGGGCAGCTGCACGCGCAGCGCCCTGGCCACATCGGTCGGGTTCAACCAGTCGATCGAGGGCAGGAACTGGCTCGAGTTGATCTGCTGGCCGCCCAGGCCGCCCACCGGAATGCCCGCGGCGCGCAGCGCGCCGATGATCTCCGGCACCGAGTAGTCGACATAGAGCACATCCGAGGCGTAGAAACGCGCCATGTCTGACGCGATCTTGTTGACCGCCTCCTGGCTGGTCTGGGTTTGCAGCGCGGGCTGCACCTCTTGGGCGATGTTCCGGATCCCGTCGGCGCGCATCTGCAGCCCCTTCACGAAGTTCTGATCCGCGGTCTTGACCTCGTCCGGGACGTTGATGTGCTTGGCCTTGCCGAGCTGATTGGTGGCGTCGGCCAGGTCGTTGTTGATGCTGTTCTGAAGGCCGGTGGGGTCACTGGTCCCGCCCGAGAGCGCCCCGAAGAAGCTCTTCCCGGTGTTGACCGATTGAGCGTTGAGCGACGCGACGTTGTTGTTGTAGTCCTTGAGCGCGCTGTTGCGGGCGCTCACCTCGCAGCTGTTGACCAGCACCGCGATCAGGATGATCGCGACCACCACGATGACGGCCAGGACGATGCGTCGGACCAGGATCGCCTGCTGGGTGCCCGGACGCGGGCGTCGGCCACCCCCGGTCGGCCGGCGTCTGCGCGGGGCCGTCCGTGACGCTGTACGAGTCTCCTCCGGCTCGTCGAAGAACGACACGCTTGCTCGCTCCTTGGCGGAATCGGGAACGGTCAGTATGACCGCACCGACGGCGGTAAGACGATTCTGAACGCCGATCCCGCAGGGGAAGACGCCGGTTTGCTCGAAAAAGTGGCCGTGCGTACGCGCAATCTCGACGGCTCGGAGCCTCCCAGGACCGGCCGGGGACGGCGGCCCGCCACAGCGCCGGAGCCCGGGCCGCGAACCGCTCGTCCCGCGTCGGAGCCCGTCCGCGAACTGCCCGTCCCGCCTCGGAGGCGGCGCCGCGAACCGCCACTCGTGCCACAGAAGCCATGCCACGGACGCAGGCGGGTCGGCCTGCGGTGAGCGTCCCGCCGCCTCGCGCCAACCCGCCGGCCGAGGCCAACCCGGGGGCGCTGCGGGCGCGCGACCTCCGTCGGTCGTCCGATGCACCGCTGGTGCTCGGCCGCTACCGCCTGCGTCGCCGGCTCGGCACCGGGGGCTTCGCCACCGTGTGGCTGGCCCACGATGAGCGCCTCGACCGCCAGGTGGCGGTCAAGATCCTCCCCCGCGAGCGTGTGGTCGGCGGGCGCTTCGAGCGCGAGGCCCGCGCCGCCGCCCGTCTCGCGCACCCGGGAATCGTCACGCTGTACGAGGCGGCGGTCGACGACGAGGGCGCCTACCTGGTCTCGGAGCTTGTCCGCGGCGCGACGCTCGACGAGCTGCTGGCGGCCGGCCGGCTGTCGGATCGCGACGTGGTGCGCATCGGGATCGCCCTGTGCGACGCGCTCGCCCACGCCCATGCCCACGCCGTGATCCACCGCGACGTCAAGCCGTCCAACGTGCTGGTTCCCGAGCGTCACACGACTCCCGCGCAGCTGGCCCGGCTGACCGACTTCGGAGTGGCGCGCGTGCTCGGAGGGGACACGCTGACCCGCACCGGCGACGTCATCGGCACTGAGGCCTACATGGCGCCCGAACAGGCCCAGGGCCTTCCCGCCGGCGAGGCCGCAGACCTGTTCTCGCTCGCGCTGGTTCTCTACGAGGCGCTCAGCGGCACCAATCCGCTGCGCGGTGTCGCCCCTCGTCGCCGCGCCGCGCATCTCCCGCCGCTGCGGCGTCAACGTCGCGATCTCCCGCGCGAGCTGGGTCGGACGATCGACCTGGCCCTGCGGCCGAGGCCGAACGAACGAGGGCGCCTCGAAGAGCTCCGCGCGGCGCTGGTGGCCAGCATCCCGCGGGTGGCCGACGAGCCCGGAGTGGTCGCCGACCCATCGCCGACCCGGACCCACACGCGGGCACGCACGGCAGACGAGGAAGCGCCGCCTCGGGACCTCGGTCGCGCCGTCAATCGCGGGGACGTGCGCCATGACGATCACCCGACGCCCACTCCGTGGCCAAGACGCGCGCTGGCCGGACTTGCCACCGCCCTCCTGATCGCCTGGCTCGCGCGCCACGGCCCGGGCACGGCACCGCTCCCGGCTGCCCTCGCCGCTTGCCTCGCCGGCGCGCTCGTCGCCGCCGTCCCCCGCGCCGGATGGCTCACCATGGCGGCTGCCGCGGCCGCGTGGCTGATCGTCGAGTCACGTCCCGGGGAGGCGCTGGTGCTCCTGGCCGGCGCCGTGATCCCCGTGCTCGCGGCGCCCCGCGACGGGCCGGCCTGGCCGCTTGCCGCCGCCGCGCCCGCCTTAGGCACGGTCGGACTGGCCGCCGCCTGGCCGGCTCTGGCGGGTCTGACCCGCAAAGCCCACCGCCGCGCGGCCCTTGCCGCCGTCGGCTACCTCTGGACCGCGCTGGCAAGCAGAGGGATCGCCGCCACCACCAGCCTGCCCGATGCGCTCCACCACGTGCTCGGACCGATCGCCACTCCGGGCACCGCGATCGCCGCGGCAATCTGGGCCACGGCTGGGCTGGCCCTGCCGTTCACCCGGAGCCGGCGCTGGCCGGCGCTCGAATGCCTGCGCCTCGGCCTGTGGGCGATTGCCCTCGCGGTGTCGACCCTCGCCGCCGAGCACGCGGCCGGCGCGCTACACATCGAGACCGTCTTTCTGGGAGCCGGCGCGGGCGCGCTCGTGGCGCTTGGCACCAGCCGCTCGGCCGCCCGTCTGACCAGGCGCATCGGGGAACGATCCGACGCCGACCGCGTAGCATGAAACCCGCCGGCGACGGGATGTCGCGGCCGACCCATGAGCGTTCTGAAGACTCTGGAAAACAAGATTGCCGGCCTGGTGGAAGGCACGTTCAGCCGTGCGTTCCGCTCCGAGGTGCGCCCGGTCGAGATCGCGCGCAAGCTGGCCCGCGAGATGGAGGAGCACAAGTCGTACTCGGTGTCGCGCACGTACGCTCCGAACGAGTACCGGGTGTTCCTCTCGCCAAGCGATCGCGAGCGTTTCGCCGGCTACGAAGCGGCGCTGACCGCGGAGCTGGCGGGCTACCTGCTCGAGCACGCGCGTCGCGAGCGCCTCACGCTGCTGTCGCGTCCGGTGATCGAGTTCGAGACCGACGACCGGCTCGGGCTCGGCGAGTTCGGCATCCAGACCCGGGTCGCCCAGCCCGAGGACGAGCCGGTGAGCGCGCCTGCCGAGGCCCCGTCCGGGCGCACCATGGTCTACAGCAACGCCGAGCGCGTGGCGGAGCCGCTCGAGGAGCGGGGCCGGCCGCGCGCTCAGACGCCGCTGCTCCTGATCGACGGCAAGCGCGTGGTGATCGGCCCGGCCGGCGCCACGATCGGGCGGGGCCGCCAGGCGGACATCGTGCTGGACGATCCTAACGTCTCGCGCCAGCACGCCGAGATCCGTCCCCGCGGGGGATCCTGGGTCATCGCCGACCTCGGCTCGACCAACGGTTCACAGCTCAACGGACGCCGCATCGACGGCTCCGAGGTGCTGCGAACCGGCGACGAGATCGAGCTGGGCGCGTCGCTAATGACGTTCACTCTCGAGTAGGCCCACGACCAGATGCTCGCGCCCGTCTCGGTAGGTCTCAAGTTCGGCTTCCTGATCGTCCTCTACCTGTTCCTGATCTGGGTAGCCTGGAGCGCGCTGCGGGACCTGCGCCGGGGTCGCGGCGGGGTGGTGCGGGCCGACCGCGCCGCGCGATACGACGCCACCGGCATGTACGACGCCGCGGGCAGCATGGTCGAACTCGACGGGAACGGCTTCGAGCCGCGCCTGCTGGTGGAGCGTGTTCCCGGGCACGAGACTGGGAGCGCGTATGAAATTCCCAGCCAGGGCGCTACTCTCGGCCGCGGAGACGTCGAGATCAGGCTCGACGACCCGTTTGCCTCCGCGCATCATGCCCGCATCTCGCGGGAGGGCCACGTCGTCGTGATCGAGGACCTGGGATCCACCAACGGCACATACCTGAACGAAGAGCCCCTGAGCGGGCCGCAGCCGCTGCACCCCGGCGACCGGATTCGAATCGGCGACTGCGAGTTCTCGTACGAGCAATGAGCGATCTAACCGCCATCGAGCCACGGCGGGAAAGCCGGCCATGATGCTGCGCGCGGCAGAAGCGACCTGCAAGACCGACACCGGCCGCCAGCGGCGGGACAACGAGGACAGCGCGTTCGCCCGGGCGCCCGTTTTCGTGGTGGCCGACGGCATGGGCGGCGCGCAGGCCGGCGAGGTCGCCTCGCGGATCGCGATCGAGGCCTTCGAGCGTGGCCTGCCCGACGACGGCAGCCCTGAAGAGCGGCTGGCCACGCGGGTCCGGGACGCCAACCACCAGATCTACGAGCGCTCCCGGGCCGACCGACAGCGGGCCGGGATGGGGACCACGCTCACCGCCGCCTACGTCGACGACGCTCACGTGGCCATCGCGCATGTCGGCGACAGCCGCGCCTACCTGTTCCGGGACGGGACCCTCCAGCGCCTCACCCAGGACCACTCGCTGGTCGACGAGCTGGTGCGCCGCGGCAAGCTGACCGAGGAGCAGGCCGCCGAGCACCCCCAGCGCTCGATCATCACGCGCGCTCTCGGCCCCGAGCCGGACGTCGAGGTCGACACCTGGACCTACCCGGCCCGCGCCGGCGACGTGATCCTCCTGTGCAGCGACGGGCTCACCTCGATGATCTCCGAGGAGCGGGTCAGGGCCGTCCTGGAGGCGCACGAGAACCTGGACGCGGCCGCCGACGCACTGATCAGCGAGGCCAACGAGGCGGGTGGCCGGGACAACATCACCGTGGTCCTGTTCCGCCTCGAGGAGCTGGGCGATGACGCCAGCTCCAACCAGGAGACGATGGTCGGCGTGGCGGTGCCCCGCGCGCCCGCACCGGCCGCCGACGGCGAGCCCGACGGCGGATCGGACCCCAATGCGCCACACGCCGTGACCGAGGCGCGCGGCCGCAGCGCGGTGGCCGTCGTGCCCCCGCCCTCATCCGCGCAACCCGCGCTGCAGCGCTCCCCACCCCCGCCGGCCACCCGGCGACTCGAGCCGATCCCGCCCGGGACCGAGCACCGCCCCGAGCGACGGTTCGGCAAGCCGTTCGCGGCGCTCGTGGCCACGGTGATCGTGCTGGCGCTGATCGGCGGGGCCGGCTATCTGGCCACTCGCCAGCTGTACTTCATCGGCACCAACGCGCAGGGGGTGGTGACGATCTACCGAGGCCTCCCCTACGACCTGCCGTTCAGCGTGCCCCTGTACGAGACCTATTACGTCTCCGGGGTCCCGGCCTCGACCATCCCGCCCGTCCGGCGGGGCCAGCTGCTCAACAACAACCTGCGCTCCCAGTCGGATGCGACCTCGCTCGTGATGGATCTCGAGCAGGGGAGGATCTCCCCGTGAACCGGAAACTCGGGGGCGGGGGCGCCGCGGGCTCGAGCGAGAGGCTGAGCGCCGCGTGAGCGCCCGCAACCGCGAACTTCTCGGGCTGATTCCCGCCTCCCTGCTCGTCACCGCGGGTTTCGCCGGCGTGTTCATCCAGCGCTCGAACGCGCTGTCGAACGTGTCGCTCACCTATGGCGCGGTGTTCCTGGGCCTGTGCATCGCCGCCCACGTGTCCATCCGCATTACGCTCCCGCGCGCCGACCCGTACATGTTCCCGCTGGCGGCAGTGCTGGCCAGCTTCGGGCTGGTCGTGGTGTACCGCATCAGCCCCACGCTGGCGCGCCAGCAGGCGCAGTGGTTCGTGCTCGGCCTGGTCCTGTTCGTGGGCACGATCATCGCCTTTCGCGACTACCGCAAGCTCGAGCGCTACCGCTACACGATCGTCTTCGCCTCGCTCGCGCTGCTCCTGCTGCCGCGCCTGCCCGGCATCGGCTATCAGGCCAACGGCGCCTACCTGGGGGTGCGCATCCCGGGCCTGTTCGTGTTCCAGCCGGCCGAGTTCGCCAAGATCGGCCTGGTCCTGTTCCTGGCCAGCTACCTGCGCGACACGCGCCAGGTGCTGGTTCAGGGCGGGCGGCGGGTCCTTGGCATCACCTTCCCGCCGATCAAGCACTTCGGGCCGGTGCTGGTGATCTGGGGCATCGCGATGCTGATCATGTTCGTCCTGCACGACATCGGCTCGTCGCTGATGTTCTACGGTGGCCTCCTGGCCGTCCTGTACGTGGCCACGGGGCGGGCGTCGTTCGTGGTGATCGGGCTGCTTGCATTCATGCTCGGGGCCTGGTACTTCGGCACCCACATCCCCCACGTGCACGCGCGGGTGGAGGATTGGCTGCATCCGTTCAACCGCAGGCTCTACAACCAACCGCTCGGCAGCTACCAGATCGCCAACGGGATCTTCGCTCAGTCCGCGGGCGGGTTGTTCGGACAGGGATTTGGGCGAGCTGCGTTGACGCTGCCGGGAGGCGGCCTGCTCTTGCCGGCACCCCAGACCGACATGATCTACGCGGTGATCACCGACGAGCTCGGGCTGTTCGGGGCGGCGGCGGTGCTCATCACCTACCTGCTGTTCGTGGCCCGCGGGTTCAAGACCGCCCTGCTCGCCCGCGACTCGTTCTCGACGCTCCTCGCCGCCGGTCTCAGCGCGATGTTCGCCCTCCAGGTGTTCGTGATCGTGGGCGGCGTGACGCGAGTGATCCCGCTGACCGGGGTGACGTTGCCGTTCATCTCCTACGGTGGCTCCTCGATCGTCGCCAATCTCGTGCTTGTGGCGCTCCTACTCCTGATCTCCGACCGCGCCCGGAGGCCCGAGTGAGCACTCCGATCGTCCGGCTGTTCGCGGTGGTGGTGGCGCTGTTCGCGTTGCTCGTTGTGTTCACCTCGCGCTGGACGGTGTTCGAGGCCTCCTCGCTGAACAACAACCCGCTGAACGTGCGCACGCTGCTCGACGAGCTCCAGATCAAGCGCGGGCGGATCTTGGCCGCCGACGGCAAGACCGTGCTGGCGCGCTCGGTCCCCGCTCCCGGGCACACGTGGAATCGCTTCTATCCGACCCGGCAGCTGTTTGCCCAGCCGGTCGGCTACTCGATCGCCGCCCAGGGACGGGCGGCCGGGCTCGAGCTCTCCGACGGGCCGGATCTGCGCGGGGTGCAGACCGGCCTGAGCTCGGTCTTCGGGCCGCTCAGCCCGCGGCCGGTGGGCGACGACGTCTACACGACGCTGGACGCGAAGGCCCAGCAGGTGGCGGTCCAGCAGCTGGCCGGCCGGACTGGATCGGTGGTGGCGCTCGACCCGCGGACGGGCGCCGTGCTGGCCATGTACGCCAATCCGTCCTACGACGACAACCACCCGGACCCGAACCGGTGCAGCGACCCGCACTGCCTCGTGAACTACTCGACCCAGGCCGCATGGCCGCCAGGCTCGACGTTCAAGGTGGTGACCGCGGCGGCCGCCATCGACAGCGGCAAGTACACGCCCAATTCGGTGATCAACGGCGACTCGCCCAAGCTGATCTCGGGCGTCCCGCTCCAGAACGATGGCAACCAGAGCTTCGGCAACATCGACCTGACCACGGCGCTGACCAACTCGGTCAACACGGTGTTCGCCCAGGTGGCGGAGCATGTCGGGCGCAGGACGATGACCGACTACATGAAGCGGTTTGGGTTCTACGCCAAGCCCCCGCTGGACTATCCGCCCTTCCAGCTGAGGGCGAGCTTCCCGGTCGACCCGCACGGGCATCCCTACCCGCCGGGGAGTCCGAACGAGGACATCGGCCGGATCGGGATCGGCCAAGGCGGGCTGCTCGTCACCCCGCTGCAGATGGCCATGGTGGCCGCCGCGGTGGCCAACGGCGGCAAGCTGATGGCGCCCCACCTGACCGACAAGGTGGTCGATCAGGACGGGCGCACCGTGAAGACGATCGACCCGAAGGTCTACCAGCAGGTGATGAAACCTTCCACGGCGCAGGCGCTGTCGCAGATGATGCGTCGTGTGGTCGAAGAGGGAACCGGACAGCCCGCCCAGCTCGGCGGCATCTCGGTGGCCGGCAAGACCGGCACCGCCTCGATCGGAGCCACCGGCTCGGGTCTCACCCAGCCTTGGTTCATCGGCTTCGCACCGGCCGAGAACCCGAAGGTGGCGGTGGCGGTGACTATCGCGCAGACCCAGGGGGGCTTCGGCGGCAGCGTGGCCGCCCCGATCGCCAAGACCTTGATCCAGACACTGCTCGCCGAGGGGAAGTGATGGCAGGCCTCGGCCCCGGGACCATCGTCGACGACCGCTACAAGATCATTTCGCGGTTGGGCGCCGGCGGCATGGCCGACGTGTTCCTGGCCGAGGACGAGCAGCTCGGGCGCAAGGTTGCGCTCAAGCTGCTCTACCAGCGCTTCGCGGAGGACCCCGGCTTCGTCGAGCGGTTTCGCCGCGAGGCGCAGGCGGCCGCCGGCCTGCAACACCCCAACGTGGTCAGCGTGTACGACCGAGGCGCCTTTGACGGGACCTACTACATCGCGATGGAATACCTCCCCGGCCGCTCGCTCAAGCAGCTGATCCGCCAGGAGGCGCCACTTGACCCGACTCGCGCCATCGACATCACGCTGCAGATCCTCAAGGCTGCCCGGTTCGCCCACCGCCGCGGCGTGATCCACCGCGACCTCAAGCCGCACAACGTGATCGTGGACGACTCCGACAACGCCAAGGTGACCGACTTCGGGATCGCCCGGGCCGGTGCCTCGGACATGACCGAGACCGGCTCGATCATGGGCACCGCGCAGTACCTCTCGCCCGAGCAGGCCCAGGGCCACGCGGTCAGCGCCGGCTCCGATCTGTACTCGATCGGGGTGGTTCTCTACGAGATGCTCACCGGGCGGGTTCCGTTCGACGCCGAGTCGGCGGTCACGATCGCGCTCAAGCACGTATCGGAGGCGCCGCCCCCGATGACCGTGATCAACCCGGACATCCCGCCCGAACTCGAGCAGGTAGCGATGTGGGCGCTCAACAAGAACCCGGTCGACCGCCCGGCCAACGCCGATCAGTTCATCACCGCGCTCGAGCAGGCCCGGACCGCCATCAAATCAGGCGAGCGCGGGCAGCGCACCGCGAGCATGGCGGCGCTGGCCGGCGTGGCGGCCGGCCGGTATGCGGCCACCGCGGGCGCCGTCGAAGCTCCGCCGCCGGCACCGCCGCCGCGCGGAACCGGACCGTTCGACGTGATCGACGACGGGCTCGAGCCGCCCGAGGAGGAGCCATCCCACCGTCGCCGGCTGTGGCCGTGGGTTGCGCTCGTTCTCATACTTCTGCTGGCCGGCGGCGGGGTGGCTGCCTACCTGATCCTGCGCCCGGCCAAGACAGTCGTCGTTGGCGTGGTCGGCGAGGATCTGAACACCGCCCGAACGCGGCTGCAGAACGAGAGCTTGGCGGTGGGCGCGCCGATCCAGGTGACCAGCCCGAAGAAGGCCGGAACCGTGATCGCGCAGGACCCCCAGGCCGGGACCAAGGTCAAACAGGGGTCAACGGTCTCCCTCACGGTCTCCTCAGGGCCAGGCAACCAAGCCGTCCCGACCCTGGTTGGCGAGACGGTCGGCCAGGCCAAGTCTTCGCTCCAGGTGGCCGGCCTGAAGCCGGGCCACACCATCGAGCAGTCGAGCACCTCGATCGCGTCCGGCCGGGTCATCGACTCGAGCCCGGCCGCCGGCACCAGCGTGCCGATCGGCAGCAACGTGACGCTGATCGTTTCCACCGGCCCGCCTCCCGTGCAGGTGCCCGATGTCACCACCGAGGACGTGGGGCAGGCCAAGGCCACGCTGCAGAGCCGCGGCTTCAACGTCGCGACCAGCGACGAGGTGACGACCACCGCCACGCCGGGCACCGTGCTCAGCCAGAGCCCGTCCGGCGGCAAGTCCGTCCCCAGCGGCTCGACCGTGACGCTGGTGGTGGCCAAGGCGCCGCCCACGGTGGCGGTCCCGAGCGTCACCGGCAAGACGAGCGGCGCGGCCAAGGCGACGCTGGGAGCGTCCGGGTTCCCGGCCGCCGTGCAGCAGCAGACGGTGAGCAGCCAGAGCCAGAACGGGCTCGTCCTCAGCCAGAACCCGGCCGCCAACACCCAGGTCAAGAAGGGGGCGAGCGTGACGATCGTGGTCGGCAAGTACGTGGCGCCGACGCCGACGACCACCACGAGCACGACGACGCCGACGACGCCGACCACGGCGACCACGCCGACGGGCACCACCTCCACGCCCAAGAAGACGACGTGAGACGAGCTCGCGTCGCGGTACTCGGGGGAGGCCGCTCCTCCGAGCACGAGGTTTCGCTCGCCTCCGCGGAGTCGGTCCGCGCCGGCCTCCGAGACGCCGGACACGAGCCGATCGCGATCGCGATCGGGCGCGACGGCGTGTGGCGGCGGGATGGCGCCGTGTTGGCGGTCAGTCCCGGGCAGGGCCTCGAGGGGGTCGACGTGGTGTTCCCGGTGCTGCACGGGCCGTTCGGCGAGGACGGAACCGTGCAGGGACTGCTGGAGTGCCTCGACGTCCCCTACGTGGGCGCCGGCGTCCTGGCCTCGGCGCTGTGCATGGACAAGGTGATGTTCAAGGAGCTGATGACCAACGCCGGCCTGCCGCAGGTCGAGTACCGCGCGGTCCGGGCTCAGGAGCTCGCGGCCGACCGGGCGACGGTGCTCGCCCGCCTGCAGGCCCTGGGTCTTCCGGTGTTCGTCAAGCCGGCCCGGCTCGGCTCCTCGGTGGGCATCGTGCGGGTGGCGAGCGCCGAGGGGCTTCCGGACGCGCTGGCCACCGCATTCGAGCACGATTCGCTGGCCATCGTCGAGGCTGCCGCCCGGGGTCTCGAGGTCGAGTGCTCGGTGATCGGCAACGGCGATCCGGTCGCCTCCGAGCCGGGCGAAATCGTGCTGGCCGACGGCGAGGCGGGCTGGTACGACTACGAGGCCAAGTACACGCCGGGCGGGATGCAGCTGGTGGTGCCGGCGCGCGTGCCGGCCTGGACGCGGGAGCGCATCCAGGAGATGGCCATTCAGGCGTTCCGGCGGACCGCGTGCAGCGGGCTCGCCCGGGTCGATTTCTTCATCGATGGGGAGCGAGTGCTGCTCAACGAGCTCAACACGATGCCCGGCTTCACCGCCACCAGCGTGTTCGCGTCGCTGTTCGAGGCCAGCGGCGTGCCCTACGCCGAGTTGCTCGACCGCCTGGTCCAGCTCGCCTTCGAGCGCCACGCGGCTGAGCGGCGCCATCAGCATTGAGCGTCCCGAGCCGGCCCCCCCGCGCCGGCGAGCGGATCGAGGCCAATAGGGGTCGGGGGGATGTGGAAAACCGCTCGATTGGCGCAGCGATTCCTAACCTAAGCCTCTACCGCGAAAGGCGGTACAGCGCCACCTCGTTGATCGCCCCGAGTTGCTTGCCCGGCGGCAGCGAGGTCATCCACACCAGGTAGTAGCGGTAGCCGGTCTTGCCGGGGCTGAGCGGGATCGGCTGCCGGCGCTGTACCGACGGGATGTCGGCCAGCTTCGTCCAGCCGCCCGGGCCGGTGTTGAAAACCTCCGGATCGGGCGGCGTGTCGCTGCCCCAGATCTGGGCGTGGTAGCCGGGCGTCTGCGTGTAGAGCACCAGGTCGCGGGCGAGCAGCGCGCGTCCGACGTCGACGTACAGCCCGACGCCGGCCTTGCCGAACGTGCCGCTGTAGTAGTGCTCGGTCAGCCAGGCGGTGCTGACGTTGCCGTCGATGGCGAACCCCACCAGGTTCGGGTTCTGACTCTTCGGTCCGCTGACCGCGTCGGGGTTGTAGTCGTGCACGCAGCTCGGGCAGGGACGGATCTGAACCTGGTGGGCCGCCGGCGGCTGGACGTCGAGCTTGGGCGCCTCGTGATGGGTGCGGGTGGCCAGCAGCCACGCCACCACGCCGCCGGCGATGGCCAGCGGCAGCAGCATCAGCACCACGGCCCGCGCGCGGTGGCGGATCCGGAACGGGACGCGGCGCCGGGTCTGGGATGGCAAGGTCTTGAGGACGCTCGTGACCTCCCCGGTGGCGCTGCCGGCGCGCGCGGTCTCGATGGCCAGCACGTCCTCCAGGTCGGCGATCAGCTCGGCGTCGTCCGCATGGCGGTCCTCGACGCGCTTGGCGGTGGCGGTGTCGACCACCGAGGCCAGCGCGGCGGACACCTCGGGTCGCTTGAACTGCACGTCGGGGAGCTGGTCGCGGACGTGCTTCATGGCCACCGCGACCTGGTTCTCGCCCTTGAACGGAACCTCGCCGGTGAGCATCTCGTAGAGCACGATGCCCAATGAGTAGAGGTCTGACTGGCCGGTCACCGGCCGCCCCAGCGCCTGCTCGGGAGACACGTAGTCGGTCGTCCCAAGCACACGACCGTCGGCGGTCAGCCCCTCCTCGTCGAGCGTGCGGGCGATCCCGAAGTCGGTGACCTTGGCCGAGCCCTCCTCGTCGATCAGCACGTTCTGGGGCTTGACGTCGCGGTGGACGATGTGGCGGGCATGGGCGGTGCCGAGGGCCCGCGCGATCTCGATCGCGTAGGCCACCGCCTCGGTGATCGGCAGGCGGCCGTTGCGGCGGATGCGCTCCTTGAGCGTCTCGCCCTCCACGTACTCGAACACGATGTACGGGCGCCCGTCGTCCTCGCCGTAGTCGATCACGCCCACGATGTGGGGGTGCGAGAGCTGGGCCACCGCCCGGGCCTCCCGGCGAAAACGCTCGAGCTGGTCGGAGTCGGTGGCGATCTCGCGGTTCATGAGCTTGATCGCCACCTGGCGCTGGAGCGTCTCGTCCGTGGCCCGGTACACGGTCGACATCCCGCCCGCGCCGATCCGGGCCTCGAGCCGATATCGGCCGTTGAGCGTGGTGCCGAGCAGCGTGCTCATCTCGTAGTGCGTATTTTGCGCGAGATCCATCTCGTCCACATGTACTACTACACGGATCCGATGTGCCCATGGTCCTGGGCGCTCGAGCCGGCCCTGCGCAAGCTGGCCGTAGAGTTCGCCGGCGGGCTCGAGGTCAGCTACGTGATGTGCGGGATGGCCCGGGAGGTGGGCGACACCGCGCCGTTCGTCACCCAGATGCTCGAGGCCTCGGACGCGAGCGGGATGCCGGTCGATGCCCGGCTGTGGCTGGCGGCCCCGCCGCGCAGCTCGCATCCGGCCTGCCTGGCCGTCAAGGCGGCGTCCGAGCAGGGGGACCCCACGGCGTACCTGCGCCGGCTGCGCGAGGGCCTGCAGTGCCGCCGGCGCAAGCTCGACACGGCCGACGCCCTGATCGAGGAGGCGCGGGCGGTGGGGGGGCTGGACGTCGAGAAGCTGCGGCTCGGCCTCGCCTCGCACGGCGTGTTGGAGGCGTTCGCCGCGGACCTCGATCGCTGCGGCGCCGTCTCGCCCGAGCACTACTCGTCGGGGTCAGACCGGGTCAAGCTGCCCTCGCTGGAGTTTGTCGGCGCCGCCGGCTCCGTGCACTGGGTCTACGGTCCGTCCGACTACGAGAAGCTGCACGAGGCGGCGGCGGCGGCCGGCGCTGGGGCGGCCGGGGACGGCAGCCCGCTCTCGGTAGAGGGGGCCTTGCGGCGCTTTGGGTCGATGGCCACGCCAGAGGTGGCGCTGGTGTGCGATCTGCCGGGGCCGCGGGCGCCTGCCGAGCTGTGGCGGCTGGCGCTCGAGTGGCGGGTCCGGGCTGAGCGGCTCGGCACTGGCTACCTCTGGTCGCTCGCGTAGGCCGGAAAAGTCCTCACTCGCGCCCCGCCGTGAGGTGAATTCAGATTCACCCGGCCATAGTGCGGTGAACGACGCACTCGAGCGGTGGTGGATGTCGAGTGCGGCGTTATCCGTGTTGATCGCGGCACAGGCGGCGGATGATCAGTCCCGCCAACCCGATCCGGTAGAGAGCGTAGGGCAGCAGCGAGCTGTCGCGTTCGAGAGCACGGATCAGCCGGGTCGAGCCGAGCGTCGAGACGAACGCGGCCAGGGCGCCGGCCGCGAACGGCACCGCCGCCCCCGGCGGCAGCCCCCGCGCATGGAGCCGCACGCCCTTCAACAGGGTGGCGCCCGCGATGATCGGCAGCGCGGCGTGGCGCGACAGGCGGTTGGCGTCGACGCGGGTGAAGCGCCGCCAGCGCGCCGCGGCGAGCGTGGCGCCGTTGCGCGAGACGCCGGGGATGAGGGAGCAGGCCTGGGCCACGCCCAGCCACAGCGCATCGGTCGCGCCGGCCTCCTCGTGCGAGCGCTCCTGGGGCGAGCGGTCGGCCGCGGCCATGGCGATTGCGCCGGCGAACAAGCCGACGGCGACGGTCGGCGGGGTGCCCAGATGCCGCTCGATCCAGCGCTCGAACCGGTACCCGACCACCGCGGGCGGGGCGAACGAGAGGCCGATGAGGTATACGCGGCGCAGGCTCAGCCCGCGCACGGCGTCCTCCACCTCGGGGCGCAGGCTGATGAGCAGGGCGGCCGCGGTGCCGGTGTGGAGCGCCACCTCGAAGGACTTGCGCAGCTCGTCGTCGAGCCGGCTGTGGTTCCAGCCGGCCAGCCACGGCACCACCGCGATGTGACCGGAGGAGGAGATCGGCAACAGCTCGGCCGGCCCGTGCAGCGCCCCGAGGGCGACTGCCTGCCACACGGGGAACTCGTCGGCGGGGGGCGAGCCAGTCGGCAGATCCTCCACCGAGCCGACCGCGCGCAGCACCGGTCTAGGCCACAGCCGTCGGATCGCCGCGACGCGAGCGCGTGATGCGGACGATCAGCCAGGCGACCGCCGCTACCAGCAGCGCCGCGGCGACGTAGTCGACGTACTCGAGGTTGTGCCGCCAGCTCTGCCAGTTGCTCCCGACCGCGTTGCCGAGCACACCCAGGGCGCTGATCCAGACGATCGAGCCGATCGTGGCGAAGGCCAGGAAGCGCGCGTAACCCATCCGCGCGACGCCGGCGGCGTACGGAAATGCCGCGCGCGCGAACGGGATGCAGCGCGACACCACGATCACCGGCGCTCCGTAGCGCTCGAACCAGCCATGCGCCCGGTCCAGGCGCTGCGGGGAGATGTGCAGCTTGTTGCCATGCTGCTCGACCAGCTCTCGGCGCCCCCAGTACCCGATCGCGTAGGCGATCGACGCACCGAGCATGTCGCCGAGCACGCCGAACACGATGATCCCGAACAGCGACAGGTGGCCCTCGGAGACGTTGAAGCCGGCGAACAGCATCGTGGGCTCCGATCCCGGCACGCCGATCACGCCCGACGTCAAGGTGAGCAGCGCAACGCCGGCCAGCCCCAGGTCGCGGATGATGTGCGTGGCCAGGGTGACCAGCGAGTCGGTGACGGACGCAAGGGCTAGCAGCACCGCGGGCAAGCGTAGCGGTCGGCCCCTAATCGGCTCCAAGCCGCGAAATTAGGGTTTCCTCACCCGGCGCCGGACGGGTTGGGGCGGCGAGGGGAAACGTGGAGGCGGGTGGCGCGCGTGGACGGGTTGGGCGGCGGGCGCAAAGGTGGAGGCGGGTGGCGCGCGTGGACGGGTTGGGCGGCGAGCGGAAAGGTGGAGGCGGGCGGAGGCAGAATGAGCCGCGATGAGGATCTGGGTCGACCTGACCAATTCACCCCACGTCCTGGTCATGCGGCCGGTGATCGACAAGCTGCGCGAGCGCGGCCACGAGGTCGAGGTGACCGCGCGAGACTTCGCCCAGACGCTGGGACTGTGCGAACGGTTCGGCATCGGGCACACGGCGATCGGGCGCCACCGCGGAGGCCGGGTCGGCGCCAAGGCTCGCGGCCTGGCCGAGAGGTCGTACGCGCTCGCCAGATGGGCGCGGGGGCGGCGCTTCGACCGGGCGCTCGGCCACGGCTCCAACGACATCACGATCGCCGCCGCGCTGCTGCGCATCCCGTCCGCCACCACGTTCGACTACGAGTGGGCGACCGTCCAGCACAACGTCAACTGCCGGTTGGCCGCCACCGTGGTCGTCCCCGACGCGATTCCGCCCGAGCGCCTTTACCGCTGTGGCGCGCGGGGCAAGCTGCGCCGGTATCCCGGGCTGAAGGAGGAGTACTACCTGGCCGACTTCGAGCCGGACATCTCGATCCTGGTCGAGCTGGGGCTCGACCCGGCGCGCCCCGTGGCCGTGGTGCGCACGCCGCCTGCGGTCTCTCTCTATCACCGGTTCGAGAACGACCTGTTCGCCGGCGTGCTCGACCGGCTGGCGTCCGTGCAGACGGTCGTGCTGCCCCGCACACCCGAGCAGCGATCGGAGCTCGAGCGGGTCGGCCGCTTCATCGTCCCCGAGCGCGCGATAGATGCCCAGTCGCTGGTCGCCTACGCCGACGTCGTGGTGTCGGCCGGCGGGACCATGAACCGTGAGGCGGTGGCGCTCGGCACGCCCGTCTACACGGTGTTCGAGGGCCGCCTCGGGGCGGTCGACGAGCGCCTGATCGCTCAGGGCCGCCTGAACCGGTTGACCGATCCGGACGACCTCCAGATCGTCAAGCGACCGGCTCCGGCAGACGAAGATCACCGCGTGCGGCGCGACCCCGGCCTGCTGGCCGACCTGCTGCTCGGGGCGCAACCTTGAGCAATCGCACCGTGTTAGGGTCCTGAACCGCCTGAGGAGGTCGCCCGTGTCTGGACTCATGCCCAAGCTCCGCCTGTCTGCCGCTGGTGCCGCCGTGTGCCTCGTCGCGCTCGCGCCGGCCGCCGCCCAGGCGGCCCCGATCGGCGCGTTCACCACGCAAGGGGGCCTGGAGCTTCGTCTCGGCGCCCAGGCTGCATCCGCCGAAGCTCATCACCAACACGAAGACCCAGCGGGGACTCGCCCCGGGCTACTTCATGACCGGCGTGTTCAAGAACCTCGCGGTCAACAAGCCGATGATCGGCGAGAGCGGTCCGCTGATCCTCGATCGCAACCTCCAGCCGGTCTGGTTCAACCCGATCGGGGTGAACGCGCTGGCGGCCAACCTGAGGGTGCAGACCTACAACGGCAAGCCGGTGCTCAGCTGGTGGCAGGGCACGGTCAGCGCGCACCGGGGTGACCACGAGCGGCGAGGACGTGGTGGTCGACCAGCACTACCGGCAGGTCGCGACGCTCAAGGGCGCCGACGGCTGGGTGATCAGCGAGCACGAGATGATCATCAGCGGCCCCAACGCCTGGGTCACGGCCTACAAGAACGGTGCCGATGAACCTCACCCCGTACGGCGGCGTCGCCAACGGCAGCGTGCTCGACTCGGCCGTCCAGGAGTACGACCTGAAGACTGGCCAGCTGCTCTACACCTGGGATGCGCTCAACCCGGGCGGCACCCCGAACATCCCGCTCTCGCAGTCGCAGCAGAAGCCGTTCCCCGGGATTCCCTGGGACCCCTACCACATCAACTCGATCCAGCTCGCCGGGAACGAGACCTTCCTGGTCTCGATGCGCAACACCTGGAGTGCCTATCTCGTCAACCGCCTGACCAACGGGATCGAGTGGACGGTCAGCGGGAACCCCAAGATCAGCACGTTCGCGCTCCCGGCCAAGGCCCGGTTCCACTGGCAGCACGACGTCGAGCTGCACACCGGCAACGTGCTCAGCATGTTCGACGACGCCTGCTGCGGGATGAAGGGCATCAAGGGCGGCAAGTCGCAATTCGACACTGCCAACTCGCCCATCGCGCGGACTCGTGCTGAAGCTCGACCTCACCAAGCACACCGGCAGCTTCGTCAGCCAGTACATCCGGGACAACAGTACTTCAACGGCGGCGTTCCTGGGCAACACGCAGCTGCTGCCGGGCGGCAACGTGGTCCTCGGCTGGGGCTCGACAGCCGTGCTTCTCCGAGGTCAGCAGCAAGGGCAAGGTGCTGCTCGACGCGTGCTGGCCGGTCCCCGACAACAACTACCGCACCTACGTGCAGCAGTGGACCGGAATCCCGTCCTTCCCGCCGAGCGGCGCGGTTCGCAACAATCACGGCAAAGCCACCGTGTACGCGAGCTGGGACGGCGATACCCAGGTCGTGAGCTGGAGGGTCCTGGCCGGTTCGAGCGCCAAGAGCCTGAAGGCGGTCGCGAGCAAGACGAAGAGCGGCTTTGAGACGACGATCCCGCTTACGAGCTCCTTCAAGGTCTACGAGGTGCAGGCGCTCGACGCCCGCCACCACGTGCTGGGCACCTCCAAGCCGTTCCCGACCAAGAGCTCGTCGAACTCGGGGCTGCCCCAGGCGTACTAGGCGCCTCCACGGACGGGCGGCGTGAGGAGCGCAGCGCCACGGATGGCGTGGGCGCTGTGCCTCGCGGCCGTCCTCTGCCTGGGCGGGGCGGTGGACGCGCGGCGCCAAGACCAAGCACCCGCCGCCCAAGCACCAGCCGGCCCCGCCCAGGCACAAGCCGGCCCCGCCCAAGCCGCCGGCAAGCCCGCCCCGCCCGGCCCGCCGCCAGTCTACGTGTTCCCGGTCCCGGGCGGCCACTTCGCCTCGCCGGCGACCCAGATCTCCTTCCGCGGTCTGCCGGCCGGCCAGCTCGGCACGATCACCGTCACCGGATCAGCCAGTGGAGCCCACAGCGGCACGATCCAAAGCGACTCCGACGGCGGCGGGGCAAGCTTCATCCCCTCGGCGCCGTTCACCGCGGGTGAGACCGTCACCGTCACGACCTCGCTCAACCTCGACGGCTCTCACAACGGCACCTACCAGTTCCAGGTCGCCAATCCCGCCGGGCCGGTTCCCTTCGCGCACCGCCCGGCCGCGCCCCGGGTGAAAGGCGACGTGTGGCTCTTCCGCTCGCGCCCCGACCTGGCGCCGGCGGCGGTGACCATCACCAAGCGCGATCCGACCAACCCGAGCGACATCTTCTTGGCTCCCCAGGTCGGCCCCTTCCAGCAGGGCCCGGAGATCATCGGCCCCAACGGGGGGTTGATCTGGTTCAACCCGGTGCCCAAGGACTACGCGGCCACCGACTTCCGGGTCCAGATCTACGGGGGTCGGCCCGTCCTGACCTGGTGGCAGGGCAACGAGGGCGCCGGCGTCGGCACCGGCCAGGACATCATCGTGAACAGCTCCTACCAGGTGATCAAGACCGTGTCGGCCGGCAACGGGCTGTCGGCCGATCTGCACGAGTTCCAGCTCACGCCGTATGGGACGGCCCTGATCACCGCGGAGTACCCGGTGTACGCCGACGCCACCGCGGTGCAGGGCGTCGCCAGCGAGGTCGTGCTCGATTCGGTCGTCCAGGAGATCGACATCCCCACCGGGTTGGTGCTGTTCGAGTGGGACAGCCTCGACCATGTGCCGCTCACCGCGGCTTACACGCAACCCCCGAACGCGCCCAGGAAGAAGGGCAAGACGCCGTTGCCGAACGCCACCTGGGACCCCTACGACTACTTCCACGTCAACTCGGTTGGGCTCGACCGCGACGGCAGCCTCGTGGTCTCGTCACGCAACACCTGGGCTGTGTACAAGGTCAACCACCACACGGGGGCGGGCATCTGGACGCTTGGCGGCAAGCACTCGAGCTTCAAGCTCGGCCCCGGCGTCTCGTTCGCCTTCCAGCACGACGCACGGGTCCGTGCCCCGGGCGACGGTCTGCTGACCATGTTCGACGACGGCGCCGGCCCTCCCTACGTGCACTCGCAGTCGCGCGCGCTGGAGCTGCACCTGGACCTCAAGCACAAGATCGCGACCGTCGTCACCCAGCGCGTGCATTCCCCGCCCCTGCTGGCGAGCTTCGAAGGCGACGACCAGGAGCTGCCCGGCCAGGATGATTTCATCGGCTGGGGACAGCAGCCGTACTTCAGCGAGTTCAACGCCAAGGGTAAGTTGGTGTTCGACGGCCGATTCGTCGACTCGAACCTGACCTATCGCGCGTACCGCTTCGCCTGGAACGCGACACCGGCCGTCCCGCCCGCCTTCGCGGTCTCGCGCCACGGTGGCAGGATGACGGTGTACGCGAGCTGGAACGGCGCCACAAACGTGGCTGCCTGGCGCGTATTCGGTGGCAGCCGCGCAAGCAAGATGCCGGCGGAGGCGACCGCGCTGAAGCGCGGGTTCGAAACCGCGATCAACGCGCGCGCACGGCGCTACGTCGCCGTCGAGGCCCTGGACGCCAAGGGCCACGCGCTGGCCCGCGCGGCGGTCCAGCAGGTTGGTAGCTGATAGGCCACTAACCGGTTCTTAGAACGGGGGGTCGACAGGATCGTGACTACAATCCCCGCCGCATGCGCCGGCGGATCAGATCCGCGGCCTTCCCCGTCCATCGCCATTCGGTGCCCCAGCTGCTCGTGGACGGGATTCTGGTCGCGCTCGCTTACTACCTCGCCTTCCGGCTTCGGTTCGAAGAAGGGCTGGGCGGCGCGAACGAGCGTTACGGCGACCTGCTCACACACACGGTGCCGTGGGTAGTGCTCGTCTCGCTCGTGACCCTCGCCCTGTTCGGCCAGTACCAGCGGCTGTGGACGTTCGTGGGCCAGCGCGACTACGAGGCGGTGGTCAAGGGCCTCGTCGTGGCCACGCTGGTCGTCGTCGGCGGGATCGCCTTCCTGCACCCGGTGACGACCACGGTCGCCTTCCAGGCCTCGGCCGTCAACCTGCCAGGGAGCGTGCTCGCGCTGTTCCTGCTGCTCGCGGTGGCCTTCCTGATCGGCGCCCGCTTCCTCGTGCACCTGGTGGTGGAGGGGCGGGTGCGCACCTTCCGCGCGGCCAAGGGCGCGCGCGATGCGCTGATCGTGGGCGGCGGCGACGGCGGGCGGCTGGTCGTGCGCGAGCTGATCCGCAACCCGCAGCTGCGCCTGCGCCCGGTCGGGTTCGTGGACGACGACCCGCGCAAGCTGGGAATGAAGGAGGAACACGGGCTGAAGGTGCTCGGTACGACCGAGTCCGAGGATCTGGCCCGGGTCCTGGACGAGGTCGAGCCCGACGAGGTCGTGATCGCGATCCCCTCGGCTCCGGGCACGCTGCGCGCACGCGTGGTCGCCGCCTGTCGCGAGCGCGGCATTCCCGTGCGCACCACCCCGACCGTGTTCGAGCTGCTCAAGGACAGCGCGGGTCACCTCAACGTCACCCGCCAGCTGCGCGAGGTCCGGGTCGAGGACATCCTCGGGCGCGAGCCGGTGCGGATGGAGATCGAGCGGGTCGGCGCCTACCTGTCGGGGCAGGTCGTGATGGTCACCGGGGCGGGTGGCTCGATCGGCGCCGAGCTGTGCCGGCAGATCGCCAGGGTGGCGCCCCTGGCCCTGGTCCTGGTCGACCACGCCGAGGACAACCTGTTCGAGATCCTGCGCGAGCTCGAGGACGAGCGCCACTTCCGCATAGCGGTCCCGGTGCTGGCCGATTGCAGGGAAGAGGAGCGGATGCGCGAAGTCCTCATCGAGCACCGGCCGAGCATCCTCTTCCACGCGGCCGCTTACAAGCACGTGACGATGATGGAGGTCAATCCTGTCGAGGCGATTCGCAACAACGCGCTGGCCACGCGCGTGATGGCGCGGATCGCCGCCGAGACCCAGGTCGGTACGTTCGTGCTCGTCTCGACCGACAAGGCCGTCAAGCCCGCCACCGTGATGGGCGCCTCCAAGGCGCTGGCCGAATGGGCGGTCGAGGCCGCCGCGCTGCGCTATCCGGACACTCGGTACGCCACCGTCCGGTTCGGCAACGTGCTGGGCTCCTCCGGCTCGGTGGTGCCGATCTTCCGCCACCAGATCGCCGCCGGCGGTCCGGTCACGATCACCGACCCGCGCATGAAGCGCTACTTCATGACGATCCCGGAGGCGGTGCAGCTGATCATCCGCGCCGGCTCGCTGAGCGAGCACAGCGGCGAGGTGTTCGTGCTCGAGATGGGCGAGCCGGTGGCGATCGTCGACCTGGCCCGGACGATGATTCGCCTCTCGGGGCTGGAGCCCGAGCGCGACATCGCGATCGAGATCGTGGGTGCCCGCCCCGGCGAGAAGCTCCACGAGGACCTGTTCAACCCGTACGAGCGCCTCCAGCCGACCCCCGCCCAGAAGATCCTCCGCGCCGCGCGGGAGCGGCTCGACCCCCAGGCGGTCGAGAGCATCTTCGGCGAGATCAACCTGCTGGTGCTGGAGGGCGACGCCGCCGCCCTGGCGCATCACGTGGCGAAGCTGTCGAGCTCGCGCCTGCCCGCCCGTGAGGCGGCCGGGCGGGAATCCAACGTCCCCCGCCTGCCCACGTAGACTGGGCCCGCACATGGTCGCCATCCCGTTTGGCCTCTCGGTCCACCATTTCATCTCCACGGTCGGAGCCGAGGTCGGGTTCGCCTCGCTGATCGGCCTGGCTCTCCTCGTGCTGCTGTTCTTCTCGCAGGCGCGGGAGACGGCGACGTTGCGGGCGCGGGCCGATGAGGCCAATCTGCGCATCCAGGAGCTCGAGGGCGAGCTGTCCGAGCTGTCCGACCAAGTCGCGGCTCTGCCCGCGGAGATCTCCGTCCGGGCGGCCAGCCCGCGCGCGGCGGCTGCCTACAGCGCGGCCGCACCCGGGGCAGTGGTGATGGCCGGCGCGGCGGCCGGCGGCCACGACGCGTTCCCGCCGGCGGCGCCAGCCGGGGTGGCGGGGCCCGCCCTGTCCGCGGCCACCCGGCTGATTCCCGACCCTGACCATCTGCCCGCGTACGAGCCGGCCACCACGGCCGGCCGCGCCAACGGCTCTTCGCGGCCGGTTGCAGCGGCGTCGGCGGCGACTATGGAGCGCCCCGTTCAGGCGCACACGAGTGCCGCGCCGCGCCCGGTGGCGGCCCCGCCCCGTGTTGGGAGCGGTGGGCCCGGACGTGCGCCCGGAGCCGGCCAGGGCCGTGCGGGCGGTGCAGGGCACGGCCGTGCCCCCGGTGGCGGACAGCGGATGGGTGGCCCGCAATACGCCGGGCCGTCGCGGCCGTCCGGAGCACCTCTGCGCCCGCCGCCGCGCCGGTCCCGGGGCCGCCTTGTCCTGGGAGGGCTCGTCGGCCTGCTCGCCGTGGCGGCGGTGGTCGTCGGCGTGGTCGTCCTGACGGGCGGGAAGCACGCCTCGAGCGCGGGCCGGTCGTCGGCCGGCGCCTCACTGGCCAGTCACCGGACTAGCTCGCTGAGCGCGGTGCAGCCATCGACCGTGACGGTCTCCGTCCTCAACGGCACCGACCAGGTGGGCCTGGCCGGCGAGGTGGCCAACCGGCTCAGGGCCAACGGCTACCGGAAGGGAGATGTCGCCAACGCGTCCGACCAGACGCAGGCGAGTACCGTGGTGGCCTACATGGAGCCGGCCTTCCGGCGCGACGCGCTCGCGGTCGCGACCTCGCTCAAGCTTCACCAGAGTTCGGTCCAGCTGATCGACTCCGGGACCAAGGCGATCGCTTGCCCGCCCAACCAGGCGTGCACGTCCGCGGTCGTGGTGACCGTCGGCAAAGATCTCGCCACCCAGTAGCCCCGGGTCATGCGAGAGCTGCTCGACCTCCCGGAGCGGAGCGCCAAGCCGCGGAGCGATGGCGTCACCCATGTGATCGATCGCGGGCTGTCGATCGCCGAGATCGAGGGGATGATCGAGGTGGCCGGCGAGTTCGTCGACATCGTCAAGCTCGGGTGGGGGACGGCGCTGGCCACCGGCAACCTGGAGCGCAAGCTCGCGTGCTACCGGTCGCACCGGATTCCGGTCGTGCTGGGCGGCACCCTGACCGAGCTGGCCATCAGCCGCGGCCGGCTGGATGATCTGATCGCCTGGGTGCACGAGCTCGGATTGGAGCACTTCGAGATCTCCGACGGGACGATCGCGCTCGAGCACGAGCGCAAGCTCGAGTTGATCGATCGCCTGGCTCGTGAGTTCACGGTGCTCTCCGAGGTCGGCTCCAAGGACGACACGGGTGCGATCACGCCTCCCTACATATGGGTGGAGCAGATGCGCGGGGAGCTGTCCGCCGGGGCCTGGAAGGTGATCGCCGAGGGACGCGAGGCGGGCACCGCGGGCATCTTCCGGCCGAGCGGCGAGGTCCGCGAGGGTCTGATCGGCGAGATCGTGCACGAGATCGCCCCGGATCGGATCATGTTCGACGCACCACGCAAGGACCAGCAGGTGTGGTTCGTGCGCCGCTTCGGGACGGAGGTCAACCTGAGCAACGTGCCGGTGGGCGAGGTGCTCGCGCTCGAGACGCTGCGGCTCGGGCTGCGCTCGGACACCCTCGGCATCGGTGGCCGGTGAGCGCCGCGCGGCGCCGACGGTCTCGCCGGGGTGCTGCTCGCCCGCCACGGCCAGACCGACGACAACCGCCAGCCGATCCGCTTCCAGGGCTTTCGCGACACGCCGCTCAACGACACCGGCCGGGCCCAGGCCCGCGAGCTGGCCGGGCAGGTCGCCGATCGACCGGCTCGTATTGCGTCCCTCTGGTCCTCCGACCTCAGTCGGGCGCGAGAGACGGCGGAGATCGTGGGGGCTCGCATCGGCCTGGCGCCACGGCTCGATCCGCGCCTGCGCGAGGCCAACCGCGGTGACTGGGAAGGCCATTTTTTCATCGACATCAAGCGATCGGATCCCGACCGCTTTGCCGCCTGGATGCGCGCCGGCCCCTCGTGGCGCTTTCCCGGCGGCGAGTCGCTCCAGGAACAGCAGGATCGAGTCATCGCCGCACTTACGGACATCCACACCACCGGCGAGCTGCCCGCGCTGGTCGTGTGCCACGGCGGTTGCATCCGGGTGATGCTGTGCAGCCGAGACCCGCGGGGGCTGGACGCGTTTCACCAGTTCGAGATCCCGAACGCGGCCGTCGTGCCGCTGTGAACAGGAGTGGCCGGTGGCGAGCACTAGGCTCACGGTCGGCGCGTTCGCCGTGCTGGTCGCGGCCTCGATCGCGGCCTTCTTCGTCACCCAGCACCTGAAGGTCACCACGCCGCTGATCCAGGGGTTTCCGCGGCCGGTGCCGGGGGTGATCGATCCGCTTCACGGCGTCCCGTGCGGCGGACACAACAATGGCACCGTCACGATCTCGTTCTACCTGCAGCACCGCAGCGACGACGTCGACGTCTTCGTGGTCGACTCCGGCGGAGACATCGTGCGCACGGTGGCCACCGGGCGCCACATGCGCAAGGACGTGCGCAACCCCGACGGCGTTTTCCACTGGGACGGACGCGAGTCAAACGGGCGCCTCGCGCCCGACGGGACCTACCACTTCCGGGTGGCGCTCCTGAACCAGGGGCGGACGATCGATCTGAGCGACGTGCCGGTGAAGGTCAAGACGGTCCCGCCCCGTCCGGTGATTACGAGCGTCAGCCCGTCGGTGATCACCTCTGCTGGTACCACGCGGGTCACGATCCACTACGCCGGCAACGAGAACCGCGGTGGCACGATCCTGCTCTACCGGCTGGGACTGCCAGGCGGTCCGCGGCTGATCAAGACCTTCCTCACCCCCTGGAAGGGTCAGACGCACGGTATGGGACGGAACCGTCCGCGGGCAGCGCCGCGCGCCGCCGGGGACCTACCTGATCGCACTCGAGGTGACGGACGCCGCATGCAATACCGGGCGCTACCCGGCGCGGATCCCGCCGCCGGCGGGTACGGCAGCGAGTGACATCGTGACCGTGCGTTAGGTACGGTCGGTCGTCGCGCGCGAGCCGTACCGTTTGCCGGTGTGACGGCCTATCTCAAGCGGCTGGTGAGCTCGCTGGCGGCCTACCAGGTCGCCGACGTGGTGTCGAAGTTCATCGCGGTCCTGCTGCTGCCGGTGTACACGCGGTACATCCCGCCGGCCGGCTACGGCGTGGTGGAGCTACTGGCCAACGGGGTGATCCTGATCAGCATCCTGGTCCGCTTCGGAATCATCGAGTCGTTTCTGCGCTTCTACTTCTCCGACGAGGACCAGGCTCGGCGCGACGCCTTGGCCCGCCGCTCCGTTGCCCTCCTGCTCCTGAGCACCACGATCGCCTCGATCCCGCTGGCGGTGGCCGCCGCGCCGCTGTCGAAGATCGTCCTCGGCTACCGCGACGCGACCACTTTCCGCATCGCGGTGCTCGGGCTCTGGGCGTTCACCAACCTCGAGATGGCCTACGCGCTCCTGCGGGCCGAGGAGCGCCTGCGGACCTACGCCACCGCCTCGCTGATCAACGTGGGGTTCACGATCGGCGCCTCGCTGGCCCTCGTGGTCGGCCTCGGAGAGGGCGCCCGCGGCCTGCTGCTCGGCAACTACGGCGCCAGCACCGTGGTGCTGCTCGGCCTGTGGTGGACCATGCGCGACCGTCTGCTCACGAACCACCAGGGCGTCGAGCCGACCGGCGTGCTCCTGCGTTTCGGCCTGCCCACCGTGCCGGCCGAGGCATCGGTCTACGCGCTCAGCATCATCGATCGCTACTACATCTACCACCACCGCTCGCCGGGGCTGGCCGGTCTGTACTCGATCGCAATCAAGCTGGCCGGCGCGGTGGCCTTCATCGTGCGCGCCTTCCAGTACGCCTGGCCGCCGCTGGCCTATTCGGTCCGCGATGATGCCGAGGCTGCCCGACTGTATGGACTGGTGACCACCTACTACCTGCTGGTGAGCGGCATGGTCGTGGCCGGCCTCGCCCTGCTCGGGCGCTGGGTCCTGCGCCTGCTCGCCGCCCCGGCCTACTTCGGGGCCTACCGGGCCCTGCCTTGGGTGGCGCTGGGCTGGGCGCTGTACGGCCTGTGGGTCGTGTTCCTGGTCATCGCCGGTCGGGCCAAGGTCACCACGCGCAACTTTCCGGCCGCCCTGGCGGGCCTGGCCGCGAACGTGATCCTGCTGTTGGTCCTCGTGCCGGCACTGGGCATCGCCGGTGCAGGGATCGCTCTGTGCGGAGCCTACGTGGTGATGATCGCGGTCATGCACCTGCTCACCCGGCGGGCGTTCGCGGCCGCGTTCGAGTGGCGCCGGCTGGCGCAGCTCGCGCTCGTACTGGGTGGGATGGCCGCTGCCGGCGAGGAGCTGCTGCCCACCCACGGCGTCGTCGGGTTCATCACCCGGACGGCGGTGTTGGCGGCGATGCCCGGCGTCCTGCTCGCCACCGGGTTCGCGCACCGGCAGGAGCTCGAGCAGGCGCGCTCGCTGCTGAGCCGTGCCACGCGGAGGGTGGCGCGTGAGCCGGCCTGAGGGCGATTCCGCGTCGCGCCGGACTGACGGTGGCCTCCCGTCCGCGCGCCCCCCGATCAGCGTCGTGATGCCATTCGCCGGCGAGGAGCCGGCCGCCCAGGCCGCGGTGGATGCGCTGCTCGCGCTGGAACTGCGCCCCGGCGACGAGGTGATCCTGGCCGACAACTCGGGCACCGCCCTGGCGCGCGACGGCGTGGCGGTGATCCCGGCCACCGGAGAGCGGTCCCCCGCCCGCGCCCGGAACGCCGGCGCCTCCCGCGCCCATGGCGAGTGGATCCTGTTCCTCGACGCCGACTGCCGCGCCCCCCGCGGCCTGCTCGACGCGTATTTCGCCGCGCCCGTGGCGGACGACGTCGGGGCGCTGGCCGGCGAGGTGGTGCCCCTCCCGACCAGCGACACGCTCGCCTCGCGCTACGGCTCGGCCCGCGGTTTCCTCTCCCAGCAGACCCATCTCAGCCATCCGTACCGGCCGCGTGCGGTGGCGGCGAACCTGCTCGTTCGCCGCGCGGCCTTCGAGCAGATCGGCGGCTTCTACGAGGGCGTCCGGGCGGCCGAGGACACCGATTTCAGCTGGCGTCTGCAGGCGGCGGGCTGGAAGCTCGAGCTGCGTAGACGCGCCCAGGTCGAGCACCGCTACCGGAGCACGGTGGGCGAGCTTCGCCGCCAGTGGCGCGGCTATGCCGCCGGTCGGGCCTGGCTGGCACGCCGCTACGAGGGATTCGCCCCCGAGCCGGCGGTGGTCCGGGCTCTCGGGCGTCTGCACCACCGCACCCGCGCTGCGATCGGCCCCGGCGGCACGACCGGTCAGGCGCCGCTGCGGGGTGCGCCCGCAGTCGAGGCCGGGCGGCTCGAGCGCGGGCGCTACCTGGCGCTCGACGCCCTCCTCTCGGCCGAGGAGCTGGCCGGGCTGGCGCTGTCCAACCGGCCGACCGGACGGCGGCGGATCGCGGCGGACGTCGTGGTCGTCGCCGACCGCTTCCCGGTGCGCGGGGATCCGCGGGTGGACTTCGTGTGCGCGCTCGAGCGCGCCCGGGTCGAGGCGGTCGCCCGTCCCGAGTCGCCCGATGCGCAACTCCCACGCGAGCTGCAGGTCGATTACCGCGAGGACGACGGAATCGCCGCCCGCGTCGGCGCGCTCCTGGCCGTTCCTCGTGCGCCATCCGTCCGATCCGTCGCCGACCTTGTCGCCCGGCAGCCGGGCGACCCCGGCCTGTCGGCCCTGGCGCCGGCGGGGCTCCGCCTCCTGCACGACCGCCGGCGGCGGGCGGGTTCGAGTCCACGCGCTGGGGGGCGACGAGACGCGGGCCACCGCCCGGCGGCTGTCGCGGCTGGCCGGGCGGCCGCTCGACGAGTCCCGGCGCTGATGCGAGCCCACATCGTCGACCCGTCGGCGTTCACGCCCCCTTACGACCACGCGCTGGCGAGCGCGCTGGCCCGGGCCGGCGCCGAGGTCGAGCTGATCACCAGCCGGTTCGGCTACGGCTCGGTCCCCGAGCCCGACGGGTACGCCGTGCGCGAGCTGTTCTACCGCCATGCCGCCGGTCCCCCGGGATCCCGGACGCGGCTGGCCGCGAAGCTGCTCGAGCACGTGCCCGACATGCTCCGCTACCGCACGGCTGCCCGCGCCGCCGACGTCGTCCACTTCCAGTGGCTGGCCGTGCAGGCGGTCGATCGCCACCTTCTCCCCGCCCGCCCGACCGTCCTCACCGCCCACGACCTGCTCCCGCGCGAGCCCCGCCCCGGGCAGGTGCGGGCCCAGCGCCGACTCTACGGCGCCATCGACGCGATCGTCGTGCACTCGGGGTACGGCCGGAACCTCCTCGTGAACGGCTTGAACGTCGATCCGGCCAAGGTGAGGGTGATCCGCCACGGCGCGTTCAAGCACCTCACGGCCCAGGCGGGCGAGGCGCCGTTACCTGAGGAGCTCCAAGCCGTCCAAGCGCCGGTGGTGCTGTTCTTCGGCCTGCTGCGCCCGTACAAGGGCCTCGATACCCTGCTCGGCGCCTGGCGTGGCATCGACGGCGCCGAACTGTGGGTGGTGGGCCGCCCACGCATGCCGCTCGAGCCGCTCCGGGCCAGGGCACCGAGGGGCGTCCGGTTCGTTCCGCGCTTCGTCTCTGACGCCGAGCTGCCGGCGTTCTTTCGCCGGGCCGACATCGTGGTTCTCCCCTACAGTCGGACCGAGCGCCTGGACTGGTCGGGCGTGCTGGCCACCGCGCTCGCCTTCGGCAAGCCGATCGTGGTCAGCGATGTGGGCGGGTTGGGCGAGGTGGCTGCCGCGGGCGCTGCGCGGCTCGTGCCCCCCGATGATCCTGCGGCGCTTCGGGAGGCGATCCTCAATCTCTTGACCGATCAGCAGGCGCGCGAGGGCCTCGCCTGGGGCGCGCTCACCGCGGCCAAGGGGCCCTACTCCTGGGAGACGGCGGCCCGCGAGACGCTGGCCCTCTATCGCGACCTGGTTCCATAGCCCGCCGTGACCGCGCTCGCCATCCTCTTCTGGCTCTCGGTCGGCATGATCGTGTACGCCCACGCGGGGTATCCGCTGCTGCTCGGGCTGCTCGCCTCGCTGCGCAGCAGGGCTTCGCGACCGGGCCCCCCGGGGCCGGCGGGGGCCTCCGCTGCCCTGCTCCCGACGGTCTCGGTGATCGTCGCCGCCTACGCCGAGGAGGACGTGATCGCCGAGCGGGTGGGCAACATTCGCGCGCTGGACTACCCGGCCGAGCGGCTGGAGCTGATCGTCGCCTGCGACGGGTCGCCCGACGCCACCGCGGAGCGTGCCCGCGCCGCCGGCGCCGAGCAGGTGCTCGAGCTGCCTCGCGGCGGCAAGATCCGCGCCCAGGACGCTGCGGTCGAGCGCGCTCGGGGCGAGATCGTGGCCTTCTCGGACGCCAACGTGACCTGGGAGCCAGATGCCCTGACTCGCCTCGTGGCGCCGTTCGCGGATCCCCGCGTCGGCTACGTGTGCGGCGAGGTGCAGCTCCTCGACGCCCGCGGCTCCAACCAGGAGGGGCTCTACTGGCGCTACGAGCTGGCCCTGCGGTCACTCGAGTCGCGGGTGCGCTCGGTCACCGGCGGCAACGGCGCGATCTACGCCACCCGCCGCGAGGCCTATCTGGTGGTCGACCCGATCATGGGCCACGACCTGTCCTTTCCGTTCAACATGGTCAAGCGCGGCTGGCTCGCCCTGGCCGTTCGCGAGGCGCAGGCCAGCGAGAAGATGGTCCCCACGATCGAGGGGGAGTTCGCCCGCAAGCGGCGGATGATGAGCCACACCTGGCCGATCGTCCTTCGCGGGGGCATGCTCTCGCCCCGCGGCTATGACCCGCTGTATGCGCTGATGATCCTCTCGCACCGCATCCTTCGCTACCTGACGCCGTTTCTGCACGTGGTCGCGCTCCTCGCCAGCATCGCGCTGCTCGGCCGTGGATGGGTGTACGTGGCCGCGCTCGCGATCCAGATCGCGGTACTGATCGCGGCCGCGCTCGCCGGAGTCATCCGCGCCCGCCCCTTCCTGATCGCGCGCTACTACGTGCTGACCACCGCCTCGCTCGCGGCGGGGCTGTGGGACTGGCTGGTGCACGGCACCACCGCGGGCTGGGAGCCGGCGGAGGGAACCCGGTGAGCGTCAAGCGCCTGCTCGACCTGGCGATCGCGCTACCGGCCGTGATCGTCACCGCGCCGATGATCGCCCTGCTGGCGCTGGCCATCCGGCTCGAGTCGCCCGGGGACCCCATCTACACGCAGACCCGCGTTGGCCAGGACGGCGAGCTGTTTCAGATCTACAAGCTCCGCACGATGGTCCGCGGCGCCGAGTTCACCGGTGCCGGTTTGGCCATCCAGGAGGGGGACGAGCGGATCACGCGGCTCGGGTCGTTCCTGCGCCGCTACTCGCTCGACGAGTTGCCCAACCTGTGGAACGTGCTGCGCGGGCAGATGTCGATCGTCGGGCCACGGCCGACGCTGGCCGTGCAGGTCGAGCAGTACACCGAGCGCCAGCGCGGGCGCCTCACGGTCAAGCCCGGGATCACCGGCTGGGCCCAGATCAACGGGCGGGCCTCGCTGCCCTGGCCCGAGCGGATCGAGCTCGACCTCTGGTACGTCGAGCACCGGTCGCTGCGCCTCGACCTGGAGATCCTCGCCCGCACCATGCGGATGGTGCTGGCCGGCGAGGGCATCTACAAGGGCGAGCGCGGCGGATGGATCCCGCCGAGCGACACGCGCGAATGAGCACTCCCCAGCACGACATGGCGGTCCTCCTCACGGGCGTGGGCAAGCGCTACGACATCGTGTCGGCCTTCGCGCAGCACGCGACAGTGGTTGCCGCCGATCCCAACCCGCTGGCGCCGGCCCAGTACGCCGCCCACCACCGCCACGCCGTGCCGCGCATCGAGGACCCCGAGTACGTGCCGGCGCTGCGCGCGCTGTGTGATGACTACGGCGCCCGCGCCGTGGTGCCGCTGACCGACCTCGACCTCGAGGTGCTCGGGCAGGCTCGCGTCGACGGCCACCTCCCCGCCTTCGTGCCCGATCCGGAAATCGCCCGCGCCACCTTCGACAAGTACGAGGCTCACCTGCTGCTCGAGCGCCTCGCGCTGCCCTCGCCACCCACCGTGCTGCCGGGCGACCCGGTCGACAGCTTCCCGGTCATGGTCAAGCCGCGCTGGGGATCGGGAGCCCGCTCGATCCACCGCGCCGATGACCAGCACGCCGCCGACTTCTTCGTGGGCTACATCCCCGAGCCGACCATGGTGCAGCGCTTCATGGACGGACCGGAGTTCTCGATCGACGTCCTGTGCGACCTGCGCGGGCGCTGTCTGAACGCGATTCCCCGCACGATGATCGAGTCGCGCGGTGGCGAGTCGATCAAGGGCAAGGTGATCGCGGACAGCGAGCTGATCGACCTCGGCCGCCGGGTATCCGAGGCTTTGCACGTCCGCGGGCCGTGCACGATCCAGGTCTTCCGCGACAAGGAGATCGGGATCGGGATCACCGATGTCAACACGCGCTTCGGCGGCGCCTTCCCCGCCCCCATGTACGCGGCGCTGCCCGGGCGCACCTACCCCGAGCTGATCGTCCGCATGGCCCGGGGCGAGGAGATCGACCCGCACGTCGGCGAGTTCCGCGCCGGCCTCACCTTCACCCGCTACTACTGGCAGCTCGAGCTCGACGAGACGCTCCAGCCGACCGGCCGGGACATCGTGGACCCGCCGGGCCCGCCGGCGCCGCGCCGGATCGCTGACTTGGGCGGCCCGGACCCCGAGTAACGGTCCATTCACGGCTCACGCGGCCGTGTGGGCGACCTGGACGTGCCGGCGCGCGCTCAGGCCCGTGCCGCCGTGCGGGTCCGCTCAGCGCCGCTCGAGCCGCCCCAGCACTCCTCGACGAACCGCGCGATCTTGCCGGTCAGGCGCTCCGGGCTGACCCGCAGCTCGATGATCGAGTTGGCGTCGATCAGGCGGCCGCCCGGCAGCTCGGCGGCCAGCATGTCGGCGTCCGAGAACGGATGCAGGGGATCGCGCGGATGCCCGATGACCAGCGCCGGCGCCTCGAAGGTCTGGCGCACGGACCGCTCGGGGGCGGTGCGGCCGAACAGGATCCCCTGGAGCACCGCACCGCTTGGTCCAGGGTCCTGGGCGATCCAGTCGAGCACCAACTCGGCCATGAACGGGACGACCTGCCGTGGGACACGGCGTGCCGCGAAGGCGAGCCCCTTCATCGCGGGCTCGCCGTAGGTGAGCGCGAACAGCAGTGGCGCGAAGGCGGCCGCGGCGACCGGGATCGCCTTGTCCAGCACCGGCATCTCGATGATCATCCCCCGCACGCGCTCGGGGGCCAGCGCCGCCACCTCCAGGGTGACGTTGGCGCCGAGCGAGGTGCCGCCCACGACGGCCTGCTCGAGCTCGAGGTGGTCGAGCAGAGCGACGGCTTGGCGGGCGAACTCGGGCATCGAGTAGTGCCCCATCTCCTGCGGGCGGTCCGAGTCGCCGTGGCCGAGGAAGTCGAAGGTCACGACCCGGTTGCCATGGCCGGCCAGGTCGGCGGCCAGCGGCGTTTGCATCTTCTGTGAGAGCAGCAATCCCGGCATCAGGATCGTGGTGTGGGGTCCCTTGCCGTGAATCGTGTAGGCGAGCTTGTGCCCTTCGTAGCCGAAGAACGCCATCCGTTCAGAATACCCTTTGTTTGTCGACTGGCTGGTCAGCCAGTACTTCGCCCGGTACCGTGCAAGGGCAACATCAAGAGGAGGACTCTGGAAAATGGCAAAGACTTTGCGATCGCTGAACGGATGGGTGATCGCGATCACCGGCGGGGGGCGCGGGATCGGCCGCGCCACTGCGGCTGCGCTCATCGCGAAGGGGGCGCGGGTGGCGATCGGCGACATCGATGCGCCGCTGGCCGAGAAGACCGCGTCCGAACTGGGCTCCGGGACGGTCGGCCTGCCGCTCGACGTGACCGACCGCGACAGTTTTGCGGCCTTCCTCGACGAGGTCGAGCGCCAGCTGGGCCCCCTGGACGTGCTGGTCAACAACGCCGGGATCATGCCGATCGGGTCGTTCGACCAGGAGAGCGACGCGTTGTCGGCCAAGCTGGTCGACATCAACCTCATGGGCGTGATCATCGGTTCCAAGCTGGCACTCCAGCGCTTCCGCCCGCGCGGCCGCGGGCACATCGTCCAGCTGGCCTCGATCGCCGGCAAGGGCGGGTTCCCGGGCGGCGCCACGTACTGCGCGACCAAGCACGCGGTGGTCGGCCTCACCGAATCGCTGCGGGTGGAGCTGCGCGGCACCGGGATCGAGCTGCACCAGGTGCTACCGATCGGCGTCAACACCGAGCTTTACTCTGGTGTCTCGCAGGCGCGCGGCTTCTCGACGCCCGAGCCCGAGGACGTCGCGAACGCGATCGTCGGGCTGCTCCAGACCAGCCAGTTCCAGACCTTCGTGCCCAAGCGGCTGGACGCGGTGGTGCGCTTCAACGCCGTCATGCCTCGTCGATTCGCCGAGGCGGTCACCCGGATGTTCAAGGGCGACCGCGTGTTGCTGTCCGCCGACGCGAGCGCGCGTGCCGCCTACGACGCCAGGGTGGCGCAGCATGTCAACGGATCGCCGGGGGCCGTTCCCGCGCCGGAGAAGGACCGCATAGCTAGCTAAGGGCCCGCGGGCCCTAACCCAGGGCGCGTCGGGCGTCAACGGCAGGATTAGCGGAAACGCCCGCGCGCCGGCCTTGGCCGCCGCGCTCGTAAACGGCGCGTCATACCCCGCGATCACCTCGTCGCCCGGGTCGTTCAAGCGTCGCTCATCGCTTCGCCGGCACCTCGGCCCTCAGCCATCTCAGGATCGAGCGGCCCACCTGGTGGCCCGCGTCTTCCTGTAGGTAGTGCCCGACGCCCGGGATCGCGTGGTCGATCTCGGCGCCGATCGCGCGGGCGAACCGCCACCCGGCCTGGATGGGCAGGATCGGGTCGGCCTCGCCCCAGATGAGCAGCTTGGGCCGGGGATCGGGGCCGAGCCGTTCGAGCACGCGCTGGCCGGTGGCGGCCCCTCTCATCTGCGGCGAGGTGGGCAGGATCAGCGGGAACGCACGCGCCCCGGCCTTGGACGCCGGGTTCGGGAACGGCACCTCGTAAGCCGCTACCACGTTCGCGGGTGGCGCGATCCTGCATCCGGCGCGGATCATGAACGCCACGGGCAGGTCCTCGCTGCGCGCAGCCAGCTCGCGGAACGCCATCCACGCGTCGGTCATCTTCTGGTGGCCGGTGAACAGGCCGGTGTTCAGCACCACCATGCGCCCGACCCGGTTGGGGTTCTCGACCGCCACGCGCAGCCCGATCGGCCCGCCCCAGTCGTGCACGACGATCGTGGCGTCCTCGAGCTTCAGCTCGTCGAACAGCGCCGCGATGCTGTCGGTGTGGCGGTCATAGCTGTACCACTCGATGTCGATCGGCTTGTCCGAGCGCCCGAAGCCGGGCAGGTCGGGGGCGATGCAGCGGTAACCCGCCTCGCGGATCGGCTGGATCACCTTGCGCCAGAGAAACGACCACGTCGGCTCTCCGTGGATGAACACCACCGGCGGCCCCTTGCCCTCGTCGATGTGCGCCAGCCGCAGCCCCTCGAACTTTCGGTACCTCGGCTTGAAGGGGAACTCGGGCAGGTTGGCCAGGAGCTTGTCGGGAGTGCGTACGACGCTGGGCACGATTTCGGAAACTAGCGCCCGCGAGGCGGTTTAGGGCCCGTAGAGAATTATTGGCGGTCTGGACGGCGTCAACCACGCCCAGCCACTCGCCAATCTCCACCACCTGATTCTGCGCGGGCCCTTACGGCCCGTGCACGAGAGCCTGCGAGGCGTCGGGGGCGACCGTGATCTCGATCTCCGACGGGAACCGCTCCCAGGCAATCAGGTCGAGCGCCTGGAGGCGATCGAGCATGGCCTGGAGGGCGGCGGCCTGGGCGCGGGTCGCGTAGTGGCGGGCGATCGTGAACGACCACCCCGCGGCGGCCGGCGGGTCGCTCACCCCGAGCAGCTGCTGGTAGCGCGCATCGCTCACCGCGCTGGCAACGGACAACGTCGTGGCCGGGCCCCCCGATAGCGCGCGCACCCGCGCGGCCAGCGCGACCAGGAGGTCGAGCGCGGGCGCCCGCAGCCCCCGGTAAAGCGCCGGCTCGAACCCGAGCCGCGGCGCGAGCGCGCCGATGCGCGAGTCATAGCGCAGCCCCAGCCGAGCTGCGTTGCCGGGGAGCGGCAGGATCACACGATCGGCATAGGCGCGGTCGAGCGCATCCGGCGTCGCGAATGGGTGCAGGCTTGCCGGCGGGTGCAGGACTTGGGCACTCGAGTCGGCTGCCGTCTGCAGCGCGATCAGCCGTTCGAGCGCCGGCCGGTCCTCGCGATACAGGCGCATGATCCGCTGCGCCCCGAGCAGGCGCCAGTAGTAGAGCGAGGAGTCGTCGCCGAAGCTCGAGAGCAGCGCATACGCCGCCCGGTTGTGGTCCGGCGCGGTGTCGAAGTAGACCTGTGGATACGGGACGGCTCGGCCGCTGTCGTACAGGTCGAGCACGCGCTGCAGGTTGCCGATGCCCATGTGGTAGGACTCGAAGGCGAGGTCCACTCGCCCCAGATGCTGCTGGGCGATCTGCAGGTAGCGCACGGTGGCCGCCAGCGCCTTCACGGGGTCGAAGCGGTCGTCGATCCGGGCCCGAGCCCGCTCCAGGCGCGCGGCCAGGCCGCTCTGCCCGCGCGCCGCGGCCTCGTCGATCCGCCCGGTGAGCTTGCGGCTGCGCCCCAGGTCGATGTGCATGCCCAGCAGCGAGCTGCCGGTCTGGGCCAGGATCTGGGTCAGCCCCGAGGCGTTGACCGGATCGCCTCCAACCACGACGTCCGGCCGCCCGGCGCTCTCGACGAATACGAGCGCCTCGACCAGGCCCGGGTCGAAGCCCGTGCCGGCTACGGCTCGGTCGATGAGCGCTCGGAGGCTGGCCACCCGGCCCGCCGTGGCCAAGACCCCACCCGGGCTCTTCACGTACAGGACGTGGGCGCTGCCGGCCACCGCCCGGGCCACGAAGTCGGACTGGCGGCTCGCCACGTAGGCAAACGGGTCACCCGGCTTGGCCGGTTTCCCGATACCCGGCAGCGGCAGCGGTGGCGGCCCCGACTCGCCGCCCGGCGTGGCCAGGATGACCGCGGCGATCGCGATCACCGCGGTGCCGGCGGCGATGCCGGCGGCCGTCAGGCGCCGCCGGCGGACGGCCGAGCGCGGTGCGCGCACGGTGGCCGGGCGCCGCGAGCTCACGGTGGCCGCGCGCCGCAAGCGCACGTCCCGCCGCGCCCGCACCCGATCACCGGTAGACGAGGACCATCCGCTTGCAGGCGGCGGCGTGCGCCGGGTCCACGTGGCTGGGGAACACCTTCCAGCCGGGCCCTGCGATCGGGTAGATGTTCACCAGCGGGTGCGGGTGCGCCGTGAGATAGCCCGGGCTGACGTACAGCACGCCGGTCTTCACCCCCGCGTACCAGGCGAAGATCGACTGGTACTCGATCGGGATGTTGGGCTGCCCGCACGCGAAGATGTTGCCCGTCCCCAGCACCCTGATCACGCCCGACAGGCGTCCGATCAGCACCGTGCGCGCCCGCTCGTGGCGCAGGTCCTGGCGCTCGAGCCGGTACTGATGGTGAGCCGCTCCCAGCATCGAGCCGGCGATCACCGCCACGGCCACCAGCGTGCCCCATGCGCCCACCTGGGTGGCCGGCCGTGGGCCGAAGCGGTCGCCCCCAAGCCGCCGGACCCCTGCGGCGAGCAGCGCCGGCAGCTCGTGGACGACGCGGCCGACGAAAACGGCGGCCAGCACCGCCACCACCGCGCCGGCCTCGAACAGGTAGCGCGGCACGGCCGGAAAGCCCTTCAGCGCGAAGGCGACCTCGATCACCAGCCAGGCCAGCGCTCCCGCGGCCAGGACGAGGATCGCCAGCCGCCGGCGCCAAACCGCCCACGCCACGGTGAGCAGAGCCAGGATCCACACCGGATTGGCCTCGAGCTGGTGGAAGCGTTTGATCGTGCCGGTGACCTTGTTGCCGTGTACCGCCCGGGGGGAGTTCTGGGCGATGTTGCCGGCGGTGAAGAAGCTCTTGGAGCTGATCCCTGGGATCACGAACCAAAAGACCGCCAATGCTCCCAGCGCCGCGTACAGCCAGGCTCGGTAGGACGGGTCCTTCCACCACAACCACAGCCCGGCCAGGCCGAGGAACGGCCACACCTCCGGCCGCCCGAGACCGGCAAGGAACCACATCCAGAAGGCCCAGCGGTGCCGACCCTCCAGGTGCATGTCGACCGCAGCCAGGCAGAGGGCCACGATCATCGTGTCGGACTCGGCGCTGAGGATGTAGTGCCAGTAGTTCGCGGGCGCGATCGGGTCTTCCATCAACAGCACGAAGACCGCCGCGAAGAGACCCGCCACGTAGGACGCGTAGCGGCGCTCTGGGCGCGAGTAGGTCAGGCGGAAGGCGATCCGCCAGACGAAGATCAGCCCGCTCAGCGAGATCGCCACCGAGGTGACCATCCACAGCCACAGGGCGTAGTGGCCGACCAGCGAGTAGGGCACGGTGAACAGGAACGGCAGCGGCTTCCAGGACGGCGCGCCGTTGGTGTCGAGCTTGAGGTGGATGGTGAGCTTGCCCCACACCAGCCAGCCGTACGGGTCGTATCCGGGCCGCACGCGGGCGTACATGACGATCCCCAGCGACACGATCAGCAGCACGGCTGCGGTCAGCACCCAGCGGTAGCGGTACGCGAGCTCCCGGAGCTCGACGCGGTCTGCCGTCCGGCGCTCGTGGGGCGGGCCGTCCGGGACTTCGATCGACGGGACGTCTAGGGTCTGCTCGGACACGAGGGCGGCGCTGACGGTAGCAGTAGGACTGACGCCACGACGCGAAGCGGGCCCACGCTACCGGCGCGAATTGCGTGAGCTTCCTCTAATCTCACGCGCCGGATCCAACAGCGCCCCGCCGGGCCGCTTACGGCTCGCGTACGGTTCGTCGGCTATCCTCGTGCGCTCGCGGGCCATGGAACGCCTGGAACTTGGCCTGCCGACGCGCCGCCTCATCGGCCGAGAGCGCTGAAGATCCCCTAGTCGAACGTCAGGCATTGGAGCGGCTATATGCAAATCTTGGTTCTTGGCGGTGACGGATACCTCGGGTGGCCCACGGCTCTCCATCTCAGTGCCCTCGGGCACGATGTAGCGGTCAACGACAACTTCGCGCGTCGCCGCTACGACGAGGAGATGGGGGTCGAGAGCCTGGTTCCGATCTATCCGCTCGAGGAGCGGGTGGCCGCCTGGGCCGAGATCACCGGCAAGACGATCAAGACCTACGTGGGCGACCTGTGCGACCCGACCTTCGTGCACGAGATGGTGGGCGACTTCCGACCCGACACGATCGTCCACTTCGGCGAGCAGCGCGCCGCCCCGTACTCGATGATCGACCAGGCCCACTGCGTCTACACGCAGACCAACAACATCGTCGGCACGCTCAACGTGATGTATGCGATCGCCGACATCGACCTCGACATCCACCTGGTCAAGCTGGGCACGATGGGCGAGTACGGCACGCCCAACATCGACATCGAGGAGGGCTGGCTCGAGGTCGAGCACAACGGCCGGCGTGACCGCGTCCTGTATCCCAAGCGCCCGGGATCGTTCTACCACCTGTCCAAGGTGCACGACAGCCACAACATCGAGTTCGGCTGCCGCATCTGGGGCCTGCGCGCCACCGACCTGAACCAGGGCGTGGTGTACGGCGCCGACACCGAGCAGACCAAGCTCGACCCGCGCCTGGCCACCCGCTTCGACTACGACGGCGTGTTCGGCACGGTGCTCAACCGGATGGTCATCCAGGCGGTGCTCGGCCATTCGCTCACCGTGTACGGGAACGGCTCGCAGACCCGCGGCCTGATCAACATCGTGGACACGGTCGAATGTATTCGGCTCGCCTCGGAGAACCCGGCCGCCCGGGGCGAGTTCCGCGTGTTCAACCAGTTCACCGAGTCGCTGTCGGTGCGCCAGATCGCCGAGACGATCGCCGAGGAGTATCCGGGCGAGGCCACCATCGAGGATGTCGCCAACCCGCGCGTCGAGGCGGAGAACCACTACTACAACGCCAAGCACACGGCGCTGGTCGACCTTGGGCTCAAGCCGACGCTGCTCTCGATGGCGCTGATCGACCATCTGTTCGAGGTGGTCGAGCGCTACAAGGAGCGGGTGGACCTGGCCGCGATCATGCCGACGGTGAGCTGGCGCGCCACGACCAGCGATCTGCCCGAGACCTCGGCCGGGGCGCTGGCCAAGACGTGAGCGAACCCCTCGCTCTGCAGGGTCGCCGGGTCCTCGTGACCGGCGGCGCCGGGTTCATCGGGCGCCAAGCGGTGGCCGAGCTGACGCATGCCGGCGCGCACGTGCGGGTGGTCGACCTCGGACCGCACCCCGATCCGGCCGTGGACATCGTGATCGGCGACATCGCGGACGCCGAGGTGCTGGACGCCGCATTCGACGGCGGGATGGACTCGGTGGTGCACCTGGCTGCGGTGACCTCGGTGCTGCGCTCGGTCGAGAACCCCGGGGGTACGTTCGAGACGAACGTGGCAGGCACGCACGCGGTGCTCGAGGCAGCGAGGGCGGCCGGCGTCCGGTCGCTGGTGTTCGCCTCGACCAACGCGGTGACCGGGCCGATGGAGGCGCCGGCCATCGTCGAGACCGCGGTGCTGAAGCCCTTGACTCCGTATGGAGCGACCAAGGCCGCGGGCGAGATGCTGATGTCCGCCTACACGGCGTCGTACGGCGTGCGCTGCGCCTGCCTGCGTCTCACCAACGTCTACGGTCCCGGGATGCAGGCCAAGGACTCGATCGTGGCCCGCCTGATGCGCGCCATCCGGCTCGGCCGCGAGTTTGAGATTTACGGCGACGGCCGCCAGGTGCGCGACTACGTCCACGTGGCGGATGTGATCGCCGCCGTTCGCCTGGGCCTGGTCAGCGAGGACTGGAAGGGTCCGATGGTGATCGGGTCGGGCAAGTCGCTGTCGGTGCTCGAGGTTCTCGACACCGTGCGCGAGGTCACCGGCGCTCCGCTCAGCGTGCTCCACGGACCGGCCCGCGCCGGCGAGATGCCGGCGGTGATCGTCGACCCCAGCAAGGCGCTGGCCGCCGGCTGGAAGCCGCGCTACGGCTTCGCCGACGGGGTGCGGGGCGTGTGGGAAGAGTGGTCGGCGGCCGATCTCGACACGATCGCGGCCGGAATGCCGCTGGCGCCGGTGAGGGTTTCCGGAGGTGCGTTATGAGCACGGTGTCCGGTCGGGCGTCGGCATCGACACGGACCGGCTTCGAGCTCGAGACCGAGCTCGATCGGCTTTCTGCGGATGAGCGGGGTGCGGCGGCGGCCTTCCTCTCGGTGCATCCGCCCGGTCTGGGTGCGCCCCTGGCCATCGTGATCCCGGCCTACAACGAGGAGCCCACCGTGGCCGGGGTGGTCGACGAGATTCCTCGCGAGGCCGCCGGGCTGAAGACCGAGGTGATCGTGGTGGTCGACGGCGCCCGGGATGCGACGGCTTCGAAGGCGGCCGGGGCGGGCGCGCTCGTGTGCGACGTGCCGGTCAACCGCGGGCAGGGCGCGGCTCTGCGCATGGGCTACTGGCTGGCTCGAGCCCGCGGCGCCCAGGTGATCGCCACGATCGATGCCGACGGCCAGTACGAGCCCGAGGAGATCGCACGGGTGGTGCAGCCGATCCTCGACGGTCGCGCCGACTTCGTGTCGGGATCCCGCCGGCTCGGCGCCGAGCTGACCACCGACAAGGTGCGCCACCTCGGCGTGCTCGTGTTCGGCGCTCTGATCAGCGTGCTGGTGCGCCACCGGATCACCGACCCCGCCTGCGGGATCCGCGCGATGCGCGCCGAGGTCACCGCGGCGGTCAAGCTCGAGCAGCGGCAGTACCAGGCCTCCGAGCTGATGATCTCAGCCGCCCTGCACGGCTACCGGCTGGCCGAGGTTCCGACCACGATGCGCGACCGTGGCGTGCACGCCACCGCCACCAAGAAGGGCGGAAACCTCGGCTACGGGGTGCGGTTCGCCCGGGCGGCGCTGCGCACCTGGATGCGCGACCGCACCGCGGCGCGGACCCGGCTGCGGCCGGAGAAGATCCATACCTCGTAGACCGCGAAGCGGGCCGCGAACAGCACCGCGAACACCGCGAGATATGAAGCGGTGACCAGCAGTACCCGGATGCCGTGGTGGGCCGGGATGCTCTGCACGTGGCGCTGAGTCCAGGCGGTCGTCTCCGCGGTGATGAACAGGGTGAGGGCGGAGACGATCACGTAGGCCACGATCTCGCGCCCAAAGGCGATCCGGCCCTCTACCCGCCACGCCCAGCGGCGGTTGAGGATCCAATTGGGGATGGCGCCCGCAATGAACGCGACAATCGAGCACGCGGTCGTCCCGAAGCCCGTCACGTACAGGAGAGCGAACACGATCGCGCTGGTCGTGGCGGCCACGATCGAACCGAGCGTGTATCGCGTGACGCGCGCGCTGAGCGGCGAGCGGGTGATGCGAAGACCGATTCGCGAGTTCACGAGTCGCACGCCGAGCCGAGAATTGCGCAGCGCGTGGTAGCGGTTGGTGATCACCGAACAACGATCGTAGCGTTTTGTCGGGTATGTGGACGTCGGGAGGGGTGGGTGGGGGGCCGATTGGGGGGTTGGCGCCGTTCTAATCGATACGTTCCCAGGGACGTGCGGATCCAACCAGCGGCCGACTCGATTGTCCTCGATGACGATCTGGTGATCGCCGGCGACAACGCCCGCGTGCTCGCCGCGCTGCCGGAGAGCTTCTTCGACCTGATCTATATGGATCCTCCGTTCAACACGGGGCGGGCCCAGGCCCGGCGTTCGTTGTCGGTGGTGGCGGACGCGTCCGGTGACCGCGTCGGGTTCGGCGGCCGGCGTTATCGATCGCGGTTGCTGCAGTCCTTGAGCTATGACGACGCGTTCGACGACTACCTGTCGTTTCTCGAGGTTCGTTTGCGCCGGGCGCGAGAGCTGCTCGCCCCGCACGGGACCCTCTACTTCCACATCGACTACCGCGAGGCGCACTACGTCAAGCTGCTGCTCGACGAGCTGTTCGGCCGCGACGCATTCCTCAACGAGCTGATCTGGAGCTACGACTACGGGGCCAAGCCGCGGCGGCGCTGGCCGGCCAAGCACGACACGATCCTGGTCTACGTGCGGACGCCGGGAGCGCATTGGTTCGATGCCGACGCGGTCGAGCGAGAGCCCTACATGGCGCCCGGGCTGGTCAGCGCGGAGAAGGCGGCGCGTGGCAAGCGTCCTACCGACGTGTGGTTTCACACGATCGTCCCCACCAACGGGCGCGAGAAGACCGGCTACCCGACCCAGAAGCCCGAGGGGGTGCTGAGGCGGATGGTCGCGGCCTCGTCGCGTCCAGGCGGTTGGTGCCTGGACCCGTTCGCCGGCTCGGGCACGGTGGGCGCGGTGTGCCGCGCGCTTGGCCGGCGGTTCGTGCTGGTCGATCGCAACCCGGTGGCGATCGACGTGATGCGGGCGCGGCTGGGCGCTATGGCTGAGGATCGTGCACCAGTGGAACGAACTGCACCGCCTCTAGCTGCCGGTAGCTGACGCGGTCCCCGGCCCGCTGACTCAGCATTAGGTGCTGCTGTTTCGTGCCCACCGGGGCAACCATGCGGCCACCGTCGGCCAACTGCTCCTCGAGCGCTCGCGGCGGCTCGTCGCCCATGGCCGCCGCCACGTTGATCGCGTCGAACGGCGCCTCCTCGGGCCACCCCTCCCACCCGTCGCCCACCCGGAAGCTGACGTTGTCGATCCCGAGGTCGCCCAGGGTCCGCTGCGCCTCTGCGGTCAACTCGGGGTGGCGCTCGACCGTGTACACGTGGGCGACCAGCAGGGACAGCAGTGCGGCGTGGTAGCCCGAGCCGGTGCCCACGTCGAGCACGCGATCGGCCGGCGCCAGCGCGAGGACCTCGAGCATGCGCGCCACCACCAGCGGCTGGGAGATCGTCTGGCCGCTGCCGATCGGCAGGGCCACGTTGGCGTAGGCCCGGCTCTGCTGCGACTCCGGTACGAAGCGCTCGCGGGGGATGCTCGCGATGGCGGCCAGGGCGCGCTCATCGTCGATCAGCGGGCGCAGCGCCTGGGCAAGCTCGGCCGCATGACGCGGGGACGAGGCCCACTAGGACTCCTCCGCGTCAGCGTCGAGCCACTTGTCGAAGAACTCGTCCGCCTCGAGGCTGACCAGGTCGGCCCGCAGCAGCTTGAGCAGCTTCGCCGCGTCCTTGGCGGCCAGGTTCCAGAACAGGATCACCTCGCCGTCGTCCACCGACACCACCTCGATTCGGTCGGTGCGCTTGGGATCCGACAGGAAGGCCGGCTCGCGCCCCCCGCGCGTGACGATCAGCTCATAGGCGCGGTTGGCCCTCATGCGTGGAGGGCCACCGTGGCTTCGCCGATCGCATCGACGCCGGCGTAGACGCTGTCGCCGACCTGTATCGCCGGCAGCCCGGTCGCGCCGGCCTGGCGCGCGCGGCGCGTCGCGGCTCGCAGCGCTGTCGCGGTACCGGCCAGCTCGATGCCCTTGCGCAGCGCCGTCGGATGTATCTCGCAGGCCGCGCCGGCGATCAGGATCGTGTCCTCGTGGCCCAGGTCGCGCCCGCCGGCGAACGCCTGGCGGTAGGCCGCCAGCGAGAACGCCACCGCGCGCCCGATCCGCTTGGCGTAGGTCGCCGCCAGCATGGCCCGCTCGCTGTCGGGAGGCCAGGTCCGCGGCCACCGGAGCGGCTGCAGGCCCCGCTCGCCGGCAAGCCGCTCGATGAGCTCGCGGTCGAGTGTCGCCCGGTCGAGCTCGGCGGCGAGCACGGGCTCCCATTCCGGCACCACCGGCAGGGCCGTCATGATCGTCTCGGCGACTAAGTAGCACTGCGGGCTGCCGAGGTCGTAGTAGAAGACGGGCTGCTGATCCACGTCACCCGTGGATGAGCCACCCGTCCGCCGCGCGGCCGGCTTCCATCACAGCCTCCGACAACGTCGGGTGGCCGTGGATGATGCGTGCCACCTCCGGGTAGCCCCCCTCGAGCGCGCGCACGTTGACAAGCTCCTGGATCAGCTCGGTCGCGCGGGTGCCCACGATGTGCCCGCCCAAGAGCTCGCCATACTGCTTCTCGCCGACGATCTTGACCAGGCCGGTGCGGTCCCCGTAGACGGTGCCGGCGCCGACCGCGCCGTACTGGACCTTGCCCACCACCACGTCGTGGCCCTGCTCGCGGGCCTGCTCCTCGGTCAGGCCGAAGCTGCCCACGTTCGGCGTGCAGAAGGTGGCGCGCGGCACGTCGGGATAGTCGATGGGGTGGGTTTCCAGGCCGGCGGCATCCTCGACCGCGATGATCCCCTCGTCGGACGCCTTGTGCGCCAGCGCGGGCCCGGGCACCAGGTCGCCGATCGCGTAGACGCCCTCCGCGCTCGTGCGCATCCGGCCGTCGACCTCGATCAAGCCGGCGGTGCCGAGCGCGATGCCTGCCGTGTCCAGCCCGAGCGCCTGCACGTCGGGGCCGCGCCCGGTCGCGATGACCAGCCACTCGGCCTCGGCCGAGGTGTCGCCGTGGGTGTAGCGGCACATCGACTCGGTCGACTCGATGTTCTCCACGAACGTGCCGGTGTGGATCGTGATGCCCTGGCGTTTGAGCCCGCGGTCGACCAGCTTCGATATGTCGGCGTCCTCAGTGGGGAGCACCCGATCGAGGGCCTCGAACAGCGTGACGCCTGTGCCGAGCCGGGCATAGGCGGAGGCGACCTCGGCGCCCGAGGCGCCGGCGCCCACGACGGCGAGCGTACTCGGGCGTTCTGGCGAGTGCCCAGGCCTCCTCGGTCCCGATCACCCGCCCGCCGAACTCGGTGCCGGGAATGGGGCGCTTGACCGACCCGGTGGCCAAGACGATCGTCTTGGCCGCGATCTGATTGCCGTTGACGGTTACGGCGCCTTGGCCGGCCAGCGCGGCTTCGCCCTCGATCAACTCGATCCCGTTCTTCTTGAACAGGCCGGCGACGCCGCCGGTGAGCGTCTTGATGACCCTTTGCCGGCGTGCCATGACGCCGTCCCAATCGACCTCGGGCTCGGCGACCTTGATCCCGAAGTCGCCGGCCTCCTTGACCTCGGTGAGCACGTCGGCCACCCGGAGCACCGCCTTGGCCGGGATGCACGCGTAGTTCAGGCAGCGGCCGCCCACCTGGTCCTTCTCGATCACGGCCGTCTTCATCCCGAGCTGGGCAGCGCGGATGGCGGCGACGTAGCCGCCGGGGCCGGAGCCGATCACGATGCAGTCGTAGGAGGCGTCTGGCATGCGGCCGGAGACTATAGAAGGGGGCCTGAGCAGGCCGATTCGCCTGCCGGCTCGTGGACCCGTCCGCTAGGGCCCGGGTGGCTGGGGCGTCTGGAGGCGGCTGAGCACCCGGACCAGCTTGTAGAAGAGGTAGCCGCCCCCGCCGACCACCACCACTCCGGCCACCACCGCCCACAGGTTGTTGGCCCGCAGCAGGAGCAGCGAGAAGAACAGGATCACGAAGGCGAGGATGGCCTGGAACCCGAGCACGGCCCAGTAGCGGAGCTGCCACATGCCCACCGCGCAGACGAGCATCAGCGCCGAGAAGAGGATCACCCCGCCGGCGCCGGCGTGTGCATTGCCCACGCTGAACTTGCCGTTGACGATCACCGCGACGAGGTCTCCGCCCCCGATCAGCAGTGCGATCGCCGCGGCGATCTTGAGCGGCCATGGACGCTCACCCGGCGCCAGCGGGGTGAGCGTGGCCCGGACCGTGGCGTTGCGCTCCTCGGACCTGCCGCGCGCCGGTCGCGCGGAACCAGCGCGGTCGTTACGGCTGCCGGAGAGTGATTCGCGGACGGAGGCGGCGGGCTGCGGCGGCGGGGCAGCCGGGGCGCTCGGACGGGGCCGGACGACCTTCGGATGCCCGCGCCGGCCCCGCTTGCGACTACGCTGCGCCAACGCGCACCCCGTCCGCGGCGTCGATCGCCCGCCGAAGCTCCCGAGCGACCGGCGCCGGATCGGGTGCCTCGGTCAGGGCCCGGACCACCGCGATGCGCTGGGCCCCCGCCTGGCGCACGTCCGAGACGTTGGCCGGCGTGACCCCGCCGATCGCGAAGAACGGCACAATTGCCTGTCGGGCCGCGTAGCGCACGAGCTCGACTCCCACCGCCGGCCGCCCCGGCTTGGTCGGGGTCGCGTGCACCGGCCCCACCCCGATGTAGTCGACCTCCGCGGCGGCGGCGTCGATCTGCTCGGGGCTGTGGGTCGAGAGACCGACCAGCCGGTCGGTGCCCACGATCGTTCGGGCGTCGGCCACTGCCATGTCGTCCTGGCCCACGTGCACGCCGTCGGCGCCGGCGGCGGCCACCAGGTCTGGGCGGTCGTTGAGGATGAACAGCGTCCCGTGCTGCGCCGCGGCGCGGGCGAACCGCCGCCCGGCGGCGACGATTCGCTCGTCGGTGGCGTCCTTCATGCGCAGTTGGACGATGTCCACGCCGGCGGTCAGGACGGCGCTCAGGAAATCGTCTGGCTCCTCGGCGCAGACCAGGTACAGGCGGGCGGCGTTCAGGCGTTCACGGCGGCTGGGCACGGGTCGAAAGTGTGGCAGGAGCCCGCCAGGGAGCCGCCCGCCCCGCGCTAGGATTGATCGAACGGGAGCCCTACCTGCGGGCTGAGAGGGCGGACCTTGGGTACCCACCCACCCTCCGCCGACCGTCTGAACCTGAACCGGATAATGCCGGCGCAGGGAGTCGCAATGGTGCCGAATCGATCGAGCTCATTTGATGTCGCCGTCGTAGGCGCCGGCGTGATCGGCCTGTCGGTCGGATGGCGCCTCGCGCGGCGTGGCCTGAACGTGATCGTGCTCGAGCGCGGCGCCGAGCCGGGCAAGGAGACCTCGTCGGTGGCGGCGGGCATGCTCGCGCCGATCAGCGAGGCGCTGGCCACCGAGCTGCCGCTGATGCGCCTCGGGCTGGCCAGCGTGCAGGTGTATCCGGAATTCGTGACGGAATTGCATGAGGCCACCGGCATGGACACCGGCTATCTGCGCTGCGGCACGCTGCTGGCCGCGCGCGACGGCGACGAGGCCGAGGCGCTCGGTCGCGAGCTCTCGCTGAGGGAATCCCTCGGTCTCGCCGCCCACCGGCTGCGCGCCAGCGAGGCGCGACGGCTCGAGCCGGCACTAGCGCCCACGCTGCGCCTCGCCCTCGACGTCCCCGACGACCACGCGATCGACCCCCGCAAGCTGACGGCGGCGCTGGCGCGGGCGCTGACCAACGCCGGCGGGCAGCTGCGCCTCGACGCGCCGGTCGCCGAACTGGCGATCGCCGGCGATCGCGTGTCGGGGGTCCGCCTGGCGGACACCGGCGAGCTCATCAGCGCCGAGCACGTCGTGATCGCCGCCGGCGTGTGGTCGGAGGCGCTCGATGGCCTGCCCGAGGAGGCGCGCGTGCCCATCCACCCGGTCAAGGGCCAGATCCTTCGCCTTCACGACCCGAGCGGCCCGGGGCTGCTCACGCGAGTGGTGCGCTTCACCGGCGGCTACCTGGTCCCGCGCGGCGACGGGCGTTACGTCCTCGGCGCGACCATGGAGGAGCGCGGTTTCGACACCACGGTGACCGCCGGCGCAGTGTTCGAGCTGCTGCGCGACGCCTTCGAGCTGCTGCCGTCGATCACCGAGCTGGTGATCGACGAGCTCTCGGCCGGTCTCCGTCCGACCACGCCCGACAACGCGCCGGCCATCGGCCCCGGCGCAATGACCGGCCTCCACTGGGCCACCGGACATTTCCGCCACGGCGTCCTGCTGGCGCCGATCACCGCGGGGATGGTGGCCGCTGCGCTGACCGGCGAGGATCCGGGCAAGTTGCCGTCCGATTTCGCGCCGACGCGCTTCGCCGGGATTCCGGTGGCGGTATGACTGTTGCGGTCACCATCAACGGGGACCGCTTCGAGCTGCCGGCCGGCGCCACCGTGGCCAGCGTGATCGCCTCGCTCCACAACGCGCCCGAGGGGCGCGGCGTCGCGGTGGCGGTGGAGGGCGAGGTGGTACCCCGTGCCGAGTGGCCGAATACCGAGCTGCACGAGGGCGCCACCGTCGAGGTGGTCGTCGCCGTTCAAGGAGGCTGACCCGATGGACGAATCGCTCACGATCGCCGGCCGCGAATTCAGCTCGAGACTGATCCTGGGCACTGGCGGCTTCACCAATCACGACGTCCTCGCCTCCGCCCTCGAGGCGTCGGGAACGCAGATGTGCACGGTCGCCCTGCGCCGGCTGGATCCGGCCGCGCGCGGGTCGATCCTCGACGTGCTCGACGCGGCCGGCGTCGAGGTCCTGCCGAACACGGCCGGCTGCTACACGGCGCGGGACTCAGTCATCACCGCTCAGCTCGCGCGCGAGGCATTCCAGACCGACTGGATCAAGCTCGAAGTGATCGGCGACGACCGGACGCTGTTGCCCGATGCGGTCGAGCTGGTCAGCGCGGCCGAGGCGCTGGTGGACGACGGGTTCACCGTGCTGCCCTACACCACCGACGATCCGATCCTCGCCCGGCGTCTGGAGGACGTGGGCTGCGCTGCGGTGATGCCGCTCGGCTCGCCGATTGGCAGCGGTATGGGGATCCGCAACCCGTACAACTTCTCGATCATGATCGAGCGCGCCGGCGTGCCGGTGATCCTCGACGCCGGCGTGGGCACCGCCTCGGACGCCACGTTGGCCATCGAGCTCGGCTGCGACGCGGTGCTGTGCGCCAGCGCGATCTCGCGCGCGCACGATCCGAGTGCCATGGCCCGGGCCATCCGGCTGGGCGTCGAGGCCGGGTGGCTCGCGCGCCAAGCCGGCCGCATCCCTCGCCGCCGCTACGCCGAGGCCTCGACACCCGACGAGGGGCTCCCGGTGTTCGATACTGCCTCGCAGTGACCGAACGATCCGTCGACGAGCTGCTCGACGAGTGGGAGGCCGCCTGGTCCGGCAAGGACGAGTCCGCCTTCGCCGCCGTCTGCTCGAGCAAGATCCACTACGAGGACCCGGTGACCAGCGAGCCGCTCGACGGCCTCGACCAGTTCCTCCGCCACCCGACCCGTCTGTGGGCGGCGTTCCCGGATGCTCGCCTCGAGCAGACCGGCGAGCGCCTGGCCAACGAACGGTTCGTGGCCGCTCCTTGCAAGCTGCTGGGCACCCATCGTGCGGCCCTCAGCGGTCTGCCCGCCACCAACCGCTTCGTGGTCGTGCACTGCATCTTCTACTGCGAGATCCGCCGCAACCGCCTGCTGCGGGTACGCGGCTTCTTCGACCTCTACGACGCCGCCACGCAGCTGGGGATCCTCCCCGGTCGTGGGACGATGGGCGAGAAGGCACTGCTCATGTTGCGCGGCTTTGGCCTGCGCACCGGGCGAAGCTAGGGCCCTGGCATCGGGGTCGATCGACCCGCGAGGCCACCCGGCTCAACCTACACTCGCGTGATCGAGCGCCGGGCCTGAGCGGACCGCAACGGGATGCTGGCCCTGATCGCAGATCAAGCGCTTGTCGAGCGGGAGGTCGTGAGCAGCACCCGGACCGGGGCGTGATCGGACAGCCGGCCGCGATCCAGCACCTCGGCCTCGCCCCGCGGCACGAGGCCACGGATGAAGACGTGGTCGACCTCGTAGCCGCCGGCGTGCTCGAAGCCGTCGAGCTGCAGGCCCCGGATGTTGAAGTCCCCGCCGAGCACGACCGGCGCGTCGCCCGACCACACGAGGACGCTCTCGGCGGCGCGAACCGCATCGCGCATCGGCCCGCCAGCGTGCAGGTTCGCGACCCACACCCCGGCGCCCTCCAGGCGCACGGCATGGACCCAGCGCCGTTCGGGCAATCGCGACAACCTCTGGCTGCGATGGCCGAGAATCCGATCCCCCCGGACCAGGATCGCGTTGCAGCCGCCGCCGTTCGACTTGATCAGGTCCGGCCGGCGGACGGCGATCGCGCGCCGCACCGGGAGCAGGGCATTGCGCGAGGTCAGCACCAGCCGCTGATCGGCGCCCAGGGCCCGCCCGAGCGCCGGGGGCCACCACGGCGGCACCTCCTGGAGCAGCGCCGCATCCCACTCCCACCCGGCGAGCGCCCCGCAGAACTCGTTGAACAGATCCCGCCCGGCCGGCGGCACCGACCGCCCGTGCAGCAGGTTCCAGGTGAGTACGCGCAGCAACATCGGAGCAACGTACACTCGCGCGCCTGCCGCGCCACTTCATCACCGGGACCGAGCTCAGCGACGACGAACTGCGCCGTCTGATCGAGCGCGCGCTCGAGCTCAAGGCGTCGCCCTACAGCTCGGACGTGCTGCACAAGCGCGCGGTGGCGCTCCTCTTCCAGAAGCCGTCCACTCGCACCCGTGTCTCGTTCGAGGCCGGCATCACGGAGCTGGGCGGCCACCCGATGGTGCTGCGAACCGACGAGCTCCAGCTCTCGCGCGGCGAGCCGGTCCGCGACACCGCCTACGTGCTCTCCCGCCACGCGGCCGCGATCGGGATCCGCACCGGCGACGAACAACTGGTCACGCAGATGGCCGAGCACGCCACCGTGCCGGTGATCAACATGCTCACGCCGAGCCACCACCCGTGCCAGGCGCTGGCCGACCTGCTCACGCTGCGCGAGGCATTCGGCTCGCTGGACGGTCTGACGATCGCCTACGTGGGCGACGGCAACAACGTCGCGCGGTCGTTGATCGACGTCGGCGCGCTGGCGGGCGTGAACGTTCGGGTCGCCTCCCCTGACGGCTACCAGCTCGAGCCCGGCCCGCACGGCTTCCTCACCGTCGATCCCGCCGAGGCGGTGGAGGGCGCCGACGCGGTCTACACCGACGTGTGGGTCAGCATGAGCGATGCCCCCGAGTCCGCTGCCGAGCGCCGGCGAAGCCTCGAGCCCTATCGGCTCGACGAGGAGCTGCTCGACCGCGCGGCCCCCCACGCGATCGTCCTGCACTGCCTGCCGGCCCACGCCGGCGAGGAGATAACCGAACAGGTGCTCTACGGAGAGCGCCAGCGGATCTGGGAGCAGGCGGAGAACCGCCGCCACGCCCAGAAGGCGCTGCTGGAGCTGCTGATCGGCGCCTGACTGGGTGGCGTCGGGTACGCTCAGGACGAGCTTTCAGGGAAGGAGAGATGCAGACGATACCCTCACCGAAATCCCCGCCAGGGGGCTCTCGCATGAGCAGCGGTGCAAGGTCCTCGCCGAAGCGCGTGGAGACCGACGCCGAGGGCGACGGTCTGACGAGCCTGGCCGAGCAGCTGGTCAGCGGGATCATCAAGCCGCTCGGCCTGGTGGTGCTCAGCCGCGACCGGATCCAGGAGGTCCTCGACGACGCGGCCGCCCGCGGCCGGGTCACCCGCACCGACGCTGACGAGCTGGCCGGCGAGCTCGTCAACCGCGGGCGCCAGGAGACCGAACAGCTACTGTCGGACGTCGAGCGGCTGTTCGGGCGCGGACGGCAGCAGATCGGCTCGGCGAGCATCCGCGCCCGGCGCAGCGAGTCGCTCGATCTTCTAATGCGCAGCGCGGACCGCGCGCGGCGGACCGTGGGGGCCGGGCAGTCGTTCCCGATCCTCGGCTACGACGAGCTGACCGCGGCCCAGGTGCAGGCCAGGCTGGACGAGTTGTCCCCGGCTGAGCTGCGCAAGGTGCGCGACTACGAACGGCGTCACGCCAACCGGAAGTCCGTCCTGGCGGCCATCGACAAGCAGCTCAACTCCGGCTGACCGAGCACTTCACAGAGAGCGCCGGCCAGGCGCTGATCCGTGCCCGCGAGGAGGCGCGCGAGCTGCGCCACAGCTACGTGGGCACCGAGCACATGCTGCTCGCCCTCACGCGCGATGAGGAGGGAGTCGCGGCAGACGCGCTGCACAGCGCCGGCGTAACCCACGCCACGGTGCGCACGGCGGTGGTCCGGATGATCGGCAGGGGCGTCGAGGAGCCCGGCGAGGAGGAGCTGGCCTTCACCGGTCGCGCCGAGGGCGCGATCGAGCTGGCCCGGCGTGAGGCGTCGGCGGCCGGCCGGGATCTCGCCGACACCGAGCACATCCTGCTGGCCCTGGTCTCCGAGCACGACGGCGCCGCGCGGCGGATCCTGCTGCAGCTCGACGCCGACCCGACGGCCATCCGCGCGGCGATCACGCGCCGGTAGGCGGCCGAGGCCTACCCTGAGGGTCTGGTCCTACGGACCCTAAGAAACATGGAACCCGCCATCGAGCCCGCCACCACCCCGACCGGGACCCGCCCTGCCCGCGGGGACATCCTCGATCTCACCGTCGACTCGCTGGCCTTCGGCGGCGCCGGCGTGGCCCGCCTGAACGGGTACGTGGTCTTCGTCCAGGACGGCGTACCCGGCGACCGGGTTCGGGCCGAGGTGCAGTTGGCCAAGCGCGCGTACGCCCAGGCGCGAGCGGTCGAGATCGTGGAGCGGAGCCCGGACCGCGTCGCCCCGCGTGCGAAACACCCCGGCGCGCCGTGGCAGGTCCTCCCCTACGAGCGCCAGCTCGAGGTCAAGCAGGCCCAGGTCGAGGACGCGCTGAGGCGGATCGGGCGCCTGGACAGCTTCGAGCTCGAGCCGATCCTGCCGGCGGTAGAACCGTGGCGTTACCGCAACAAGCTCGAGTACTCGTTCGGAACCGACTCGGACGGCCGGCTGGTGTGTGGCTTCCACGCCGCCGGTCGCTGGGAGGAGATCGTCGAGGTGACCGACTGCCTGCTCGCCTCCGAGCCGGCCAATGCGGCCCGCGAGCGGGTCGTCGAGTGGTGCCGGGCGGAGGGCCTGAGCGCCTTCGACCGCCGCACCCGCGAGGGGTTCCTGCGCAACCTGGTGGCCCGCGAGAGCCGGCGCACGGGCGAGCTGCAAGTCCGCCTGGTCACCACCCCTGGCGAGATCGATCGCGCCGGGCTCGCTCGCCGCCGCCCGACCGTTAGGCGGCCTGCTCTGGACCCAGACCGAGAGCGTGGCGGAGACCACGCAGGACGGCGACACCGAGCTCTTGGCCGGCAGCGACCGACTGGAGGAGGAGATCGGCGGGATGCGGGTGTGCATCGCTTCGAACGCCTTCTTCCAGACCAACACCGAGATGGCCGAGCGGCTCTACGAGCTGGCCATCGACTACGCGCAGCCCGCCGGTACCGATCGCGTGTTCGACCTGTACTGCGGGATCGGCACGATCGGGCTGCTGATGGCGCCGCGGGTGGCCGAGGTGTGGGGCCTCGAGCTGGTCGAGGAGGCGATCGCCGACGCCATCGCCAACGCCCGCCTGAACGAGGTCGAGAATGCCCACTTCTTTGCCGGGGACGTGAGGCTCGCCATGCGCGAGCTCGTGCAGCGGGCCGGCCGACCCGACACCGTCGTGGTCGACCCGCCGCGCTCCGGCCTCTCCCAGAAGGTCGTGCGGCGGATCATCGAAGCAGGGCCGCGCCGGATCGTCTACGTATCGTGCAACCCCACCACCCTGGCTCCCAACGCCGCGCAGCTGGTCGAGGCGGGATACGCACTGCGTCGCGTCAGGCCGGTCGACATGTTCCCGCAGACCCCGCACATCGAGTGTGTCGCGTTGCTGGAGGCGCGGCAGTAGGGTTTCGCCGCTCGAAGACCATGCGCGCCGTCACGATCAAAGACGAGAACCTGACCGTCGAGGACCATCCGGACCCGATGCCCGGCGCCGGCGAGTGCCTGGTGCGGGTCAGGGCGGCCGGCCTGAACGGAGCCGACATGATGCAGCGCCGCGGGCGCTACCCCGCGCCACCAGGCGCGCCGCAGGACATCCCGGGGCTGGAGCTGGCCGGGGAGGTGATCGAGCGCGGCGCCGGCGCCAATCGGTTCGAGGTCGGCGATCGCGTCATGGGGATCGTGGCCGGCGGAGGGCAGGCCGAGCTCGCGGTGGTCCACGAGCGGATCCTCATGCCCGTCCCCGACAACCTCGACTGGGCTGCGGCGGGCGCCGTGCCCGAGGCGTTCACCACCGCGCACGACGGCGTCTTCACCCAGGCCGGGCTCGAGGCCGGCGAGCGGCTGCTCGTCCACGGCGGCGCCGGCGGGGTCGGCACCGCCGCCATCCAGCTCGGACAGGCGGCCGGGGCGCGAGTCACCGCGACCGTGCGCAGTCCGGAGCATCGGGACGCCGTGGCAGAGCTTGGCGCCGAGGTGATCGCGCCCGAGGGGTTCGAAGAGCACGGCCCGTTCGACGTGATCCTCGAACTGGTCGGAGCGCCGAACCTGCCGGGCAATCTCCAGGCGCTGTCTCTCTGGGGCCGGATCATGGTCATCGGGATCGGCGCCGGAGCCAAGGCCGAGCTCAACCTGGCGCTGGCCATGCAGAAGCGAGCCCGGATCTACACCTCCACGCTGCGCGCCCGTCCCCTGGAGGAGAAGGCGATCACCGCGCGGGCCATGGAGCGCTCGGTCCTGCCGCTGCTGGCCTCAGGCGCCGTCCGCACGCCTGTCGCCGCCACCTACCCGCTGGCGCAGGCGCCGGCCGCTTATGACCGGTTCGCCGAGGGCGGAAAGTTCGGGAAGATCGTCCTGACGGTGAACGGCGGCTGAGTCGTGCTACTCCTCGTCGAACCGCGGATCCTCTTCGCCCACCGGGACGACCTCGTCCGCATGGACCGTGCACAGCGCCGGCCCGCCCGACTCGAGCGCAGCCTCCATCTCAGCCCTGGTCAGCTTCGCGCCGCACTCCTCGCAGCGGTCGGATATCTGGTCGAGAGACTTTTCTTCTAGGTCCATGCGCGCGAGTCTAACCGCCGCGGCCGTCACGACTCGAGTCCGCGGCGCTTCGCCGGAAACGCGGAGCTCCCGTTCGTCGCGTCGGCTCGAGCTTCCGGCCCCGGCGCACGCTCGAGCCACCCATGATCGCCACCAGGCGGATGTGGATCATCGGTCCGCCGGCAGGCGCCACCTCGTCGCCGATCCGCAGATCACCAGTTCGGGCCTACGGACCCTAATACGGCGGCAGGTCAGCCCACCACTGGCCGAGCACTCGGAAGGCGGCCCAGAACTCGCGCTTGGCGCCCTCCTCGTCGAGCGAGTCGTCGATGTTCGGGACGTACAGGGCCTCGATGCTCGGGGTGAGCTGTTGCAGCTCGCCGGGGACGGCGCGCAGATCGCGGCGCAGCGGCAGGTCGAGCTCGTTGACCACGGCCAGCGCCTCGGGGCCCATCACCACCGCGATCTTGGGCGAGACGATCGCGATCTCCTCGACCAGTCGGGCCACGCAGCCCGGGTCGGCGATGGCCGGATCGAGGACCGGGCACTTCACGCACAGCGTGCCGTACACGGCCAGCGGGTCGATCGACAGCCGCTTGAGCGACTTCATCAGCGCGTTGCCCGCCCGCCCATAGAAGGCCACGCCCTCCTCCACCTCGGAGGGCCGAGCCGAGTGCTTGATCAGGAAGATGTCGGCCTGGGGATGCCCGGACCCAAGCACCGGCATCAGCGCGCCGCGGGGACAGTGGGTGCACGCCTGGACCTCCCGCGAAAAGGCGTTCAGCTCGCGAATCGCCCGCTCGAGGTACTTCTCCCGGATCTCGTCGTCGGTGGCCGGCATCGCTGTCCGATTGGACGGCTCGCGAGCTTGTCCTTGCGAGTGCATCAGGAGTTGCGGTCGGCGCCGGGAGCCGTCCGGCGCCGATCCCGCCCCATCGCCCGGCGTACGCGGCGCTCGCGCGAGGCCCGCCGGGCCGCCTCGGGCAGCGCCTTGGTCTGCAGGAACTTGAGCGCCTGGACGTACAGGAGGCTGGCCGGGTTGCGGATGATGTCGGCATCCCGGAGCGACTCGAGGAACTCCTGCGGACCGTCGAACTCGCGCATCCGGATTCGCACCGAGCCGAGCCCCTGGGGCACGTGCGCGTCGGAGCCGGCGCCCGCCGGGATGCGGTACTTGGCCGCGAAGCGGGCCGCCTCGTCGTTGAACTCGGTGATCGCCACGCGGGGGTTGAACACCTCGATCGCATCCACGTCGTCGAGCACGTCGAGCAGGTGCTCGTAGTCGGGCACCGAGTGCAGTCGGTCGAACGGATGGGGCACGTACACCAGGCCGCCCTGGCCCTTGATGTCGGCGATCGTCTCCTGCAGGGTCATCCCGCGCGGGATCTTCTCCTCGATGAATAGCCCGATCACCTCGCCCTGGTCGGCCGTCTTGACTTCCTCGCCGACGATCACGTGGATCCCACCGGCCCTTTGGCGTGCCTCGTGCGCCCCGGAGACCTCGTTGTGGTCGGTCACCGCAATGGCGCCGAGGCCGCGGGACTTCGCCTCCGCCAGCAGCACCTCCACCGGCGTGGCGCAGTCGTAGGAGTGATCGGTGTGCATGTGCAGGTCGACGTCGATCATGCGGCGGCTGCGCAGACGGGTGCGCAGGGCGCCGTTGCCGCGGGCGTCATGCCGGCGCGCGATCAGCCGGGCGTACACCTGCTCGAGCTCGTCGGCCACCCGCGACCAGGCGAACCGGTCCCGCAGCTGCTCGCCTTGGGCGCGCGCCCGATCGCGCAGCGCCGGCTCCGTGACGGCGCGACGCAGCTGGGTGGACAGCGTCTGCCCATCTCCCGGCTCGAACTCCAGGCCGTACTCTCCCTGGCCGAGCAGCTCCTCGTAGGCGCCGACGCGCGAGGCGACCGGCAGGACGCCTTCCGCCAGCGCTCGCACGAGCGTGCCGGGCACCGGCCGCAGACCGTCGGAGGCCAGCACGAGCACGTCTGCCCCGGCCAGCGCGTCGGCTTCGGAGACCTGGTCGGCATCGACGAACTCAACGAGTTCGCGCAGGGCCCGGCTGAGCGTGGCCGGCGGCGTGAGCGGGCGGGGCGACCACACGGTGGCCCGCCAGGCCGGGTCGGGACCCAGCGAGCGCAGGGCGCGGAGGAACAGGCGCAGGGCGGCCCGCTCCTCGCCCGCGGTGAACAGCAGATGGACGGCGGGTCGCGCAGAGGCCGACGGGCGTGGCTCGATCTCGGCGCCCGGGAGGATCACCTGGTAATCGCCCGGGAAGTAGCGCTGGAGCAGGTCGCGGGTGGCCCGGTAACTGGCGGTCCGGGCATCGAGCCGCCCGAACAGCAGCCGCGACAGGGGACGCGTGAGCTGGGTCGAGAGGATCCGCTCGGTGGGGGCGTGGAAGCTGCCCACGTTCAGCCCGCGGGAGTGGCGCAGGGCGACGCTCGAGGCGCTGGGAGCGAACGGCTCGTGCACGTGGACGATGTCGAGCGGGAGACTGGCGAGCGCCTCCTCGATCGTGCGCGCGACGTCCACCGGCAGCGAGGCGGCGCGACGGCGAGTGGGCGAGAACGCGAGCACCTCGCCCACCCCGAGCACGAGCGGCTCGCCGTCGGCTCGATCGAGCAGCTTGTCGGCCCCGTTCTTGATGGCCCGGCGGCTGTCGCGGACGAGCGTCCCCGACTGCGACGGCGCAACGATCAGTACCTGGTGCCCGCGGCGTGAGAGCTGCGCGGAGGCGCGGGCCACGTAGTCGTTGACCTCGTGCGCCGCTTCCCAGGCGAACGGCGTCACCTGCGCGATCGCGAGCCGCTCGCCTGGCACGGGCGGCAGTTTATTTCCTTCTCAGCTCGTGCCGGTCTTCTGCTCCGCGGACTTCGCGGCCGTCGTCGTGCGGGTGTGCTTGGCGATGAACTTCTCGGTCAGCTCGCGCGCCTCGTCGTCCGGGCGCTGGTTCATCGGCGACTTCATCAGGTACGAGCTGGGGCCGTCCAGCTGGCCGGAGAGGCCGTTGTCCAGCGCGAGCTTGCAGCAGCGCACGGCGTCGATCACGATCCCGGCCGAGTTCGGCGAGTCCCACACCTCGAGCTTGACCTCCATGTTCAGCGGGACGTCGCCGAACGCTTCGCCCTCGAGCCGGATGTGCGCCCACTTGCGGTCGGTCAGCCACGGCACGTAGTCCGACGGACCGACATGCACGTCGTCTGCCGGCAGCACGTGGCCCATGATCGAGGTCACCGCGTTGGTCTTGGAGATCTTCTTGGACTCCAGGCGCTCGCGCTCGAGCATGTTGTAGAAGTCCATGTTGCCGCCCACGTTGAGCTGAGAGGTCCGCTGCAGCTTGACGCCGCGATCGTGCATGAGCCTCGCGAGCGCCCGGTGGACGATGGTGGCGCCCACCTGCGACTTGATGTCATCGCCGATGATCGGCAGCCCGGCCTTCTTGAAGCGCTTGTTCCAGTAGTCCTCGCGGGCGATGAACACCGGGATGCAGTTGACGAAGGCGCAGCCGGCCTCGAGCACCTGCTCCACGTACCACTTGGTGGCCTGCTCGGATCCGACCGGCAGGTAGGAGACCACCACGTCGGTGTGGGTGTCCTTGAGGATGTCGACGATGTCGGCGGTCGAGCCGGGCGCCTTGGTGATCTTCTCCTTGAGGTACTTGCCCAGCCCGTCGTGGGTCATCCCGCGTTCGACTTTGACGCCCAGGTTCGGGACGTCGTCGGCGAACTTCAGCGTGTTGTTCTGGCCGGCGAAGATAGCCTCGGAAAGGTCCTTGCCGACCTTGTCGGCGTCGATGTCGAAAGCGGCGCTGAACTCGATGTCGCGCACGTGGTAGCCGCCCAGGTCGACGTGCATTAGGCCGGGAACGGGCTCGCGCGGGTCGGCGTCGCGGTAGTAGCGGACGCCCTGCACGAACGAGCTCGCGCAGTTGCCGACGCCGACGACGGCCACCCGGACCTTGCCGTCCTGGTAGCGCGCGGCGCCGTTGGTGGAACCGTTGGGGGTGCTCACTTTCGGGGGCTGCCTTTCTAGGTGGGGGTCCCGCGGGCCATTACAGGTATTCCGCGGGAGCGCGTTCGTTACACCGGCTCCGGCTGCTGCGCGATCGCCCTGAGCTGCCGGCGGACGTGGACGATCCGCTGAAGCGTGGTCAGCACGGTCAGCGCGGCCAGCACGTACACGGCCGGCGCCAGCAATTCGAAATGGCCGATACCCGCCCCCTTCGCGAAGACGAGCCCGATCGACAGGATCACCACGCGCACCGGGCGGGTGGCCAGTCCGACCTTGCACTCCACGCCGAGTGCCTCGGCCCGCGCGCGGGTGTAGGACACCATCAGCGACCCGAGCACGGCGGCCACCGTCGCGGCGGCCGCCACCTGGTTGTGGCGCGAGGCGAAGTACGCCCCCACCGCGATCAGCACGATTCCCTCCTCGAGCCGGTCGAGCGTCGAGTCCAGAAACGCTCCGAACGGCGTGCCCTTGCCCGACATGCGCGAGTACCGCCCGTCCAGGGTGTCCATGATCGACCCCACGATGAAGGCGATGCCGGCCAGGAAGAACATGCGCCCGACGATCAGCCCGGCCGCCGCCAGGTTGAGGGCGAAGCCGGTGAGCGAGATCGCGTTGGGGGTCAGGCGCGACTCGATCAGCCGGTTGCGCATCATTTCCTGGGTGGTGGGACCGTTGCGCGGCGTGCGCGTCCGGCGGGGCGCGCCGTTCTTCCGGGCGCGCGGGGGGCGGATCTGTTCGGGTGTGCTCACGCGGCCGCTCTCGGTCCGTTCGCGCTCACGCGGCCGCTCTCGGTCCGTCCGGTCTCGGTCCGTCCGGTCTCGGTCCGGTCGGGCTCGGTCCGGTCGGGTTCGGTCCGGCCGGGTTCGGTCCGGCCGCTCTCGGTCCGGCCGCGCTCGTCGGGCGCATCGTCACGCGGTGGCGCGCACGAACGCCCACGCGTCGGGTCTGGCGCGCGCCAGCAGCCTCTGCGCCAGCAGCGCGGACACGCCGGCGGTGACGGCCCCGAGGAACACGTCGGTGAGGTAGTGGTTGGCGGTGGCCACCACGACGAAGGTGACCAGCAGCGGGTACAGCGCCCAGGCAACCTTGCCCGGCCGCCACGAGACGAGCCGCACCATCGAGCCGCCGATCATGACCGCGAAGCAAACGTGCATCGAGGGGACGGCGGCGTAGAAGTTCATGAACGCTTTCGTCGGTCCGAAGTCGATCGATCCGCTGCCGCCGGTCACGAACTGCGAGATCGCGTCGGTGAAGCCCCATTCGGGCATCAGCCGCGGCGGCGCCGTCGGATAAAGCCAGTACCCGATCAGGGCCAGCCCCATCGCGATCATGAACATGTTGCGCACGAAGTAGAACGACTGGTTGCGCCGCGCGTAGATGAACGCGAGCACGGCGAAGGTGACGAAGAAGTGGCCGTTCAGGTAGATCCAGTCCGCGCCGTCGATCAGCCAGTGCTCGTTCAGCGCCCACGCCTGGACGCTGGGTTCGATGAACACGTGCAGTGTGCGCTCGAGGTCGATGATCCGCATCGCATCGCCGAACGGCTTGTACGGATTGTCACCTGCTACGACGCCTCGGACGAGGTCGTACAGGAGCAGGGAACCGACGAACAGCAGGATCTGACGTAACAGATCCAGCCAGCCACGCGGCAAGAGCCGCGCCTCGATAAATCGAAGGACGCGCGTGGGCGGGCTCCCCATCAGATCAGATGCTAGCGGGCCGCGTGGTCCGGTTGTCATCAGCTGCAGCGGGGAGAGGTGGCGCCGATGCGGGTGAGCGAGAAGCGGATCGCGATGTGGACGCGGCCCGGATGCCGGGCCACGAGCTCGGTGAAGCCACTCGCCGGGGCCACGCACCCGGACCCTTCCGTAAGGGCCCAATAGGGGCTCCAGCGCACGCGGATCAGTGTCGTCCCGGCGCTCTGCGCCTGGAGCTGGAGCCAGTTCGGCCCGAGCTCGGTTAGCGTGGCCGAGCCGTGGGCGATCGGAGTCGGATCGCGCACGGCGTAGATGCGCCAGTGGCGGGTGCGGTGGACCAGGCGCAGGTAGGGCAGCCGGCCGTCGATCAGCGCGACTTCCTGCTTGGCCGAGTAATCGGGCTGGGCGTCGGCCACCGCGATGTAGCGCACGGCAAGCCGGTGCAGCCAGGCCTCGTACCGCGCCGGGGTCAGCCTGCCGTCGTAGAACAGCGCGTTGTCCTTGCGGTCCAGCTGGCGCTCCCAGCCGCGCGCGAGCGGAAAGTCGGGCGCCACCTCGTAGGCCTCCCAGTGAAACAGCGTGAACGGGATTTCGATTCGGAACGGCGCCCCCGACTGTCCGCCCAGATACGCCATCATCGGCTGGAAATACGAGCGCGTCTCCTTGCGATGCTCGTAGGCGGTGCGAACGTCGCGCACGGGCGGTTGCCACTGGATGTAGAGCAGGGGTAGAGCCGCCGCGAGCAGCGCCAGTCTGCGACGCGGCCACCACAGCAGCGCCACGAGCGGCCCTGCGATGAGAGGGCCGAGGCGGATCACGTTGCTGCCGACCGGGTTGGCCACGACATAGGCAGCGAGGCAGCCGAGCCCGTAGAGCGCCGCGCCCACGCGTAGCGCCATGTCACGCTGGGGAATGGCTGGCACGACCAGGATCGAGACCAGCACGATCGGCCACAGCGCCGAGAACGCAAACGGCTCGCTGCCCCCTTCTGGGAACGCGACGGCCAGCGCCAGCACGGGCACGGCGGCCGCGATGACGACGCCGATTCCCGGGAGCGCCGGCCGGATGCGCCGGTGCTCGGTGAATGCGGCGATGGCCTGCGCGGCGCCGGCGAGCGCGGCGAACAGTGCGTCGACTGGGCTGGCCAGCGCGGCGAGTACCGCGCAGGCGGTGGCGAGAGCGGGACGCCGGCGCTGCAGCGCCAGCGCGGTGCCGATAGCCGGCACGAGTCCGAGCGCAAAGGTGAGTCGGCCGGTGAACAGGTTGGTGCTCGCCGCGATCCCGAACCACAGCGCTCCGAGCCAGGCTTCCTCGCCGAAGCGCCGGTGCGCCAGCGACTCGAACAGCGCAGCACTGATCGGCACGCTGATCGCCGCCACCACCTGGGGCGTCAGCAGCGCGCCCAGCGGCGGGAAGAGCACGCTGTAGGCGGTGACGTTGTGGCCGCCGTACCACCAGTTGTTCCAGACCCCGAAGCCCTCGGCAGCGAACAATTTGGCCCGCAGCAGGTGCGCGGCCAGATCCTCGCTGCGCGGCGCCACGATCAGGTACGCGGCGGCGATCGCCGCTGCGGTGGCGATCGGCAGGACCCGCCTGATCGGGAGCGGGCGGCGCCTATCCCTCGAGTAGCGCCGCGACGCGGTCCACCACCTCGGGCCGGTCCAGCCACGGCCAGTGTCCGGCGCCGGCGATCGGCTCGACCTTCGCGCCCGGCAAGCGGGCGGCGTACGCATCGGCCACGGCCGGCGGATACCACGGGTCTTCTTCGCCCCAGAGCACTGCGCCCGTCGGCGCTGCCACCGCCCCGTTGGGGGGGCGCGGTCCCGCCTGCGGGGGCGCGCGGCCCACCTGCGGGGCGCGGCCCGCAACCATCAATCACATCGTCCTCGGCGGACCGGACGAGACGAAGGATCGCTCGCTGGGTGCCCTGGTCGAACTGCTCCCACACCGCGGCGATCCGCGCGTCGGACCATGCGTCGCTGCGCACGCTGCCGCCCCGCAGCGTGCGCGCCATGAGTCCCTTGGTCGTCGCGCCCATGAGGAGCTCCCCCAGGCCACGTGCCCGCCACAGGCGGAGGATCCGCGGCCAGGCGGCGGGATTGGGCGGCGGCGGGTTGCAGAGCACGATCCGGCGCACCCGGCCGGGGTTGCGGCGGGCGAAAGCCAAGCCGATCGGTGCGCCCCAGTCATGGGCCACCAACTGGACCTCCTCGACGCCGAGGTGCCCCAGCAGGCGCTCGACGAACGCGGCCATTCCCGTCAACGAGTAGTCCAGATGCCCGGCCTTGCCTGAGCGCCCGTAGCCGATCAGGTCGGGCGCGATCCCGCCGGTGCGGGCGAGGAATTCGGGCCAGTCGTCACTGCTCGTGGGAATCCCGTGCAGGTACAGCGTGGGCATGCCGGGCGTGTCGGCGCTGCGGTAGTAGACGGGCGAGTCGTCGAGGTTGATCGTGTGCTCGTCGACGCGCACCCGCCGGCGAGGATAACGTCCGCGCGCGTGAGCGGTACGAGCCCCGACGCGCCGTCCGGTACGAGCCCCGACGCGCCGTCCGGTACGAGCCCCGACGCGCCGTCCGGTACGAGCCCCGACGCGCTCGTCCGGTACGAGCCCCGACGCCTCGTCCGAGCGCGCCGCCGGGGGCGCCGACCCTGTGCCTCGGCGAGGTGCTCGTCGACCTCGTCTGCGAGCGGGCGCTCGAGGACCTGGCCGAGGGCGAGCCCGTTCTGTCCCGCACTTCGGTGGCGACGTCGGGCTACTACCCGGCCGCCGTGGCCGCCTCGCTGCCCGAGGCGGTCGCCCAGTCCTCGTTGGCCTGCGAGCGATGGGGCGCCCTTGAATAGCTGGAAGCGACCATCGCGCCGGCGGGTCCGGGCCATCCGTGACCGCCTGCGGCTCGTCTACGGCGTGCCGCTGGCCAAGCCCCACGGCCACCCGATCGCCGAGCTGATCCTCACCGTCCTCTCGCAGTCGACCAACGACCGCAACCGCGACGTGGCCTACCTGGCGCTGCGGGAACGGTTCCCGACCTGGGTGGAGGTGCGAGATGCGCGGGTAGATGAGGTCGAGGCAGCGATCCGGCCGGGCGGGATCTCGAAGGTGAAGTCGGCCCGGATCAAGTCGATCCTGCAGGCGATCACGGAGACCGCGCCGGAGCACATCCGCGCCCTGAACGCATCGGCGGGCCCGGACGAGCGGTACCCACCCGACGAGCCCCTCTCGCTCGACTGGCTGGTCAGCCTCCCGGTCCCGGAGGCGCAGGCCTATCTCACCTCGCTGCCTGGGGTCGGCCGGAAGACTGCGGCCTGCGTCCTGTTGTTCGCCCTCGGCATGCGCGACGTGCCGGTTGACACCCACGTCTCGCGCGTGGGCACCCGGCTCGGGCTGTTCCGGCCGAAGGCGCCGTTCGAGGAGATGCACGACGACATGCTCGGGCTAACTCCACCCGGGGAGGAGCTCGAGCTGCATCTGAACCTCCTGCGCCACGGCCGGCGCACCTGCTACGCCCGTCGCCCCGCCTGCGCCGACTGCGCTCTGCAGCGGATGTGCCCGAGCGCGTTCAAGGTCGGCTGAAGAACCCGGACAACGCCGCACTCGACGTGTCGCTCTGGTCGAGTGTGTCGTTGTCCGTGCTGGAGCCGGGTGAATATGAATTCGCCGCGCGGCGGGGCTCGAGTGCGTAGTTCTCCGGCCTACGAGGGTGCGCACAGCCCGAATTCGGCGGAGTCGGTGCGGGTCTGGCCGTCCTCGGGCGCGATCCCGTGGTCGACCGAGACGAAATGGCGGCCGCAGAGTGGCCAGACGCGCTTGCCTGCCACCCCAAATCTGCTACCCTCCCGCTTAGATTTTTGTGAACCAAGAGGAGTAGAACCCACATGGGAAAGACCATCGGAATCGACCTCGGAACGACCAACTCGTGCATGGCGGTGCTCGAGGGTGGCGAGCCGACGGTCGTCGAGAACGCCGAGGGCGGCCGGACCACCCCGTCCGTGGTGGCCTTCGCGCAGTCCGGTGAGCGTCTGGTCGGCACGGTAGCCAAGCGCCAGGCGGTCACGAACCCGCAGAACACGGTCTTCTCGATCAAGCGCTTCATGGGCCGCAAGGAGGCCGAGGTGCGCGAGGAGGAGTCGATCGTGCCGTACAAGGTGGTCTCCGGCCCCAACGGCGACGCCCGCGTGGAGGCCGGTGGCAAGCAGTACTCGCCGCCCGAGATCAGCGCGATGATCCTCGGCAAGCTGAAGGCCGACGCCGAGGCGTACCTGGGCGAGAGCGTCGACAGCGCGGTGATCACCGTCCCCGCGTACTTCAACGACGACCAGCGCCAGGCGACCAAGGACGCCGGCCGGGTCGCCGGCCTTGACGTCAAGCGGATCATCAACGAGCCGACCGCGGCATCGCTGGCCTACGGCCTGGACAAGGAGTCCGACCAGACGATCCTGATCTTCGACCTCGGCGGCGGCACGTTCGACGTCTCGGTGCTGGAGATCGGCGAAGGCGTGTTCGAGGTCAAGGCGACCGCCGGTGACAACCACCTCGGTGGCGACAACTTCGACAAGGCACTCGTCGACTGGCTCGTGAGCGAGTTCAAGAAGTCGCAGGGCATCGACCTGAGCGCCGATCCGATGGCGCTGCAGCGGCTCTACGAGGCGGCTGAGAAGGCCAAGATCGAGCTGTCAACCACGCAGGAGACGCAGATCAACCTGCCGTTCATCACGGCGGACTCGAGTGGCCCCAAGCACCTCGATACCCGCCTGACCCGCGCGAAGCTGAACGAGCTCACCGCGACCCTGCTCGACCGCACGGTGGCGCCGGTGCGCCAGGCGCTCGACGACGCCAAGGACAAGGGCGTCGACAAGGTCGACCACGTCGTGCTGGTGGGCGGCATGACCCGCATGCCCGCGGTGCAGGAGAAGGTCAAGGAGCTGACGGGCAAGGATCCGCATCGCGGGGTCAACCCCGATGAGGTCGTTGCCGTCGGCGCCGCGATCCAGGCCGGCGTGCTGGCCGGCGACGTCAAGGACGTCCTGCTGCTCGACGTGACCCCGCTGACGCTGGGGATCGAGACCAAGGGCGGCGTGATGACCAAGCTGATCGAGCGCAACACCACGATCCCGACCCGCAAGGGCGAGGTGTTCTCGACCGCCGAGGACAACCAGCCGTCGGTCGAGATCCACGTCCTGCAGGGCGAGCGCGAGATGGCGATGTACAACAAGTCGCTGGGCAAGTTCCAGCTGACCGGCATCCCGCCGGCGCCGCGCGGCATCCCGCAGATCGAGGTCGCGTTCGACATCGACGCCAACGGGATCCTGAACGTGTCCGCCAAGGACCTGGGCACCGGCAAGGAGCAGAAGATCGAGATCCGCTCCGGCTCGGGCCTGTCCGACGACGAGATCAAGCGGATGGTGCAGGACGCCGAGTCCCACGCCGAGGACGACCGCCGTCAGCGCGAGCTGGCCGAGGCCCGCAACAACGGTGAGAACGCGGCCTACCAGGCCGAGCGCCAACTCAAGGACCTGGGCGACGCGGTCGACGCGAGCTCCAAGCAGGAGATCGAGGACGCGATCAAGGCGGTGCGGGACTCGCTCACCGGCGACGATGCCGGGGAGATCAACGCCAAGACCGAGACGCTCCACAACTCCTTCCACAAGGTGTCCGAGGCGATGTACCAGCGCGCCCAGGAGCAGGCGGCGGGCCAGCAGGCGGACGGGGCCGGGGCGTCGACCAACGGCGCCGCCACCGACGCCGAGGAGGACGTCGTCGACGCGGAAGTGGTGGATGAGAAGTGACGACGCGAAAGCCCGACATCGCGGAGGCCCTGGCGGACTCCGAGACCAAGCGTGAGCAGGGGGCGCCCACCGGCGCCCCCGCGTCGGCTCCCGAGGCGCCCGGCCGGTCCATGCCGGCCGGGGAACCGGAGGCGCCGGTGACGCCGGTAGCTTCCGTAAAGTCGGAGTCCGTGGCCGCGCCGCCGGAAGGGACCGACCCGAAAGGGACCGACCCGACCGGACCCGACCCGACCCGGCACCGACCCGACCCGACCCGGACCGACCCGGACCGGCCCGGCCGGGACGGAGACGGAGGCGGCCGAGGCGCCGGCCGAGGACCACGAGCGTCAGGTCGAGCGCGACCTGGAGCTGCTGACGGCCAAGGCCGAGAAGGCCGACGAGTACCTCGAGCTGGCCCAACGCACCCGCGCGGACTTCGAGAACTACCGCAAGCGCGCCGCCCGGGAGGCGGCGGCCGCCCAGGAGCGCGGGATCACCAAGCTGGCCAAGGAGCTGCTGCCGGCGGTCGACAACCTCGACCGGGCGCTCCAGGCCGCCCAGACGGCGGCGGACGCAGACAGCGACGGCGCCGCGCAGGACAACGGCACCGCGACGCTCGTGTCCGGCATCAAGCTGGTCCACGAAGACGTGATCGCGGCCCTGGCCAGGGCCGGCATCGAGCGGTTCTCCCCCGAGGGCGAGCGGTTCGATCCCCAGCTGCACGAGGCGGTGGCGCAGATCCCCGCCGCGGGCGCGGAGTCCGGCAGCGTGGTCGAGGTGTACCAGCGTGGCTACCGGATCGGCGACGTCGTCATCCGGCCGGCGCGTGTGGTCGTCGCGGCGTGAGCGGAAGCGAGGAGCCATGGCCGGTAGACCGGACTACTACAAGACCCTCGGCGTAGGCAAGAACGCCAACGACGAGGAGATCAAGAAGGCCTACCGCAAGCTCGCGCGGCAGTACCACCCGGATCGCAATCCGGGCAACAAGCAGGCGGAAGAGCGCTTCAAGGAGGTCTCCCAGGCCCACGACGTCCTCTCGGATCCCGAGAAGCGCAAGGCGTATGACCGTGGCCAGGGTCCGCTCGGTGGATTCGCCACCGGCGGGTTTGACCCCGGCGCAATGGCCGGCGGGTTCAGCGACATCCTGTCAAACCTGTTCGGCGGCGGAGCGACCGGCACCGCGGGTCGCGCCGGCGGGGCGCGCGGCCGGGGCGGGACGGGCGCCGGCGGGGCCGGCGCCGGGCGAACCGGGCGCACGGCACAGACGCAGGGCCGCGACCTGGAGACGGAAGTCTCGCTGAGCTTCGACCAGGCGGTACACGGCGCCCAGGTGCCGTTGTCGGTGCCCACCTCCCAGCCGTGCCCCACCTGTCACGGAACCGGCGCCAAGCCCGGCACGACCCCGAAGGTGTGCCCGGTGTGCAGCGGCCGGGGCATCGAGTCCCAGAGCCAGGGGATCTTCTCGATCTCCCAGCCCTGCTCGAACTGCAGCGGCTCTGGCACGGTGATCGAGGATCCCTGCTCCACCTGCGGCGGCACCGGTGCGCAGCGCAGCATCCGCAAGCTGCGCGTGAACATCCCGGCCGGCGTGAAGGATGGCAGCCGCATCCGGCTTGCCGGTAAGGGCGAGGCCGGTCTGCGCGGCGGCGAGCCCGGTGACCTGTACGTGATCACGCGGGTCAACGAATCGCCGGTGTTCAAGCCCGTGGGCGAGAACCTGGAGGTCGAGGTGCCGCTCACGATCCCCGAGGCGGTCCGGGGCGCGATCGTGGAGGTGCCCACCCTGAACGGAACCAAGCGGCTGCGCGTCCCGGCCGGGACCAAGCATGGAACGGTCCAGCGTCTCAGAGGCGAGGGACCGCCGCGCGTCGGCGGAAAGGGCCGTGGCGACATCCACTACCGGTTCGTGATCGACGTCCCCGACCACCTCTCACCCGAGCAGCAGGACGCGATCGACCGCCTCTCGAAGGTTATGAACGGCAACCCGCGGGCCAAGCTGTTCGCAGATGACCGTGCCCGCCCACCCGGCGGGACGAAAGCGAAGGAGAACTGATGGCCACGCGTCGCATCCGAAGCACGACCCGCGTGGAGGTCGCCTCGGACCGAGGGGTGTTCATGATCTCGGTGGCGGCCGAGCTCGCGGACATGCATCCCCAGACGCTGCGTATGTACGAGACCCGCGGCCTGATCGAGCCGAAGCGCTCCCCGAAGGGCACCCGCCTGTACTCGCACAAGGACGTCGAACGGCTGCGCCGCATCCAGGAGATGACCGCCGAGCTCGGCATGAACCTGGCCGGCGTGGAGCGCGTGTTCGAGCTCGAAGGGCAGCTGGAGGGAATGGAGCGCAAGCTCAGGGCGCTCGAGAGGCGCGCGGCCGAGCTGAGCTCGGAGGTCGAGCGGCTCGAACGGGTTCGGCGCGAGCTGCGGGCGGAGATCGTGCCCTACGTCAAGGGCGGCGCGATCGTCCGCAACGCGGACCTGAAGACGTTCACCGTCCGGGCACAGCGACTCGACCTCGGGGCGCGGCGGCCAGATTCAGGCGCGGAACGACCCGATTCCGGGGCTCAGCGGCCCAGCGCGTGAGCTCGGCCGGACAACCGCGGATCCTCGCCGGGCGCTACCGGCTGGAGCAGGTGATCGGGCGGGGCGGCATGAGCACCGTCTACCGCGCCACCGATCTCTCGCTCGACCGCACCGTTGCAGTCAAGGTCGCGCTCGACCCGCAGGCCGAGGAGAACCCGGTCTACGTCGCCCGTTTCAAGCGAGAGGCCCGCGCCGCAGCGGCGCTCAACCATTCCGGCGCGGTCACGGTGTTCGACGCCGGCGCCGACGGGCCGACGCGCTACATCGTGATGGAGTTCGTCGACGGGCGAAGCCTGGCCGACATTCTGCGTGAACAGGATCCCGCCCGCCCGCTCGAGCCACGTCGCGCCGCCCGCATCGCGGAGCAGATCGCCGACACGCTGGTCGCCGCCCATGCCGCGGGCATCGTTCACCGCGACATCAAGCCGGGCAACGTCATGGTGGAAGCCGCCGACCGCGTGAAGGTGCTCGACTTCGGGATCGCGCGGACCTCCGACGCGGTCGCCCTGACGCGGACCGCGTCAGTGCTGGGAACCGCGCCCTACATGGCGCCCGAGCAGGCGATGGGCAACCCGGCGGACGCGCGCTCGGACATCTACTCGCTCGGCTGCGTCCTGTTCGAGATGCTGACCGGCGAGCCGCCCTTCATGGCCGACGTGGCTGCGGCCGTGCTCCACCAGCACGTCCACGTCCAGCCGAAGGCGCCCAGCGAGCGCAATCCAGCCGTCCCGCCGGCGCTCGACGCGCTCGTGCTGGAGATGCTGGCCAAGGCGCCGAACGACCGTCCCCAGACGGCGGCGGAGGTGCGCGACCGGCTGGCTGCCTTCGAGACCGGAGCACGGACCGGGCCGACCGCCCCATTGACGGCCGCCACCGAGGTGCTTGCCGCGGCGGCTGCCGACGCGGCGGCGGTGCCTCAGATCGCCACCGTCCAGCAGACGCCGACCGTCCCTCCGGACCGGGTGGCGGCCACGCAGACGCTGCCGCCGTCGCGCCCGCAGAGCCGAGGCCCTTGGGTGTTCCTGGCCGTGATCGCGCTGCTCCTGCTCGGTGCGGCGGTCGCCTATGCGGTGGTTGGCGGCAGCTCTAGCCACTCGAGCTCGACGCCTTCGCGCCCCACCACTCCGACATCCAGATCGTCCCGGTCTGCCACCGGCTCGACGTCCCGGTCGAGCTCGACCCCCAGCAGCAGCACGAGCTCCACTCCGTCCTCGACCTCGAGCAGCAGCACCAGCACGACGACGACAACGGTGACCACGACCACCACGACCCCTGGCACTACCACCACGACCCCTGGCACGACCACCACCGCCCCGGGCGCGACGACGCCTCCGCCGCCAGGGCAGGGCGGCGCTCCGCCCGGTCAGACGAAGACGGGCAAGAACGGCTGACCGGTGAGCGGCTCGATGGCGACCAGGCTATGGTGCGAGCACTGAAAATATGCAATAATCTCAGTCGACCAGACTTAGATTTAGACCTGACCTCGAGACCTGAGAACGCCCATGCAACCAGACAGATTTACGATCAAGAGCCAGGAGGCGCTTCAAGCCGCACAGCGCCTGGCTGACGAGCGCCGCAACCCGCAGACGATGCCCGAGCACCTGCTCGCCGTCCTGCTCGAGCAGGAGGGCGGGATCGTCGTGCCGGTGCTGCGAAAGCTCGGCGTGGACCCCGCCGCGGTCCGCCAGGCCAACACTCAGGCCCTCGACGCGCTGCCCAAGATCCAGGGCGCCGCGAGCCCCGAGCCGGCCGGTGGCTCGAGCGAGCTCGTGCAGATCCTGCGCGACGCCGAGAAGGAGATGCGCGAGCTGAAGGACGAGTACGTCTCCACCGAGCATCTGCTGCTCGCGATCGCCCAGCATCCCGGCAAGGCGGGCGACGCGCTGCGAACGAACGGCGCAAACCACGATCAGCTGATCAAGGCGCTGTCCGAGGTCCGCGGCAGCCACCGCGTCACCGACGAGAACCCCGAGGACAAGTACAGGGCGCTCGAGCGCTTCGGCCGCGACCTGACCGAGGCCGCCGCGCAGGGCAAGCTCGACCCGGTGATCGGCCGCGACGACGAGATTCGGCGCGTGATCCAGGTCCTCAGCCGGCGCACCAAGAACAACCCGGTGCTGATCGGCGAGCCGGGCGTCGGCAAGACCGCGATCGTCGAGGGCCTCGCCCAGCGGATCGTGTCCGGCGACGTGCCCGAGAGCCTCAAGGATCGCCGGCTGGTCGCCCTCGACCTGAGCGCGATGGTGGCCGGGTCCAAGTACCGCGGCGAGTTCGAAGATCGCCTGAAGGCGGTGCTCAAGGAGATCGCCGACGCCCAGGGCCAGATCATCGTGTTCATCGACGAGCTGCACACGATCGTCGGCGCCGGCGCCGCCGAGGGCGCGATGGACGCCGGCAACATGCTCAAGCCGATGCTGGCGCGCGGCGAGCTGCGCGCCGTCGGCGCCACCACGCTTGACGAGTACCGCAAGCACATCGAGAAGGACCCGGCGCTCGAGCGGCGCTTCCAGCCTGTGTACGTGGGGGAGCCGACGGTCGGGGACACGATCGCGATCCTGCGCGGCCTCAAGGAGCGCTACCAGGTCCACCACAAGGTGCGCATCCAGGACTCCGCGCTGGTCGCGGCAGCCACACTCAGTCAGCGCTACATCGCCGACCGCTTCCTGCCCGATAAGGCGATCGACCTGGTCGACGAGGCCGCATCGCGGATCCGGATGGAGATCGACTCCAAGCCGACCGAGATCGACGAGGTCGACCGGCACATCATGCAGCTCGAGATCGAGCTCCAGTCGCTGGGCTCCGATGACGACGATCCCGGGACCGTCGCGCGCCGCGAGCAGCTCGAGCGGGGCCTGGCCGAGGAGCGCGAGCGCTCGAACGCCATGCACGCCGAGTGGCAGCGCGAGAAGGAGTCGGTCGGCGCAGTGGCCGAGCTCCAGGAGCGGATCGAGCAGGCCAAGATCGAGCTCGAGCGGGCTCAGCGCGAAGCCGACCTGGGTCGCGCCGCCGAGCTCCAGTACGGCACGATCCCCGAGCTCGAGAAGCAGCTCGCGGTCGCGTCGGAGGCCGAGCACGATGTCGCGGAAACGGGTGCCGCCGCGATATCTCAAGGACGTGGTCGACGCCGAGGACGTGGCCGAGGTCGTCGCCAAGTGGACCGGCATCCCGGTCTCGCGCCTGATGGAGGGCGAGATCGAGAAGCTCGTGCACATGGAGGAGCGCCTGCACCAGCGGGTGATCGGCCAGGGCGAGCCGGTCGAGGCCGTATCGAACGCGCTCAGGCGCTCGCGCGCCGGGTTGCAGGACCCCGACCGGCCGATCGGCACGTTTCTGTTCATCGGCCCGACCGGCGTCGGCAAGACCGAGCTGGCCCGGGCGCTGGCCGAGTTCATGTTCGACAGCCAGGACGCGATGATCCGCATCGACATGTCGGAGTACATGGAGAAGCACTCGGTGTCGCGGCTGGTCGGTGCGCCCCCGGGCTACGTCGGCTACGACGAGGGCGGTCAGCTGACCGAGGCGGTCCGCCGGCGGCCCTACAGCGTGGTGCTCCTCGACGAGATCGAGAAGGCCCACTCGGACGTGTTCAACACGCTGCTCCAGGTGATGGACGACGGGCGCCTGACCGACGGCCAGGGCCGCACGGTTTCGTTCAAGAACGCCGTGCTGATCATGACCTCGAACATCCCGGGCGGCCGGGCCGGCGTGGAGTCGCACTTCAGGCCGGAGTTCGTCAACCGTCTGGACGACATCGTCGAGTTCCACTCGCTGAGCCGCGAGCAGATCGGCGAGATCGTCGACCTCCAGGTCGCGAGATTGATTGCGCGGGTACGCGAGCGCGGGATCGAGGTCGAGCTGACCGACGCCGCGCGGACCCTGCTCGGCAACCTCGGCTACGACCCGACCTACGGTGCGCGGCCGCTCAAGCGGGTGATCCAGAAGCGGCTGGTCGACCAGCTGGCGCTGGCCATCCTCGAGGGCCGCTTCGCCACCGGCGACACGGTTCGGGTGGACGCGGCCTCGGGCGAGCTCGTGCTAGAGCGGGTGGAGGCGGTGGCGGCCGCGGCGTAAATCGATTGGCTCGAAGAGGGCCGGGGTCTTGTGAGGCCTGGCCCCGCCGCCACCTGTGATCCGGCGCCGTGAGCTGTCAGCGGGCACGACGTCCCCGACATCAGGTAGAAGTCGTCGCAGACGACCAAGGAGGCGACTTGCCGACGTACATCATGCTTTCGACGCTCACCCCCGAAGGGGTCCAGACGATCAAGAACAACCCGTCCCGGATCCGCGAGGTCAATCGCGAGGTCGAGCAGCTCGGCGCCACGGTCAAGGCGCAGTGGGCCACGCTCGGCGAGTTCGACTTCATCAACGTGGTCGAGGCTCCCGACGAGAAGACGATGGCGCGGGTCTCGCTCGAGCTGGGCTCGCGCGGAACGGCGAAATACGAGACGCTGACCGCAATCCCGATCGACGACTTCATTGGTTCCATCTGAGTCGACGACTGGGGCCTCGGAGAGGGTGGGCGGGAGTCGAACCCTGGTGGTCGGCGCCGGCGGCCGTGAGCATGCGCTGATCCAGGCGCTGGCGCGCTCGCCGCGCCGGCCCGAGATTCTGGCCGCGCCGGGCAACGCGGGCATTGCCCGAGACGCCAGGACGCTGCCGGTGAGCGCGGAGGATGTCGAGGGGATCGTCCGGGCCGCCACCGAGGAACGGGTCGATTTGGTCGTCATCGGGCCCGAGGCGCCGCTCGTGGCGGGGGCGATCGACGCCCTCGCCGCCGCCGGGATCCGCGCCTTCGGCCCGACCGCGGCGGGCGCCCGGCTCGAGGGATCGAAGGCGTTCTGCAAGGAGGTGATGGGCGCTGCCGGGGTCCCCACCGCGGGCTACACGGTGGTCACCGACGCGGAGGCGGGCCTCGCCGCCATCGACCGCTATCCGGCGGTGATCAAGGCCGACGGCCTGGCCGCCGGCAAGGGCGTGATCATCGCCCAGGATGAGCAGCAGGCGCGCGAGGCGCTGCATCAGCTGTTGGTCGAGCGCAGGTTCGGGACCGAGCGCGTGGTAGTCGAGGAGCACCTCGAGGGCGAGGAGCTGTCGCTGCTGGCGCTGTGCGACGCTCAGCGGGCGGTGCCGCTCGCGTCGGCCCAGGACTACAAGCGGATCTACGACGACGATGAGGGGCCGAATACCGGCGGCATGGGCTCCTATTCGCCGGTGCCGGCCGTCGACTCCGATCGCGCTGCCGAGATCTGCCGGACCGTGCATCAGCCGGTGCTGGACGAGCTGGCCCGGCGGGGGATCCCGTTCCAGGGGATGCTCTACGCCGGCCTGATGATGACCGCGGAGGGACCCCGCGTCCTCGAGTTCAACGTGCGGTTCGGGGATCCCGAGACCCAGGCGCTGCTGCCACGCCTGCGCTCCGACCTCCTCGGCCTGCTCGAGGCCGCGACCGTTCCGGGCGGGTTGCACGGCGCCGAGATCGAGTGGTCGCCGGAGATGGCGGTGACCGTCGTGCTGGCCAGCGCCGGCTACCCGGCGTCGTCCTCGCACGGGGACGTGATCCGGGGGTTGGATCGCGTGACGTCCGGAGTTCACGTGACGCACGCCGGCACGGCGGTGAACGCTGATGGTCAACCCGTGACCGCGGGCGGGCGGGTGCTGAACGTGACCGGCCTGGGCGCCGACGCGGCGTCCGCTCGGGAGGCCGCCTATGCTGCCGCCGACGTGATCGAGTTCGACGGCAAGCAGGTGCGGCGGGACATCGCGCTGCGGGTCGCCCAACCGGCTCAAGCCCGCGTGTGACCGAGTCGGCCCCTCCCGCACCGGAGATCTACGCCGAGCCGGTGGCGGACCTCGAGGGGCTCGAGGTCGACGCGCCGCTGGTAGGGATCGTGATGGGCTCCAAGAGCGATCTCGAGCGGATGGAGGCGGCCGAGAAGGAGCTGATCGAGCGCGGGATCCGCTGCGAGGTGCGGGTCATGTCGGCTCATCGCGAGCCGGACAAGGTGGCCGACTACGCGCGCAACGCCCGGATGCGCGGCTTGCGCGTGATCATCGCCGGCGCGGGCCTGTCGGCGGCGCTGCCCGGCGTGGTGGCCGCGCACAGCGATCTGCCTGTGATCGGCGTGCCGCTGACCAGCCGGACCTCGGTGGCGGGCGGACTCGACGCGCTGCTGTCGATCGCGCAGATGCCGCCCGGGGTGCCGGTGGCGTGTGTGGGGGTCGACAACGCGCGTAACGCCGCGGTGCTGGCGGCGCGGATTCTCGAAAGCTGACCGGTCCGCGGCGCTGGCGCTAGCCTTCGCGTCGGGATCGATGCCCGACATCGTGCGTCTTACCCGGGGGATCCGGGCGCCGGTGCGGCTCGCGCGCGCAGGAACTGCTCGCACACCGCGATCGCGCCCTCGATCGTCCCCCAGTGCAGCGCCTCCGGTGTGTCGGACGGCCAGTGGTAGTTCATCGGCAGCTTGGTCTCGTCGACCGAGGCGAGCGTGGCCACCCGGTAGCCGGCGCGGAGCGCGACGATCGCGTCGGTGGCGGCCGTCGTGCGCAGCCCGCGGACGACCGACAGGCCGGCGCCGGCGGCCGCCCGTTCCAGGGCCTCCCGCATGTCGACCGGGTAGTCGCGCATGCGCAGCATGCCCTCGCCCTCGATCACGATCAACGTCGGGCCGCCCAGGCACTCGAGGCAGATCATCTCGGTCCGCTCGGGATCGAGCTCGCCGAAGTGGCGCCGGCCGAACGCCTGCATGCCCTCACTGAAGGACTCTTCCGAGCCGGTCGAGACAAGCAGCACACGGACGCCCTCGATCGGCTGGCGGCGCAGCGCGGCGGCCAGGGCGATCAGCGCGCCGACCGCACTCAGGTTGTCGTTGGCGCCGGGCACCGGCGCGCGCAGCCCGATGTCGGCCATCGCCACGGTCGCGCCTACGGCCAGCGCGGCGCCGGCCCGCACCACTCGCCGACGCCCGAGCAGCGACCCGAGGCACACCGCCACCGGCCCGATCCACACCGCGTAGAGGAGCGGGAAGCTCCGCCCCGCCGCCGCGTGCAGCCGTGGCGCGAGCTTCAACGGGATGCGCGGGAGGACCGGGTGAAACACCGCCCCTGAGTGGGCCGCGTCGTGATGGGCGATCAGCACCACGGTCCGCTCGGCCGTGGGATCCCCCGCTTCGGCCACCACGTTCCAGGTCGGCCGGTGGGGCAATAGCGCGCGGCGAAACCAGCGCCGGCCGTGCCCCAGGTCATCCCACAGGGCGGCGGCGCCCAGGCCGGCGACGAGCGCGGCCAGGGCTCGCGACCGGACTCCCCTCCGCCGCAGCGCGAGCAGCCCAGCGCCGGCGGCGACTCCGTTGACCAGGCCGATCGGCCACCAGTAGCCGCCGTGCGCGAGCTCCCGCTCGACGCGGGCCGAGCAGCCGAGCGCACGCAGGCGCGAAGCGATCAGCTCGGCGGCACGCCGCTCGCCGTCGGAGGCCGACGGTCGCGAGATTGTGGCCAGCTCGTGAACAGCCGCGCGCCAGTCGCCGGCGCGGTCCTCGTCTGGGGGCATATCCGGCACGATATGCAGATTCGCTGATCGAACGCGGGAAGGAGGTCGAGCAGATGGCGAGCGATCGGTCCACGCGCGCCGGGCTCGACACGGCGCCCGCCGGCGACATCCGCGGCGCGTTCGGCACGATCCGTGAGCACGAAGAGGCCCACCGCAGCCTGCGCTCGCGGCTGCTCGCTAGGCTCGGATAGTGATCCCGCGCTACACGCGTGCCGAGCTGGCCGAGGCCTGGTCGGACCATGCCCATTTTGAGGTGATGCGCGAAGTCGAGGTGGCCGCCTGCGAGGAGATGGACGGACCGACCGAGGAGGAGCTCGCGGCGATCCGACGCGCGACGTTCACCGTGGAGGCGGTCGCCGAGCGCGAGCGAGTCACCGACCACGACACGGCCGCCTTCGTCGACGTGCTGGCCGCCTCGGCCGGCCCGGCCGGTCGGTGGATCCACCACGGCCTGACCTCGAGCGACGTGCTCGACACCGGGCTTGCCCTCCAGCTGCGCCGGGTGGGCGAGCTCGTCCTGCCTGATGCCAGGCGGATCGTGGAGGCGTTCGCGGCGGCCGCCCGGGAACACGCTCACACGCTGTGCGTGGGTCGGACGCACGGCATACACGCCGAGCCGACCACGTTCGGGATCAAGCTGGCCGGTTTTGCCTTCGAGGCGCACCGCAATGCCGAGCGCCTAACCCACGCCTTCGAGCAGGCCGCGGTGGGCGCGATCTCCGGCGCGGTGGGCACCTATTCGGCCACCTCGCCCGACTTCGAGGAGCGGGTGCTGGCGCGGCTGGGGCTGGCCCGCGAGCCGGTCTCCACCCAGGTGGTCCCGCGGGACCGCCACGCTGAGCTGCTGCAGGCGCTCGCGCTGGCCGGGGCGGGCATGGAGCGCTTCGCCATCGAGCTGCGCCATCTGGCCCGGACCGAGGTGGGCGAGGTGCGCGAGCCGTTCGGCCGGGGACAGAAGGGCTCGAGCGCGATGCCCCACAAGCGAAACCCGATCAAGTCCGAGCAGATCGTGGGCCTGGCCCGCGTGCTGCGGGGCAACGCCCAGGCGGCGCTCGAGGACGTGGCCCTCTGGCACGAGCGAGACATCTCGCACTCGTCGGTCGAGCGGGTCATCCTGCCCGACTCGACGATCCTGCTCGACCACATGCAACGCCGCACGCTGGCCCTGGTCGAGGGCATGGTTCTCGACGCCGAGCGGATGCGAGAGAACCTCGAGCTGACCCACGGCGCGCTGTTCTCCCAGCGGGTGTTGCTGGCGCTGGTGAAGACCGGCATGACGCGCGACGATGCGTACCGAGTCGTGCAGCGGCTCGCACAGCGGGCTCTCGACGACCGGGTCGCGCTCAGGGAGCTGCTGGCCGCCGATCCGGCCGGCGCGGGCCTCGACCTCGACGCGATCTTCGACTACGGCGTGTTCGTGCGCTACGCCGACGAGATCATCGCCCGCCTCGACGTGATCGTCCCGGCGCCCACGGCCGTCCGGTAGCCGCACCGGACGAACCGCTGAAGCGCCTGTTCCACGACGCACCCGGCATCCGTCCCAATGGATACCCGGTGGGTTTACGATTTGCGCCCCCGTGGCCCCGCGCAAGCACCAGGAGCTCATGACGACGGCGGTCGAGCGCGACGGCGAGGGACAGCAGGCTTTGCTGTCGGGAGATCGCGAGGCGGCGCGTGCGGCCTTCGGAGCGGCGGCCGAGCTGTACCGGCAGTCGTGGGAAGCAGCGCCGCCGAGCGCCTACGGGCGCCTGGTCGGGATGCTCAAGTCCGCGGTCCTGGCCGGCGGCGGCGTGCCCGAGGCGAGGTATGCCCGCACGGCCCTGGGCGAGCGCGACCCGCAGTCCTCGACCGCGTCCTACGCCCAGGCGCTTGCCGCCCTGATCCTCGAAGAGGATGAGGATGCTTCGATCTGGGCAGTCCGGATGGGCGCCGGCACGGACGCCTTCGGCCGCACCGGCGAGGCGCTCGTCGCGCTTGCCGCCCGCGACGGCGGCAAGTATGCGGCGGCGCTGGCAGCCATCGTCCATGATTTCGAGCAGCGCACCGAGCACCTGACCGGAGTGGCGGTCGCCGACACGGCGTTGATGCTGGCGACGCTCGCCGCCCGGCGGGGGATGGTGGTGGCGATCGAGAGCACCGTGCTGCCGGCGCTTTGAGTCACAACCCTTACCCAAGGGCCCGTAGGACCATAAGACCTGTGCGGCCAGCCTTTTGGCCGGAAAGAGCTGATTGGATCACGTCCCCGCCCACCCGGCACCGCCGTGGCCGTTGCTAGGATCGGCCCAGTGAGCGTCCTAGCCGACCTGCCCCTGATCGCCTCGGGCAAGGTTCGCGAGATCTACGCAGGGCGCGACCGGACGCTGCTGATCGTCGCCTCGGACCGGATCTCGACCTATGACGTCGTGCACCCGACGCCGATCCCGGACAAAGGCGCGGTGCTCACCGGACTGTCCACGTTCTGGTTCGAGCGCACGGCGGACATCGTCGCCAACCACATGCTCTCCGTCACCGACGGAGTCCCCGACGAGGCGCGCGATCGTGGCATGCTGGTCCGCAGGCTCGAGATGCTCCCGATCGAGTGCGTGGTGCGGGGCTACCTCTCCGGCTCGGGCTGGAAGGACTACCAGCGGACCGGCGAGGTGTGCGGGATTGCCGTGCCCGAGGGCCTTCGCGAGTCCGATCGGCTCCCCGAGCCGATCTTCACCCCGGCCACCAAGGCCGTCGAGGGCCACGACGAGAACATCGACTTCGAGCGGGCGGCCGAGCTGGTCGGAGACCGGGCGCTGACCGAGCGTGTGCGCGACGTTTCGCTCGCGGTCTATCAGCACGCCGCCGACCACGCGCGCGAGCGCGGGATCATCCTGGCCGACACCAAGTTCGAGTTCGGGCTGGATTCCGAGGGCCGGCTCACGCTCGGGGACGAGGTGTGCACCCCGGACTCCTCGCGCTTCTGGCCGGCCGACCAGTACGAGCCCGGACGCACGCAGCCGAGCTTCGACAAGCAGTTCGTGCGCGACTGGGCCTCGTCCACCGGCTGGGACCGCAATCCACCGGCGCCGGCCATCCCCGACGAGGTGGTCGCGCGCACGCGCGAGAAGTACATCGAGGCGTACGAGCGGATCACCGGCGAATCGTTCGACGCCTGGCTGCACCGAACCCGATGAGGGCGCGGGTCCTGGTCAGGCCCAAGGCGGGGATCCTCGATCCGCAGGGCCAAGCGGTAGAGCGCGCGCTGCCGGCGCTCGGGTTCCAGGGCGTGAGCAACGTCCACGTGGGCCGCCTGATCGAGCTCGACGTGGAAGACCCGGAGCAGCTTCCCGCAATGTGCCAGCGCCTGCTGACCAACCCGCTGATCGAGGATTGGGAGATCGTGGAAGATCCGGGCTGGCGCCGATTCCATTGGGAGTTCCGCTGGCGCGGAACTCCCGGAGGGGTCGCGATGAGGTTCGGGATCGTCCGCTTCCCGGGTTCCTGCGACGACATCGACGCTCTCCAGGCGGCCACCCGCGTGGGTGACGCCGTGCTCCTGTGGCACGCCGACCATGATCTCCAGGGCGTCGACGCGGTGATCGTGCCGGGCGGCTTCTCCTACGGCGACTACCTTCGCGCCGGGGCGATCGCCCGGTTCGCGCCGGTGATGGCCGAGGTCGAGGAGTTCGCCCGCGAAGGAGGACTGGTGCTCGGGATCTGCAACGGCTTCCAGGTACTGTGCGAGGCGCACCTCCTGCCCGGTGCGCTGCTCCCGAACGTCTCGCTGAAGTTCGTCTTCCGCCAAGTCGAGCTGCAAGTGGAAACTGCCAACACCCCCTTCACGCGGGCCGGCTCCCCGAACCGCCGGCTCTCGATCCCGGTCAAGCACACCACCGGCCGGTTCTACGCGCCCGACCCCGAACTCGACCGGCTCGAAGCGGCCGGCCAGGTGCTGCTCCGCTATGCCCCGGGGCACAACCCCAACGGGTCGCTGCGGGACATAGCCGGGGTGCGCAACGAGGCCGGGAACGTGTTCGGACTCATGCCTCATCCCGAGCACGCGGTCGATCCGCTCACCGGATCGAGCGACGGACTGACGATCTTCGAGTCGATGAGAGCGCATGTCGAGCAGCACGTCCTCGCTTGAGGCACGCCACCGTCAGCTCGGGCTGACCGACGACGAGTACGCCCGCATCCTCGACCGGCTCGGCCGGGCGCCGGGGGACGTCGAGCTGGCCATGCTCTCGCTGATGTGGTCGGAGCACTGCGGCTACAAGCACTCGCGCCGGCTGCTGCGCCGCCTGCCCACCGAGGGGCCGCATCTGCTGCTCGGCCCCGGAGAGAACGCCGGGGCCGTCGACGTCGGCGGAGGTCTGGCCGTCGCCTTCAAGGTCGAGTCGCACAACCATCCGAGCGCGGTCGAGCCATTCCAGGGGGCCGCCACCGGCGTCGGAGGCATCCTCCGCGACGTGTTCGCGGTGGGCGCTCGGCCGATCGCTGTGCTCGACTCGCTGCGCTTCGGCGAGCCCTCGGAGTCGCACCGCTCCCGGTACCTCCTGGAGCGGGCGGTGGCCGGAATCGGCCACTACGGCAACTCGATCGGCGTCCCCACCGTCGGAGGCGAGATCTACTTCGAGCAGAGCTACGAGCAGAACTGCCTGATCAACGCGATGTGCCTGGGGCTGGCGCGCAATGAGCGGCTGATTCGCAGCGCCGCGGCCGGAACCGGCAACGTGGTGGTCCTGCTCGGAGCGCTGACCGGGCGCGACGGGATCGGTGGCGCCTCGGTCCTGGCCAGCGCCGAGCTGGGCGAGGGAGACGAGGCCAAGCGCCCGTCGGTCCAGATCGGCGACCCGTTCACCGAGAAGAAGCTGCTCGAGTGCTGCCTCGAGCTGCTCGATCGCGAGCTCCTCGTATCCCTGCAGGACCTGGGCGCGGCCGGTCTCACCTCTGCCGCCTCCGAGATGGCCGCCCGTGGCGGCGTCGGCATCACCATCGACCTGTGCCAGATCCCCCTGCGCGAGCCCGACATGGAGCCATTCGAGATCATGGTCTCCGAGTCTCAGGAGCGCATGCTCTGCGTGGCCCGCCCCGAGTGCGTCGGGGAGCTGCTCGACGTGTGCGAGCGCTGGGAGGTGCTGGCCACCACGATCGGCTGTGTGGCCGAGGGCGACACGCTGCGGGTGCTCCATCGCGGCAGCGCCGTGGCCGAGATGCCGATCAGTGTCTTGGTCGATGATTGTCCGGCTTACGAGCTCGAACCGGTGCCGCCATCGAGCGATCTGTACGGGGAACCGCGGCCGATCTTGAGCGGAAGCGAGCCGCCGGCCGAGACGCTGCTCGCGCTGCTGCGCTCGCCCAACCTGGCCTCGCGCAGGCCGGTGTTCGAGCAGTACGACCCGATCGTCCAGTCGCGCACGGTGCGCCGGCCCGATGCGGCGGACGCCGCCGTGCTGATGCTGCCGGATGGCTCGGCCATCGCGGTGTCCATCGACGGCAACGGCCGACGCGTCGCCTGCGACCCTCGCCGAGGCGCCGCCGAGGCCGTGTACGAGTGCGCTGCCAACCTGGCCTGCGTGGGGGCCGAGCCGCTCGGGCTGACCAACTGCCTGAACTTCGGCAACCCCGAGAAGCCGCACGTGGCCTGGCAGTTGGTGCAGGCCGTGGAGGGCCTATCCGAGGCCTGCGAGGCGCTCGGAATCCCGGTGGTGGGCGGCAACGTGTCCTTGTACAACGAGGCGCCGAGCGGTCCGATCTTCCCCACGCCGGTGGTGGGGGTGGTCGGCAAGCTTCCTGCCGCGGCCCGGGCTGGCCGCTTGGGCTTCGCGCGCGAGGGCGATGCGATCGCTCTGGTCGGGCCGTTCGCGCCGTCTGCGACCGGGTCTGAGCTGTCGAAGCTGCGGGGGTGCGCTCCCGTCGGGGAGCTGCCGAGCGCCGATCCGGGCGCGATCAGGGTCGCGCAGGAGGCGGTTCGGGCGCGAGTCCGGTCGGGGTCGTTCCGGAGCGCCCACGACATCTCCGAGGGCGGCGTTGCCGTCGCCCTGGCTGAGTGCTGCGTCGCCGGCGGCCTTGGCGCGTCGGTACGGCTGCCCCGGGGCGTTGATCCGTTCGGCGAGGCTCCGGGTCGAGGGTTCATCGTCTCGGGACCGCGCGAGGCGCTGGCCGGCTTTGTCGTGATCGGGGAGGTCGGCGGCGACGCGCTGGCCATCGAGGGCCTGCTCGAGCTCGCAGTTTCCGAGCTGCGCGAGGCCCGGGAGGGCGGCTTGGCCGAATGGATCTAGGCCCGCTGCTAGCCTTGAACACAGCCTAGGCATGCCGCCTCTCCTGAACGAGCATCGGGACGGACCGCGCGACGAGTGCGGTGTTTTCGGCATCTACGCGCCGGGACACGACGTCGCCAGGGTCGCCTACTTCGCGCTCTTCGCCTTGCAGCATCGTGGCCAGGAATCGGCCGGGATCGCCAGCGCACCGCGGGGGCGGGAGATCATGGCCATCCGCGACCAGGGCCTGGTGGCCCAGGTGTTCGACGAGCACAAGCTCCGCTCGCTGGTGGGCGACCTGGCCATCGGCCACGTCCGCTATTCCACGACCGGCGCCTCGCAGTGGGAGAACACCCAGCCGATCGTGCGTAACGACCGCCGCACCCTCGCCCTCGCCCACAACGGCAACCTGATCAACGCGGTCGAGCTGCACGCCGAGCTGCGCGAGCACGATGTGGCGTTCAGCTCGACCTCCGACTCGGAGATCATCGCGGCGCTGCTCGCCACCCATCCGGCTGAGCGGATCGAGGACGCGGTGGCCGACGTGTTGCCGCGCCTCCGCGGGGCGTTCTCGACGGTCGTGCTGACCGAGGACGCCGTGGTTGCCTTCCGCGACCCGCACGGGCTGCGGCCGCTGGCGCTCGGGATGATCGAGGACGAGGGCTCCGGTCAGGCCGCCTACTGCGTGGCCAGCGAATCGTGCGCGTTCGATCTGATCGGGGCCAGGTACCTGCGCGAGGTGCTGCCCGGGGAGGTGATCACGCTGACCGAGGGTGGGGTGCAGACCCGGATGGTGGCCGGCGGCGAGCGCCGCGCGTTCTGCGTGTTCGAGTACATCTACTTCGCCCGCCCCGACTCGAGGATGGCCGGCACCGTCCTCCAGGTGGCGCGATCGCGGATGGGCGAGATCCTGTGGCGCGAGGCCCCGGTCGAGGCCGATCTGGTCATCCCGGTGCCCGACTCGGGCAATCCGGCCGCGCGGGGCCTGGCCCGGGCGGCCGGTCTGCCCCAGGACGACGGCTTCATCAAGAACCGCTACGTGGCCCGGACGTTCATCCAGCCCGGCCAGGAGCTCCGCCGGCACGGGCTCCGGCTGAAGTTCAACCCGCTGCCCGAGGTCGTCGCCGGCAAGCGTCTGATCGTGGTCGACGACTCGATCGTGCGTGGCAACACCACCCGCCAGATCGTGCAGATGCTGCGCGACGCCGGCGCCGCCGAGATCCACCTGCGCATCTCGGCGCCGCCGATCAAGCACCCCTGTCACTACGGGATCGACATGTCCACCCGCGAGGAGATGATCGCCCACGGGCTGACCGTCGAGGAGATCGCCGACGAGCTCGGGGCGGACTCGCTGCACTACCTCTCGCTCGAGGGCGTCTACGAGGCGGTCGGCGTGTTGCGCGAGACGCACTGCGATGCGTGCTTCAGCGGCGAGTATCCGCTCGACGGGACCGAGGGGGCGCACGGCAAGTACGCGCTCGAGCTGCCCCTGGTCAGAGCGTAGGCGGCCCTCCGGCGACCGCCGCCGCCGCTACAGTCGAGCGCCCCATGGATCCCGGTGAAGCGCTCCGGCGGCAGCTCGGTTCCACCGGGGGCAAGTTCCCGAAGCTCCGCGCGGCATGAAGGTCGGCGTGCTGGCCTCGGGGGCCGGGACCAACCTCCAGGCGCTGCTCGACCGCGTGCACGGGCGCGAGGGCGTCGAGATCGTGGCGGTGGCGTCTGACAAGCCAGGCGCTCCGGCCCTCGAGCGGGCGCGCGTCGCGGGCATCCCCCTCGCCTCCTTCGCCGCGGCCGACTACCCACGTCGCCCGGAACGAGACAGCGTGATGGCTGACTGGCTGGTGTCGCGCGGAGCCCAGCTGGTGGTCCTGGCCGGGTACATGCAGCTGTTGTCCGATGGCTTCCTTGCCCGGTTCCCCGACCGCGTGATCAACGTCCATCCGGCGTTGCTACCGGCCTTCCCGGGTCTTGGAGCCGTGGAGCAGGCACTGGCCTACGGGGTGAAGGTGTTTGGCGTGACCGTGCACTTCGTGGACGGCGGAGTGGACTCCGGGCCGGTGATCTTGCAGCGGGCGATCGAGCTGCCTTTGGCGCGCGACGCGGCTGAGGTCCTCGAGCACCTTCACGCGATCGAGCACGAGCTGCTGCCGGATGCGGTGCGACTGATCGCCCGGGGCGCGGTCAGCTTCGACCCTGCCAACCCGCGCCGCGTCGTCATCGAGCGATAGAGTCGGGGGCGTCATGGAGCGGGGTAGGGAGCATGTAAGCCGGTTCGCGCCCGTTGCCGCCGGCGAGGTGCAAGTCTCGCGCGCGTTGCTGTCGGTGTCGGACAAGACCGGGCTGGTCGAGTTCGCCCGCGGTCTGGCCGAGCTCGGGATCGAGATCGTCTCGACCGGCGGGACCGCCCGTGAGCTGACCGGGGCCGGCCTGCGGGTCCGCCAGATCTCCGACTTGACCGGCTTTCCCGAGATCATGGACGGGCGCGTCAAGACGCTTCACCCGAGGCTGTACGGCGGGCTGCTGGCACTCCGCGACGATCACGCCCACATGCGCCAGGCGGAGGAGAACGATGTCGAGTTCGTCGACCTCGTCTGCGTGAACCTGTACCCGTTCGAGCGCACGGCCGCGCGCCGCGGTGTGGCGGATGCCGAGGTGATCGAGAACATCGACATCGGCGGCCCGTCGATGATCCGCGCGGCGGCGAAGAACTTCCAGTTCGTCGCCTCTGTGGTCACCCCGGAGAGCTACGACGCCGTGCTGGCCGAGCTGCGCGAGTTCGACCGGAGGCTCTCGCCCACCACCCGGGAGAGCCTGGCCGCCGAAGCGTTCGCCTACACCGCGCGCTACGACACGGCGATCGCCCGCTGGTTCCAGGAGAAGGGGGCGGACTTCCCGGCGCTCATGGTGCGCGCGTTCGAGAAGGTGCTCGAGCTGCCCTACGGCGAGAACCCGCACCAGCGCGCCGCCTACTACTCGCAGGTGGGCACCCGCACCCACGTGCTGTCGATGGTCTCCCAACTCGGCGGCAAGGAGCTGTCGTTCAACAACCTCCTGGACCTGGACGCCGCCCGACTCACGCTCAGCGAGTTCCAGATCCCCGCCTGCGCGATCATCAAGCACAACAATCCGTGCGGCGTGGCGGTGGGCAAGACCGGGCTCGAGGCCTACCAGAAGGCCTTCGCCTGCGATCCGATGTCCGCCTACGGTGGGGTGGTGTGCCTGAACCGCCGAGTCGATCGTGCTTTGGCCGAGGCCGTGGCCGGCCAGTTCGCCGAGGTGCTGTTCGCCCGCGGCTACGACGAGGACGCCCTCGAAGTCCTGGAGAGCAAGCCGAACATGCGGATCCTCGACGACCGCGAGCGCCGCAACCCCGACATGATCGACCCGGCGCTCCGCCAGGTCGTCGGCGGCATGCTGGTCCAGGATCGCGACTACGACCTCGAGGAGCGCTCCGAGATGCAGGTCGTTTCCGAACGCGTGCCGACCGAGGCCGAGTGGGGAGAGCTCTCCTTCGCCTGGAAGGTGTGCAAGCACGTCCGCTCCAACGCGGTGGTCCTGTGTCGCGATCTGGCCACCGTGGGGATCGGCGCCGGTCAGATGAGCCGTGTCGACTCGGTCCGGCTGGCCATCGAAAAGGCCCGCAGCGATCTGCAGGGCTCGGTCCTGGCCTCGGACGCCTACTTCCCCTTCCCCGACGGACCCAAGCTCGGGCTCGACGCCGGCGCCATCGCAATCATCCAGCCCGGCGGCTCAATCCGCGACCACGAGGTGGTCGACGCGGTCGACGCGGCCGGGGCCGCGATGGTCTTCACCAGCCGCCGGCATTTCCGCCACTGACCTCGCCGCCCTCCGGGGCCACCGGCCGTCCGAACTTTGGCGATCTACTCCCGTATACGCCAGGTGGAGCGCCAAAGTACGCGGCCGTGCGCGATCATGGCCCCCCGGCCGCCGTAGCTCAGTTGGCAGAGCAGCGGACTTTTAATCCGAGGGTCGCAGGTTCGAATCCTGCCGGCGGCATGGCGAAAGGCCTGTAAATCGCGAGTTTCGCGTAACCGTTCAGTCGTCGGGGCCGCTAGCTCCCCGGCCCGGCGGCGACGCTCGCCGGTCCGACGTTCGAGGAGTGGCTTGACTCCACCTCCGGACATGCCGCATCAGCTGACGACGACGAGTCGGTCGCGCTCAGAACCGATGACACAACCGGATAACCCGAGATCCAACCGCCGCGCGAGTCCTGCTTAGCTTCGGTTGCCCGTGCGAGCCATTGTCGTCCATGAGCCTGGCGGTCCCGGCGTGCTGACGCTCGAGGACCGTCCGATCCCGGTCGTGCGCCCCGGCTGGGTGCTCGTCCGCGTCCGAGCCTTCGGCCTCAACCGCGCCGAGTTGATCACGCGCAGCGGTGGATCGGGCGACGCGGTCAAGTTCCCGCGCGTGATCGGCATCGAATGTGCCGGCGAGGTCGTCGAGGACCTAGACGGCGATTTGCGCCCCGGGCAAACCGTCGTCGCTGCGATGGGCGAGATGGGTCGTGCGTTCGACGGCGGTTATCAGCAATACGCGCTACTGCCGGCAACCCACGTGACCCCAGTCGAGACGACGCTCGACTGGGCGACCCTGGGTGCGATCCCCGAAACGTTCGGTACGGCGTGGGGCTCACTCGAACACCTCCAGCTCATGGCCGGAGATTCGGTGCTCATCCACGGCGGCAGCTCGTCGGTCGGCATGGCCGCGATCACGATCGCCAAGGATCTCGGCGCGACGGTCCTCGCGACAACCCGCCAAGAGACCAAACGGGCCGCGCTCGCGACGAACGGCGCCGATCATGTCCTTATCGACGATGGCCGTCTGGCCGCACAGGTGCGCAAGATCGCTCCCGGCGGCGTCACCGCCCTCTATGAGTTGGTCGGCGCCGCGGCACTGCTGGACTCGCTCCACGCGCTCGCTAGCGATGGACGGGCGTGCATCGCTGGCTATCTCGAGGACGAGTGGGAGCTCGCGCCCGCCCAGACCGAAGCTCGGCGACTCGGCGTCCCGCTCACGGTCTACAGCAGCAACGCCATCAACCGCGCCGACTACGGCCACGTCTTCCAAGACATCATCCACGCCGTCGAGAAGGGACGCTACCGCGTTAATATCGACCGCACATTCGGGATCGACGAGATCGTCGACGCTCATCGCTACATGGAGGCCAACCGTGCGGTCGGCAAGCTCGTCGTCTTGACAGGAGACGACTGACAACGGAAGCGACACCCGCCGGCGGCGCTGGCTGGCGGTGAGGGCTGAGATCCGGCGGCGGGTGCCGGGCTCGCCGTGCGGGCGACGCGGCCACTCGCGGCCGAGGACCTCGAGATCGGTACCCTGAGGGGGGATGCCCGAGCTGCCCCAGCCACTCAAGCCGCGGCTACGCGGCGTGTTTCACCAATGGGCGTGCGCCGGCTCGGTGCCGCTCGGTTTGGTATTGGTGGTCGTCGCCGGGACGGCGCGCGCGCGGATCTCGCTGACCGTCTACTCGGTCAGCCTCGTGGCGCTGTTCGGCGTAAGCGCGCTGTATCACCGAATCGACTGGCGCTCGGTGAGCGGGCGCGACTGGATGCGCCGGCTGGACCACTCGATGATCTTCGTGCTGATCGCGGGCAGCTATACGCCGTTCGCTGTGCTCGGGCTCCACGGAACGCTGTCGGTTGTGATCCTCTTCGTGGTATGGGCAGGAGCGCTGCTCGGGGTGGCCTTCAACCTGCTGTGGAGGGACGCGCCGAGCTGGTTGCGCGCCGCGCTCTGCGTCGGGCTTGGATGGATCGCACTGGCGGCTCTGCCGCAGCTTGGGGCGGCCATCGGCATCAGCGGGCTGGCGCTGCTCGGCCTCGGCGGGGTTCTCTACACGCTGGGAGCCGCGGTTTACGCCGTTAGACGTCCGGACCCTGTCCCGGCGGTGTTCGGATACCACGAGCTCTTCCATATCCTTGTGATCGCCGCGGCGGCCGTCCAATACGCAGTTATCGCCTTCTGGATCCTGCCCGACTGAGCACGGCCCTCTGCGCGGGCTAGGACATGGATGCGATCGTGCGAGCGGTACGAGCTCGTGCGACCAGCCGGGCTGTCGCACGACGCGGCATGGCGCGAACTCGGTCATGTAGGGCGGCCGTCCGGGGCGAACCACTCGACGCGACCGAACCACTCGACGCGAGGGCGGTCGTAGTACGGCTCGAGCCGTTGCCGTCCGGGTCGGCCACGCACGGCTATCGTCATCCGTCGATGGCTCTCCGCCTGGACATACGCAACCTTGCGATTGTCGCCCATGTCGATCACGGCAAGACGACCCTCGTGGACGCCCTGCTCTGGCAGTCCGGGGCGTTCCGCACCGGTCAGGAGGTGGCCGACCGCGTACTGGACTCGATGGACCTCGAGCGCGAAAAGGGAATCACGATCCTCGCCAAGAACACCGCGGTCAGGTACCGGGGCGTCAAGCTCAACATCGTCGATACGCCGGGGCACGCCGACTTCGGCGGCGAGGTCGAGCGCGGTCTGACCATGGTCGACGGCGTGTTGCTGCTCGTTGACGCCAGCGAGGGCCCGCTGCCGCAGACTCGGTTCGTGCTCCGTAAGGCGCTCGAGGCCCGGCTGCCCGTGATCCTCGTCGTGAACAAGGTCGACCGACCGGATGCTCGGATCGACGAGGTGATCGACGAGGTCTACGAGCTGTTCCTCGACCTCGATGCCGACGAGTCGCAGATCGAGTTTCCGATCGTGTATACGAACGCCAAGGCCGGGTGGGCGTCGCTCGATCCTGCCGTTCCCGGGACCGACCTCGGGCCGCTGCTGGAGCTGCTACTCGAACACGTGCCCCCACCCGAGTATGACCCCGAGCATCCGTTCCAGGCCCACGTGACCAATCTGGATGCGTCGCCGTACGTCGGGCGCCTGGCCGTATGCCGAGTACGCCACGGCACGATTCGGCGCGGCGACACAGTCGCGTGGTGCCGCGCCGACGGTCGGATCGAGCGGGTCAGGGTGAGCGAGCTGTACGTCACCGAGGCACTGGAGCGCGTCGAGGCCGACGAGGCGAGCGCCGGCGAGATCATCTCCGTAGCCGGTATCCCCGAGATCACGATCGGTGAGACGCTCGCATCGGCCGAGGATCCGCGCCCGCTGCCGGTGATCACCGTCGACGAGCCGTCCCTGTCAGTCACCATCGGGATTAACACCTCGCCCCTGGCCGGGCACGATGGTCAGAAGCTGACGGCCAGCCAGCTCAAGGCCCGGCTCGACCGGGAACTGGTCGGGAACGTCTCGCTGCGAGTGCTCGACACCGACCGTCCGGACGTCTGGGAGGTGCAGGGCCGGGGCGAGCTCGCGCTTGCAGTGCTGGTCGAGCTGATGCGCCGCGAGGGTTACGAGTTGACGGTCGGCAAGCCCCAGGTGGTCACCCGGGAGATCGACGGTAAGCGCTGCGAGCCGGTCGAACGCATGAGCGTGGACGCACCCGAGGAGTACGTGGGCGTGATCACCCAACTGCTGGCTATGCGCAAGGGGCGGCTCGAGCAGATGGTCAACCATGGGACGGGGTGGGTGCGGATGGAGTATCTGGTGCCGGCCCGCGGGCTGATCGGCTTCCGCACCGAGTTCCTCACCGAGACACGCGGCACCGGACTTGTCCACCACGTGTTCGACCGCTGGGAGCCATGGCACGGCGAGCTGCGGACTCGGCCCACGGGGTCGCTGGTCGCCGACCGTCGCGGGACGGTGGCGTCGTTCGCGCTGTTCAACCTCCAGGAGCGGGGGACGCTGTTCGTCGCGCCCGGCGAAGAGGTGTACGAGGGCATGATCGTCGGGGAGAATTCCCGCCCCGAGGACCTCGACGTGAACGCCTCCAAGGAGAAGCATCTGACCAACATGCGCTCCTCCACGGCTGACGAGCTCGTGCGCCTCATCCCAAAGCGCGAGCTGTCGCTCGACCAAGCGCTCGAGTTCCTACGTGTCGACGAGTGCGTCGAGGTGACCCCGAACGCCGTCCGGCTGCGCAAGGCTGTCCTCGATGCCACATCGCGCCGCAAGCTGGCCCGAGTTGGCCGGTCGTGATTCGGCCATGATCTGAGAGGGAGCGCGGCTTGGCGCGGTGTCAGCTTCCCTGCCGTGTGGCTTGAGCTCTGAGCGCGCGTCACGGGTACCGCGGCCCCGGAGCGGGCCAATCCGCCTCCTGGCGCGCGGAGCGCCGTCGTCCCCGTTCTGTCCGGAGCGGAAGTGCGCCGTCGCTGGCGAGTCTTGGCGATCGGGAGAATCGCGCGTCGCCGGGGCACGGCGCGGTCGCGGCCCGCGGAGGCCGAGCCGCAGTAGTTACTTGGAGGGGCGGGAGCGTCTCGCGTGGGTCGATCGCGTCCTGGTGGCGCAAACTTCACAATCTCCGTAAGCTTTATGAAGATTGCCGGGTCGGGCAATCGTCGAGCTCAGTACAGCAATCCACGGCCGACCCGCCGTGTCACTCGAACACCTGGAGGTCAAGCTTTGTTGCATCGCAAGGCAGAGCGCCGTGCCGGCAGACGGTGGGCGCTGATGACGCTCGCGTTTGCTCTGGGCGTCGGCCTGCTCACGCAGTCGGCGTTTGCCGCCACGCCAACACCCGAGTCCGCCACTCAGTGCGGCGGCATCCTGAAGCGGGCCAAGCCCACCGCGGATGACCCCAACCTCGTGAGCTACAAGTTCACGTGCGACTGGGGCGTCAGCGCGTACACGTTGATCGTGGCGCGCAAGCCGAACGACGACGCCACGATTGACGACCTCGCGAGCAGCGTGTCAGTGTTCGACCCGACGGGCAATCCGCTTTCGACCCAGAGCTTCAGCTGCTTCGGCGGGATCCCGGGCACCGGGATCAATTGCAACGCCGGCGCCGGCGGCTACATGGCAGCTCCGAACTGGGCGGAGGGCACGTTCGACCTCACCGAGCCGTATTGCGAGAACATCCCAAAGGGCTCGCCTACCGGCACAAAGCCCGACCCGGCCGCCGTGGTCCAGCTCGTCGTGAGCGACACGACGGGCGCCGAGGACGGCCCGTTCCGACTGCGCCTGGCCGGCAAGTGCCCCGTCGTGCACGTCAAGTCAAAGGTGAAGTCAAAGAGCAAGGCCGGGAGCAAGTCGCGCGGTGGCAGGGCCACGACCGGCTAGCGCGGGGAGTGGTTCGCGAGCGGGCTGGGTGACGGCCGGGGCCCCAGCTCCGCTCCCCGGCCCCGGCGTCAGTCGCCGGGCACCGCGGCGCTCGCGACGGGCACCGCGGCGCTCGCGAACGACTTCGCGGACTTGGCGTGTACGAGTGGGGTGTAGAAGAGCAGGTCCTCGACCGAGCGCAGGACCGAGTAGGGGGTGTACGGAGTGGCCACCGTCGAGCCAGGCTTGGCCCGGGTCGACAGGATGAGCGCACCGGTGCGGACTGAGCCGGACGGTGCCGCCGGAGCCTTGGCAAACACGATGATCAGCACGCCGTTCTGTCTGTAGGCGGGCGACGCTGTGATAGCCGGCACCCAACGCTTGAGGAAGGCATCCTCCGCGGCCAGGCCGCTGGCCTGGGTGCCCGGGCAGGCAGCCGCGGCCGGCTCGTCGCAGAGGCTGGGTGCGATGAACGCGTAGGTGGGGGTGCGCTTCGCCGCGCGAAGATCCCCCGCCAGATGCTGCAGGCTGACGTCGTTGCTAGTGCAGCCACCGAGGTCGAGCAGCGAATGGAAGTAGACGAACGGGTTGTGCCAGACGGCGTACTCGAGGCCGGTGCCCGGCAACTGCCCATCGGCGGCGCCGTTCGAGTCAGGATGCATGCAGGTGCTAGCGCCCATGTCCGCCACATAGGCTTTCCACCGCTTGCCGCCGGCGGTCACCTGATCGGTGATAGTCAATACGGTGTTCGGATAGACGCAGCCGGCGCCCGGGACCTGACCGCTTCCGAGCGGTTTGGCTGAGCTGGCGAAATCGGCGTAGGTCGTGCAGTCGCCTCGGGTGTCGGCGTTGGGCGCCTGACCGCTGACCATCGCCAGGTAGTCGGGCAGCTCCGACCCACCGAGTGTGCGGTAGCCGCTCAACAGCACGGCCCGGCGGCGAAGGGTGCGGTTGAGATAGTGTGCGACCGAGTCTGGCCCGAACGTGGCTCGGTAGCTCGTCGTGGTGAGCGCGATCACAAACACGTGCCGGGCGGGATGGGCGGTGGGCGTGGGGGTCGTTCCCGTGGTGGCGGGGGCCGTGTTCGTGCCAGTCGTGCCAGCGCCGTTCGCGTCGGTGCCGGTGGTGGTGGCGGTGCTCGCTGCGGTCGATGGACCCGTCGGCGCCGGGTACGTGGCCGGTGCGGCGGCAGCCGCCGCGGGCTCGGGCGTGGTTGCGGTGGCCGGCGCTGGTGCTGCTGCGGCGCGCGTTGGCACGGTGTGGACCGCGACACGCCGGCGCAGCTCCGCCAGCGACGCGTACGACGGGGCGTGGGCGCGCGTAGTCGTCGCGACGATCACGGCTGTGGAGAGCGCCGATGCCGCCGCCACCAGCGCGATCTGCGGCCAGCTCAGTCGGATCGATCGCAGGCGGTCGAGCATCACGCGGTGATTGGGTGCGCGCACTGGGCACAGAACGCGGCGCCGCGGGCATAGAGCGCGCCGCAGGCCGGGCACTCGCCGCCGGCTCGTGAGCCGCCGGACTCGATCATCCGCTCGACCTGGCCGAGCTCCGCGTCGACGCGCTGCAGCTCGGCCGCCTTGGGAATCAGGACCTCCATCCGGACGTGGTCACGGATCGCCATCTCGTAAAAGAGGCCGCCCAGCTCCGACTGCATGAGCGCGAAGCGCTCGGTCAGCCGCTCGCGCTCGGCCAGCAGCTCGGGATCGACCGCCGGCCCGGCGACAGCGACCTCAGTCGACCGCTTGCGCCGCAGCTTCATCATGGGACGGAGACCGCGTCGGGCAGCCCCTGCTGGGACTTCACGTAGCCGCCGTTGATCTCCTTGCTCACCTGCTTGACAACCTTGGCCCCGGACGAGAGCTGACCCGAGCTGGGCTTGAAGCCGGAAACCTGGTGGGCGGACCCGTACTGGGTTCTCGCAAGCACCTGTCCCGAGCCGGCAGTCCCGGCCGAACGGACCGCGATCACCTTCGCCGACGGGAACGCGTGACGGAGCTTCGCCAGCGCGGTGGCGGCGGCGGCGCTCGAGTGGTATTGACCCGAGTAGATCACGTAGTCGCCGGCGGCCGGCGCGGGAGCGATCGTGAAGTCGGACGGGCTGATCAGGCCAACCGCGGTGGCGCCGCGGGCCCGGGCCTGACGCTCGGCGGCGCTCACTCTCGCCAGTGTGGTTCCGTTTCCCGGGAGCGTCCGGAGCTCGACCGCGTAGCCCTGCGACAGCCTGAAGTCACTCTTCAGCCGAGCCGCCGGCGTGGCGGTGGCGCCGGGCGCGGGCGCAGTCGACGACGCCGTCGCCACACCGGCCTGTCCACCACCCACGTTCACCACCGTCGGCTTCTGATTGCGCAACGCCGCGAGGAGCTTGCTGTTGGTCCCATCACCGCGACGCCCGATGAGCACCCCAGCCGCGACGGCGAGCGGTATGGCCGCCAGGAGCAGCGCCAGGAGCAGCGCCAGGGCGAGCCCAGAGGACCGGCGCGGCGAGCGGGCCATGGCCCGGACCCTCGGCCGAGAGCGCGAGCGACTGGTCGCCTCGGCGAGGAAACGCACCGCGGGATCGTGGACGTGCTTGCGGCGCGTACCGCACACCACGCAGTAGCGTTGCGTGGACTCGACCGGCGCCTCGCAGTGCTCGCAGGTCTCATAGCCAGGTACCGGCTGGGCAACCGCGGGCTGAGCAGCCGCCGGCGCCTCGACGGTCGTTTCGCTGTCGGTCACGCTCATGCTCGGCTCCTATCTAAAGATCGTCGGTAGTGCGATCAATTGCAGCGTTGCCTGGCGACTGTCGCCGATCAGGTGGACGCTCGTCATCGTGGTCTCCTCCGTTCCCAGGTGTGCCACCGTCGCCTGGCCAGCCGCCACGTGGCGCCCGCTCCGGACGGCCATCACGTAAACCGGCAGGTCGTACTGGGGAATCGCCGAGCGGCTGCGGACCGAGACCGTCACGACGCCGGGCGTACGTCCCGGGCGCGATGACAGAACGATCCGGGGCAGCGATCCGGCGACTGATGTCCGCAGCGCCGGCAAGCCGAGGGTGGCGAACACTCGCCCCCGCGGCAGGCGCCGCCCGGTCGTGAACACCCAGGTCGTCGCGGCGCTGGGCCCGATCGACGCGACGTGGCTCTCGAAGTAGTCGGCGCTCGCCGACTCGTTGAGGTACGCCCTCCGCCCCGACCTAATCCGAACGCCAACCGAGATCGGGAGATCGGTCAGCGCGTGGGACGCCTGGTTGTGCAGCGAAACAATGATCGCGGTGATCCCGTCGTGTCCATGGATCACGACAGGCCCACCAACGCTCACCTCCGGGTTGGCGTGGGTCACCAGCGTGACTCTCTGCCCCGCCCGGATTCGCGCGTCAACCAGGCGGGCTCTGGCCGCGATCGTTTGTGTGGACACGCAGCCGGTGCACAGCACCGCGACTGGGAGCGTGGCAGCGCACGCTGTGGAAACCCGCCTAACCGAAGGCACCGCTGATGTACTCCTTGGTTCGTTGCTCGCTCGGCGAGCCGAACATCCGGTTTGCGCTTCCGTACTCGACCAGCTCGCCGAGGTACATGAAGGCGACGTAGTCGGCCACGCGGCATGCCTGCTGCAGGTTGTGGGTGACGATCACCACCGCAACCTCCTCGCGCAGCTTGATCATCAGGTCCTCGATCAGCTTGGTGGAGCGCGGATCGAGCGCCGAGCACGGCTCGTCCAGCAGCAGGACCTCGGGATCCGCCGCCAGCGCGCGGGCGATGCACAGCCGCTGCTGCTGCCCGCCGGACAGCCTGAGCGCCGGGTGATCGAGGTTGTCGGCGACCTCGTCGAGCAGTCCGGCGCGCGACAGTGCGTCGCGGACGGCGCCCCGCAGGGCGGCGCGCTTGGGCCGGCGAGCGGCCTGCTCGCGCAGGACATAGGCGACGTTGTCGAACACGCTCATCGGAAACGGGTTCGGCTGCTGGAAGACCATCGTCACGCGACGCCGGAGCGCGGTCGGCTCCATCGATGCGATTTCGACGCCGTCGAGCACGATGCGTCCCGTTGCGGATGCGCCTCGGGTCAGCTCGGTCAAGCGGTTGAGCGAGCGCAGCAGCGTGGTCTTGCCGCAGCCGGAGGGTCCGATCAGCGCCAGCACCTCGCCCTGACGGATCGGGAGCGAAACCGATTTGACCGCCGGCTTGCCGGCGTAGCTGACCGACAGGTCCTCGACCTGCATCCGGTCGATCGCGATTCCCGCGCGCGGCGGAGGGGCGGTGAACGAAGCCGTGGGTTGGTGACCGTTGCCGTTCCGCGACGGGGCAACGCGCCCTTCGTTCCCCGTTAGGCGCCTGACCGGCGGTGGCTTTCTCAGCTCCATCGCACCGCCCGCCGCGAGCGACTGAGCACCGCGTCGACGCCGAGATTCAGCGCGAGCACCATCAGCATCAGCACGAACGCGGCCGCGTAGGCCTTCGACGGCTGGTTTCCGTCCCCGGTCGGAGCGTTGTAGTAGATGTAGCCGGTCAGCGTGTCGCCGGTCCCGCGCAGCAGCCCGAGCACGGGCGTCGAGCTCGCCTGGCTGAACGTGAGGGTGCCGCCGAGCAGCAGCAGGACGATCGCGGTGTCGCCGATCACCCGCCCGAGGCCGAGCATCGCACCGGCGATCACCGAGGGCCGCGCAGCCGGCAGCAGCACCCGCCGCGTGGTGGCGATCTTGGTCTTGCCGAGCGCGTAGGACGCCTCGCGCACATGGTTGGGGATCGCCTGAAGCCCCTCGCGCGCGCTGGCCACGACCATCGGTAGCCCGACCAGCGAGAGCATCACGGCTGCAGCGAAGAACGACTGCCCGAGGACGATGCCGTGCGACGTCTGGCTCAGGAACCCCAGCGCGGGGGCCTCGAACAGGATCGTTCCGAACAGGGCGAGTACCACCGAGGGCTCGCCGGCGAGCATCTCGACGGCCGACTCAGCGACCCGCGCGAGCGCTGTGGGGCGCCCGAATTCGCTGAGCCACACCGCGATCCCCACCCCAACCGGGAGCGCGATGCCCATCGCCATCGCGCCGATGATCAGGGTGCCGAGCATCGGATCGAGGAAGCCGCCGGTCTCGCTCTCGCTCACCCCCGGGGCGGGACTGGTGACAAGCAGACTGGGGCGCAGGTACCTCATCCCCTCGACCAGGAAGTAGACGACGATGGCCGCCGCGATCGCGCAGAAGAGCAGCCCGAGCAGCCAGGCCAGGCCGAGGCCGAGGCGATCTGAGAGCCGCCACGCGGCGCTCGTTTCCGGACGCCGGCGAATGGCGTGCGTCGTCGCGGTGCTCACGACACCACCCCGTAGCGGCGCATCGGCTGCTTGGCGGCCCAGCCGATGACCGACAGCATGGCCGAGGAGAACAGGAGCACCGCTGCGATGGCGTACAGCGTGTGCCTCATCGGCGGCGAGTTCAGCTGCTCGGTGTTCGCGATGATCGTGGCCGCGAGCGGTCGGGACGGCTCGAAGAAGAAGATCAGCCCGTCGACCGGGTTCGGCGCGAACCCCACGCCGCCCGAGACCATGCTGACCATGATCGCCTCGCCCAGAGCGCGGGCGGTGGCCAGTACGGTCCCCGCGACCAGCACGGGTCGCGCCG
>CAVUPW010000017.1:0-16311 GCA_963743345.1 uncultured Solirubrobacterales bacterium
TGAGGGCCCTACAACCCGGGGTGCGCGAGCGAGCTCGTGTTCACGACCTCGAAGTCGCGACCGGTCAGCCGGTCCAGCAGGTGCAGCGCGTCGTTGTTCCAACCCCGGTTGGGGGCGCCCGAGATGAACCACGGCGAGCCGTTGTCGGCCAGGATCATCCCGTAGCGCTTGAGCGCCTGGGAGACCACACGGGCCTGGTAGGGCAGCCCCGAGAGGTTGATGCCGGCTTTCAACCGCACGCGCAGCCCCATGGGGGGAAGCCACGGCCCGCTGCAGGTCGCGGCCTCGTGCCGTGCGGGATAGACGTACCGTCGCGCGGTGCACGGCGCGGTGAAGCGGAGCGCATGATCGATCTGCCCCCGGGTAACCTCGTCGTAGCGTGCCAACCCCGGCAGGATCGGCAGCCCGGCGGCATCGGCCGAGGTGAAGCCCGCCGGTCGCAGGCGGTCCGAGCGCAGGTTGAAGATCGCGCCCGAGCCGGCGCTCCAGCGCCGCCCGCCGTCATGCGGGTAGGCGGCGAACAGCTCGTAGTCGAGGCACGAGCTCCGGTCGACGACGATCACGTGGCGGTCGCCGGTTGAGCGGTAGCCGCCCTCGATCGGGACGCCGCGCGGGAGCGGGTACCGGCCGCGGTCGGACTCGGAGGCGTACTGGAATCTCACCGGGACGCGTCGCGTGTGCGACGAGACCACCACGTAGGGGATCCCGATCGGCGAGCCGTTGTAGAGGCCAGAGCCGAAGTCCGGATGGACCGGAGCGCCCAGGCCGATGCGCGCGATGATGCCAGCCGAGCTATTGGCCACCGGCAGCCGATCGACCCGTTGGTTCCAGGCGTTGTCGGCCGGGAACACCGGGCAGTTCGGCGCCGCCGCGAGCGGGTGCGCCGGGACCAACCCCGGCACCACCACGACGAGGACAGCGGTCAGCCCCAGGGCGGCGCTCAGCGACAGGCCCGCGAGCCTGATCGCGCCGCGGCCCGTTGGCGGCCACGCAGGCACGGGTCAGGACACCACCGTGATCCCGCCCGGCGTCACCCCGAACACCGCGTCGTCGGCTTCGCCGATGTAGTCACCGTCGACCTGGAGCGGCAGCGGGCGCTCGTCCAGTGACTTCACTCGGACCCGCGTCGCACCCGAGAACGGGTGCACGTGCCGGTGGCGGCTCACCCTGAAGTGCGGCGAGAGAGCGCGCGTGATGATGGTCGGGATGTCGGTCGGCCGGGCGCGGTCGAGCACGACGCCGGCCAGATCGCCGCTGTGCAGCGTGGCCCCTTCGGCCATCTCGACCGGCCGCGCGCCGAAGTAGGTGTAGGGCGTGGCGTTCTGGACGATCGCGGTCACGCCCCTGATCGTCTCCCCGCCGAGCTGTGCCTCGAGGCGCGGCGGGTGCAGGAGATAGCGCCGGGTGAACGTCTGTACGCCGGTCCAGGTGTAGTACCACTCGCCGAGGCGGGCCTTCATGTGGGGGTGGGCGTCGACCCGCTCCACCACGCTCGCGTCGAGCCCCGCGCCCGAGGAGAATACGAACGCGCGGCCGTTGACCGACCCGAGGTCCACCCGGCGGGGGCGCCAGTCATCGGCCATCAGCAGCAGGTGCTCGGTCGCGTCGACGACGTCGGTCGGGATCCCCAGCATTCGGCAGTACACGTTCGCGCGCCCGCCGGGCAGGCAGCAGAGCGGGGTATTCGAGCCCGCCAGGCCGTTGGCCGCCTCGTTGACGGTACCGTCGCCGCCGAAGGCGACCACCACGTCGTAGCCCTCGCGGGCCGCCTCGCGGCACAGCTCGGTGGCGTGGTCGCGCGCTTCGGTGTCGATCGCGTCCACCTCGTAGCGCCCGCGCAGGGCGTACACGACGAGGTTCTTGAGACGGTCGGATACCGTCGTGGCGTACGGGTTGACGATGATCAGCATCCGCCGGCTGTGGGCGGTCCGGCCGAGCGCCAGCGTCGCCTCGAGGCGCTCCATCAGCTCAGCGGACGCGGCGGGCATGTGGGCTAAACATTCGGCCGTGGCGGCGGCCAGGGAGCGGCGCCTCGTCCAGCGCGCGACGATCCGGTCAAGCCTGCGCGTAGTCTGGCGAACGTCTGGATATACTTCGCTACACATAGCTGTACGCATCAAGAGGGGTGGAGGGACTGGCCCTACGAAGCCCCGGCAACCTCCCGCAAGGGAAAGGTGCCAATTCCATCAGGCTCCAACTACAAGCCTGGGAGATGTGGATAGGGACAGGCTTTCCAAGACCTCCGACCCGGACCACTGACCCCGGCGGAGGTTTTTTCATATGCCGCCAGAGTCTCTTCGTTGCAAGGAATGTAAGACAACTTATCCGCTCGAGGCGCGGTACGTCTGCGAGCAGTGCTTCGGCCCGCTCGAGGTGGCCTACCCATCGCGAACGGGCGCGGACCCGGCCGAGCTTCGCCGCCGGATCCAGGCCGGGCCGCATTCGCTGTGGCGCTACACGGACTTCCTGCCCGTGCAGGCCCCGCCGCGGGGGGTGCTCCCGGCCGGCTGGACCCCGCTGCTGCGGGCCGACCGCCTGGCCGAGAAGCTCGGGCTGCGCGAGGTCTGGATCAAGAACGACGCGGCCAACCCCACTCACTCGTTCAAGGATCGGGTGGTCTCGGTGGCCCTGGCGCGCGCCCGCGAGCTCGGCTTCCAGACCGTGGCCTGCGCCTCGACCGGCAATCTGGCCAATGCGGTGGCGGCACACGCCTCGGCCGCCGGCCTCGAGTCCTACGTGTTCATCCCGGCCGACCTCGAGGAGGAGAAGGTGCTCGCCACCGGCGTGTACGGAGGCAACCTCGTCTCGGTGCGCGGCAACTACGACGACGTGAACCGCCTCTGCACCGAGCTCGCGTCCGAGCGCGAGTGGGCGTTCGTGAACATCAACATGCGCCCGTACTACTCGGAGGGCTCGAAGACGCTCGCGTTCGAGACCGCCGAGCAGCTCGGGTTCGGGCTGCCCGACCGCGTGGTGGCGCCGATCGCCTCGGGCTCGCTGTTCACGAAGATCGCCCGCGGGTTCGAGGAATGGCTGGAGATCGGGCTGCTCGAGGGCGAGCTGCCGACCTTCCACGGCGCCCAGGCCGCCGGCTGCTCGCCGGTGGCCACGGCCTACGAAGCGGGCCAGGACTTCTGCCGGCCGGTCAAGCCGGACACGATCGCCAAGTCGCTGGCCATCGGCAACCCGGCCGACGGTCCCTACGCGCTCGACCTGGCGCGCCGAACCGGCGGATCGGTCGAAGCGGTCACCGACGACGAGATCCGGGACGGGATCAAGCTGCTGGCCCGAACCACCGGCATCTTCACCGAGACCGCCGGCGGCGTGACCGTGGCCGTCCTGGCCAACCTGGCCGCCCGCGGCGACATCGACCCGACGGACCGCGTCGTCGTCTACATCACCGGCGAGGGACTGAAGACGCTCGACTGCGCCCGCGGCACGTTCGAAGCCTGGGAGATCGAGCCCACGCTCGACTCGTTCGAGCGGGCCGCCGAGCGTGTCGTCGCGGTGGCGTGATAAGACTGCGGCGCATGGCAGTCACGGTCAAGATCCCAACCCAGCTACGGGCCGCCACCGACGGCGACGCGTCCGCGACCGTCAACGGCTCGACGGTCGGCGAGGTGCTCGACGCCTTGTACGACCGCTACGGCGAGCTGCGCAGCCGGATCGCCGAGGACGGCGGGCTGCGGCGGTTCGTCAATGTGTACGTCGGCGGTGAGGACATCCGCTTCCTGGACGGCCTCGAGACGCCGGTCTCCGACGGCGACGAGGTGACGATCCTGCCGGCCGTCGCGGGCGGCTGAGCGACGGCCTAGGCGGCCGTCGTCATCCCCGTGCCCCGTCGTCGGCCCCGTGCTGGGGGATGGGATGGCGGTGAGAGCGGGGCTCTAGCCGCCGGCAGCTCGTGCGGGTTCAGTGGCTGGGGTGGCCGGCGCGCTCGCGCCGAGCCCGACCGGGCAGCTGACGCCGGTGCCGCCAAGCCCGCAATAACCCCGGGGGTTCTTCTCGAGGTACTGCTGGTGGTACTCCTCGGCGTAGTAGAACGGGCCGGCCTGGGCGATCTCGGTGGTGATCTCGGGATAGCCTGCCGCCCGGAGGCGCTCGGCGAAGGCGGCCCGGGTCGACTCGGCCACCGCGCGCTGCTCCTCGGTGGTCCAGTAGATGGCCGAGCGGTACTGAGTGCCGACGTCGTTGCCCTGGCGCATGCCCTGGGTCGGGTCGTGGTTCTCCCAGAACGACCTGAGGATCTCCTCGTAGCTCGTCTTGGCCGGGTCGAACACGATCAGCACCGCCTCGGTGTGGCCGGTCCGCCTGGAGCAGACCTCCTCGTAGGTCGGGTTCGGCGTGATCCCGCCCGAGTATCCGACTGCCGTGGTGTAGACGCCCGGCGCCTGCCAGAACACGCGCTCGGCGCCCCAGAAGCAACCCATGCCCACGATCGCCTGCTCAAACCCGGAAGGAAACGGAGGCCTCAGGGGCGTACCCAGCACGGCGTGACGCACCGGCACCGGCATCTCGCGATCGCGACCCGGCAGGGCTCGCTCGGGCTCGACCATCGTCGTCTTGCTACGCAATCCGAACATTTCCACAAGGGTAGCCGCAGTGTCCGGCCAGACCCATGAAATCCTGGAGAACGCTGCGCTACCGTTGTTGGCATGGGCGATGAGAAGCAGGATGGTCGGAGAGCAGGGCCGGGGCGCCGCGTTCTGCTTGCGCTGGCCGTGCTGATCCCGACGATCCCGGTGGCGATCGGGATCGTGATCGGACAGGGTCAGCCGGGCGCCGGCGCGAGCGCTGCCGCGAGCGCTGCCGGCGCCTTCGCCCCGGTGCCGTCGCACCAGACCACGCCGGCCAAGGCGGCCGGCCCGGCAAGGCTGCCGGTCCCGCCCGGACCGGGGGCCATAGTCGCGATGCTCACGCACCCGACCACGCTGCGCGCTGCTCCCGGGGGACGGTCGATCGCGCACCTGAGCACCAAGACCGAATTCGGATCGCCCGAGACCGTCCTGGTCGTCCGGCACGTTCCCGGCTGGCTCGGCGTGGTGGCCACCAAGGCCGGCAATGGCCACGTCGGATGGATCGCCCAGCGGGCTGCCTCGCTGGCCCGGACCACCTGGCAGATCAAGGTCTCCCTGTCCGCCCGGCGGCTGACCGTCCTCAACGCGGGCAAGGTCGTCGTGCGCTACACGGTGGCGATCGGACAACCCGCTTCGCCGACGCCCACCGGGCGCTTCGCGGTCACCGACCGCCTGCTCACCGGTGACCCCGGCGGTCCGTACGGCTGCTGCATCCTGGCCCTATCGGCGCACGCCCCGCACGCCATCCAAGCGTGGAACGGCGGCAACCGCATCGCTATCCACTCCACGCCTGAGGTGGCCAGCATCGGCCAGGCGGCCAGCCACGGCTGTCTGCGCCTGACGCTCGCCGAGGGGCGCTGGCTGGTGGCCCACATCCCGCTCGGGACCCCCACGCTCATCAGCAGCTGAGCGCTGCGCGAAGATCGTCGAGGAGGCAGCCGAACAGCGGTAGGCGCCGGCGCCGCGCCAGCGCGTCGATCCGGTAGGGAGCGGCCCGGCACGATGCACATCACTGCGCTACCGGTCGTGGTGCCGATGATCGGCGCGGCGCTGCTGGTCGCGCTGCTCGCACAGCTCGGTGACCGACACGAACACCGCGGCGGCTCCCGCTTCCTCGAGCTCTGCCAGGGCGAAACCACCGGTGCGGACGGCAAGCGTCTTCACCCCGGCCTTGCCGGCCGCCTCGACATCCCAGGGGGTGTCGCCCACCATCACCGCGTCCTCCGGTGATCCGTCGACCCGCTCGAGCGCCGCGCTCACCAGATCGGGCGCCGGCTTGGTCGACTCGACGTCGGCCGAGGTGGTCCAGGAGTCGGCCAGCTTGCGGGCGTCGAGGAGTTCGAGGTAGTGGTCCACCTCGTCGGCCTTGGCCGAGCTGGCCAGCACCACCGCATGACCGCGGCGCTTGAGCTCCTCGATCAGCTCCCGGGAGCCGGCCATCGGCTCCACCTCGGCGATCAGCTGGAGGTACAGCGTCTTCTCCGCCGCCCGGATGTCATCGCCCTTCTCCCGCGCGGTCCTCTCGTCGGTCAGCGCCCCCACCAGCTGGTCGTCGCCCATCCCGATGTGGCGGTGGATGCGCCAGATCGGCAGCACGATCTCGTGCTGGCGAAATGCGCGGTACCAGGCGAGCGCGTGCTGGTAGTTGGTGTCGACGAGCGTTCCGTCGATGTCGAGCACGGCCACGGTCATGGGCCCGGTCCTTCTACCCCCTCGTCGCACAACGGAACCGCGCCCGCCCCCAGCCGCGTTATCTCGACCGGCGGGATGAGCCGCGCCGGCGACGGATCGGCGGCGGCCTGAGCCGCGACCCGATCGAGATCGAGCTCGGCCGTCGAGCCCGCCACGATCGTGTTGCCGGCGCGAGCGCCCAGCGTCCACACCTGGGGATAGGCGGTGGCGAACGCGGCCGCGATCGCGCGCACCTGGCGGGCGGAGCGGTCGTCGAGGACGTTGATCAGCGCCAGCCGCGCCACCCGCGAGCAGTCGCTCGCGGCTTCGACGGTGATCAAGCGCCGGGGCACGGCGGCCGCCACGAACGCGTCGATCGCGATCGCGTCCCAGCTCCCGTCCGGCTGACGCGCCAGGCACGCCCGCCCCTCGACGCAGCGCACCCGGAGCCCGGGCGCTCGTCGGAGTCCGAAGTGCCGGCGAGCGAAATCCAGCACCGAGGGATCGACTTCGCACACCTCCTGACGACCGGGGTGGGTGAGGTCCGTATCCTCGACCGCCAGCGCCCGCGCCAGCGCGCACGCGCCGCCGCCGATGTGCAGGACCCGCCGCGCGCGAGCGACGCGCAGCACGATCCGCATCCAGCGCATGTAATCGAACTCGAGATGAGCGGGATCGGCGAGATCGATGTACGAAGCGTCCATCCCGGCCTGGCGCAGGAGCCGACCCGACGGCCGCAGCGGGTCGCGTTCGGCGGTCAGATCGCCCTGCGTCGCGATCGTGGTTGGGAGCGCGCGGAGCCGCGACACCACAGGAAGGCTGCCACGACATCCCGCCGCGGGCGCGCCTACGCTGCTACGCCACCATGACCGGGGTATCCGCCAAGCTGAGCCCGGCCGCTGCGCGGCGGATCGCACTGGCCGCTCAGGGCTTCGGCCGGCCGCGTCCGGCGCGGCCTCCGAGCACCAACCGGATCGAGAAGCTCGTGCAGCAGCTCGCCGTGCTCCAGCTCGACTCCGTCAACGTGTTCCTGCGTGCTCACTACATGCCGGTGTTCTCGCGCCTGGGGCCCTACGACCGCGCGCTCCTTGACCGGAGCGCGGGCCACGGCGAGGGCCCGGTCGACCGCCGGCTGGTCGAGTACTGGGCGCACGAGGCGTCGCTGATCCCGCTCCAGCTCCATCCGCTGCTGCGCTGGCGGATGGCCGACGTGGACCGCGAGGCGTGGGGATCGATCTCGCGGGTGGCCCGCGAGCGCCCGGAGCTGGTCGCCGAAACGTACGAGTTGGTCGCCGAGCGTGGTCCGATCCGAGCGCGAGACACCGGCTCGGTGCGCCCGAAGCCCCGGCCGGGGCACATGTGGAACTGGCATGAGGGCAAGGTCGCGCTCGAGCACCTGTTCTTCACCGGCCGGATAGCCGCCGCCCGGCGGGTCAACTTCGAGCGCCTGTACGACACGGCGGAGCGGGTGATCCCGGCCGAGATTCTCGCGCGGCCGACGCCGAGCCCGGCCGATGCCCAGCGCGAGCTGGTGCGGATCGCCGCCCGCGCGCTCGGCGTGGCCACCGAGCCTGACCTCGGCGACTACTTCCGGCTCCCGCGGCGGGACTCCAGGGCGCGGGTCGCCGAGCTGGTGGAGGGGGGCGAGTTGACCCCGGTCGAGGTCGAGGGCTGGACGGCGCCCGCCTATCTTTGGCCCGCCGCCCGGCAACCGCGCAAGCTCCACGCCCGCGCTCTGCTCTCGCCGTTCGACTCGCTGATCTGGTTTCGCGCCCGGACCCTGCGGCTGTTCGACTTCCACTACCGCATCGAGATCTACACGCCGGCGGCGAAACGGGTCTACGGCTACTACGTGTTGCCGTTCCTGCTCGGCGATCGGCTGGTGGCGCGGGTCGACCTGAAGTCGGACCGCACGGCGGGCGCCCTCCTCGTTCAGGGGACGTTCGCCGAGCCGGACGTCGACCGGGCGCACGTCGACCGGGCGCACGTCGACCCGGCGCACGTCGACCCGGCGCACGTCGACCGTGCACACGTCGACCGTGCGCACGTCGCCCGGGAGCTGGCGCAGGAGCTCCGCCTGGTCGCGAGGTGGCTCGAGCTGGACGACGTGGTCGTCGCGCCGCGGGGGGATCTCGCCGACGCGCTGGCCGCCGCAATCGGCTGAAGCGCGTGCTCTTGCTCGGCAGAGGGCAGCCTTGATGCAGCATGTCCGAATCGAGGATCACCCCCGGCGTCATCTACAAGGCGGTTCTGCTCGCCTTCGCCCTGGTGATCGGCGCGATGATCTTCCGCGCGCTCTCGAGCCTGGTCCTCGGCGTGCTGATCGTAGTGATCATCGCCACGCCGCTGTCGGCCTTCGCGGATGTGCTCCAGCGGTGGCGCTGCCCGCGGGCGCTCGGGGCCACACTAGGGCTGCTGATCGGGGTGGGCGCAGTGGCGGGTCTGGTGGCGCTGATCGTGCCGGTGTTCACCCGCGAGGTCGACCACTTCGCCCGGGACCTGCCGACGATCAGCGAATCGCTCACTCGCCGGCTGGGACGGCTGACCGGCTCCTCGCCGGCCCACATCACCAGCCAGGTTCAGCACTTCGTCAACAGCTACACGCACAACCCGTCCAAGCTGCTCGGTCCCGTCGCATCGGTCGGCGCGAGCGTCGCGGCCGGCGTCGCCGCGGTCGTCGTGGTTCTGCTCACCTCGCTCTACACGGCAATCCACCCCCAGCCCCTCCTGAACGGGCTGATCCGGCTGTTCCCGATGCCGAAGCGCCAGCACGTCCACCACATCTTGATTCGGCTGCGGACGGCCTACCTGGCCTGGCTGCGCGGGCTGTTCGTCGGGATGATCGTGCTCGGCGGACTCACCTACATCGGGCTCGTGCTGGTCGGCCTCAACTTCGCGGCGTTCTTCGCCGTGTTCACCGCGGCGGCGATGATCGTCCCGTACTTCCGGACGGCAAGGCGATCGCCCGGTCCAACCCGGACGGCAAGGCGATCGCCCGGTCCAACCCGGACGGCAAGGCGATCGCCCGGTCCAACCCGGACGGCCACCGGCCGATCGCCGCATCCGATCGCTCGGCGTCTCGCTCGGCGTTGGAGCGCTACCGGGGGACGGCCCGAGGAACTCGGTTGCCGTCTCTCAGCACGACCCTCAGCAACTCGGAGGTCTCGATCGGCTCGCTCACCAGCTCGTCCGCGAGTTCGGTCACGTGTGCGCCCAACTCGCGGCCGGCGCCGCCGCGCAGGGGCCCGATGGTCAGGTCGAGCTGCCCATCGTCGGCTCGCAGCGCGAAGCTGATCCGCCCGCTCGAGGCGGTCGCCTGCACGTGACCGGCGATCTCCCGCGTGACCAGGTTCACGTCGGAGAAGCGCTCGAGCGAGAAGCGCAAGCGCGCGGCCAGCGCGTTGGTCAGCGGCTGGAGCACTCCGACGAGGAGCTCCCTGGGCAGGAGGGCCACCACCACGTCGCCCGAGAGGCCGCGTCGCCACGGCGTCCACGCCTCGAGGTCCTGGCTCTCCTCGACCAGGGCGAGCAGTTCGTCCCGGCGGGGGTCGTGGCGGATGTCGAACCCCATCCGCACCTCCGTCCCACTCCCGGGGGCGGTCAGGAACTGGGCCCGGTCGGCCAGTGCATTGATCAGCGGCAGCCCGACCCGGAGCCGGTCGCCGGCCGCGGCCAGCTGCTGGAAACCGCCGCCCCAGTCCCGCATCGACAACTCGACGCTCTCCAGGCCTATGTCGAGATGCACCGCGATCGCCCCGCTGTGCCCGCGGTAGGCGTGCTCGACGGCGTTGTTGCACGCCTCGCTGATCGTGGTTCTCAGGTCATTGACCAGCTCGGCGCGGAGTCTGAACGGGGCGACCACGCCACCGAGCGCCGCCCGAACCAGGCCGGCGCTCTCAGGCCGGCTGTTCAGGCGGAGGTTGAGGATCGGAGGGCGCCCGGACACCATCTCCAGAAGTGCTTCCCCGCCCGGCGTACCCGAAAACGGGCCGCCCGATCCGGTGCATGTCGTCCCGCCGCGGCGCGTCAGGTGCTGGGGCGAGCGCGTCCCGCCACCGCGCTGCCGGGCACGCCGAGGCGCAGGGAGGCGGGGATCCCCACCACCACGCACAGGATGGAGGCGAGCAGCATGGCGTCGTGCACGGTGGAGGCGTCCGTCCCGCCGGAAAGCGCCAGCCCGCCCAATCCGGCGCCGATGCCGGCTCCAAGCAGGCGTCCCACCGACAGGATCGCCGAGGTCCGTCCGTGCGAGGAGCGCGGGGTGGCGTTCAGGGCGGCGCGTGACGTCGGAACGAACAGCATCCCGAGGCCCAGCCCGACCGGGATCAGGGGAATGATCGTGACCAAGCTGGCCAACGGCAGGCCCGGGATCGCGAGCACGGCCAGCCCCCCGCCAGCCAGCACGAAGCCGAGCACCGCCGGCAACCGCTCTCCGTGCTCGTCGACCAGGCGCCCGGCCAGCGGAGCCGCTGCCCCGACCAGGAGCGCGACGATGACAAGGGCAGCCGATGCACCGAGGGCGGAATAGCCGGCATCGCGCTGCAGGTACTGCGAGGCCAGGTAGAAGCAGCCGATCATCACCGCGAAGGTGAGCGCGGCGATCAGCGTGGCGGCCAGCACCACCCGGCCCGGCCGCGACTTGCGCAGACCGGCCTCGCCGGCGTGGAGCGATGTCGGCATCTGCCGTGCGATCGCCCCAGCCGCGATCACCGCCAACGGCACGAGCACCCACCAGTCGGCGCGCCAGCCCAGCCAAACGGTCAAGAGGCCTCCGAGGAGCGGCCCGACCAGGTTGGAGACGCCGGCGCTCGCGCCCCAGATCCCCAGCGCGCTGCCCCGGCGCTCGGGTGGAAATCCGCTCACGGCGCCGGCCAGCGCCGCGGGGCTGACCAGCCCCGCCCCTACGCCCTGCACGACGCGGGTGGCGGTCAGCGCGCCGATGCTCGCGCTGAGCGCGCCGGCGCCCGCTCCGATCGCGAACAGCCCGAGGCCGACCAGCGAGAGCCGGCGCGCCCCGAACCGGTCGACCAGCTCACCGCCCGGTAGGAGCATCAGCGCATACGCCCCGAAGTAGGCGCTCAGCACGATCGCGGTCGACGCGCTCGACACGCCGAGCCCGCGCGCCACCGACGGCAGCGCCACCGTGATCAGCGTTCCGTCGAGCTGGAGCAGCGCCGCTGCACCCGTGCACGCGGCCAGGCGCATCCACGCCTCGTGCGAGACCTCACCACGCGGATCGGGTCCTTCGGCTCGGGCGCGGCGACGGGGCACGGACGCCCCACAATAGCGGCGCCCGCGCGGGTGATCCCGCGCGGGCGCTCGGCACTTCTGAGATGGCGGGGGCGCCTGTCCTACGCGGTCTTACGCTCGAGGTTTGCGACCTCTTCAGCCTTGCGATCGACCTTCTCCTGGTCGCGCGCGAGCTCGTCCTTGGCCTCGCCCTTGCGCTCCTCCTGCCGTCCCTCGCGATGCAGCGACTTGTCGCCGGTGACGTCGCCGGCCGCCTGCTTGAGCTTGCCGGTCACCTTGTCCGTGAGGCCCATTTCCGTGCTCCTCTCGTTCGTCGTTGGGTACTCAGTCCCTACCCGGGAGCGACATTTCGACACCTGTGTAGATTTGCTACCGCTGGACGCGGCGGCGTCGACCAGCTGGTCCGACCTGGTCGGCGTGGGGGCCCTCCCACGGCGGGCGTGGGCAGCCGGCGCCGGTCCGGCCTGCAGCGGCTGTGGCGGATCCCCGGCGGAATCGGGTATCCAGCCTTCGTGACGGATGACCCGTACCCCCCGATCGGCGACTAGCCACGTCGGCCTGGTGACCGTACGCGGTGCCGCCGAGCTCGGAGACCTCGTGAGCCGCCGCGTCCAGCCCCGCGCGGCCGCGCGCGATCAGGCCGACCGAGGCGCTGTGCTTGGCGAATTCGCGCGCGATCGCGCGACCCGCCCCGCCCGAGGCGCCGGTGACCGCGACTACCTCGCGCTCAGCCACTTGGCGACTTGCTGCAGATCGTCCACGAACGTGCCATCGCCTTTTCGCGATCCTCGTCATCGGCCCGCAGGATCGCGGACGGATGCGTGGTCACTGTCACAAGCTCGGCCAGGTCGGACTCGATCGGGCGACCACGGTCGCGTCCGATCCGGATCTGCGAGCCGAGCAGCTGCTGGCCGGCGGTGGCGCCCAGGCAGACCAGTGCGGCAGGCTGCACGACTTGGATCTCGGCCCGTAGCCATGGAAAGCAGGCCGCGACTTGCCAGCGGTCCGGCTTCTGGTGGATGCGGCGCTTGCCGCGGAGCTCGTAGCGGAAATGCTTGACCGCGTTCGCGATGTAGACGTCGTCGCGCGCGATCCCGGCCCGTTCGAGGCCCTGGTCGAGGATGCGCCCGGCCGGGCCGACGAACGGATGACACTCGATGTCCTCGCGGTCGCCCGGCTGCTCGCCGACCAGCATCAGCTGGGCGCGGCGGGCGCCCTCGCCCATCACCGGCTGGGTGGCTCCTTCCCACAGGTCGCAGGCGCGGCAGTTGTGCACGGCTTCCTGCAGGCTCTTGTAACTCGGCCGGTTAGGGATCGGGGCGACGGGGCGGTCCAGACGCTTGGCGGCTGCTTCGGCGAGCGATGGCATCTCAGCCCAGACCTACCCAGGCCGTGAAGCCCGTACGCATCGGCTGTTCGGGCTGGATGTACGACTCCTGGCGCGGTCGCCTGTATTCCGAGGGGGTGCCGAAGCGTCGCTGGCTGGAGGTGTATGCGGAGAGCTTCGACACGGTCGAGATCAACTCGACCTTCTACCGGCTGGCCCGGCGCGAGGCGGTGGCGGGCTGGGTCGAGCAGACCCCGGCCGCCTTCGAGTTCGCGGTCAAGGCGAGCCGGTACCTGACCCACGTCAAGCGGCTGGTCGACATCGAGGAGGGGATCAAGCGCTTCTACGAGCCGCTCGAGCCGATGGTGCAAGCCGGGCGTCTCGGCCCGGTGCTCTGGCAGCTGCCCGAGAACTTCCATCGCGACGACGGTCGGTTGGAGGGCTGGCTCGAGCTGCTGCCGTCCGGCAGGCATACGATCGAGTTCCGGCACCAGAGCTGGTTCGTCCCGGGGGTGCTCTCCATGCTCCGCGCTCACGGGGTGGCCCTGACCATCGGTGATCATCCCTCGCGGCCGTTTCAGTCACATGAGGCGACCGCGGACTGGCGCTTCGTGCGCTTCCATTACGGGGCGCGGGGGCGCGCCGGCAACTACTCGGCGAGCGAGATCGAGACGTGGGCGCGTCGGATCGCCCAGTGGCGCCGGCACGAGGGCGTCCACGCCTACTTCAACAACGACTGGCAGGGGTTCGCGACCGCCAACGCCAAGCTCCTGCTCCGGCGACTCGGCGCGCGGCCTTACACGGACGCGTGATCGACCGGCCGCCCGAGGCGCTCGGCGATCTCGGCGTCATCGAGATCCTCGCGGTAGCGCCGAGACTTTCCGGCGTGGGTGAACAGCACGATCCGGTCGGCGTACAAGGCCCCGAAGTCCCCCACGTTCACCCACCCACGGGACATAAGCACCCGGGGCGTGCTTATGTCCCATGGGCGCGGCGACGGGTGAGGTTTGGGGCGATTTGCACGGCGACGGATGAGGTTTGGGGCGATTTGCACGCGGTTGGTTCGCCTCTCATTCGGCGCCACCGACCACGCGAACACGGGGCGTCAGTCCGCGGCGAGGCGATCGACGAACTCGGCGATCCCGCCGGCCAGCCGGGTCAATGCGTCGACCGACGCTCTCACGTCACTGGGAACCTGCAGGGCGTGATCGACCGGGCAGCTCGAGCACCTCGAGCTGTCCGACATCCTCAGGTAGGGCATCGGGCCGCCAGCTCGCATCGGCGTCGCCTCCGGCCAGCAGCGCCGGGCGCTGGGTCCGCACCATGCCGTCGATCACGGGCGCTTCGGTCAGGAGGGCGCGAGCCAGACGGCCGGGAGGTCACGTTCGGCGACCTGGCCGGCCATCAGGCTGGCGATCGACTTGCCGATGATGAGCAACCGCGCCTCGCCCGCCGCTTGCATCGCGCGCTCCGCACACTCGCGCTCCCAGCCCAGGGGGTCGTCGTGCTCGCCGGGCTCGCCGAGCACCTCGAGCGCGCTCCAGCCGCGACTCATCACGGCCTCGCGAGCGAACCACAGCGCCGGCGCCCGCGTGGGATAGAACTGCCCCGGCAGCAGGACCGCGCAGCGTCGCGCGTCGCCGGCGTGGCGGATCGCCCGACCGGGTCCGAGATCGATGCGCTCGCTCGCGGCCCCTAAGGGCCCGTAGAAGAATTATGTGGCGTTTGGCGGCGTCTGGACGCGCCTGACGCCACCCCCTCGCCCTCACGTACCACCAGTACGATCGTGGCGAGGGGGCGGCGTCAGCCACGCCCAGCCACTCGCCAATTCCACCACCTAATTCTCCTACGGACCCTAAGGCTACGGCTTGACCACCATACGGCAGGTGTAGTCGACCCGGGCCAGCAGGACCGGCGCCTCCGCGAAGTACTCGTCGACCGCCTGCCGCGCGCCGGCGTAGTGCCCGTAGTCGTCGATGATCAGCACGCCGCCGCTGGTCAGCCGCGGGTACAGGTGCTCGAGCTCATGCCGCGTCGACTCGTACCAATCGGTGTCCAGCCGCAGCAGCGCGATCTGGGCCGGCGCGGACGCCGGAACGGTCTCCTCGATCCGTCCCCGCACGTAGCTCACACGCTCCCCCGGATAGCCCGTCGAGCGAATCGCCGCCTGCACGTCGGGCAGCGTCAGCCCTGAGTCGCCCAGCATCGAGGTCTGGTGCCCGGCCACCTGGCGCCCCGCGCAGTCGCGGTCATGCTCCCCCGGCGCGGGCATCTGGCCGAACGTGTCGTAGAGCCAGAGCCGGCGGTCGGTCGCGTCCAGGCGCAGCAGCGTCAGCGCCACCGCCATCGAGCTCCCGCCCCGCCACACGCCGCACTCCACGAAGTCGCCGGCCACGTTCGCCCGGACAAGGTATTCGACCGCGTCGGCCAGCGTGGCGACGCGCTCGCGGCTGGTCTGGGTGTAGGGCGCCACGCGCTCGAACAACGCGTGGCGTTCGGGGGAGAGGTCCGCGAAGCGCAACGGGTCACGGCCGGCGGCGCGGTCAAGCCACCGGCGCACCGCATCGAGCTTGTCCGCCCACCGCCGGCCCGCCATTCGCGGCGGAGGCTAGCCGCTGGCGCGCAGCAGGGTCCTCGGGCCGAATACGGTCCACGGCCCCGTGAGGGCCCGCATCTGATCCCACGGGCCGGCGTTGGCGGCCGGTGCGACCAGCGGGCTGTCGTCGGCACAGCCGCCACCCTGGAAGAGGACGTCGGTGCCGGTGCTCGCGCCGGCGTACCAGAGCGGCGTCACGAAATCACTCACGTACACGCCGCCGAGCCGGTAGCCGAGGCCCTCGACCGGATCGGCGATCTCGCGCTGCCAGGTGGAGCAGTCGTGGAGGTAGCGAACGTCGAGCGTCGGATCCTCGAGCGTCTCCACCACCTCGTGCGAGAAATCGCGCGACCACGCTTCGACGGGCGCGCCCGAGGTCCACACGAGCGCGTAGGGCTGGCCGCGGTAGTCGTGTTCGCCATGCGGCTCGGCGCCGCCCACCTTCAGGTACAGCCTCCAGCCGCCGGCACCGAACTGCGCGCACGGGGTGCCCCACGCCGCGCGCACCTGCAGCGACTGCGCGGACACGGCGCGCTCGACCTGAGCCAGCACTCGAGGCCGAACCCTGGTCTGGTTGACCACGGTGATCGTCTGGGTCGGAGCGCCGGCCGGGCAGCCCGCGGCGGCGCGGGCGGGCGCGGCGCCGGCAAGCGCGATGAGCGCTGTCCCGAGCACGATCAGTTTGCCCACAATTGGGCTGGTGTCGGCTCGTCGCGCCGGCCGCGTGAGCCCCGGGGGCCTGCGGTCAACGAATTGTCCAGGGTCGGAGGCCGATCAGGCGACGGTCAGGTCGTCGGGAGGATGTGCGGGATGTGCACTATGCCGCGCAGTGACACGTGAGAACGGTGGCCAGCGCGCCCGTACCCTCCTGTCCACACACCAGCCGACCA
>CAVUPW010000018.1:0-9681 GCA_963743345.1 uncultured Solirubrobacterales bacterium
GAGCTGGTCGGGCGGCCGCTCGGCGACCTGTTCCCGGGATATGTCGCGGCCGTCCGAGCCAGGCGACGGCCTCGCTTCCCGGCCGACGTTGCCCCGGGAGACGTCGTGGCGATCAAGCTCGCCGCGCGGCGGCGAGATGGGGGCGAGTTCTCCGCCGAGATGTCGCTGACGACGATCCAGACCGACGAGGGGTGGTTGGCCTTGGCGGGTGTGCGTGACACGACCGAGCGCGAGCTGGCCGCGATCGTAGAGTCATCGTCCGATGCGATCATCGGCAAGACCCTGGACGGCGTGATCACGAGCTGGAACCGGGGGGCCGAGGAAATGTATGGCTGGACGGCGGGCGAGATGATCGGCCGCAGCGTGTCCGTGCTGGTCCCGTCCGACCGCGCCGACGAGCTGCGCCGGCTCCTCGTCGCAGTGGCCGAAGGCGAGCGGGTCGAGCATCTCGACACCCACCGGCTCCGCAAGGACGGCAGCCGGTTCGACGTCTCGCTCACCGTTTCCCCGATCCGCGACGCGGGGGGCGTGATCGTCGGCGCCTCAGCGGTCGCGCGCGACATAACCGCTACCAAGCGCGCGGTCGACGCGCTGCTGGCCAGCGAGGCCCGCAAGACCGCCATCCTGGACTCCGCCCTGGATTGCATCATCAGCGTGGACCACCGAGGCCGGGTGGTCGAGTTCAACCCGGCCGCGGAGCGCGTGTTCGGCTACTCCCGTCAGGAAGCGGTTGGCCGTGAGATGGCCGAGCTGATCATCCCACCGGCCATGCGGGATGATCATCGGGCCGGCTTGGCCCAGCTCCTGGCCACCGGCGAGGGGCCGATCCTCGGCGAGCGTCTCGAGATCGACGCGATGCGAGCGGACGGGAGCGTCTTCCCGGCCGAGCTGGCCGTCACCAGAGTCGACCTGCCAGGCGCGGCGATCTTCACCGGGTACCTGCGCGACGTGACCGAGCGCAACCGAATCAGAGCCGAGCTGGCCGACGCCGAGCAACGACGGCGTCGATCTGAGCGGCTCGAGAGCCTGGGGCAGCTCGCCGGGGGTGTCGCGCACGACTTCAACAACCTGCTTAACGTGATCTCGTCCTACGCCGGCTTCGTCGCCGATCAGGTGGCCGACAACGACGCGGTCCGGTCAGACGTCGAGCAGATCACCGCGGCCGCAGAGCGCGCCGCGCGGCTCACCCGGCAGCTGCTCCAGTTCGCCAAGCGCGGCACCGCGGAGCCCGAGATCCTCGACCTGAACACGGTGCTGGCCGACACCGCCAAGCTCCTGTCTCGGACCATCGGTCAGCACATCGAGCTCGTGGTCCGCCCCGCGCCGGGGTTGCCGACGATCAGGGCCGACCGCGGTCAGATCGAGCAGGTGCTGCTCAATCTGGCCGTCAACGCCCGGGACGCGATGCCGGCCGGCGGCACCCTGACCATGGAGACGCGCGAAACCGAGCTCGACGAGGAGTACTGCCGGTTACATCCCGATGCTCGCCCGGGGCGCCACGTCGAGCTGGCGGTCAGCGACACCGGAATCGGCATGAGCGCTGATGTGCTCGCACACGTGTTCGAGCCGTTCTTCACCACCAAGGCCAAGGGTGAGGGCACCGGGTTGGGGTTGGCGACCGTGTACGGGATCCTCGTCGAAGCCGGTGGCAGCTTGAGCGTCCACTCCGAAGAGGGCGAGGGCACCACCTTCCGCGCCCACTTCCGCGCGCTGGACGTCACGGTCGCCCCTGAGCGCACAACCCCGGCGATCCCAACCACGGTCCGGGGAGGGACGATCCTCGTCGTCGAAGACGAACCCGCCATGATGAGGCTCATCGCGCGGATCCTGCGACGGAACGGATTCGACGTCCTGGAAGCGACCAACGGCATCGACGCGCTCCAGGCAGTCGCCCGACACGACCTCCAGCTCGTACTGACCGACTCGGTGATGCCGAAAATGTCCGGCCAGCACCTCGCCGAAGGAATCGGCGAGATACGGCCCGAGCTGCCGATCCTGTTCACGTCAGGCCACAGCCAAGCCGTCCTACATTCCGACCAGGCCGCCGGCAAGGAAATGCCGTTCATCCAGAAGCCGTTCACCGAGCAGGCGCTCCTCGAGCGAGTACACGCCATCCTCACCGGCGAGGGGCGCCACCTCCACCCATAACCCCCTGCCTGGCGGGCGGCAAGCCGCGCGCCAGAGCCGGGGTGCCGCGATGCGCATGAAGCCCGGCGCGCGGTGACCGCAGTCGCACGCACCGACGATCCCACACCGCGCCAGGGGAAATAGTGCTGCTCGCGCTAGCCCCGGGGCAGGTACTGCGGTTATCCCCACCCCCCAGACGCCAGGCTCCTCCATAGGCGGCGAGCGGGAACGAGGCGATGCTGCACCTGTTCCTCCGTTGCCTTCTCCAGGCAGAACCGAAAGGAAAGCAATGTCCGTCCCGCGTCCCTCCCGAAACATCGCCGCCCGCATGGGGCGATGGAGCGCGAGCCATCGCAAGCTTGCAATCCTCGGCTGGCTGGCGTTCGTTCTCTCCGCGGTCGTCGTCGGCACTGCCGTGGGCCAGAAGACGATCGACAACCAGAACGACAACGTCGGCCAGGCACATCGCGCCGATCAGATCCTCAAGCAGGCCGGGTTCGCCCAGTCCGGCCCGCTCACCGAATACGTAGTCATCCAGAACCCCAAGCTCACGATCCACGACCCTGCCTTCCAGGTGGTGGTCCGGGACGCGGTGGGTGCTGTCTCGCCGTCCAGGTCGATTCACAACGTCCGCTCGCCGCTCGCGCCGGCCAACCGCGATCAGGTCACCCGGGACGGGCACACCGCGCTCGTCGAGTTCGACGTGAATGGCACTCTCAAGGCGGCCGAGAAACGGATCGACCCGCTGACAGGCTCAGTCGCCGCGGTAGCGAAGGCCCACCCGAGGTTCTACGTCGGCGAGGCCGGCGCCGTCAGCTCCGACAAGGCGCTGAACAAGCTGTTCAACCAGCAGGTCGGCCAGGCCGGAACCCGGTCGGTGCCGCTCACGCTGCTGATCCTCGTGCTCGTGTTCGGCTCGCTGCTGGCAGCGTTCGTTCCGCTCATGCTCGCCCTGCAGTCGGTCGTGGCGACGATCGGGCTGGTGGCGATCGTCAGCCACCTCACGCCGATGGACCAGAGCGTCGGCGCGGTGGTGACGCTAGTCGGGCTCGCGGTGGGCGTCGACTACTCGCTGTTCTACCTCCGGCGCGAGCGCGAGGAGCGCGCGGCCGGCCGTAGTGAACGGGCCGCACTGCAGGCGGCCGCCGCCACCTCGGGGCGCTCGGTGCTGATCTCGGGCGCGACCGTGATGATCGCGATGGCCGGCATGTTGTTCTCCGGCGACAAGACGTTCGAGTCGTTCTCGATCGCGACCATGCTTGGCTGCCGCTGTTCATGTTCGTCCTGTTGTTCGGTCTCTCGATGGACTACCACGTGTTCATCCTCAGCCGCATCCGCGAGGCGTACGACCGGGGAATGAGCACCGAGCGCGCCGTGGCCCACGGGATCAAGACGACCGCCGGCACGGTCACCAGCGCCGCGCTGGTCATGGTCGGAGCATTCCTGGTGTTCGCCACCCTTCCGATCATCGACCTCAAGGAGATGGGCGTCGGCCTGGCTGCCGCCGTCCTGATCGACGCGACGATCGTCCGCGCGGTCCTGCTCCCGGCGGCGATGAAGCTGCTCGGCGACCGGAACTGGTACCTGCCGAGCTGGCTCGACTGGCTCCCCCGCTTCAGCCACGGGCTCGAGCGCAAGTCCGAGCCGGAGACGGTGTTGGTGACGGCCTGAGCGACACCCCAGGACGGACGGACCCGATCGAGACCCGGGCGGCGTGCGTGCCGCCCGGGTCTCTCACTCGGCCTAGACGCGGCCGGGGGCGCTCTTTCGCCAGGCTCCCTCAATCGGCCGGCTGTGGTGTGAACACGTACACCATAGGTTCCTTGTCCGGCGCGAGACCCGGACGTACCTTGGCTTCACGGTGCAGCAGCTCGAAGCGGACAGGCCGAACCTGATCGAGACCCAGAACGCAGGCGATCTCGATAAGCCGATGGTGATTGAGGTGATCGTCGAGAAGGACGGCCCTGTCTCGCTCGAGCTGCTGCCACGCTCCTCTTCACGCGCCCCGGCGAGTTGACCCGCGGACGCCGCGAGAGGACGTCTGGAACACTCTCTCGGCATGGCCGAGCCAGCCGAGGCCGACCTCCAGCCGCGGGCGATGGAGCTGCCGCCCGGACCGCGGACGCCGGCCGTCTGGCAAACGTTCGCCTGGATGACCCGTCCCGGCGCCTTCATGCGCCGCGTGCACGAGCAGTTCGGCGATCCCGCCACGATCCGCACGTACTGGACCGAGGAGCCGATGGTTCTGTTCTCGAGTCCCGATGCGGTACGAGCGGTGTTCCGGCTCGACCCCGAGATCGCGCCGGCCGGTCAGAGCTGGGAGTTTCTGCGCCCGTTCGCGGGGCCGCATTCGATCCTGCTGCTCGACGGAGACGAGCACCTGCGCGAGCGGCGCCTGATGCAGGGCCCGTTCCATGGGGAGCGCATGCGGGCGTTCGCCCCGATGGTGGGCGAGCTGGCCCGAGCCGAGCTCGCGACGTGGACCGGCAGGGTGAACGCGCTCGAGCGCATGCGCGAGCTGACCCTGGAGGTCATCCTGCGCGCCGTGTTCGGCGCGCGGGACGACGCCGAGATGGCCGAGTTGCGCGGCGTGATCGACGGCGCGCTGGCCACCGTGCGCTCGCTCCCCTGGGTGCTGGCCATGGCGGTCGTGCGCAAGGACCTGGGCCCGCGCAGCCCATGGGGCCGCTTCCGGGTGGCGGTGGAGCGTTTCGACGCCACGCTGTTCGAGCTGCTGGCACGCCGGCGAGCCCGCGCTGGTGAAGCCGACGACTCGATATTGGCCCTGCTGCTCGCTCGACGAGACGAGGACGGAAACCCGCCGACCGATCGGCACCTGCGCGACCAGCTGGTGGCCCTGCTGGTTGGCGGCCACGACAGCTCGGCCGCTTCGCTCGCCTGGGCCTTCGAGCGGCTGGCGCGCCATCCGGCGGTGCTGGCGCGCCTGCGCGAGGGCGACCCGGCCTACCTGGACGCCGTGGTCAAAGAGGTCCTGCGGGCCCGGCCGGCGCTCACGATCGCGCCGCGGCTGCTGCTCGAGCCGGCCTCGATCGCCGGCCGGACCATTCCCGCCGGCGTCCAGGTGGCCGCCTGCCTGTGGCTGGCCTGCCGCCGCGAGGATCTGTGGCCGCGCGCCGGTGAATTCCGTCCGGAGCGATGGCTGGGCGAACAACCCGCGCCCAATCCGCTGTCGTGGATCCCGTTCGGCGGCGGGGTGCGGCGGTGCGCCGGCGCTCCCTTCGCGGAGATGGAGATGCGGGAGGTGCTGCGCGCGGCGGCCGGCCTGAGCCTCCGGCCGGCGGGCCCCGAGCCGGAGCGCGCTCGGCGCAGCATGCTGGTCCTGGTGCCCCACCGCGGCGCCGAGGTGCTCGTCGGATGACCGAGCTGGTGATCTTCGACTGCGACGGCGTACTGGTCGACTCGGAGCCGATCGCCGTGCGGATCGACGTTGAGATGCTGGCCGAGCTCGGCGTGTCGATGTCCGAGGCCGAGGTGATCGAACGTTACGTGGGTCGCTCGCCCGAGGTGATCCTGGCCGAGACCGAGGCTACGCTCGGCCACCGCCTTCCCGACGGTTGGTTCGAGCGTGGCGAGGCACGCATACGGCAGGCGTATCTGACCGAGTTGCGTCCGGTGGATGGGATCAACGAGGCGCTCGAGGCGCTCGAGGTGCCGGTGTGCGTCGCGTCGAGCAGCGGCCACGAGAGCCTGCGCTTCAAGCTCGAGCTGACCGGGCTGTACGAGCGGTTCGCCGGTCGGATATTCAGCGCTACCGAGGTGGCCAACGGCAAGCCGGCGCCCGACCTGTTCCTGCACGCCGCCCGGCGCATGGGCGTGGATCCGTCCGCCTGCGTGGTGGTCGAAGACAGTCGCTACGGCGTGCAGGCCGCGCGAGCGGCGGGAATGGACGTGCTGGGTTACGCCGGCGGTGTGACGGCGGCGCACGTCCTGGAAGGCCCGAGGACCGTAGTGTTCGAGGAGATGCGCATCCTTCCGCAGGTCCTGCCGCTCCTTGAGCGACGATGATCACCACGCTCGGCAGAAGCGGCCTGCGGGTCACGCGGATCGGGCTCGGGCTGGCCGCGCTCGGCCGGCCCGCCTACATCAACCTGGGGCATGCCGTCGACGTGGGCGGCGACACCGAGGTGGCCGCGTTGGAGCGCCAGGCGCACGCGGTGCTCGATGCCGCCTACGCCGGCGGCGTGCGCTACTTCGACGCCGCTCGCTCCTACGGCAACGCCGAGGCGTTCCTGGCCAGCTGGCTCGAGCAGCGCGGGCCGGGCCGCGACGCCGTCACGGTTGGCTCGAAGTGGGGCTACCGGTACACGGGGAACTGGCGCGTGGATGCGGAGGTGCACGAGGTCAAGGAGCTGAGCGCGGAGATGCTGCGCGGTCAGCTGGCCGAGACCCGAGAGCTGTTGGGAGACCACCTGCGCCTGTACCAGATCCACTCCGCCACGCTCGAGAGCGGCGTGCTGAACGATCGCGAGGTGCTCGAGGAGCTCGCCCAGCTACGGGCGAGCGGGGTGCTGATCGGGCTCACCACGAGCGGCGCGGACCAGGCCGCGACGATCGAGCGGGCGCTCGCGGTCGGAGGCTTCGACTCGGTCCAGGCCACCTGGAACCTGCTCGAGCGCTCGGCCGGACCGGCGCTGGCCGCAGCTCACGCGGCCGGCTGTGGCGTGCTCGTCAAGGAGGCGCTGGCCAACGGCCGGCTCACCGAGCGCGGCGACGTGCCGGAGCTCGTCGAGGCGGCCCGGCGCGCCGTCGCCACGCCCGATGCGGTGGCGCTGGCTGCGGTGCTGGCCCAGCCCTGGGTGGACGTGGTGCTCAGCGGCGCGGCCACCGTGGAGCAGCTCGAGAGCAACCTGGCCGCGCTCGAGGTGGAGCCGGAGCAGCTCGACGGCCTCGTCGAGGACCCTGAGACGTACTGGGAGAAGCGCGGTGCGCTTCCCTGGAACTGATTGCTACGCGCGCAGACGCTCCGGGTCCCAGCCCAGGCACACGCAGCCGTAGCGCTGGCCCTTCACATACAGCGGGACCGACAGGGTCGTGAGCACCGCGCCGGTGTCGCGGGCGTAGGTCTTGAGCAGAAACGGCGGGGCAGCCTGCTCAGGCTCGGTCAGACGCGCACCCGCGGAGGCGATCTGCCGGCGGGTGAGCATCTGTGCCGGCAGCTCCACCCCAAGCTCCATGCGCGCAGCCCGAATCAGCGCGGGCGAGTCCAGGAAGCAGCGCTTGGTCCGGTTCGCGGCCAGGTCCTTCGCCGGATCACCGGTGATGGGCTTCGAGAAGGCACTGTTGTGCGCGGGCGCGTAAACGTTGAGGTCGAACGGCAAAGCGAACGTGAGGCCCGGCTCGGCGGCCAGCACCGCATCCATCCGCTCCATCATCGGGCGGTCCACGAGCGCGTCATACGCGGTGTGGTACTTGGGCGGCGAGAACCCGGCCGGATCGGCTCGCGAGACGTCGAACAACCTGCCGAAGCGCTGGATCGCGGGTCCGCAAGCCTCCTCGTAGCGGAGCTCGAGCACCTTCGGGAGCGTCACGCGCCGCTGGTCAATCGCCGCCTCCAGGATCGCCCGCAGCTCGTCGGCCAGCCGCTCGCAGCGGTGGCGCAGGCGCGAGAGCGGCCCGCCCGTGTCGAAACTCGCGATCGTGATCGAGGCCCGCTCGGTGCCGGCCGACAGCTCGAGCTGCGCGCGCGCCACCGATTCCGCCTGCTGCTCGATCTCGGCGCTGCCGGCGGTGATCGCCTGCAGGCTGCCGTCGATCGCGTGGACGTCCGCGCTCTGCTCCTGCGAAAGCGCGGCGATCTGCGTGGTCCGGTCGCTGGAGGAGCCGATCAACGCCGCCATCCGCTCCAGGACCTCGCGGCCGGTGTCCGCATCGGCGGTGCTCTTGGCCGACTGCTCCCGCGCGGTAGTCGCCGCGGCCACGGCCTCGTCCATCTGCACCTGGGTGCGCTTGACGGTCTCCCGTATCTGCGCTGTCTGCGCCGCGGCCTCCGAGGCCAGCTTGCCAACCTCGTCGGCGACGATGGCAAATCCCCGTCCGTGCTCTCCCGCCCGCGCGGCCTCGATCGCGGCGTTGAGCGCCAGCAGCTTGGTCTGGTCGGCGATTCGCCCGATGATCGCGGAGAACTCGCCGATGCTGGCGATCTCCTGCCGGGCCAGCGTCTCGACCAGCTCGTGCACGCGCTCGACCTGTTCTGAGATCTGACGGGTGGATTCGATCAGCGGACGAAGCACGTCCAGCCCGCGCGAGCTCTCCTGCGAGAGCTGCTCGGCCAGCTCGGCCGAGTCTTCGGCCGCCTGCGCCGTCTGTTCCGAGGACGCCCGCAGCGAGCCCGAGCGCGAGGTGAGATCCTGCAGCTGGTCGGCCAGTCGCTGCACGTTGTCGCTGATGACCGACACGGCGAGCGAGCTGCGCGCCGAGCCGCATGAGAACTCCGAGGTGATCTGCGCGAGGGCGTCGAGCGCGCGCGACACATCGCGGCTGAGATGTCCGAGCTCCCCGTCCTGCTTGGACAGCGTGTCCAGCGGCCAGATTCCGTCCGCGCCCCGCGCAGGGAGCTGACCATCGGTTTCGGTGAACTGGGCTAGAGCCATGATCGACGCCTTCACCCTGTTATCGGCCGAGCGGGTGTCAGATGTAGGCCGAGAGCCCGGCTAGACTCGATGTCACGATGGACATCGAGATCTGGTCCGATATCGCCTGCCCCTGGTGCTACATCGGGAAGCGCCGCTTCGAGGCCGCGCTGGCCGAGTTCGACCACGCCGACGAAGTGCGGCTGACCTGGCGGAGCTTCGAGCTCGACCCCACCGCCCCGCCCGAGCGCGAGGGAGAACGGGCCGTCCGCCTAGCCGAGAAGTACGGGATCACGGTCGAGCGAGCGCGCGAGATGGAGCGCCGGATGACCGACACGGCCGCCGGCGAGGGACTCGCGTTCCGCTTCGACATCGCCCGCAGCGGCTCCACGTTCGAAGCTCACCGCCTCGTGCACCTCGCCGCCGAGCAAGGGCTTCAGGATGCGATGAAGGAGCGGCTGCTGCGCGCTTACTTCGGGGAGGGCGAGCTGATGAGCGACCACGAGGCGCTGGTCGAACTTGCCGTCGAGCTCGGTCTGACCGAGGACGACGTGCGCGCGATGCTGGCCGGCGACCGCTTCGCCGACCAGGTCCGCGAGGACGAGCGCACCGCGGCCGCGTTCGGGATCACGGCGGTGCCGACCTTCGTGGTCGACCGCTCGCTGGGCGTCTCCGGCGCCCACCCGCCGGAGGCCCTGCTCCAACTGCTGCGCGAGGGCTGGACGCGTCGCGCCCCGGCGCCGGCCGTGGGCCCCGGGGCGTGTAAAGCGCCCCAGAGCTCCCCACTGACGGCCGCCCACCGCACATAAGCATCCCCCAGATGCTTATGTCCCCTCGGCGCGGGCGGCGGGGGCGGGCTGGGGACTTTTGCACGTCGGGGTCGCCAATTGGCCCGGACGGTCCCCGCCTTCGCCGGCTACCGGCCGGCGAGCCGGTCGAGCAGGCCCCGCTTGCCCGCGGCATA
>CAVUPW010000019.1:0-31778 GCA_963743345.1 uncultured Solirubrobacterales bacterium
CAGCATCCACCAGTGGCACCTCTCGGTGCGACCGTACTTACGGCGGCGACCACTCAGCGACCGATGGCCTGAGGGAAGTTGAAGTAGTGGTGCGGATCCACCTGGCGGCGGATCGCCAGCAGTCGGTGATAGTTGGACCCGTAGTAGGCGGTCTGCCAGTGCTGGAGGCCGGGATCGGTGTAGTTGAAGTACGCCCCGCCGGTCACGAACGGGCGCATCTTCGCGTACGTGGAGGTCAGCCACGAGCCGCCGCCGTTGTAGGTCAGGTACTGGATGCAGAACAGGACCTTGCGATGGACGAACGCGGTGGCGGCGGTCGGGACCTGGTTGATCGCGCCCCCGTAGGAGTCGAACAGGATGGCCCCCGAGCCGGGGCTCTCGGCCCGGGCGAGGGCGGACTGGACGAGCGTCTGCCGGGCTGCCGCCGGCAGCGGCTTGGCGACGTAGTCGGATTTGGCTCGGAAGCTCTCGCGCGGGAGCGTGCCTCCGGGGCGTGTGCCGGCCGTGTGGCAGGCGGTCAATGAGATGTTCGAGCAACCCGCCCACATGAGCTGGGCCGACAGGAAGTCCAGATCTCCGGTGTGCACGACGGCGCCCGGGACCGACGTGAGCGGAGCAAGCAGTCGGCCCAGGTCGCGAGCCGGTCCGAAATACTGGCCGGTGACCTGCACGGGGCCGCCGCCGCCGTTGAGATGGAAGATCGAGGTGAGCTGGGAACGGGCGTGCGGGGCCCACGCCTGCCAGGCGGCCAGCGCGTCGGCGCCACGCGAGGCGGACCAGCGCACGAGGAACCAGGCGACCGTGCGAGGAACCGGGTGCACCCGGAACGTGAAGCTGGTCACCACACCGAAGTTCCCGCCGCCACCGCCGCGCAGAGCCCAGTACAGATCGGGATGCTCGTGCGCGCTGGCGGTGATCAGCTTCCCATCGGCGGTGACGATGCGAGCGCTCAAGAGGTTGTCGGCGGTGAGCCCGAACTGGCGGCCGGCGAGCCCCATCCCGCCGCCCAGTGCGTGCCCGGCGATCCCTACCGACGGGCACGAGCCGGCGGGGATCGTCACCCCGCGCGCGGCCAGGGCCGAGTACACGTCGATCAGCTGCGCACCGGCGCCGATCGTCGCCGTACGGGCGCCGACATTCACGCTGATGCCGCGCAGGTTGCGCAGGTCGAGCACCATGCCCCCGGAGAGAGTGGAGTAGCCCGCGTAGCTGTGACCGCCCGAGCGCGCCCGCAGGGGCACGCCGTGGGCCGTTCCCCAGTTCACGGCCGTGCGCACGTCGGCGGCGTCGAGCGGCCGCGCGACGAGCGAAGGCAGCACGCCGTCGAAGCGTGAGTTGTAGACGTGCGCCGCGCCGGCGAAGCCGGGCGCGCCGCGCTTGATCACCTGTCCGCGGATCGGCGGGCCGGCACCGCCGGGCCGAGCGCGCCGCGGCCCGGGCAATCTCGCCGGCGCCGGCGGCAAATCCCAGCGAGGTTCCGACGGCGGCTGCGCGAACCAGGAAGCTCCGTCGATCGAGTGAGTTGTCCACCGGGCCCCTCCCCTTGTCGTTGCCGGCGATCCTTGCAGAGTCGCGCCGTGACTGGCAAGCCTTCCGGGCGGCGCGCTCAGCGGTCGGGATGCTCGGCCATGATCGCCGCGACCTCCTCGCGACAGTCGAGGAACAGGTCGACCAGGTCGGGGTCGAACTGCGTCCCGCGGCCCTCGCGGATGACGGACAGCGCAGGTTCGAGCGGGATCGGCTCCTTGTACACGCGGCGGCTCACCAGCGCGTCGAACGTGTCGGCGATCGCGGTTATGCGGCCCGCCAGGGGGATCTCCTCGCCGCGCAGGCCATGCAGGTAGCCGCCGCCGTCCCAGCGCTCGTGGTGAGTCTCGGCCACTTCCGCGGCGAGCCTCAGCAGCGGCTGGTCGGAGCGCGACAGGATGGAGTGCCCGAGTGCGACGTGCTGCTTGATCACATTGAACTCCGCCGGCGTGACGCGGCCGGGCTTGAGCAGGATTCCGTCGGGGATCCCAACCTTGCCGACATCGTGCATGGGGGAGGCTTCGCGGAGCATCTCGCACTGGTCGCGCTCGAGACCCGCGTGCATGGCCAGCACGGTCGCGTACAGACTGACGCGCTCGATGTGGTTCGCGGTCTCGATGTCGCGCCGCTCGATCGCGCGGGTCAGCGCGAGGATGGTGTCCCGGGTCACCCGGCGCAGCTCCAACTCCGAGCGCCCGAGCTTCGCGACGGTCTCGGCGAGCTGCGCGGTTCGATCCTGCACGGCCTGCTCGAGCCGCTCCTCGTACTCCCGGCTCTCCCGCTCCAACCGCGCGCGGATCAGCGCATTGGCCACGGCGATCAGCACCTGGTTCGCGTCGTACGGCTTGCCGACCCAGCCGTATGCCCCGAGCTCGAGCGCGCTGGTGGCGGCGTCGACCCCTTCGATGCCGGAGATCATCACCACCGGGAGGAACGGGAACTCGGCCCGGATGTACTCCAGCAGGGCGATGCCTGACTCGCCCGGCATGCGCACGTCGGAGAGCACAAGGTCAGGCCGCATGAGCTCGAGCACGCGGCGCGCCTCGCGCGCATCCGAGGCGAGATGGCAGACGTACCCGTATCCCTGGAGGATCCGGCCGAGGATGCGCCGGCCCTGCTCGTCGTCGTCCACGACGAGGATCTCGGCCGGCACCGGGCCCGGCTCGGGGATCCAGTCCGGCTGATTCATGGGTGCGCGTCCGGGCGCTGCGGCACGTCCAGGAGCTTCCCGCACCTTGTGCAGCAGCTGCGACTCGGAGAACGGCTTCTCGAGCAAGGTGACTCCCGCTTCGAGGCGTGCCCGACGAACCCAGGATCGGCTGTGCATAGCCCGACATGTAGAGGACGCGGACGCCGGGGCGAATCGCGCTCGCCCGCTCGGCCACGTCCTTGCCGAGCATCTGGGGCATGACCACGTCGGTGAGCAGCAGATCGATCGGTCCCTCGTGGTGCTCGGCCGCCCGGAGGGCCTCCGCTCCGTTCGCGGCGACGATCACGCGATAGCCGTGTCGGTCGAGGATGCGGCGCGTCAGCTCGCGCATCGCCGCCTCGTCCTCGACGACCAGCACGGTCTCGCCGGCGCTGGCCGGCCCCGTCTTGACCGGTTTGGCCGTCGCGCCGCCCGTCTCCTCGGTGGCGGGGAGCATCACGCTGATCGTCGTGCCGAGCCCCGGCTCCGAGTAGATCTCGACGTCGCCGCCGGCCTGCTTGACGATCCCGTAGACGGTCGCCAGTCCCAACCCCGAGCCCTCGCCCCTTGACTTGGTGGTGAAGAACGGCTCGAACGCGCGCTCGACGACGTCCCGGTCCATCCCGGTCCCCGTGTCCGACACGCGCAGCCGCACGTGCCGGCCAACCGTCAGGCCGGGCCGCCGTGCCACGTACTCCTCGTCGACGTCGATGTTGTGCGACTCGAGCACCAGCTGGCCGCCGCCCGGCATCGCGTCGCGCGCGTTCACCGCGAGGTTGACCAGCACCTGCTCGAGCTGGCCGGGATCCGCCTTGACCAGCCACAGCTCGGGCTCCAGCGAGGTCACGAGCTCCACGTGCTCCCCGAGCGTTCGGGTGAGGAGTCGCTCGATGTCCCGCAGGATGTCGTTGACGCTCAGCACCACGGGCTGCACGACCTCGCGCCGTCCGAACGCGAGCAGCTGATGGGTCAGCTTCGTCGCGCGCTCGGCCGCTCGCTGGATCTCGTTCAGGTCGCCGGTGACCGAGCACCAATCGACCTCGCTCGTCCCGCTCGTGCTGGGCGATCTCTTGCGCCGACGAACGACGAGTAGTTGAGGATGACCCCGAGCAGGTTGTTGAAGTCGTGGGCCACACCGCCGGCCAGCTGACCGAGGCTCTCCAGCCGCTGGGATTGATGCAGCTGGCGCTCGAGCCGCTCGCGCTGTGCCTGTGCGCGGAGTCGCTCGCGCTCGGCCTGCTCCTCGATCCGGTCGGTGATGTCGCGGATGGCGGCCGAGACGAGCAGGCCTCGTTCGGTGTCGATCGCGGAGAGCGAGATCTCGGCCGGGAACGTGGTCCCGTCCTTTCGCCGGGCGGCCAGCTCCAGGCCCGCGCCCATCGGCCGCGCCACCGGATGCTCGATGGTAGGTGTCGCGTTGCTCGCGAATGGGCTCCCCGGAGCGCTTCCGGCACCAGCACCTCGACTCGCTGGCCTGATCAGCTCCTCGCGTCGGTAGCCGAACAGACGCTCGGTCTGCGCGTTCACCAGCGCGATCCGGCCGTGTCCGTCCACGGCCACGATCGCGTCGGGCGCCGCCTCGAGCAGGTCCTTGAACACCGGAGAGGCTGCCTCGATCTCGAGGACCGGTAGGCTGTCAACGCCGTGCTTCGAGCGGTTCGCCACTTCGTGCCGTCCCGTGGTCATCGCGTCTCTGTCGCTCCATACCTGCCGGCGACAACACCGGTCGCCCCCGGCGACAAATGCCGGCAGCGCCCCCATTCGCCAACAGCCTGGTCACGCAACAACTCCTGCCTCGACATGTACCCGCGAGCGTGGTTTCCCTCGCCGGCCCCCGGACGTGAGGCACGCCAACCCACAAGCGTGCATCACGTGACCGGTGAGAGGAACTTTACCCCACCGGCCAGCGACTAAACAATGCGCGGACCGGCGGGCGGTCGTACCGTCAATTAAGCAGTGCTGTCACCCACAACTAGTGCAACAGTCCGGTTCGCATTGCCTGCGCGATCGCCGCGGCTCGATCCGGAGTTCCCAGCTTCGCGTAGATGTGCTCGAAGTGGGTCTTCACCGTGGACGGACTGACGGTCAGACGACTCGAGATCTCGCGCGCAGACAGACCCTGAGCGGCCAGCGCGAGCACCTCGAGCTCGCGCGGCGTCAGCAGTAAGCCAGGCCGAGGCCCTCGGCGCGAGCCGATGTAGGTGCCGAGCTCCTCGCCGATGTCACTCAGGAGGCTCATGAGCCGCTGACCGTGGGAGAGTAAATCGACCAGATCACGGATCATCGCTCCGGCGAACGAGCCATTCTCGGTTTCGAGCGGCACGAGGCTGATCTCGACCGGAAACTGCGTGCCGTCGTGTCGCTGCCCCCAGAGGTCGATCCCGCGGCGCCATCGGCCGCGTCCGTGGGTGGGCGAAGTAGTTGGCGCGGTCGCGAGCGTGTCGCTTGGCGTACGCGGGCGGCACGAGCATCTCGACGGGCTGACCAATCAGCTCTTCTCGTGCATATCCGAACATCTGCTCGGTGCGGCGGTTGACCAGCACCATCTCACCCGGTTGATCGATGACGACGAGCCCATCGGCCGCCGACTCGAGCAGTGCCAGGAGCGTCTCGCTCGTGTCAGCGATGCCCTGGCGGTATGGCCGTTGTTCTCGTGGAGCATCAGACGATCCCCAATCTTGTCACCTCATACGCCCGCTCGTACCCCGACACTGACAACGGTTCCCGTGGTATAGGCAAAGCTATCGGCCAGATGCCCGATTTGACCGGCACGATGTCAGAACTAACACTGTTTGCTGTGCTCCGCAGTTGGATCCAAGCCCGCTCCGTGGCCAGCAGCACAGCTTGAGCTCGATCAACGACATTCAGCTTGGCATGGACATTGTGCAGATGTGAGCGCACTGTGCTCACTGATAGGTGGAGCTCCTACGCGATCTGAGCCGCACGCTCACCTTCTGCCATCGGCTGGAGAATCGCCGTCTCTCGAAGCGACAGCGGCGAGGGGTCCGCGCGGCGACGTCGGCTGCGAGGAATGCGGAAGGTCGAACAGCGCGTCGCGAAGCGTCCTGACCGGAAGCTTCCAGGCGGCGGCCAGCTGCAGCATGATGTTGCGATCGACCGCGTTGCCCTGGGCATGGTGGGCGACCATGTCGGCCAGTCGCACGAAGCCGGGCGCGGAGCGGTGGGGACGGCGCTGTGATGCCCGGCGACCGCGTCGATCAGCGGCGGGCAGGCCCCACCGTTCCGGCAGCACCCCGCCCCACCGCTGGTGTAGCGTGGAGCGCGTGTGCGGGTGGGGGACGGGCGGCCTACGGGTTTACGTCGTTCAGCGACCCGCACTCGGGGCACTCGATGAACACCCCGAACAGCTGTCCCTCGCTGACACCCTCGGCCAGCGTGTTGGAGCAGCTGCCGCACAGGAACCGGTCGGGGCCGTCCCCGCTGAAGGCCATCTTGCCTTTCGGCGGGGCGTGGATGATTGCGCTGGCGCGGGGTGTCTCCTCGACGACGCTCAATGTCTTGTCAGGCATGAGCGCAACCTATCCGACGAAGGCGCCCGACAGCAAGCGGTCCGGCGCTCACCCCCCGGCACGCTCGGGTCAGGGGATGCGAACGTCGTGTTGCTCGCGGGCCCGTCGGCGCTCGGCCTCGGTCAGCGTCGATTCGGCTACCGGCGTCACCAGCGACCAGTGGTGGCCGACCGGGCAATGTTGGAACCGCCATGGGCCCAGCCGCAGGGATTTCAGCGAGGCGGCCGGGATCCAGAGCGTGGTGTACAGGTGCCCCTGACGGCAGCGAACGAACACGTTGCCGCCGAGCCGGTGTGCGCGAAGCCACAGCGCGGCGGTCTCGAGGAGCATCGCGCCGAGGACGACGGCGACCGGTCGGCGGCGCGCGCGGCCCTGGGGAATGAGCGACATCGACGATTCCTTTCCCTCGTGGGCTCTCGTTTCCGCGAATGTTCGCAAATGAGAACGCAATGGAGGGTGCCGACGGCCACTCGAGCAGCCAGATCGGCGAGCGGCTGCCTCGGAATTTTGTCCGCACTCGGACAGCATGATTTGACGTGTTCGGCATACGTGATGAGGGTCGCGCCGTACCTCGGCACCGAGGGCATGCGGACAATCGTCGACGACTTCTCCTTGGAGATCGGGTGCCGGTGCAACTCCCCCGCGGTGATTCTCGAGCCGGGCCAGGAGCCGGCACCGCACCAGCATCCGCGGGAGTCGAAGGGCCGGCCCGGATCGCGGGCGCCCCACCTGTTCGTCGAGCGCGATGGGGAGCGCGTCTCGACCTTGGATCTGTTCGGACGCAACTTCGTGCTGCTGGTCGCGCCGGGCGGGGAAGCGTGGCGCAGTGCCACGGTGGCGGCGGCCCAGGAGGTAGGGTTGCCCGTCGACTGCCACGTCATCGCAGACCGGCAGTTTGCCGACGCCTACGGGATCACCGGCGCCGGGGCCGTGCTCGTCCGGCCCGACGGGGTGGTCGGCTGGCGCGCCCTCGATGGGACCGGCGCCTCACCGGCGACCGTGCACGACGTGCTGAGGACGCTGCTGTGCCGTACACACGAGGAAAAGAGGTGAGGAGATGACGACCGTCGATCGCGCCGACACCGTGGGCTCGCTGCTTCGCCCGGAATATCTGGTTCGGGCGCGGGCCGCGTTCGAGTCCGGCGAGATGGCGCCGGCGACCTACAAGCCGATCGAGGACCGGACTGCGGGCCCACCTCGAGGGCTGCCCCGCCTGTCGCGAGGAGCACGACGCGCTCCTCGCCCTGGTGGCGGAAGACGACCGCGCGACTTGAGTGGGCCGTTTAGGAGCGGTTCTCCATCACGACCCACACGACGTGGTCGTAGCGATCCGGTGGCGCGGTCAGGCTCGTGGATAGTAGGCTGGCGCCGGCTCGGACCACATGGCATACGACCTGGTCATCGATATCGAGAACTCCCCCGGCGCGCTGGCTCAGGTCGCGGCTGCGATCAGCGACGCCGGGGTGAACATCGCAGCGGCCACCTGCATCGGCTCGGGCGAGCGCGCCGAGTTGCACATCCTCGTCCCCCATCCCGAGGCGGCCAAGCACTCGCTGGCCATCTCGCACCAGGTGGTAGTCACTCGCGAGCGCGAAGTGGTGGTGGTCGACGTGGAGGATCGGCCCGGCGTGCTGGCCGATCTGACCCGGCGGATCGCCAAGGCGGGGGTCGATCTCGACCTGGTCTACGTGGCGACCCGCAACCGGGTCGTGTTCGGCGCGCCGGACCTGTCGGCGTTGCGAGCCGCCCTGGAACTGGAGCCGGTGAGCTGAGGCCTCGCTGGCCCAGCGCCTGCTGGCCGAGGCGGGGCAGGCGCTGTCCTCGTCGCTGGAGTACGAGCAGGCCCTCCAGCAGGTGACGCGCCGACAGGTCGATCTACTCCAGGAGCGCGGGATGCGGGCGCGCCCCGGCGTCCTGGAGTCATCGAGTGGCTAGCTGGGACGACGTCCGGCGGTTGGCGCTCAGCCTGTCCGAGACCAGCGAGCGGCCGCAATGGGGCAACGCCTCGTGGCGGGTGCGCGACAAGCCGTTCGTCTGGGAGCGGCCGCTGCGGGCGGCCGATTTACGCGCGCTGGGCGACACCGCGCCCGACGGTCCGATCCTGGGCGTCCGGGTCGAGCACCTGATCGCCAAGGAGGCGCTGCTGGCCGACGATCCCGACGTCTACTTCACGACCCCGCATTTCGACGGCTATCCGGCCGTGCTGGTGCGCCTGGAGCGGATCGGGCTCGACGAGCTCGAGGAGCTGATCGTCGAGGCGTGGCTGTGCCAGGCGCCGAAGCGCCTGGCACGGGAGTACATCGAGACCCATCTGGCCGAGGACCCGGAACGAGGCTGAGCGGCACCGCGCGCGCATGTGGCCAAAAGCGTGCCGGTTGCGTCTAGCGGTTGATCTCGGCGTGCGTGCGCTCGGCGGCGGGGACGCTCGCCGTCTCGAGCTGCGAGCCGACGTCCTGACCGGTGATCGACTCCTTGAAGCCGCGCATGCCGGTGCCAAGCGACCGGCCGAGCTCCGGCAGGCGCTTGGCACCGAACACCAAGAGCAGCAGGACGAATAGGAAGGCGATGTGGAGAGGGTTGTCGAGTCCCAGCATGGCGTTGCTCCTATCTGGTTGGGTTTACGAGAAGCTGTACGCGTCGCCCGGCGATCCGGATCACTCAGGCGAGCCGCTCGACGATGACGGGCCGCGTGTTGGGGACGAGGCTCCCACCGCGGGGCTCCACGGTGACCAGCAGCCGGCTGATCCCGTGCAGGTCGCCCGGCACGCCGAGGTCGGCGCGGCCGCGTGAGGTGACCGCGAACAGGGTGCTGGGCGTCGCGGCCCGTCCGGGGGACACCAGCCACAGCTCGTAGACGCGGTCTGCCGGGAGCGGCTGAAGGTCGGCGATGACGAGCTCGCCGTGTCCGTCCGCCACCCGTAGCTCGGCCCGGCCGACGGTGGCGGGTATCACGCGCGCGTGCGTGTGCGAGGCGCCGAGCTGGACGATCAGGGCAGCGGCAACGGCCAGGCCCAGCGCCAGCCAGCCGCCCGGGGCGGACAGCGCGCGTGGGCGCTTGCCGCGCGTGCCTCGGGACGCCAGAGGCGAGGCCTTCGGCTCGTCTCGCACCGCGCGCAGCACTCGCCGGCGCAGCGCCGGCCGGACCGGCCTCGTTGGCGCCGCGACGGGCAGGGCCCCGAGCACGGGGGACAGCGCGGCCACCTCGTCGCGGCACACGGCGCAGGAGTGCAGATGACGCTTGAACGCCCGGGCCTCGTCCGGTTCGAGCGCGCCCAGCAGATATGGCGCGGCGTCCTGCCCGCAATCCGGCGGGCCGGCCATCCGATCGCGGTAGCTCACGGCAGGGCCCCCGCCGGCTCCCCGAGCGCGAGGCGCAGCTTGCTCAGCCCGAGCCGCATCCGGCCCTTCACGGTGCCCGCCGGCACCCCGAGCGCAGTGGCGATCTGGGTGTGGGAGAAGCCACCGTAGTACGCGAGCTCGATCACCTGCCGCTGATCGGAGGGAAGCTCGTCGAGCGCGCTGCGGACCAGCCGGGCCTCGCTGCGGCGCTCCACCTCCTCGTCCGTGCGCTCGCGGGCCGGCAGCGCCTCGCTGATCCACTCGTCGGCCACGTCATGGCCGGCGGTCGAGAGCTCGCGCCGGAAGGCGTCGATCGTCCTGTTGTGCACCGCTCGCAGCACCCATGACCTGACGCCACCGCGGCTCGGGTCGTACCGCGCGGTGCTCCGCCACAGTGACATGAACGCCTCTTGCACGATCTCCTCGGCCAGCGGCCGGCGCCCGCACATCCGGTAGGCCAGTGAGAAGGCGGCGCCCGCATGGCGGTCGAAGATCACCTCGAACGCGCGCGTCTCACCGTCGTAGACGAGCGCCATCAGCTCCTCGTCGGCCAGGGCGCGCAGGTCGGATGCGAATCGGCGAAGCATGCTGATGACTACGGACCCGCGACCGGTCTGGATCACCTGCCGAGGCCCGAGTGATCCAGCTCGGCCCCGCGCGCGTACAGGGCAGAACATGAGCGCGATCCGCACAGCGCTGCGTCCCGTCGGCCACGACGAGCAGCTCAGCACCGTCAGTCACCTCGATGAGCTCCGCACGCGGCTGATCGCCTGCGTGGTGGTGATCGCCGCCGCGTTCGGCTTCTGCTTCTGGCAGAACCACCGTCTGCTGCACGTCATCGACCGCCCGCTCGCCCACCAGACTCAGGAGCAGGTGCGGGCGGGGCATGGGCCGCTCGGCGCGACCTACGCGGTGGGGCAGAGTGCCCGGGACGTGGCGGTCCAGCTGCACGCGGTGGTCGGCGTGCTCGCCGGCCCCGGGTCGCGACTTGCCCCCGGCGCGAGGCCGGCGCTGCATGCGGTGGAGCGGCACCTGCAGCGCGACATCGCTCGGCTGTCGGCTCCACCGCAGGGGGACCGCCCGGTGACCCTCGGGATCGGCGAGCCCTTCACCACCACGGTGACGCTCTCATTCGTGTTCGCGCTGATCCTGGCTCTGCCGTTCGTGCTCCACCAGGCCTACGGCTTCCTGATGCCGGCGCTCGATCCGAGCCAGCGGCGCCACCTCCTTCCGCTGGTGGCTTCCATCCCGTTCTTGTTCGTGGCCGGGGTGCTGTTCGGCTATTTCGTGGTCCTGCCCGCCGCGGTCCACTTCTTCCAGAACTTCAACTCCTCGGAGTTCAACGTGCTGGTGCAGGCCAATCAGTACTACAAGTTCGCCGCCACGACGCTGCTGGCCATGGGCTTCCTGTTCCAGGTCCCCGTGGGCATCGTGGCGGTGACCCGGGCCGGGTTGATCACCCCGCGCCGGCTGCGCCAGAACCGGCGCTATGCCGTGCTGGCCTGCGGCCTCGTGGCCGCCGTGCTGCCCGGTGACGCGATCACGCTCCTGCTCGAGACCGTGCCGCTGTACCTCCTGTTCGAGGTCGGCGTGCTGATCGCCTCGCTGCTGGAGCGGCGCTCCAGTCACTGAATTAACACATCCGCCGAGTGATCCATTTCACCCCCGGCTGCGAATTACCACCCACAGTCAAACACCACGACCGGAGGGCAGTCATGAGTGACAGTACGAGGCGCGGGTTCGTCAAGAGCTCGGCCGCCGCAGCGGCAGGCGTGACAGTCGTCGGCGGGCTGCTGGCCGACCACGCCGACGCCGACGCAGGCGCTGGATCGGAACCCATCGTGGCCTACATCCGCGAGCCTCGCACCGGAGAGATCTCGGTGATGGCCGGTGAGCGGCAGGTGAAACTGCACGATCGCAAGATCGCGGCCCGGATCGCCCGCGCGGCGAAGTGAGGAGCCAGGACAATGTCATCCCATCGCGAGGCGCCGGCGATCAGCAAGGACCCGGTAGCCGACAACACCGACACGTACGCGTTCGTCTCATCTGACGACCCCGGCACGGTCACGATCATCGCCAACTACCTGCCGCTCGAGGCGCCGTTCGGCGGACCGAACTTCTTCGAGTTCGGCGACGACGTCCGCTACCGGATCAACATCGACCACGACGGCGACGGAGATGCGGACATCATCTATGAATTCGCCTTCCAGACCCAGGTGGCCAACCCCAACTCGTTCCTCTACAACACCGGCCCGATCGACTCGATCGACAGCCCCAACTGGAACCGCAAGCAGTTCTACTCGGTCACCCGGATCAGGCACGGTCGGCGCGAGGTGCTAGCCGCCAACCTGGCCTGCCCGCCCTGCAACGTCGGCGTACTCTCGACTCCGAACTACGAGACGCTGGCCGCCCAGGGGGTGCACAGCATCAGCGGCGGGCGCACCGTGTTCGCCGGTCAGCGGCTCGAGGGGTTCTACGTCGACCTCGGGTCGATCTTCGACCTCGGCAACCTCCGCCCGTTCGAGAATCTCCACATCGGCTCGCTCAAAGCGGCGGCCGGAGTGAACGGCACGAATGACTTCAGCGTCCACTCGATCGCGCTGAAGGTTCCCAAGCAGGAACTGACCCGCCACGGCGTCAACCCGAGCGACCCGATGTCGCCGGATTCGGTCGTCGGCGCGTGGGCATCGGCCAGCCGCCAGGCGGCGGTGGTGCACGACGGCTACTGGGGCAACGAGCACCAGGCCGGCGGGTGGATGCAGGTGTCGCGCCTGGGCAATCCGCTGTTCAACGAGGTCCTGGTCGGGATGGGTTTCAAGGACCTCTGGAACGCCCTGCCGCCATCGGCGGACAACCGCTTTGCCAGGGGCGTGCAGCATCCGGAGCTGGCCGCGCTGCTGCCCGTCCTGTATCCCGGCGTGTTCCCCAACCTCGCGGGGTACGCCGCGCCGCGGGCCGACCTCGTCGCGATCCTGCTGACCGGCATCCCCGCGGGCATCGTTGCCGGCTTCCAGAACTTCACCGGGAAGACGCTGGCGGACATGCTCAGGCTGAACCTGGCCATTCCGCCGGCCAGCAGCCCGAACGCTCTCGGGATCCTCGGCGGCGACCTCGCCGGCTTCCCCAACGGCCGGCGGGTGTTCGACGATGTGGTCAGCGTGGAGCTACGGGCGATCGCGGGGGCGACGATCCCGCTGGTCGACACGAGCTTCAAGCCGGATGACGCGGCCTCGCTGCTCACCGACGGGCTTGACCAGACCAGCACGCGCTATCTCTCGCAGTTCCCGTACCTGGGGACGCCGCAGGGCGGCTACCAGACCGCCCCGCTCGGAACGCTCGCCCCGGTCGGAGCGGCGTGAGCCATGGAGCACGCGCAAACACATCATCACCACGGGACGCTCGCGCCGGCTGCGGCCTGCGCGAGCGTCGCGCTCGACGTTGGCGCCGGGTGCGGAGCGCTGGTGCTGTACCCAAGCGAGCGCTTCCGCGGGCACGAGATCGAGATAAGTCGCGTCGACGGCGGCGAGCGCCGGGTCCACACCGGCGTCCACGAGCGACGGGCCCAGGCGCGGTCGGTCCTGACCGCGGTTTTCGGCAGCCTCCCGGCGGGGGACTACCTCGTGTGGGAGGATGCCACCACGGCGGGGCCGGTGGTAACCGTGCCCGAGGGCTCCGTCGCGGAGGTTGAGCTGCGATGAACGGAAGGCTGAGCCCGGGCGAGTGGCGCACGATCGCCGGCATGGCCGGCGCGGTGATCGGCCTGCACCTGCTCGGCTTCTTCATCCTGGTCGTGCTGGTCGCGCCGCACCACTACAACCTCGGGCCATCCGGCGGCTTCACGATCGGGCTCGGCCTGACCGCCTACATGCTGGGCCTTCGCCATGCACTGGACGCCGACCACATCTCGGCCATCGACAACACCACCCGCAAGCTGATGGCCGAGGACAAGCGTCCTCTCAGCGTGGGGTTTTGGTTCTCGCTCGGGCACTCCACGGTGGTGTTCGCGCTGTCGTTCCTGTTCGCGATCGGGATCCGTACGCTGAGTGGCCCGGTGGAGCACGGCAGCTCGACGCTGCACACGGTCACGGGCTGGATCGGGACCACCGTCTCTGGCACGTTCCTGTACGTGATCGCCGGGATCAACCTGGTCATCCTGGTCGGGATCGTCAAGCTCGCCCGCGAGCTCCGCAGCGGTCGGTTCAGCGAGGAGCAGCTCGAGCAGCGGCTCGACTCGCGCGGGCTCATGAGCCGCTTCCTGGGCCGGTTCACCCGCGCCATCACGAAGTCGTGGCACATGTATCCGATCGGCGTGCTTTTCGGCCTCGGCTTCGACACGGCCAGCGAGGTCGCGCTGCTGTTCCTTGCCGCCGGCGCGGCGGGCGCCGGGCTGCCCTTCTACGCGGTCCTCTGCCTGCCGATCCTGTTCGCCGCGGGCATGAGCCTGCTCGACGCGATCGACGGCTCGTTCATGAACTTCGCCTACGAGTGGTCGTTCTCCAAGCCGGCGCGCAAGCTCTACTACAACATCACGATCACCGGGCTGTCAGTGCTAGTCGCGCTCCTGATCGGGACGGTGGAGTTCGCAGGGCTGTTGGGGCAGAAGCTCGGGAGCCACGGCGGTTTCTGGCGCTGGGCAGCGGGCATTGACCTGAACACGCTCGGCTTCGTGATCGCGGGCCTGTTCGTGCTCACCTGGGCCATCGCGCTGTCGATATGGCACTTCGGCCGCATCGAGGAGCGCTGGACGGCTCGTGAGCCGGACGCTGATCCGCTCATCGCTTCCTGACGGTCGCCCCGTGACCCGCCCGGCTTTCAGCCGAGCCGGTAGACCGCGCGCGCGTTGTCGCGCAGAATCATGCGGGCGGAGCGGACGGCGACGTCATCGGGCAACAGGTGCTCGACAGCGGTTTCAGATCCACGGCCGCGCGAAGATAACGGAGAATCCACTTCATGAGCACTTCCGGGGTCGCGATCGTCACCGGCGCGGGATCGGGAATCGGGCGGGTGGTGGCGCGGCGGCTGGCCGGCGCAGGCTACGTGGTGGCGCTCGCCGGTCGGAGGATGGAGACGCTCTGGGAGACGCAGTCGGAGCTGCCGGCTGAGCCTGGGTCGCTGGCCGTGCCCACCGACGTGAGCGATCCGGCCAGCGTCGAGGCCCTGTTCGAGGAAGTGGTGAGCCGCGCCGGCCGGGTCGACCTGCTGGTGAACAACGCCGGCACGTTCGGCCCCACCGCGCCGGTTGGCGAGTATCCGCCGGACGCGTGGTCGAGCACGCTCGCCACCAACCTGACCGGCGCGTTCCTGTGCGCCCGGGCCGCCTTTCGGCAGATGGCTCGCCAGACACCGAGCGGCGGGCGCATCATCAACAACGGCTCGATCTCGGCCCAGGTGCCGCGGCCGAACGCGGTCGCCTACACGGCGTCCAAGCACGGGATGACCGGGCTGACCAAGCAGCTGGCCCTCGAGGGACGGTCGCTCGGGATCGCCTGCGGGCAGATCGACATCGGCAACGCGGCCACCGAGATGACCCGGCAGATCGAGGCCGGCGCTCTCCAGGCGGACGGGTCGATCCGGGCCGAGCCGACGATGTCGGCCGAGCACGTGGGCGATGCGGTGCTGTACATGGCCGGGCTGCCGCTCGATGCCAACGTGCTGTCGATCACCGTGATGGCCTCCGGGATGCCGTTCGTGGGGAGGGGCTGATCGTCCTCGATGATCGGCTGAGCTCCGACTGCCGCAGGCTTGGCGCGTCGGCTTGACGTTGGCATGTTTCTCGCGCGGAGCGCGAGTTATCTGCCGAACGGTCGGCTGCGCCCACCTCGTGACGCTCGCCGATCCAGCCCGAGACGGATCCCGGCTCAGCCGCCGGCGGGGATCAGGATCCCGCGACCCTGCAGCCGGCCGCCGTCGAGGTCGGCCATCGCATCGTTGATCGCATCGAGCGGATACGTGCTCGTATGCAGGGTGACCTGGCCCTGGGCGGTCAGTGTCATCAGCTCCTCGAGGTCGGCGTAGGTACCGACCAGGTTGCCGATGAACGAGATCTCGCGGGAGATCACGTCGATCGTCGGGATGTCGATGTTCTCCCCGTAGCCGATCACGTAGTAGAAGCCGCCGTCGCGGACCATCGCGATGCCGTCCTCGATGGCGCCCTTCTCGCCGACGAAGTCGATGATCGCCTCGGCGCCCAGGCCGTCGGTGATGTCCTTGACGGTGTCGACGTGCTTGCCGTCGACGCGAACGGTCTGATCGGCGCCCATCTCGCCGGCCAGGGCCAGCGCCGGCTCGGACGGGTCGATGACGATGACCTCGGCCGGCGTCATCGCCTTCAGGCACTGGATGCCGATGTGGCCCAGGCCGCCGGCGCCGATCACCACCGCGTGGGTGCCCGGGCCGAGCACGGGGATCGCCTTCTTGACCGCACATGCCCTCTCCTCTCGGACGGTCGGTGCGCGGGACTCTACTCCCGCGCAGCGGGCCGGGCCGCGGTTTTTCTGGCCTCGCTGCGCGTCCGAGCGTGCCGTCCGGCGGCCGGCGCGCGACTCTGAGGACCAGCGCCAGAATTGTTGACGGTCTTGACGGCTCTTGACGGTCTTGACGGCGTCAGGCGCGTCCAGACGCCGCCAAAACGCCAGATAATTCTTCTACGGGCCCTTAGTCGATTAGTCGGGGTCCCGGGGCGTCGGGAAGTCGCGGTCGATGAGCTCGATGCGGTAACCGTCGGGGTCGGCGACAAACGCGATCCTGCCAACCTCGGGCCGGCCGCCCGGGGAGTACGGCGGCTTCTCGGGCTCGATCCCCTCCGCGGCGAGCGTGGCGAGCGTCGCGTCCAGGTCCTCGACCACCAGGGCCATGTGGTTGTAGCCGTCCCCGACGTCGTAGGGCTCCTCGCGGCCGCGGTTGACCGTCAGCTCGAGCGTGTCGCCGTCCCCCGGTAGCCCCAGGTAGATGTTGTAGGCGGTCTCGAAGTTGAGCCGGCCCCGGCGCTCGAAGCCGAGCGCCTCGTAGAAGCGCAGCGACGCCTCGGGGTCGCGGACGCGGACACAGGTGTGTACGAAGCGCATCTGGCGCAATGTATCGCGAGCCCGGCGGTGCCGACTGGGCGCGCGCCGCCCCGGGTAGCACCGCGTCGAGCACGCGACCGAGCCGAGGAGGAAGGCATGAGCGAGAGCAACGCACCGAAGCCGACCGAGCAGCGGGGCGGAGCGCCGCCGGGCGAGCAGGAGGCGCACGAGAAGGCCTTATTACCCGTCGTGTACGTCGCCTAACAGGAGCCGGCGGCCGGACACATTGCGGATACCGGGGCGCACCCCAAACCCGGTAGGTTGAGGTCATGACCAGCGAGATACGGGATCTGTCGCGGGAGGAGTGCCTGGAGCTCCTGGCCGCCAACGGAGTCGGCCGGCTCGCCGTCAGCGGCAAGGATGCGCCGGTTATCCGACCGGTCAACTACGCCTTCGACCAACCGTCGCAGTCGGTGGTGTTCCGGTCCGCAGCGGGATCCAAGTTCCACGCGCTGCTCCGGCAGAGCACGGCGGCGTTCGAGGTGGACGGGGTCGACCGCGACACGCGTAGCGGCTGGAGCGTGATCATCGTCGGCGCGACCGAGGAGGTGACCAATCCATCCGACGTGCGGCGCCTGGACGGGCTCGGCGTCGAGCAGTGGGCGCCCGGCGAGAAGCTGCACTGGGTGCGGATCCGTGCCTGGACGGTGTCCGGTCGGCGGATCGCGGCGGAGGCCACGCCCCGCTAGAGTGCGCGCGGAGCCCGACACGGCGTGAACCCGACCACCTCACCCAACCAGAAGTTTGGCGTGCTCATCGCCGGCGGCGGCGTGGCCGCGCTGGAGGGTGCGCTCGCGGTGCGGGAGCTGGCCGGTGAGCGGATTCGCACGACGCTGCTGGCGCCCGATTCGACCTTCGTCAACCGGCCGGCGCGGGTCAAGGAGCCCTTCGGCTACACGGCCGCGCAGACCTACCCCCTGGCCGACCTGGCGCGCGACATTGGAGTCGACCTGGTCCAGGATCGCTTCAAGTCGCTGGACGCGGCGATGTCCGTCGTGCACACCGAGCAGGGCAAGGAGCTCTCCTACGACGCGCTGCTGCTGGCCACCGGGGCGCGGCTGCGCCCTGCCTTCAGCCACGGGCTGATGATCGACGACAGCCGGCTCGACGAGCAGCTGCACGGCTTGATCCAGGACGTGGAGGGCGGCTACGTGCACTCAATCGCGTTCGTAGCGCCGTCGTCCATGCCCTGGCCGCTGCCGATCTACGAGCTGGCGCTGATGACCGCTCGGCGGGCCTACGACATGCAGACCGAGGTGGCGATCACGATCGCGACACCCGAGGATGCACCGCTCGGGGTATTCGGCGACAAGGTCAGCGTCGAGGTGGGGCGCCTGCTCAAGGACAACGGGATCACGACGCTCACCTCGGCTCATTCCCAGGTGCCCGAGCCCGGCCTGGTGGCGATCCATCCTGGTGACCGGACGCTGAAGGTCGACCGAGTAATCGCCCTGCCCCAGCTGTACGGACCGTCCATGCCCGGGGTGCCGGGAGGACCGGACGGCGGTTTCATCCCGATCGATCCCCACTGCCGCGTCCGCGGCCTCGAGAACGTGTTCGCCGCCGGGGACGCGACCGAGTTTCCGATCAAGTTTGGGGGCATCGCCGCCCAGCAGGCCGATACCGCCGCCGAGACGATCGCCTCGATGGCCGGCGCTTCGGTGGAGCCCAAGCCGTTTCATCCAGTGCTTCAGGCGATCCTGCTCGGAGGGGACAAGCCGCTTTACCTGAGCGCCCACGTCACCGGCGGACACGGATCGAGCTCGGAGATCAGCGAGGAGGCGAGATGGTCGCCGCCGGCGAAGATCGCGGCCAAGTACCTCGCCCCATTTCTCGAGTCGCGCGACCGTCAGGCGGTGTGAGACTGGCGGGGGTGGCGACCGGATAACACCCATCGAAGCATCGGAGGCGAGCCCGTAGGGTTCGTATTGGGAAGGGAGCACGATGACGACCGAAACCGCAGCAAGTCCGCGCGCCGCGCTGTCGGACCATGAGCTGAACGCCCTGCAAGCATGGTGGCGCGCGGCCAACTACCTGTCCGTGGGGCAGATCTACCTGCTCGACAACCCGCTCCTGCGCGAGCCGCTCCGTCCCGAGCACGTCAAGCCGCGCCTGCTCGGCCACTGGGGGACGACCCCCGGCCTGAACTTCCTCTACGCGCACATGAACCGGGCCATCCAGGCGCGGAACCTGAGCACGATCTACATCACCGGCCCCGGCCACGGCGGCCCCGGGTTGGTCGCCAGCGCGTATCTGGACGGCACCTATAGCGAGGTCTATCCGCACATCGCGCGCAACGCCGAAGGCCTGCGCCGGTTGTTCCGCCAGTTCTCGTTCCCCGGCGGAATTCCCAGCCACGTCGCACCCGAGACGCCGGGCTCGATCCACGAGGGCGGGGAGCTCGGCTACGCGCTGGTGCACGCCTACGGCGCGGTGCTCGACAACCCGGATCTGGTCGCGCTGTGCGTGGTGGGCGACGGCGAGGCCGAGACGGGTCCCCTCGCCGCCAGCTGGCACTCGAACAAGTTCCTTAACCCGGTGACCGACGGCGCGGTGCTGCCGGTGCTGCATCTGAACGGCTACAAGATCGCCAACCCGACCGTGCTGGCCAGGATCTCCCACGACGAGGTGCGTGCGCTGTTCGAGGGCTACGGCTACTCGCCCCGGTTCGTCGAGGGCTCGGACCCGGAGGAGATGCACGGGCTGATGGCCGCGACCCTCGACGAGATCCTGGACGAGATCGCCCGGATCCAGGAGGCGGCCCGCAGCGGATCGGACACCGAGCGGCCGCGCTGGCCGATGATCGTGCTCCGCACCCCCAAGGGATGGACCGGCCCCAAGGAGGTCGACGGGCTCCCCGCCGAGGGATCGTGGCGCTCACATCAGGTTCCATTCGGCGAGGTGCGCACGAATCCGGGGCACCTGGCCCTGCTGGAGGAGTGGCTGCGATCGTACCGGCCGGAGGAACTGTTCGACGAGGACGGCGCGCCGTTCCCGGGGGTGACGAAGCTGGCGCCCGAGGGCAATCTGCGCATGAGCGCCAACCCGCACGCCAACGGCGGGCTGCTCACCCGCGAGCTCGAGCTTCCCGACTTCCGCGACTACGCGGTGGAGGTGCAAGCTCCGGGGGTCACCAGCAGCGAAGCGACGCGCGTGATGGGCGGCTGGCTGCGCGACGTGATGCAGCTGAACGGCGACCGGTTCCGGGTCATGGGGCCTGACGAGACCGCGTCGAATCGGCTGGGCGCGCTGCTCGAGGTCACCAACCGGACGTGGGAGGCGGAGATCCTCGACATCGACGATCATCTCGCCCGCGACGGCCGGGTAATGGAGGTGCTGTCCGAACACCTCTGCCAGGGGTGGCTTGAGGGTTACCTGCTCACCGGCCGCCACGGTCTGTTCAACTGTTACGAGGCGTTTATCCACATCGTCGACTCGATGTTCAACCAGCACGCCAAGTGGCTGAAGGTGACACGGAACATCCCCTGGCGGCGCCCGATCCCGTCGCTCAACTACCTGCTCTCGAGCCACGTGTGGCGGCAGGACCACAACGGATTCTCGCACCAGGATCCCGGTTTCATCGACCATGTGGTGAACAAGTCAGCCGACATCATCCGGGTGTACCTGCCGCCGGACGCCAACTGCCTGCTCTCGGTGGCCGACCACTGCCTGCGTTCCAAGCACTACGTCAACGTGATCGTGGCCGGCAAGCAGCCGGCGCTCGACTACCTGACGATGGACGAGGCTATCGCGCATTGCACGCGGGGGCTCGGCATCTGGGACTGGGCGTCCAACGACGCCGGCGAGGAGCCCGACGCGGTGCTCGCCTGCGCGGGCGACATCCCCACGGTCGAGACCCTATCCGCGGTGGCCATCCTGCGCGAACGGCTGCCCGACCTCAAGGTCCGGGTGATCAACATCGTCGATCTGATGCGCCTGCAGCCCGAAGGCGAGCACCCGCATGGGATGCCGCACCCCGAATTCAACGCGCTGTTCACGATGTCGCGGCCCGTGATCTTCGCCTACCACGGCTACCCGTGGCTGATCCATCGCCTCACCTACCGCCGGGCCAACCATCACAACATCCACGTGCGGGGCTACAAGGAGGAGGGCACAACCACCACCCCGTTCGACATGGTGATGCTCAACGACCTGGACCGCTTCCACCTGGTGATCGACGTGATCGATCGGGTGGAGGGGCTCGGAGAGCGCGCCGCCCCCCTGCGCCAGGAGATGGTCGACGAGCGGATACGCCACCGCGCCTACACTCGCGAGGTCGGGGACGACGATCCCGACGTGCGCGACTGGGTGTGGCCGGGATCGGCGACCGCCTCGCGACCCACCGCCGGCGCCGCGTCGGACACCTCGGCCGACATGTAGACACCGGTTGCGCGTCCTCGTCGTCAACGCGGGCTCGAGCACCGTCAAGCTGTCGCTGCTCGGCCCCGCGGACGAGCTCGGTCGACAGCAAGGTCGTGGTGCAAGTCACACATGCCCACAGTGTGTCACCCCTGATCTACGCTGCGCTGTCGTGGCCAGCCAGGTGATCGCGCTGGCGCTCGTGCCTTACGGGACCGCGCCGGCTTTCGCCGCCGCCACCGCAGTGGCGTTGGGCGTGCAGGCGATCGCGGTCTATCCGCCGGCCTCGGTCCACTCGGCGCTTCGCCGCCACAGCTCGGCGGCCAGGCCGGCAGTGGCCGCGGCGGCCGCCTCCTTGCGCCGGCAGTCGTCGTAGTACTGGCCACTCTGGTCGGCCACTTCCGGAGAGGTTGCGCAGTACACCGAGGTCCGGGCGCCCTGCTCGGGCGAGATCATGCGGCGCTTCATCAGCGGTCGGATCGGCCACGGAACCCGCCGCCAGATATCCGACGCGACCGTGCCGGGATGCAGGGCGTAGGTCATCACGCCGCCACCGGCGAGCCGGCGGGACAGCTCCTGCGCGTGCAGCACGTTGGCCAGCTTCGACACCGAGTACTCGCGCATGCCGGTGAACGAGCTGGTCGGCCTGCGCACCGCCTCGAAGTCGATGCCGGGGGCGCTGTAGTGCGCCACGCTGGCCACGTTCACGATCCTGGCCGGGGCGCTCGCGCGCAGGCGATCGAGCAGCAGGTAGGTGAGCAGGAACGGCCCGACGTGATTGGTGCCGAACATCCGCTCGAAGCCGCTCGTCGTCATCCCGCGCGAGCCGGCCACGCCCGCGTTGTTGATCAGGACGTGGAGCGGCTCCCCGCTCGCCAGGAACGTCTCTGCGCACCGCCTGACGGATTCCAGGTCGCCCAGGTCCAGCGACAGCAGCGCGAGCTCGCGGTTGCCGGTCTGGGCCGAGATCTCCTCGATCGCCCGGCGTCCGCTCGCCTCCGAGCGGCACGCGATGTGCACCCGGGCGCCCCGAGCGGCCAAGGCTCGCGCGGACTCCTTGCCGATCCCGGTGTTGGCTCCGGTGATGAGGAACGTCCTGCCGCCGAGGTCGCCTGCGGACACGGCCAGAGGATATGAGCTCCGATTCAGGCGAGCGCAGCCACCGCAGCCCCGAGGTGAATTCGGCCGCGGCACTGCATTGCTGTCAAGGGAGCGCTGCCGGTGTCGTATCGCGGCCGCCCGTCGCGGCTAGCCGCCCGGCGCTAGCCGGCGACCGTCGCGGGCGTGGCCACCCGGCGCAGCTCTCGGCGGGCGATCGAGCGCTTGTGGACCTCATCGGGTCCGTCGGCGATCCGCAACGTGCGCAGGTGGGCGTACATCATCGCGAGCGGGAAGTCGTCGGAGACACCACCGCCGCCGTGCACCTGGATGGCCCGGTCCACCACGCGCAGCGCGACGTTCGGCGCGGCCACCTTGATCGCGGAGATCTCGGTGCGCGCGTGCTTGTTGCCCGCGGTGTCCATCAGCCAGGCCGCTTTCAGCGTCAAGAGGCGCGCCATCTCGATCTCGATCCGCGACTCGGCGATCCAGTCCTGGACGTTGGCCCGCTGCGCGACCGGCTCCCCAAAGGTGACGCGCGAGGCGGCCCGGGCGCACATCAGCTCGAGCGCCCGCTCGGCCGCTCCGAGGCAGCGCATGCAGTGATGAATGCGGCCCGGCCCGAGCCGCGCCTGTGCGATCAGGAACCCATGGCCCTCCTCTGAGATCAGATTCGACGCGGGTACCCGGGCGTCCTCGAACACGATCTCGGCATGGCCCTCCTGGGCGACGTAGCCGAACACCGGCAGGTTGCGGACGATCCGCACCCCCGGGGTGTCGGGCTCCACCAGGATCATCGACTGCTGTCTGAACGGCGGGCCGTCCGGATCCGTCTTGCCCATCACGATGAAGATCCTGCAGCGCTCACGCAGGGCGCCGGAGGCCCACCACTTGCGGCCATTCAAGACGTACTCGTCGCCGTCGCGCTCGATCCGCAGCTCGATGTTGGTGGCGTCCGAGCTGGCCACGTCGGGCTCGGTCATCACGAACGCCGAGCGGATCTCACCGTCGAGCAGCGGGCGCAGCCACCGCTCCTTCTGGTCGGCCGAGCCGAACACCGTGAGCACCTCCATGTTGCCGGTGTCGGGCGCGGCGCAGTTGCATGCCTCGGACGAGATGTGGCTGCGGCCCATGATCTCGGCGAGCGGGGCATAGTCCAGGTTGCTCAGCGCGGCGCCGCCCTCTTCCTCGTGGGGAAGGAACAGGTTCCACAGACCGATCTCGCGGGCGCGCGCCTTGAGCTCCTCCATCACCGGGGGATGGAAGTGCGGGTTGCCGGAGGCGCGCAGCTGCTCCTCGTAGACCGACTCGGCGGGATACACGCGCTCGTCCATGAACGCGAGCAGGCGCTCGCGCAGCTCCTGGCAGCGATCCGAGAACTCGAAGTCCATGGCCTGGACCTCGAACAGTACCGGCGGAAGAGCCCACTAGGAGAGGATCGAGGAGACGACCGTCGAGAAGTGGCGCAGGTCGATCGGCTTGGCCACGAACGCGTCGCAGCCGGCCTCGCGCGCCCGGTCCTCGTCGGACGGCATGACGGCCGCCGTGCAGGCGACGATCGGGATCGAGGCCGTGCGCGGCTCGGACTTGATCTTTCGGGTCAGCTCGAGGCCGCTGCCGTCGGGCAGGTTTAGGTCGAGCACGATCATGGACGGCTCCTCCTCGGCCAGCGCGCGCTCGGCTGCGGCCAGCGAGTCGACGGCGCGTACCGCGTGGCCCTCGCGCTCGAGCAGCCGCTCGAGCAGCTTCAGATTGAGGTCGTGGTCGTCAACGACCAGCACGCGGGCCGGGGCGGCGTCGATCCGCGCGGCGAAGGATTCCATGACGATCTAATCGTCATGACGGACCGAAAGCTTGATGGCGCGCAGGGATATATGCCATGTGGACCCAGTCCTCCCGCGACCCTAATCGGCCCGGGGTCGGTCGCAACTCCTGCAGACGCGGGGCCGGGCTAGAGGCCGACGAGCTCGTCGCGGGTGGGCGGCCACACCTCGCGGACGCGCTCGAGCATCGCCCTGGCGCGGGCCTCGTCGGCATCCCGCGCGGCCGCCTCGAGCTCGCGGAGCGCCTCCTGCAGCGGGCCCGCTCCCAGCATCAGAGCGTCGTTGCGCGCGGTATGCGCCGCCGGGATCGCCGGCTCGAGCTTGCCCGCGGAGAGCACGACCTCGAGGCGGTCGATCGCGGCGGTCAGGCTGCCCAGCATCGAGCCGACCATCGGCCTCGCCTCATCGCCCAAGATCTCATGGAGCTGGGTGATCCGGGTCGGATCGACGAAGACGCTCATCGCAACGCGATGGGAGCCCCGAGCACCCGGTCCGGGAAGCCGGGCGCGGTCAGCCCCTCGGCGGCGATCGCCCACAGCGGCTGGAGATCCTCGGCACTTACCACGTCGGCCTGCGGCTCGGTCGTCGCCATCGCGGCCCGATCATAAGTCTCGGCTCTAGTGGCCGTGCTGGGTCATCCATGCAAGGTCCGGTGCAGCCGTCGCAGGAAGTGGCTATGGCTTGCCCCGAGGCCAGTCACGCCCAGCAGCACCACGAACACGCCGGCGACCAGCGCCAGGCCGGCGAACACGGACGGCCAGTGTCGCTGGAGGAATCCGCGACCGGCGCACAGGAGGCGGTCGCTCCGGTCGGGCGCGAACGTCAGCGTCGCGAGGATGCCGAGCAGCGGCAGCACGAAACACAGGTTGAACAGCATCAGCAGCAGCAGATCGCCGGGCGCATCAACGTCCGCTCCCACGATCGCGGCGATCGCCGCGAAGTAAGGGAACGCGGTCGGCAGCTCGAACGCGACGATCGAGGCGCCCAGCAGCCAGCTCGAGCGCCCGTGCGGGTCGAAATCCGGCGGCTCTCGGAGCGCCAGCCGGTGGCGGTGGCGCCACAGCATTCCGGCCGCGCTGATCATCGCCACGCCGACCGCGACCTCGACGATGTTCGCGATGTGGTGGCGTGGGTGGGGCAGGAGCGAGCGGATCAGCTGGCCGGCGCCGACTGCGATCGCCGCGCCGCCCAGGAAATACACGGCGAACACCGCGAAGGTGAACTCTGCCACCCGCTCCCGGCCCCGCTCCCCGGTGGCCAGGTAGAGCGCCGGCGCGATCGTGCTCGGGTTCAGGGAGTCGGCGAGCCCGATCGAGATCACTATGCCTACCAGGCGCAGCATCCGCGCATTCTCCACTTCCCGATGCGCGCCGAGGCCAGGTCGTGAGAGTCGTGAGAGCCTTCTCAAACGGGAGCCGCCGAGCGGAGCGAGGCCCAGATCCTGGGCGAATGGAGTCCGGCACTCCCGGACTCAGGCGTACTCGAGCTCGTCCTCGTCGTCCTCGACGATGCGCTCGCAGGTCGGACACCACCAGCGCGCCTCCATCGGCGTGTCGCACACCGCGTGGCGAGGGGCAGTGGCGCCCTCGGTGTTGCGGGCGCCCCAGCCGGCGATCAGGCGCAGGGCGCCGGCCAGCTCCTGTCCGGCTGCGGTCAGCTCGTAGACGAACCGCGGCGGGCGCTCGGAGTACGGGCGCGCCACTACCAGCGCGTTTCGCTCGAGCTGGCGCAGGCGCTGGGTGAGGACGTTCGGCGCGATCCCATCGACGTCGGCCTGCAGATCCCCGAAGCGCCGGGGGCCGTCCAGGAGGGCGGCGATCACCAAGAGCGTCCAGCGGTCGCCGATCGTGGTCAGGGCGTCGGCCAAGGCTTCGTTCATCACCCCAGATCCTACTGCGTGGTACAGTTGTCACTTGCATATTGCAAGTCAGTAGGAGCAGGAACGATAGGAGCAGGAACGATGTCTGTACTAGAAGAGCTGGAAGGCACGATTCAGGGCGCGGTGGAGCGCTACGGGCCGGCCGTGATCGGCCTCGGGCAAGGCTGGGGGCGCGGCTCCGGGTTCGTGATCGAGGCGAACCGGATCCTCACCAACGCCCACAACCTCCGCGGCGACGAGGTGACGGTCACCTTCGACGACGGCCGGCGCGAGACCGGCCGCGTCCTGGCCAGCGACGTGGATCTCGATCTGGCCGTGATCGAGGCCGACACGGGAGGGATCGAGCCGCTCCAGTGGGCGGAGGAGGATGCCGGGTCGCTGCCGATCGGTCGCTCCGTGCTCGCCCTCGCCAACCCGGGCGGACGCGGCCTGCGGGTCACGCCCGGCTTCGTATCCTCGACCGCGCGCAGCATCCGTGGCCCGCGCCGGCATCGGATCGGGTTTGCGATCGAACACACCGCGCCGCTGCCCCGCGGGTCGTCCGGCGGGCCGCTGATCGACCGCGCCGGCCGGCTGCTCGGAGTCAACTCGATCCGCACCGACGGGGGGCTCATCCTGGCCATCCCGGCCGACGGCGCCACCCGGGAGCGGGTGGAGAAGCTGAGCCGCGGGGAGTCGCCCAGGCGGGTCCGTCTCGGGGTGGCGATCGCCCCGCCCCGCGTTGCCCGGCGCCTTCGTCGTGCGGTTGGCCTGCCCGAGCGCGACGGCATCCTGATCCGCGCGGTCGAGCGCGGCAGCGCGGCGGACCGGGCCGGCCTCGAGCGCGGCGACCTGATGGTGGCCGCCGGCGGGCGTGAGCTCGACCGGATGGATGCCCTGTACGAGGCGCTCGACGGCGCCGGCGCGGAAGGACGGCTCGAGCTGCAGATCGTCCGCGGCACGGAGGAGCGCACGGTCACGGTCGCGCTGTCATGAGCACGACGGCAGAGCAATACGAGGACGAGGCGCAGGCACGTGAGGCCGAGGCGCTCGACGCCTACTCGCGGGTGGTGGTCGACGTGGCCGAACGGGTGGCGCCGAGCGTCGCCAACCTGCGCGTGATGCGCCGTGGCCGGGGCGGACAGGTCCCAGCCGGCGCCGGCAGCGCGGTGGCGCTGACCCCCGACGGCTTCCTGCTCACCTCGGCGCACGTGGTGGCCGGACCGGGTCGCACCGGCCGTGCCACCTTCGTGGACGGGAGCGAGCTGAGCTGGCGCGTGGTCGGGGTCGACCGGCTGTCGGATCTGGCCGTCCTGCGGGCCGATGGGAACGGGCTGACCCCGGCCGCGCTCGGCGAGGCCGAGAAGCTGCGCGTCGGCCAGCTGGTGGTGGCGATCGGCAACCCGAACGGGTTCGCCGGGTCGGTCACTGCCGGCGTGGTCTCCGCGCTGGGACGCTCGCTGCCGGCCCGGGCCGGGCGGACCGTGCGCCACATCGACAACGTGATCCAGACCGATGCGGCTTTGAACCCCGGCAACTCGGGCGGAGCGCTGGTGGACAGCTCGGCGCGAGTGATCGGGATCAACACCGCGGTGGCCGGCGTCGGGCTTGGCCTCGCGGTCCCGATCAACGCGGCCACCCGCCAGATCGTCGCGGCGCTGATGCGCGACGGGCGGGTGCGCCGGGCCTGGATCGGGATCGCCGCCGGACCGCGGCCGCTCCCGCCGCATGCGCGGGTGCGACTCGACCGCCAAGCCGGGGTCGAGATCATCGAGGTCTCGGCAGGGAGTCCGGCCCAGCGGGCGGGCCTGCGCGCGGAGGACCTGATCGTCGAGCTGGGCGGGCAGCCGATTGAGCGCGTGGACGACGTCCAGCGGCTGATGACCCACGGGGCGATCGGCCATCCGATGGCGATCCGGGTGTTGCGCGGTGACCGCTGGCTCGACCTGGAGGTCTCGCCGGTGGAGCTCGCCGAGTAGCGCGGGTCTCGCCCGCCGAGCTCGCCGAACAGTGGCGTCCTGTCGCTACACTGAGGGCCGGCGCCGGGCGGCGTTCGTTTCTGCGCCCGCGGTCCGGTGGCCGGACCCTTGACCCCTCAGACGGAAGCGCGTACATGGCTCGTGGAGACGTTCGCATCGCTGCCACCCTCGCTTGTGAGGAGTGCAAGCGCCGCAACTACCAGACCAACAAGAGCAAGCGGAACAACCCGGAGCGGCTCCAGCTGCGCAAGTACTGCAAGTGGTGCCGCCGCCACACGCCGCACCGCGAAACGCGCTGAGCTGACCGGAGCGATCCGTGGCTCGGAACCGCAAACGTGCCAAAGATCGGCGGCCTCGCCGGCCCCCGCAGGCGGACAGCCCGCGACAGGGCGAGTCTGGCGATCGCTCGGGCGTTCCCGGCGTTCTCCCCGGCGTTCCGACCGTGACGCACGAGCCGTCGCCGGCGCTCGAGCCCGAGGAGAACGGCGCGCCGAATCCGCTCGAGCACGCCACCCCGGACGTCGAGCTCGCCGAGGAGCAGCTCGCGGTCGGGCGGCCGCTCGAGCCTGAGCCGGACGATGAGGCCGACGAGGAGGAGTTCGAGCTCGAGGTCGAGGAGTCCATCGCTCCGTCCGGCCGCGCCGGGCGGGGCCGCGCAGGGGTCGGTGGCAGTGGCGGCGCTGCCGAAGCTGCCGCAGGCGGCCCGGCGCACGTCGAGGCTCGTCCCGGGATCTTCGAGCGGCTCATCGGGTTCCTGCAAGGAAGCTGGCGCGAGCTGCAACGGGTACAGTGGCCCGATCGTCGTCAGGTGATGCAGGCCACGGGAGTCGTGATCGGGTTCGTCATCGTCGCCGCGGCGTTCCTCGGCTTGGCGGACCTGGTCTCCCAGCACGTGGTCAGTTTCGTCTTGAAGTAAGCGGCCTGGGAGGGCCTAACTTAGGATCAGAATGTTTCGCTGGTACGTCGTCAACACATACTCGGGTCACGAGAACAAGGTCAAGCACAACCTCGAGCACCGGATCGTCTCGCTCGGGCAGCAGCAGGCGGTCCGCCAGATCGTGGTGCCGACCGAGTCCGTCTCGGAGATGAAGGACAACCAGAAGGTCACCGTCGAGAAGCGGACGATGCCGGGCTACGTGCTCGTGAACATGGACCTGAACGAGGATTCCTGGTCGCTGGTCAAGGGCACGCCCGGAGTGACCGGCTTCGTGGGAGCCTCCAACGAGCCGGTGCCGCTCACGCAGGACGAGGTCAACCGCCTGCTCCACCGCGAGCAGGAGGTGCGACCGCGCAGTCGCGCCACGTTCCAGATCGGCGAGTCGGTCAAGGTGATCTCGGGGCCGCTGTCTGACTTCTCGGGCGAGATCTCCGAGGTCAACGAGGATGCCCAGCGTCTCAAGGTGCTGGTGTCGATCTTCGGCCGGGAGACGCCGGTCGAGGTGGGATTCGATCAGGTGAAGAAGATCTAGATGGCGAAAAAGGTTCTGACTCAGATCAAGCTGCAGGCGGTGGGCGGCCAGGCTTCGCCGGCGCCGCCTGTGGGGCCGGCGCTCGGACAGCACGGCGTCAACATCATGGAGTTCGTCAAGGCGTTCAACGCCCAGACGCAGGGCGACCTCGGCACGGTGATCCCGGTCGTGATCACCGTCTACGAGGATCGCTCGTTCACGTTCGTGACCAAGAGCCCGCCGGCCGCGGTGCTGATCAAGCAGGCGCTGAACCTCGAGAAGGGCTCGGCCGAGCCCAACCGCACCAAGGTGGCGAGGATCACCCAGGAGCAGTTGCGCCAGATCGCCGAGAAGAAGATGAACGACTTGAACGCCGGCGACATCGATGCCGCCGCGAAGATCATCGCGGGCACCGCCCGCTCGATGGGTGTGGAGGTCGTATAGCGCTTATGGCTCATCACGGAAAGACATACGACGAGGCGAAGAAGCGCTACGACCGCGAGCGCGAGTACTCGCCGGCGGAGGCGATCGCGCTGATCAAGCAGCTCGCGCGCGTGAAGTTCAACGAGTCGGTCGAGGTCCACGTCCGCACCGGCTTGAACGTCCGGCACGCCGACGAGCAGCTGCGCGGCACGGTGGCGCTGCCCAACGGCCTCGGCAAGGAGGTCAAGGTCGCGGTGTTCGCCCAGGGCGACAAGGCGCGGGAGGCCGAGGAAGCCGGGGCCGACGTGGTCGGGGCTGAGGATCTGGCCCAGCGCATCCAGCAGGGCTTCGACGACTTCGACGTGGCGATCGCCACTCCGGATCTGATGCCGGTGGTGGGCCGCCTGGGCCGGATCCTGGGCCCGGCTGGGAAGATGCCGAACCCCAAGGTGGGGACGGTGACGATGGACGTGGCGCGCGCCGTGGAGGAGTCCAAGGCGGGCAAGGTCGAGTACCGAACCGACCGCCACGCGATCGTCCACCTGGTGATCGGCAAGCGCGAGTTCGAGGACCGCAAGCTGCTCGAGAACTATGCGGCGGTGATCGAGGAGCTGATCCGGGCCAAGCCCTCGGCGGCCAAAGGTCGCTACATCCGAACGGTGACGGTGGCCACCACCATGGGCCCTGGGGTCAAGGTGGATCCCACCCGGACGCGGGACATCGTCCAGGAGCCCGTAGCGGCGTAGACTCCGTACCGAAAGCACGCCCGAGACCTCCGGCGATCAGTAAGTCCGGAGCAGGCGGAGCCTCGAGTTCGGGAGCCTGGCTCCTAGGTTCGACGCCCGCCGATCGCGCGGGCGTTGCTCGTTTTGAGAGGCGACCATGAACCGAGATCAAAAGGCAGCAGTCGTAGAGGAGATCGCCGACCAGATCAGATCGGCCGATGCGGTGTTCGCGGTCGACTATCGCGGGATAACGGTGGCGCAGGCCGCCGACCTGCGCGTCCGGTTGCGCGACTCCGGAACCCGCTTCCGCGTGGTCAAGAACTCGCTGTCCGAGCGGGCGGCCGACGAGGCCGGCGCCGAGGCTTTGAAGGCCATGCTCACCGGCCCGACCGCGCTGGCCTTCGTCTCGGGAGACGCGGCGGTGGCGGCCAAGGCGCTGAACGACGCCGCTCGGGTGATGCGCACGCTGGAGTTCAAGGGCGGCCTGATGGACACGACCGCGCTGAGTGCCGAGGACGTACGGGCGATCGCCCGCCTCCCGGCGCGGGAGGTGCTGCACGCGCAGCTGGTCGGAACGATCGCCGCGCCGATCACGGGGCTTGTCCGTGGACTGAACGCGCTGATTGCCGGCCTGGCCATCCAGCTTCAGCAGATCGCCGAGAAGGGGCTGGTGAGCGGATCGGCGCCGACGGTGGCCGACGCTGCCGAGCTGGCCGACGCTGCCGAGCTGGCCGACGCTGCCGAGCAGGCCGACGCTGCCGAGGCTGCCGCCGAGCCGACGCCCGAGGAGCAGCGTGCCGACGAGCCGACCGCCGCCGCCACGCCAGACACCACGGCGGCGCCCGATGTCCAGGACCTGCCCGAGCCCGAGCCGGCGGCCGTCGCTGAGCCTGTTGCCGCTGCGGAGCCGCAGACCGAGACCCCGACTGAACCGATCGTGGAGGTGGAGGCGGAGCCTGGAGCCTCGCCACCGCCAGGAGAAACTGACGAAGACGTAGCGCCGCACGAGGAAGCCGGCGCGTAAGGAGGAAGCATGCCCACCACCCAAGAGTGGATCGACGAGCTCAAGTCAATCTCGGTGCTCGAGTTGTCCGAGCGCATCAAGGCGCTCGAGGAGACCTTCGGCGTCTCGGCCACCGCGGTCGCGGCGGCGGCGCCGGCGGCTGCCGCGGCCGACGGCGGCGGCGAGGAGGCCGAGGAGCAGACGGCCTTCGACGTGGTGCTCCAGGCGGCCGGCGACAAGAAGATCCAGGTCATCAAGGTCGTTCGCGCGGCTACCGGCCTGGGCCTGAAGGAGGCCAAGGCGCTGGTCGACGAGGCGCCCAAGGCGGTCAAGGAGGGCATCGATCGCGCCGAGGCGGACAAGCTCAAGGCCGACCTCGAGGAGGCCGGCGCCACGGTGGAGCTGAAGTGACG
>CAVUPW010000020.1:0-14549 GCA_963743345.1 uncultured Solirubrobacterales bacterium
CGGCTACGAGCGCGAGCAGCTCGTCCGCCCCAACCCCGGCGTCGAGGTCGTGCAGGAGACAGGGGATCGTGCTGCCGATCGACGGCGAGGCGGGCTTGAAGCGCCGCCACGCCACGGCATCGCGCTACCTGGGCGACTTCGGCGTGGCCATGTACTGCGGCTTCGGGCGGCAGCCAGGCGTGGACGGCATGGAGACCATGCGCGAGCACCGGCGGGTGGTCCGCACGCTCCGCGGCGCCGAGAACTGACCACGTTCGAAGTCCGCCTACCGTCAGCGCACGGCCTCGCGAGACCGCCGGGCGCTCGGTGACCTTACGAGTCTCGCGACGATGATGGTCCTAACCGGCGGCCAGCCAGGTCGAAATCAGGAAGTTGCCGATCGTCCCCGGTGGTGGTAGGACGATCCGCTCGTCGGCTAGCGCGGCCCGCAGCTTTTCCCGCTCGAACCAGCGAACCTCGACCAGTTCCTTGCCGTCCGGCGCGAGCGCGCCACCGGCGGCCGAATCGGCGAACGCCCAGAAGCCGATCATCAACGCGGCCGGGAACGGCCACGGCTGCGAGGCCACGTACTGCACGCGGGTAACCTCCACGCCTGTCTCCTCGCGAGCCTCGCGGACCACCGCCTCCTCCGGGGTCTCGCCCGGCTCGAGAAAGCCGGCCAGGGCCGACCAGCGATGCGCCGGCGCGCCGTGCCGGCGGCTCAGCAAGCACTGGTCTCTGCTCTGAACGAGCATGGTGACCGCGGGATCGGTGCGGGGGAACTGGAGCAGGCCACAGTGGAAGGGCGATCGCAGCCTAAACCCCGGCCGACGGCGTGGATCCGTCGCCCGGAACGGGTAGCCCTCCTGGTGGTTGCAGAAGACCATCGTCGGCGGCCTGACCGAGATCGTGTTCGGGGTGAAGGCCGAGCGCCGGCGGCTCGAGGGCATCGCCACGCCGCTCACGGCACTCGAGGGCGCGGTGCGCAGCGGCGCCGCTCGCGCCGGCCCGGCGCACCCGGCCGCGCACCGCCTCGCCTCAGGCTCATTAAGGACTGCGACCAAACCCGGTCCCCGCCTCGCACCGCGTCTCCGCCGCCGATCAGGGGGCGGGACGCGGTGCGGGCTCTCGGGACCTCTGCATCACTCTGTGGACGGCTACGTCACTTGGACGTAGGTCATCACCACCGGCCCGATGCGGATCACGTCCGCATCGACGATGTTGGTGGCGATGATCCGCCGCCCGTTCACGAACGTTCCGTTCGCGCTGCGGTTGTCGAGCAGGCGGGTGCGGTGGCCGTGGCGGACCAGGATCGCGTGGCTACGTGATACGCGTTGGTCCTCGATCCGCACGTCGGCGGTGAGCCCGCGTCCGATGTGCGTCACGTTGGAGTCGATCGGCACCAGCCACTCCTCGCCGTACTGCGCGACGATCAGGTAATGGCCGAAGGGGGCCAGGCGCCGGCCGATCGCGCGCTGACGGGTGCGATGGTCGAGCAAGCCGAGCGAGTCGACGATTGGATCGATGGCGCCCGTCTCGAGGGCGGTCGTTTGCTCGGCGGCCCACTCGGACGGGATGAGGGGCGCTTGGGTGGTCATGCCGTGATCCCATCAAGGCGCCGGCAGAGCAACGTCAAGCCGCCCTAAGAGGTAGTGAAGACCGCCCTGACAGAGACGTGACAGAGGTAACGGCGGGCGCCCGGCTCAGGCGAGCGCCCGCTCCAGCGCCGGCTCCTCGAGCTCGAGCAGCCGCTCCAGCCTGGCCCGGGTGTCGTACTCGCACGCGGGCGTGTAGAGGATCAGGCGCTGCGCGCCGCTGTCCCCGTGGCGGAACACGGCGTGGTCGAAGGTGAGCGGGCCGACCAGCGGATGGACCAGCTCTTTGCGACCCTCGCCGCTGCCCGCCACCTCGTGGCGCTTCCACAGCTTGCGGAACTCGGGGCTCGAGGACTCGAGCGCGGAGATCAGCTCCTCGAAGGCCGGATCGCCGATGTTGCTGGCGCTGTCAGCCCGGAACTTGGCCACCAGCAGACGCGCACTGGCCGCCCAGTCGCCGGAGCACAGCGTGCGGCGGGCGGGATCCATGAACCACAGCCACACGTGGTTGCGGGAGAGCGGCACGGAGCCCGGCTCCCAGCTGAATACCCGCTCGAACGACTTGTTCCAGGCCAGGTAGTCCCATCGGCGGCCCAGCAGGTAGGCCGGCCCCGGGCCCAGGTTCTCCACCAGCCGGCGCAGCGTGGGCGAGACCTCCTCGGCCGGCGCCTTGCACGGCGGCGCCTGCTCGCCTCGCCCCAGCAGGATCACGTGCGCTCGCTCGGCCGGGCTGAGGCGCAGTGCCCGCGAGACCGCCTCGAGCACCTCCAGCGAGGCCCGCACGTCGCGACCCTGCTCGAGCCACGTGTACCAGGTGGTGCCCACGCCGGCCAGCAGTGCGACCTCCTCGCGCCGCAGTCCTGGGGTGCGGCGGCGCCCGCCATCGGGTAGCCCCACGTCCTCGGGCTGCAGGCTCGCGCGCTTGGTGCGCAGGAAATCGGCCAGCTCATGCCGGCGCCGCTCGCCGTTTGTGACCGACCGCACGGCATCGGGGCCGGCGCCGTTGGCGGACCTCACGACACCGGAGCCCGCGCCGTTGGAAGAAGCATGAGATCGCTTAGGTGTGAGTTCGACTACCAGGATAAACCCCTCTCTTGTACCTGGATAAGGATTGTTGCACAGTGTCCCATGTGAACGCAACCACAGCCCCCAAACCAAGACTCCCCCGCTCGACGAACGCGCTGCTGTTCGTCGTCTGCCTGGCTCAGTTCATGGTCATCCTCGACGTGGCGATCGTCAACGTCGCGCTGCCCTCGATGCGGACCGGGCTCCATTTCTCGACCACCGGCCTGCAGTGGGTGGTCAACGCCTACACGCTCACGTTCGCCGGCTTCCTCATGCTGGGCGGGCGCTCGGCCGACCTGCTGGGTCGCCGCCGGGTGTTCCTGGCCGGCACTGCGCTGTTCGCGGCGTCCTCGCTGCTGTGCGCGCTGGCGGATTCGCGCGGGCTGCTGATCGGCGCCCGCGGCCTGCAGGGGCTGAGCGGCGCCGTGCTCTCGCCGGCCACGCTGTCGATCATCACCTCCACGCTGCCCGAGGGCCGCGAGCGCAACCGCGGGTTGGCGGCATGGGGCGCCGTGGGCGGCCTGGGCGCGTCCTCGGGCGCGCTCCTGGGCGGCGTCCTCACCCAGGGCTTCGGCTGGCCGGCCATCTTCGCGGTCAACGTCCCGCTCGGTGCGATCGTGGTGGCGCTCGGTCTGCGCGTTATCCCGGCGACGGCGTGGGTCGACGGAAACCGGCACTTCGACGTCACCGGCGCGGTGCTGGTCACGGCGAGCCTGGTCACGCTGACGTTCGGGATCGTCCGCACCGACACGCTCGGCTGGGGCAACTCCGGCGTGGTCGCGCCGATCCTGGCCGGCCTGGCTCTGCTGGCGGCCTTCCTGTACGTCGAGGCGCGTGTTGCCGAGCAGCCGCTGGTCCCGCTCTCGATCTTCCGGATCGGGCACCTGCGGGCCGCCAACTCGGTGGTACTGCTGCTGTACGCCTCGCAGTTCCCAGGCTGGTTCTTCCTGACCCTGTACCTCCAGCAGGTGCTCCACTACGACGCCATCGAGGCCGGCCTCGGCTTCCTGCCCATGACCCTGTCGATCTTCGCGGCGTCGACGCTCGCTCCGCGGATCGTCGCCAGATTCGGGCCGCGCCGGGTGATCACCACGGGCATGCTCACCTCGGCGGCCGGAATGATGCTGCTGAGCGGCGTCTCGCCCGGCGGGACGTACGTGAACACGGTGCTCCTCGGGGCGGTCCTGTCCGCCCTGGGCATGGGCCTCACGCTCGTGCCGGCCACGATCGTGGCCATGCAGGGCGTCGAGCGCCGGCAAAGCGGCGTGGCCTCCGGGCTGCTCAACAGCTCCCGGCTGGTGGGCGGCGCGCTCGGCCTGGCCATCCTGAGCACGATCGCCGCCGGTCAGGCCGGCGACACGACCGGCAGCGCGCTGGCCGTGACCAACGGGTTCGCGGTCGCCTACCACGTAGGCACGGCATTCGCTCTGGCCGGCGCGGCGATCGCCGGGTTCCTGCTGCGCGAGCCGGCCGATCCCGAGGCGATCCGTCTTCCCCGAACCGAGGAGCGTGAGCATGAGGCGTTGGCGGCTTGACGTGACCCGCAGGCCGGTGATCATCGAGGAACACTTGGTGACCAGCGGCGTCGAATCGGCCGGTCGTGGCGGCCCGACCGATATAGGATCGTCCCGTGACGGCGGCGGCTCACGATTCTCGCCGCATCGCCCGGCCGTCGGACGAGGCGGCTTCGAACGCGCGCGCAGGCAGGCTCACGCGCTTGCCGGCCGGGCCGGCGGCGCCGCCCCCGACGCCTGCCGCTAGGGACCCGGTCGGACTCGACCGGGTCCGCCTGGCGCTCGGGAACCGCGGCTTCGGGAACTACATGCAGAAGCTGGCCCGGCAGCCGGTGCCACAGAAGGACCCGCCACGGCCGGTCACGGTGTACCTCGTTGGGTCGCCGCCGCCGATCCACGCCACGGTGCGCTCCACCAAGAAAAACCGGCCCCTGGCCGAGCTGATCGACGAGATCGACAAGCTCAGCGACAAGGGCGTCATCGAGCGCAGGAGGAAGGAGGTGTATGAGGCGCAGGCGACGTCAGCGTCGGATCGGCGGACCCATGAGCTGGCGCTCGAGGCGGCCGAGTACGTCGCCAAGTACCGGGGCCTCAAGGCGCTGCAGCCCTACTACACAGTCGACAGCCCGGGCATCCACCGACTTGACATCCGCGTGGCGCTCGAAGAGGGGATACGAGAACACCACTCGTTCAAGAAGGCGTTTGCGGAGATCTCGAGCCATCCCAGCAACGACGACGCCAAGAAGTTCTTTGCGGAGTGGGAGAAGTCGTTCCGGAGGGAGTTCTTGGAGAACGCGTACGCGACGGCGTACGCGATGCTCGACGGGAGTTTGACGGAGATCGAGCACGTCCTGCGCAGCTATGGCATCCCGGTCCAGTCGGCCCGTAGCGCCGCCAGCCGGCTCGCCCGCACCGACGCCCGGCTCGGGGACGAGGTCTCCAACGTCCTGAAGGACTTGAAGGTGAGCGCCGACGTGGACACGAAGGCGCACGTCCATGCCCGGTTCGACCTCGCCGACACGGTCCGCGTGCTGAAGCGCCAGCGCAAGCTGGTCGAACAGCTCGAGCACGAGGCCGGTGTGGCCGCGCTCGACGTTCCGATCAACATGAAAGGGCCGAAGGCTGAGGCGATGCTGAAGAAGCAGGCGGAGGCGAACGCCGAGAAGGCGAAGTTCCGGCAGATGTGGATCGAGGCCGAGCAGCTTCAGCCGGTGCTCACCGCCTACCGCCACGGAGGAGACATCATGAAGGTGGACCTCGGCGACCTCGACACGACTTCGGTGGACGACGAGATGAGAGCCGTCCTCCTGCAGGTGCTGCCCAAGATTGGCGACATTTTCGAGGCCCGGGACAAGATCCACGGCGGGGATCTCTCGCCGCTGTCGATCCCATCGGTGGTCGCGATGACCAAGGCGAACATGTTCATCCCCAAGGACTCGCTCCGCGACGGGGTCGCCAACGACCTGGCCGACGAAAACAGCGGCGACTCGAAGTGGCTCGTCCTCGGCGCGCTCCTGCTCGCGCTGGTCACGTTCTTCCCCTCGGGCGGGACGTCGCTCGGGATCGCCGCGGGCATGGCGAGCGTGAGCCTCGCCGCGTACACGGCCGTTCACGAATGGGAGGTCTATTCGCGCCAGAAGATGCTCTCGGACACCGACCTGGACATCGCCCACTCGCTGGCGACCGAGGAGCCGTCGCTGACGCCTTTCATCCTGTCGCTCGTCTCGCTGGGCCTCGAGCCGATCGTGCTCGTGACCGCGCTCAACAAGGCGCGCAAGCTGAAGGCCCTGTCCGACGTCGGCGACGACACCAGCGTGGTCGTCAAAGAGCTCAACGAGATCGGGCAAAAGGCCGGCCAGCGCGATCTCAAACTCGGGGACCAGGCGCTCGACGACATCGAGGCGGCCGAGGAGGGAGGGGCCAAGGCGGCGAAGGGGGCAAAGGCGGCCAGCACGGTGCCGAAGATCAAGGACACGGCATTCGGGTTCCTCAACAAGACCGACGCCCGGGCGGCGGCGCTCAAGCGGTTCTCGGCGATCAGGGGGAACATGCCCGAGCGGTGGGACCTGGTCAAGGCGGCGCTGCGCGAGGCCGATCCCACCTTCAAGAACGCCCCCTTCAATCGCGAGATCCTCGGGCTCGTCGACAAGCACATGGCGGCGCTCCGTGATGCCGACGCATGGGCGGACGTGATGGCCGACGCCTGGGAGATCGCCGCCCGGATGCGCAGGCCGAACCTCCGCAGCGCGCTTATCAAGCTCGCCAAGAAGCGTGGGATCAAGCTCATCACCGTGCCGAAGGTCGAGAAAGGAGCCAAGTTCTTCGACGAGGCCGTGGCCTCCGGGAGGGGAATCATCGACCCAGCGCTCGCGACCGAGGACATCATCGACCCCGCGCTGGTCGTCGACCCACAGGTGTTCCATGGTGAGCTGACCCACCTGATCCAGGACCTTGTGGTCGACCAGAAGCTCGGCGCCGGAGCGAGCGCGCGCTTCCGCCAGCTCCTCGGCAAGGCGGAGGGCACCATCGAGCGCTACGTCCCTGGAAGGCCGGGCATAAGGACGGGGTTCGGCGCCTACGACGCGTTCGACGACGCCAGCCGCAACGTGACCTTCCTCCGGGATGAGAACGCGATGAAGACCGGCGACTACGTCTGGCGCTTCACCTACGACCTGTTCTACATGCCCGTAGGAATGCGCCGGATGCCGCAGCCGGAGGCGATGGGACCGGCGCTGAAGGAGCTGTTCCACCTCAAATAAGCCCGGTTAGGATGGGAGGCGGTCATGCTGCCCACGCGCCACCTGCTCGAGTTCCTCCTCACGGTCTACATCCTGATCCTGATCCCTGGCCCGAGCGTCGTGTTCGTGGTGAGTCGCGGCGTCTGGGGGCGCTCCTCGCGCCGGCTGGAGGCGACGACCGGCGCCGGCGGAGCGATGCTGATCGCGGTCGGCGTGGGTCTGGCCGTCACCACGCGCGGGGGCTGATCGCGCCGTGGGCTCGCGGCGCAGCGCCGGCCTCCTCCTGCACCGCGGGCACGGCGCGGACCTCGAGGTGCTACTCGTCCATCCGGGCGGCCCGGCCTGGACGAATCGCGACTTCGGCGCGTGGTCGATCCCCAAGGGCGAGTACCTGGACGGGGAGGATCCGCTTGCCGCGGCCCGCCGCGAGTTCGAGGAAGAATTGGGAACGCCCCCACCCACGCCTCTCGACGGCGACCCTGCCGAGCTGGGCGAGATCCGCCAGAGGAGCGGAAAGCGCGTCCGGGCGTGGGCGATCCCGGGCGATCTCGACCCGACGAGCATCGTGAGCAACACGTGTCAGTTCGAGTGGCCGCCGCATTCGGGGAAGACGATCGAAATCCCCGAGGTGGATCGCGCCGAGTGGTTCGACCTCGACGCTGCCCGCGAAAAGATCAATCCCGGGCAGGTGGCGCTGCTGGATCGCCTGGCTGAGCTGCTGGGTAGCAGCGCGGCGTGATCTTCACCGGCGATCGCATCGGCCCGACCGCTCACTGCGAGGCGGAGTCGGCACTGCGAGTGGCCGGCTTCGCCGCGGCCCGGATCACGCGGGAGCTAGACGCCCTCGGCTCGGGGGGCGACGCCGGAGCGCGGCTTGCGCATATACTTGAGGCATCAACGAGGTGATCTCCACCACGCTCTACAGCGACCCGGCCTGCCCCTGGGCCTACTCGGAGAGCCCGGCCTTGCGGGTGATCGAGTGGCGCTACGGCGACCAGCTCGACTGGCGCCTGGTCTTGGTCGGGTTAACCGAGGAGGCGGCCCAGTACGAGGGCCGGGGCTACACCCCGCTGCGGGGCGTGCTCGGCCAGGCGCGCTTCCGCGAGCGCTACGGGATGCCGTTCTCCACCCAGGTCAAGCCGCGCATGAGTGCCACCTCGCGCGCCTGCCGCGCGGTGATTGCCGTGCGCATGCAGCATCCGGGCAGTGAATGGCGGGTGTTCCGCGCGCTCCAGCTGGCGAACTTCAACTCGCCGATGCTGCTCGACGACGACGCAAACCTCGGCGAGGCGCTCCGCATCGTCCCCGGCATCGATCCCGAGCAGATCGTCGGACAGATCGACGCGCCCGAGGTCGTCGAGGCCTATCGTGCCGATAAGGACGAGACCCGCCGCGCCGCGGGCTCGGCTGCCGAGCTGCAGGGCAAGACGGCGACCACCGACGGCCCGGTCCGCTTCACCGCTCCCTCGGTGGTGTTCGGGCGAAACGGAACCCGGCTCGTCGCCGGCGGCTTCCAGCCGGTCGAGGCGTACGACATCCTGGTTGCGAACCTCGATCCGACCGTGCATCGCGAGCGGCCCCCCGAGAGCCCGGCTCCGCTCCTCGAGCGCTTCCCGGATGGCCTCACCACGCAAGAGGTCGCCGCCCTGATGACGAAGGGAAACGACCGGCCCGACCGGGCCGCCGCCGAGGCGGCGCTGCTCGATCTGGTGGCGGCCGGGGAGGCGGTCCGCCACCCGCTGGGCGACGACGCGGTGTGGCAGTCCGCCACGGCCGGCGAGGCGATGAACTTCGCCGCCCGCCAGGCCGTCGCCGTCAGCTGACGGCGATCACCGGCTCGCTACGCTCTCGGCACGTTCGACCTGAGCACACTCGAACTGCCGATCGTTCAGGCGCCGATGGCCGGCGGGCCCTCGACGCCCCACCTGGCCATCGCGGTCTGCCGGGCGGGTGGGATGGGGTTCTTGGCCGCCGGCTACAAGCGGGCCGACGCGGTGCGCGAGGAGGTCGCCGCGGTCCGCGCGGCCACGACCGGCCCGTTTGGCGTGAACGTGTTCGTGCCGACGCCCGAACCGGCCAACCTCGGCGCCCTGACCGACTACCTGCGCAAGATCGCCCACGAGGCTGAGCGCCAGGGCGTCGAGCTCGGCGAGCCCCGCTTTGATGACGACGACTGGGAGGCCAAGCTCGAGCTGGTCTGCGCCGAGCGGCCGGTGGTGGTCTCGTTCACGTTCGGCTGTCCGGCGCAGGAGGTGTTCGAGCGCCTGCACCGCGCCGGCATCGCTGCCTGGGTGACGATCACCAACCTGGAGGAGGCGGGCGTGGCCGAGACGGCGGGTGCGGACGGACTGGTCGTCCAGGGGGCGGAGGCCGGCGGCCATCGCGCCTCGTTCATTGATGACGGCTCCGACGAGGGCGGCATCGGGCTGCTCGCGCTGCTTCGCCTGACCGCGCGCGCCACGTCGCTGCCGCTGATCGCCACGGGCGGGATCGCGGACGGCGCGGCGCTGGCCGCCGTGCTGTGCGCCGGCGCGAGCGCGGCGCAGATCGGCACCGCGCTGATGCTGTCTCCCGAGGCCGCCACGCCGGACGCCCAGCGAGCGCTGCTGGCCGAACGAGCGCCCACGCGCGTGACGCGGGCGTTCAGCGGCCGGCCGGCGCGCGGAATCGTCAACCGCTTCCTGTCCGAGCACAGCGCGACCGCGCCGCTCGCGTACCCCGAGATCCATCACGTCACGAGCCCGCTCCGGGCGGCCGCGCGCAAGCGCGGCGACGCCGACGCGTTCAACCTGTGGGCGGGCCAGGCTCACGAGCTGGTGCAAGAGCGGCCGGCGGGTGAGATCGTGCGTCAGATGGTCGCCGCGGCCGACGCGATCCTCGAGCAGGTCAGCGCGGGCCTGCGCCGTCGAGGTATCAGTGGCGACCGACGTTGAGAAAGAGACCGTGGCCCAGTCGGCCACCGGTGCTCAGGCTCCGGTGAACGCGGGCGCCCGCTTCTCGACGAACGCGGCGGTGCCCTCGACGAAGTCGTGGGTCCGCCCGAGCGCGTGCTGGAGCTCGGCCTCGAGGTCGAGCTGGGCGTCCAGATCACCGTAGATGAACTGGTTGAGCGCGCGCTTGGAGGCGGCGTAGGAGCGGGTGGGGCCGGCGGCCAGGCGCTCGACGAGCTGGTCTGCCTCGGCGATCAGTCGGTCGTCGGGATGCACCCAGTTGACCAGACCCCACTCGAGCGCCTGCGGCGCCGGGATGCGCTCGCCGAGCAGCGCCATCTGGAACGCTCGCGCCCGTCCCACTGCGGGCGGGACGAACGCGGTCGAGCCGCCGTCCGGCATCAGCCCGATGTTCACGAAGGCCAGGCCGAAGAAGGCCGACTCAGCGGCCATGATCAGGTCGCAGGCCAACGCGAGCGAGCAGCCGATGCCGACCGCAGGGCCGTTGACCGCGGCGAGGACCGGCTTCTCGAGGCGCCGCACGCCGGCGATCGCCGGGTGGTAGATGTCGTGGAGCTCCTTGTAGACGTCGGGCATGCCGTCCTCGGCGGTGTCGAAGCCGGCCTTGAGGTCGGCGCCCGAGGAGAAGCCGCGTCCGGCGCCGGTGATCAGCACCGCCCTGACCGACTCCTCGGCGGCGTCCCGCTCGATGATCGTCCGCAGCTCCACGCCGAGCTCGGGCGTCCACGCGTTGAGGCTGTCCGGGCGGTTCAGGGTCAGCCGCCCGACTGTGCCCGTCCGCTCCCACGTGATCGTCTCGTAGGCCACTCGACTACTCCTCTCGTTCAACCACTAGCTTCAGCGGCAGTTTGTCCAGACCGTAGATGCGCCATTGCCTGGCGGTACCGCGCGCCGCGGAGCGACGCGTCGGTGTGGTCGAAGGTGGTGAGTTCGAGCTCGGCGGCCGGCGGCACCGGGCGAGCATAAATGACCCGGGCAGGAAGTCGCGGGCGCGCGCGGAACCGACCTCCATGAGCCGTGCGACCGCGGTTTCGCTAGCGATTGCCGCCGGACTGCTGGTGGGTCTGCAACCCGCCGCCAACTCGGCGTTGTCGAATCGCGTCGGGGATTTCGGCGCCGCGTTCGTCAGTGTCGCGATTACGTTCGTGGTCGTCGGGATCCTGCTTCTGGTCGCCGGGCATCCCGGCCGCTTGTCGGGTCTGGGGTCGGTTCGGCTCGCGGAGCTGGTCGGCGGCGTCGGCGGCGCGGCGGTGGTCACGGTCGGCCTGATCGCCGTGCGGACGCTCGGCGCCGGCGCCGTCGTCGCGCTCCTCGTCGGCGCCCAGCTGGTGATCTCCATCTTGGTCGACCGGCTCGGTTGGTTTGGCGTGCACCAAGTTGCCATCAGCCCGGGCCGGCTGATCGGGCTGGCGCTCGTGATCGCGGGGACCGTGCTGATCACCAGGGCCTGACCCCGCCGGTCAGGGCCCGCGCCAGAATTAGTGGCGGAAATTGACGAGTGGCTGGGCGTGTCTGGCGCCGCCGGCTCGCGCCGATAATACCGGGAGTATTCGAGCGCGAGCCGGTCGCGCCAGGCGCGTCCAGACGCCGTCAAGACCGTCAACAATAATTCTGGCGCGGGCCCTTAGTCACAACTCGCCAACAAGCCGGTCACAACTCGACAACCCCTCGACCGCTGCGGCTCGAAAGAGTGACGGGCGCGGCGCGCTCGGTCGGTGGCGCCGGCGGAATGCAAACGGAAAAGGAGACCCTCAATGGCGCGCAAGCGTGTCCTCTTGCTGCTTGTGACAGCACTCGCTATCGCCGGGGCCAGCGTCGCGGTGGCGCAGGCGTCCACTGGCGGTCGATCCCATGGCCGTGACGGCGACCACGGCCTCGGTGGCGGCACGCGTGCCGCGACCCCGATCAAGCACGTCGTCGTGATCTTCCAGGAGAACGTGTCGTTCGATCATTACTTCGGCACCTATCCTCACGCCACCAACACCGACGGCTCGCGGTTCTACGCCTCGCCGCGCACGCGGACGGTGAACGGGCTGTCGGGGGCGCTGCTGACTAACAACCCCAACGGCGCGAACCCATCGCGGCTCAGCCATTCGCAGGCGCTCACGTGCGACCAGAACCACGGCTACACCGCCGAGCAGGAGGCCTACGACACGGGGCTGATGGACAAGTTCATCCCGTTCACCGACGTCGAGAGCTGCTCGCCTCCCGACACCACGTCGCCGCACCTCGTCCTCGACTACTACGACGGCAATACGGTGACCGGGCTATGGAACTACGCGCAGCACTTCGCGATGAGCGACAACTCGTACTCGACCGTGTTCGGCCCCTCGACGCCGGGCGCGATCAACGTCACCGGCGCGAACACGTTCGGGGCGATGTGCGGCCCGACCAGCGCAGTGTTCGGCGCTCCGCCGTGCACCGCGGCACCGGGCAGCGCATCGAGCACCCCGGCTTCGTCGCAGGCGCAGGGTCCCGGCACCGTGTACAGCGATGCCGACCCGAACTACGACATCTGCTCGGCCACGCAGGACGGCCGCGCGGCGGCGTCGACGATCCAGATGGGCGGCAAGAACCTCGGCGATCTGCTCGACCAATCTGCGATCACCTGGGGCTGGTTCCAGGGCGGCTTCGCGAGCCCCAACTACGTCTCGGGGCGGCCGAGCACAGATGACCTGACGAAGGTCTGCACCGGCGCGCACGACAACGTCGGCGGTGCCTCGCAGCTCGACTACAACCCGCACCACGAGCCGTTCCAGTACTACGCCTCGACGGCCAACCCGCAGCACTTGCCGCCGACCTCGATCGCGGCGATCGGCCGTCAGGACCAGGCCAACCACCAGTACGACCTGAAGGACTTCTTCGCGGCAGCGGATCACAACAACCTGCCCGCGGTGTCCTACCTCAAGGCGGCGGACTACCAGGACGGCCACGCCGGCTACTCCGATCCGCTCGACGAGCAGACGTTCCTGACCTCGACGATTGACCACCTCGAGAAGCTCCCGAGTTGGAGGAGCACCGCGGTCATCATCCTCTACGACGACAGCGACGGTTGGTACGACCACCAGATGGGGCCGATCGTGAGTCAGTCGCAGACTCCGCTGGATGCGCTGACCGGGGCCGGCACGTGCGGCACCAACACCGCGCAGGTGCCGAGCGGCCAGCAGGCCCGGTGCGGCTTTGGCCCACGCCAGCCCCTGCTGGTCGTCTCGCCGTTCGCGAAGCGCAACTTCGTCGACGGCACGCTCACCGACCAGTCCTCGGTGGTGCAGTTCATCGAGGACGACTGGCTCGGCGGCTCGCGGATCGGCGGTGGTGCCGCGGACGCCTCGGCCGGGCCGCTGGACAACATGTTCTCGTTCCGCCACGGGGACAACCCGCCGCTGCTCCTCGACCCGAGCACCGGCGAGCCAACACGCTGGTAGCGGACTCGTAGCCTGACGAGCGGGGCGGCGCCGGACCGGCCGCCCCGCTCAGTCTTCTCCGAGCACTTTCTCCAGCCACGCGACGACCCGGCCGAGGTCGTGCGGGTCGACGTTGTGGGCCGCGCTCGACTCCCGGTAGTCGACGTCGAACCCAGCCGGCTCGAGCAGGTCCCGGGCGCGGCGGGCGAACGTCACCGGGATCACGCCGTCATTCACGCCGTGCGCAATGAGGATCTTCATGTCGGTTCGATCGTCCAGCGACGGCCGCCACCCCTCGACAGTGGGGATGAATCCCGACAGCGCGAGGATGCCGGTCGGCGCCGGGCGCTCGCTGCTCAGGCCGAGCGCGTAGCTCATCACGGTCCCCATCGAGAAGCCGCCCAGCACGGTGCGGGTCGGGTCGATCCCGGTCCGCTCCCACAGCTCGTCGTGGAACGCGGCCAGCCCCCGGTAGGCGGAACGGAAGCTGTCGGGGTCGGGGTAGCCGACGCGAGGGACCAGGTACCAGTGATAGCCGGGCGAGCCTCTGAGCTGGAGCGGCGCCCGTGGCGCCACCACGTGCAGGCGCTTCTCGGGGTCGAGGACCGGGGCCAGCCCGATCAGGTCCTGCTCGTCGCTCCCGCGCCCGTGGTGCAGGACCAGGAGTCCACTCGGCTCGGCGCGCGCCGGCCGCTCGGCGAAGGTCAAGGGCATCGTCGCAGGGTAGTCGTAGTCGGGGCGTGCGCCTCGTAGAATCGAGTCCGATGGCAACCATTACCCGAACCGCACGTGCTCTGCCGCTGGCCCGCCTGCTGGCCGCCGGCCAGATCGTGCTGCTCGCGCGCCAGCACTGGCATCGGCTCGAGCCCCAGGAGCGCCGGCGGCTGATCACGCTGGTGCGGGTGGCCGGCGGGCGCCGGGGAAGGCTGACGCCGGGTGAGCGACTCGAGCTCGCGCGGCTGATCGCGCAGGCCGACCCGAAGCTGTTCGCCGGCCTCGTCGTCCAGAAGTTCTCGCCGGTGCCGCTGCCGCGGCGGATGGTGCCCGGCCGGCGCTGAGTGCCCTTGACTCCCACCTCGCGTGAGGGTCTACGGTAGGGCGCATGAACACCGTTGGGGAAGTAGCGGAGATCGCGGGCGTGACTGTGCGCACGCTCCATCACTACGACGAGCTCGGGGCTACTGCGCCCGAGCGAGCGCTCCGAGGCCGGCTATCGGCTCTACTCCCACGACGACCTGGCGCGCCGGCGGGAGATCGTGATCTGGCGCCACATCGCCGACGAGCGCTTCGCGCACACATACGA
>CAVUPW010000021.1:0-7005 GCA_963743345.1 uncultured Solirubrobacterales bacterium
TCCAACGGCGTCCCGGGGTCACCAGCCAGATCTCCACATTCGCCGGTGTCGGTCTGCGCGCGCCGTTGCTTGGCGTGACCATGACCCTGTTCTTGCTGTCGTTGACGGGTATCCCGCCGACGGCCGGCTTCTTCGCCAAGGCGGTCATCCTGCTGGGTGCCATGCAGGGCGGCGGCTGGCTGTCCGTGCTGGCGCGTAATCATGATGCTCAACGCCGCGCTCGCCGCCTTCTACTACCTGCGGGTGGTGGTCACGATGTACATGCGGCCGGCCCCCGATGGCGCACGCCCGGTCATCCTCGGCGCGCTGACGCGGGTCGGGCTGGTGGTGGCGGCCTTCGCCACGGTCGCCATCGGGTTGCTGCCCGCCGTCACCGCGGGCTTCCTCGACTGGACGCTGCGCGCCGCACAGACGCTGCTGCTGGGCGTCTGACCACCTATCGAACGGCCGCGCCCCGGGTCGGGCGCGGGCGGTCGAGCCGCGGGCCAGCCGGGCGGCCAAGCCGGCCAGGAAGCGGGTCGCCTCGCGCGGCGAGCGCAGCACGATGTCGGCGTGGGGTGCCATCTCCGCGAGTGAGTCGGGGTGCGCGGCCACGCCGATGGCCAGCCCGGTGAGCAGCCGTCCCGACGGGCGGCACGCAGCACATCGAAGGCGCGGGCGTCGTGGCGGTCGTCGCCGAGCATGAAGGCGACCCGTGGCCGAAGCTCATCGAGCAGAGCGGTCATGGCCTCTCCCTTGGCTGGCGCCCCGACCGGACGCAGCTCCAGCGCGCGCCGACCGGGATAGCGAACCAGCACGCGCTCCGGGTCGAGTGCGCTCGACGGCCGCCAGCACGCGCGCAGCTGCGGCGGCCACATCCGGCGCGGTCCGGAAGTGGAAGCAGATCGCGGGATCTTGCGCTCCACGATGAGCCACGCGTCGGGGACCAGCCGCGGGACGCCGAGGGCGAGATCCAGCGCGACCTGGGCGTCGCGTTCGCGGTGTGTCCGCGGTGGTGGCCCTGATGCGCTCGGCGAGCCCGCCGCGCGGCAGGCTGCCCCGCTCGAGCCCGTGATTGCCAAGGTACTCGGCACCACCGACGCGGACGCGAGCGGCAAGGTCGGGCACGGCGCGGCCGGAGATGAACGCCACCTGCACGCCCGGTGCGACCGCCAGGCGCCGCATGGCACGACGCGCGCCGGGCAGGATGGTGCCGTCCCAGGTCGTCGCTCCGCGCAGCGGCGACCAGGTGTCCGACTGCTCCCCGGCCAGTCCGAACGGGTCGAACACGAACACCCTTCCCAGCTGCCGACGCCGTGCGGCCGTGGCTCCGAGCAGGTCGGTCTTGATCGATGATGCCACTGCCGGGCCTTGCCATTCCAGCAGCGCCGGCACCGCCAGCCCCGCCGACTTCCCTGACTGCGGCGGCCCGAAGGCGACGAGCGCGTGCCGCTGCTCGGCCCAGAGGACCCTCGATCCTTGGCGCCCGAGCGCAAGCCGGGCGCCGCTGCGGGAGCCCCGCAGCATTCTCAGCTCGGCCGCGCGAGCCCACCTCGCGCCGCGATAGCCGGGCCGCGCGCTAGCGATCGCGCGGCTCGCGGCCAGCGCCGCCACTCCACCAGTCGCCACGAGCACGATCAAGGCGGCATAGAACCCCACAGGCCCAGGCAGCAACGGCCGCGCGGGCGCCGGCCAGGCCGTCGCCGGGTCAGCCAGCCGCGCCGGCAGCCTGAGCAGCACGCTCGGAAGCTGCCCTCCGGCCACGGGAGGCCAGCCGTGGCCGAACAGCACCCCGGCGATCCCGCCCCACAGCCACAGCATCGCGCCGACGCCGACCATGCATCCGATCGCCGCGAGCATCGCCCCGTCGGACACGCCGGGCGTGCGCTGCGTGCTCATCGCCGCATCACCGCCTCGGTCGTCAGGCGCATCCCCGTGTCGGTGTTGGTCAGCCGCGCCTCCAGCGTCGACCGGTAGTGCTGGACAACGAACGATCGGCTGCCGACGCGCCACAGTGCCTGGCCAGGCGACAGCATCGCGATCAGGCGCGCCTCGCTCTCCGACAGTCCCAGCAACGTGCGCGTCAGCGGCACCTGGCTCTCGTCCTGGTGGTAGACGATCCGGGTCGAGGCGTCGGCGATCAGGCCCTCGGCGATCCGCGCCGAACGCGAGCCGGCATCGCCCGCGGCACTAAGGTCCGCGAGCTTGTGCAGGACGACGAGGTTCATCACGCCGAACTGGCGCGCGAGCTTGAAGTTGGACTGAAACCACTCGCCCAACCCGGTGTGCTGGACGATCTTCCACGACTCGTCTGCGACGTTGATCATCCGCTCGCGTCCTGGGCGCTCGGCCATCCGCGCGAGCAGCGCGCTCATCCAGGCGGTCGCACAGGCCATCAGGATGCCGACGGCCGGAGAGTCCTTCACGGCGTGCAGGTCGAGCACGACGAGCTTTGAGTCCAGGTCGAGCCCCGGGGTCGTCGGCCCGTCGAACATACCCCGCAACGGTCCCTCACAGAGATCCTGGAGGGCCAGCGCGGCGCGCCGGGCGTCGGTCGCCAGCCGCGCAGAGCTCGTGCACAAGCGGGCGGCCATCTCCTCGGTGGGCTCGAACATCACGGCGGCGATGTCCGGAAGCGTCGGTTCGCACACGCCACGCTCGCGCACCGTGCGCAGCGCCTCGCGCAGCGCGGCGGCCTCGACCTGCGACAGCTGGCCACCGATCGCCGTCACGGCCACGGCTCGCAGCAGCTCCAGTTGCGCGCGTTCGTCGGGACGCGAGGCGAGCGGGTTGAGGCGGATGTCGCCGCCGGGGACGAGCGAGATCGGCGCGACGCCGACGGCCTCGCACAGCGGCCCGTACTCGCGCTTGATGTCGAGCACGAACGCGCGACGGCCGAACAGGAGCATCCGCCACAGGAGCGTCTTGACCAATGCGCTCTTGCCCTGTCCGAGCTTGCCGAGCACGATCACGTTTGGGTCGTCGAGCGTGCCATCCCCGTACAGGACCCAGGGGTCGAAGCAGAACGCACCGCCGGAGGCCTCCCGGCCGACGAACATGCCGCGGCCGCCGAGCCCACCGGCCGCGATGAACGGGTAAATCGCCTGGGCGTGGCGAGTGGTGCAGCGGTGCCCGGGGCGTTCGGCGGCTCGGCCGGTCATCTGAGCCCTCTGCACATGGGGAGCGTGAACGTGAACGCATCGGCCTGCTGCCCGTACATCTGGTGCAGCTCGAGCCGTGCGCGGGCGGCGTGCTCGTGGACCTCCGCGCAGCCCCGGCGCAGATCGTCGGGGTCGCGCCCGGACACCGTCACGAACCCTGCGACTCGCACCTCGCCGTGTCCCGCGGCGAGCTCGGCCTCGCGGCGCAGCGTCGACTCTTCGGCCTGCCGCTGGCGCGCGGTCTCCGACTGCCCGAAGCGAAGCCGGAGATCGTGATCGGCACGGTCCCTCGTAACGGCGGCCTCGACCTCGCGGGTCGAGCGCTCCGGCGCGATCGGCTCGAACGTCACAGCAACGGTACGCACGGCGCTCGAGTTGGAGAGCAGCGCGTCCATGAACATCGGGGAGACGTCAACGCGCGGCCAGGCGCCGACCCAGTGCGTGGCATGGACCGCTCCGTCGCTGCGGTAATGGTCCCAGGCCTCGCGAGCGCCCAGCGGCCACGCGTTGGACTGCTCGAGACCCCGGCGGTCGCGGTCGGTTGCCTCGAGAGCCGCGAGCTCTGTACGGCAGTACGGATCAAACGCCGTACGCAGGCTGCGCGCGATCTGGCCGGCGCTGAGCGCTCCGAGCACAGTCACCTCGGCCGCCTCGAGCCCCTGCGCGATCCGCTCGGTCTGCTCGATGAGCGCGTCGGTGGCCGACCCCGCGCCGTTGTCGCGATGGCGCGCGTCCACCTGGACGGCGATCAGGATCTCGTGCTCTTGCGTGACCTTCGCCGTCGCGTCGATCAGCTCGAGATAGGACTCGATCATCGCGGTACCCCGGGGCGGCACAGCCGGATCGCGCGCCGACTGCAGCCACCGAGCCAGCTCGTCGCCCTGGGCCGGGGCCGTGCGCTCGATCCACTGAAGCCTGCGCACCGACGTACCGGCCGCGCCCGCGAGCACCATCCCCCATCGCGCGAGCCTTCGCTCCTGTGCCTCGGGATCGAGCAGCGAGAATGCGACTACCCGGCACGCCAGCACCGCGGTCAGGCGGCGGCCACGCTGCTCGCGGATCACACCGATCGAGCGATCGCGGTAGCCGACCTGCGCGATCGACACACCGCGCAGCTCCCGCGGAAGCTCCGGTCGAGGTTGCACGACGTTTCGGTGCCGCGGGGCCGAGTGCTCGTCTGCCAGCAGGCCGCGCGTCGGCAGCCGCGAGTGAAACCGGCTGCGCCGCAGCAGTTGTCTGAGCGCGAACGCCGCGATCACCGGAGCCCACTCCTCGGCCGTCCGGCGGCCCAGCGGTGCCAGCGCGATCAGCACGAGCATCCCGAACGTCGTCGTGGCAAGCACGGCACCCGTGGCTGTGGGAGCTCGATCGAGGATCGCGATCGCCAGCAGTGCGCCGGCGGCGATCGTGCCTGCCTGACCGGCACGGATCGGACCGAGGATCCCGCGCCGTTCGAGCGGCCCGAACCGATAGCTCAGCCGCTCGCTCACGGCGCCCACTTGCCCCTGTGCTCGGGCTTCCACATCTCGTCGATGCCAACGTCGCGCGTCTCGTACGTGGCAGGCGGATCAGCCTCGGGCGCGACCCCGGGTTGAGGGGCTTCTTCAGCCTCTCGGGGGGCTTCTTCCGAGCCTTGGGACGCGACTCCGTCACCTCCTTGCGGCGTCACCGGCGTAGCGTCGACGATCGGCTCCGCGTCCTGAGCCGGGGGAGGTGAGGGAGTCGCTCCCAAGGCTTCTTTGCGTAGACGCGCCGTCATAGCCACCGTCCAATCCGGAGCCGAGCTCGCAACCATGTCCGCCAGGTCCGCCCCAGGGTGCGCCCGGCTTCGCATCTCCCGAGACAGCGAGCCGACGGCGCTCGAGCCGACCTCGGCCAGCGGCAACAGCCGCAGCAATGCCCACGGCGTGAACACGCCCATGATCAGAAGGACCGCTCCGGCCAGCGCGGCGGTCACGCTGTGCCCGCCGCCGCTCGCCCCCGAGAACAGGGCCGCGCCGCCCAGTGACAACACCGCGACGATCGCGAACTTGGACATCACCAGCGCGACGAGCAATTCGATCGCGCGGATCGCCCAGATGCGGCGGGCAGGCCAGACCATGCCCGCGAAGGCGAGCGGCAGCATCAGCACGATCACGTAGACGGCGGCCTCTCGCATCAGCAGCTCGATCCACAGCACCACGGCTCCCGCCACGACGAACATGCAAAGGAAGAAGGCCATGAACGGGCCGGCCGCCGCAGAGAGCCCGGCAAGCGAGACAACCGACAGGCTGATGAAGCGGTTGCTGGCGTTCCCCGTTGCGGACGAGACGATCTCCGAGAACTGATCGGACGCCGCGAGCAGCAGCATCGTCACCGGCGCGGCGATGCTCACGGCGAGCATGGCCAATGGGAGGTAGCCAAACGCGGCTCGCAGCAGCAATGCCAGGTCTGAGCGCAACAGAGCCTGGACAGCCGCGGCGAACAGGAACGGCAAAGTCAGGAGCACCGCGATGCCGGCGACGCGCCAGTAGGTCGAAGAGAACCAGGTCGACGCCAGCTGCGGGCTACTGGTATCGCCGAGCACGACCGCTGTCTCGCGCAGGGCGAACTTCGCGCCGCCCAGCACCCACACGCTGATCCCTACCGCGATCGCCGAGCTGGCGACGGCCCCCACCCCGGTGCTGAGTAGAGGGTTGGCGGCTGCGCCGAGCAGGTTCGTCCTGGCCTTCGCCGGCCGGCCGCCGTTGCTCGCGGCAGCGCAAACCTTGACCAGCTCACTGCGCCCCGGTCGGGCCGCCCCGCAGACGTTCTTGACCCGGTGGACTGCCGTCCCCGCCGCGGCGGCGGGTGACGCCACCAAGCCGGCAATGAACGCCATTGCGGCGAGCACGACGACGGTGCGGCGCAAAGTCATTTCGCCGTCGTCCCGAGCCGCTCGAAGAAGTTGACCAGCCCGGGAGCCGCGCCCACGATCAGCGCCGCCGCGGCCGAGGTCAGCGCCGCCATCCGGCCCCGGGCGGCGTAGTGGTGATTGTGCGTGTGCGACGCCACCGCCCACAGCGCTGCGCCGATGAATGCGCCCAGCAGGGCGATCACCAGCGCCCAGGCCTCGGCGCCGTTGACGAGCTGCTGCAGCACGTTGCTCCCCGGCAACGCCTTCGGATTAGGCGTGGCGCTGACAGCTGCCAGACCGTCCCACGGCAGAAACTGCATGTTGATGCCTCCTGAATCCAGTGATTATGAATCAGCATGATTGAGTCTAATTGAGCCAAACGAGATGTGGTACGTTGAACCGCCTCAAATTAGTCTCAATTAGTTTCAATCGGCTGGAGGGTCACGATGAGCGTGTTCGAAGAGTCCGCACACCCCGGCGTCCCAGCGGACATCGCTGAGCTGTATGGACAGCTGTCCAAGCGCCTCGAGCGGATCGTCGGTCGAGATGTGCGGGCGCCCGCCCCGGTGATCGAGGATGCGTGTCAGTTCGCGTGGGTGACGCTCGTCAGCCACCGTCACCGCGTCAGGCGAGCCACGACGCTGCCCTGGCTGGTGAAGACCGCGCAGCACGAGGCCTTCAAGCTGATCCGGCGCGACCGCCGCGATCATTCGCTCGAGGCCACGCTCGAGGCAGCGGGTGACGCGCCGCTGCGTCTAACCGCACCAGACCCGCAGGAGCTCGCGGCCGCTCACGACCGACTCGGGCAGCTCGACAACCTGCCGCCGCGCCAGCAGCGGCTGCTGTGGCTCCAGGGGTTTGGTCTCAGCTACGCGGAAATGGCGGAGTGCACGGGCGACTCGACCCGGACCGTTGAGCGGCATCTGCTGCGCGCGAGGCAAGCGCTGCGCGGCTTTGAGTTGGAGTGAGCCTACGAACCCGACTGGTGGA
>CAVUPW010000022.1:0-16621 GCA_963743345.1 uncultured Solirubrobacterales bacterium
GCCATTGATTGATTTGATTGATTGATTCCTTCCTTCCCGAACGGCGTCGTCATCGCCTTCGGCGGGGGCGAGACGATCCGGGCCACGCTGCTCTCCGCTGAGGGAGGCGGCGGAATCTCAAGGCACGCGCGGGGGCAGTCGATGCTGGACCTATGGTTGACAGGCAGGAACGCATGGCCCCGGCGGCGAGGCTGGCCGTCGGCGTGCTCGCCGCCGGCCTCGTGCTGCTGACCGCGCATAACTGGCTGCACATGGGTTGGCCGCCTTTCCTGCCCAGTTCGTGGTGGTCATGGCTGTACAACGCGCTGGAAATCGGCGCGGTTGGCGTCTGTGGCGCTCGCGTGATGGTCGCGCGGCGAAATCGCGCTGCCTGGTTGGCGATCGCCGTCGGCCTGGCGATGTTCACGGCCGGCGACATGTACTACACGCTCACGTGGGGCGATTCCAACGTGGTGCCCTTCCCTTCGGTCGCGGACGCGCTGTATCTGAGCTTCTATCCGGCCGTATACGTCGGAATCTGGCTGTTGCTGCGCTCGCAGGTTGGTCGGCTTCCGGCCGGGCTGTGGCTCGACGGCGTGATCGGGGGTCTGGCCGTGGCCGCGCTTGGCGCCGCGCTCGCCTTTGGGGCGGTGTTATCGGCGACGCACGGGGCGGCGCTGACCGTGGCCACGAACCTGGCCTATCCGCTCGCCGATCTGCTCCTGCTCGGGCTTCTGGTCGGCATCATCGCGGTCACGGGCTTCAACGTCCGCGGCGAATGGCTGCCGATCGGCATCGGGTTTCTCATCTTCGCCGTCGCCGACTCGATTTACCTCATACAGACTGCGGACAACACGTATGTGTCCAACGGACTGCTCGACGTCGGCTGGCCGGCGGCCATGGTGATCACCGCCGCTGCTGCGTGGCGCCCAGGCGGCAGGGCGAGGGCGCGCATCGAGGGTTGGGGCGTCTTCTTGGTGCCGTCGAGCGCGGGCATAGCCTGCCTCGCACTCGAGTTCTACGACCACTACAACCGTCTATCGGTCATCGCCCACCTGCTGGCCACCGGGTGTCTCCTGCTCGTGATTGGGCGCCTCGCCCTGAGCTTCGCCGAGAACATGCGCATGCTGCGCGCGAGCCGACGGGAGGCTGTGACCGACGCGCTAACCGGGCTCCGCAACCGGCGCGCGCTCGAGCTCGAGCTCCACAGCCGGCTCGCCGAGCCGTCGATTCGGCCGTTCGTGCTCGCCTTCTATGACCTGGACGGCTTCAAGACCTACAACGACACCTTCGGTCATCAGGCCGGCGACGTGCTGCTGGCGCGGCTCGGCGCCCGGGTGGCGGCGGTGCTGCCGCGAGCCGACATCTTCCGGCTCGGGGGGGATGAGTTTTGTCTCCTGATGGACGAGGCTCTCGGCGGCGAGGCGGGCGCGGTGGTCGCTGCCGGCGCGCTGACCGAGAGCGGCACGACGTTCGACGTCGGCTGCTCCTACGGCACGGTCAGGATGCCCGCCGAGGCGACCGATGCCGAGGCCGCGATGCTCCTGGCCGATTCCCGCATGTACGAGCACAAGGGCGGGCGCCGACCGGATGCGGCCGCCGAGACCCAAGAAGTCCTCGTCCAGGCGCTGCTGGAGCGAAACACCGAGTTGGGGCAGCACAACGACGATGTGGCCACACTGGCGGTGGCCGTCTGCGGCGAGATCGGGCTCGGAGAGGGCGACGTCATGGCGGTGCGCCGGGCGGCGGAGCTGCACGACGTGGGAAAGCTGGCCATTCCGGACGCGATCCTCCACAAGCCCGGACCGCTCGATGACCAGGAGTGGGAGTTCATGCGCCGGCATACGATCGTGGGCGAGCGGATCGTGTCCTCCGCCACCTCTCTGCAGGATGTCGCTCCTCTAGTCCGCTCCTCGCACGAGCGCTGGGACGGGGACGGCTATCCGGACGGCCTGGCCGGCGAGGCAATCCCGCTCGGTGCGCGTGTCATCGCGGTCTGCGACGCCTACGACGCGATGACGACCACGCGCGCATACCGGCGCGCGATGCGGAGGCGGACGCGCTGGCAGAGCTGCGGCGCTGCAGTGGGCAGCAGTTCGACCCGCGGGTGGTGGCCGTGTTCGAACGCGTCATTGCACGCGAACGGGCCGGCGCGCACGAGCGCATAGCCGCCTGACAGATCAGCTCAAGTCGCCCGCGGGCCTCGGCCACGTCGGCTGCTGCGACTCATCGCCAGGCGCCCACGCCACCAAGCACTTCCACGAGACCGAGTCATCCGATCATCAGCTCGGCATGCCGGCCGCCACGTGGTCGTACTGCTACGTCGACGAGGTGATGCTGTAGCGGTCAGGCATCGTTCGACGATGCGTCGCTAGTGGCCCCACATGCCGTAAGGCTTGGACTGGTGCTCGTCGACGGCCCGAGTGACCTTCTGCTGAAGGTCGCTGCCCGCCGTCAGGCCGTGAGTGGAGACCAAGTGGTCATGCGCGGCCTGCAGGACGTCATCGCGCTCGCCGATGATCTTCACCGAACAGTTCGTCTCCTCCGGGACCCGAGCGCAGTCGAACACAATCGTCGTCATAACTACTCCCTTCCAGTTTGCCCTTCCGGTCTGCGGAGCGCATCCTCGCCCCTGCACCGAATCTAGTCAACGATCGCGACCAAGTTGCAAGGAGGCGTCGCCGGCCAGAACCGCTTCGGCCCGCTGCAATGCCGGCGCCGCGCCGAGCCGGCTGAAGACGGTGCGCGCCTGATCCAGCAGCGACCTGGCTTCCGCCATGCGCTCGTCGTGGACGAGCAGGTCGGCCAGGTCTGTCTGCGCAGTCGCAAGCCAGTAGGGGAAGCCGAGCGAACCGAACCCCTCGATCGCGGCGCCGAAGTGCGACTCGGCCACGGCCACCTCGCCTCGCGCCGCCGCCAGCAGCCCATAGCCGCGGGACAGCTTGCGCGCGCATGTACGGCGGCACCTGGCCAGGGGGCCGCTCCGCCAGCAGCGACAGCAGGTCGTCGGCATCGGCGAGCCGTCCCAGGGATAGAGCTGCGCTGATCGCGGCCGGAAAGCCGATGCGGCTCGCGTGACTCGACGGCCCGTCGGTCTGGACGATCTCCTCGATCGCTCGGGCGACCATGTCGAGCGCATCGGCGAACTGTCCGGCGGCGACGGCGATCGTCGCGCGGCAGGCGGCGTAGAGCCAGCGCAGCTGGTTGTTCTGGCTGGCGCCCCAGGCAGCCATTCGAGCGAGGTGCTCGCGCGCCGCTTCGATGTCTCCACGAAAAGCGGCGACCATCCCGAGCTCGAAGTGGAGTATCTCGGCGCTCGGACGCTCATCGGTGTGCGCGAGGAGCTCCGTGCCGAGCCGCTCGAGCTCGTCCCACTCGCCCGCGTCTTCCCAGACCCGCATCAGGTTGGCCGCGGCAATGCTCTCGTAGTACCGATTACCGATGCGCCGGGCGGTGTCCAGCGCAGCGCGGGTTCGCTCGGCCGAGCCGGGCAGGTCGAACCGCATGAGGAAGTCTCCGCTGTTGACCAGGGCGGACACGAGCTGGTTGGTCAGCTCGTGCTCGTCGGCACAGCTCGACCGCGCCGTCGAACAGGATCCGCGCCTCGTACACACGCCCGACCGCGACGCACAGCTGTGCTTTGAAAGTCAGGGCGCCGGCGAGCACGTCGGCCAAATCGAGCGCCTGCGCAAGCTCGAGCGCGCGGTCGAGCGGCGCGAAGGCCTCACGAACCCGGCCGGTATCGAGCAGCGCCACCCCGAGGGTCACGTTCATCCGGGCGACGTCGGCGTCCTCCGTTGCGCCGCCGAGAACGGCGAGCGCGCGCTGGAGGCGCTCGATGGCCTCGCTCGCCTTCCCCCCGCGGAACAGCGCCTGGCCGATCCCGGGTCCCAGGCGAGCCGCGTCGCGGTGGCGGCCGGCGCGCTCGAGCCTCCTCGCGGCGTCTTCGAACAGCTCGAGCGCCGGCTCGTAGCGGCCGTCCACCAGCGCCATGTCCCCGGCTGCCTCGAGGAGTTCGACCCGCTCGGCGTCGTCGTCGGCCAGCTCGAGCGCGCGGCGGTAGGCACGCTCGGAGGTCAGCGGCGCGCCGACCGCGGCGGCCCGCTGGGCACCGCGGCGCAGCGCCGCCACGGCCTCGGCCCGCAACGCCTCCGCATCGGCGCCGCCAGACGCGCAGCGGTACGCCTGGAGATAGTGCGCCGCCACCACCTCGGCCACGTCCTCTCCCTCGTTGGCGAACGTGCGCGAGAGGTACTCGCCGGCCGCCAGGTGCTTGGCCTTGCGCTCGCGCTTTGACAGCATGTCGTAGGCGACCGCGCGCAGGAGGTTCTGGGCGAAGCGGTACTGCCCTCGGTCGGGCGATTGCGGGTCGGCGCGGACCGTCAGCACCTGCTTGCGCACCAGGCCGGCCAGCACCGCGTCGGCCGCGTGCGCCGGCAGCCCGGACAGGGCCTGGGCCGCGGCCAGCGGGAAGTTGCCCCCGAACACCGACATGGTCTTGACCATCTCGCGCTCCTCGGGGGCGAGCGCGTCGAGCCGCGCGCCGAGCAGCGAAATCAGGCTGGGCGGGACGTCGAGCTCCCCGAGTTCGCCGGCGAGCACGAGGGCGCCGTCGCGCTCGACCAGCGCGCCGCGGTCGGCGAGAGCCCGCACGGTTTCGATCGCATACAGCGGGATCCCCTCGGCGTGGGCGATGATCCGCTGCTTGGCGGTCACCGGCAGCGTCGCCACCGAGTCGAGCAGGTCCTCCATCGCCTTGTCGCCGAGAGGTTCGAGGTGCACGACGGCGACGCCAGGATGTCCCGCCGGCCACCCCGGCCGCTGCTCGGACAGCTCCGGCCGGGCGAAGGTCAGGATGAAGATGCGGTGCTGGGCGGACCAGTCGAGCAGGTGCTCGACGAAGTCGAGCAGGCCATCGTCGGCCCAGTGCATGTCCTCGAAGGCCAGGACGACCGGGTCCTGCTCGGCCAGCCGCTCGAAGAACAGCCGCCAGCCGGCGAACAGCTCCTCGCGTCCGAGCCGCCCGAGCCCTCCGCCAGCCTCGGGACCGTCCGCCACCCCGAGCAGGACGCCGAGCCGCAAAGAGATGAACTCTCGCTCGGCGGGATCCTCGACCCAGCGTTCCAGCCCGGCCGCCAGCTTGACCACCGCATCCGAACCTGGAGCGTCCTCGGCGATCCCCAGCCGGTGGCGGACCATCTCGGCCAGCGCCCAGTAGGCCACGCCGTCCCCGTAGGGCAGGCAGCGCCCGGGATGCCACAAGTAGGAGTCGGGCAGCTGCATCAGGTACTCGAGGAACTCGGCGCGCAGCCGGCTCTTGCCGACGCCGGCTGGGCCGGACACGGCGACCAGCCGCGCCGCGCGCCGGCTCACCCCAGCGTGGAACAGCTCCTTGACCAGCCGCAGGTCGGCCTCGCGTCCGACGAACCGAGCCTGGAACCGGTCAAGCTCGGATCCTTCCGGCACCGCGACGACCTCGATCGCCCGCCACAGGTGGACCGGCTCGGCCTTCCCTTTGAGCTCGTGCTGGCCAGCGTCCTCGTACGCGATCGCGGTCGAGGTGACCTGGCGGGTTATATCGTCGACCAACACGGTGCCCGGCTCGGCCGCGGCCTGCACCCGCGCGGCGGTGTTGACGCGGTCGCCCACGACCACGCCCTCCTCCTGCGAGGCGAGCAGCGCGGCCTGTCCGGTCACCACGCCGGCGCGCGCCCGCAGGTCCGGCGCGCTGACCTCGTGGCGCAGGGCGGCCACCGCGTCGACCAGCTCGAGCGCGGCGCGTACCGCCCGCTCGACGTCGTCCTCGCGCGCCACCGGAGTTCCCCACACGGCCATCACCGCGTCCCCGATGAACTTCTCGATCGTTCCGCCGTAGCGCTCGACGATCCGACGCGCCGCGGCAAAGTAGTGACCGAGCAGGTCGCGCACGTCCTCGGGATCGAGCGCCTCGGACAGCGACGTGTAGCTGACCAGGTCGACGAACAGCACCGAGACCGTGCGCAACTCCGCCGCGATGCGTCGCGGAGCCGGAACGCCACCGGAAACGCCCGGCGCCGGTGCCGAGCGGGGCGACAGCGCCGCGCCGCACTCGGAGCAGAAGTTCTGGCCGGCCGCGGTCGTGCTGCCACACTCCGGGCACGAGGTGGACAGCGCCGATCCGCATTCCATGCAGAACTTGGCGCCAGGCACGTTGTCGGTGCCACAGCGCGGACAAGCGGTGCCTGCTCCCCTCACTTCCGTCGCACCAGTCTACGCTCTGCGCGTCATGGTCCTCGCCACCTACAACATCAAGGGCGGAGTGGGGAAGACCTCGGCCGCGGTGAACCTCGCCTACCTCGCCGCGCGTGAGGGCGCAAGCACCCTGCTCTGGGACCTCGATCCGCAGGGCGCGAGCACCTACCTGTTGCGCGTCAAGCCCAGGATCAAGGGAGGGGGCCGGCGGCTAGTGCGCGGCAAGACCGACGCGGGCGCTCGGATCAAGGGCACCGACTACGAGGGCCTCGACCTGCTCCCGGCCGACTTCTCCTACCGCCACATGGACCTGCACCTCGACGCCACCAGGCGGCCGACGCGCAGTCTCACCCGGGTCCTCGCGCCGTTGAAACCCGACTACGACTACGTATTCCTCGACTGCCCGCCGAGCATCTCGCTCGTCTCCGAGAGCGTGTTCGACGCGGCCGACGCCCTGCTCATCCCGCTGCTGCCGGCCACTCTGTCGGCGCGCACGCTCGATCACATCGACCAGGTGGCCGGCGACGCCGCCCAGCGGCTGGCCTTCTTCTCGATGGTGGACTCCCGCAAGCGCATGCACCGCGAGGTGATGGAGACGTTCACGACCGAGCGGCCCGAGATGCTCCGCACCGTGGTGCCGCTCGCCGCCGACGTGGAGCGGATGGGCCAGGCGAGGGCGCCGCTCGAGGAGTTCGCACCTCGCGGAGGGGCCGCTATGGCTTTCCGGGAGCTCTGGAAGGAGATCCGCCAGCGGCTGGACGGCAGCTGACCGTTTTCACCAGGTTTCGCCGCCGAGGAGCCAAAGAAGCTGCTCGAACACGGCGTGGCTGCCGTGCGCCACGCGCTCGCCGGCTGACCCTCAGTGCGGATCGGGGTGCGCGGCGCGGATCGCCTCGAGCTGTTCTGCCGCGCTCAGGAACAGATCGAGCAGCTCAGGATCGAACTGGCGCCCCGACTCGGCGCGCATCTGGGCGCTGGCCTCCGGGAAGGACAGGGCGCGCCGATACACCCGGTTGCTGGTCAGGGCGTCGAACACGTCCCCGATGGCGGCGATGCGGCCGGCGATCGGGATGTCGTCGTGGGCCAGTCGGTTCGGGTACCCGGTGCCGTCCCAGCGCTCGTGGTGGGACAGCGCGATCTGCGCCCCGAGGACTAGCACCGGCGAACGGCCGTCGGCCAGCATCCGGTTGCCCAGGTCCGAATGGCGCTCGATGATCTCACGCTCCTGCGCGTCGAGCGGCCCCGGCTTGAGGAGGATCGAATCGGGGATTCCGATCTTGCCGACATCGTGCAGCATCGCGGCCAGGTAGATCTCGTCCTCGGTCCACAGCCCGACTCCGGCCAGGCGCGCGAGCACGGTGCAGAAGCGGCCGACTCTCCGGATGTGCGCGCCGGTCTCCTCGCTGCGGATGGTGAGCGCGGTGACCAGACGGTCTACAGCGTCGCGCTCGGCATCGCGAACCGTCGCCTGCGTCGCCTCGAGCTGATCGAGCGCTTCGCGCAGCGCTGCGGTGCGGCTGAAGATCTTGCTCTCGAGCTCTTCGACGTACTGCCGGCGGGCCAGCTCGAGCTCACGGTGGCGCAGGCTCGTGGCGACGAGGATCCGCGCCTCGTTGCGACCGACCGGCTTGACCATGTAGCCGTGCGCGCCGACGGCAAGCGCTTCGTCGGCCACCGCGGGCTCGTCGACCCCGGTGAGCATCACGATCGCGGTGCCGGGGGTCTCGGCGACCACGGAGCGAATCAGCTCGAGCCCCGAGCCGCCAGGCATGTTGACGTCGCACAGGACGAGCTCGATCGGCTGGGCGGCCAGCACCTCCCGGGCCGCCTCCACGTTGGACGCCTCGAGCACGCGATGTCCGGCGCGCTCCAGCGTCCGGCGTAGCGCGCGCCGGAAGTTGGCCTCGTCATCGACGATCAGGAGCTGCGCCACGGTCAACCTGCGCCGTTCGAGGCTGAAGTGCCGAGCGCCTGGCGCACCTTGATCAGCAGGGTGCGCTCGGTGAACGGCTTCTCTATCAGGAGGGTGTCGGCCGGCAGGCCCTGGGTCGCGCCGACCAGCGGCTGCGCGTAGCCCGACATGTACATGATTCGGGTGGAGGGGCGGAGCGCGGCGATCTCGCCGGCGAGCTCGTGGCCCATCATCCGGGGCATGATCACGTCGGTGATGAGCAGGTCGATCGGCCCGTCGCGCCCATGGACCAGCGCGAGCGCCTCGGGACCACCCGGCGCGGTCAGCACCTCGTAGCCGCCGCGCACCAGTACGCGGCGCGCCACCTCGCGGATGCCGTCCTCGTCCTCCACGACCAGCACCACCTCGCCGCGGCCGGCCAGGTCGCCGTTGTCGTCGGGGCTCGACTCCGCCGAGCGCTCGGCGGTGGCCGGGAGCATCACCGTGCAGGTCGTGCCGAGCCCGCGCTCGGAGTAGAGCCGGACGGAGCCGCCGGTCTGGGTGACGATGCCGTAGATGGTGGCCAGTCCGAGGCCCGTGCCTTCGCCCTTGGGCTTGGTGGTGTAGAACGGCTCGAAGGCGCGCTCGAGCGTACCCGGATCCATTCCCTCTCCGTTATCGCTCACCCGCAGCTGCACGTAACGTCCCGGCTCCAGGCCGGGCCGGGAGCTCGCGTCGTTCTCGTCGACGTCCACGTTGTCGGTCTCGATCAGCAGTCGGCCGCCGCTCGGCATCGCGTCGCGCGCGTTGACGGCCAGGTTGATCAGGATCTGCTCCATCTGGCCGGGATCGGCCAGCACCGACCACAGGTTGTCCTGGAGCGCGTAACTCAGCTCGATGTGCTCGCCGAGGCTGCGCTGGAGCAACTGCTCGGTGTCCTCGACCGACTCGTTGAGGTTGATCACCTCGGGGTGGATCACCTCACGCCGGGCGAACGCGAGCAGCTGGTGGGTGAGGCCGGTGGCCCGGCGCGCCGCCTGCTCGATCTGCTCGACATCTCCCCGCACCGCCGTCCAGCGCCCAGGCTCCTCACCGGCCGCGTAGTCCAGCTCCTCGCCCACGAACGCGGCATAGTTGAGAATCACCCCCAGGAGGTTGTTGAAGTCGTGGGCCACCCCGCCGGCCAGTTGGCCCAGGCTCTCGAGCCGCTGGACCTGGTCGAGTTGGCGCTGCAGCCGCTGGCGCTCCGTGACGTCGATGGCGACGACCACCCGGCCCCGTCGGCCCCGGAACACCACCTTGTGCGAGACGATCTCGACCTCGATCACCGTTTCGTCCTTCTTGATGTGCTGCCACGGCCCGGAGCCGTCGCGCGCGCCGGCGGTGGCGACGCTCTCCAGCAGCGCGGGCACGTCCTCCGGCGGACGGAGGTCCCTGATCGTCATGCTCAGGAACTCCTCTCGGGAGTAGCCGTAGTCCGCCACGGCGGACTCGTTGACCTCGAAGATCTCGAGCGTGTCCTCGTCGTAGATCCACATCGGCTGCGGGTGGTTCTGGAACAGGTCGCGGTACGCGTCAGCGGTCGAGGACGCCTGCTGCTCGGCGGCGCGCAGCGAGCTGACCAGCTCATCGAAGCTCTGGGCCAGGTCGACCACCTCGGCCGGTGCGCCGGCCACCGACGGGCCCTCGCCATGGCCGCCACGTCTGACGGCGGTGCGCAACTGCTGGATGGGGCGCGCGATCTGGCGCTGGACGAGCGCGGTGGCGGCGAGCATCACGAGCAGCGCGGCCAGGATGACGAGCAGCTCACGGTCGTACAGGGTGCTGGCCGCGGCCAGGGCGACGCTGCGATCCAGGCCGGCGTACACCCTCCAGCCCAGGCCGGGCACGTCGGCCTCCGCGAACAGTCGCACGGTGCCGCCGAGATCCGGGCGCTCGGGCGCGTTGGCGCTGCGAAAGAATGCGGTCCGCACGATCGAGTCGCCCACGAACTGCGGCTCGGTCGTGCCGGCCAGCAGCAGCCTGCCGTTCGGGGAGGTGACGATGTAGATCAGGCCCTTGGTCCCGGTCAGCTGCAGGTTGAGGTTGGGCCCAACGAGATTCAGGTAGACAAACGCGGCGGCGATCGCGCCGTCCAGCGGGGCGGTGAATATCGCCACCCGCTGGCCGGTGACCGGATCGTGCTCCGGGGCCAGGACCTGCGGCGCCGAGCGAGCCGCCGCCAGCCAGGATTGCCCGGCGTACGAGCCGCCGCGCTCGCCCGCGGTAAGCAAAGTCGAGCAGACGACCGCGCCGTTCGGTCGTATGAGGTCGATGTGGCCCGCCGGGAACGTGCCCAGCGGGCTGAAGTTGAGCGTGCACTGCTCGGGATGGGCGAGGATGGTCTGGACCTGGGAGTCCCTGGCCAGCCCGGTCAGCGCTCCCACGAGGGTGCCGGCACGTCCTCCGATCATGTTGGACGCGCTCCGGGCGGCGAACGCCGACTCCTCGAGTCCCTGCCTGCGGGCGCTCTGCTCGCTCTCGTCGCGGGCGTACACGACTCCGACGAGAGCCGACACGGCAAACACGACGATGAGCCCCGCGAAGTACGTCCTGAGCTTCACAAACCTACCAAACTGCTGCTAATCCCCACTTTTGTGCGTCCCCCGACACTGACCCTACCAGCTACCGGTTATCGCCTCGGGTCGAGAAAGCGTAGATGCGGCGTACCGAGCGGGGGCGCAGGTGTACGAATTGATCAGGTTCCCGCGTGCCGCCGGAAGATCGCCGGAAGATCGCCGGAAGATCGCCGGAAGGTCGCCGGAAGGTCGCCGGAGTCAGGCCGCCGCGGCAGGCGCGGGTGCGGGCTCGGGCGCGGGGCGCTCGAGTCGCGGCCAAATGAGCAACGCCTCCTCGACCAGTCGCTCCACCACGGTCTGCACGTCGACCCGTCGCTCGAGCTCGATCAGCGGCTCAGGGTCGGTCCAGGTAACCGCCCGGCGTGGCGCAAACAGCGTGCAGCAGTCCTCGTCGGGCAGGATCGAGGTCTCGAACGTGCCGAGCCGCTGGGCCTCCTCGATGATCTCGGACTTGTCGCGGTCGAGCAGGGGCCGGAGCATCAGCAGCGTCGAGGCGCCTTCGACCACTTCGAGGTTGCGCAGCGTCTGGCTGGCCACCTGCCCGAGCGAGTCACCGGTCACCAGTGCCTCGCACTCCTCGCGGCGGGCCAGCGCGTCGGCCACCCGCACCATCAGCCGGCGCTGGGCCAGGACCTGGAGCCGGCCGGCCCCTGATGAGGCGAGCAGCCGCTGAGCCAGCCCGAACGGCACCACGAACAGCCGCGAGCGGCCCTGGAAGCGGTTCAGCCGCCCGACCAGCGCGTAGGCCTTGTAGGCGGACTCGGGGCCGGTGAGCGGCTGGCCCGAGAAGTGCACGAAGTCGCAGCGCAGGCCGCGCTTCATCATGCGATACGCGGCCACCGGCGAGTCGATGCCCCCGGACAGCAACACCATGGCCCGGCCGCTGGTACCGACCGGCAGCCCGCCGGCGCCGCGCAGGCGGCCGACCGACACGAACAGCTCGCGCTGGTAGGCCTCGACGTAGAGCTCGACCTCCGGGTGGGTCAGGTCGACCCCCAGCCCGAGCTCGTCCTTGACCGCCGCGCCGACCAGGCGCGCCACCTCCATCGAGCCGACCGGGAAGCTCTTCTCGCGCCGGCGAGCGCGAATGGCAAACGACCGGGCGGGCCAGCCGCGCAGCAGCTCGACCGCGGCCCGGGCGGCGTGCTCGGGGGAGGGCTCGAGTCGCAGAGCCGGCTGCACGACGCTCAGGCCCGGGAGCTCGGTGGCCACCTGCAGCGCGCGGGCCAACGCCTCGGGCGGCGCCATGACCAGGAACGAGGAGCCGCGGCGGTGCAGCTCGACTCCGCCCGCGCTCTTCAGTGCCCGGCGGAGGTTGCGCTCGAGCACGGCGGCGAAGCTCGAGCGCTTGCGCCCCTTGAGGGCCAGCTCGCCGAACATGAGCAGGATGCAGGGCGCGCCGTTCGCCGGGCCGGCGGCGCGGATCAAGCGGTCGGCCGGTGTCTGTCCGACTGGGCTCGTCATGGCGCGCTGCCCGCTCAGGCTAGCGCGGGATTGGTCTGCGCGGAGGCGGTCGCGGGCGCCAGGCCGAGGCGGCGGGCCCGCTCCAGGGCGCGGGCCAGCACCTCCTCGGCACCCTCGATCTGCCCGTCGCGCATGAGCACCCGGCCGGCCACGACGGTGGACTGGACAACTGCCCCCGAGGCGGCGTAGACGACCGCGGCGGCTAGCTCGCCGAAGCTGAGCTCGGGCGCGCCGGCGCGCAGGAGCAGGAAGTCGGCCGGCTGGCCCACCTCGAGGCCGTGGGCGGCGCCGAGCAGCGGCGCGCGGCGGCCGGTGGCGAGCTCCCAGGTCTCCTCGGCGCCTACCGCGGCGCTGTCTCGCGCCTCGTGCTTCTGGAGCAGCGCGAACACCTTCATCTCGGCGAACAGGTCGAGCGAGTTGTTGGAGCCGGGGCCGTCGGTGCCGAGCCCGACTTGGATGCCGGCGGCCCGGGCGAGCAGGTAGGGGAAGATGCGGCCGACCGCGAGCTTGAGGTTGGCCACGGGGTTGGTGACGATCACCGCGCCGCGGGCTGCGATCAGTTCGAGCTCTGACGCATCCAGCCACACCCCGTGCGAAAGGACGGTGCGCGGGCTGAGCAGCCCGACCCGGTCGAGGTAATGCGTGGGACGCTCGCCCCGGGCGGCCAGGCAGTCGGCGACCTCCTGCTCGGTCTCGGAGAGATGGATCTGGATCGGCAGGCCGCGCTCAGAGGCAACCTCGGCGATCCAGCGCAGGCTGTCCTCGGTGACCGTGTAGATCGCGTGCGGGGCGAGGCCGGCGCTGACTCGATCGCCCGCCTCGGTCAGCTCGTCCAGGCTGCGCACCGCCGCCTCGCGCATCGCCTCGGTGCGGCCGTCGACGTCGATCAGCGGCGCCGCCACGGTGGCGTGCAGGCCGGCGTCGCGAACCGCGCGCGCCGCCGCCTCGGGATGCCAGTACATGTCCCAGAAGCGGACCGTGCCGGTGCGGATCATCTCCAGGCAGGCCAGGCGAGTCCCCCAGTACACGTCCTCGGCCTCGAGCTTTCGCTCGATCGGCCAGATCTTCTCCTGAAGCCAGCGCATCAGCGGCAGGTCGTCGCCGTAGCCGCGAAACAGCGTCATCGCCGCGTGGGTGTGGCCGTTGACGAGCGGGGGGACGAGGATGGCGCCGCCGGCGTCGAGCCGCTCGTCCTCGGGCCGGGGCTGCACATCGTCTCCGAACTCCACGATCACGCCCTCCTCGGCGCGCAGCCCGATTCGGTGGCCGGCGTGGAGCGCGCCGGTGACGACCAGGCTCATCGCTCGGGGGTGTTCAGCGGGTCGTCCGGGATGCCCAGCGCGTGTTCCTGGAGGTCGATCGCCACCTGCGTGAGCGCGGCCTCGCGGCCTCGGGGGACGATCAGCGAGACGCCCACCGACGCGGCCAGCTCGACGAGGCGGGCGCCCAGCCGCTCGCACTCGCGCATCGCCTGCTCGTATCGGCGGCCGACTTGGTCATCGATGTTGATCTTGTTTACACGATCGGTGAGCGCGACGGTGACGCCATCGAGCGGACGGGGACCGCTGCGGGCCGCGAGCGCGATCGGCCCCAGCGGGGTGGGCGGCGGAAGCAGCGGCGTGACCGCGGCGGTGCCCGCGGCCATCGCGTCGAGCAGCGCCGCGCAATCGCCGTTTCGCTCCTCGATGCGGCTCAGGCACGCCTCGGTCAGCTCGACCGCGGAGAGGCTGCCGGCACGCAGGAGGACGGCCGCTTCGACCACGCCCAGGTCGGCGGCGTCAGCGGTGGCGGCTGGCTGAGTGGTGGGGAGCGAGGTCACGTCTGACACGTGCGAAACCAAGGGTCCGTAGGAGAATTAGGCGGTGGAATTGGCGAGTGGCTGGGCGTGGCTGACGCCGCCCCCTCGCCACGATCGTACTGGTGGCACGTGACGGCGAGGGGGTGGCGTCAGGCGCGTCCAGACGCCGCTAAAACGCCGGATAATTCTTCTACGGGCCCTCACCTGGGCTGCGAAGCCGGCCAACACCTACCTGGGCTGCGAAGCCAGCCAGCGCGCGGTTTCGTCGGCCGGCGCAGGCGGGGCGAACAGGAATCCCTGCCCGGCGTCGAAGCCCAGCTCCTGCATCGCCCCGCGCTGCCCGACCGTCTCGATTCCCGCCGCGATCCCCTCCAGCTCCGCGGCATGCACCACGCCGAGCAGCGCGCCGAGCAGCCGGGCGGCTCTCGCGTCGGCGCCGGCCGACGCGGTGGCGGCGCGCGCGATCTTGACCGCGTGCCAGGGATGGCTGGAGAGCGCACGCAGCGACGTGCGCTGGCTGCCGAAGTCGTCGAGGCAGAGCCGGACGCCGAGCCGGCGCAGGTCGTCGAGCACGCTGGTCAGGCCGCGCGGATCGCGCTCCAGGCTGGTCTCGGTCAGCTCGAGCCACAGGCACTCGGGCGGGATGCCGGCGCCGGCGGTGGCGTGCTGGATCACGTCGATCAGCTCCGGCGAGCGCAGCGCGCGCGCGGACAGGTTCACCGACACCGGCACCCTCCGGTCGACCACTCCGGCGCGGCGCCAGCGCGCGAGCTGTCGACCGGCTTCCACCAGGACCCACTGGTCCACCTGCACGACCAGGCCGGTGTCCTCGGCCAACGGGAGGAATTCCCCGGGTGCCTGCAGGCCGCGGTCGGGATGCTGCCAGCGCACCAGGGCCTCGAGCGAGTGCACGGCATCGTCGGCCAGCGCGAGGACCGGCTGGTAGTGGAGGCACAGCCCTGCGCGCTCGACCGCGTCACGCAGCCGCGCCTCGAGCTCCGACTCGCTGATCGCCAGAGCGCCGGTGGCCGATTCGTAGGACTCGATGCCGCCGCCTCGGCGCTTGGCCCGGTACATCGCGACGTCGGCCTCGCGCAGGAGGTCGTGGCCAAAGGTCGGAACCGGCCGGGCTCCGGCAACGCCGATGCTCGCCTGGATGTTCACCTCCCGTCCGTTTAGGTCGAAGGGCGCGGCAATCGCGGCGCGCGCGCGTTGGGCGACGCGGACGGCCTCACGCTGGCCGCGCAGGTCCTCGCACAGGATCACGAACTCGTCGCCGCCGTAGCGAGCCACCGTGTCGCCGGGACGCAGGACGCGCTGGAGCCGGCGGGCAACCTCGATCAGCAGCTCGTCGCCCACCTCATGACCGAAGCCATCATTGACGCTCTTGAAGCCATCGAGATCGAGGAACAGCAGGGCCAGCGACGTGGGCCGCCGGCGCGAGCGGGCGACCGCCACGTTCAGCCGGTCGAGCAGTAGCGCCCGGTTGGGCAGGTCCGTGAGCGGATCGTGCAGCGCCTGCCGTGCCAGCCGGGCGTCGGTCCGCTTGCGGACGATCGCGTAGCGGACCGACCGCCCCACGGCGTCGACATCCGTCGCCCCTTCGAGCAGGTAGTCCTGAGCCCCCTCGTCGATCGCATGCAGCGCACTCTCCGGCTGCTGGACGCGGGCGACCACCACCACCGGCTCGTCCGAGACGCCCGACAGGACCGCGTCGAGTGTGTGCAGGGTGTCCTCCGGCCCGTCCGGATCCCCCAGCCCGAGCACGACGCAATCGATCTCGCGCTCGTGCAGGGCGCGCTGCAGGCGGTCGACGCCCGGGCAGACGTGGACGTCCGTGCCGGGTCCGAGGGACTGGTGAAGCAGTTCCCTCAGGCAAGCTGCCTGCTCGGCGTCCTCACTGACGACGACCAGTTGTATCGGCTGGCTGAAGTCCTTTTCGTCGGGTCGCCCCACCCCCACGAGATCCCATCGCTTTCCGTGGCTCTTTCCGTGGCTGTATGACGAGGCTAGCGCAGGGATCAAGGCATCGGGTAGGGTGAACGCTCACACCATGGCAAGCCGGGCGAAACAGCTCTTGGGGGGGCTTTTCGCAGTGGTATCGATCGCGTTGCTTGCCTTCCTGGGGGCGGCGGGCGCGATGCCCGCGTTGCTTGCCTTCCCGGGGGCGGCGGGCGCGACGCCCGCGTTGCTTGCCTTCCCGGGGACGGCGGGCGCGACTAGGCTCGCCGTGCACGGCAGCGTGCGGCAAGTGTGGGTCCTCGGCGCACGGCCTGGCGAGCGGTTGACACTGCTCAACGGGCGCGGGCGGGCCGTGTCAGAGCGTGCTGCCGGGCCGCTGGGTGGCGTCGTCTTCCGCGGCGTCGCGCCGGGGAGCGGCTACCGGGTGCGCCCGGCGCAGGGCGGCCAGAGCGCGCCGGCAATCCCAACGGTGACGGTTCTATCGGATCGCCCGGCGCCCACCAGCACTCGGATCTACCGGCAACACATCCCTCGCTCCGGCTACGGCTACCTGACCGTGCGGGACGGGATCAAGCTTGCCGTCGACGTGCGCCTGCCGGCGGGACCGGGGCCGTATCCGACGGTGGTCGAGTACTCGGGCTACGACTACGCCAATCCGGCCGGCTCGTCGGCCAGCAT
>CAVUPW010000023.1:0-80848 GCA_963743345.1 uncultured Solirubrobacterales bacterium
CAGATGATCGACTGCTCGATGTTCGACGGCTCGCTGTCGTTCCTGGCCATGCTGGCTGGGGAGATGCTGGCCGGCGGCCCGGCGCCCCGCCGCGGAGAGCTGCGGCTCGCCGGCGGGCTCGTTTGCTACCGGCCCTACCGATGCGCCGACGGCTACGTCACGCTGGCCGCGCTCGAGCCGAAGTTCTGGAGCGCGTTCTGCCGCGGCGTTGGCCGGGAGGATCTGGCCGAGCATGCCTTCGATCCGCCTGGCTCAGACGCGCACCGCGCGCTGTGCGAGATCGCCGGCCGCACGCGAGAGCAGTGGCGCGCCTTCGCCGCCGAGCACGACTGCTGTCTCGAGCCGGTGATGGAGCTCGATGAGGCCCTGGAGGGCGAGCTGGTCGCGGCGCGGGAGATGGTGATCGAGCTCGATCAACCCGGTAGCGACCGGTCGGTACGCCTGCTGGGCACGCCGTTCAAGCTGAGCCGCACCCCGGCGGATCCCTCGCGGGCGCCCGGCCCAGGGTCTGGGCGAGCACACCCGCGACGTCCTGGCCGAGGCGGGCTACACGACCGCCGAGGTCAACGGACTGATCGAGTCCGGGGCGGTGGCCGGGCCGGCGGAGGCGGTCCACACCGGCACGTTCATGGCCTGATGGGGACGCAGGCGGGCAACGGGCTGCTGCGCATCTCCGAGCTGGCCGAGCGCTCCGGGGTGAGCGCCGGCACGATCAAGCACTACCTGCGCGAGGGCCTGCTGGGGGGCGAGGACGAGGTGATCCGCACCTCGCGCAACATGGCCTACTACCCGCCGGCGTTCGTCCAGCGTATCCAGCTGATCAAGCGCCTGCAGGAGGGGCGCTTAGATGCCGCTGCGGGTGATCCGCGAGTTGATGGGCGCCGACCCCGAGCGCACCATGCGGATGATCGAGCTCGAGGACCGGATCCTCGAGCGCGCCATCGAGGCGCGGGAGACCGGCCGCGCCTCGCGGACGCCGAGGTGCTGCGCGACCTGGGCCTGCCGGACGTGCTCCACCGAGCTCGAGGAGCTGGGGGTGCTCGACCCGACCGCGCGCGGCTACGACCGCGACGACGTGGCGATCATCGAGGCGATCTCGCGCTTCCGGGCCGGTGGTTCCGAGGAGGAGATCGGCTTCACCGTGTACGACACGTTGCGCTACCGCGAGGCGCTCGAGCCGCTGGTCGAGGAGGAGGTGCGGGTCCTGCTCGACCGGCTGGTCGGCAAGGTCGACGTGGACCGCGCGGTGCAGATCGTCTGGTCGGGGGCCGGCCACTGCGTGAGCTGATCGGCGCGATCCCCTCGAAGCTGCTGCTGGCCGCGCTACAGCGCGCCCGCGGTACGGCGGGGGATGCGCGGGCCGGTGGCCCCGGTACGGCGGTGCGCGCCACGGGCGTCACCCCGGGTGACTGGCTGACTGACTGGTCAATCGATCGCCCGGGAGGCGCCCCGATGCGCGTCGGCACCGTTGAGCTTAACTCCACCGAGGACACCGCCCGCAATCTGGAGACCCGCCGACCGGCTTGTCCGCGACGCGGCGGGGCGCGGAGCCGATCTGGTCGTCCTCCCCGAGAAGTGGAGCGTGCTCGGCACGCCGGAGCACATGCGCGCTGGCGCGGAGCCGCTCGACGGGCGGTTTATCTCGTGGGCGCGCTCGACCGCCGCGGAGCTCGGCATCGACGTGGTGGCCGGATCGATCGTCGAGCGGGTCGAGGGGCGTGAGAAGACCGCGAACACCAGCGTCCACGTCGGCACCGACGGTGAGGTGCGGGCGGTGTACCGCAAGCTCCACATGTTCGACGTCGAGGTTGATGGCGACGTGTACGCCGAGTCCGACTCCGAGGATCCCGGCGACGAGGTGGTCGTTTCCGAGTTGGCGGGCGGCGTCCGGCTCGGGATCGAGCATCTGCTACGACGTCCGCTTCCCCGAGCTCTACCGCATACTGGCCGTGCGCGGGGCCGAGGTGGTGACCGTACCGGCGGCCTTCACGCTCGCCACCACGCGCGATCACTGGGAGGTGCTGCTGCGGGCCCGCGCGATCGAAGACCAGTGCTACGTGATCGCGCCGAACCAGATCGGTCCGCATCCGCCCGGTCCGCGCTGCGGCGGCCGCTCGATGATCGTCGACCCGTGGGGGCTGATACTCGCCCAGGCACCGGACACCGAGACCGCGATCGTCGCCGACATCGACTTCGACACGCTGAAGCGGGTCAGGCGCCGGATCCCGGCGCTCACCCACCGCCGCCCCGAGACGTACCGGATGGCAGGTGTGATGGCCGCGTCCGGGACCGCAGCCACGGACAAGCGGCGGATGATCCTCGACGCCGCCATGCGCGTGTTCGCCCGCCAGGGCTTCCACACCTGTCGCGTGTCGGACATCGCCGACGAAGCAGGCGTCGCGTACGGGCTGGTCTACCACTACTTCTCCTCCAAGGACGAGATTCTCGACACGCTGTTCCTCGAGCGTTGGAACGTGATGCTCCAGGCGATCGCCGAGGCGGACCGCTCGCAGCCATCCCCGCGTGACAAGCTCGGCGCGATCGCCGGCTTCATCGTCGAGTCCTACCGCCACGAGCCCGAGCTGATGAAGGTGATCGTGGTCGAGGTCACCCGCGCCGCCAACACGTTCGGGCGCACTCACCTGACCAAGATCCGGGAGGCCTACGAGCAGATCGCCGGGATCGTGGCGCGCGCCCAGGCCGAGGGCATCTTCCGGCCCGATATCTCGCCCGAGTTCGGGGCACTGGCCTTCTACGGGGCGATCGAGCAGGTGCTCACGCGGTGGATCTTCGACCGGGACGCGGTCGACGACGACGAGCTGGAAGGGGCCAAGCGGATGATCGTGGAGACGATCTGTTGCGGCCTGGAGGCGAATTCGACCCCCGCTCAGCCGTCGCCGGCGGCTCGCGTGGCCATTCGCTGATGCCCGGCGTCGACCCCACGCGCCGGCGCCCGGCCTCGACCCTCCCGCCGGCGCCGCCTCGTCGTCTGCTTGAATCCGCTAGCGATGACTGAGAGCCCCTTGATCAAGCGACTGCTCTGGTCGGGCTTGCTCGCCGGAGTCGGCGCGCTCGCGACGCTCGCGTCGACCCGCGTGGCCACCATCATCTGGATGCGCGTGTTCGGCGAAGAACCGCCCGAGTGACCGAAGACACCCAGACCTCGACCGGCCGGCCAGCGGCCGACGGCGCACTGGGCGCGACCGGTAGCCCGTTCGCGCAGCAGCCCGGCGCCAGCGGCGGCACGTCCGTGCAAGAACGTGCCGTCGCGCTCGCCGACGAACGCCCCGAGGTGGCCGCCGGTGCCGCCTTCGCCGGCGGCCTGCTCCTCGCCCTGATTCTCAAGCGCCTTGCCCGCTGAAAACGGTAAGCCAGAGAACCTCGTGAACACGGTCACGGAGGTGTCCGACCGGATCACGAACCTGATCCGGGAGGAGATCGAGCTGGCCAAGGCGGAGGTGGGCCGGAAGGCCATCACCCTGCTCAGGGGCACGATCGCGGTGGTCGCCGGCGCGGTGTTCGGGGTGTTCGCGATCTTCATCGGCCTGGAGGCCGTGGCCTGGGGCCTCAACGCCGTCCTCGTGCCCGGTGCCGGGAGCATATGGGAGGGCTTCGCGATCGTCTTCGGCGCGCTCGCGGTGCTGGCCGTCCTGTCGTTCCTGATCGCCTCTCGCCTGTTGAAGCGGGGAGGGCCGCCCACTCCGACGATGGCGATCGACGAGGCCAAGCGGATCCGCGAGACGGTGGCCAGCGAAAGTGGGGTGGAGGGCTGATGGCCACGCGCAGCCCGGAGGAGATCAGGGCCTCGATCGAGCACAACCGCCAGGAGCTCGGGCACTCGCTCGAGAAGCTGCGCGTCGAGGTGGGCCAGCTCATGGACTGGCGGGCCCAGATGCGAGAGCACCAGCGCGAGGTGCTGATCGGGGCCGGCGTCGCCGGCTTCGTGCTCGGCGGCGGCATCGCCGCACTCAGCGCGCTCGCGTTCGGGGGGCGCCGTCGGCGGCAGGGCCGTCGCTGAGCGCCGGCGGGCGTTCAGTTCTTCGAGCAACACCGTAGACGAGGACCTCGACCTGTCCACCACCCTCGTAACCGGCGCGACTGGCTTTCTCGGCTCCCATGTCACCCGCCTCCTGGCCGAGCGGGGCGACGAGCTGCGGGCGCTGATCCGGCCAACATCTGATCTCTGGGCGCTGGACGGGCTCGAGCTGGAGACGGTCACCGGCGACGTGTGCGACCGCCGCGCGGTCACGCGCGCCATGCGCGGCGTCGTGCGGGTGTTCCACGTGGCCGGCACCACGAGCCTCCGGCTGCCCCGGACCACGATGTTCGCGCTCAACGTGGAGGGCACCCGGGTCGTGCTCGAGGAGGCCCTGCGCGCGGGGGTCGAGCGCGTCGTCTACACCTCGTCGGTGGCGGCCGTCGGGCGGGCCCGCAAGGGAGCAGTGGCTACCGAGACCAACGTCTGGGACGCGGCGCTGCACGGCATTTCGTACGTGGACTCCAAGCGGCGGGCGGAGCAGGTGGCGCTCGGGATGGCCGACCGGGGGCTGCCGGTGGTGGTGGTCAACCCGGCTCATGTGCTCGGGGCCGGAGACCGTGGCAGATCCTCGACCGTGCTGGTTCGGCGCTTCCTGCGCCGTCAGATCCCGGCCTATGTCGACGGGACGCTCAACATCGTGGGCGTGGATGACGTGGCACGCGGGCACCTCCTGGCCGACGAGCGGGGTGTGCCCGGCCAGCGGTACATCCTCGGCAATCGGAACTTCACGCTCGACCGGCTGTTCAACGACCTGGCCCGCCTGTCCGGGGTCGAGCCGCCGTCGGTCAAGCTGCCTTTGCACCTGGCTCTCGCCATGGCCCGCGCCGGTCAGACGGTCGGGGCTGCGTGGGTCCCGGTGCCGGACGAGATCCGGGCCGCCTCGATGCACTGGGCGTTCTCGAGCGCGAAGGCCAAGCGCGAATTGGGCTGGCGGACCTCGCCCCACGAGGACTGCCTGGAGGAGACGATCGCCTGGTATCGCGAGCGCGAGGGGGGGAGCTCTCGCCGCCGGGCTCGCGCCAGCCCGTCGCGCTGCGCCTGGCCGGCGCGGTCGTTCGCTACTCGCCGCTGGGCTGGGTGTAGCTGTGGTCACGCTGTACCGCTGCTCGACTCCCACTTTTAGGGCCGTAGAAGAATTATCTGGCGTTGTGGCGGCGTCTGGACGCGCCTGACGCTACCCCCTCGCCCTCACGTACCACCGAAGAATTATCTGGCGTTGTGGCGGCGTCTGGACGCGCCTGACGCCACCCCCTCGCCCTCACGTACCACCTCACCACACCAGTACGATCGTGGCGAGGGCGTGGCGTCAGCCACGCCCAGCCACTCGCCAATTCCACCACCTAATTCTCCTACGGACCCTTAGAGCCGCGGATCTACGACCCACTTGAGCGCCCGGCCCGTGGTCGGGGTGGCGAGCGCCCGCGGGAGATGATCGAGCGCGATCGTCGGGCCCTGCAGCAACTCCCAGGGGACGACGCCGCCGGCCAGCGCGTCCAGCGCCCGGTCCACGTCGCCTCGCGCGTGGTGGAACGCACCGCGCAGCTCTAGCTCCTCGTAATGCAGCGGCCCGGGGTCGATGACGACCTCGCTGCCGCTCGGGCACCCCCCGACCAGGACGACAACCGCTCCGGGCGAGGCGGCCGCGGCGGCAGCCCGCCAGGCCTCGGGCCGGCCCACGGCCTCGAACACCAGCGCGTGCTGCGCCAGTCGCTCCGACGTGGTCGCTCCCAGCTCGGCCACCTGGGCCCGGCGCTCCGGATGCGGATCCGCGACGGCCACCGAGCGTCCCTGGGCGATCAGGAGCGCCGCCAGCATCACGCCCATCGGCCCTCCGCCCACGATGCCGACGTCGGTCGCGTCGCTACCGCGATCGACGGCGTGGACGGCGGCCGCCAGCGGCTCGGCCATCGCCGCTGCGTGCGCCGGCAGGCCGTCGGGGATGGGATGCAGCGCCTGTTCGGGGGCGGCGATCTTCTCCGCGAACCCGCCCAGGACCCAAGTCGGATCACGGCAGATCTGCGCCCGGCCGGCCCGGCAGGGTGGGCACTCGCCGCACGCTACGGAGTCCGACACCAGCACGCGCTGCCCCGTGTCCGTCCGCACGCCGGCGGTCTCGTGTCCGAACGCACACGGATAGGGCGGGAGTATCCGGTGGCCATGGCGCCACATCTTCACGTCGGTGCCGCAGGTGGTGGCGGCCTCGACGTCGACGACGATCGGGTGGGCGGGGTCGAGGTTCTCGTGCGGCTCGGGGACGTCCTTGACCCGGAGGTCCTCCGGGCCGTACAGGAGCGCGGCCCTCACGGCTCCACCACCACCTTCAGGGCCGTGGCGCTCCGCTGAAGCTCGAGCGCCGTGGCCGTCTCCTCGAGCGGCAACCGGTGCGAGACGAGCGGGCGCGGGTCGATGCGGCGGGCGGCGATCAGCTCGAACGCGGAGCGCATGTCGTCCGGCCCGGCCGAGTAGCTGGCGGTGACGGTGAGCTCGCGCAGGAACACGTCCGCGCCGTCGAGCGGCAGCGGCGCCCCCGGGCCGGGTGGCGCGTACAGGCACAGCGTGCCGCCCGGCGCGGTCGCCCGCGCAGCCGCGGCGATCGCATCGGGCTTGGGGGTGCAGACGATCGCCACGTCGACGAGCTCGTTTCCGTGGTGCTCGGCGCCCCACGCCTCGGCCACCTCGAGACGCTCGGGGCGAGGCTCGCGCACCCACACCGCGTCGATCCCGCGGGCGTGTGCGGCGGCGATCTGGAGCAGTCCGTTGACCCCGGCGCCGACCACGAGCAGGCCGTCGCCGGGGTGAAGCCCGGCCCGGTCCTGGGCGCGCAGCACGCAGGCAAGGGGCTCGATGAACGTGGCGGTCACGGGGTCGAGGCTCTCCGGTAGCTCGAGCAGCTCGAGGACAAGGTCTGAGCTGATCCGCACCCGTTCGGCGAACCCGCCCGGATCGAGTCGCGTGGCGCGGAAGCGATCGCACAGCGTCTCGTGCCCGCGCCGGCAGCGCCGGCACTCACCGCACGGTGCGTGGTGATGGATCGCCACGGGGGTACCGACAGGTGGGGCGACCGCGCCGGGCCCGACCGCGGCGATGGTTCCGACCAGCTCGTGCCCGAGCACCGCCGGTAGCCGCGGCGCCACGTACCAGTCGGTGACGTCCGAGGCGCACACGCCGCAGGCGAGGACTGTGCACACGACCTCGCCCGGGCCCGGCTCGGGATCCTCGGTCTCCTCGATCCGGACGTCACCGGCGGCGAACGACCGCGCCACCCTCATGCCGAAAGGGCGGCGAGCGAGGCAGCGTCGGGGGAGCAGACAGCCCCGCGCTCGGTGACCAAAGCGCTGATCAGGTGCGCCGGGGTGACGTCGAAGGCCGGGTTGCGACAGGGGGTTGCCTCGAGCGTGATGCGCTGGTCGGCTGCGTGGCGCACCTCGTCCGGGTCGCGCTCCTCGATCACGATATCCGCGCCAGTCGGCGTCGCGAAGTCGATCGTGGAGGTCGGCCCGGCCACCACGAACGGGATGCCGGCGGCGCGGGCGGCCAGCGCGAGGCCATACGTCCCGACCTTGTTGGCGACGTCACCGTTCGCGGCCACGCGGTCGCAGCCGACGATCACCGCGTCGACGGCGCCGGTGGCGATCAGGCCCGGCGCGGCCGAGTCGACGACCAGCTCATGCGGGATCCCCAGGCAGGCCAGCTCGTACACGGTGAGCCTGGCGCCCTGCAGGAGCGGACGGGTCTCGGTGGCGATCGCCTGCACGAGGCCACCGCGGTCGGCCAGCTCGGCGATCACCGCCAGCGCCGTTCCGCGTCCCGGGGCGGCCAGCGCGCCGGTGTTGCAGTGGGTGAGGATGTGGGTGACGCCGGCCAGCAACTCGGCGCCGTGCGTCCCGATCGCTGCACTGGCCGCCTCCTCCTCGGCGTGGATCCGTCCCGCCTCCTCCAGAGCGGTGGCGGCCGGGTCGGCGGGCTTGGCCCGCACGGCCGCCTGCACGCGGTCAACGGCGCCGGCCAGGTTGACCGCGGTCGGCCGGGCGGCGCGCAGGATCTCGCAGGCGCGATCCAGACTGGTTGGGTGGAGGGCGAGCTCCAGCGCGACGCCGTAGGCGGCGGCCACCCCGATCAGCGGCGCGCCGCGGATCGCCAGGCGTCTGATCGCCTCGGCCACCTCGCCCGCGCTTCGGAGCACGAGCTGGTGCTCGCGCCAGGGAAGCTCGGTCTGGTCGATCGCGTGGAGCGCGCCGGCCTCGAAGCGAAGGGCGACCACGCCTGCGGTGGCGGTCATCGGCCGATGCTATCCCGCAGGCCGTCGCCCCGGCCGCCCTGTATGCTCTCGCCCGCTCCGGCCAGGGACCGGTCGAGCGCTCGGGCTACCTTGCGTCTGCGACTTCTCATCCTTCTCGCCTCGATCGGGCTGCTCCTGCCCGTCGCCGCCGCCCGGGCGGCCGGCGGCGAGATCCTGACCTTGTCGCAGGTGTCACCCGGCATGGACTGCATCGGCGAGACCGTCGTTCAGGGGACCTCGATCTCGTCGTTCGCCGTGCACGTGATCTCGGTCGTGCAGGCGCCCGGGGAGGGGCCCCGGATCCTCGTCCAGGTGTCGGGTCCGGCGGTCGATGCCACAGGGGTGGCCGAGGGCTTCTCCGGCTCGCCGGTCTACTGCCCCGACGGGCTCGGCGGGATGGGCAACGTCGGCGCGATCTCCGAAGGGGTCGGGCAGTACGGCAACGCCGTTGGGCTGGTGACTCCGATCGAGCAGATGCTGGGCGAGCCAGTGGCCGCATCCTCGTCGGCGCCGAGGCTGGCGGCCAGGCCCAAGCCGCTGCTGGGGCCGCTCACCGTCGGCGGCGTCTCGCCGGCGGTGTTAGCCGTGCTGCAGCGCGCCGGCGCCCAGGCGGGGCGCGCCGTGGTGGCCGCGCCGACGACCGGCGGCACGGTGATCGGCTTCCCGATGCAGACGCTCGTGCCGGGAGCCTCGGTCGCCGCGAGCTACTCCTCCGGCGCGGTGCCACTCGGCGCAATCGGCACCGTCACCTATGTCAACGGCCGGACCGTTTATGCCTTCGGCCACGAGCTCGACGGCGCCGGGGGGCGCTCGCTGCTGCTTCAGGACGCCTACGTGTACTACGTGGTCAAGAACCCCGACCCGACGCTCGCCCGAGCTACAAGCTCGCATCGCCCGGCCATACGCTCGGCACCATCACCAGCGACACGCCGAACGCGGTCATCGGGCAGACCGGGACGGCGCCGCCCTCGGTTCCGGTCGACGTGACCGCTCACGATCTCGACACCGGTAAGTCCCTCGCGCTCGACACCCGGGTGGCCGACGAGACGGGCGTCGGCCTCCCGCTCGGCAACTCGCAGGTCGACGCGATCGCGCCGCTCGAGGTCGCCCAGGCCGCCACCCAGATCTACGATGGCGCGCCGGCCAACGAGTCCGGACGGATGTGCCTGCGGATCTACCTGCGCGCGAGCCGAGCGCCGCTGGGCTTCTGCAATCGCTACGTGGGGACCGGGCCGGCAGGCGACGCCGGTGCGGCGCCGCCCGAGGTGGCCAGCGGCGCGTCGGCCGATGTGGCGAGCGCCTTCGGGGCGCTCGAGCGCGTCGACTTCGCGGCTCTGCGCGTTTCGCACGTGGGCGCGCACATCGACGCCGAGCGGGGGCTGGCCGAGGCGTCGATCGTGAGCGCCGGCGCTCCCAGGCATGTGCACGCCGGCCAGTTGGTCCGGGTGCGGCTCAGGGTCCGGGTCTACCGCGGCCCCGTGCGGACCGTCAGCTTCCGCCTGCGCATCCCGGCCGGCGTCCGCGGCTCCACGCTGGTGAACATCAAGGGGCCGCCGCCGCCGGTAGGTGCCGGCGCGGCGGCGGCGGGCCTGACCAGCGCCCTGGCCGGGGCCCTGTCGATCACCGCCACCGCCGGGCCGCCGGCGAGCAGCTCCCCGATCTCATCCCTCGTCGATCTGCGCCAGGCGGTCGCCGCGATCGCCACCTACGACGGGCTGTCCGCCGCGTTCCGGGGGCACGCCACGCGGCGTGTCTACCGCAGCCCGTCGCTGCTGATCACGGGACGGGCGACGCTGCTGTTCGTGGTCGGATAGCCGGCCTCGATCCCGACTAAGGGCCCGTAGAAGAATTATGTGGCGTTTTGGCGGCGTCTGGACGCGTCTGACGCCACCCCGTCGCCCTCACGTACCACCAGTACGATCGTGGCGAGGGGGCGGCGTCAGCCACGCCCAGCCACTCGCCAATTCCACCACCTAATTCTCCTACGCACCCGAAGGGCCTGCGCCAGCCAACGCCAATTCCACCACCGAATTCTCCCACGGACCCTAACGTGACTAACGTGACACCGCGCTGAGCGTCCGCGCGGTCCGGACGGGCCCTGCCCGGTCCCACGGATGCCGAGCGCAGCGAGGCCCAGAATCCGCTACAGGCGGTTCTCGATCGTGAGGGGAGCGGGCTCCGGCGTCGCCGGTTCCGGCGCGGTGTCGGTATGCGTCGCGGTGTCCAGCCCGAGCGCCTGATGCAGCTCTCCCGACTCGTACATCTCGGTCACGATGTCGCAGCCGCCGACGAATTCGCCGTCGATGAACAGCTGCGGGATCGTCGGCCAATTGGACACGGCCGAGAGCTCCTGGCGGATCCGCGGGTCGGGCAGGATGTTGACCGCCGCGAACGGCCGCCCGACCGACTGGAGGATCGCCACCGTGCGCGCCGAGAACCCGCACATCGGCTGGTCCGGGGTTCCCTTCATGAACAGGATCACGTCGTTCTCGTCGATCACGGCCTGAATCTGGTCGCGCAGGGGGTTGGTCGTCTCGTCGCTCATGCGATGCTCTCCGTCTTGGTCTGGATTGACAGGGCGTGGATGCGGTCCCCGACCTCCGCGCCGAACACGTCGTAGATGAGCCGGTGCTGGGCGATCCGGGACAGGCCCTGGAAGGCCGGCGCTGTCACCACGGCGTTGAAGTGGTGCCCGTCTCCGGTCACTTCGGCGCTGGCGCCGGGTATCCCCGCTTCGATCCGCTGCTTGATCTCCTCGGGCGTGGCGGTCGCCCCGCTGGCTGACATGCGCTTAGCGTAGCGAGATGCTGTCGCTATACTGAATGAAGCAACCGGCCGATAACGAGTCTTGATGATCACACTGACCGACAAGGGCGCTGAGAAGGTTCGCGAGTTTCTTGCCGCGCAGAGCGCGGTGGCGGATACCGCGGGCCTGCGGGTGGGCGTGCGTGGCGGAGGCTGCTCTGGCTTCCAATACGCGCTGGCCTTCGACGAGCAGCGCGATAACGACATCGTGATCGAGGACAAGGGCATCCGCCTACTCGTCGATGAGCCGAGCCTGCCGTATGTAAAGGGCTCGGTGATCGACTTCGTCGACGGCCTCCAGGGCGCCGGCTTCAAGGTGGACAACCCCAACGTGATCGCGGCCTGCGGCTGCGGCTCCTCGTTCCGGGTCGCCGAAGAGGAAGAAGTCTCCGCCGTCTAGGACAGGCGGCGGGCGGTCGCCGGGCCGCGAGCGGTCGCCGGGCCCGTGCCTTGCGCACGCGGGGTTTGGGACCCGGTTGGGGCGAGGCTTTGGGGCACCCGCGGGTTGGGGCGGGTTAGGCACGATTGCTCGCCGATAGGGTCCTACGGACCCTTAGACCGGCGTGGCCTGCAGCGAGCGCCACAGGTAGATGCAAGCCAGCGTCCGATGCGGGCGCCAGGGCTCGGCGATCGCGGTGAGCTCCGCCGGCGTGGGCAGCTCGGGGAGCTCGTAGTGGATCTTGACCGCCCGGCGGATGCCGAGGTCGCCGACCGGAAGCACGTCCGGCCGGCGCAGATGGAACATCAGGAACATGTGCGTGCTCCACACGCCGAGGCCCTTGACGGCAACGAGCTCGGCGACGACCTCGTCGTCCGGCAACTCGGGGAGGCGGTCGAGGTCGAGCGAGGCGTCGAGGACGTGCTCGGCCAACGAGCGTAGGTAACGCACCTTGGCGTGGCTCAGCCCGACCGCGGCGCGCAGCTCATCGGGATCTTCGGCCAGGACCTCGGCCGGCGTCGGGGCCCGGCCGCCGAATCGCTCGAGCAGGCGGGCGTAGATGGCGGCGGCCGCCCGGGTCGAGAGCTGCTGCCCCACGATCGAGCGCACCAACGTGCCGTAGTGGTCGGCGGGGCGGCCCGCGAAGAAGTCGCCGAGCGGGCCGACCTCGTCGATCACGTCCCGTAGGACCGGGTCGGCCTTGCGCAGCGCGGCGATCGCCTTGGCGTCCGAGGGGCTGCGCTTACGGCCGGCCGGCACCGACCCCCGGAACGCCGTGGACCAGCCGGGCCGGGTCGATCCTCATCGCTACGCGGCTTCGGTGAGCGTCAACGCGGCACCGTCGAGCGCGCCCAGCGCCCGCTGCACCGAGCACGCGATGCACGTGAAGGTGGGGGTGTCGCGCAGGGTGTAGGAGCTCGATTCGGTCGTGCGCAGCCGCTGGACCAGGTCGAGGAAATCGGCCGGGTTGTCGGTTTCGAATGCGACCACGAATTCCTGGTCGTCCAGCCCGAACGAGTAGCTCGTGTTCAGGTCCACCGAGGGGTACTCGCGCCCGACCCGAATGTGCTCCTGCATGATCCGCCACCGTTCATCGGCCGACAGGGCGTACCAGGCCCGGGTCTTCACGAACGGGTACACGAACAGGTACTTGCCCTGGCCGGGCCGTACTTCCAGGCGCGATTCCTCGGAGTACTCGGAGGGCTTGGTCATGGCCAGGAACGAGTACGGCACCTCGCACCACTTCATCAGCCCGCTCTGGGCCAGCACCACGTGGAACTCGTGGATCCGCTCGAGGTTCTGGGCCTGGCTGAGCAGCATGAGGTCGGCGTCGCCCCGCGTGCCGACGAGCGAGAAGGCGCGCAGCAGGTGGCCGTCGGCGAAGTCCTCGCAGGCGGCGATGAACTCGCGTTTGTCGGCGGCCCGGCGGTCGTCGTCCAGTCGGCGCCAGGCAGGATCGACCTTCAAGAAGGTGTATTTGACGAAATGCCGTACGGGCATGGAACTGGATGGATGATAGACCGGACCTCTGGAGCGCCCCGTCAGCCTCTACCATTTAGATGCATGCGAGTAGCGATCTTGTCGCCGTACTCGTGGACGTATCCAGGGGGCGTCACGAGGCACATCGAAGCGCTTGCGGAGCAGTTCATCGCGGACGGCCACTACGTCCGGGTGCTGGCTCCGTACGACCCGCCTGATCGCTTCGGCGCCGTGCTACACCGCGGGGCGAGGCCACAGGTAGTGGAGCCGCCGGAATACCTCGTGTCGCTCGGCCGCACCTTCTCCCTGAAGGCCAATTACGCGGTATCGAACATCTCGATCACCCCTCACGCGATGGCGAGCGCGCTGCAGGAGCTTCGAACCGGCGGCTATGACGTGGTCCACGTGCACGAGCCGCTCGCTCCCGTCGCGCCCTGGTGCATCACGGATTGGACGCCCGTGCCGGTCGTCGGAACCTTCCACACCTACAACGAGAACCGGGTGTCGAACGGGATCGCCAACGTGCTCGGGGCCCGGCGCATGCTCAACCGCCTGCATGTGCGAATCGCCGTGTCCGAGGCGGCCGCCTGGACCGCGCGGCGCTTCTTCGGCGGCCACTACCGGGTGATCCCCAACGGCGTGCACGTCGACCCGCAGCGCGCCGCCCTCGCCGCGCTCCGTCCCCAGACAGAACGCCTCAAGATCGTGTTCGTCGGCCAGGCGGTCGAGCGCAAGGGCCTGTCGCTGCTCCTGCGCGCCTTCGAGGCGCTGCGCGAGCACATCCCGACCGAGCTCACCGTGATCGGCCCCTCGCACGAGGAGCTCTCTCCGCTCATGCTCGACATGCGCGACGTGCGCGTGCTCGGCAAGGTCGACGACGAGACGAAGCGCCGCGAGCTCGAATGCAGCGATGTCCTGTGCGCTCCGTCGCTGGGCGGCGAGAGCTTCGGCATGGTGCTGACCGAGGCGTTCGCGGCCGGCACGCCGGTGGTCGCCTCGGACATCGCCGGCTACCGCGACGTGGTGCGCGATGGCGTCGACGGCGTGCTGGTGCCGCGCGGGGACGCCCAGAGCCTCGCCGAGGCGCTGCGAGATCTCTACGACGAGCCGGTTCGTCTGGCCGCGATGTCCCGGGCTGCGGCCCTCGGCGTGGAGCGCTTCGCCTGGCCGCGGGTGGCCGCCCAGGTGTTGGACGCCTACGAGGACGCCGTCGCGACGCCGGCGCCGGGCACCGCTCTCCAGCGCGCCGCCGTCCGCGTGGGCGCGCGGGCGGCCGACCTCAAGCCGCGGGCGCCCGCCCAGCGGCTGCCCAGCCTGGAGCCCCAGCCGAGCGGGCCACAGCGCCACGGTAAGGCGCTGGCCGCGGCGCGCCGCTTCGGCCTCGCCGCCGTGTCGCTCGGAGGCGCCGCGCTGGCCGTGCTGGCTCTCCAGAAGATCGGCCTGGCCAACATCGCCGCGGCGCTGATCACCGCGAGTCCCACCCTCATCCTGCTCGGGTTGGTCGTCATGTGCTGCGCGATGATGATGCGCGCGTTCTCATGGCACGCGATCCTGCGCGCCGCTTTGCCCAATGCGCGGGTCCGGCTGTCGGACGCCGCCCAGGGCACGTTCATCGGCGTGCTGATGTCCTCGACCCTCCCCGCCCGCCTCGGCGAGCCCTCGCGCGCGCTGGTGGTGGCGCGGAGAACCGGACGACCACGCGAGAACCTGCCGATCGTGCTCGGCACCGTGGTTTCCCAGACCTTGCTCAACGTGGTGGCGTTGATCGCGCTGGGCGCGATCATGTTCTCCTCGGTCAACTTCTTCAACGGCCACCAGAATGCGCTGGTCGCAGCGGCGATCGCCCCGGTAGCGCTGCTCATCATCGTGCTCCTGGCGCCCGTGCTGCTGCGCGACACCGGCAACCGTTCGCGGTCCACGCGGCTGCACGCGCTGAGCGCGCAGATCCGGGGCGAGCTGGCGCGGGTGCGCGCCGGCCTCATCGTGTTCCGCCGCCCGCGCCTGGGCGCTACCGCCACGGTGGCCCAGCTGTCGGCCTGGGCCCTTCAGTGCCTCTCCTGCTGGATCCTGCTCGTCGCGCTCGGGCTCGACAAGCACGCCGGAATCGCCGCCGCCGCCGCGGTCCTGTTTGCGGTCAACATCACCGCGGTGCTGCCGGCCACGCCGGCGAACCTCGGCGTGTTCCAGGCCGCCTGCGCCGCCGTGCTGCACACCGGCTGGCACGTCGGGTACGGCAACGGCGTGGCCTACGGCGTGATCCTCCAGGCGGTCGAGGTGACCACCGCGATCGTGATGGGCATGCCCGCGCTGCTCAAGGAGGGCATGTCCTGGCGCGAGGTAAGGCTGCGGGCGATGCACACCGCGCCGGTCAAGCTGCCGGCGCGGCCGAGCCGCTCCGGCACGGGCGGGGCGCCCGCGCGCGTGCGCTCCTAGACGGGATGCGACGCGCCTCGCAGACGGGGATGCGACGCGCCTCGCAGACGGGGATGCGACGCGCCTCGCAGACGGGATGCGAGCGCCTCGCTGACTCGGGCCCTCAGGCCTCGGCCATCGCCGGCTCGCCCTCGCCGGCACCCTCGTCGACCGGCTCGGGCTCGGCGTCGGTGAGCCCGTTTAGGCGGGTGGGGTCCTTGGCGGTGCCGGCGATCAGCTCATCGGACGCCTGCCGCTCGGTCTTGGGCAGGAAGCCGGACTTCATCCCGAAGTAGACGGCCTGGGGATGATGGGCCACGATGGCGAGCGTCGACTGCTCGGGCTCGACCGCGTAGCCGCCCGACAGGCGCAGTCCGATCGACGGGGCGTCGAGCAGGTCGAACACCTTCTCGTGCTCTGACTGCTCGGGGCAGGCGGGGTAGCCCCAGGAGTAGCGACGGCCCTGGGCGGGCTCGATGCCCAGGTCGGCGCGCGCTCGCGAGTGCAGCCACTCGGCCATGCCCTCGGCGGTCTGCACGCCCAGCCCGTGCACGAACAGCTGCTCGGCGAATTCGCCCTCGGCTTCGAGACGAGCCATCAGCTCGGTGACCTCGTCGCCGGCGGTCACCGCCTGGAGCCCCACCACGTCGACCTGGCCGGAGCCGAGCGGCCGGTAGAAGTCGGCCAGGCAGATCCGGTCGTGGCGGGGCTGGCGCGGGAAAACCAAACGGTGCAGTTCGACTTCACCGGGGGCGCCCGGATCCCACACGATCAATTCGTTGCCGTCGGAGTTGCACGGGAAGTAGCCGAGCAGCGCCCGGGGGTGCAGGTAGGTCTGCTCGCGCCACATGCGCTCCAGGCGCGGCTTGAAGTCCTCGGAGACCAGCCGGCGCCACTCCTCGCCCTTGACGCCGCGGCCTCCCCAGTGGAGCTTGAACAGCACGTGGGTGTCGAGGTGGTGGTAGACCTCGGCCATGTCGACCTCGATCTCGCGCACGCCCCAGAACGGCGGCTCCGGGATCGGATTGTCAACCGTCACGGCGGCGCGCACCGAGGCGTCGGTGACGGGGGGCGCGTCGTCATCGATCTGCTCGGGCTGCTCGCGCAGACGCTTGGCCGCCTCGCGGGTCTTGGCGATCAGCGCCTGGCGGGCCTCGCCGTCGACAAGCTGGTCCATCTTGGCCAGCCCTTCGAACGCGTCCTTGCAGTAGAACACGCCGGCCTCGTACACCTCATCGGACTCGTTGCCGTTCGGGTAGAGGATGCGCAGGCCGAAGTTTCGGTTGATCGCGGCGCCGCCGATCAGCAGCGGGAACTCGAGCCCCTGGGAGTGGAGCTCCTGCACGCACGCCGGCATCTGCTTGGAGGTCGAGACGAGCAGCGCGCTCAGACCGATCGCCGTGGCGCGGTGCTCGACCGCGGCGTCGATGACGGTCTGGATCGGCACCTGCTTGCCCAGGTCGACCACGCTGTAGCCGTTGTTGGTGAGGATCGTGTTGACCAGCGACTTTCCGATGTCGTGCACGTCGCCGAACACCGTGGCCAGCACGACGGTGCCCTTGGTGTAGCCCTCGAGCTTGTCCAGGTATCGCTCGAGCTGCGCCACCGCGCGCTTCATGACCTCGGCCGACTGAAGCACGAACGGCAGGATCAGCTCGCCGGCGCCGAACTTGTCGCCGACCTCCTTCATCGCGGGCAGCAACACGTTGTTCAGCGTCGGCACCGCGCCGATCTTCTCGACGCTGCGGTCGATCCAGTCCTCGACGCCCTCCTTCTTGCGGCGCAGGATGTGGAAGTGAAGGGCCTCCTCGGGCTCCATGCCCGCCGTCGGATCGGCCTTCTCGGCCTCGGCCTCGGACTCGCCCTTGGACTCGAAGTGGGCGATGAACCGCTCGAGGGCGTCATCCCGGCGGTTGAACACCAAGTCGTCGGCCAGCTCGCGCTCGTTGGGCGGGATCTCGCCGTACGGGGTGATGTGGTTGGGGTTGACCATGGCCAGGTCGAGCCCGGCCTCCACGCAGTGGTGCAGGAACACGCTGTTGAGCACGGCGCGGGCGGTCATGCTCACCCCGAAGGAGACGTTCGAGACGCCGAGTGATGTCTTGACCCCGGGAATCTGGGACTTGATCGCCCGGATGCCCTCGATCGTCTCCACCGCGCTCGGGCGCCACTCCTCATCGCCCGTGGTGAGCGTGAAGGTCAGGCAGTCGAAGATGAGCAGCTCGGGGTCGAGGCCATGCTCCTCGCAGCAGAGCTGGGTGATCCGCTGAGCGATCTCGAGCTTGCGCTCGGCCGTCTTGGCCATCCCGACCTCGTCGATGGTCAGCGCGATCAGCGCCGCTCCGTGTGCCCTGACCAGCGGGAGCACCCGGTCGAGCTTGGCGCGGCCGGCCTCGAGGTTGATCGAGTTGACGATCGCACGGCCCGGGATCTGCTGCAGCGCGGTCTCGATCACCTCGGGCTCGGTCGAGTCGACCTGGATCGGGGCCGGCTGGGTGAGCGAGATCCGCTTGACCACCTGGCGCATCTGCTCGTCCTCGTCCTGGCGCTCGGTCAGCGCCACGCACACGTCGAGGACGTGCGCGCCACCCCCGACCTGGTCCTCGGCCACGGTCAAGAGCCCGTCGTAGTCGTCGGCCAGCAGCATCTCCTTGGCCTTGCGCGAGCCCTGCGAGTTGACCCGCTCGCCGACCAGGGTCGGCGTGGGATCTTGCACCAGCGGGGTGGCCGCGATCATGCTCGACACGGAGGGCGGGCGCCTGGCCGGCCGCCGGGCCGGGTCGTGGGCGCGGGCCCGCTCGGCCAGCGCCTCGATGTGGGCCGGCGTGGTGCCGCAGCAGCCGCCGACGATCGAGATGCCGTAGCGCTCGATGAACTCGTTCAGGACATCGGCCAGCGGCTCGGGCTGCTCGGGGAAGATCGTCTCGCCGTTCGGGCCCTGCAGGGGCAGGCCGGCATTGGGGATGCAGTGCACGGGGACCGGGCAGTTCTCCCCCAGGAAGCGGATCGCGTCGCGCATGTCCTCGGGGCCGGTCGAGCAGTTCAGCCCGATCACGTCGACCTCGAGCGCGTCCAGCGTGGTCAGCACCGCGTCGATGTCTGTGCCCAGCAGCATCTTGCCGCCCTGGGGCAGGAGGGAGACGCTGCACTGGATCGGGACGCTGCGGCCGGCGTGCTTGAACGCCTCGCGGGTGCCGAGGATCGCCGCCTTGACCTCGAGGATGTCCTGGGCGGTCTCGATGGTGATCAGGTCGGCGCCGCCCTTGATCAGCGCGTGGGCCTGCTCCGTGAAGACGTCGAACAGCTCGGGGAAGCGGATCTGACCCAGCGTCGCGTCGTCGCTGGCCGGCAGGAAGCCGGTGGGGCCGATCGAGCCGGCCACGAAGCGGTGCTCGCCGGCCGCCTTGCGCGCGATCTCCGCGGCCTTCTGGTTGATCTCGAACGTGTGATCCTCGAGCCCCCACTCGGACAGCTTCAGCCGCGAGGCCTGGAAGGTGTCGGTCTCGACCACCTCGGCGCCGGCATCGAGCATTGCGGTGTGCACGCCCTCGATCACGTCGGGACGGTTGAGGACCAGCACCTCGTGGCAGCGGCCGGGCAGACGGTAGTCGTTCTCCAGGCTGAGGTCGAACTGCTCCAGCGTGGCGCCCATCCCGCCGTCGAAGACGACGATCCGCTCACGCGTGGCGGCAACGAAGTCACGCATGGGAGGCGATGCTAGCAAACCTTGACAAGTTCATGTCAAGGTTGCGCCATGGTCCCGGTATAGGCCGCTTCGCGGCGTTCCTCCGGATGACGTCGCGGTAGGGGCGGTACGCGAGGCGGGGATGCCGAGCGCGCGGCCGCGACGGCTCGCGGCCGGGAATCCGGGCCCGGCCGGGGGATCGCGTCCCCGACCGCCGGGCAGGGAGGCCGGGCGGAACCGGTCCCACCGGGAATTCGGGCCTGGCCGGGGGATCGCGTCCCCGACCGCCGGGCAGGGACGCCCGGCGGAACCGGCCCCAGGGATGCCGCGCTTGCGCGGCCCATGCATAACCTGCCAAACGACTGCAGCTTCGAGGACCGTGGCATGTGGGGCATGCCCCACATGCCGAACATGCCACGGCGGCGGTCGCCGGACCCGATTGGCACGAAATGCATGCCCGGACCGCCACCTCAGGTCCCGGCGCGCGACACCAATCGCGACATGACCACCTGCGAGCGCGTGCGCTCCACGAGGCCGTCGCGCTGGAGGCTCATGATCACGCGCTCGAGGTCGGCGTTGTCCTGGGTGCGCACGCGGGCGATCGCGTCGGCCTCGCCGGTCACGCTCCAGGCCTCGACCACTTCGGGGTGGCGGCGAAGGCTGTCGGTGACCTGGTCGAGCAGGGTGCCCGGCGCGTAGAACAGCTCGATCAGCGCTTCGGTGTGGTCACCCAGGGCGTTGTGGTCGAGCACCGCGGTGAAGCCCTGCAGCGCGCCCCGCTGGCGCAGTCGGTCGACCCGGCGCTTGACCGCCGGCGCCGACAGCGACACGCGGTGGGCGATGTCGTCGTAGGTGCGCCGCCCGTCCTCGACGAGCAGCGCAAGAATCTGACGATCTTGGTCATCCATCCGGCGATCTATTGCAGAGATTACATAGATTTCGGCATCGACAACCGCCGGAGGCACATGTAGCCTGCTGGACATGCCCGCTTCCGGAACGCTTGCACGTGTCGTCTTCGACGAGTCCCACAACGAGGCGTGGACGATCCGCCCCGAGCTGGCGCGCACGATGCAACCGGCCCATCCCGGCGATGCCTCCTACGCCCGCGCCGCCGCGGCGCTGGCCGCGCGCGACTTCGTGGTCGCCCCGAACGTTGATCAGCCGCTGACCACGGAAATGCTGCGCGAGTGCGAGGTGCTCGTGATCGCCCATCCGTCGGACCCGACGTGGGAGCGCACCACCGGCACCGGCTCCCCGCGGCTGAGCGGCGAGGAGATCGACGCGATCGAGGAGTTCGTGGTGGCGGGAGGCGGGCTCGTCGTGCTGGGCGAGACCGAGCAGGAGAAGTACGGCAACAACTTGAACGAGCTGCTTTCCCGCTTCGGCCTGCGCCTGGAGAACGACACCGTGCAGGACTACGAGCACTGTCGTCAGGCGCCGAGCTGGATCCTGGCCGACCTGGCCCAGGGAGATCGTGGCCGGGTCGGCGATCTGCTCGCCCGGGTGAGCGCTGCCTGCCTGTACCGGGCCACGACGATCTCTTCGCGCAACGGCGCCACCGTCCTGGCTCGCACCCACGCCACGGCGTCCGCGCCGACGCGGCCGCTCATCGTCGCCGCCGCGCACGGCCGGGGCCGGGTGGTCGTGCTGGCCGACTCGGACCTATTCGGCGACGACTGCATCGACGAGCTCGATCATCGGACCCTGTGGCTGAACATCTGCTACTGGGTGGCGCGGCCCGACGGCGGCACCTGGCCGGTGCTTGGGCAGGTGGCGCGGCCTGACGGCGGCGCCGGGCCGGTGCTTGGGCAGGTGGCGCGGCCTGACGGCGGCGCCGGGCCGGTGCTTGGGCAGGTGGCGCGGCCTGACGGCGGCACCGGGCCGGTGCATGGGCGCGAGGCCGGAGTCGAGAGAGACCCGGCCTGGATTCGACTTCGCGATGAGACCAACGCGCTGGCCGGGCTGCAGGCGTCGGACGGCTCGCTCGCCGGCGACGCGTCGCTCGCCGCCGGTCATGTGGAGCGCATGGTCGAGGCGATCGAGGAGCTGGCTCCGCGGTTCCCGCACGACGCCGAATATCTGCGCGCGGCGGCCGAAGACCTGCGCTCCTGGGACTTCGGCAAGCCCGACTTCACCCGGGCGCTCGAGCTGTTCCGACCCGAGCTGCAGCGCGAGGACGGGATCGAGCACCTGGTCGTGTTCCCGATGTACAAGCAGAACGGCTCGCGGGGCACGTGCTTCGAGGCGCTGATCGTGCGCGTGCCCTGGCCCGACTGGATCGCCGAACTCGAACGCACGCGCTACGACAACCTGAAGTTCGTGCCGGTCGAGCTGGTCGACTGTACGAACGGCTACCACAGCGAATGCGCCACGCTGTTCCCGGAGACGTTCTCGGTCGCCGGTCGACCGGTGGCCAACTTCGGCGCGATCTTCTGCGACCGCGAGGCGGAGCGGCTGCGGCGCCTGGCCGGCGCGGCGGCGGACCTGCTGCGCCTGAACCTGCCGCCGGATGCCGCCTGCATGCTGGCCAGCCCGGCCATCTCGCAGCAGGCCTACATCCTGTGGGACCTGATCCACGACCGGGCGCACAGCCATGGCGACCTGCCGTTCGACCCGTTCATGATCCGCCAGCGGGCGCCGTACTGGATGTACTCGTTGGAGGAGCTCCGCTGCGACCTGACCGCGTTCGGCCAGGCGGTGGTGCTGGAGGCCGAGGGCACCTCGTTCGCCCGCTACGTTCAGTACGCGATCCTGCTCGACCGGCTGCTGCGCTTCCCGATCACCGGCCCCCGCGTGCGCAACTACGACGGGCTGGGCGGACAGCTGCTGTTCGCCTACCTGCACCGGCACGGCTACCTGCGCTGGACCGACAACCAGCTGACGATCGAGTGGGACCGGGTGGCCGAGGGCGTGGCCTCGCTGCGCCACGAGGTCGAGGAGCTTTACCGGGTCGGCATCGATCGGACCAAGCTCCAGCACTGGGCGGCGGCGCACGACCTGGTCGCGGCGAGCGTTCCGCCGGCCAGCGGGTCGAAATGGACCGCGGCCGTGCGCGACTTCAGCGACGTAGAGGATCCGCGCCCCTACGTCGATCTGGTCCGCGACGACGAGTTCCCGCTGTCGATCTTCTATTCGTCGCTGAAGGCTAAGCTCGCCGCGTGAACGCGCGGCGGGGCTTCGCCTCCGACAACTCGGCCACCATCCATCCCGACGTGCTGGCGGCAATTGCCCGCGTGAACGTCGGCCACACGTTCGGGTACGGGCACGACGACTACACGTGGTCGGTGGGCCGCCGGGTGGCGGAGTGCTTCGGCGAGCACGCGAACGCGTTCTTCGTGTTCAACGGCACCGGCGCCAACGTGCTCTCGCTGCGCGCGGCGTGCCGGCCGTTCGAGGCAGTGATCTGTGCCGACACCGCCCATCTGAACGTCGACGAGTGCGGGGCACCCGAGGCGATCGCGGGGGTCAAGCTGCTGACCGTCCCGGGAATCGACGGGAAGCTCACGCCCGAGGCGGTGATGCGCCGGGTAGAGCGGGTGGGGGATGAGCACGCGGTCCAGGCGCGGGTGCTGTCGATCTCGCAGTGCACCGAGCTCGGGACGCTCTACACGCAGGAGGAGATCCGCGAGCTGGCGGCGGTCGCGCACGAGCGCGGACTCGTGCTGCACGTCGACGGCGCGCGGCTGAACAACGCGGCGGCCGCCCTGGGGCTGTCGCTGGCCGCGACCACCGCCGAGGTCGGCGTGGACGTGGTGTCGTTCGGTGGGACCAAGAACGGACTGCTCGGGGCCGAGGCGGTTGTGCTTCTGAACCCCGACCTCGCGCATGACTTCCTGTACATCCGCAAGCAGTCGATGCAGCTGGCCTCGAAGATGCGGTTCCTCGCCGCACAGTTCGACGCCATGCTGTCCGACGAACTGTGGCTGCGCTGCGCCGGCAACGCCAATGCGATGGCCGCGCGGCTGGCGGCGGCGCTCGACGGCGCGCCGGGGTTGACGATCACGCGCCCCGTCGAGACCAATGCGGTGTTCGCCAAGCTGCCGCCGGCGGTCATCGGATCGCTCCGGTCCGAATTCCCGTTCTACGTGTGGGACGAGCACGCCAACGAGGTCCGGTGGATGTGCTCGTGGGACACCACCGAGGAGGACGTGGATCAGTTCTCCGTGGCGGTGCGGGCGGCGCTCGCCTGATCTGCCACGCAGCGGTTCTCGATCCGCCCGACCTGGGGTCGGACGGCCCGGTCAGGGTGGTGGCGAACTTGGTGAAAAGGACCGGGTAATCCGAGCGCTCCCGCTTGGTCTCCTCGATGTGCGCCGCGTAGTTCAGGCCCACGCAGATGACCTTGCCCGGCCGGGGGACGACCGCGCGGCGGCGGAGGTCTGCGGCGGGGAACGCCGAGTCGGGCTCGAGCGGAGGGTCACGCAGGAACGACATCGGCGTGTCCGGACCGAGCTCGGAGATCCCGCGCAGCGGCACGGCCTGGGCGCCGTCGACGAGCACGGCCATCGGAGTTCCCTCGTGCAGGACCGAGGCGAAGCGCATGGCGGGGAAAGATACGGGTCCTCGGCAGCCGCCGACCGTAAGCGGCCGGACCGACAGCTACATTGCGGGCCGCAACGTTTACGCGGCTGACGGGTTTCATCATAGGTTTGCCGGACGTTCCTCGACAACTGAAGGCCAGGATCAGCAGGGCATTCGCCGTCACCCTCGTGGCGGCGTTCGTGTCGCTGCTCGCGGCCACCGGCGCGGTGGCGCAGCCGCCCGCGGTCAGCGTGTACCCGAGCCCGAACACGACCAGCGCGCTGCCCGGGACGCAGATCACCTTCCGCGGCATCCCGGCCAGCCAGATCGGGTCGGTGCAGGTGGCCGGCTCGAGCACCGGCGCGCACGGCGGCGCGATTCAGGCCGACTCCGACGGACAGGGCGGGAGCTTCATCCCCAGCCAGCCCTTCGCGCCTGGCGAGACGGTGACCGTGACCACCGGGCTCAACGTGGTAGGGGGCTCGAGCGGGGCCTTCCACTTCGCGATCGCCTCGCCGTTCGGCACGATCGACCCGCTGAAGCTGCCGATGGTGCCTGCCGGATCGGACGGCGTCCAGCACTTCCACACGCGCTCCGACCTGGAGCCCGCATCGATCACGATCAAGAAGCGCTCGAGCGCCGCTTACAACGGCGACATCTTCCTGACCCCGCAGTACGGCCCGCTTCAGAACGGGCCTATGTTGCTGGATCCGTCAGGCCGCATGATCTGGTTCCAGCCCCTGCCTCCCAACCAGCTGGCCGCCGACTTCCGCGTCCAGCAGCTGGGTTCTCAGCCGGTGCTGACCTGGTGGCAGGGGTTCACGAACAACGGCTCGGGTCGCGGCGAAGGCGTGATCTACAACACGGCCTACCAGCAGATCGCCACCGTGCAAGCGGGCAACGGACTGCAGGGGGTGGACCTGCACGAGTTCCTGGTCACGCCGCAGGGCGACGCCTACATCGTGGCGGTGTCTCCGGTCCACTACGGGAGCCTGACGAAGCCCCTGATGGACGCCGTGGTCCAGGAGATTGACATCAAGACCGGGCTGGTCCTGTTCGAGTGGCACGCGCTCGACCACGTTCCGGTCTCCGAGTCGTTCTTCAAGACGAATTCTCCAGGGCACGTGTACGACCCCTACCACCTGAACTCGATCGCGCTCGACCGGGTCGGCAACCTGGTCGTATCGATGCGCAACACCTGGGCGGTGTACAAGATCGATCACCAGACCGGCGCCGTACTCTGGACGCTGGGCAGCAACCAGAGCAGTTTCAAATGGGCCTCAGGCGCCGCCGTGGCGTTCCAGCACAACGCGATCGAGCAGCCGGACGGGTCGATCACGATGTTCGACGACGGCGGAGGACCGCCGACGGTTCACCGGGCGCGGGCGGTTCGGATCTCGGTCGACCAGAATCGCAAGACGGCCTCGCTCGTCCAGCAGTATCCGCACACGCCGGCGCTCGACACCGAGTTCGAGGGCAACGCGCAGGTCCTGCCGAACGGCGACGTGTTCGTGGGCTGGGGCCAGCAGCCCTACTTTTCGGAGTTCAGCTCGTCCGGCAAGGAGATCTTCGACGCTCGCTTCACGTCGAACACCTCGAGCTACCGCGCCTACCGGATGAGCTGGAGCGGCCAGCCGAACACGTCGCCGAGCATCGCGGCGGCTCCAAACAACGACGGCACCACCGAGGTGTGGGCAAGCTGGAACGGCGCCACCACGGTCTCGTCGTGGCAGGTGCTGGCCGGGCCAAGCGCCGGGTCCCTGACGCCGCTCATGACCGCCCGCAAGGGGGGATTCGAGACCGGCATGGCGGCGTCGACCGGAATGCCGGCGTTCGCGGTCCAGGCGCTCGCCTCGAACGGGCAGGTGCTGGCCACGTCGGGCATTGCGTCCGTCGGGCCCCACATCGGGATCGCGGGGCGCAGCGCTTTCGTCTCTGCGCGCGGCGTGGGAGGCCTGCCGGCGCTGTGCATCAACTCGAGCACCTGCCACATCGCGGTCACCATCACCATCGGGCGCACGGTGATCGCGCGGACGGGGCCTGAGCAGATCCCGGCCCAGAGCGGCGGGATCATCTACTTCACGCTCACCCGGGCCGGGCGCTCGATGCTGGCCCACGCCCGCCATCGCCGGCTTCTCGTACACATGACGGGTCAGGACATCTCGAAGCTGACCTTCAGCCGCTTCATCACGCTGGTCCCGTTCTCGACCCGTGGATCCGCGCCGGCGCGTACCGCCAGCCAGTCCTCGACCCTGCGCATCGTGGGCCTAACCGATTTCGTCTCCTCGAACGGGGTCGGCGGGATCCTGGCCGAGTGCCTGGCCAGCACGCCGTGTCACACGAAGACCTCGCTGTCCGTGGGTAAGACCGTGATCGCGTCGACCGGGTCGGAGCTGCTGGGCGCGAACAGCGTCGGATATCTGATCTTCTCGCTCACCTCCAGCGGGCGCTCGCTGCTCGCCCACGCACGCGGCAATCAGCTGGGAGCGGCGGTGACGATCTCGGACGCTGACGCCACCGCGCGCGGCCAGGTCGCGCTGGTGGGCTTCCGCTAAGGGTCCTACGGGCCCTGAGGACCGGCCCGTCATACTGGTGGCGCTATGCCCCAGCTGATGATCATCATCGCCAGTACGCGTCCCGGGCGGGGCGGCTGGCCGGTCGCCCAGTGGTTCGTCGGGCGGGCCGCCGAGCGGGGCGGCTTCGAGCTGCAAGTGGTCGACCTGGCCGAGCTGAAGCTCCCGCCGCTGGACGAGCCCAACCACCCGCGCCTGCGCCAGTACACCCAGCGCCACACACGCGAGTGGGGTGAGCAGGTCGACGCGGCCGACGCGTTCGTGTTCGTCACGCCCGAGTACAACCACGGCTATCCCGCGTCGCTGAAGCTCGCGCTCGACTACCTGCACCACGAATGGCGCTACAAGCCGGTCGGGTTCGTGTCCTACGGCGGGGTGGCGGCCGGCACGCGCTCGGTCGAGCAGCTGCAACAGGTGGTCACCGCGCTGCGGATGACGGCGGTGATCGAGCAGGTCAACATCCCGTTCTACCAGCAGTTCATCGACGATGACGACGGCGAGGTCCACGCCAACCGCGTGATGGAGCAGGCGGCCGGCACGATGCTCGATCAGCTGCTGCGGCTGGACTCGACGCTGCGGCCGTTGCGCGAAGAGGTGGCCCAGGCGGGCTGATCGGCCGCCCCGCTCCGGGGCGTCCGAGGGGCACGATCAGCGGGCGGTCCAGCCCTGGTCGAGCGTGACCGGGGCGCCGGTGAACATCTTGCCCGCCGGGCTGACCAGGAAGGCGACGACGCCCGCCACCTCGGAGGGCTCGATCAGCTCCTTGACCGCGTGGGGTTGGAGGATGACCTTCTCGATGACTTCTTCCTCGGGCAGGCCGTGCGCGCGCGCCTGGTCGGCGATCTGCTTCTCGACCAGCGGCGTGCGGACGTAGGCGGGGCAGACCGCGTTGGCGGTGATGTGGTGCTCGGCGCCCTCGAGCGCGAGCGTCTTGCACAGCCCGACCACGCCGTGCTTGGCCGAGATGTAGGCGGCCTTGAACGGGGAGGCGACCAACCCGTGGACGGAGGCGATGACCACGAACCGGCCGGCCCCGGAGTCCTTGAGAGCCGGCCAGGAATACTTGGCCAGCAGGAACGGACTGGTCAGGAGCAGCGCGACGATCGTGTTCCACCTCTCGACCGGGAACTCGTCGATGGGGGACACGTGCTGGATCCCGGCATTGGCCACCACCACGTCGAGGCGGCCGAACTGCTCGAGCGCGGCCTTGACTGCGTCCTCGTTCGTCTGCGCGTTCGTGAGGTCCGCCTCGTAGGGCGTCCCCGGACCGTCCGGATCCGGACGCAGGTCGACCGACAGCACGTCCATGCCCTCGTCCTTCAGGCGCTGCGCCACCGCGCGGCCGATGCCGCTGGCCGCGCCGGTGACGATCGCCGCCTTGCCGTGGAGCGCGCTCAATGCGAGTTTCACTTTCCGGAGGGTGACGAGGCCACGAAAGACTCGTAGATCTCGGCCAGCGCCTTGCGCTGGCGAGCGGTCAGGCGCGGATCGGCGGCGATCGCCTCCAGCACGGGGTTCTCGTCGGGCTCCGAGCCCGGGGGCGCCATGCCCGCCTGCTCGTAGAGCGCGTCGGCCGACAGGCTGAGCGCCTTGGCGATCCCGTCGAGTACGTGCTGCGAGGGTGCCCGCAGTCCGCGCTCGATCTGCGAGAGGTACGGGTTCGAGATCCCGGCCAGCTCGGCGAACTGACGCATGGACATTTCCGCCAGCTCGCGCTGCCGGCGGATGATCTCGCCCAGGGCCTGAGAGCTGCGCGTCGCCATCGCAGTGAGGATAGAGCCGTCGGCGCCCTCAGAAGATTCTCATCGGTCGAGCCGGCAGGGGGCGGTTCAGCCCGCGCGAACTCGGTCATGAGTGCGAACCGGCACCGCGATCCGGAGCTACGAGGAACGGATCCTCGCCTACGAGCGCGCGGCGGCGCGTTCGCGTCCGCGGGCCCCGACACGCGCTACGGGTGGCGCGGTGGCGGGGCGTGCGCCAGGTCGTGCGGTGGCGGGGCGTGCGCCAGGTCGTGCGGTGGCGGGGCGTGCCGCAGGTCGTGCGGTGGCGGGGCCTGCCGCACCTCGTCCACGTCCACGCCCCCGCGCGCGTCCGCGCGACCGCCCCTCTTCCCTCCGCTTCCGGGTGCGCCGAGTCGTCGCACTCGTATCAATCCTGGTGGTCGCGGACGCCTGCGCGTCGTTCGCCGGCGCGATGCTGCGGCCGTCGAACGTGGGGCTCGGTGTGCGGGTGGTCGAGTGGCTGCGTGACAACGGAGCGGCCGGATTGGTCTCCGATGTGGAGGCGCTCTACTACTCGCTGAACGCGCCGGCCACGGGGGGCGCGGCGCTCCGGGCGCTGCCGCGAGTGGGAATGGGCTCGGGCCTTGTCACCCGCGCTTACGAGCCGCCCCCGATCCCGCCGCCGATCGAGCCGGCGCTGCCCGGGGAGGGCGTGTGGCACGCCACCGGTCCGCTGGTGGCGGGCGCGCCACCCGTGCTGGTCACCACGTTCCGTCCCGACGCGCTCTATCCGCAGTTGGTGGCCGGGGTGGCGTGGATCGACACCTCGCGGACGTCGCTCGCGCTGTACCCGGGGCGCTACGAGCCGCCGAACTCCGGGAGCGCGCCGGCCGAGGTCCCGTCCGGGCGGCGGGCGGGCTTGCTCGCCACGTTCAATGCGGGCTTCAAGCTCGAGGACTCGGGTGGCGGGTTCTTCGCGGACGGGCGCGACTACGCGCCGCTGCGCGACGGCCAGGCCACGCTGATCGCCTTTCGCGACGGCACCGTCGACGTGCGCACCTGGACGGGCGGTCCGGTCCCGGGGTCGGATGTCGCGGTCCCGGGGTCGGATGTCGTGTTCGCCCGCCAGAACCTGCCGCTGATCGTGTCCGGTGGCCAGCTCAACCCGGACCTGGGCGACGGACCGCAGTGGGGCGCCACGCTGGGCAACGCGGTGCGTGTGTGGCGCTCCGCGGTGGGCGTCGATGCCCGCGGGGACCTCCTTTACGCGGCGGCCGATCTGCAGACCGCATCGAGCATCGCTCGCATCCTGCAGCTCGCCGGCGCCGTCCGCGCGATGGAGCTCGACATCAACTCCGAGTGGGTCACGTTCAACTTCTACGGCGGGTGGGGAGCGGCGTCGGCGCAGAAGCTGTTGCCCGACATGACGCGTGACGCGACGCGTTACCTGACCCCCGACGACCGGGATTTCTTCGCGGTGTACGCCCGGGGCGGTTGACCCTTAGGGCCCGTAGAAGAATTATCTGGCGTTTTGGCGGCGTCTGGACGCGCCTGACACCACCCCCTCGCCCTCACGTACCACCAGTACGATCGTGGCGAGGGGGCGGCGTCAGCCACGCCCAGCCACTCGCCAATTCCACCACCTAATTCTCCTACGGTTGACCCTTAGTTAGCCGATCGCCACACTCGAACCTTCATCGGCGGCCCGATAGAGCGCCTCGATCGTCCGGGCCTGGCTGACGGCGTCGGCGCGGTCGAGCAGCGGCTTGGCTTCGCCCCGGATGGCCGCCGAGAAGTTCTCGGCCTCGAGGCGATAGGAGTTGGCTCGTTCGATCTCGATCGGCTCGGTCTCGTCGCCGCGGCGTAGCTGAATCAGCGGGTTACGGCAGTGCCACGGATCCTCGAGCAGCAGCGAGCCTCCGTCGCCGACGACCTCAAGCAGGTCGCGAGTATCAAGGGCGAGCCCAGCGTCGAAGTGGGAGAGGACCTCGTCCGCGTGGCGCATGGTGGCCGCGAACGCCACGTCCACGCCATCGCCGCCGAGCGCCTGCTCGGCACTCACCCGCTCGGGCTCGCCGGCGATCAGCCGCGCTGCGCTCACGCAGTAGCAGCCGACGTCCATCAGGGCGCCGCCGTCCAGCGCCGCTTGCAGCCGGACGTCGGCCTCGCGCTGCGACACGAACCCGAAGGCGGCCCGGATCATGTGCACACGGCCGATGGCGCCCTGGCCGATCAGCTCGGTCAGACGGCGGGTCTGAGGGTGATGGCGGTACATGAACGCCTCCATCAGCAGCCTGTCGGCACGATCGGCTGCGTCGAACGCCCGCTCCACCTCGGCCGCGCGCCGGCTGAGCGGCTTCTCGCACAGGACGTGCTTGCCGCTTGCCAACGCGCGGATGGTCCACTCGACGTGCAGCGAGTTGGGCAGCGGGATGTAGACGGCTTCGACCCGCGGGTCGGCCAGCAGCGCCTCGTAGCTGCCGTGGGCTGTTTCGATCCCGTGCTCTCGCGCATATGCCTCGGCGCGTGCCTGGTCGCGGCTGGCCACGGCCGCGAGCTCGACGCCGTCCGCCTGGCGTGCGCCGGCCAGGAACAGGCGGTTGATGTGCGCGGTCGACATGATTCCCCACTTCACGGCGGTCATCGCCCCGGCACACTAGTGAAACCTTGGCCAGTCACGTCACCGCGTTCGGGCCCGGTCGGGTCAACCTGATCGGCGAGCACACCGATTACAACCAGGGACTCGCGCTGCCCTTCGCCATCGCGGACGGGGTGACCGTTGTGGCGCAGGCGCGGGGCGATCGGCGGATCGAGGCGAATGCGCTGGATGTTGGCGAGCGGGACGGCTTCGAGCTGGATCGGGTCGAGCCGGCCGACGGCTGGCGGGCGTTCGTGCGGGGGGCCGCCGGCGAGCTGCTTTCCGCCGGCGTGGCGCTGGCCGGTGCCTCGCTGTCGATCAGCGGGAGCGTGCCGCGCGGCGCGGGCCTGTCGTCCTCGGCCGCGCTCGAGGTCGCGTTGGTGCTGGCCCTGCTCGGCGTGGCCGACGCGGCCGAGCCAGATCGGATCGAGCTGGCCAAGCTGTGCTCGCGGATCGAGAATGACTGGGTGGGGGCACAGACGGGGCTGCTCGATCAGATCGCCTCGCTCTGTGGCGAGGCCGAGCGGGCCATGCAGATCGACTTTCGCACGCTCGAGGTTCGGCCGGTTGCCTTCGAGCTCGGCGAGTTCAAGTTGGTCACGCTGGATTCGGGCGAGAAGCACACGCACGCCGGATCGGGCTACAACCAGCGCCGGGCGGAGTGCGGAGAGGCGGCCCATCGCCTCGGGGTGGACAGCCTGCGCGATGCCACGCTCGACATGGCGGACGGGTTGCCTTCGCCGTTGTCGCTGCGCGTTCGGCACGTGGTGAGCGAGAACGACCGCGTACGGGCGGCCGTGGCGGCGCTCGATCGCGGCAAGGTGGAGGAGCTGGGTAGGTTGCTTGACGCCTCGCACGCCAGCCTGCGCGACTGGTATGAGGTGTCGACGCTGGCGGTCGAGAACGCGGTTGCGCGGTGCAAGCGGGCCGGCGCACTGGGGGCGCGAATCATGGGCGGCGGCTTCGGTGGCAGCGTTCTCGCGCTGCTGCCCGGCGAGGCCTCGCCCCCCGAGGGCGCCGTCGAGGTGCGCCCGGGGCCGGGGGCACGGGCGTCTTGAGCGGTCTCGTCGAACTGACGCCGGAGGGGGTATCCGCGGCTGACGTGGTCGCGGTGGCGCGCGACGACGCTTTGATCGTGCTCGGCGAGCGCGCCCGGGCGGAGATGGAGCGCAGCGCCGCGGTGGTGGCCCGTCGGGCGGAGGCGGACGAGCCCGCCTACGGGATCTCGACCGGGTTCGGCTCGCTGGCCCTGGTGCGGATTGCCCCCGAGGCGCGAGTGGCGCTCCAGCGATCGCTGATCCGCTCACACGCCGCCGGGATGGGGCCGCCGATCGAGCGCGAGGTGGTACGGGCGATGATGCTGCTCCGTGCCCGCTCGCTGGCCATGGGACGCTCCGGAGCGCGGCCGGTGGTGGTCGAGCGGATGGTGGCGCTGCTCGCGGTGGGACTGACCCCGTTTGTGCCCGAGCACGGGTCGCTGGGGGCCAGCGGCGACCTTGCGCCGCTGGCCCACTGCGCGCTGGTCCTGACCGGAGAGGGCTCGGTGCGGGGCCGTGACGGGGTGTCCCGGCCCGCGGACGAGGCGCTGGCTGCGGCGGGGATCGAACCGCTCGAGCTGACCGCCAAGGAGGGGCTGGCCCTGATCAACGGCACCGACGGCATGCTCGGGATGCTGGTGCTGGCGATCTGGGACCTCGAGCGGCTGCTCCGGGTGGCGGACGTGGCGGCGGCAATGTCGGTGGAGGCGTTGCTCGGGACCGACCGCGCCTTCGCCGAGGATCTGATCGCGCTCCGGCCGCAGCCCGGTCAGGTGGAGAGCGCTTTCAACCTTCGGGCGCTGCTGGCCGGGTCGGAGATCGTGGCCAGCCACCGCTTCGGGGATCCTCGCGTGCAGGATGCCTACTCGCTGCGCTGCGCGCCACAGGTGATTGGCGCGGCCCGAGACGCGCTGAGGTTTGCCGCCGGCGTGGCCTCCGTCGAGCTGCGCTCGGCCATCGACAACCCGATGGTGCTGCCCGACGGCCGCGTCGAGTCGTGCGGCAACTTCCACGGCGCGCCGGTCGGGCTGGCCTGCGACTACCTGGCCATCGCGGCGGCCGAGGTGGGAGCGATCGCCGAGCGGCGCACCGACCGCCTGCTTGACGCCGGGCGCTCGCATGGGCTCCCGCCATTCCTGGCCGCGGACCCCGGTGTCGACTCGGGGATGATGCTCGCAGGGTACACGCAAGCTGCCATGGTGGCCGAGAACCGCCGCTTGGCTGCGCCGGCCAGCGTCGACTCACTGCCCACGAGCGCGATGCAGGAGGACCATGTGTCGATGGGCTGGGGCGCGGCGCGCAAGCTGCGCCTCTCGGTCGCGAATCTCAATCGGATCGTGGCCGTGGAGCTGTGCTGCGCGGCCCGCGCGCTTGACCTGCGGGCACCGTTGCGGCCGGCGCCCGGCACCGGCGCCGCGCTGGAGGCGTTGCGCTCCCGGGTGCCGGGGCCGGGCCCGGATCGCTACCTGGCGCCCGAGCTGGCGGCGGTCGAGGCGCTGGTGGCGTCGGGTTCGCTGCTCGAGGCGGTCGAGCGGGCGGTCGGACCGTTGCGCTGAGGCGCCTGGTCAGTTCACGCCCGGGATCTTCAGTTCCGATATCGCCAGGTTGCCGGTGGTCGGGTCGTCGGGAGCGGCGCTTGTCATGTCGAGCTTCAGCGCGGTCGTGGTGACCGGGTCGAACGTGATCGTCGACGGCGTGTTCGACGCGCCGGCAAACGTCACGTGCTGGCCCGTCACCGGTACCCAATCGTTGTCGTCGTTCCGGTAGTACACGGTCACCGACGCGGGTAGCTGGTCGTTCGCATCGGTGATGAACGACGCCTGTAGCGAGCTGACCTGCTTTCCGGCGGCCCAGCTCACGCTGACCCAGTCCTCCGGACGTGCGTTGGTGACCGCGTTCAGGGTCTGCGTCGCCACCTTGCTGTAGCGGTTGGACCAGTAGGTCGAGGGGTTGCCGTCGAGCATCGTCGCCGGCAGCGTCGTGCTGACGCCGAAGTCCGAGTCGAAGCCCGAGAAGACGCCGCCGGAGAAGCTCGCGTCGGCGGTCGGCGGGAGGCTGCTCGATTCCGGCGCGGCGGGGCTGCGCGAGAGCTGGATCTGGCCGGTGCCGTGCCCGTCGCTCGCGCGCGGGTGTTGGCTCGAGCGCGATGTCATCTCCACGCCGCGGAGACCCGGCGAGGTGACCGCGACATGGATCGGACCGGACCGGTCGGCGGATTGCACGATGGCCAGCATCAAGCCGTTGAACGCGTCGTGGGTGGTGGGCTTGTACCCCTCCGCGTCGTCCTCCTTGCCGTTGTCGGCGCCGGCGAAGGTGGCGGCACCGTTCACCGAGACATGAACCGGGTTGTCGGCGTCCGGGACCTGGTTGCCATGGGCATCGAGCACATGAACGGTGAGGTAGGCAAGCGACTTGCCGTCGGCCGGCAGCGAGGTGCGATCGGCGGTGAGGCCGAGCGCGTCCGGGTGGCCGGCGGTGTCGACCTCGTCGCGGGCGACGACGGTTCCGTTGGCGTCTTTGGCCACGCGGTCAGCCGTCCCGGCTGGAACGGCACGTTCCAGGTGAGGTGCAGCTTGCCGGAGCTTCCGTTCGGGCTCTGGTAGCTCCCCGGGCAGGCGCCGCCCGTGTAGTTCTTGTCATCGCCGGGGCACTCGGTCGTCTCGAGGTACGGCTGGCCGAATGTGGTGGTCTTCCGCGTGAACGACTTCGCGCCGAGCGATTGGCCGTTCAGGAACAGCTCGACGGTCGGCTCGTTGGCGTACGTCCAGACCTGGACTGTCTGCCCGCTCTTGTAGTCGGTCCAGTTCATGGGCAGGATGTGGACCATCGGCGCCGGGTTCCACTGGGACTTGAACAGGTAGTACTGGTCCTTGGGAAAGCCGGCGGTGTCCTCCAGCCCGAAGAACGAGGTCTTCACCGGAAAGGTGGAGTACGGGGTCGGCTCGCCGATGTAGTCCCAGCCCGACCACACGAACTGGCCGGCGAAGAACTGACGGTCGCGGTCGGTCTTCAGGCTGTAGTCGCCACTCAGGGTCCAGTCGTCGAAGTTGTTGTCGTAGGAGGAGAGCTCCTGTCTGCCCGGGGTGAAGTTCTGGCCGGTGTTGAGCAACGTCGGATCCTGGTAGTAGCAGCGCGTCGAGGTCTCAGACGAGGACTCCGAGGCGAAGAAGACCGTGTCGGGGTAGGTCCTGTGCAGCCCGTCGATCGCCTGGGCGGTGTCGTAGTTCAGGCCGAGCCCGTCGAGGTTCTTGAGCATCTGCTCGGCAGCGGACCCGGCCTCGGGAAGGCTGCGGTACCGGTCCGAGCCGGCGACCACGGGCCGGGTGGTGTCGATCGAGCGGATGTCGTCGATCAGACGCTGCTCGACCGGCACGGCCTGCGGGGTCCCCCCACCCGGGGATCTCGTTGCCGATCGACCACATGATCACGGCCGGCGAGTTCTTGGCCTCGTTGACCATCTCCTTGATGTCGTAGTCGCTCCACTGGTCGAAGTACAGGTGGTAGTCGTACGGGAGCTTTCCGCCGAAGGGCTGGACGTTCCAGGTGTCGAACGCCTCGACCATCATCACGATCCCCAGCCGCTGACAGACGTCGATCATCTCCGGCGAGGGGGGATTGTGGGAGGTGCGGAAGGCGTTGACGCCCATCGCCTTTAGCGCGCTCATCTGGCGCCACAGCGCGTCGTAGTTGTCGACCGAGCCGAGCGCGCCCTCGTCGTTGTGCAGGTCGACGCCATGTAGCTTGAGCGGCCGCCCGTTGAGGAACACGCCGTGATTCGGGTCGAAGGTGAGCCAGCGGATGCCGAACGCGGTCAGGGCGCGGTCGACGATCGTGTGGCGGCCGACCACGGTCGTGCGGAGCGTGTAGAGGGATGGGTTGGTGGTCGACCACAGCTCGGGGTTCTCGACGCGCAGGTCGGTCGTCTCGGTGGCGCCGCCCGTAGGCACGCTGATGCGGCGCGAGCCGCCGCGGGCGACGACTCGGCCGCTCGGCGACTCGATCCCGTATCGGATTCGCAGACTCGATCCCGTATCGGATTCGCAGACTCGATCCCGTATCGGATTCGCAGACTCGATCCTGTATCGGATTCGCACGGTGGCGGGCCGACCGGTGTCGTTGGCGATCTGGGTCGCGACGTGCACGTCGGCGTAATGGGAGCTGATCGTGTTGGCCAGGTTGGGGGTTGTCACGAACGTGCCCCAGCGCGCGAGGTGGATCCGGTCCGCCACGGTCAGGTGGACGTGGCGGGTGATGCCGCTTCCCGAGTACCAGCGGCTGCTCGGCTCCTGGTTCTGGACGACCACTGCGAGCACGTTCGGCGTGCGGCCGTCGACGTGGACCATGCCGCTGACGTCGTAGCTGTATCCGGTGTACCCGTAGGGGTGATTGCCGAGCAGATGGCCGTTGAGGTAGACGTAGGAGTTGTCGAACACGCCGTCGAAGTCGATCGACATCTGCTTGCCGGCCATCCACGCAGGCAGCTTGAACGTCTTGCGGTACCAGCCGAGGCCGCCCGGGAAGTAGCCGGTGGCGTTGGCGTTCGGGTTGGTCGGATCGGGGCGCGGCGGCTGGGCGATGCTCCAGTCGTGGGGGAGTGTCACGCGCTCCCAGTCGGAGTCGGGGAAGCCGGGGGCGGCAGCCTTCGGATCGTTCGAATTGCCGTAGACGTTTGAGGGATCGGTCGTGCCGTCAGTGTTGACCAGCTTGAACCGCCAGCCGTTGTCGAAGTTGAATGTGCGGGCGGCCTGGTTCGCCACGCCGAGGTTCGGGTCGCCTACGCCGGTCGGCAGCGAGGCGGGACCTACGTCGCTCGCGCTCGTCGGCTGCGCGCCGGCGCTCGCCGCGGTGGCGAGGACGATCACGGTCGTCACCAGGCACACGGTGGTCACCAGGCACACGGTGGTCACCAGGCGCACGGTGGTCACCAAGCGCACGGTGGTCACCAAGCGCACGGTGGTCACCAGGGCACGGTGGTCACCAGGGCACGGTGGTCACCAGGGCACGGTGGTCACCAGGGCACGGTGGTCACCAGCACGGTGGTCACCGGGCGCACGGTGGTCACCAGGCACACGGTGGTCACCAAACACACGCGGGCGTGAATCATCCTGGGGCCCATCGACCCACCTCCTGTCACCTCTCCTGCTGCCGAGACGGTGGCTCGATACCCCTGCCGCTGGCAGGCGAATCATAAATTGTGAGCGCTAACAGATGGAGGGTGTGCGGGCGCGGGCGGCCCGGTGTGACGCTCAGCGCACGGCGCGGAGCGCGGGATACAGGTTCCTGAACCGCTCGCGCTGCTCGGCGTAGACCTCGACCCAGTCCGGATCGGGCTCGATCAGCCCGCGCGGGCGCACGGTGGCGGCCACGCCGGCGTGCACGTCGGGCCAGGTCTTCGCCGCGCAGCCACCCAGGATCGCGGCTCCGAACGCCGCGCCCTCGTCGACCTGGACTCGCTCCAGCGGCAGCTCCAGCACCGAGGCGATGATCTTCGTCCACAGCTCGCTGCGGGCGCCACCACCGGCGATCCGTCCGCGCTGCGGCCGGTCACCGAGCTCGGCGAGCAGATCGAGCGAGTCTCTGAGCCCGAAGGCGACGCCCTCGAGCACGGCGCGTACGAGCGCGCCGCGGTCGTGGCGGATGCTGAGGCCGGAGAAGGCGCCCCGGGCATCGGGATCGGCGTGGGGGGTGCGCTCGCCCGCCAGGTAGGGGAGGAACACGAGGTTCTCGGTTCCCGGCGGCCATTTGCCTGCTTCTCCCAGCAGTTGGTCGAACGGCGTCTCCGGAGCGGTGGCGTTGCGAAGCCAGGTGAGCGAACCGGCGGCCGAGAGCATCACGCCCATGGCATGCCAGGCACCCGGCACCGCGTGGCAGAAGGCGTGGACGCGGGCCTCGGAGTCCGCGGCGAATTCGTCGAGCGCGGCGAACACGACGCCCGAGGTGCCCAGCGCCACCGATACCGGCCCGGGCCGGTCGACCCCCACGCCGAGCGCGCCGGCGGCCTGATCGCCGGCGCCCGCGGCGACCGGCGTGCCGTCGCTCGTCGCGCCCGACACGGCCGGGCTCTCCAGCGCCCTCGGCAGCCACCCCGGGTCGATGTCGAGAGCGGTGAGGACCTCGTCGCTCCAGGTGCGGTGCGCGACGTCGAGCAGCAGCGTTCCGGAGGCATCCGAGACGTCGGTGGCGTGCTCGCCGGTCAGGCGAAAGCGTACGTAGTCCTTCGGCAGGGCGATCCGGGCGATGCGTGCGTAGGTGTCCGGTTCGTGGTGGCGGAGCCACAGGAGCTTGGGCGCGGTGAAGCCGGTGAGCGCGCGGTTGCCGGTGCGGGCGATCAGTCGCTCGAGTCCGATGGTCGCCTCGATCTGTTCGCACTCCGCCTGCGTACGCTGGTCGTTCCAGAGAATCGCCGGCCGAAGCACCCGGTTGTCGGCGTCGAGGGCGACCAGGCCGTGCATCTGGCCGCTCAGGCCGATGCCGGCCGGGTCGCCGGCGTGTGTCGTCAGCTCTGCGAGCACGGTCTGGGTCGCGCGCCACCAGTCCTCGGGATCCTGCTCTGACCAGCCGGGGCGGGGCGTCGACAACGGGTAATCGGCCTCGGCGCGCGCGAGGACGTTGCCCTGCGGGTCGATGGCGAGCCCTTTGACTGCCGTCGTACCGACATCGATGCCGAAGAGGGCGGTCACGTGTGACGACTCCGCAACACGGGGGGGTGGGGGGCGGTCGCCGAGGGCTCTTGTTGTGCGTGATGCCCCGGAGACCGCCCCCCTCCCCCGAGGGCTTGGCAGATAACTCGCGAATAGCGCGAGATATATGCCAAGCGATCGATGGTGCATGCCAAGCGATCGATGGTGCGATTGCCGTGGATCGCCGCGAAGCAGAACGGGAACATCACGCGGGCCCAGTTGCTCGGCCTCGGGCTGGATGACGGCGCGATCCGTCGCCGCGTGAAGGCGAGGCGTCTCTTCCGCGTCCATACCGGCGTGTACTCGGTTGGGCGACCTGCTGTCGGTCCCCTCGAGCGGGCGAGCGCGGCGGTGCTCGCCTGCGGGCCGGATGCCGTACTTTCGCACGCTTCCGCGATGACGCTCTGGGGCTTCTGGCGGCAATGGGAGACGCCCTTCGAGGCGACCATCGTCGCGCAACCGGCGCCCGAGAGGAATCTCGTTGCACCGCGTCGACCACGGTGCACCGGCGCGAGTTGACGACGCATCTCGGGATCCGCGTCACCACGCCGGCGCGAACCATCCTCGACATGTTTCCGCGCCTTACGGACAAATCGCTCAAGCGCGTGGTCAACAACGCGCTGCACTCGATCTGGCTGACCGAGGGTCAGCTCGTCGAGACGCTCGCACGCCACCCGATCGCGCCGGGCACGAAGCGGATCGCCAAGTTGCTCGGCCTGCCGGGCACCCCGACTCGCTCCGATTGGGAGGACGACTTTCCCGACCTTCTGCGCGACCTACGGCCTGCCGGCGCCCGTGATGGGCGCGCCGCTCTGCGGCTACATCGTCGACGCGCTGTTCGTCGTCGAACGGGTGATCGTCGAGCTCGACAGCCGGCAGTTCCACATGGACGCGATCGCGTTCGAGAGCGATCGCGAGCGCGATGCCGAGTCACGCTCGCGCACGGCTACGTGACGCGTCCGAGTGACCTCGCAGCGGATCGAAGAGCGACCCCACCGGGAGGCGGAGCGATTGCTGCGATCCTCGCTCAGCGTCGCGCCGATCACGCGCCGAGTGCGGCATAGACGATCTCGCTCACGCACCAAGTGCGGCATAGACGATCTCATAGGCGCGAACCGCGTCCTTGGCCCGCTGGGCCTCGCGCAACGCGGTGTCGTCGATCCGCGCCGCCACCGAGTCGATGAACCGCCACTGCAGCACCGAACGGCGGACCGCCCCCACCTGATCCTCGGTGTACGGATACAGGTCGAAGCCGAGGCGCTCGCCGGCCGACCCGTAGCCGCAGCGCCGGAACTCCAGCGCGAGCTCGAGTGTCTCCATGAACGCGGTGGCGCCGACCATGTTGTCGTCGTCGAACGTGCCCCAACCCGAGTTCGCGTGCTGGTGGCCGAGCAATCCCTCGGAGGCCAACAGACGCCGCGTACTCGGGCAGATGCTCGCCGTTCATCAGCAGGTGCTGCCAGTCCATGTTCACCTGGACGTTGTCGAGCCCCTGGGCGCGCAGCTTGTTCGACCACGAACAGGCACATCCCGATGTTGCGCATCAGGATCTTCATGGCCGGCTCGGAGTTCTTGTGCTCGAGGAACAGCTTGACCCCGTGCTCGGCGCACACCGAAGCGGCCTCGGCCATGCCCTCGATCAGCCACCTCCACGAGTCGACGTAAGGCGTCTGGAACGGGTAGTTGTAGCCCTCGCCGCCGGGCCAGATGATCAGGTGGGCGCCCAGCGACCCGGCGAACGCAGCCGCCTCGCGCACGATCCGTCGCGCCTCCGCGCGCACCGCCGGATCCGGATTGACCAGGCCGCCCCGGCCGAAGCGCGGATCCAGGTGCAGACCGCCGGCTATGCAGTAGACATCGTGATCGGGCCCGAGTGCGGCCCGGACTTCGTCGAGGTTCGCCGGCGAGAGCTCCTGCGGGTAGTGGAACTCGTAGCCGTCGATGAGGTCTCCGAGGCCCTCGACCGCCCGGTGCACCTTCTCGGCCACCGGCTCCGGTTCGTAGCTGTGCTCGGGTTGGTAGCCGGCAGGGACGAACCGTGTGATCATCGGTCCGAACGCCCAGATGCCCAGGCTCGTCTTCATCACCGCTCCTTCGAAGTCGACGCGTGCGGCGCGATCTTATTCCGGGGCGGCAGTTAGCGCTAACATGCCGCGATCACAAGGAATTTCCGGGGTGAGGCCGTCGTCGGGTTGGGCGCGCGGCGAGAGGAGCTCAGATGGAGTCCGGGGATGAGATAGGCGCAGGCGAGTCGGGCGGTCCCGGCGGCGTCGCCGAGGGACCATGGGCGCGGCGGTGCCGGCGGCGCGGTGTGCGGCGTCGCCGGCGGGCGGTGACGGCGTGCCGGCGCAGGTGGGCGGCGCCGCGGACGCAACCGGCGGCGCGGCGGCCGGTTCCCCGCTCCCGGCTTCGCGCCCCCGTGATGTCGGACGTGGGACGACTGGCCGGCGTCTCACATCAGACGGTCTCGCGGGTGATCAACGGCAGCCCGCACGTGCGGCCCGAGACGCGGGCTCGGGTGAAGGCGGCCATGCAGGAGCTCGGGTACCGCCCGAACCCCGTCGCGCGGGCGCTGGTCACCGGGCGCTCGAAGATGCTGGGCGTGGTCAGCTTTGACACCACGCTGTACGGGCCGGCATCCACGCTGTTCGGGATCGAGCGCGCGGCGCACGAGGCGGGCTACTTCATCATCGTGGCCAGCCTGGAGGCGCTCAACCGCTCATCGGTGGTGGACGCGGTCGAGCGCCTGCGGCGGCAGGGGGTGGAGGGGATCCTGGTCATCGCGCCGCATGCGGAGGCCGGCGAGGCGCTGCTGCACGCCCCCTCCGATGTGCCACTGGTTGCGGCCGAGGCGGGTCCCGAGCATGGCGCGCCGGTGGTGGCGGTGGACCAGGTGGGCGGCGCGGTCAGCGCCACGACGCACCTGCTGGACCTCGGCCACAAGACCGTGTGGCACATCAGCGGGCCCCCGGACTTCATCGAGGCCAGGCAGCGGCAGGACGGCTGGCGCGCCACGCTGGAGGCTGCCGGCGCCGAGGTGCCCGAGCCGCTCGCCGGCGACTGGAGCCCGGGGGCCGGGTACGAGCTGGGCCGGCGCCTCACCGGCGACCCGAGCGTCACCGCGGTGTTCGTGGCCAACGACCAGATGGCGCTGGGGCTGCTGCGCGCGATGCACGAGGCGGGTCGCGAGGTGCCGCGCGACCTGAGCGTCGTCGGTTTCGACGACATCCCCGAGGCGGCGTACTTCCTGCCGCCGCTCACCACGATTCGCCAGGACTTCATCGAGATGGGCCGGCGCAGCTTGCAGATGCTGCTGCGCACGATCGAGACCGGGGGACGCGCCTCACAGGAGTCGCTGGTGCCGCCCGAGATGATCATCCGCGGCAGCACCGGACCGCCGCCCGCACGCTGACAGCGCTGGACCGCCGCCCGCACGCTGACAGCTGACAGCGCTAGACCGCCGCCCGCCCGCTGACAGCTGACAGCGCTGGACCGCCGCCCGCACGCTGACTGTTAGGAGCGCGTTTGGGCCTGGCCGCCCAGCATTGACACCCGTCGCTTGTGATCGCTAACATGGCGACCGCACCGAAGGAGAGAGGAGAGCTAACAAGCGTGGGTCGGGCCGACGTGGATGGGGGCATCGCGCCTATGGCGTACGCACGTCGGCGAGGCTTCCAATTCCTGGCGGACCCGAGCAGGATTTGCTCGGTTACGTGGTGAATCCAACGTGGACGAGTCAATCGTCGAGCCGGGCGCAGTCGCAGTGGACGAGCACGAGCCGCTCGTGGAGGCGTGCTTAGCGAGATTGAACGGACAAGAGGAGGACGCAGAGGTGTCACCAGACGATCTGACGGGCGACGCAATCGAGCGGCTCGAGTGGGACGAGCGCAAGCTGCCGGACAGCCCGCGCAAGCGCTTGACGGCAGATAACCCGCCGCACCGCGCTGACCGGCGGCGCGGCGGCGATCGCGGCGACCGTGCTCGAAGCGTGCGGCTCCAGCAGCGGCTCGAGCTCGAGCGCGGCGACGACGGGCGGGGGCGCCAGCGGGGTCTTCGGGACCAGCAAGAGCCACAAGTTCGTGATGGTCTGCCACGTGACGACGAACTCGTTCTTCACCGCGACGCAATATGGATGCCAGGACGCCTGCGCACTCACGGGCTCCTCGTTCCAGTGGACGGGCTCCAACAACTCGATCGTCAACCAGATGGTCTCGGCGTTCAACAGCGCCATCGCCGCTAAGGCAAACGGGATCGGCTGCTGCCTGATCGACAACACTGCGTTCAACGCGCCGACCGACCAAGCGCTGAGCAACGGCATTCCCGTGATCGCGTACAACGCCGACGTCTCCCCGGGCACCAAGAACGCCGGATGGCCTACATCGGCCAGAACAACGAAACCGCGGGCGCTGCGGTCGGGGAGCAGATCCTGCAGCACGTGAAGTCGGGCGATCTCGTCGCCGGGGTCATCGCGACTCCGGGGACGGGGAACATCCAGCCGCGGATCGACGGCGCGAAGCCCGTCCTGACCAAGGCCGGCATCAATTTCGTGGAGGTCGGGACTTCGGCGACCGAGGGCTCGCCGGAGTACAACAAGATCTCTTCGTGGTACGCCGGCCACAAGGACGTGAAGTTCATGTTCGCCGTCGACAGCGGCGACAGCAACGCGCTCGCGCAGTTCGTCCACGCCCAGGGCCTGCAGGGGAAAGTCGGCGCGTCGGGGTGGGATGTCGGGCAGCCGGTCGTGCAGGGCATCCAGGCCGGCAACTTGACCTTCACGATCGACCAGCAGGCCTACCTGCAGGGCTTCGACACGATCATGCAGCTGTACCTGTGGAACGTCTCGGGCGGGCTGATGAAGCCGACGAACACCGATACGGGACTCGGCATCGTCGTCAAGTCGAACGTCGCGCCTTACCTCGCGACGAACAGGTTCGTGGGAACGTCCGCGTCGAAGAAGGCATTGACGCCGCCGGCCTCGGTCCCGCACTAGTCTCCCGCGAGCGTGGCAATCGGACGCTCCAACCTCTACTGCTGCTCCGGAGGCCAGCCCGCCGGGGCAGCAGCCCGAAGCCCAGTCGATCGGGCGTCGCGTGCTGCGCGCCTTCCTCTACCAGCGCGAGCTGACCCCGATCGTCATCACGATCCTGCTGTTCGTGTACTTCACGATCAAGGCCGGGTCGTCGTTCACCGACCCGCTCAGCTTCAGCTCGGCCGCCGGCTATGCGGGTCCCATCGGCGCGATCGCCGTCGGAGAGGTGCTGCTGCTCGTGCTCGCCGAGATCGACCTGTCCGCCGGTCAGGTCTTCTTGTTCTGCCCGTGGGTGATGTACTGGATGCACAACGACGGTCTGCCGCTCGTGATCGCGATCCTGATCGCGCTCCTCACGGTCTGCCTCGTGGGCGCGGTCAACGGGCTGATCACCGTGCGTCTGGAAGTGCCCTCGTTCGTCACCACGCTGGCCACGAACTTCATCCTCTTCGGGCTGGTGCTCGTCTTGTCGAAGGACGCCCAGGCGACGCCGATCCCGCTGAGCGGAGGGACGAGCTTCATCAGCCAGGCGATGGGCTCCTGGAAGTGGGCCGAGATCCTCTGGGTGCTCGCGGTCACGATCGTCCTCACCGTGGTGCTCACGCGCACGCGCTTCGGCGTTCGGATCATCGCCACCGGCGGCAACCTCGTCGGCGCAGCCGAGGCGGGCGTGCCCACCCGGCGCGTGAAGGTGTGGTGCTTCGTGCTCTGTTCCTTCGTCGCCGGTCTTGTCGGAATCGTCGACGCGGTCAAGTATGGGAGCCTCGACCCGGGCAACTTCGGCGTCGACTACATCCTCTACGCCGTCGGCGCGTGTGTGATCGGCGGAACGGCACTTACCGGCGGGCGCGGGACGGTGCTCGGCGCCTTCATCGGCGCGATCCTGATCGGTCTGCTCGAGGACGGGCTGACAATCACCGGGGTCAGCACCAACGAGTTCTTCATCTGGGTCGGCGTGGTGATCATCATCGCGATGGCGCTGAACGTGCAGTTCGACCGGCTGATCGCCCGCTCGAGGGCCAGATGAGCGCCGCCGCCCAGCCCGCCGAGCCCACGCCCCCGCCGCTGCCGGCGCGCCCGTGCTCGAGGTGCGCGGCGTGACGAAGAGCTTCGGCGCGCTCACGGTCCTGCGCGGCATCGACCTCGCTCTGCGCCAGGGCGAGGTGCTCGGGCTCGTCGGGGACAACGGCGCCGGCAAGAGCACGCTCGTCAAGATCCTGAGCGGCTTTCATCCGCCGGACGGGGGGGAGATTCTGCTCGGGGGAGAGCGTGTCAGCTTTCAGCTCGGTCGAGGCCGCTCGATCCCATGGAATCGAGACGGTCTACCAGGATCTCGCGCTGATTCCGCAGCTGCCCGTGTACCAGAACCTGTTCCTGGGCCACGAGCTGACGAGGCTCGGACCGCTGCGCTTCCTCGACAAGCACGAGATGCGCAAGCTCGCCCGTCAGTACCTCGACGACATCAACGTGCACGTGCCGAGCGTGGACGCCGAGGCGGCGGATCTCTCCGGCGGTCAACGGCAGGCGATCGCGGTCGCCCGGGCCGTGCGCGCGGCGAACAAGATCCTGCTGCTCGACGAGCCGCTCTCGGCCATGGGGGCGCGCGAGTCGCGTCTCATCATCGACCTCGTCAAGGACCTTGCTTCGAGCGGCCGAGTCTCGATCATCGTTATCGACCACAACTACGCTCACCTCTTCGAGCTGTGCGACCGCCTCAATGTCATAGACGGCGGCCGCATCACCCTAGACCAGCAGGTGCACGAGACATCGATCGAGGAGCTCACGGAGCTGATGGTCTCGGCCTATCGTCGGCAACTGCGCGGCGGTGCAGAACGCCGGCGCCTGAACTCCAGTCCGCGGTGAGCGACTCGCTGTACGCGATCGGCGTCGACTTCGGCACCGAATCGGGCCGCGCCGTGCTGCTCGACCTGAACAACGCTGATGCCCGTGGACCAGCGTGGTTCGCTACCCGAGCGTGGTGATCGACCGGACGCTCCCATCGACCGGTGAACGGCTGCCACACGACTGGGCGCTGCAGGATCCCGACGACTGGGTGACCGTGCTCGAGCGCGGGGTACCCGACGTGCTCGCGCAGGCTGGCATCTTCGCCGAGCAGGTGATCGGCCTCGGCATCGACTTCACCTCCTGCACGATGCTTCCGACTACGGATGACGGCACGCCGCTGTGCACGGTAGAGGAATGGCGCGATCGCAAGCACGCGTGGCCGAAGCTGTGGAAGCACCACGCCGCCCAGCCGGTGGCCGACCGCCTGAACGCGGTGGCGCTCGAGCGCAGCGAGCCGTTCCTGGCCCGCTACGGCGGGCGTATTTCGTCGGAGTGGTACTTCCCCAAGCTGATCTCGGTCTGGCTCGAGGACCGCGAGGTCTACGATGCCGCGGCCAGGTTCATCGAGGCGACCGACTGGATCATCTGGTGGCTGACCGGCAACGAGTGCCGCCAGACGGCGACGGCCGGCTTCAAGGCCATGTGGTCGCCCGAGGACGGGCTGCCGTCGGTCGACTACTTCGAGGCCGCCTATCCCGGCTTCGACCAGCCCGGCGAGAAGCTGGGGGACCACTTCGTCCCGCTGGGAACGCGCGCCGGCACGCTGAAAGCAGACGTGGCGAAGAAGCTCGGGTTGACGGACTCCACCGCGGTCGCCGTCGGGAACGTGGACGCCTGGGTGTCGGTGCCCGGTGTCGGGGTGAAGGAGCCCGGCGTGTTCGTGATCGTGATCGGAACCTCGATCTGCGACATGGTCGTCCACCCGGACGAGATCCGGCTTCCGGGGATCACCGGAGTGGTCAAGGACGGGATCCTGCCCGGGCTGTACGGATACGAGGCCGGGCAGGCCGCCGTCGGCGACATGCTGGCCTGGTTCGTGGAGAAGCTCACGCAGGAGCCCGACAGCTACGGACAGCTCGAGAACGCCGCCGCAAACGTCGCGCCGGGCGAGACCGGACTGGTCGCCCTCGACTGGTGGAACGGGAACCGGACCATCCTGGCCGATGCAGATCTGAGCGGCGCGATCTTCGGCCTCACCCTGCAGAGCACCCAGGAGGAGATCTATCGGGCGCTGCTCGAGTCGATCGCGTTCGGCAGCCGGCGCATCATGGACAACTTCGAGGAGCACGGGCTCGAGCTGACGCAGGTGGTGGCGTGCGGCGGCATCGCCGAGCGCAGCCCGCTGATGATGCAGCTCCTGGCCGACACCAGCGGACGCGAGGTGCACGTGCCGGAGACCAAGGAGATCCCGGCACGGGGCGCTGCGCTGTTCGGCGCGGTGGCCGCCGGCGCGTATCCGGACATCGAGCACGCGATCGAGGCGACACGCCCGCAGCGCGTGCGCACCTATCGCCCGGACGCAAGGGCCAAGGCGACCTACGACGGCGTGTACGAGATCTACCGGACGCTCTACGAGATGCTCGGCCGCTCCGAGGTCCGCCTGATGCACGAGCTGAAGCGAATCCGCACGGAAAGGAGTGGAGCATGAGCCGGCTACCGCGGATCGGCCTGCTCGGGATCATGCAGGAGCTCTACGACGACATGATCCCGGGGATCACCGAGCGCCAGGCACGCTACGCGGAGTCGGTGGCGCAGCGTCTCGCGCCGGTGGCCGACGTCCGCTTCATGCGTCCGGCGCGCAACCGCGACGACGTCGAGGCGATCACACGGGAGCTCCTCGCAGCCGACGTCGACGGGATCGCGATCGTGATGCTCACGTACGGCCCGGCGATGCGCACGGTGCGCGCGCTCCTCGAGATCCGGGTGCCGGTGGTGCTGGCCAACATTCAGCCGGAGCGCAGCGTCACCGCCGAGTGGGACATGGCCGATCTCACCTACAACCAAGGGATCCACGGCGCCCAGGATCAGGCCAACGCGCTGGTGCGCAACGGGTTGCCGTTCTCGGTGATCACCGGCGACTGGCAGTCGGCCGAGTTCGCGCGCGCGTTCGAGGACTGGGCCCGCGCCGCACAGACCGTGAGCATCCTGCGGCGCACACGGATCGGGTTGCTCGGCTACCCGATGAACGGCATGGGCGACATCCTTTACGACCCGCCGGCAATGCTGCGCCGGATCGGCGCCACCGTGGTGGCCGAGGACCTTGGCCCGATGGCTGCGCGGATCGCCGAGGTGCAGGACTCCGAGGTCGATTCGGTGATCGCGCGCCACGCGGAGCAGTTCGAGATCGCCGCCGACTTGCCCCGCGAGCGTCACGCCTACGCCGCCCGATTCGAGGTCGCGCTCCGGTCCATGCTGGAGGACAAGGGCTACGCGGGCTTCTCGTTCCACTTCGACTCGATCGGTGGCGACGGGCGCTTCCAGCAGCTGCCCCTCCTGGCCGCCTCCGACCTGATGGCCGATGGCTACGGGTTCGCCGCCGAGGGCGACACCAACACCGCGTCGCTCATGTGCGCTGCGCAGACCATGATCGGGGACGCGCACTTCAGCGAGATGTACGCGATGGATTGGGAGCTCGACTCGGTGTTGATCAGCCACATGGGGGAGGGCAACTGGAAGATCGCCCGCCAGGATCGGCCGATCAAGCTGATCGATCGCCCGCTCGGCATCGGCCGCCTCGACAACCCGCCCACGCCGGTCTTCTCGGCCCAGCCGGGCGCGGCGACGAGCGCGGCGCTGGTGCCGCTCGAGGGCGAGCTTTACCGGCTCGTGGTGGGGCGCGGCGAGGTGCTCGACACTCCCGAGCTGCCGAAGGTCGAGATGCACTACTTCCATTTCCGCCCCGAGCGCGGCATGCAGGAGTTCATGGACGATTGGCTGACTCTGGGCGCTCCCCATCATTTCGTGATCAACCTTGGCGAGCACGCCGACCGCTGGCGCCGCCTGGCCGACCTGCTCGACATCCAGTACGTGGAAATCTGAGCAGCGGTGGCCGTGCCGGACCTGGTCGACGAGGTGCTCAAAGCCAACTGCGCGCTGGCTGCGCTCGGCCTCGCGCCGCTGACCTGGGGCAACGCCAGCGGGATCGACCGCGAGGAAGGGCTGATCGCGATCAAGCCGAGCGGCGTCGCCTATGAGGAGCTCACCGCCGAGGACATTGTTGTCCTCGACCTCGACGGCAACGTCGTGCAGAGCGAACGCCGCCCTTCCACCGACACCCCCACTCACCTCGTGCTCTACCGGGCCTTCGACGAGATCGGCGGGATCGTGCACACCCACTCGACCTGGAGCGTCGCCTGGGCCCAGGCCCAGCGCGAGATACCGCTGCTGGGGACCACCCACGCCGACCTGTGCGCGAAGCCGATTCCGCTCACCCGAGCCCTGACCGAGGACGAGATCGCCGAGGAGTACGAGGTGGCCACCGGCACCGTCCTCGCGGAAGCCATCGCTGAGCGCGGCGGACCATCCGAGATCCCGTGCGTGTTGGCGCGGGGACACGCGCCGTTCTGCTGGGCGGCGACTCCGACCAAGGCGGTCGAGGTGGCCGTCACGCTCGAGGAGGTCGCGCGGATGGCGCTCCTCACCACGCTGCTCGACCCGGGGGCCGCTCCGCTCCAGGCGGCAGTGCGCGACAAGCACCACGAGCGAAAGCACGGCCCGCAGGCATACTACGGTCAACCGTGACCGACGACGGCGGGCTCAAAGCGGCAGAAACCAAGATGCGGCAGGCGGATCAGCCCGGGGAGGCGATCCGCAGCTTCGGCAGCGCTTACCAGCGCATGGTCGGCGGCGAGTCCGCGATGCTCCCGAGCGCCGACCTCGAGCCGGCCGGTGAGGTGGACGCGCTCGACGATCTCCCCGAGGCCGATGCCGCAGACGTGCTCGATCGCGTCGTGGTCATCAAGCTGAACGGCGGCTTGGCGACGACCATGGGGCTGCGGAGCCCGAAGTCGTTGGTGCAGGCGCGCGACGGACGATCGTTCCTCGACATCATCGTCGGGCAGACGCTGGCGCTGCGAAAGCGTTATGGCGTGCGCCTGCCGCTGGTGCTGATGAACAGTCAGGCCACCCGCGAGGAGACGCTCCGCGCGCTCGAGGCGTATCCGGACCTCGACGTCGGCCTGCCGCTCGACTTCCTCCAGAGCATGGTCCCCAAGCTTGACGCCGAGAAGCTCGGGCCGATCAGCTGGACGCAGGATCCGGCGCTCGAGTGGAACCCGCCGGGACACGGCGACGTGTACCCGGCGCTGCGTGGCTCGGGGATGCTCGACGCGCTGCTCGAGCGGGGCTTCCACTACGCGATGATCTCCAACGCGGACAACCTAGGCTCGACCACCGAGGCGCGGATCGCGGCGCACCTCGAGCGGGGCGCCATCCCGTTCCTGATGGAGGTGGTCCTCGGAACCGAGGCCGATCGCAAGGGCGGCCACATCGCCCGGCGCAAATCCGACGGACAGCTGGTCCTGCGCGAGACCGCCCAGACTCCGAAGGATGACGAGGAGTCCTTCCGCGACTATCGCCGCTGGCGCTACTACAACACGAACAGCCTGTGGGTCGACCTGCGCGTGCTGAAGGAGACACTGGACGAGTCGGACGGCGTGCTCGAGCTTCCGCTGATCGTCAACCGCAAGACGGTCGATCCGCGCGACTCGAGCTCCCCGCCGGTGATCCAGCTCGAGAGCGCGATGGGTGCAGCGATCGGCAGCTTCAAGGGCGCGCGGCTCCTGCTCGTGCCGCGCACGCGCTTCGCGCCCGTCAAAACGACCGACGACCTGCTCGTGCTCCGCTCCGACGTCTACACGCTATCTGAGCCTGAGATGGTGGTGGCTGCGGTGCCCGAGCGCGCCGAGAACCTTCCGTACGTCGAGCTCGACTCCGAGTTCTACAAGCTGCTGGACGACTTCGAGCGACGCTTCCCCGATGGCCCGCCGTCGCTGCGCGAGGCCGAGCGCCTCTTGGTGCACGGTGACGTCACGTTCTCTCGCGGCGTGCGCGTGCGGGGCGCGGTCGAGCTGAATGCCGACGAGCCGATGCGGATCGATCCCGACACGACGTTGGAGGGCTGACATGGCCGCGCCGACGGTGGCGCTCATCTCGCAGAGCAGCACGCTCTCCCAGCAGGAGCTTCAGGACGACACCTCGTTTGCGATCCAGGTGAACGGGGTGCCGCTGTCGGACTTCATCACGCCCAACTACGGCAACGGCACCTCCGGTCCCCATGACGTGGCCAACCGTCTGACCGCACCACGCGAGGTAGCGATCAACGGATACATCTCGTGGATCGACGAGTAGCAGGGCGTGTGGAAGCAGGCCACGAACTTCGCTCGGGCTGATGAGTTAGCGCGCTAGCTCTTCTTCGCGCGACTGCTCGACGAGCGGCTGCCGGTGGAGCGGCTCGAGCTCGAGCTCGAGCGCGCGGAGGTCGAACGCGATCCGCTCGAACGCGGCGAGGACGCACGGGTACCGGACGAGCGCGACGCGGTGGAACGGCTCGTGGTGCGTGAGCCGCTGCGCGACGTGCCCGAGCTCGAACGCGAGCTGCGCGACGAGCGCGAGGACGACGAAGCGTTCGACTGCGTCAGCGCCTGGCGCAGCTTGTCGAAGTCCTTGAGCGCCTGCTTGTTGGTGCGTGCGGCGTTGCGGCGCAGCGCGGCGAGTGCGGTCGTCACTTCCTTGTAGCTGCCCCGTGCACCGGTGCCGAGGTGGCCGCCGAGCGTTCTGAGAGCGTCGTTGGCTTCGTCCAGCCGCTTCTCGAAGCGGGTGATCGATTGCTCCACCTCGCGGCGAGTCGCTGCCGATCCCGCGCTCGCGCGCGCACGCACACCTTGCGACGAACGCGTGGTGGTTTTACTTGCTGACTTACGGGCTGCAGGCATCGCATCTCCCTGTTGGACTGGATGAGTGCGGCAAAGCTTTGCGTACTGCGCGGCTGCATGCCAACTCGAATTGCGTCAGGGTACGAGATCGAGGCCGTCGGGCTTGCGCAAAAAACTCGGCGCGTCGCCCGCGACGTGATCGTGACCGTACTGCCAAACGATCCGCTTGCGCGCGCGATCGATCACCACAACGCATGGTTCCAGTCGTCGGTGGCGGCGATCGTGCCGTGCGGAAGCTCCACGGCGAGTGAGGGTTGGTCGAGCTCGCCGGGCCCGGATGTCGGCCCGTACGTCCACACGATGTGGCCGCTCGGCTTGATGATGTCGATGCGGCCCGGGCTGTTGAAGCCCGCCACGAGCACGTCTCCATTCGCCAGCAGCTGCGCGTCGGACGGAATTGGTGGTGTCTTGATCGACCACATCACCTGCCTGACGCGGTGAAGCGGTCGACCCATCCGCCGATCTCGGTGACAGTACGCCGCCGTCGGCAGCGGAGTGTCACCGTAGGCTAAAGCACGCGCGGGGCGGATCGTGCGCGCAGTCACCGGCGCTGGATCGCGTGCACGACGTGCCGGGCCGAGCCGGGCCAGACACGGGATCGACCTTGACCGAGTGGGCGGCTCGCGTACGCGCCACTGACTTCGCTTGCGTCGTGGTCGCGTGGCTCGAGTGGTGCGAGCCGCCGCCGCAGCCGGCGGCGAGCATGGTGCTCGCGATCAGTGCGTGTGCGCGTCATGACGGTTTGGGGATCAGCGCGACGATCGGCCGTGTGCGCGTCATGACGGTTTGGGGATCAGCGCGACGATCGGCCGTGTGCGCGTCATGACGGTTTGGGGATCAGCGCGACGATCGGCCGTGTGCGCGTCATGACAGTTTGGGGACCTCGGTCGTCCGCCGGTCGCCGCCACCGCCGCGTAGCGCAACCCATCGGGCAAATGACCGACCACCTCTGGTGCAACGCCGGGACGCCAGGCCAGAATCGTGTCAAGTAGGTGCGCGCCGTCGTAGCCGCCGACGATGTAGGCGGTCCCGTCCAGCGCGGCGACGGCGACGTCGTCGCGGTGGAGGTGGTGTGCGATCCGTGGCTCGAGCCCCCATGGCCAGCGCGACGATCGCCGCCGCGAACGCGACCAATGGAAGGGCAAGGGCCAGTCTGCTGCCTTGTCTCACCCGGACATCCTCCTCATGTCCCATCAAAGTGGAGGTAAGCGTGTGATGAGACACCCCTAACCAGCGCGACGCCGCCGATGAAAGTGCTCGATCGGATGATGACGGGCGCCCTCGCGCGAGGTATTGTGAACACGATGGCGGAGGCTTTCCCTCCCGGGCAGATCACGATCGTGCTGGCCGACGATCACCAGGTGGTCCGGGCCGGCCTGCGCATGCTGCTCCAGGCCGAGGAGGAATTCGAGGTCGTGGCCGAGGCCGGCGACGTCGCCACCACCGAGCGGCGGGTCGCGCGCCTACCACCCGCGCGTGCTGATCCTGGACCTGAACATGCCGGGTGAGTCGAGCCTGCCGGCCATCCCGCGGCTGCGCGAGGCCGTGCCCGGGACCCAGATCGTCGTGCTCACCATGCAGACCGACCCAGCCTTCGCGCGCGAGGCGCTGCGAGCGGGCGCGATCGGTTACGTGCTCAAGGAGGCCGCCGATTCAGAGCTTGTCCAGGCCGTGCGGCTGGCCGCGGAGGGCCGCACCTACCTCAGCCCCGAGCTGGGGGCGCGGCTGGCCGCCGAGCCGCAGGGGGCCAACGGCCCGCCTGACGATCTCTCGGCGCGCGAGCTCGAGGTGCTCAGGCTGATCGCGCTCGGCTTCACGAACAGCGAGATCGCCTCGCGCCTGTTCCTCAGCGTCCGCACCGTCGAGTCGCACCGGGCGCACATCCAGCATAAGACGGGCCGCACCACGCGGGCGGCGCTCGTGGCGTACGCCCGCGAGCACGAGCTGGTCTGATCTCAACCGGCCCCGCCGGCGCCGGCGATCTCGTCGCGCTTGCCGGGCAGCCGGGCCGACTTCGGCACGGCCAGACGCAGCGTATGGCCGGCGTGTGCGCTGCGTGCGTCGGCCGCCGAGGCGGCCACCGCGCCGGCGCGCGTCCAGGTCACGGGAGCGGGGGCATAGCGGAGCAGCGCCGCCCACGTAGCGGGTCCGATGATCCCATCGGCGGTGAGCCCGCGCGCGCTCTGAAAGCTCTCCACCGCGGTCTGGGTCGACGGCCCGAAACCGCCGTCGACTGCGGTGGCATAGCCCACGCTCACCAAGTGCTCCTGTGCCCAGACGACCAGGTCCCCGACCGAGCCGAGCTGGAGGACCGGCGTGCTCGCGGTCGCCGTCACTCCGGCGAGGCTGCCGGCCCCGATCGAGATCGATTTCCATCCCCATGTGCTCGCCTGCTGCCAGTTCCACCAGCTCACGCCCTGCGCCCTGTAGGTGCGCGACAGCTGGCGGAAGCGGATGATCTGGCCCATCGGCGGGTTGCGATCGACCTGGCCGAGGGGGTCGATCTCGCGTTCGTAGACGCGGTTGTACGCGTACGTATGGGCGTACACGGCATTGACGCTCGTGCCGATGTCCATCCAGTACATCTGAGGGGCGTTGTACTGGGCGCCGCCTGGGCCGAGGAACACCGAATACGGGAAGCCGGGGTGATAGTCGATGTACGGGAACCCGGCCAGCGCGACCGGGTAGCTCTGCCCGATCAACTTGCGCAGCTGCGTTATGTAACTCTGCGCCGATATGTACTTGCCTTCGTACTCACTCTCGGCGTCGATGACCAGGCAGTCGGCTCCGTCGCGCACTGCTTGCGCTCCCACCTGAGCCTCGCTGAGTGGGCGATTTCCGTATACGTACTGCCACGCGCACACCCGCAGGCCGCTGGCGTGCAGCGTCCTGACGAGGGTCGGGTTGAACTGCGACCACATGCTGCTGCCGTCGCCGCTCTTGATCACCAGCGTGCTCAGGCCGTACTGCCGTGCCGTCGCGATGATCGAGGACAGCGTGCCGCCCGATGAGCGCGACACGTACCAGATCCACATGCCCCGGCCGGCGAGCGAGTCAGCCGCCTTGTGCACCTTGACACCTGCGCTCGCAGGGGAGGTGCCGAGAAACGCGGGTCCGGTCAGCAGCAGCCCCGCGACCAGGGCCACCATGCGCCCGTGGTGTTGCTTCATACGGCCCGCCACCAAAGCCACCGTACCGTAGAACCCACCGCGCACGCACAAGTTGCGTTGCAGGCTGAAGGAGTTACGTGCCGCATGTCGTCACCGATCGCGTCGGCACGACAGCGGTGTGGCTTTAGGGCCCGCGCCAGAATTATTGACGGTCTTGACGGCGTCTGGACGCGCCTGGCGCCGCCGGCTCGCGCTCAAATACTCTCGGTATTATCGGCGCGAGCCGGCGGCGCCAGACACGCCCAGCCACTCGTCAATTTCCGCCACTAATTCTGCGCGGGCCCTTAGTCGCGGGCCCTCAGTGGCGGCGGCGGGTGTCGCGCGTTATACACCCGCCGCCCGCGATAACTACTTGATGAACAGGATCTCGGAGTACTTGGGCAGCGGCCACAGATCGTCCGCCACCACCTTCTCGAGCCGATCGGCGCTCTCGCGGACCGCGGCCATCGCGGGGATCACGGTGTCGCGCATGTACTGGGCATGCGCTTTGAGCTCGTGCGGCTGGTTCTCGGACAGGTTGGCCGACTCCAGGCCCTTGATCGCCTCGGTGAACTCGGCGATCAGGTCCGAGGCCTCGCCGGCCAGCTCGGTGAGCTGGGCCTCGAGCAGCAGGGCGAGGTGCCGCGCGGCGGCCGGCAGGAGCATGGTGTGGGCGATCGACGCCACCGTCTCGGCCTCGATGTTGAGCTTGGTCACGTACTGCTCGAGGAAGACCTCATGGCGCGACTCGAGCTCGCGACGGGACAGCACGTTGTGCCCCTCGAACAGGCCCACGGTCTCGTCGGAGATGAGATACGGCAGCGCGTCGGGTGTGGCGCGGAGATTGAGCAGGCCGCGGCGCTCGGCCTCGGCGTGCCACTCCTCGTCGTAGTTGTCGCCGCCGAACACGACCCGCTTGTTGGCCGCGTAGCTGCGCTGGAGGATGGGCCGCAGGGCATCCTCGAGCACTGCGTCGCGCAGCGGGTCCCCGGCCGGCGGGCCGTCCTCGAGCGCCGCCGCGAGCTCGTCGGCCAGCTCGTCGATGGCCTCGGCCACGATCGTGTTGAGCACGGTGTTGGGCAGCGAGGGCGATTGGCTCGAGCCGAGCGCCCGGAACTCGAATTTGTTGCCGGTGAAGGCGAACGGGCTGGTGCGGTTGCGGTCGCCGCCGTGCTTGGGCAACTGGGGGAGCACCGGCGTGCCCAGGCCGAGGAACGACTGCGCTCGCGTCTCCGAGGTCTCGCCCCGCTCGAGCGCGCCGAACACCTTCTCGAGCTCGGCGCCCAGGAACACCGAGATGATCGCCGGGGGCGCCTCGTTGGCCCCCAGGCGATGGTCCTGTCCCGCCGAGGCGATCGAGGCCCGCAGCAGTCCCTGGTGCTTGTTGACCGCCTGCATCACCGCGGCGCAGAAGAACAGGAACTCGAGGTTGCGGTGCGGGGTGTCGCCCGGCTCGAGCAGGTTCTTGCCGGTATCGGTGCCCATCGACCAGTTGTTGTGCTTGCCCGAGCCGTTGACGCCCGCGAATGGCTTCTCGTGCAGCAGGCAGACCAGGCCGTAGCGGCGCGCCACGTTCTGCATGATCTGCATGGTCAGCTGCTGATGGTCGGAGCCGACGTTGGAGTTCTCGAAGATCGGCGCGATCTCGTACTGGTTGGGCGCCACCTCGTTGTGGCGCGTCTTGACCGGCACGCCGAGCTTGGCCAGCTCGCGCTCGGTGTCCAGCATGTACGCGAGGATCCGCTCGGGGATCGATCCGAAATAGTGGTCGTCGAGCTCGTGGCCCTTGGGCGGCTTGGCCCCGAACAGCGTGCGCCCGGTGGTGTAGAGATCGGGGCGCTCGAAGTAGAACTGTTCGTCGATCAGGAAGTACTCCTGCTCGGGCCCGATCGTGGTGAACACGCGCTGCGGGGCCTCGTCGCCGAACACCCGCAGGGCGCGGATGGCGGATTTCGACAGGGCGTCCATCGAGCGCAGCAGCGGGATCTTGTGGTCGAGCGCCTCGCCGGTCCAGGAAGCGAACGCGGTGGGGATGCAGAGCAGGGTGCCGTTCGGGTTCTCGAGGATGAAGGCGGGGGAGGTGGGGTCCCAGGCGGTGTAGCCGCGCGCCTCGAACGTGGCCCGGATCCCGCCGGTGGGGAACGAAGAGGCGTCGGGCTCGCCCTGGATCAACTCCTTGCCGGAGAAGTCGGCCAACGCCGTCCCCTCGGTGGTGGGCGCGTAGAAGCTGTCGTGCTTCTCCGCCGTCGACCCGGTCAGCGGCTGGAACCAGTGCGTGTAGTGCGTCGCGCCCCGCTCGAGCGCCCATTCCTTCATGGCCAGCGCCACCGCGTCGGCCAGCGAGGTGTCAAGCGCCTCGCCGCGGGCCAGCGTGTCCTGGAGGCGGTTGAACACGTCAGTGGGAAGCCGCTGGCGCTGGACGGCGGGACTGAAAACGTTCGCCCCGAACACCTGGTTGTCGGGGAGGGTGAGATCAGGGGCGCCGAGCGCGCCTCCGTTTGGAGCCCACTGCGCGGCAAGGACGTTCTGCTGGCGAATTCGAGGCATGCGTTCTTCGTCTTCCTTCCTATGGGCGCCCGCGGCGGCGCCGGCGCATACGAAAACCCCACCCCGACCAAGGCCGGAGCATACGAAGAAAAAGGGTAACGACCGCTCCCGCCCGCCGTCATTATCCCGATGGCCAAACTGGCCGCCCCACATGGACAAACTGCGGCACGAGACTGCGGCATGACGCCCCACATGGACAAACTGCGGCACGAGACTGCGGCATGACGCCCCAGATGACGCATGGCCAAACTGCGGCACGAGACTGCGGCATGACGCCCCACATGGCCAAACTGCGGCATGAGACTGCGGCATGAAATACTCGCGACGTGCCATTCAACCCGCAGCTCGGCTGGGTTCCCTACGTCCCCGACGGTAGCCGCTACGACCAGATGCCCTACCGCCGATGCGGGCGCAGTGGTCTGAGGCTGCCGGCCATCACGCTCGGGCTGTGGCAGAACTTCGGCGACGACCGGCCGCTGGCGGGCAGCCGGGCGATGATCCGCCGCGCGTTCGACCTGGGGATCACCCACTTCGACCTGGCCAACAACTACGGGCCGCCCTACGGCAGCGCGGAGATCAACTTCGGGCGGATCTTCTCCGAGGACCTCAAGCCCTATCGGGACGAGCTGGTGATCTCGACCAAGGCCGGCTACGACATGTGGGCCGGCCCGTACGGCGAGTGGGGATCGCGCAAGTACCTGCTGGGGAGTCTCGAGCAGAGCCTCGACCGCATGCGCCTGGACTATGTGGACATCTTCTACTCGCACAGGTTCGACTCCGACACGCCGCTCGAGGAGACGATGGGCGCGCTCGACACCGCGGTGCGGCAGGGCAAGGCGCGCTACGTAGGGATTTCGTCCTACAGTCCGCGCCGCACCGAGGAGGCGGCGCTGATCCTGCGCGAGCTGGGCACGCCGCTCCTGATCCACCAGCCGTCCTACTCACTGATCAACCGCTGGATCGAGGAGGAGCTGCTCGACGTGCTGGATCGGGAGGGCGTAGGGACGATCGTGTTTTCGCCGCTGGCCCAGGGGCTGCTCACCAACCGCTACCTGGACGGCGTGCCCGAGGACTCGCGCGTGCGGATCGGCAACTACTTCGGCGAGGACATGCTGAGCCAGGAGAACCTGGGGCGGGTGCGGGCGCTGGGCGACGTCGCGCAGCGGCGCGGGCAGTCGCTGGCCCAGATGGCGATCGCCTGGGTGCTGCGCGACCCGCGCGTCACCTCGGCGCTGCTGGGCGCCTCGGGCGTCGAGCAGCTGGAGCAGAATGTGGCCGCGCTGGAGCGCCTCGACTTCGACCCGGCCGAGCTCGAGGAGATCGACCGCTACGCCGGCGAGGGCGGGGTCAACATCTGGGCCGCGTCGAGTAGCGAGTAGACGTAACGGCGCGACGGGCTATTGGGGGTTGTTCGACGACGTGGTGACGATCTGGCCGTTGTTGTTGACGTACGTCTGCGCCGGCGCGTTGTGAACCACCACGGTGAACGTGCCGTGGGGTAGCGACCCGTTGGACAGGACGGCCTTGGCTTTGCCGTTCAGCCCGGCGGCCACCTCCCAGGCGACCACGTGCCGTCCGGGCTTGACCGCGGTCACTCCGAAGTCGAACTTGGCCGTCTGCTCCGGGCGCAGCGGGCCCAGGGCCCATGTGTTCGCGTAGGCGGTCACCGCGCCGCCGGGTCCACCGCCGCCGCTCGAGGAATTGGCGGCGCAGCCGACGTTGCAGGCCCCCGGCGGCTTGTCGAGGACCCAGACCGGCCGCGAGGGGTGAGCCAGTCCCTGCATCTTGAGGTTCTCGGCGAACGCGGCAGCGCTGGTTCCCTCGCCGGCGGGAGCGGGATAAGCGCAGGTGACGTTGCAGATGGTCACCGCGACGTCCGGCAGGGTCTTGTTGCTGGTGTTGTGCACGACCAGCACGAAGTGCGTGTGCTCGGATAGGCGCTGCGAGGCGGGGAAGCTCGCTTTGTTGATCTCGACGCTGAACTTGCCGCTCGGCTCCTGGGCATCCTGGCGCTGCCCGCCGCCGCACGCGGCCAGCAAGAGCGCTCCGCAGATCAGCCCGATGCTCCTGGTGCTCACGGCGGGGCGAACATAGCAACTGACCTCGGTGCGACGCGACGGTTTCCCATTTGGTATTTGGGTCAGGCGCGCCGTAGGCTTAGCCGGGTCCAGCGGCACAGCTCGACCCGGGAGGCCAGACCAGCTTTGATCAGAGCCGTCGCCGATCGAGGGTACGCGCCCGTAAAAGGGCTGCTCGAAGAGGTCGGCAACATGATGATCCTGACCGGTAAGACGCTCGTGTCTGCCGTCCGCCCGCCGTACCCGTACGGCAGCGAGTTCGTCGGGCAGTTCATGTTCGCCCTGCGGCTGTGCTGGTTCCCGCTGCTGATCTCGACGATCGCCTTCGGCTACGAGGCGCCGGGCCTCCAGGCGGCCAACTTCCTGGTCCTGTTCGGCGCGATCGACCGTCTGGGCGGGTTCTTCGTGCTGGCCTCGATCCGCGAGTTCGCGCCGTTCGTGGACGCGATCGTGCTGGCCGGCGTGGCAGGCACCGCGATCACCGCCGACCTCGGCGCGCGCAAGATCCGCGAGGAGCTCGACGCGCTCCAGGTGCTGGGCGTCGACCCGATCAAGAACCTGGTCGTCCCGCGGTTCCTTGCGCTGATGCTGGTCACCGGGCTGTTCGACATCTACGCGCTGATCTTCGGGATCTTCGGCGGGATCCTGGCCACGATCGTCAACCACGCCCCGCTCGGCCCGTTCTTCTCGACCTTCTTCAACAACGCTGAGACGACCGACCTGTGGGGCTCGGTGGTCAAGACCACGTTGTTCGGGGCGATCATCGCCGTCGTCTGCTGTTACAAGGGGATGACCGCGTCGGGCGGCGCGGAGGGGGTGGGGCGCGCCGTCAACCAGGCGGTCGTCATCGCCTTCCTGGGGATCTTCGCGTTCAACTACGCGTTCACGCAGACGCTGCTCGCGACGCATCCCGAGATCACCACGATTCCACGATGAACGAGATCGTCGCGACCCCCAAGGGCTGGATCGAGAGCTTCGGCGAGATTGCCAAGTTCTGCGCCCGCGTCATGGGCGAGGTGCTCCGCCTGCGGGTGTTCAAGTTCTTCGGCGAGGCGCTGCGCCAAGCCGGCATCCTGATCGTCGGCTCGGCGCTGGTCATCTGCACGCTGGTGTTCATCGTCGGGCTGTCGTGCGGGATCGAGGGCGCCTACCTGCTGCGTTCCCAGGGCGCGCCCGCCTTCTCGGGTGTGTTCTCGGCCTGGTGCGACCTGCGCGAGCTCGCCCCGCTCGCGTTCGGCTACATGATGGCGGCGAAGGTGGGCACCGGGATCGTGGCCGAGCTCGGGTCGATGCGGATCTCCGACGAGATCGACGCGCTCGAGGTGATGGGCATCAGCGGCATGACCTTCCTGTGCGGCACCAAGCTGCTGGCCTCCTGGCTGGTGCTGCCGTTCGTGTACCTGATCTCGATCGGCGCCGGCTTCCTGGCCAGCTACATCGCGGTCGTGCAGCAGATCGGCGACGTCTCCTCGGGCGGCTACTTCCTGATCTTCTGGGAGTTCCAGAACCCGCCCGACCTCTTATTCAGCTTGATCAAGGCGATGGCGATGGCCACGATGATCGTGCTCGTCGGTTGCTACTACGGCTACAACGCAAGCGGTGGGCCTGTAGGGGTGGGTACCGCCACCGCGAAGTCGATGGTGCTTAACCTCGTGGGTGTACATCTCATCGGGATGCTCGGCACGCAGCTGTTCTGGGGAGCCAATCCCCGGGCGCCAATCGGAGGCTGAACATGTGGTTTGACTCGGACGCGGAAGACGAGACGCGCGGCGACGCGGGCGAGGACGAGAGGGGGGACCGGAGCGGCCGAGCACGAGACCGGAGCGGCCGAGCACGAGACCGGAGCGGCCGAGCACGAGACCGGAGCGGCCGAGCACGAGACCGGAGCGGCCGAGCACGACGCCGAGGACCGCGGGTCGGGCTCGCGCGTGTCGGTGGTCGACGAGCAGCCGCCGCGTCCCGGTCCGCCGCCGGGTGCCGACCAGGACGAATACAAGTGGCACACCTACCGCGTCTATCCCTCCGGACGCCCGGACGCGGTCGAGTTCATCGACTGCTACAAGTCGTTTGGGCGGGCACATATTCTCCGCGGGCTGAACATGGGCCTGCCCGAGGGGATGGTGTCGATGATCCTGGGACCGTCGGGCACCGGGAAGTCGGTCTGCATCAAGCACATGGTCGGGCTCCTGTATCCCGATGAGGGCGACATCCTCGTGCACGGCGAGTCGGTCCCGAACATGCCCGACGACCGGCTGTTCGAGATGCGCAAGAAGTTCGGGCTGCTGTTCCAGGACGGTGCGCTGTTCGGCTCGATGAACCTTTACGACAACGTCGCCTTCCCGCTGCGCCAGCACACCGAGAAGGGCGAGGACGAGATCGAGGACATCGTCATGCGCCGGCTGAAGGAGGTCGGACTGGCCGACGCGCGGCACAAGATGCCCAACGAGCTCTCGGGCGGGATGCGCAAGCGGGCCGGCTTTGCCCGGGCGCTGGTGCTCGAGCCGGACATCGTGCTGTTCGACGAGCCCGACTCGGGGCTCGACCCCGTCCGCACCGCTCTGCTCGGCGAGCTGATCCTGGAGATCCACCGCGACATGATGGAAGAGGCCCAGCAGAAGGAGAAGGAGCACCTGCCGACCTTCTGTGTGATCACTCACGACATCATGAGCGCGCGCCGGGTGGCGGACTACATCAACGTCCTGTGGAAAGGGCGGATCGTGGAGGCGGGCCCGGCCGAGGACATGCTGAACTCGGACAACCCGTTCATCCGCCAGTTCCTGTCCGGGGAGTCGCAGGGCCCGCTCGCGATGGATTGACCCGCGCCCGCGACGCGCTTTGGGAGATAGCCGTCGCATGGCACCGGTGATCTCCCAAGGCGACGGTCGTGGTTGATCAGCGCGGGGGCCTGCGCGCGGCGATAGCCTCAACACGGCCATGAGGGTGCGGAGGATGTTGGAGCGGCTCGTCCGGGCGGCCACGGGGAGACCGGCCGTGACGCTCGGCATCGTGCTGGCGCTCGCGCTGGCCGGTGGCGCACTGGCCCTGAGGCTCCAACCGAACACCGGCAGCGACACGTTCGTCAGCCGCTCCACCCCGAGCTACCAGGCCAGCCTGGACGACGAGCGCCACTTCGGCGGCGACCCGGTGGTGATCCTGATCCGCGAGCCGCTGACCGACCTGGTGGAGACCAAGGACCTCGGCACCGTGTCCGAGCTCGAGGCTTGCCTGGCCGGCCAGGTGGTGGTGCCCGACAAGCAGCGGATCGTGTTCACGCCGGCGCCGGCCGGCTCGCAGCCGCCCTACGGTGGCCGGAACAGCCCGTGCGGCAAGCTGATGAAGGCGCAGCCGGCGCAGGTCGTCTACGGCCCCGGCACGTTCCTGAACCGGGCGGTGACGGCGGTGCAGAACCAGATCCTCGCCCTGGTGAACGGCGCGCAGCGGGCGGTGAGGACCGCGCGGCAGGCCGCCTACAAGCTGGCGCTGGCCCAGCACTTGTCGCGCAAGCAGGCGCTGGCCGAGGAGAACGCGGCCGGACAGATCGCCACCCAGCAGCAGTCCGCCCAGCTGATCCAGATGTACCTGAACTCCGGCATCGTCGGTCAGCCTACGATCCAGGACAAGCAGTTCGTCCCCGAGATCGTGTTCGACCAGACGCGGGGGGTCAACCAGCCCAAGGCTCGTTTCGCCTATCTGTTCCCAACCGCGGGCTCCGCGCTGATCCAGGTCCGCCTCAAGGCGTCGCTGAGCGCCGCCCAGCAGGCCCAGGCCATCACGTGGATCCGTCAGGCGGTGCGGATGCCGATGTTTCGCCCGGCCTACGGCGGCACCTACACCGTGTCCGGCGTGCCGGTGGTGACCCACGACCTGGCCTCGACGATCACCGGCGGGATCGCGGGGCTGCTGATCGCGGCGCTCGTGGTCATGGCCGCCACGCTGCTGCTCGTCTTCCGCAGCCGGCTGCGGCTGCTGCCGCTGGCCATCGCGCTGATCGCGGTCGGGATCACCTTCGGCGTCACCTCGCTGGTGGGCGGCTCGCTGACGATGGCCTCGATCGCCGTGCTGCCGATCCTGATCGGGCTGGCCGTCGACTACGCGGTGCAGTTCCAGGCACGCGCGCAGGAGGGGTCGGGCGACGTGGCCTCGGCGACGATCTCGGCCGCGCCGACCATCGCCACCGCCGCACTGGCCACGGCCGCCGGCTTCCTGGCCCTCCTGCTCTCGCCCGTGCCGATGGTTCGCGGGTTCGGGTTGCTGCTGATCGTCGGGATCGCAGTCGCACTTGTATGTGCACTGACCGCCGGCTCGGCTGCGATGGTCCTCGGGGGACGCCGGCGGGATGTTCACCGCCGGCCCGCCCCGTCGCTCGGCATGGTGGGCGCCTCGGCGCGCGGGGCGGGCGAGATCCTGGCCGACGCGGGCGCGCTGATCGGCGCCCCGGCCGGCGCGGCGGCGCGGAGGGTGGTCGGCGCCGCGGTACGGCGGCCCGGACGCGTGTTGGCGGTCGGGCTGCTCCTGGCCGCAGTGGGCTGGGTCGCCGACACGCAGACCTCGGTCCAGTCCGACGTGACCAAGCTGGTGCCGGCCCGCATGCCGGCACTCCAGGATCTGCGCACGCTCGAGCACGTGACCGGCGTCTCAGGTGAGATCGACGTGGTCGTGCACGCGCCGAACGTGGGCACGCCGAGCACGATCGGGTGGATGCTTCGCTACGAGGACTCGCTGCTCGCCCACTATGGCTACGTCGAGGCGAAGGGGTGTTCGAAGGCCACTCTGTGCCCCGCGCTGTCGCTGCCCGACTTGTTCTGCTCCGGCGCGCAGGTCGCGACGAACTCGTGCAAGTCGCTGACCACGAGCGCGATCTCGGGCTTGCTGCGCGCCGTCCCCAGCTACTTCTCCCAGGCGGTCATCACCCGGGACCGGCGAGAAGCCACGCTCGCGTTCGGCATCCGCCTGATGCCGCTGTCACGCCAACAGCGGGTGATCGACTACATGCGCTCGCAGCTACACCCGCCGCCAGGGGTCAGCGCAGAGCTGGCCGGGCTGCCCGTGCTTGCCGCCCAGGCCGACGCTTCGTTGTCCTCCTCGGCGCGGCGCGTGTTGATGCTGGTGGTCGCCCTCGCCGCGGTGGGGCTGGTGCTGCTGGCCGTGCTGCGAGCGCCCGAGCGCGCGCTGGTGCCGCTGGTGCCCATTGCGCTTGCCACCGGCTGGTCGTCGCTGATCCTGTTCGCCACGCGGATCCCGCTCAACCCGATGTCGGCCACGCTGGGGGCTCTGGTGATCGCGATCTCGACAGAGTTCAGCGTGCTGCTGTCCGAACGCTTCCGCCAGGAGCGCCGCGCGGGCCTCGATCCGGCGCGGGCGCTCGAGCGCACCTATCGGTCCACGGGATCCGCGGTGCTCGTCTCAGGGGTCACGGCGATCGCGGGCTTCGGGGTGCTGTCGCTATCGAGCATCACGATGCTGCGGGACTTCGGACTGGTCACACTGATCGACCTGTCGGTGTCGCTGGGCGGAGTGTTAGTGGTGCTGCCCTCGGTGCTCGCGCTGTCAGAACGGCGCGACGCCTGGCAGAGCGTCCGCGAGCTGGGCCGCCGCGTGGCCGATGGGCTGCCGCGGCGGCGCCGGGCAAAGGTGGCGTGAACGCCTCCGGCGAGGCGCCGGGTGATCGGGCGCGGCCGGCCACTCCCGCGCCGCTCGATACTCGCCGCTACGGCTGGGTGATCGGCATCCTGGCGCTCGCGCTCGTGATCGGCTTTGTGCTGTACACGCTCAGCTCGCACAAGCCGGGGGCGGAGGGCGTGCCGGCGGGCAGCCAGCTGCACCTGTTCGCCGCGCCGCTGGCAGCCTCGACACTGGACGGCGACGCGAACCTGAATCCACCCTGCACGTTCGCGCGCCACGATCCTCGCGCACTCAACGTGTGTCTACTGGTCAGGCGAGGTCCACTGGTGCTCGCGTTCTTCGTGACGAACTCCTCGCAATGCGAGCGGCTCCTCGACACGATGCAGGCGCTCGCGGGGCAGCGTCGCCTGCGGCGCGCACAGTACGCCGCCGTCGCCGTGAACGGCTCCCACGCGGCCACCGCGAAGGCGGTAAGGGAACATCGCTGGACGTTCCCGGTGGCCTACGACGCGGACGGCGCGGTCGGCGGCCTGTACGGAGTGACTGCCTGCCCGCTGGTGGAGCTCGTCGACCGCGGTGGGACGGTGGCCCAGCGGCTGATCGGTGAGGACTGGACGCGCCAACCCGCGCTGGCCGCCCGGGTCCGCGCGCTGCTGGCGCGATGAGCTTCGCCAGCGGCCGGGTGACGTCCGAGCTGCGGGCCGAGTTTCCGGGACTGCGCCTGCACTGGACGGCGCTCGACGCCCGCGTGTACCCGAGCCCCCCCGACCTTCGCCGGCGGCTCCGGGTGCTGTCCGACCGCTACGCCGGCGCCGCCGTGGTGGCCATGCGGACCAAGCCGATCCCGCACGCCTACCGCGCGTTCTTCCGCCAGGTGGGGCTCGATCCAGACGCGGCGCGGGTCCCCAGCGAGGAGGCGGCAGTGCGGCGCCTGCTCCAAGGGCGGTTTCAATCGCGTAACACGCTCCAGGATGCGCTCCTGATCGCCTTGGTCGAGACCGGCGTCCCCATGTGGGCCCTGGACGCTCGCGTGGTCGAGACGGAGAGCCTGGGAATCCGCACTGCAAGCGGCGGGGACCGGCTGGGCAGCGCCGCCGGCGGCACTCCGCTGCCCGCCGGCCAACTCGTGGTTGCCGACGCCGCGCGGGTGCACGCCACGCTGTTCGGCGAGCCGGCGGCCGATCACGCCCCCCGTTCAGGTCCGGCCCGGGTCGTGCTGTATGCGGTGGCGGTCGAGGGGGTGCCGGCGATCCACGTGGAGGAGGCGCTGTGGGCCGCGACTGACGTGTTGGAGGCTGGGTAGACGTGTTGGTAAGCTGGACTCGCTCCCGGAAGGAGGCATCGTTGGAGCTCCTCGAACACGACAGCACGACCGCCACTGGTTCGCTGCTGGCTACGCTCACGGCGCCGGAGCAGGGCGAGCGGGCGGCCCGACGGACGCTGCGTGCCCAGATCGCCAAGCTCGAGCGCGAGCTGGCCGAGGCGTTCGTGACCGCCTACCCGATGGGCGGGCTGGACGAGGAGCCGACGAGCTCGTGCGCAGCCCCGCGGCTGCTCGACCTGGGCGAGCTCGAGCGCATCCGCGACGAGCTCGCGGCTCGCGTGCGGGCGGCCCGGGCCACGATCACCGAAGAGGCCGATCGCCAGGCGGCCAACCGCCTCCAGCTCGAGCGCATGCTGCTCGAGCCCGGCCGCTACCGCTTCGTCCGCATCTCCAGCCGCGACATCGGCGAGCCCGGGTGCGGCGTATGGCAGGTCCGGCCCCGGCTCGGGATGATCGGGATGCTGATGGGCTGGTGGCAGGTCAAGCTGTCCTCCGGCTGTCCGTTAGCCACCGGCCGCGGCGCAACTGCGGCCCATTGAGTTCTCCTACGCACCCTGAGCAAGTCGAGTCCTCGGCGCCAGGGCCGGCCGTCGTGCGCGATCTGCTGAGGACCGGCATCGGGGCGACCCTGGTGTTGCTGATCATGTTCATCGGCAGCCTGGTGCTGTGGATAGGCACGCCGCTGCTGTGGCTGTGGGTGGGCTCGCAGGTCCAGGGCGCCACCTCGTCGCTTGGCACCGCGCTCGGCGTCAGCTTCATCGGCGTGGTGGCGACGATCGCACTACTGGCCGCGGTGCTGGCCAAGCTGAGCAGCGTCTACCAGGCCAACCGGCGCGCGCGCGGCCTGGAGGACACCGGGCACTACGTGCTCGAGGCGGTGCTCGTGGTCAGCGCGGGGATCACGCTGGCCGCGTTCGTGGTGTGGTTCTTCTTCTTCGCCGGCGCCAGCCCGGTGCCGGTTGGGATCCAGATCTAACTAACACTAACTAAGGGCCCGTAGAAGAACTATGTGGCGTTTTGGCGGCGTCTGGACGCGCCTGACGCCACCCCCTCGCCCTCACGTACCACCAGTACGATCGTGGCGAGGGGGCAGCGTCAGCCACGCCCAGCCACTCGCCAATTTCACCACCTAATTCTCCTACGGACCTACCTAATTCTCCTACGGACCTAACACGACTCGGGCCGAGGTCCGCGCCCAGTACCGCCCGAGCCTTCCCCCGCGCGACTGCCCTCGGCCAGCCGCGCGGGGTCAAGCAGGTCGTGTTCAGACGAGCGCGAGCGGCCGAGCGGCGGACGTCTCGAGGTCGTCGGCCAGCAGCCGCCGCTGCCGGTCGGTGAGTGCCCCCAGCGTCTTGGTCTCGCTGATGTGATGGCGCGCGAGAAACTTTCGACACCGGGTGGTGCCCCACCGGCGTTGGCTCATCAGCAGCTCGCCAATCGCCCAGCTGAGCGCCTCGTTGGGCGGCTCCGAGATGACCTCCGCGGCGGACGCCTCTCTTTCGCCGATCCTGCGCTTCAGCTCCGCGCGGGCAAGCCTGACCGTGTTGGCGCGTTCCAGTGCCCGCAGTCGTTGCGGCGCCGGGCTCATAGTGGCGGTCTCACTCATTTTGTTGCTCTGCTTCCTCCCAATTCGGTCCGCCTGGACGGACTGTTTACGAACGGACAGGGGTCATCGATGGCCCCTCCCATGGGTCCCGCATCTGCTCACAGCTGTTCCCGCACGCAGGGACGCGCGGTTCTTGTAAACCCCCGATCCGGTCTTCCCTACCTGCTCAGCCGCCTGCTTGCTATGCCGTTTCGGTAGGGGAAGAAGCTACGACATCCGCCCGGGTAACAGCAACGTCACAACTGCCGACCATGCGCTTAGAGCGTGTTTTTTATAGGGCCGAAGCCTTGTGCGAGTGTGGACAAGGCCGCGGGTGGAAAAAGGGGTTAAGCGCGACCGGGGAGTGCCCCGTGCTCGGCTTCGAAGGCGCGTTTGGCCTGGGCGAAGATCTCCAGGGCGCGGTCGAGCGTGTCGCGGTCGTGGGTGGCCATCACGCTCGTGCGCAGCAGAGCGCCGGCCGGCGGCACCGCCGGGTGCAGCGCCACGTTGACGTACACACCGAGGTCGTAGAGCGTCTTCCAGAGGAAGGCCGCCTTCCAGTCGTCCTTGACCACGACCGGCACCACCGGGGTCACGACCTCGGTGTCGTCGGCCAGCCTGGTCGGCTCGACGACCTGGAAGCCGAGCTTGGCCAAGCCCCCGTGAAGATAGGTGGCGTTCTCGAGCACGCGGGCGAACAACTCCCTTCCCTCGGCCGAGCGGCAGATGCGGATCGCGGCGAGCGCAGCGCCCAGCGCGGCCGGCACCGCCGAGGCGGTGAACATGAACGGGCGCGAGGACACCCGCAGGAACTCGATCACGTCGGCCGGCCCGGCGATCACCCCGCCGCAGGACGCGAGCGACTTCGAGAACGTGGCCATCCGCAGGTCGACCCGGTCCTCCACCCCAAGCAGCTCGCACGCGCCGGCTCCCCGGGCGCCCAGCACCCCGAGGGCGTGTGCCTCGTCGACCATCACCCGGGCGCCGTAGCGGTGGCTCAGCTCGGTGATCTCGGACAAGGGCGCCACGTCGCCCTCCATCGAGAACACGCCGTCGACCACGACCAGCACGCCGCCGCCGTCCGCGGCCGCCTTCTCGAGCGTGTGCTCGAGCCGATCGATCCGGTTGTGGCGGAACGGCCGCAGCTTGGCTCGGGAGAGGATGCAGCCGTCGAGGATCGAGGCGTGGTCGCCGGAATCGACCACCACGGTGTCGCCGGGGCCGAGAATCGTGCCCAGCGCGCCGAGGTTGGCCTGGTGGCCGGTGGTGAAGACCAGCGCGCCCTCGGTCCCGAACCAGTCGGCCAGCTCTCGCTCGAGCTCGAGATGCAGGTCGGTGGTGCCGTTCAGGAAACGCGATCCGGTGAGCCCGGTGCCGTAGCGCTCGAGCGCCTCGCGCGCCGCCTGGGCCACCCGGGGGTCGCCGGTCAGGCCCAGGTAGTTGTTGGAGCCGAGCATGATCCGGCGCTTGCCTTCCATCTCCACGACGGGCAGGGTGGGGCCCTCGAGCACCCGGAAGTACGGGACCAGATCGAGCTCCCGCGCGGCCTTCAGCTGCTCAAGGCGCTCGTGCTCGCGGGCCTTGGCGAAGACATCGATTGAGGTGGACATATAACGTTTCGGCCAGATGGCGCTAGACGTGACCCTGCCGGCTCGTCGGGCCTTGAAAGTTCGCCCCGTCGCTGATAAGCGCGAGCTGAACCTGTTCATCAAGCTGCCGTGGCGGCTCTATCGTAACGAGCCCAACTGGGTCCCGCCGCTCGTGTTCGACCGCAAACGGTTCCTGGACCGCAGCCGGAACCCGTTCTTCAAGCACGCCGAGGTCGAGCTGTTCCTGGCCTGGCGGGGCGAGACGCCGGTCGGCCGCATCAGCGCCCAGATCGACCGCAACTTCAACGAGTTCCAGCATCACGAGTGGGGGATGTTCGGGTTCTTCGAGTGCGAGAACGATCCCGAGGCGGCCCAGGCGCTCCTGTCCACCGCCGAGGACTGGCTGCGCGCCCGCGGTCGCGACCGGATGGTCGGCCCGATGGACTTCACCACCAACGACGAGTGCGGGATCCTCGTCGAGGGCTACGACCTGCTGCCCACGGTCCTGACCAACTGGCACCACCCCTACTACCCGGGCCTGATCGAGCGCGCCGGCCTGACCAAGGCCATGGACCTGTACATGTGGTCGCTCGACGTCGCCGACCGTGCCTCCGTGCACCCGGCCATCTGGAGGGTGGCGGCCGACGTCGAGCGCAAATACGGAATCACCGTGCGGAACATGCGAAAGAAGGACATGCAGGCCGAGATCGGCCGGTTCCTCCAGGTCTACAACGCGGCCTGGGAGCGCAACTGGGGGTTCGTGCCGCTCACCGAGGAGGAGGTCCGCCACTACGCCAAGGACCTCAAGCCGGTGCTCGACGAGAACTGGGCGTTCATCGCCGAGAAGGACGGAGAGCCGGTCGGGGCGGCGCTGACCCTCCCCGACTACAACCAGGTGCTGTGCCACCTGAACGGGCGCCTGCTCCCGTTCGGCTGGGCCAAGGCGCTGTGGTATCGGCGCAAGATAGACCGAGTTCGGGTGTTCGCCCTGGGGGTCAAGCCCGAATACCAGCACACCGGGGTCGGGGCCAAGCTGTATGAGATGCACTGGGACGCCGGCGAGCGCACGCAGCAGGGCCGGGGCGAGACCGGGTGGACGCTCGAGAGCAACAAGCCGATGAACCGTGCCATGGAGCGCATGGGCGGCAAGGTGGTCCGCACGTACCGCGTGTACGAGAAGCTGCTTTGAAGTCGACCGCTCGCGGTGTCACCATGTCGTCGGCTATGACCGAACCAGAATCGCAGCTCGGCGGCGAGCCGCCCGAGGCGACGGTCGGTGCGCCGATGCCGCCGGCCGAGCCAGCTGTCGATCCCGAGGTCGAGGTGGTTGACGGATTCCCTGTGCTGGCCGAGGTGCGCACGGTCGAGCGTGCGGCGCCGACGTCGCTGGCGACCGTCCAAGTGGCGGCGGTCGCAGCGACCGGATTCGTCGCCGGGGCGGCGACCGTGGCGCTGGTCAAGCGCCGGACCTCCCGCAAGATGGCCCGCAACGGCCGCAACGGCTCACGGCGCGCGGCCGACCTGCTGCCGATCGCCGCCACCAGGTCGTTCCTGGTCGACGTGCACGTGATCGCCAAGCCGGAGTGAGCGAGTTCCGCGCGGAGCCCGGGGTGGAAATCCGCCGGGAGGTAAGGCCACGCTGGCCGTTCGCGCTGCCACTGCGTAACGGGCTCGACGGCCTCACCCGGGTCCAGGGAGGGGCGCTCCACCGGCTGGTCCATGCCGGCAAGCGTCCGGTGCTCGTGCGTGTCGCCCAGGCCGCGCCCGATCGGGTGCTGTTCGCGGCGCGGGCGGCCGAGCCCGAGGCAGCCGATTGGGGCATCGAGCGCATGCGGCTCGCCCTGGGCATCGACCAGGACGTCGAGCCATTCTACGATCGCTTCCGCTTCGACCCGCTGATCGGGCGCTCGGTGCGCGCTACGCCCGGGCTGCGCGCGTCCGGCAAGCCCGATCCGTTCGAGGCGTTGGCCTGGGCGATCTGCGAGCAGCTGATCGAGTTCGGTCGGGCGGCGGCGATCCAGCGCCGGCTGATCGCGCGGCTGGGGCGGCGGTGCCCCTGGAGCGGGATGCGCGACGCGCCAAGTGCTGCCGCCCTGGCCGGACAGGCGCCGGCCCTGCTTCAGTCGATGGACCTATCGGCGGGTCGGGCGGTGGCGCTCGTCCGGGCGGCGCGCGAGGTGGCGCGCGGGCGGGTCGATCTCTACGACCCCGAGCCCGAGGGGGGCTGGCGCCGGCTGCGCGCCATTCGCGGCATCGGCAGCTGGACGATCCAGATGCTCGCCCTCACCGGCCAAGGACGCCTCGATCAGCTGCCGGCCGGCGACGTCGGCTACCTGAAGCTCGTCGGGCGGCTGCGCTCGGGCAACCCGTACGAGCGGGCCACCGAGGAGGAGGTGGCCGAGTTCTTCGCGCCGTACGCCCCCTGGGCCGGGCTCGCCGGGCTGCACGCGCTCCGCGTGGCGGGCAGCTCCGCGGCCACCCGCGTGGCGGCTTGACGTCAGGCGGCCCGCGCCAGCGAGGCGCCCGCCGCGGGCGAGCCGGCCGGTGCCTTAGGCTGGCCGGACGGCACCCGCTCGAGGGGCAGGCGAATTGTGAACGTCGTGCCGGCGCCCACCGCGCTCGTGCACTCGAGCGCGCCCGCATGCCGTTCGATCGTGGTGCGGGCCAGCGTGAGCCCCTGCCCGGTGCCCTTCCCGACCTCCTTGGTGGTGAAGAATGGCTCGTAGATCCGGTCCTGGAGCTCGGTCGGAATGCCCGGTCCGTTGTCGGCGATCTCGATCACGACGTCGGAGCCCTCGATCCGGGTGGAGATCTTGATCTCGCCCTGCTCGCCGCTCGTCCCCACCAGCTCCTCGATCGCTTGGGCGGCGTTGATGATCAGGTTCAAGAACACCTGGTTGAGCTCGCTGATGTTGCACTCGACGGATGGCAGCTCGCCGAGCTCGAGACTCGCCTGCGCGACATACTTGAATTCGTTGCGGCACACGGCGAGCGTGGTCTCGATCGCCTCGTTGATGTCGGCCGGCGCGATGTCTGCGTTGGACGCGTGTGAGAAGCGCTTCATCGCCTGCACGATCGAGCGCACCCGGCTGATGCCGTCCACGGTGCGGTCGAAGGCGACCGGGATCCGCTCGCACAGGTACTCGACGTCGGCCGCATCCTCGGCGTCGCGCATGCTCTGACGCCGCTGCGCCACCGGGATCGGCGTGTCGAGATACAGGCTCTCGCGGTAGAGCCCGATCAGGATGAGGACCTCCTCCACCGCGTCCTTGAGGAAGGAGATCGAATCGCCGACGAACTGCAGCGGAGTGTTGATCTCGTGCGCGATGCCGGCCGACAGCTGGCCGACCGCCTCGAGGCGCTGGGAGACACGGCGGTCGAGCTCGAGCCGCTCGCGCTCCTGCTCGAGGGCGACCCGCTCGGTGACGTCGCGGGCGGCAATCAGAATCGCGCCGACCGCGGGGTCGTCCCGGAGGCAGACCACGGTCGACTCGAGCGTGTGCCACGACTCATCCTTGGCCTTGAGACGATGGCTCAGCGTCGCGCACTCGGCCGGGCCGGCCAGCGCAAGCGTCTGCGCGACCTTGGCGGCGTCGTCGGGGTGGTCGATCGAGGCGAGCGGGCAGCCCGCGAGCTCCGCGGGTCCATAGCCGAGCCAGCGCTCTACCGACGGACTGGTGTAGGTGATGGTCCCCTCGCCGTCGACCAGGATGAGGATCTCCTGGAGGTGGGCGAACAGGGTGCGCCACCGGTGCTGGTTCTGCTCGAGATCGCGTCGCTCACCGGCCTGCCCGGCGTGCCGGCGATCGGCGAGGATCAACAGAAGCAGGGCAGCGCCGGCCGCGCCCACGATCAGCAGCGCGTCATCGGACGCCGTGTCGTTGGCGTGGGTGCTCTGCTGGCTCAGCGACGTGCCGATGTCTCGCGTCTCGGCGAACAGACGGCTGGCGAGCGGGACTATCTGCTGCGCTCTCGAGCCGATTGGCCTGGTACAGACCGTTCGTCGCGAGCAGCCTGATGAGGCGGGCCGTCGAGGCGTTCAGGGCGGTGGCGTCGGCAGCGGCCTGCCAGGAGGCCGGCGTCGGCCACAGTTCTCTCAACTGCGCCACCTGATCGGCAAGCCGCTGGCGCAGGCTCGCGCTGAGCGTGAGGGCTCCCGCGTCAACCGCCTGCCCGTCGAGGAGGCGCTGCGGCGTCTCCTCCACCGCCTGGGCCAGGGGCAGCGCGGTCGCGGCGGCGATCTCCGCCCGCCGCAGCTTGTCCGCGCGCGCGGCCTCGCCGCGAATCACCACCGCGGTCGCTACCAGCGTACCGATGATGGTGGGGACGAGCGCGACCGTCCATACCTGATGTCGGAGGGCGCCGAGCGAACGGCGGATCCGGCCTCGCGATGCGTTCGCGCCCGGGCCGGTCTGGGCGATCCGCTGAGCGAACAGCGCCGGGCGGCTCATGGCACGCGAACCAGCGCGCGGCCGCCACCCGCGCCGCGACGGGCTCGGCGGCGGGCCGGGTCGCCCGAGCAGGAAGCCCTGTCCTAGCGACACGCCGAGTGCGGTGAGGAGCTCCAGCTGGTCCTGGGTCTCGATCCCCTCGGCAAGCACGGTGGTGCCGGTCTCGATGGCGAAGCCGGTGAGCGCCGCGGCCAGCGCGCGCGCTGAGCGAGACGGGATGACCGCGTGCGTGAGCGAGTGATCGAGCTTGACCACGTGCGGGGACAGACGCAGGATGTGCTTGAGGCTGGCGAACCCGGCTCCGACGTCGTCGATGGCCAGGCGTAGGCCGGCCTGGCGGAGTGGCCGTAGCGCCTCGCCGAACTGCTCATAGGACTCGATCGGGTGCTGCTCGGTGACCTCCAGGACGAGCCGGTCGAGCGGCGCGAGGCACAGCACCTCGGGGAGCTTGCCGGACACGATCGTCGCCGGCGAGGCGTTCAGGCTGAGGTAGCAGTCGTCGGGGATGAACGGGAGCTGGGACACCGCCCGGCGCAGGGCGAGCAGCTCGAGTTCGGTTCGCCGCCCCGACGCGCTCGGCGTCCTCGAACCAGAGGCTCGGACCCTGCAGGGGCTTAGCGGTGAAGCGGGAAAGCGCCTCGTAGCCGAGGATCGTGCCGCTGTGCAGCTCGACGATCGGCTGGAGCGCGATCGTCAGCGACTCCTCGCGAATGACCGCGTCGATGTACGCGGCAACCACCGCGTACTCGACGCCGGCCGAGCGAGCCGGGAGACTCATCGCTCCCCTCCCCGGCACTGCGCCGCGGCCAGGTCGCGCCAGCGCGGCAGGTGGGGATCGAGCTCGGCCCCGTCGACGAATCTGGCATCGAGCACCTGAGCGTCCGCATCCGGCCGGGACTCGGCCTCCTCGATCAGGGCGTTGGCGATGTAGGTGATCGCGACACTGTCGAACGGGGCACCCGGTGCCGGCGGCTGATGGTGGTTGGCGACCGCGTCGGTCACCGTGTAGGGGAGCCCCCACAGCGCGAGCAGGTGGGCGCCGACCTCGGCGTGGCCGCAGAAGTGAAGCTCACGCTCGACCTCGTGCGTCGGACGCTGCTCCGCCTCGGCCGCCGCAAGGATCTCGGTGAGCGCGTCGCGATCCTCGGTGGCCAGCACGAGCAGCCCCACGTCGTGCAGGAGGCCCGCCGCGAACACGTCCATGGGCTGCTCCTGCTCGGCCGCGATCGCGCGGGCCAGGTGGGCGACCCGCGAACAGTGCAGCTGCAGCGCCTCGAGGTCGAAGCGCGGAATCGGCGGGTCGACGCGAAACTCCTGGAACACCGCCGCCGAGAGGGCCAGCGCCCGAAGCGCGTCCAGGCCGAGATAGGCGACGGCGTCGCGGAGCTTCGAGACCGGCTGGCGGCGCCCGAAGTACGCCGAGTTCGCGAGCTGGAGCACCTTGGCCGCCACCGCCATGTCCTCCTCGACGATCGCCGCGGCGTCCGTGGCGGATGCTTCGCCCGAGGACAGCAGGTTGGTCAACCGCGCGTACAGGCGGGGGACCGACGGAAGGGCGGAGGAGCCGCCGGTCCGGCGCTTGGACTCGACGCGGGTGATCAGCTCCTGGAGCACGCACGAGCGATCGATCATCTCGACCAGGTCGTCGACCTCGCACGGCTTGGCCAGCAGCCGGTGGGCAACTCCGGCGGCGCGCGCCAGCATCTCGAGATCGGCTTGGCCGGAGAGCACGATCCGCACCGCGGTCGGATCGAGCTCGCGCACCCGCGCCAGCAGCGCCGCGCCGTCGACCCCCGGCATGCGCAGGTCCGAGACGACCACGTTCTGGGCCTCACCCTCGAGCACCTCGATCGCCTCCGCAGCCCCCGGTACAAAGGTCATGTCCCATCGCCGTCGCTGCGGCCTGAGCGCGTCGCGCAGCCCGTCCAGCAGGTACTCGTCGTCGTCGACGAACAGAACGCGCTTGCGGTCGCTCGCCGACACGGCCGACGCCGACATCACGCCGGCGCCTTGACCGGCTCGGACTCGATCACCCACAACGGCTCGCGGACCCCGCCCGCCCGCAGGTTGTCAAGTCGCTCGATCAGCTGGTCGGTGACGGTGTGACCGCGCGCCACGAGCAGCCCGCCGGCGAGCGTGCGCACGTCATCGGCCAGGGTCATCCCGGTGCGCAGGCCGGCCAGTGGCAGCTCACGCACCGTGGGCGAGGCCCGGCCGACGCCGACCGCCCGGCTGAACGCGTCCAGCAGGACCGGATCGTAGGAGCCGCGACCGCGCAGCGCGCCGATCGCGACGGTGTCGGTGAGCCCCCCGGACTCGAGCTTCTCGTAGTCGACCGCGATCCTCAGGATGTGCGCGCCGAACGGAATCTGGTCGGCGAACGCGGCCGGGTCGTGGTAGGCGTCGAGGATCGCGATGACCCCTTCCAGGCGCGGGATCTTGGCCAGCAGCCGGCGGCCTGACTGGGGCATTCGATCCACCATGGCGGTCTCGGCGGGGGTCAGGACCTCGCCGGCATAGAGCTTCTCGGCCGTCTCCGCCGGCAGTGTCACGGCACCGATGTGTGCGAGCATGACCGCGACCTCGACCTCCCACCGGTTCTCGAGCTGGATCTCGTCGGTCAGCTGGCGGACCAGTTTCCGGACCCGTCCCGCCCGGCCGAACGCGGCCGGACTGGCCAGGGCGAGAACCTCGACCAGGGCGTTGACGCTGCCGCGCAGCGTCTGCTCGAGCAGCACTCGCTCGGCCGTGATCAGGCGATGCTGGGCGAGCGCCGCGAGGCACGCGCGCATCAGTTGCTCCGGCTCGCACGGCTTGGTCAAGAAGCGAAACAGCTGGGCGTCGTTGACGGCGCGAATCGCCGAATCGAGGTCGGCATAGCCGGTCAGGAGCATGCGCACGGCGTTCGGCGCCACCGTGCGCGCCTCGCGCAGGAACTCCGAGCCGAAGATGCCCGGCATGCGCATGTCGGAGAGCACCACCGCGTAGGCGTCGGGCTCCTTGCGGAGCATGGCCAGCGCCGCGATGGCGCCGGTGGCGGTGTGCACCTCGAAACCAGGACGCAGCGTGTCGCGCAGGCCGTCGAGGATGAACTCCTCGTCGTCTACGCAGAGAATCCGCGGTCGGCCGTTGCCTCCCCGCACGTCAGTCATTGCTCTCCTGCGAACGCATCGTCGAACCTGTCTGCGGCCTCACGGCCTAAGGTGCATCGACACCGTTCGCGCGGAGCTAGACCGGGGAAACTGCTGATCGTCCGACGCTCCGGGGGCCGGGCTCCGATGAGTTTTCGGGTCGGCTTTTCGGTCCATACGGGGATGGCAGCTTTGCCGCCGAGCACGATCACGTTCGCGATCTGGGGTCCGATCGAGCGCGACGACCTGCCCGGGCTATGCGACCGGGTGTGCGCGCTGCTCGAGCGCAGCGCTGCGTCGGTGGCGCTGTGCGACGTGGCCGGTGTCGCGGCCGACGCCGTGACCGTCGACGCGCTGGCGCGCCTTCAGCTGGCGGCGCGACGCCACCGGTGCCTGATCCGGCTGCAGGGCGCCTCGGCCGGGCTGCGGGACCTGGTCGCGTTCATGGGCCTCGAGGACGTGCTGACGTCCTGGTCTGCCGAGGATCGGAGGTCCTAGTCCTCGAGGCGGGGCGGCAGCCCGAACAGCGGGAACAGCCGCTCGGTGTCGAGGAAGAAAGTGAACTCGGCGACCTTGCCGTCGACGAATTCGAGCACCTGGAGCGCCCAGGGGTCATAGCCGCTGCCGGACTCGCTCGGCTTGTACTGGCCGAAGGCGATCTGACCGTTGGCCATGTCGACCGGCAGCAGGCGCGAGCCGCTGCAGCCGATCCCGGGTCCGTAGAACCAGGCCAGGATGTCGTCCCGGCCGGCCAGCCACATGTCGAACGGCGGCATCGACTGGGTGGCGTCCTCCCGGATCACCGAGGTGAGCGCGTCGACGTCATAGCGCTGGAAGGCATCGACGTAGCGCGCCAGCAGCTCGCGCTGCTCGGGGTCCATCGGGGCCATCGCGTCGGTGGCGGCGATGTCTCGCTCCTCGATCGTGGCCCGGGCCCGCTGGAGTGCGCTGTTGACGGAGGCCACGCTGGTATCGAGCAGCTCCGCCACCTCGCTCGCCTTCCAGCGGAGCACCTCGCAGAGGATCAGCACAGCTCGCTGGCGCGCTGGGAGGTGCTGGAGGGCCGCCACGAAGGCGAGGCGGATCGTGTCGTGCTGGACGGCGAGCTCGGCCGGATCTGACTCGGCGGTGACCATGCTGGTCGGGATCGGCTCGATCCAGCTGACCTCGGGAGTGTTCAGGCTGGACTCCACCGGTTCCGCGGCGCCCCCGAGATCCATCGGTCGGGCTCGGCGCGAGCGGCCGTTCAGCATGTCCAGGCACACGTTGGTGGCGATCCGATAGAGCCAGGAGCGGAAGGCCGCCCGGCCCTCGAAGCGTTCGAAGCCCCGCCACGCGCGCAGGAATGTGTCCTGCACGGCGTCTTCGGCCTCGAACGGCGAGCCGAGCATCCGGTAGCAGTAGCCGGTCAGCTCGGATCGATGCTGCTCGAGCCGTTGCTCGAGCGCGGGGGACGCAACTGACATGACGCTCATCGTATGCGAAGAGACCGACGAAACCGCCAAAAATCATCGGCCAAGAATCATCGGCCAGCACGATGACCACCTGATCAGAGCAGGCCCTGCCCGGCCAGAAGCTCGTTGGTCGAGGCGTCGAGGACGGCGTTGGGGGTCGTCAGCAGCTGGTGGCTCAGCATCCACTGACCGTAGGTGGCCCACTGCTTGGGGTCCTGCCAGCCCCACGGGTGGGTCGGATAATTGCTCGGGAAGAAGGCTGGAAGGGTGGCCTTGACGCTGGCCAGCTGGAGCTTCGGGTCGAGTCCGGAGCTGGCGCGGACCAGGTTGGCCACCGCTTGCTGGGGATTGCGGCGGACCGCCTCGTAGCCCCGGCCCAGCGCCTGCACGAAGCGACGGACCACGTCGGGATGGCTGACGATCGTGTTCTTGCGCACCACGAGAACGAGCTCGTCGTAGGTGGGCACGCCGACCTGCTCCATGTGGATCACGTTCGGATGCTTGTGCAGCTGGGCCAGCTGAATCGCCTCGTAGTTCCAGAACGCGCCGAGCGTGGCGTCCACCCGGCCGGAGATCATCGCCGGCACCAGGTTGTCGCCGACGTTGATCTCCTTGACGGACTTCTGCGGCACGCCGGCGCGGGCCAGGATCGTCGTCAGGTAGGCGTGCTGGTAGGGGATCCCTGCGTCGCCCACCCGCTTGCCTTTCAGGTCGGTCGGCTTCGTGATGTGCTTGGCGCCGACCGACACGATCGAGGTGAGGGGCCGCTGAACGAGCGCGGCCACCGACACCAGCGGCAGGTCCTGGTTGCGGGCGAGGAGCAGCTCGGGCTCGTAGGAGATCGCGGCGTCGACCTTGCCGGCGGCCAGCAGTCGCAGCGGCGTGGCTGGATCGGAAGGCACCTGGATGTGCACGTCGAACCCGGCCTTGGCGAAGTCTCCTTCGGCCAGGGCCTGATAGATGCCGGCGTGGTCGGCGTTGGGAAACCAGTCGAGCATCAGCGTGAACCGCTGGGCGCTGCTCGCGGAGCCCGTGACGCTCTCCTGCTTCTCGCCGCAGGCGCCCAGAAGCGTAGCCAGGGCGAGGGCGAGGACGAGCACCAGCGCGGGGACCAGTCCTTTCGTGCGCTTCACGAGTGAGGCTCCTTTCCGGCCTGATAGGCCCAGGGGAGGGCGAGCCGCTCGGCCAGCGTCAGCAGCGAGAACAGCGCGATGGCGAACAGCGACAGGATCACGACCGCGGCCACGCCGCGGGCGGCGAGCAGCTGCGGCAGCGACTGCAGGATGACGTAGCCGAGCCCGGAGTTCGAGCCGTTCCACTCGGCGAACACCGCGCCGATCACCGACACTGCGACCGCGATCTTGGCCCCGGTGAACATTCCGGGAAGTGCCGCCGGTAACTCGACGTGCCGGAACGTGCGCAGGCGGGTGGCGTCGAAGGTGCGCATGAGCTTGAGCAGGTCGGGGTCGACGGCGGCCAGCCCGGCTGTGGTGGTGACGACGATGGAGAAGAACGAGACCAGCGCGATCACGACCAGCTTCGGCAGCAGCCCGAAGCCGAGCCAGAAGGCCAGTACCGGGGCGAGGATCACCACCGGCACCGCCTGCGAGGCGACCAGCAACGGGTAAGCGGCCCGGCGCAGCGTGGGGGAGAAGTGGATTGCGATCGCCAGCAGGAAGCCGGTCAGCGTGGCCACCACGATGCCCAGCAGGACCTCCTCGGCGGTGACCAGGAAGTTGCTCCAGAGCAGGGCTCGGTCGGTGTAGAGCGCCTTCGCGACCTCGTGGGGGGCGGGGAGGATGAGCGAGAAGGCGGCGCCGTGGAGGTCGACGTACAGCTCCCAGATCCCGATCAGGCCGGTCAGCAGGAGCGCGGCGGGGAGGGCTTGTCGGATGCGGGTCAAGTGTCGACTCCCAGCGCGGCCAAGGCCCTTTCGCGAAGTTCGACGACGGCCGGGTCCGTGCGCTTGCGCGGACGGGCCAGCGCAACGCCGATCTCGGCGACGACGCGGCCGGGACGCGGCGACATCACCAGAACCCGGTCACCCAGCATCACAGCCTCCTCCACGTCGTGGGTGACGAGGATCACGGTGCGCGGCTCCGACTCGAGCACTCGCCCGAGCCAGCCCTGCATCTCCTGGCGGGTGATCGCGTCGAGCGCGGCGAACGGCTCGTCGAGGGCCAGCACGGGCTTGCCGGCCAAGAGCGTGCGCAGGAACGAGACGCGCTGGCGCATCCCCCCCGACAGCTCCGCCGGCCGGGTGCGCGCGAATCGTTCGAGCCCGAAGCGCTCCAGCCAGGGGGCGGCGGCTCTTCGGGCTTCCACGCGAGATATGCCGCGCGCGCGCAGGGCCAGCCCGGCGTTGTCGATCGCGCTCAGCCAGGGGAGGAGAAGATCACGCTGGGGCATCAGCGCGGCCGGCTCAGCCTGCACCCGTCCCGAGTCAGGCCGCTGCAGTCCACAGATCAGCTCGAGCAGGGTTGTCTTGCCGCACCCGCTCGGACCGACCACCGCCACGACCTCGCGCGGGGCCGCGTGCAGCGACATCCCGGCGAGGGCCTCGACCCGGCCGCGCTTGGTGGCGAACGTGCGGCTCACGAGCTCGACGCGGACCGGGTCCTCGCCGTTAAGCTCGCGAGGCTCCTTCACTGGAGCCTCGATCATCTCGGTTGTCGCTCCCTTCGCGGGCATTACCCCACAGGTTCGAAGGGTCAGCGCCGGGCCGCGTGCAGGGCGTAGGGCGCTATCTCAGCCGGCCTTTCCCGCCAGCACCCCTGGTTGTCAAGTTGCTCGTTGGATGCTA
>CAVUPW010000024.1:0-53027 GCA_963743345.1 uncultured Solirubrobacterales bacterium
CCATCCCGCCCATCTGCGTGCCGAGCGAGGTGATGTTCTCGCCCATCTCGCGGAAGATCGCGCGGAAGCGCTCGGCGTAGAACTCGACGGCGTCACCCGCCTCCTCGCGCACCTTGGGTTCCTGGTCCCGGGTGCGGTACTCGCCGCGCTGGATGCGGTCGTAGTCGCCGCTCTGCACCCACTTCATGACCTCGGAGACGCGCCGGACGGCCAGCGGGTGCGTCCGGCCGATCTCGTAGAAGAAGCGCCGGACCCGGTCGCTCGGGTCGTCCCAGGCCTCGTACTCCATGGCCTGGGCCATGAACGCATCGAGGTTGAGCTGGTCGGCCGAGAGCCCGCCGCCGAGGACCATCAGCGTCCGGCACACGATCTTCGGGTCGCGGACGGCGAGCGTGGCGGCACGATCGCAGCTGAGCTCGACGGCCCGGTACCACTCGAGCAGCACGGTCCGGACGGCCCGGACGGGCAGCCCGAGCAGGATCGGGACGTTCATGGTCGCCCCGAGCAGGATGTTCAGCGCCGTCATGTAGAGCACGTGATCGGACAGGATGTGGCCGACCTCGTGGGCGAGGACCACGCGCTGCTCGCCCGGCCCCAGCTTCCTGAGCAGGCCGGAGTCCATCACCACCATCGGCTTGCCGGCGCCGATCGCCTGGGCGCCGCCGAGCACGCCCCAGGTCACGTAGAGGTCGTAGACGTCGGGCATGTCGAGGATCTTGCAGACGCCGACGTGGGACGCCCATAGATCCGGCAGCTGGTTCTCACCCACCTTGACCGAGTTGCCGAGGAACGACTGGCGCAGGGCGCGCTCGTAGCCCCACTCGATCAGCTTTCGCACCACGGTGTCCAGCATCGGGACGGCCTTCAGGGCGGCGGTGGCGGCCCGGTCGGCCGGATGCTCGTAGGCCTTGGAGGAGATCTGGGGGTAGGGCTCGATGTTGTCGGGGAGGGTCTCGGCCATCTCGGCGCAGCCTACTCCCTACACTCGCGCCGCATGTTCGTATTCAAGGCAGCAGTGGTCGGCGCCGGCACGATGGGAGGCGAGATTGCGCAGGTGATCGCCAACGCCGACATCCCGGTCGTGCTGAAGGACGTGGAGCAGCGGTTCGTCGACCAGGGGATCGAGAAGGCGCATTCGCTGTGGCAGGTGCGGGTCGATGCCGGCAAGCTGAGCGAAGAGGAGCGGCAGCGCAAGCTCGGGCTGATCTCGGGCGCCCTCGGCTATGAGTCTTTCGGCGATGTCGACTTCGTGATCGAGGCCGTGCCCGAACGGATCGGGATCAAGCAGGCCGTTTTCGGAGAGCTCGACGAGGTCACCCCAGGCCACGCGATCCTCGCCTCGAACACGTCCTCGCTGTCGATCAGCGAGATGGCGGTGGCGACCGATCGGCCGGACAAGGTGGTCGGCTTTCACTTCTTCTATCCGGCGTCTGTGATGCGGCTGATCGAGGTGATCGAGGGCGAGGACACCTCGCCGGAGACCACGCAGGCGGCGATGAACTTCGCCCAGGCGATCCGCAAGGCTCCGATCCGCTGCGGCGAGGCCCCTGGCTTCGTGGTCAACCGGATCCTGAACTCGAGCGCTTCGGAGCTGTGGCGCTTCCAGGAGGAGAGCGAGATCGACGTCAAGGAGCTCGACCGGGTCGTGAGCGAGTCGAGGGCCGCGCCGATCGGGCCGTTCTACCTGGCCGACCTGCTTGGGCTCGACACCGTCCTGCACGTGGCCGAGTACCTGCGCGAGGCCTACGGCGACTCGTTCTACGTGCACGAGGGGATGCGGGCGCTGGTGGCCGAGGGCAAGCTCGGCGCCAAGACCGGAGAGGGCTTCTATGAGCACGCAAGCTGAGCTCGACGCCGCGGCCCTGGTCGAGCGCTTCACGCTCAAGGCGCTCGTCGAGTCCTGCCTGGTCCTCGAGGAGGGCGTCGCCTCGTTGAAGGACATCGACCTGGGCATGATGGCCGGCGCCGGGATCATCCCGCCGCCCTTCGCCCGTGCCGACCAGACCGGGCTGGACGAGGTGCTGACGTCGCTCGAGCGCGCGGCCGGTGAGTGGGGCGAGCGCTTCGAGCCGCCCGCGATCCTGCGGCGGCTGGTCGCCCAGGGGCGCCTGGGCGTCAAGACCGGGCAGGGCTTCTTCCCGTATGCCCGGCCGGACGGAGGGTGGGAGGACAGCCCGGTCAAGCTCGAGACGCGCGGCGCCACCGCAATCGCCTGGCTCGACCGCCCGCCGGCGAACTCGATCGCGCCCGAGGTGGTTCACGCACTCCGCCGGGTGTGGGACCAGATCGCCGGCAGCGGGTCGATCCGGTCGCTGGTGATCGCCTCGGCGAACCCGATTCTGTTCTGCGCCGGCGCGGACATCAAGGCGTTCAGTACGCTGGACGCCGCCGCCGGCAAGGACCTGATGAACACCATGCACGCGTTGCTGCGCGAGATGGAGACCTCTCCGGTCGTGACGATCGCGGCGGTGAACGCGATCGCCCTCGGTGGTGGGTGCGAGCTGGCCATGGCCTGCGACTTCCGAATCGCTGCCGAGTCGGCCATGTTCGGCCAGCCCGAGATCAACCTGGGAATCATCCCCGGCTTCGGTGGGACCCAGCGCCTGCCGCGGCTGGTCGGCGAGGGGCGGGCGCTCGAGCTCAACCTGACGGGCGATCCGATCGGCGCCGAGGAGGCGTACGCCGTCGGACTGGCCAACCGGGTGGTGCCCGACGAAGAGTTGTTCGACACCGCGCTGGCCTGGGCCCGCAAGCTGGCCGGACAGGCGCCGCTGGCGGTCGAGCAGATCAAGCAGGTATCGGGCGAAGGCGACATCGAGACCGGGATCGAGCGCGAGAAGCAGGCGTTCGCGCGCGTGTTCTCCTCCGAGGACGCGCGCGAGGGGATCTCCGCCTTCGTCGAGAGGCGAACGCCACGGTTCGGGGGCAAGTGAGCGGGTCGGCGGCGTCCGACGTCACCGCGGCGGCGCGGCTGGCGCGGCTGGTCGAGCGAGCCGGCTCGGTCGTGGCGCTGACCGGGGCGGGGATCTCGGTGCCGTCGGGGATACCGGACTTCCGCTCGCCGGGGACCGGGCTGTGGACCAACGTGGACCCGATGGAGATGGCCCACATCGACACGTTCCGACGCGACCCGGCGCGGTTCTGGGGCTTCTACGGCCAGCGTTTCCACACCCTCGACGACAAGCAGCCCAACCGTGCCCACGCGGCGCTCGTCGAGCTGCAGCGGGCCGGCCTGCTGCAGGCGGTGATCACCCAAAACATCGACCAGCTGCACGTCCGCGCCGGCACGCAGAACCTGGTCGAGGTGCACGGGACGATCGCCCACTCGGTCTGTCTCGTCTGCGAGGTGCGGTACGAATTGGGAGACGTGCGCGCTCGGCTGGAGCGGGATCTGGAGGGCGTGCCGCGCTGCGACTGCGGCCGGCCGCTCAAGCCCGGCGTGGTGCTGTTCGGCGAGTACCTGCCGGTTGAGGCGATCGCGCGGGCGGAGGCGCTGGCGGCCGAGGCGGACCTGATGCTGTGCATCGGGTCCTCGCTCGAGGTCTACCCGGTGGCAGGGCTGCCCGAGATGACGCTGACCGCGGGCGGTCAGATCGCCATCCTGACCCAGGGTCCGACCCCGTTCGACCGGTACGCCTCGGTGCGCATGGGCGGTGACGTGGTGGAGGACCTCGAGGCGGTGCTGGCCGCGCTCGGCCTGTCTATTGCGGAAGCGCCGACAACCGGGCCCGAGGGCCGCCTCGAGCCGGCCCAGCGCGAGCGCCACTGCGTCCCGGTCGGTCGCCGACTCGCCGCGGAGCGCCGCCCGCGCCGCGGCGGCCACGCCGTCATGCAGGGCCCGCAGCTCCGCCAGGCGCTCCTCGAGCGCGGAGGCGGCCGGATCGCCCGGCAGCTCCGCCAGCGCAGCGTCGAGCGCGATCAGCACCTGCAGGGCGGCGGCCGGCGAGCGCCCCTCGTCCAGATCGAGGCGCGCGCGCAGGGCCAGCTCCTCGCAGGTCAGCGCCCGCTCGCGGCCGGTCAGCAGCGCGGCGAGCCGCCCTTGGGCGACGGGGATGCGCGAGCGTCGCCGGCGCGGGCCTGGATCGGTCAGCTCCCGCGCGTCGGTCCACTGCCCGTCGGCCACCTGCTCGCCGGCGCCGTAGCCCAGGCGGGCGACTAGGGCGTCGCGCCGGCGCACGCCGTGAGCGCGAGGGTCGGCGGTGGCGATCCGGTGGGCGTGCAGGGCTCGGTTGAGGACGGCCAGCCCCCCGGCTAGCTCGGCCTCGCCGGCGTCCCTGAGCCAGCCGGCGGCGTGCCCGGGGTCCCCGAGGGGGTCGCCGACGTCGACGACGGTCGCTCGTGAGGTTTCCACAGGCCGTGGCTCAGGCTCAGGTTGAGCCTTATGTTGTCGCCGGAAACGTCCGACTGGAGGGCGCTCGCGCGCTCCCAGGGTGCTCAGCACGAGCACATAAGAGGGCGCGGCGCCGGGACCGTCGCCGTCGCGGCGGATCAGGTAGCGGCCGTCGGGAGGTCCGAGCGCCCAGGGCAGCTCGAGCTGACTGAAGCGGAACAGCGGGATCGGCGCAGGCTATTGCGCGTCGGACTCGATCGCGTAGCTGGCGCGCGGCCGTCGGGCACGGACTACTAAGGGCCCGTAGAAGAATTATCTGGCGTTTTGGCGGCGTCTGGACGCGCCTGACACCACCCCGTCGCCCTCACGTACCACCAGTACGATCGTGGCGAGGGGGCGGCGTCAGCCACGCCCAGCCACTCGCCAATTCCACCACCTAATTCTCCTACGGACCCTAAGGACCCGCGACTAAGCGCCGGGCTTGATCGCGTACTTGCTCGGCGAGATCGGGACGATCGGCTCGTGGATCTGGCTGAGGTGGTTGATCAGCTTGGTCCACTGTCCGGGCTGAAGGATGCTGCCCGCCACCGCCGCCAGCTTCTTGTTGGCGCCGTACAGCTGGGTGTAGGCGATCTGGATCCGGTTGGCGTGATCGGACAGCTTGATCGCGGTCGGCTGGCCCTTGTAGCTCATCAGCGAGACGACCTCGTCGGGCTGCATGGCTCCCTGCAGAGTGAGGAGCCGACGCACGGTGATGTCGGTGATCGAGTTCGGGCCCTGGTGGCCCTGGATCGGGATGTCGTTGATCGCCGAGATGTCCATGCTCGCGCCGGTGGCGCCCGCCGGGTCGATGCCGTTCGAGCCGGTCGGCGTGTTGCCGCACTTCAGACCGGTCACGTTGGGCTTCAGGCCAGACGCGGAGAGGAACTCGATGACCCCGAGGATGCGGCGGTCGATCGCGCCGTCCTGGATGTCGCGACGGCCACAGGCGTAAATCTTGACGTTGGGATCCTCGAGCACGCGGTTCTGGAGTTGCTCCTTGGACATCAGCAGCAGCTGGCCGATCGTCGGGTTCTTGGCGCCCGGGCCGTAGAACGGATCGACGCCGGCCGCGCGGTAGACCGCGGTGGCCTCGAGCAGCTTCCAGCCGTCGAGGATCGGCTTGGGATCGATGAACGGCGCGCTCTTACCGGCCGGCTGAATCATGAACTCGAGGTGCGAGGCGTTAGTCGGGGTGCCGGCGCCGAGCCGCCCGAGGATCGTGCCGGCGACGACGACTGACCCCGCCTTGAGCGGCTGGAGGGTGTACTGGTTCTTGGCCAGGTGCAGCACGTCCGAGAAGTAGTTCTCGAAGCTCGAGATCTGCGGCGCGGCGCTGTTGATCTGTAGCTTGCCGCCGGCGGCATAGGAGTTGGGCCGGTGCGGGTTGGCGAACAGGCGCTCCTTGACCATCGGGGTGCTGATCGTCGAAGTGGCGGCCGGCGCTGCGCTTGAGGCGGCCGGCTGCGGGGTGGTAGCCGGGGTCACGGGCAGGGAGATCGCGGAGCCTTTGGCCACCTTGGTGGCCTTGGCCGTGCTCCGGAGCGCGGGCGCCTGTTGGGTGCCAGCGGTTGCCTGTTGGGTACCGGCGGTTGCCTGCTGGGTACCGGCGGTTGCCTGCTGGGTACCGGCGGTCGCCTGCTGGGTACCGGCGGTCGCCGGTCCGGTGGGGGCGGGTGCGGCCGGCCCGAGCAGCGCCTTGGCGATCGAGCTCGCCGTCACCTTGACCGGCTTGGGCACCGGGTACAGCTTGGGGATCGAGCCCAGGTTTGCGTACGTGTAGGTGTTGCCGGTGGCGTCCTGGAGCTCGATGTAGCGCCCGAGCTGCTTGCTCTGCCCGATCTTGACGACCTTGCCGTCGTTGACCGCGATGACCGGCGAGTCCTGCTTGGCGTAGATCGCCGTGCCGGTGCTGGTCGGGTCGGACTTGACCGTGACCGCGGCGTTGGACTTCTTCACGCGGGTCTTGGCCAGCTTCAGGACAGCGTCGTCGGCGTACTTGGCGGGCGCCGCGACCGGGAAGTGCCCCTGGACGAGACCGGTCACCGAATTGATGAACCCCTTCGGCATCCCGCCGATGAGCTGGGCGCGGAGCAGCACCGACTGCACGTACCACCATGCGTGGTTGTAGGAGAAGACGGCGTTCTGGATGCTCTTCGAGGCGCCGGCGGCGTGCAGGTAGCGCGCCGCGCTGAAGATCGCGTCGGCCGGGTTATAGGGATCAGCGATGCCATCGCCGTTGGCGTCGACGCCGTAGCGCTTCCAGGTCGACGGTATGAACTGCATCCAGCCGACGGCGCCGGCGGTGGAGACCGACAGGTTGCGCCCGTAGTCGGTCTCGATCTCGTTGATCGCGGCCAGCACCTGCCACGGGACGTCGTACTGGATGCCGGCGGCCTGGTAGATCGGAAGCAGGAAGGGCGGGATCTGGAAGCTCTCGATGAAGAAGTTCGGAACGCCGATTGGGGCCGGGCCGGGAAGCGCGTATGAGAAGGTGGGGTTGGCCGGGGTGGGGACGCCGCTCTTGGTGACCGGCGGCGGGGGAGTTCGCGGCTTGGCCTTCTTGTGCCCTTTCTTGTGCCCTTTCTTGGCGGTCGGCTTCGAGGCCGGCTGCTTGAGGTTGCTGCCTGCCTGCGCGCTACCGGGGTTGAGCGGCGTCGGCTTCTGGCCGCTCCCCTTCCGCGAGCGCCTCGACGCCGGCTTGGGCGAGCTCTTCTTGGTGGTGGTCGTCGAGGTCGACGAGCGGGAGGAGGAGGACCCCGAGCCCGACGACCGCTTCGGCTTCGACGTTGTCGAGGTGGAGGTGGAAGTTGAGGTGGAGGTCGTCTGCGCCGGAGGAGTGGTGGCGGTCACCGTGGGCGCCGGGGTGGTGGCCGTGACCGGCGGGCAGGACTGCGAGACGTTGACGATCGGCAGGCTCACCGGCAGCGGGAGCGAGCTCGGCGGGGTGCCGGGCGGCACGTTCTCGAACGTGAAGGTCTGGCCGCCGGCGACCGTGATGACCACCGTGCAGCCGTTCGCCGAGGCATCGGGAAGCGCCGCCAAGCCGAGCACGGCGGCCATGGAAGCCATGGTCACGGCAGCGATCGTGAGCTTCCGCCTTCTCAACACAGTGGCCTACTCCCCCCGCGGAATGCCACGCGTATAGTCATCCCAGCTACGATCACAGGTAGGCTGGTCAGGACGCTACTGGCTGCCGCGGAGCTTTGCAATTGGGAACCGTCGGTGTGGTGGATGTCTGTTCGGGTGCCAGCGTCGTGAGGCGGTCCAACACGAACGCCCAGGCAATCCTTGAATCGGCAAGAACCCGCGGCCACTGTAGCGCGAGGCATGTATTTCAAGCGTTAGCTAACCCTCGACTCGAGCGTTAGAGTTCGGGCCTCGAGGGGGATTTGAACGATTGAACGATTGAACGATTTTCGAGCCCACGTTGGAAACTACGTTCGAGCCACGGTCGAACTTCGAGCCGGATTCCAACCTTGAATGACGACGCGAATTAGGCGAGGCGGAACATGAGCGACGACGAGGGACTGCGCGGCCGGGTGGCGAGACAGGGTGAGGAGGCGATCGGCAAGGTGACCCAGGAGCTGCTCGAGAATCCGGTGGTCAGCCGGGCTCTGGCGGCGGCGTTCGAGACCCGCGAGCGCGCCACCCGGGCCCAGGAGCTCGCGATGAGCGCGCTGAACCTGCCCTCCGCCGGCGATCTGGAGCGGCTGACCCGGCGCCTGCGCAGCGTGTCGCAGCGGCTCGAGACCATCGAGGACGGGCTGGACCGGGTCGAGCAGCGGATCGAGCTGCTCGGTTCGTCCAGCGCGCTCGACAAGCGGCTGGCGGCCATCGAGGAACTGCTGGCCCGGCTCGAGGCGGCGATCGCCGACCAGGCAGCGCCGCCCGCGGTCGCCTCCGAGGTGGGACCTCAACACCGGACGGGCCGGGCGTCGAGCGAGAGCGGCGAAGGCACCGCTCAGGTCTGAGGCTCGGGCACCGCGGGCTTGCGGCTCGGGCAGCGCGGGCTTGCGGCTCGGGCAGCGCGGGCTTGCGGCTCGGGCAGCGCGGGCTTGCGGCTCGGGCAGCGCGGGCTTGCGGCTCGGGCAGCGCGGGCTTGCGGCTCGGGCAGCGCGGGCTTGCGGCTCGGGCAGCGCGGGCTTGCGGCTCGGGCAGCGCGGGCTTGCCGCTCGGGCACCGCGCGCGTGCGGCTCAGGGCCGAGGCCCTCGCGCCGGGCTGAGCGCCCGAAGCGCCGCGTCGCCCATCCGCCGCTCGGCTGCCCGGAGATCGTCCTGGCCGATCCGCACGCGGGACGGCAGGATCAGATCGGAGACGACGAGCAGCGCGCCGGCGTCCAGCCCTCGACTCCCCGCCAGGGCGAACAGCGTGGCCGCCTCCATCTCGACCGCCAGAGCGCCCGCCTCGCTCCAGTCGCGCTCCAGGCCGCGCTCGTCGTAGAACAGATCGGTGGAAACGACCGGCCCTGTTCGGAAGGCGTCCTCCTGAGCGACCGAAGCGCTAAGCGTGGCGATCAGCTCGTAGCTGGCCGCGACCCGAGCGTCGGTGCCGAGGGCTCTGCTGGTCCCGTCGGCGGCGATCGCTTCGGTGGCGATGATCAGATCGCCGAGCTCGAGCCCCGTCTGGAGCGCGCCGCAGGTGCCCACGCGCAGAAGCCGGCGCGCGCCCAGCTCCGCCAGCTCGGAGATGACGATCGCCGCGCTCGGTCCGCCCATCCCGGTGCTCTGGATGGTGAGCAGGGCCCCGTCCGACGCGAGGCCGGTGTAGCCCCACAGGCCACGGTGGTGGTTGAACATCTTGGGCCCTTCGAGCAGGAACTCGGCCAGGAACAGCGCGCGGGCGGGGTCGCCAGGCAGGAGAACCCGCTCGGCGAGGTCGGCGGTTGGTTGAAGCCCGATAGGGGCGGCCACGTACCGCCTATTGTTATTTATGACCGATTCGGTGCTGTTTTGTACCGATTCGCTGCTGTTGCCATTGACAGATGCGGCAATGGCGAGTAGACCTAGCGCTACTCAGAAATAGGCAACAGGCCGGAGCGTGACGCGCCGCCCGGGCTAGCTGGGGAGCGCGACGCGAGGCGCCGCCGGAAACGTGACGAGCGCCTACGGCCGACGCAGCGGGCCGTTTCGCTCGCGGGCGGCGGGGCTTCGTGCTCGTCGAGGCCCCGCCGCCGACTATCAGCTCTCCTCGACGGTATCGGGGAAGCGCGGCCTGGATTGACGGGCGCAACCGGGGCGGGTGTGATGGGTAGGAAGCTACGTCAGCGATGTGCGGACGCAGGCGTCAACACGGACAGCGGCGCGTCCAACGGAGGGCTCTCGCTCCAGGAGGCCGCGGAGAGAGTTGGCGTGGCCACGGCCACGCTGCGCCGTTGGGCGCGCGAGGGGTTCGTGGCGCGCGATCGACACGGGCGATGAAGCCCCGAGCCGGAATCGGGCGATGATCGAGCGCGCGAGACGATGATCGAGCGCGCGAGACGATGACCGAGCGCGAGAGACGATGACCGAGCGCGAGAGACGATGACCGAGCGCGAGAGACGATGACCGAGCGCGAGATGGTCGCGCGCGTGCGCGCGGATGGGCTCCTGGCGCCGGGACGGAGCGTGATCGTGCTCCTGTCCGGTGGGCGCGACTCGACCTGCCTGCTCGACGTCGCGGCGCGCGTGGCGGGGGCGGACGCGGTCGGCGCGCTCCACGTCAACTATGGGCTGCGAGCACTCGCGGGCGAGGACGAGCGTCATTGCGCCGCGTTGTGTCGGCAGCTCGGCGTTCCGCTCCAAGTGCACCGGCCGGCGCCTCGCGCGCGCGGGAACGTGCAGGGGTGGGCGCGCGAGGTGCGCTACCGGGCGGGGCGCGAGCTGGCCCAGGGCCGGGGGGCGGACCTGGCGGCCGGCCATACCGCCACCGACCAAGCCGAGACGATCCTGTACCGGGTCGCCTCCTCGCCGAGCCGGCGCGCGCTGCTCGGAATGCGCTCCCGCGAGGGATCCCTCGTGCGTCCGCTGCTGCCGTTCACACGCGAGGAAACGGCGGCGTACTGCCGGGCGCGGGGGCTGAGCTGGCGCGAGGACGAGAGCAACGCCACCGGGACGTATGCCCGCAACCGGGTGCGCGGCGACTTGCTGCCCGCCTTGCGCGCGATCCATCCGGCGGCCGAAGAGAACGTGCTCGCGCTGGCCGACGTCCTGCGCGGCGAGGCCGAGGTGCTCGACGCGCTGGTCTCGGACGTGTTGGGTCGCGACGGGACCCGGATCTCGCTGGAGCGTCTGCGCGAGCTCCCGGCCGCGCTGCGGCGGCTGGTCGTCCAACGCCTGGCCGACGCGGCGGCCGGCGGCTTCGCACCGGGGGCAGGGCGGCGGGCCGACGAGCTGGCGGCGCTCCGGGACCGAGGGACTGCGATGCTCGACATCGGGTGTGGGCTGCGGGCGGTGGTCGAGTACGGCGAGCTGCGCATTGAAGGACTCGAGCCTCGCGACGCGACGGCGCCGGAGGCCGTGGTGATGGCGATCCCGGGCCGCGTGGCGTTCGGCTCGCTCGAGCTCAGCTGCGAGCTCGGGCCGCCGGCGCGCGAGCCCGGGGCGCTGGATCGGGCCGCGCTCGGATCGGAGCTGCTGGTCCGCACCTGGCAGCCCGGCGACCGGATGGCTCCCCTCGGCCTCGGCGGCGCGACCAAGAGCCTCCAGGACCTTTTCACGGCCCGGCGGGTGCCGCGCCTGGAGCGCGGTCGCGTGCCGGTGGTCCAGGATGGCGGCGAGATCGTCTGGGTCCCCGGCGTGGCCACCTCGGAGCGCTATAGGGTGACCGCGGCCACTCGCCAGGCGGTGCGGCTCAGCTGTCGACCCTGACGGCCCGCCAGCGCCGGCCGCAACAGGGCGCGCCAGCGCCCCCATAGAATCCGCCGCCGTGGAAGGCGACGACGCGATCGGGGAGATCCTCGTGCCGGCCGAGGATCTGACGCGCCGCATCCGAGAGCTGGCCGCGGAGGTCTCGCGCGACTACGCCGGGAAGGATCTCGTGCTGGTGGGAGTGTTGAAGGGTGCCGTGCTGTTCCTCTCCGACCTGATGCGTCAGCTCGACATCCCGTGCGAGGTCGACTTCATGGCGGTGGCGTCCTACGGCTCGGCCACCAAGTCCTCGGGTGTGGTCCGGATCCTCAAGGACCTCGACGCGGTGATCGAGAACCGGGACGTCCTGATCGTCGAGGACATCGTCGACTCGGGGCTGACCCTGCAATACCTCTTGCGCAACCTGGCGGGGCGAAACCCGCGATCACTGGAGGTGTGCGCGCTTCTGGTCAAGCCCGAGCGGCAAAAGGTCGATCTACGTACGAAGTATGTGGGCTTCGAGATTCCCAACCGATTCGCCATCGGCTACGGGCTCGACTTCGACGAGCGCTACCGCAACTTGCCCTACGTGGCGGCGTTGAAAGAGTGAACGCGGAATGGCGAATCGCCGGCGAGCCGAGTTTAAGCAACCATTCCGGGCGATGAACGCCTGCACTGAAGGCTGGTTGGCGGTCCCAGGCCAGATGCTACGCTTGACAGTCCCAGACTCCGAGTCCAGGCGCGGCACGCGCCGCATTTTCTGTCCATGAGCAGGTTTTTCAAGAGCGCCGCATTCCCGATCCTGATCGTGGTGGTGCTCGCATTCTTCGCCCAGAAGCTCATCGGGAGCTCGCACAACGGCCCGAAGCAGACGTTCGGCAACCTGATCTACCAGCTCGACCACGGGCAGGTGCAGAGCCTCTCGCTGCACGAGAAGGACAACACGGCGAACGCCACGACGACGTCCGGGCAGAAGTACACGGTCGGGTACCCCGACGGGTACGTCTCGCAGATCATCACCGCCGCGAAGCGCGATCTTCAGCCCGGGGCATTCGACATTCAGGGCAGGACCTCGAACGGCTGGCTGTCGCTGCTCACCTACATCCTGCCCTTCGTCATCTTCATCGGGTTCTGGATCTTCCTGATGAACCAGGTCCAGGGTGGGGGATCCAAGGTGATGTCGTTCGGCAAGTCGCGCGCCAAGCGGATGTCGGTCGACTCGCCCAAGATCACCTTCCGCGACGTGGCCGGCGTGGACGAGGCGGTCGAGGAGCTGCACGAGATCAAGGAGTTCCTCGAGAACCCCAAGAAGTTCCAGGCCCTCGGCGCGCGCATCCCCAAGGGCGTGCTCCTCTACGGACCTCCGGGCACCGGCAAGACCCTGCTGGCCCGGGCGGTGGCCGGCGAGGCCGGCGTGCCGTTCTTCAGCATCAGCGGGTCTGACTTCGTCGAGATGTTCGTCGGCGTGGGCGCCAGCCGCGTCCGCGACCTGTTCGAGCAGGCCAAGCAGAACTCACCCTGCATCATCTTCATGGACGAGATCGACGCCGTCGGCCGCCACCGCGGCGCCGGCCTGGGCGGCGGTCACGACGAGCGCGAGCAGACGCTCAACCAGTTGCTGGTCGAGATGGACGGCTTCGAGATGAAGGACAACATCATCTTGATCGCCGCCACCAACCGTCCCGACATCCTCGACCCGGCGCTCCTGCGCCCCGGCCGCTTCGATCGCCAGATCGTGGTCGACCGGCCCGACCGACTCGGCCGCAAGAAGATCCTCGAGGTCCACACGCGCGGCAAGCCGCTGGCTCGCGAGATCGACGTCGATGCGCTGGCCGGCCAGACGCCCGGGTTCACGGGCGCGGATCTGAGCAACCTGGTCAACGAGGCAGCACTGCTCGCCGCGCGCAACGGCAAGCGCGAGATCACCCAGGTCGAGCTCGAGGAAGGGATCATGCGGGTGATCGCGGGTCCCGAGAAGAAGACCCGCGTGATGTCGGACAAGGAGCGGCGGATCACCGCCTACCACGAGATGGGCCACGCGATGGTCGGCCACTACCTGCCCGAACTCCGACCCGGTCCACAAGATCTCGGTGATCTCCCGCGGACAGGCGCTCGGCTACACGATCTCGCTGCCCACCGAGGACAAGTTCCTGACCACTCGGGCGGAGCTGCAGGACATGATGGCGATGACGCTCGGCGGCCGCGCCGCCGAGGAGACGGTGTTCGGCGAGGTCACCACCGGCGCCTCGAACGACCTCGAGAAGGTGACCGCCACCGCCAAGCAGATGGTGATGCGCTTCGGGATGTCGGATAAGCTCGGCCCGCGCGTGTTCGGGCACGACCACGGCATGCCCTTCCTCGGTCGCGAGTTCTCCGCCGAGCCCGACTACTCCGACGAGATCGCCCGGGAGATCGACGACGAGATCCGGCGGATCGTCGAGCAGGCGCACATCCAGGCCAAGGACATCCTGGGTTCCCACCGCGAATCGCTCGCGAAGCTCTCCGAGATCCTGATCAAGCGCGAGACGATCGAGAAGGAGCAGTTCGAGGCACTGCTCGACGGCCGCACCGAGGCCGAGGTGTTCGGGGCCGAGGCCCTGCCCCCGCCCGAGGTGCCGATCCCTGGCACGCCCGCCGGGGAGCGTCGCGAGGGTCCGCGGCCGCTGCCACGACCTGGTCTCGCCGGCGGAACCGCGGAATAGCCCGTTCCTAACCGATCAGCGGCGGGTGAGGGTGTTCTCCGGTCGGGTGTGCTGCGGCGCGTTCGAGGACACTATCCCGTCGAGATGTCGAACGATCGCGAGCAGCCCGGCGCCGTCGCCCGCGTGATGCTCGGCGCCACGCGTGTCTGGGTGCCGGTGGCGATCGCGGTGGCCGGCGTGGTCGGGATCATCATCGGACAGGGGAAGACGCCCGCCGCGGGAGCTGGCGTGGGCCTCCTCATCGTGGCGCTGATCGTGTGGATGATCAACTGGATGTACCGGATGAGCGTCGAGAGCAATCGGGAGCGCGAGCGCGAGGAGGAGGCCCGGGAGTACTTCGATCGACACGGGCGGTGGCCGGGTGAGTGAGGGCGACTTCCGGATCATGGGCGTGGTCAACGTCACGCCCGACTCGTTCTCCGACGGCGGCCGCTACTTCGATGCAGGAGCCGCCATCGAGCATGGGCTCGAGCTCGAGGCCGAGGGCGCGGCGATCCTCGACGTGGGCGGCGAGTCGACCCGACCCGGTGCGCCGCCCGTGCCCGAGTCCGAGGAGCTCCGCCGGGTTCTCCCGGTGATCGACGGCCTCATCGCCTCGCGGACCGCGGCGCAGATCTCGATCGACACCTCGAAGGCCGCTGTGGCCGCCCGGGCGCTCGAGGCGGGGGCGTCGCTGGTCAACGATGTGACCGCACTCCGCGGCGAGCCGGAGATGGCGGCGGTGGTGGCCGGGGCCGGCGTGGAGTGCTGCCTCATGCACATGCTCGGCAACCCCCGGACCATGCAGCGCGACCCGCGCTACGACGACGTGGTGGCCGACATCAAGGCGTTCCTCGAGGAACGGATGGCGTTCGCCATCCAGGCCGGGATCGCCGAGGAGCGGATCCTGCTCGATCCCGGGATCGGCTTCGGCAAGACCATCGAGCACAACCTGGAGCTGCTGCGCCGGCTGGACGAGCTGGTCGAGCTGGGTCGCCCGGTGGTGATCGGGACCTCGCGCAAGACGTTCCTGGGCCGGCTGACGGGGCGGGAGTCTCCGCACGACCGGGTCGCCGCCACGATCGCCACCAACGTGCTTGCCTACGAGCGCGGGGCGCGCGTGTTCCGCGTGCACGATGTGGCCCCGCTCCGCGACGCATTGACGGTCACGGCTGCTACGGTCAGCGCGCCATGGACGAACCGGACGAGTACGACGAAGTAGGGGAGGACGACGAGGACGAAGGCCACCCCGAGCCCGAGGTGACGATCGAGGTGAGCGGCCTGTCGCTGTTCACCCACGTCGGCGTCACCGCGGCCGAACGCGAGGTAGGCCAGCGTCTCCTGCTCGACCTCCGGCTCGACGTCGGCGACTGCGACGCCACGGTCACCGACCGGATCGAGGACACGGTCGACTATGCCCAGGTGTGCGAGACGGCCAACTTGGTCGCTCAGCAGCGCTCCTACAAGACGCTCGAGCGCCTGTGCGCGGCGATCGCCGACCGGCTGCTCGAGCGCTACGACGCCAACGCGGTGTGGGTCAAGGCGGCCAAGCCCGAGCCGCCGATGGCGCTGCCGGTCAGCGAGGTGTCAGTCGAGGTGTGGCGCGAGGCCGAGTAGGGGCCCGCGGCCTCGTAATTGACGGTTCCGACGACGTCTGGACGCGCCTGGCCTCATCCGCTCGCCCTCAAGGACCACCAGTACTATCGGGCGAGCGGATGAGGCCAGACATGCCAGCCACTCATCGGATTCCGCCGCTTACGGGCCCTTACTCGGCCGCGGACCCCCCGTGACGCCGGGCTATCTCGGCCTGGGCTCGAACGTCGGCGATCGTCGAGAGCATCTGCGCGGTGCGGTGGCCGAGTTGCCGCGGCACGGAGTGCGGGTGCTGGCCTCCTCGTCGGTGTACGAGACCGAGCCGGTCGGGCTCGTCCTCGACCAGCGCGACTTCTACAACGCCTGCCTGCGGGTGGAGACCGATCACGGCCCCGAGGAGCTGCTCGACGCATGCAAGGCGGTCGAGCGCTCGCTCGGTCGGGAACCCGGCGGGGTGCGGCACGGGCCGCGGCCGATCGACGTCGACGTGCTGCTGCTGGACGGCGTGTCCGACTACGCCTCGGATCGCCTGACCCTGCCGCACCCGGAGGTGACCTCGCGCCGGTTCGTGCTGGTGCCCCTGCTCGAGCTCGACCCGGGGCTCACGCTGCCGGACGGGACCCGGCTGGCCGATGCGCTGGGAGACCTGGATCCCGGAGACTTGGATCCCGCCCACCCGTGTCAGGACGTGCGGCGCGTCGGAGAGCCGCTGCTGTAGCCGGCGCGGACGTGCATAAGCTGCCAACCGGCGCGATCCGAGTCGGACGGTGGCAGGTTGCGCATGTGGGGCGTGCGCAAGATGCCACGGTCCGCCTCCGAGGCCCGGAATGGCAGGTTTTGCATGCCGCGCCTCCTTCAGAGGACGCCCAGCGACCCGAGGCGCTGAGGACGACCCCGGCTCCGGCGCCAGCTAGGGTTCGTCCATGCTGCTGGTCGTCGACGTCGGCAACACCCAGACCCATTTTGGCCTGTTCCCCGACGGCGAGAAGACCGTGTCCGAGCACTGGCGGTTCGCCACCGTGCGCGACTCGACCGGCGATGAGCTCGGGGCCGCGCTGTCGAACCTGCTGGGTCTGCGCGGGATGGCGTTCCGGGACGTCGGCGACTCGATCGTGTCCTCGACCGTCCCCCAGCTCTCCGAGCAGTGGAGGCTGATGGCCCGCCGCTACCTGGGCCACGAGATGCTGGTGGTGGGCCCCTCGATCCGGACCGGGATGCCGATCCGCTACGACAACCCGCACGAGGTCGGCGCCGACCGGCTGGCCAACGCGGTCGCCGCCTACGACAAGGTGCACGACACATGCGTCATCGTCGACTTCGGCACCGCGATCACCTACGACATCGTGTCGGCGGCCGGCGAGTATCTGGGCGGCATCATCACGCCTGGGGCGGAAATCTCGATCGACGCGCTGTACGACCGGGCCGCCAAGCTGCCCAAGGTCGAGCTCGCCCCGCCACGCTCGCTGATCGGCAAGAACACCGTGGACGCGATCCGCAGCGGGATCGTGTACGGCTTCGCCGGTCAGGTGGAGGGGATCGTGCGCCGGCTGCGCTCAGAGCTCGGGCCGACCACGTGCGTGATCGCCACCGGGGGCCTGGCCGGGGCCCTGGTGCCGTTCATCCGCGAGACGATCGACGAGGTCGACGATCTGCTCACGCTGACCGGGCTGCGGCTGATCTGTGAGCGGAATCGCGGTTGAGGACCGCTGGGGGAATGGGCACGTCAGGCGTCCGCGCCACCGTCGCCGCCAGGATCAGGAAGGTGATCCGCCGGCGCGAGTCCGGGTTCTCGGCCGCGTACTCATCGTAGTCGTCGAGCAGGGCACGGACCGCGGCGAACACCGGCGCATCATCGATGTCGTCGGGCACGTCGCAGGCGAGGCGGGCCAAGGCAAGCATCTCGGTGGGATCGATGCCCCGCATGGTGCCGAGCGCGCTGAACAGCAGGAAGAAGGCGACCCGATCGAGCAGGACGTGCGGGGCGCGCTCGCGCTCGCCAATGGGCGAGCCGCACGGTTGCAGTGCCTCTCCGGCGGCCAGCCGCAGCGACTGACTCGAGGCGATCGAGCGGATCTGATCCGGTGAGAGCCCGAGCTGCAGGGCCCAGCGGAGCTGGAACGCGGCCGAGATGAACGTGTGCCCGTAGGGGGCGTCCGAGGCGAACACGATCTGCCCGGGCGGCACCAGCGAGAACAGCGTCTCGAGGTCGGCGGGGATCCACCACGCGGTGTCGAACAGCAGGTTGGGCAACTCGCCCGCCACGCGCCAGATCCACGACAGGTCGCAGATGCCGGCGTGGGCGAGGATCAGTCGAGCGTTCGGAAAGTCCTCGGCCAGCTGCACGGCGTGCAGCCCGAGCGCCGGGATGCCGCGCCCGGCGTGGATCAGCACTGGGAGCGAGCGCTCGTCGGCCAGCGCGATCAGCGGCCTCACGCCCGGGTGGTCGAGCGTGAACTGCTCGGCGCGAGGATGCAGCTTGATCCCCCGGGCGCCGTTCTCGAGGCTGCGCTTCGCCTCGGGGAGCGGGTCGTCGTGGGGATCGACGCGGCAGAACGGGACCAGCAGGCCGTCGGCTTCGCGGGCGGCCTCGATCACGACGTCGTTGGCCGCTCGGTACCCGTCGGGCTCGTGGAAGGGGAACACGAACGCCCCCCGCGCGTCGGCCAACCGCAGCGCGGCAGTCAGCTCCTCGCCGCTCTGCTTCATCCCGTCCGGGTCGTTATGGCCGAGGTGGGTGTGGGCGTCGAACAGCTCGAGTCCCGGAACCTGATCGAGCACCACCTCGGTCCAGGGGCGCAGCGCGTCGAACAGGTTCATGCCGGGCATTCGTACCATGAAACGCCGTGGCTCGATCCCTGACCGATTCCTGGCAGCTGGGCGGCGTGGCGATCCCCAACCGCGTCGTGCTGGCGCCGCTGGCCGGGATCGGCAACTGGTTCGTCCGTCTGCAGGCCAAGCGGCACGGGGCAGGGCTGGTGGTGTCGGAGATGGTCTCGAGCTTTGCGGTGCACTACCGCAACGAGCGTACCTGCCGCGAGCTCTTGCGCATCCACGCTGACGAGCACCCAGTGTCGGTGCAGCTGTTCGGGCACGATCCCGACATCATGGCCTCGGCCGCGGAGCGGGTGGCGGCCGCCGGCGCCGATCTGATCGACATCAACATGGGCTGCCCGGTGCCCAAGGTGTGCAAGACGGGCGCCGGCGCCGCGCTGCTCGAAGAGCCGGCTCGGGCCGTCGCCGTGGCGCGGGCGGCGGCCCGCGGGAGCGGCCTCCCCGTGACGGTCAAGCTTCGCTCGGGCCAGCGGCCGGGAGATCTGAGCGGGCTCGACGTGGCCCGCCGGCTGGTGTTCGACGGTGGCGTGGCCGGGATCTCGATCCATCCCCGGCACGCCTCGCAGCGCCACAAGGGGGCTCCGCGGTATGAGCTCGTCCGCGACCTCGTCGAGGAGTTGCCGGTGCCGGTGCTGGTCTCCGGCGGGCTGGGTACGCCGCAGGCGGTTCGGGCGGCGTTCGAGCAGACGGACGCGGCGGCGGTCCTGCTGGCTCGCGGCTCGCTGGGGAACCCGTGGCTGTTCGAGCAGGTCCTCGGCCGGCGTGTCTCCGAGCCCCGCCGTGAGGAGATCCTCGACGAGTTCGACTGGGTGATCGAGCGCGCGGTGGAGCACCTGGGGCTCGAGCGGGCCACGCGCTACCTGCGCAAGTTCCATCCCTGGTACGTCGAGCGGCTCGGCGGTGGAAAGGCGCTCCAGGCGGCGCTCCAGACCGCACCCACGCTGCAAGCGGTGCGAGAGTTGTTGCACGGAGAAACGACCCCCGAACCGGCGCGCGCTGCGGCGTAGTAGTAGTAGTAGTAGTAGTAGTAGTAGTAGTAGTCTGCCGCGCCGGGCCGTCCGGCTAAACGGTCCCGGTCCGTCAGCACGAGGTGTCTATACTCATCCGCCCACGCAGCCCAGCTACGTAGGAATTCCCCGCTCAACCGGCGGGTTTTTTCGTCCGAACCGCCGGGTCCCTCCGGCGGCGCTCATCCGAATACAGGTCTTAGCCATGCCCAAGGACGTCATCATCACTCCCGAAGGGCTCGCCAATCTGAAGGCCGAGCTCGACCACATGACCACCACGCGCCGGCGCGAGGTCGCCGCCCGGATCAAGGAGGCGCGCGAGTTCGGCGACATCTCGGAGAACGCCGAGTACGACGACGCCAAGAACGAGCAGGCGATGCTCGAGGCGCGGATCGCCTCGCTGGAGGAGAAGCTGCGCTCGGCGACGGTGATCGACCAGTCCGATCTCGGCACCGACCAGGTCCGGGTCGGCTCGGTGGTCCACGTCAAGGACGACGGTGGCAAGTCCACCAGGTACACGATCGTCGGCTCGGCGGAGGCCAGTCCCGCCGAGGCCAAGCTGTCCAACGAGTCGCCGGTCGGCAAGGCGCTGCTCGGCCGCAAGCGCGGTGACGATGTAGTGATCACCACGCCCAAGGGGGAGCGGCGGCTGAAGATCACCAAGATCGACGTCGAATCGAAGTAAGGACAGCCGTGGCCGACGGGGCCCCCGGCTCAGACGAGCCTGGCTCAGACGGGGCGGCTTCCGGCTCCGACGAGCTGCTCGCGGCGCGCCGGCGCAAGCTCCACTCGCTGCGCGCCGCGGGAATCGATCCGTTCCCGCACGAGTTCGACGGTGTCGAGCCGATCGCGTCGGTCCGGGCGGCTCATGCCGGCTTGTCGGCCGGCGAGGAGACCTCTGATCGCCACCGGGTCGCGGGGCGGCTGGCCGCGCGGCGCGGGCAGGGCAAGATGGCCTTCCTGGACCTGGTCGACCGTTCGGGGAGGATCCAGCTCCAGGCGCGGGTCGACGAGCTCGGTCGCGACGGCATGGATCGCCTGCTGGGGTTGGACCTCGGGGATCTGATCGGAGTCGAGGGAGTGGCGTTCGTCTCGAAGCGAGGCGAGCTGACCCTGCGCGTCCTCGAGTTCACGCTGCTCGCCAAGTCGCTGCGGCCCCCGCCCGAGAAGCACCACGGGCTGACCGACGTCGAGACGCGCTTTCGCCGACGGGAGCTCGACCTGATCGCCAACGAGGATGCGCGCGAGCTGTTCATCGTGCGCGCGCGCGTGATCTCGGCCGTGCGGCGCTTCCTGGACGTCGAGGGGTTCATCGAGGTCGAGACGCCGGTGCTGCAGCCCCTGTATGGGGGCGCTGCGGCGCGGCCGTTCACCACCCACCACAACGCACTGAACCGCGAGTTCTACCTGCGGATCGCCACCGAGCTCTATTTGAAGCGGCTGATCGTGGGCGGCCTCGAGCGGGTGTACGAGCTCGGCAAGGACTTCCGCAACGAGGGCGTCGACTCCACCCACAACCCCGAGTTCACCATGCTCGAGTGGTACGAGGCGTACGCCGACTACGAGGACATCGCGGCGCGATGCGAGCGGCTGGTCGCGTTCGTGGCCGCGGAGGTGGGCTATTCGGGCGAGATCGACCTCTCGCCGCCGTGGCAGCGGGAGACCCTGCCCGAGGCGATCCTGACCCGCACCGGCATCGACATCGTGTCGGTGCCCGACCGGGATGGGCTGGCGGAGATCATGCGCGCGCGGGGACTCGACGTCCCGGAGACCGACACCTGGCCCCAACTGGTCGACGAGCTGCTCTCCAAGCACGTCGAGCCGACTCTGATCGAGCCCACGTTCATCATGGACTACCCGGTGGCCCTGTCGCCGTTCGCCAAGCGCCACCGCTCGCGGCCTGGGCTGGTCGAGCGCTTCGAGGCCTATGTCGGCGGGATGGAGATCGCCAACGCGTTCACCGAGCTGAACGACCCCGACGAGCAGCGCCGGCGCTTCGAGGAGCAGCGGGCGCTGGCCGGCGCCGGCGACATGGAGGCGCAGCCCTACGACGAGGCGTTCATCGAGGCGCTAGAACAGGGGATGCCGCCGACCGGCGGGATCGGCATCGGCATCGACCGGCTGGTGATGGTCATGACCGGCCGGCGCTCGATCCGGGAGGTCGTGTTGTTTCCGGCCATGCGCGATTGAGTTTCGCGTCCCACAGCCCACCTGGCCGACGGGCGGAACGCCCGGATCGAACGCGTCCGGGCTGCCACCGCGCCGGTCGCGCCGGGGATTCCCTTGGCCCAACGGCCTGAGAACGGCGTGACGTGCTATGCAGGTCTGTGCATGCGGATTGGGATCGTGGTGTTCGAGCAGGTGGACCTGCTGGATGTGGGCGGGCCCTACGAGGTCTTCCTGACCGCTTCGCGGCTGGTGGAGCGAGACGAGGGCGAGCCGCCCTTCGAGGTGCTCACCCTTGGGGTGACGGGCGAGCCCGTGGCCGCCTACGGCGGCCTGCGGCTGACCCCTCAGTCGACGCTGGCCGAGGCGGGGCGGGTCGACGTGCTGGTGGTCCCCGGGGCGATCAGGATCGACGACGTGCTCGCCGACGAGACCCTGGTCGGGGCGGTCCTCGGGGCGGCCCAGGGTGCCTCGGTCGTCTCGTCGGTCTGCACCGGGGCATTCGTCCTGGGGGCGCTCGGGCTGCTCGAGGCGCGGTCCTGGACCACCCACTGGGAGGACGTGGAGGCGCTGGCGGCGATGGTCGACGGGGCCGGCGCCGGCGAGGCCTGGGTGGGCTGGATCGACGCGGGGGAGGTGGTCACATCGGGCGGCCTGAGCTCCGGAATCGCGATGGCGCTGCATCTCGTGGACCGCTTCGCGGGGCGGGATCTGGCCCTCCGGACAGCCCGGCAGATCGAGTACGACTGGGATCCGGAAGCCGGCCGGCGAACATGAACACGCTGTGAAGTTCGGCACACGATGCGCACCGACTGCGGAGAGACCCCTACCCCCGTTGGTAAACTGCCGCATGGCACCGATTAGACGAGACCGTCGCACTCATCAAATGTCGGATTCGAGCCGACAAGGTGGGTAGAACGGAATCGTCGGTGTCCCCGCAGTCCCGAACTACCATGTAAGCGCAGGTAGCGGAGGAGACGACCGGAAAGCACCTCGACCGATTACCGCCCGAGACCCGCCACGCAGAGAGAAGAATCATGTTCGAGCGATTCACAGAGCGAGCCCGTCAGGTCGTTGTCCTGGCTCAAGAAGAAGCGCGGACGCTCAAGCACAACTACATCGGTACCGAGCACATCCTGCTGGGACTGCTGCGTGAGGAGGAGGGTCTGGCAGCGCGCGTACTCGAGTCGCTCGACATCACGGTCGAGCGCGTGCGCGCTCAGGTGGTCCGGATCGTCGGCTCCGGCGAGGAGGTCACCTCCGGCCAGATCCCGTTCACGCCGCGGGCCAAGAAGGTCCTCGAGCTGGCCCTGCGCGAGGCGCTGAGCCTGGGCCACAACTACATCGGCACCGAGCACATCCTGCTGGGCCTGGTGCGTGAGAACGAGGGTGTCGCGGCGCGCATCCTGCTCGACTTCGACGCAGATTCCGAGAAGATCCGCAACGAGGTAATCCGGATGCTGTCCGGGCCCGGCAGCCGCCAGCGCGGCGCCGGCGGCTCGGGCGCGGCGGCCGCCGCCCAGGGCGAGAGCAAGAAGTCTTCCAAGCTGCTTGACCAGTTCGGTCGCAACCTGACCAAGCTGGCCGCCGAGTCCAAGCTCGACCCGGTGGTGGGCCGCGAGACCGAAATCGAGCGGATCATGCAGATCCTCTCGCGCCGGACTAAGAACAACCCTGTGCTGGTGGGCGAGCCCGGCGTCGGCAAGACCGCCGTGGTCGAGGGCCTGGCCCAGCGGATCACGCACGGCGAGGTCCCCGAGCTGCTCAAGGGCAAGCAGATCTACACGCTGGATCTGGCCGCCCTGGTCGCGGGCTCCAAGTACCGCGGCGAGTTCGAGGAGCGCCTCAAGAAGGTGATGAAGGAGATCACCCAGCGCGGCGACATCATCCTGTTCATCGACGAGCTGCACAACCTGGTGGGCGCCGGCGCCGCCGAGGGCGCGATCGACGCGGCCTCGATTCTCAAGCCGGCTCTGGCGCGCGGGGAGCTGCAGACGATCGGCGCCACCACGCTCGAGGAGTACCGCAAGTACCTGGAGCGCGACTCCGCCCTGGAGCGCCGCTTCCAGAAGATCACCGTCGACCAGCCCTCCACCGAGGAGACCGTGCAGATCCTCAAGGGGCTGCGCGACCGCTACGAGCAGCACCACAAGGTGAACATCACCGACGAGGCGCTCGAGGCGGCCGCCGAGCTGGCCGACCGCTACATCTCCGACCGGTTCCTGCCCGACAAGGCCATCGACCTGATCGACGAGGCCGCCTCGCGGATGCGGATCAAGTCGATGACCTCGCCGCCCGTTTACCGGGAGCTCGAGGACGAGATCGAGGAGACGCGGCGGGCCAAGGAGGAGGCGATCGAGAACCAGGAGTTCGAGAAGGCCGCCAACCTGCGCGACAAGGAGCGCCGGCTGACCCAGCGCAAGCGCGAGCTGGCCGAGCAGTGGGAGGCCGGCGAGTCAACCGAGCGCCCGTCAATCGGCGAGGAGGAGATCGCCGACATCGTCTCGATGTGGACCGGCATCCCGGTGTTCAAGCTGACCGAGGCCGAGACGGCCAAGCTGATGCGGATGGAGGAGGAACTCCACAAGCGCGTCATCGGGCAGCACCCGGCGATCGAGGTCGTCTCGAAGGCCATCCGCCGCTCGCGCGCCGGCCTGAAGGATCCCAAGCGGCCGACCGGCTCGTTCATCTTCCTGGGCCCGTCGGGTGTGGGCAAGACCGAGCTGGCGCGGACCCTGGCCGAGTTCCTGTTCGGCGATGAGGACACCATGATCCGCATCGACATGTCCGAGTACATGGAGAAGCACGCGGTGTCGCGTCTGGTCGGGTCGCCTCCGGGCTACATCGGCTACGACGAGGGCGGCCAGCTGACCGAGGCCGTGCGGCGCAAGCCCTACAGCGTGCTGCTGCTCGACGAGATCGAGAAGGCCCACCCGGACGTGTTCAACATCCTGCTCCAGATCCTGGAGGACGGCAGGCTGACCGACGCGCAGGGCCGGACGGTCGACTTCCGCCACTGCATCGTGATCATGACCTCGAACATCGGCGCCTCGGAGATCGCGCGCAACACGCCGCTCGGCTTCGCGGTGTCCGACGACGACACCGGGATCACCTACGACGACATGAAGAACCGGATCATGGGCGAGCTCAAGAAGGTGTTCCGGCCCGAGTTCCTCAACCGCATCGACGACGTCATCGTCTTCCACAAGCTGACCAAGGACGAGATCAAGGAGATCGTCGACCTGCTGCTGCGGCGGATTCGCCAGTCGATGGCCGATCGCGAGCTCCAGCTGGAGCTGTCCGAGCCGGCCAAGGACATGCTCGTCGACAAGGGTTGGGACCCGGCCATGGGCGCCCGGCCGCTGCGCCGGGCGATCCAGCGCTACGTCGAGGATCCGCTGGCCGACTTCGTTCTGCGCTCGCAGGTGCCGTCGGGCTCGACCGTCATGGTCGACGCGCCGTCCGAGGACGGCGGCGGTCAGGGCGCGGACGAGGTCAAGCTGACCGTGATCGAGCCGGCGCCGAAGCCCACCCCGGTGGCCGTGGGTGCCGGCGAGGGTGGCGACGGCGAAGGCGGCGGGGAGCCCGCACCGGACGAGCCGGCCCGGACGGACGAGCCGACCCAGACCGAATAGCCCGGCTCGCGGCAGCGCATAGCTCAGCTCCACCAGGTTGCCGGCGGCCGACAGCACGGTCGCCGGGCCGAGGTTCTGGGGCGACGATCGATTGGAGGACGCTCCAAGGGCCGGTAGAAGAATTATCTGGCGTTTTGGCGGCGTCTGGACGCGCCTGACGCCACCCCTCGCCCTCACGTACGACCAGGACGATCGTGGCGAGGGGGCGGCGTCAGCCACGCCCAGCCACTCGCCAATTACACCACCAGGCGATCGTGGACGTGTCGGTGCCCAGCTAGCCAGCCACCCCTGACTGCAGACTAAGGTCGTCCCGGCGATGCCGGACGGCATACGCCGATTCCGTCGGGCGCGCGGCGTAGCCTCGGCGGTCCACGATGCCGCGCCCAACCTCGATCCACGTCTGCTCGGCCTGCGGCCATGAAGCCTCCCGCTGGGCGGGGCGCTGCCCGGGCTGCGGGGAGTGGAACACGTTGGTAGAGCAGGTCCGGCTCCCGCGCCCGGCCGGTGCCGGCCGCGCTGCCGGGTCCGGTGGCGGCGGCTCGAGCGCTCGCGCCGCCGTGAAGCCGGTCGCGCTGCGCGACGTGGCCGCGGTCGAGCGAGAGCGCCTGCCCACCGGCATCGGCGAGCTGGACAACGTGCTGGGCGGCGGGATCGTGCCGGGGTCGCTCGTGTTGCTGGGAGGATCGCCGGGGATCGGCAAGTCGACGCTGACCACGATGGTCCTGGCCAACCTGCACGAGGCGGGCCGGCGCACGCTGTATGTCTCGGCGGAGGAGTCGGCGGCCCAGATCCGGCTGCGGGCGCAGCGTCTACACGCCGGCGCGCTGGGGATCCCGGTGGTGGCCGAGACCGATCTGGACCGTGTGCTGGCCACGCTCGAGCACGAGCGTCCAGAGGTGTGCGTGATCGACTCGGTGCAAACGCTGCACACGATGGACCTGTCGAGCGGCGCCGGATCGGTGGCGCAGGTGCGCGAAGTGGCGGGGGCGCTGATGCGGGTGGCCAAGGCGCTCGACATCGCGGTCCTCCTGGTTGGGCACGTGACCAAGGACGGCGCGCTGGCTGGGCCGCGCGTGCTCGAGCACCTGGTCGACTGCGTGCTGCAGTTCGAGGGCGAGCGCGAGCGCACCTACCGCACCGTGCGCGCCGTCAAGAACCGTTTCGGCTCGACCGACGAGGCCGGAGTATTCGAGATGCGCGACGACGGCCTGGTCGAGGTGCTGGACGCCTCGGCCCGGTTCGTGGGAGATGCGACCCGAGCGCCCGGCAGCGTGGTGCTGTGCGCGATCGAGGGCTCGCGGCCGCTGCTGGTCGAGGTCCAGGCGCTGGTCTCGAGCTCTGAGCTGGTGCCGCCGCGGCGGGTGGCGTCGGGGATCGACCGAAACCGCTTGGCCCTGGTGCTCGCCGTGCTGGGACGCCATGCCGGCATCGGAGCGGGGAGCTCCGACGTGTTCGTCAACGTCGTCGGTGGGGTCCGGGTGGACGAGCCCGGGGCGGACCTGGCGGTGGCCCTGGCCGTGGCCAGCGCGGTGCGGGGCGTCGCGCTGAGCGCCGCCCAGGGCCAGCCGCTGGCCTGCTTCGGCGAGCTCGGGCTGACCGGCGAGCTGCGCTCGGTGTCCCATCCAGATCGGCGCCTGGCCGAGGCGGCCAAGTTCGGGTTGGGGCCGGTGATCGAGCCAGGGGCGCATCCGACGCTCCGGGCGGCGCTGGGCGCCGCGCTCGGGCCGGCGTCGCGCCGGGAGCTCGCGGCGTGAACCGCGGCGTGAACCGCGGCGCAGAGGAGGGGCACCGGCGGCCTGTCAATAAGCGGTAAAATCGACCTTCATGCCGCCGCGTTCCGGGGAAGAGCTCAAGGGAGAGCTCGAATCTCGACAGGATTCCCGGCTGGTAAGAGCGCTGGAGATGGTGGCCCCAGGAACGGCGCTGCGGGAGGGAATCGACAACATCCTGCACGCGCGAACGGGCGGGCTGATCGTCATCGGAGACGCCGACGAGCTGGCCTTCCTGTTCTCGGGCGGGATCAAGCTCGACCTCGAGTATTCGCCCGCGCTCCTGTACGAGCTGGCGAAGATGGACGGCGCGATCGTGCTGAGCTCGAACGCAACCAAGATCGCTCACGTCAACGTGCAGCTGACCCCGGACCCGACGATCCTGACCATTGAGACCGGCACTCGCCACCGCACGGCGGAGCGCGTCTCGAAGCAGACGGACGCCCTGGTGGTGGCGATCTCCGAGCGCCGCGAGGTGGTCTCGCTGTATGTCGACGGCGTCAAGTACATCCTGGAGGACATCCCGGTGGTGCTGGCCAAGGCCAACCAGGCGCTGGCCACGCTGGACAAGTACCGCAGCCGGCTGGACCAGGTGTCCACTCGCTTGACCGCGCTCGAGTTCGAGGGCGGCGCCACCTTGCACGACGTGCTCACGGTGCTCCAGCGGGCCGAGTTGGTGACCAGGATGGCGGTGGAGATCGAGCGCTACATCGTGGAGCTCGGCACGGAGGGCCGGCTGATTGAGATGCAGCTCGACGAGACGATGGTCGGCGTTTCGGCCGACAAGGCGGCGCTGGTCCGCGACTACTTGATGGAGGACGCCGACGAGACGTTCGCGGCGGCCTTCGATCAGCTCGTGCGGCTTCCGAACCAGGATCTGCTGGACTTCGGGCGCCTCGCCGAGCTGCTCGGCTATGACCGTAAGCTGAACACCCTCGACTATCCGACCTCGCCGCGCGGCTTCCGCATCCTGGGGAGGATCCCCCGCCTGCCCAAGCTTGTCGTGCAGCGGATCGTGGGCGAGTTCGGAGGACTCGAGGAGCTGCTGGCCGCCACCGACGGCGAGCTGGAGACAGTCGACGGAGTCGGCGAGATCCGGGCGAAGGACATCCGCGAGGGCCTTCGCCGCCAGCAGGAGATCAACCTGGTGGATCGGTACCTGCAAACGTGACCGCCACCGGCACACGTAGTTTCTTGGGAGAGACAATCGTGCGGGTCTTCGGCCCCGCCCGTTCAGGACAGAGGAGGACACCATCACAGAGCTAATGGAAGAGCCCCTGGAGGACCTCGAGATCGCCGAGGAGTTACCGCACATCGAGTTCGAGATCGGCGACAACGTCGTCTACCCCCATCACGGAGCCGGCAAGGTGATTCGCAAAGAGCTCAAGGAGATCTTGGGCGAGCGGCGCGAGTACCTCACGATCAAGATCCTGCACAACGACATGACCGTCATGGTCCCGACCGAGAACGCAGCCCTGGCAGGGTTGCGGCGCGTGATCGACGAGGAGACGGTCCAGAAGGTCCTCGCGGTACTCCAGGACGAGTGCTCCGAGATGCCCAAGAACTGGAATCGCCGGTTCAAGTACAACCGCGACAAGATCAAGACCGGCGACATCTACGAACTGGCCGAGGTCGTGCGTAACCTGGCCATTCGCGAAGCCCAGAAGGGACTTTCCACGGGTGAGAAGCAGATGTTCACGCGGGCCAAGAAGATCCTCGCCTCCGAGCTCATGTACGCGCTCGAGATGGACGAGGACGAGGTCGAGGAGCACCTCCAGGGCCTTCTGCTGGAGTCCTACAACGGGAAGCGCAGCAAGACCCCAAAGGTCACCGTCGCCGCCGAGTAGGCGAGCACTGCAAAGCACGTGGCGGTCGCGTTGATCGTGGCCGCAGGACGCGGGGAGCGCCTTGGATCGGACCGGCCCAAGGCGCTCGTCGCGCTGGGGGGTAGGCCGATGCTCGAGTGGAGCGTCGACGTGCTGCGCTCGGTGGCAGGGGTGGAGCGGATCATCGTCGCGCTGCCTCGCGATGCGCTTGACGCGGCGCCTGCCGGTACGGTCTCCGTGGCCGGCGGAACGGTGCGCTCGGAGTCGGTGCGCTCGGCCTTGCGGGCGGCTGGGTCCGGCGATCCCGTCGTGGTGCACGATGCGGCGCGGCCGCTGGCCCCGGCGGAGCTGTTTGCGCGTGCGCTGGGCCGGTTGGAGGAGTCCGGCGCCGACGCGGTGATCGCCGCCGCCCGGGTCTCGGACACGATCAAGGAGGTCGATGCCTCCGATGGGCGGACCGTGACGCGGACGCTCGACCGGGGCCGGCTGTGGGCCGTACAGACGCCCCAGGTGTTCAGGCGGCCGGCGTTGGAGCGGGCCCTGATGGACGCGAGCGACTCCAGCCTGGCCGCCGCCACCGACGACGCGTGGCTGGTCGAGCAGGCCGGTGGGGTGGTGGTGGTCGTGGAGTCCTCGCCGGCGAACATCAAGGTGACGACGCCGACCGATCTGCGGCTGGCCGAGCTGCTGCTGGCCGAGGCGCGCTCGTGAGCGTGCGGGGCGAGGCACCGGGCATCGTCACCACGGGCCTCGGCTACGACTGCCACCGGTTCGCCGCCGGCCGGCGCCTGGTGCTGGGCGGGGTCGAGCTCTCGCACGATCGCGGCCTCGAGGGTCATTCCGACGCGGACGTGCTCACCCACGCGATCATCGACGGGCTGCTCGGGGCGGCCACGCTGGGCGACATCGGCCAGCACTTCCCCGACACCGACGAGCGCTACCGCGACGCCAGCTCACTGGATCTGCTGCGCACCACCGTGGCCATGCTGATGCACCGCGGGATGTCGGTCCTGCATGTCGACGCCACGGTCGTGATCGAGCGTCCGCACGTGGCGCCGGCGCGGGAGGAGATGCGGCGGACGCTGGCCGAGGCGATCGGCATCTCGCCCGAGCACGTCAGCGTGAAGGCCACCCGGGGGGAGGGCATGGGCTTCGTCGGGCGGGAGGAGGGTGCGGCGGCGCTGGCGATTGTTACGGTGGAGCGGTGAACCGGATCCACGGGGCATTCGCGCCTCGGGCGGCCCCTCACTGTCTCGCACCACGCCAGGGGGCGCCGCTAAAGACCCGCTGCCGCTCGGCGCCGCGCTGCGCGGGCGCGCAGCTGCTCGTGCTCAACCAGGCGCCCGAGCTGCTCCAGTGTCCGGCGAACGTGCCCCGACACCGTGGGTGCGGCGACTCGCTCGGCGACCCACCCGCTCAGGCCGGCACCCTCGACCACGTAGGCCAGGCGGAATTCGATCCGTGTGCGGCGACCGGGCATTTCGCGCAGCCGCCAGCGGCCGCGATGGTCGAGCCCGGTGACCGACGTCCACGCGAAGTCACACGGCTCGTCGAACTCGACCACCTCCACCAGCCCCCCGACCTCCGCCGCGCCGATCCGGAACAGCATGCGGTAGCGGGCCCCGAGCCCGGTGCGCACGTCGCCCGCCACCTCCCACCGGGTTACGCCCGACATGTAGTTGAGGACACGCTCGGGATCGGTGACGATCGCCCACACATCCTCGATCGGCGCGGCGAGCAGCTTGTCGGCGCCGATCCTCATCCGAGCACCGGGAAGCGGCGCTCGGCGGCGAGCGCATCGAGGGCGTCCTGCATCAGGCGGATCAGGTGGTCGTAGACGTCGTCGATGTCGGGGTCTGGGCCGAACTCGCCGCGCAGGTCGATGGCCGGGAGGGTCTCGACGGTGATCTTGGCCGGGAGCGGTATGTGCCCGAAGTCGCCGATGTTGACGACCCAGGGCAGTGAGATCGAGATCGGCAGGACCTTGACGCGGAGCACACGATCGAGCGCGAGCAGGCGGGCCAGCCGCTCGCCCCGGGTGAGGAAGAGCGCGGTCTCCTGCCCGCCGATGGCCACCACCGGCACGATCGGGACGTCCTGCTCCAAGGCCAGGCGGAGGAACCCCTTGCGCCCCCCGAAGTCGACCCGGCTGCCCTGCCAGCTGGGGCGATGGACCTCGTAGTCGCCGCCGGGATAGACGAGCAACGCTGCGCCCGAGGACAGGGCGCGGCGAGCGTTCTCGGGTGACGCCGCCACCGTCCCGAACTTGCGCAGCCAGCTGAGGCCGGGCAGCGACAGAACCAGGTTGTGGGCCAGCTGGTAGAAGGGTCGCTCGACCCCGAAGTAGGTGCTGAAGGCAACGGTGAACACCATCGTGTCGGGGATCATGTTCCCGCCTGAGTGGTTGCCGACCAGGAGGACGGGCCCCTCGTCGGGAATGTTGCCGAGGCCTCGGACCTCGCCGCGGAACCACAGGCTGGAGAACAGCCAGAGCAGTGGGAGCTGCTCGCGGATGTAGTCCGGATCGCGTTCGTCGAGGTTGGCGCGGGGGATGCGCCGCTGCACGGCGCCCGAGAGCTCCTGCCAGGCGCGGCTCAGCCATGACGGGACTCGCGGTTCGTCCGCCGAGAGCGCGGCACCGGGATCGTGACCATTCCGGCTGGCGGATCTGGTCACGGGTGCGTGGCTCACGAGGCGAAGTCTGTCAGGCCGCCTCGGAGCCGGCGGAGCGGAGCCGCGGTTCGACGGCAACTCCGTCGATCGCTTCGGCGCGCCGGAAGAAGCCGAGCAGCAGTTCGTTGGTCTCCTCCGGCCGCTCCACCTGAGGGACGTGACCGCACCCGTCGATCGTCACCTGCTCGGCGTGCGGCAGCCATTTGCCCACCTGGTGCGAAAACGTCGCGGGCACGAGCCAGTCGTGGCTGCCCCACACGAACAGGGCGGGCGGGTGCAGATCGGCCAGCCGGCGGTAGAACCCGCCGCGCCCGAACGGCGCCTCGAGGTAGATGTTGCGTGCGCTGGCCAGCAGCGCATACCGCGCTCCGGCCGTGTGGTAGATCCGCCTGAACTCATCGACGACCAGGTCAGCCACCGCGGGGTCGATCAGGTCGCGATCGTGGAACATCCGCCAGAAATGCGAGGCGACCGTCGGGCGGCGGATTGCGTGGGGGAGCAGTCCGAACTCGGGTCGCAGGAGGCGCACGATCGGGTGAAGGCCGCGCTTGATCCAGGCCACGGCGGGACAGAGCAGGCCCAGCGCGCGAATTCGCTCCGGCGCGACTAGGCCGAGCTCGATCGCTACACGGCCGCCCATCGAGTTCCCCACCACGTGGGTCCGGTCCACCTCGAGTTGGTCGAGCAGGCCGAGCATGATCTCGGCGAACCAGCGCGCGTTGTAGGCGCCGAGCGTTGGCTTGCCGGAGGAGCCGAACCCGGGCAGATCGGGGGCGTGGACGCGATAGGAGCGGCTGAGCGCGGCGGCAGTCTCGAACAGCGAGGCGCGCGTTCCGCCCAGCCCGTGGAGCAGCACCACGTCGGGGCCGTGGCCCATCGTGAGGGTCGAGATGCGGTGACGGCCGACCGTGATGTCGTGGATCTGCAGCAGCGGCGGGCGACCGCCCACCAGCCTGAACATCCCCTCGAAGGCGATCGCCTGGTCCAGGTTGCCGCGCACGGCGAGCAGGCGGCGCTGGAATGCCTCCACACCCGAGAACTCGCCGCGGCGCAGCCGCATCCAGGTGTCGGAGTCGGTCGACAGCGTCACGTCGGGCCGCCGGCGGGTCCCGCCCTTGCGCACGCGGGCGGCCCGGCTCGTGCAGCGAACCTCCCACGTGTGCCCCAGATCGCACAGCGTGATCTGGTACGTGGCGTCGAAGCCGGGATCGGCGCCCAGGTAGCGCTCCGGGAGGGAGCGGAAGGCCTCCTCAACGACGCTCAGTCGCTGAATGTGCTCGGGCCTCCGAGCCACGGCGGCCACCCTACCGTCCTGACCGGCCGGATGCGCCGGCTGGCGCTAGGGTTGCCGCATCGTGGGAAGAACGATCCGCCTCCACGACACCCGCACCGGCCGGGTGCTGCCGGTCGAGCCGCGCTCGGGCAACCGCGTAGGCATCTATACGTGCGGTCCGACTGTGTACGGGCGCATTCACGTGGGCAACGCCCGCCCGTACGTCGTGTTCTCGCTGCTCAAGCGCATGTTCGTCCATGAGGGCTACAACGTAACACTCGTTACGAACATAACGGATGTGAACGACAAGATTTATGCGGCGGCGCAGACATCCGGGGTCGGCAGCGAGCAGCTGGCGCGCGAGATGATCGACGCCTACATGGCCGACACCGATCGACTTGGAGTCGGACGGCCCGACCACGAGCCCCTGGCCAGCGCCACGATCACGGAGATCATCGAGCTGATCGAGAGGCTGATCGAGGGCGGGCACGCCTATGCGGCGCAGGGAGACGTGTACTTCTCGGTCCGCAGCTATCCCGAATACGGTGAGCTTTCCCATCGCGATCTGGAGGAGATGGACCAGGGGGAGGGGGTGGAGGGCGCCGGGCGCAAGCGCGATCCGGCCGACTTCGCGCTGTGGAAGGCGCAGAAGCCCGGCGAGGACACGGCCTGGGAGGCGGCGTGGGGCAAGGGTCGACCGGGCTGGCACATTGAGTGCTCGGCGATGGCCGAAGCTCTGCTCGGCGTCGGCTTCGAGATCCACGGCGGCGGGGCCGATCTGATCTTTCCCCACCACGAGAACGAGGCGGCGCAGACGGCCGCCGCCCACGGGGCGGAGCTAGCCCGCCTGTGGGTTCACAACGGGATGATCCGGCTGGACGACACGAAGATGTCCAAGTCGGTCGGAAACATCTTCCTGCTCCACCAGGCGCTCGACGCCTACGGCCGGGACGCGCTGATCATGTACTTCGTCGGCAGCGATTACCGCAAGCCGGTCGACTTCGACGACGAACGGCTGACCGAGGCCGGCGCGCGGGTCGAGCGAATCCGCGAAGCCGCTCGGCGCCTGACGCCGGGACCTTCTCCAGCGTGGTCGGCGTCTCTCCGCGAGCGATTCTTCGATGCGCTGGCCGACGACTTCAAGACGCCCGAGGCCGTGGCGGCGGCGTTCGAGTGGGTGCGCGAGGCCAACCGCGCGCCGGCCGGCACGGGCGATGCCGATCTGCGCGAGATGCTCTCGGTGCTCGCACTGGACAACCTGCTCGACGTGGCCGACGCCGAGGCGCCGGCCGAGGTCATCGAGCTGAGGGACGCCCGGGAGCGAGCGCGCGCGGCGCGCGATTTTGCGGAGGCCGACCGCCTGCGCGAGGAGATTCGCGCCCATGGGTGGGTCGTCCGCGACGGCCCCGACGGGCCTGAGCTGCTGCCAGCGGCGTAGACCTGCGGTGCGCTCCTGGCCGCATTAGCTGCGGATGGGGACGCCCGGCGCCCGAAGCCGCTTGACATAGAAGCGGTGCTATGTCACCCTGCCGCGCGGGAGAATAACGGTGGAGTAAAGCTTTAGGTTTAGTCCACCGATAGAGGGTGTGCCCCGCCGTCGGGGCTCGCGCTCGGACGTGTACATAACGGCGCCATGGGAGGTGAGTGCGCCACGACTTCGGACCGCTTCCGGGCTTCGGCAGCGGTCAAGAAGGGATACTCGTGGCACGACTTTCCCAGTACTCGAACCCTCAACTTCAGGTTGAGGATGGGTACTTGATCGCCCTTGCCAAGCAAGGGAACGCGATCGCCTACGACTGCATAGTGCGCCGGTACTACGGCTTCGTGCGTCTGAAGGCGTCGTCGTACTTCCTCGCCGGCGGCGACTCCGACGATCTCATCCAGGAAGGGCTCGTCGGCCTTTACAAGGCGGTGCGTGACTACCGGACCGACCGCGAGTCGAGCTTCCGCAACTTCGCCGAGCTGTGCATCACGCGCCAGATCATCACCGCGGTGAAGACCGCCACGCGCAACAAGCACACGCCGCTCAACCAGTACGTGTCGTTCTCGAGCTCGCCCACGCCGAGCGCCGAGGGCGAGCCGACGCTGGACGAGATCATCCCTGGCTCTCCCGTGCACGACCCGGTCAACCAGGTGATCAGCTCGGAGGAACTGCGGGCGCTGGTGGCGTGCATCTCGACCGCGCTGTCCGAACTCGAGTCACGCGTGCTCGCCCTGTACCTGGACGGTCATTCCTACGAAGAGGTCGGGCGGAGGATCGGCTGTGACTGCAAGACGGTCGACAACGCCCTTCAGCGCGTAAAGCGTAAGGTCGGACAGCATCTGGCCGAGCGGAACGCGCCGCTGACGGCGGCAGCCGGATAGCGAACTGCGCCCCGCCGGGCGCCGGCGCGGCCGCCATCGGCGCCTCCAGGCAAGACCTATATTGCTATAGGGTTTGTGGTAATTACGCGACCCCTTAAGCTGCGCTAGACAGCCCGTCACCGACGCAAAGGAGCCCGCCCATGAGCGCTGATCCGCACCACGACCACGAGCATGGCGGGCCGGGCTATGCCTCGCCGGAGGTGGCGCGCGAGCAGCCGCCGGAGCGGTTCGTCTATGTGGCCTGCCTGTACGAGGGAACCGGGATCAATCGGCCGGATTTCATCGCGGTGGTCGACGTGGACAAGGAGTCGGCCACCTATGGGCAGATCGTGCACCGGACCGAGATGCCGAACATCGGCGATGAGCTGCATCACTTCGGTTGGAACGCGTGCTCGTCGGCCTGCCATTCGCAGTTGCAGCGGGACACGTTGATCGTGCCCGGAATGCGTTCCTCGCGCCTCCACATGATCGACATCTCCGAGCCGCGAGCGCCGCGGATCAAGGACGTGATCGAGGGTGAGGAGATCAAGGAGAAGCTGGGGCTGAGCGCGCCGCACACCGTGCATTGCATGCCCGGCGACATCGTGACGATCTCGATGCTGGGCGACGCCGACGGCAACACGCCGGGAGGCTTCGCGGTGCTGGACGCGCGCGACTTCTCGATCGCCGAGCGGTGGGAGCGCGAGCCGAACGGGCTGGAGTTCATGTACGACTTCTGGTACCAGCCGCGCCAGAACACGCTGATCTCGAGCGAGTGGGCTTCGCCGAACACCTTCCTGGACGGCTTCAATCCGGCTGACGTGGCGGCGGGCAAGTACGGCCGGCGGTTGCACTTCTGGGACCTGGAGCGGCGGGCCAAGGTGCAGACGATCGACCTGGGCGACGATGGCTGGATCCCGTTGGAGATCCGCTGGCAGCACGATCCGGACTCCGCCCAGGGGTTCGTCGGGGCGACGCTGTCTTCCAACATCATGCGCTTCCACCGCGAGAACGGCGGCTGGGCGGCGGGCAAGGTGATCGATGTGGCCAACGAGGAGCTTCAGGGCTGGCCCTTGGAGGGCGGGGTTCCGGGGCTGATCACCGACCTGGTGCTCTCGCTGGACGACGAGGACCTGTTCTTCTCGAACTGGCTGCACGGCGACGTGCGCCACTACGACGTGTCGGACCCCACCAGCCCGCAGCTGCGCTCGCAGGTGTGGCTCGGGGGCCTGCTCGGGCGCGACGGCGGGCACCCGAAGGCGCGCGGGCCGCTCAATGGCGGGCCGCAGATGATCCAGAACTCGCTCGACGGCGAGCGGGTGTACGTGACCAACTCTCTGTTCTCCACGTGGGACAACCAGTTCTATCCGGGGATCGAGGGCTGGCTGGTCAAGCTCGAGCGCCAGCCGGACGGGACCTACGCGCTTGACCCGGACTTCTTCGTCGACTTCCATGAGCAGGCCGACGGGGCCCGCCCGCACGAGATCCACCTGCCCGGCGGGGACTGCACGACCGAGATATTCCAGTAGACGGTGACGCCGGCGGGCCGCCCGGACGACGTCTCCGCGCTCCTCGCGGAGCAGATCGCCTACTACCGCGCCCGCGCCCCTGAGTATGAGCTGGGGACGATCCCGGGCGCTCGGGGCGGCGAGCCCGCGGCGGCGTTGCACGCGTTCGCGCCGGCGGGCGCCGTGCTTGAGCTGGCGTGCGGCCAGGGTGCCTGGACGCGCAAGCTTCTGCGCTATGCGGACACCGTCACGGCGCCCGACGCCTCGCCCGAGATGCTCGCGATCGCCCGCAGCCGGGTGCGCGACGAGCGGGTCGCCTTCCTCCGGGCCGACGCGTTCGAGTGGGAGTCCGACCGACGCTACGACGTCGTGTTCTTCAGCCATTGGCTGTCCCACGTCCCGCTCGAGCGCTTCGCGGAGTTCTGGTCCCGTGTCGACGGGTGGCTCGAGGTGCGCGGCCGGGTGTTCTTCGTCGACGACGCGTACCGAACCGCCGACGAGCTCATCTACGGTGATGCGTCGTCGATCGTGCAGAGGCGCCTGAGCGACGGTAGCGCGCACCGCATCGTCAAGGTGCCCCATCGGCCGGAGGAGCTCGAGCGGCGGCTGCGCGAGCTCGGCTGGGCGATCACGGTCACGGCCTCGCCGCTCGAGCCGCTCTACTGGGGCGTCGGCGGACGGGCTTGACGTCCAGCCTGCGCTCCGAACCGGTCCGGCGGGGGCCGCCGCCTCAGTCGACGCGCAGGAGCTGATCGCCGAGCGCCAGCTGATCGCCCGGACGCAGCCGGCAGCGGCCGACGTAGCGCCCGTTCAGGCGCGTGCCGTTGGTCGAGTCGAGGTCCTGGAGGATCCAGCCGCCATCCCGGAAGATCAGCCGCGCGTGCCGGCGGGACACCGTCACGGCGGGCACGATCACATCGCAGTCGGGGTGCCGGCCGATCAAGAGCTCGTCGCATGCGCCGGTCCAGTCCAGGGCGAGCAGGATCCCGGTCTCCGGCGCGGTCGCGCCGACCGAGGTGCGCCGGAGGCCCGGGGTCACCGCCTCGACCAGGCCCCGTCCGATGCCCGGGCGCGAGACGCGCCGGGTCAGGTCACCGACAAGCCGCGCCGGATCGATCAGCTCGCCGGCGAACAGGGCGTCGAGCCGGTGCGCCAGCGTCCGTTCGCTCAGCAGGCCCTCGGCGTACGCCGCGTTCAGGGTCCTGGCCAGTCGCTGCCTGCGCACGCCGGGTCCGAGCACACCCGAAAGTGTCCCGCAACCCGCGGGCGCTGTCCATTGCCCGGCTCCCTAGGCGGCGCGGCGGGGCAACGTGTCGCGCAGCGCCTCGAGCGCGGTGTACCTCGGGCGCCACCCGAGCTCCTGCTTGGCCTTGGTGGTGTCCATGATCGCGGGATGGCTGGCTGCCTCGATCCACTCCAGCACCGGAGGCACGAACGGCAGCGGCGGGATGCTGGCGGCGGCGCGTGCCGCTCGGCTGGCCAGGGCGGCCGGGACCGGCACCGGCGTCAGCCCGAGCTCGCGGATGACGTCGGCCATGGCGAGAACGCCGTCTGCCGCGATGTTGTACGCGCCCGGGGGCCCCTCCGCCACCGCGCATTTGAGCAGGGCCTGGCCGACATCGTCCTCGTGGATGAACTGCATCGGCAGGTCCGGAGCGGGGACCGGAATGGGCACGCCAAGCCGGTGCACCACCCCAAGGACGGTCTGCGCCGCCGCGGCTACGGGCGCCGGCAGGATGTCCTTCGCGCCGACTGCGTGCGGCCCGAGCACGACCGGCGGCCGGAGGAGGTACAGCCCGACGCCCGGATGGTGCCCCGCCTGCTCACCCAGCAGCCGCTCGAGCTCGGCCTTCTCCTGGGCGTAGAACAGGCGTGCGGCCGGGCGGACGGGCCAGTCCTCGGTCATGCCGACCGGGTTGTCGGGATGAAAGCCGTAGGCGGCCACCGACGAGGCGTAGACGAATCGCTTCGCTCTCGCCTCGGCCGCCGCCGAGAACGCGCTCAGCGTTCCCTCCACGTTGATCTCGCGGATCGTCTGTCGCGAGGCGGTTCCCGTGATCATGAAGGCCAGGTGGACGACCACATCGGCGCCTTCGAAGGCGCCGCGCAACGCCGCCGGGTCACGCACGTCGCCGCGCCGATACTCCAGCTTGCTCCAGCCGTGGGCAGAGGGGTCGAACGGACGCCGCGCGATGCCCACGATCCGGTCGATGCGCGGGTCCGCCTGGAGCAGCGGCATCAACCCGAAGCCGAACGTCCCCGTCGGGCCGGTCACGGCCACCGTGAGCGCCTCGTCAGCCATCGACGCCCCGCAGCCCGAAGCGCGACGCGATCAGCTCGCCGACCTCGCCAGGTTCCACCGCTCGCACCGAGGCGCCGGCCGGCGTTTCCTCGCTCAGCGAAAGGCCCTGCCAGTCGCTCAGCGAAACGCGCGTGCCGTCCGGACGCTGTGCGCTGATGATCAGTCCGGTGACGAACGGAGAGCGCGGATGCGTGCAGGTAAACCAGTTGCTGGTCTCGATGTCCACGAACGGGACCGGCTCGGGGATGAACCCGTACAGATCGGCCCATTCGCCGTCCTGGGCGGCTTGGAGGACGAGCTCAGGGCCGTCCTCGAGCAGCCGGAACTGCCAGCCGGACTGCTCGTAGGGACCGCCGGGCCCAAACGGGATAGGCTCGAGCAGCGTGCCGTGGCCGAAACCGGCGTCCGCTAGCCAGTCTGCTTCCTCGGCCTGCACGCGCAGGACGAGGTGGCTGCGGGGGCGCGGGTTGCCCGGCGACGCGCCCATCCGAACCCGGGCCAGCAGGGTCTGGACCTGGATCTGCCCGCCGCCGAGCGCTTCGAACCCGGCTTTGAGCAGCAGGTTCTGCTCGAAGCAGTAGCCACCCCGACGCTGATCCACGAGCTTGCGCTCGAGGTCCTCGAGCGCGAGCGACACCGGGATCCCGCGGCGCGGATCGAGGTTCTCGAAGGGGATCGTGGTGACGTGCGCGCGGTGCAGCGCGGCCACTCCCGGGCGCCCGCGCAGCCCGATGCGCGCGAGATACGCGTCCATGTCGAGCATGGCGAACGACTGTAGCGCCGGCGATGAGCGCCGCGGGGGATCGGTGCGCGGCAGCCGGCACCGCCCCCCGCCCAGCGGGCGGCACCGCCGCACGCGGTTCGCTCAGCCCCTTCAAGACACGGGCGGCACGCTCAGCCCCTTCAAGACACGGGCGGTTCGCTCAGACCCTTCAAGACACGGGCGGCACGCTCAGCCGTGGTGCCCTCGGCGGCGGGCAATCTCAGCCCTGGCCGTCGGGCCGACACCACAGCTGAGCATCGGGCTTGGATGAGCCGCACTTACCTTCAGTTGTCGTCCAGGCGCCCCCGCACTTGAGGCGGATTGTTCGCATTCCGTACAATCCGTCTACCACGCGAACGAGGGGAAAGCTAATCGGCCCACCGCGCCGCTGTCAAGGGGCCGCGGGACCGGGCCGTCCCCGGGCACGGTCCGGGGGACTCGACGCCGAGCATTCCCGGATCGCCCACTGGATACAGTCGCGCGATGAACTCGCCCGACCCCGACACCCTGCTCGCCGAGACCCGTGCCTTCAACGCCGTTCTCGAGCGGATGCTGGCCATGCTCCCGCCCGTCAACACGGTGCCGCCGGAGGAGAGCCGGCGCGCTCGGCGCGAAGGCCGGGGCATCTTTCCCGCGCCCGTGTACGTGCCGGAGGCGCGGACGATCGAGATCGAGGGGCCGGGCGGCCCCATCTCTTTGCGGATCATCGCGCCCGAGGATGAGCCGAAGGGGACGTTCCTGCACCTGCACGGCGGCGGCTGGACGCTCGGCGAGAGCGACGCCCAAGATCTTCGCCTCCGGCGTCTGGCGCGGGATACTGGGCTCGCGGCGGTGAGCGTGAACTACCGGCTTGCCCCCGAGAACCCTTATCCGGCCGGCCCGGACGACTGCGAGGCGGCGGCGCTGTGGCTGATCGGAGAGGAGGGCCGGGCCGCGCTGGTCGCCCCCGAGCCGCGCGCGATCGGCGGCGATTCGGCCGGCGGGCAGCTCGCTGTGACGACTCTCCTGCGCCTGCGCGACCGCCACGGGATCACCGGCGCGTTCGGCGCCGCAGTGCTCCAATACGGCTGCTTCGACCTGTCGATGACGCCGAGCCAGCGGCTGTGGGGTGACCGGAACCTCGTGTTGTCGGGGCCGATCATCGCCTGGTTCGCCGATCAGTTCCTCCCGGCGCACGATCGCGAGCAGCGTCGCGATCCCGACATCTCGCCGCTGTTCGCCGACCTGTCCGGCATGCCACCGGCGATCTTCACGATCGGGACCGAGGATCCCCTGCTCGACGACACGCTGTTCATGGAGGCGCGTTGGCGCCGTGCCGGTCACGCCAGCGACCTGAGGATCTGGCAGGAGGCGCCCCACGGGTTCCTCTCGCTGCCGATGAGCGTGGCCGACGTGGCGCTGGGCGCCGAGCATGAGTTCCTGCGGCGCACGCTGGACCTCGGCGTCGTATAGACCTTGACTTATATAGCAGCGGGTGCCGACCACGGCCGGCCGATGCACGCCGGCTCCGGAGCGGGTGCCGGGTGCTGAGCCTAGACCGGCCGGCCGTGGTCGCGCAGCCACCTCAGCGCACGGATCGTGACCACCCCGCGCCAGCCGGCCGTCTGCGCAGGCGACCAGGCGAGCCAGTCGAACATCCAGCCGCCGTCCTCCTGCTGCTCCACCTCCACCGCATCGAGGTGAGCCTGGATGCGGTCCTCGGTGACCAGCGTGCGGCTGCGGCTCCCCGGTCGCGGGGACAGATCGAGGGGACGGAGCGCCTCGCCCTCTGCTCCTGCCTCTGGGACGATTACGGTCGGGTCGACGGTTGAGGCCAGCTGCTCGAGCGCGGCGCGGGCGCGCTCCTCGTCGGGAACGCTGTCCAGGAACGCGCACGTGTATTTGAGCGCGTATGCGCTGGGCCGTGGCGTGGCTTCGATGGACAGCCAGCACCACTCGGTGGCCCGGGCCAGCCACTCGTCGCCCGTGACGCCCCCGGCGTGCAGCACGCCGGCCAGGCCGAAGGTGAGGAACGAGCCGGCGCCGTCGGCCATCTCGGCCGTCCACCAGGGCGCGTGGGGATAATGCTCGAAGCCGGGCACCGCGAACGGGATGCCTCCGTAGAGGTCGGCGATACGAGCGATCCAGGCCCGAGCGGCCGTAGCCATCTCGTGGTCGAGTCGGCCCGCCTCCTGGAGCATCTCGAGCGCATAGAGGGTGGGGCCGGGCTGGCTGCCGGGAGCGCGCAGATCGGGCTCGAGCGCGTGGCCAAACCCGCCGTCCGAGTTCTGGTAGCCGCTCAGCGCGGCGAGCACCGGCTCGGCGGGACCGTCCGCGAACAGCATCGTGTAGCGGTGGCGGTCGACGAGCCGGGCGGTCGACCAGATGAACCTCTCGGCGGCGGCGCGATCGGCTGGCATGTCGCGCAGCCTAGGCGATGGTCGGCGTGCGGTCTTTGAGAAATCGGACGGGGGAGAGGCCGGCCAGGCGCGTGACCTCGGCCGTCATGTGGGCCTGGTCGGCGTAGCCGGCATCGAGAGCGAGGTCGACCAGGAGCGCTAGTGAGCCGCCACCGGATTCGATCGACGATCCGTCCGCCGAAGCGATCGCGGGCGCGGAAAGCGCCTGGAGGCGGCGGAAGCGGAGGACCCGGGCCAGCATCTTCGGGCCGTAGCCGACCGCATCGACGACCCGCCGCTGCAACTGGCGCGCGCTCAGCCCGAGCTCGGCCGCGACGGTGGCCACGCGGACGCGGGGGTTGTCGAGAGCATCGACCGCAGCGCGGACCAGGGGATCGGGAGCGGACTGCGCGGCGAGCTCGATCGCGCGCAGCAGCATCGCGTGCGGGTCGCCGCCGGCCGCGAGCTGGTCGAGCAGCGACTCCGCCCGCTCGGGGCCAAGCACCTCGGCGGCGTCAGGGGCCTCGTCGCGAAGCTCGCACGCAGGAAGGCCCAGCGCCGCGCCGGCCACCCCGGGTCGCAGCCGGAGCCCCACCATGCGCGCGCCGGCGGGGAGCATGACGAGCCGCGCGGCGGTATCCGGGCCGGCGATCGTCAGCCGCTCGCCCGTCCAGATCAGATCGACGCAGGCATCGGGCACCACGCGCTGCTGGTGCGGTGTGTCGGTCCGCTGCTCCCACGTGCACGACACGAACGCCGAGCCGGTCAGGTACTCGACATAGGCCACCTCGTGAACAGTACCCGCGGGCGCGAGCGTCGCGCGGCGTTAGGTCCCTCAGTCCTCGTAGGCCAGCCAGTCGGCCAGCCCGACCAGCGCGAACACCCGCTCGAGCTGCTCGGTCGGGCGACGGAGCACGAGCGTGCGGCCGTTCGCCTCGAAGTCCTGCTTGGCCTTGATCAGCACGCTCACCCCGGCACTGTCCACGAAGCGTAGGTCGTTGAGGTCGACCATCACGCGGGCATCTGGCTGCGCCAGCACCTCCTCCAGGCACTGCGCGAGCTCGGGTGCCGAGACCGCGTCGAGCTCACCGACGAGCGCGAGCACGACGCCCCGGTGATCGTCCGTGCGTTTGATCGAAAGCTCGGTCGAGACGGCCGCATTGTAGATCCCCCGGCCGTTCACAACGGCGACACATCCGTTGTAGGATCAGCGCCGCAAATCGGGCGCGCGGCTCGGCCGGACGTGCGCGAACTAGCAGCGTGGGGAGAGAGAGGGAGACGGATGAAGGCTGTTGTCGGACGTATGCCCGCGACGCCTCGGCGCGTCATGCAGGCAATGCTGGTCCTCGTGTGCGCGCTGGGCCTGCTCGCGGCGACCAGCGGGCATGCGCTGGCCAAGAGGCACAAGCCGAAGCCGAAGAAGCCGACGATCACCACCCACACGCCGATCACCAAGGGCTCGACCTATCTCGCGCTCGGAGACTCGGTGACGTTCGGCTACGAGGAAGCGCAGGTGGTGCCGGCGCCCAATCGCCCGGACGCGTCCAGTTTCCTCGGATACCCGGAATTGCTCGGCTCGGAGCTCCACCTCAAGGTCGTGAACGCATCGTGTCCGGGCGAGACATCATCCAGCCTGATCGACCCCACCGCCCAGAGCAACGGATGTGAGAACCCGCCCGTCCCGGGCGGCCAGATCTACCGCGCGATGTGGCCGCTGCACGTCAGCTACAGCGGCTCGCAGCTCGCCTTCGCGGTCGCCTACCTGAAGAAGCACCACGACGTCCTTCTGGTGTCGCTGATGATCGGCGCCAACGACTTCTTCGTGTGTCAGGAGACCACCGCGGACAAATGCGCCAGCCTGACTGAGCAGGTGGCGGTGATCACGTCGGCGGCCAACAACGTCAAGGCGATCCTTTCGGCGATCCGCAACAAGGCGCGCTACCGCGGCCAGCTGGCGATCGTCAACTACTACTCGCTGGACTACTCGTCGAGCGCCGACAACGCCCAGTCAGCGTTGCTCAACAACGCCGTCGACACGGCCGCTAAGCCGTTCCACGTCGAGGTCGCGGATGGGTTCGGCGAGCTCGAGGCTGGCGCTGCGCACTCCGGCGGTAACACCTGCACCGCGGGGCTCCTCACCCAGCTGGCAGGCGCGACCACACCGTGCGGCATCCATCCGAGCTACGCCGGACAGTCGCTCCTGGCCCAGGCGCTCGAGAAGGTGATCCGCCTGATGTAACCCGGACGGTCTGACCTGTGAGCCGGCTCCAACCAGGTGGGCCGGCTCACGGGAGGAGCCGGCTCAGAGGAGCGGAGAGGTGATCGAAGGCGGACGGTGAGGCGCCGAGGCTCACCCCGCGGAGCGTCGCTTCCAGCCTGGGCGCCCGCCTGTGATCGCTCCTAGTGTCGGCATCTGCGGAGGACTAATTAAGGGTTCGCGGCGAGGGATGATGTTCGCAGGCGGACACGCTTCGGGTGATCGGCACGCGGATAAGTGCCCACTTGGCGAGCGCCGCCGCTCGAGTGGGCCGAATACCGTGCCAGAACCGGGTGAATGCCCACTGGCGGCGCCGCCGCTCGAGTGGGCCGAATACCGTGCCAGAACCGGGTGAATGCCCACTTGGCGAGCGCCGCCGCTCGAGTGGGCCGAATACCGTGGCAGAACCGGGTGAATGCCCGCTCGGCTTGGGGCGGTCGTCGAGTGGGCCGAAACCCGGGATGGAGAGGTGTGAGCCGATGGCGGACTCTGGTTACCGGACACGCACGGGAGTAGCCTTCGCGTATGAAGACGTGGATGCTGCCCTGGCTGTTCCCAGTGGGGCTGCTGGCCACTGTGGTCCTGGTCGCCGTCTTCAAGGAGTACGCGGCGTTCGCGGCCGTCATCGCAGGATGGCTTCTCGTCCCCGTCCTCTGGCGCCTTCGCTTTCCTGTCGACGAAGACGCCGACACGAAGTACTGGCGCTTCGGACCCCGGTAGCGGCCGCGCTCAACCTTTCCGCGGTGAGCACCCCGTACCGTGGCAGATGGACCGAGCGCCCCGCCGGCGTCGAGCGCTTCGTGGCCTACAGCACCGCCGTGCTCCCGCGCACGGCCTATCCGATCGTGTGGGACCGGAGGGGATCTGGTTTTCTTCGATGGTGTGCGCAGAGCATGCCTCGTGGTCGCCCTCGTCCTCGGAGTCGCCGGCTGCGGCAGTGGCGGCGGGACGAGCAGCAGCAGCAGCAGCACGAGCGGCACCGGCGCCGGCGCCTCGGCCACGGGTACCGGCGCCGGCGCCTCGGCCACGGGCACCGTCGCGTCGGGGCCCGGTCCGGCCGTCTGCCGGAGCGTGGCTCAGCCGCCACCGAAGGGCCCTCAGCACCTTTCTCCGCCCAACCGCGACCTCGACCCCCACCGGACCTACACGGTGACCGTGGTGACCAACTGCGGCACGTTCGCCTTCACGCTCGCCGTCAAGCAGTCGCCCAAGACCGCCGCCTCGATGTACTACCTGGTCAAGCGCGGCTTCTTCAACGGGCTGACGTTCCACCGGGTCGTACCCGGCTTCGTCATCCAGGGGGGCGATCCGCTCGGCAACGGCGTGGGCGGACCGGGCTACACGGTGGTGGAGCCTCCCCCACAGGGCACCGAGTACGTTCGCGGGGACGTGGCCATGGCCAAGACCCAGGCCGACCCGCGGGGTGCGTCGGGCAGTCAGTTCTTCGTCGTCACCGGAGCGAACGTAACGCAGTCGGCCGGCCTCACGCCGGACTACGCGCTCGCCGGTAGGGTCGTGTCGGGCATCGGCGTGGTCGAGAAGATCGGCACGCTGCCAACGAACCCGCCGGGCGACGGCGCGCCGAGCCCGGTCGTGGTGATGTCCAGGGTCACCGTGGCGACCAGGTGAGCTCGGGCGGACAGCGGGAACCGCACGTCGCTTGATTAGCTTTAGCTTTCGCTCATGGCCGACGGCGAGCAGTCGGGTGTGACCGAGGGCGAGATCGCGATCGATGACCCAGATGCTCCCGACGTGCGCCGACTGCTCGCGGTCCACCTGACGTTCGCGCGGGCGCCGACGCCCCCCGAGGACGCCCACGCGCTGGACGCGGACGGCCTCCTCGACCCCGCGGTGACGTTCTTCAGCTTCCGGCGCGATGGTGTGCTGCTGGCGGTGGGGGCGCTGAAGCGCGTCGACGCCGAGCACGCCGAGGTGAAGTCGATGCACACAGCCGAGGCGGCGCGGGGCCGCGGGATCGGCCGGCGCATGATCGAGCACCTGATCGCGGTGGCGCGAGAGGCGGGCTACGGGCGCCTGAGCCTGGAGACCGGATCGATGGCGGCGTTCGCGCCGGCCCGAGCGCTGTACGCGAGCGTCGGCTTCCAGCCGTGCGAGCCGTTCGCCGCCTACCGGGAGAGCGTCAACAGCACGTACATGACGCTGCGCCTCGGCTAGAAAGGACCGCGCGGCTCGTAGGCGCCGCGGCAGGCGCCGACCGAGACGAACGTCATCCCCTCCGCCCCCGCCACCGGGCAGCGGGTCACCTCCGGGTCGAAGCGCACGAAGCTGCCGGCCCGGACCGGCACCTCGTCGCAGTCGATTCGCCAGTGGCCGCCGCCGCGTAGCACGACGGCCACCTCCTCCTGGCCCGACCTCGTCTCGTCGTGCTCGTGGCCGGCGGCTCCCGGCGGCAGCTCGAACCAGTTGATGCCGAACGCCTCCACCCCGAGCTCGCGCCGGACGAAGCGAATGGCGCCGCCGCGGCCGGCGGGCTCGATGTCGTCGACATGCACAACCGAGTAGCCCACAGTGACACCGTACCGCTACCTTCGGGGCCGTGCGGGACAGCCTGCGCGCCGACGATCCGGAGCCGGCCGGCGAGCCGGATTGGCTCGCCGCGCCCGGGCTGCGGGCGAGCATCGAGACCCTCAGCCTGCGCGTGGTGGGCCGGACGATCGCGATCGTCGTGCGGTCGCCCGGCGTGGGCGAGCTGCCGTTGCTCCTCGCCCACGACGGGCCCTCCTGCTGTCGCGGCGGTTGCTCGCTCGGCATGCAAAACCTGCCATTCGCGCTCTCCGAGACGCGCCGTGGCATGTTGTGCATGTGGGGCATGCAAAACCTGCCACCGTCGACTCGGACCGCGTGGTTTGGCAGCTTATGCAGGTCGATACAGGCTCAGCTATCGCCCGCTGGTCGGCTTGCTCCCCGACTGTGACGGGCTCAGCCGTCGTCGAGCAAGCCGACCAGCGGCCCGAGCACCCGGCGCGAGCGGCGGGACAGGCGGGGCAGCGCCAGCAGCCGGTGGGTGAGATCCGCGCCGGCGCGTAGCCGCTCGAGCTGCTCGAAGGCGATCGGGTGCCAGCGCTCGTCGACCACGGCGTGCGGCTCCTCGCCCTCGATCGCGGCGGGATCGAACTGGAGGTGCTGGTCCAGCGTCTCGCCGGTCAGCTCGCGCCAGCGCATGGCGAAGTGATCGTGCACGTCGACCACCGCGGGCCCCTTCAGACGTGTGCCGACGTCACGCCACCCCAGGCGCCGGCGGGCTGGGTGGTCGGAGGTGTCGAAGCGATCGCCCGCGAAGTCGGTGATGTCGATCCCGCCAACGAAGGCCACTTCTCCGTCGACCACCACGGTCTTTTCGTGGTGGCAGTGGAACAGGTGCTCGCGGGGATCGGTCTCGCAGCGGATCCGGGTGCCGCGGGTCAGCTCCTGGACCGCCTCGCGCACCTCGGCGCGGGTCGGGTGGAACGCGGGCACGGGCGCCCCCGCCCACACCAGCACCCGGACGTCGACCCGCTCGGCCGCTTAGGCGAGCAGCTGACCGATCGCCCGCCCTCGCTCCCCCCGTACGAGCTTGAAGTGCGGCGCGATGTGCCAACCCGTGACATGGACGTGGTCGCGGGCGGTCTCGATCGCCTCGGCGATGGCGGGAAACGCTTGCGCCCCGTCGATCAGCACCTCGAGCGAGCACCCATCGCGGGGCGGCGGGTCGCCCTCCGCCCATATCCCGACGTCCGGTGGCGACAGGGCGCGGGCCCAGCCGAGGCGGCGCAGGCGCCAAGCGCGCTTGGCGCCTGCGCCGCCTCGATGCCGCTGCCCACGAGCCTGTCGACCTGCGAGAGCGCCGTGCCGTTCGATTCCGACATCCGGTGGATGCTTACCGGTGGATGCTTACCGGTGGATGCTTACCGGTGGATGCTTACCGGTGGATGCTTACCGATTCGGGGTGCTGTTAAGCAGCTACCTACCAGCTAGCGTGCTGTTAAGCACGTCCCCACCAGCTGGGTGCTGTTCAGCACCTACCTACCAGCTAGGTGCTCTTAAGTCCTACCTACCAGCTGCCTCGGCCACAGTGGCGGTCGGCATCAGGTTCGGCTGTTCACGCTCGATCTCGTGCTCCCGTACCAGCCAGGCGGCCAGTGCCGCGCCGGCGAAGGCGAGCAGCGCGCCGAGCACGAGGATCGTGTTCAGCCCGCTCAGGAACCCCTGCCGCGTGGCGTTCGCGACCAGGGCGCGCGCGCCGTGGGGCACCGCACCGAGTGCCGCGTCGAGCCGCCCGGACGACGCCGCCTCGATCAGCTGGCGGGGGTGATCGCCGGCGCCCGCCGGCGTGCCCGCCGCCACCGTGGCGATCTTGTCCGCGCCGCGAGCGAGGAAGATCGCGCCCCAGGCGGCCACGCCGACGGCGATCGCGACCTGGCGGAACGTGTCATTGATTCCGGCCGCCATCCCGCTGCGGTCCCTGGAGACCACGCTGACCGCGACGTCGGCGATCACCGGGTTGAGCAGCCCAACCCCGATGCCAGCCACGATGAACCCGGGCAGCAGCGCGGTCCAGCCCGAGTGCGCGCTCAGTCCCGCCATCAGTAGCAGGCCGGCGCCGACCCCGCCCAGGCCGATTGCCATGATCGCACGCGCCGGCAGGCGGCCCATCAACGCGACAGCCAGCGGGGCGACCAGGAACGGCACCAGCGTGATCGGCAGGTAGCGCAGTCCTGCCTGGAGCGGCGAGTACCCGAGATAGTTCTGCAGGTAGAGGGTCAGGTACAGAAACAGCGCGAACAGCGAGGCCGACACGGCGGCGGCGGCGAGCTGCACGCCGGTGAAGGCGCCGCGGCGGAACAGGTGAAGCGGGAGCATCGGCTCGGCGACGCGCTGCTCGATCGCGGCGAAGGCGGCGAGCATCAGGCCGGACCCGGCCAGCAGGCTCACGATCAGCGGGCTGCCCCAGCCCTCGTCGTTGCCGCGCAGGAGCGCCAGGACCAGCATGAGCAGCGCGGTGCTGAAGCTGGTCAACCCGAGCCAGTCCACCCGCGTGGCGTTCGGGTCGCGGGACTCGCGGATCTTGGCCACGGTCAGCGCGATCGCCGCGGCGCCCACCGGGACGTTCACGAAGAACACCCAGCGCCAGCCCAGGCCGCTCGTGATCGCGCCGCCGACCAGCGGCCCGATCGCTACCGAGATACCGATCGTTGCCCCGTAGATGCCCATTGCCGTGGCCCGCTCGCGTCCGGCGGCGAACTCCTGCGCGACCAGCGCCAGCGAGACCGCGAACATCGCCGCGCCGCCGATGCCCTGCACCGCGCGCGAGACGTTCAGGAACGTCGCGTCGGGGGCCAGCCCGGCCGACAGCGAGGCGAGCGAGAAGATCGCCAGTCCGGTCGCGAACACGGCCCGGCGCCCCAGCCGATCGGCCAGCGAGCCGGCGGTCAGCACGACGGCCGCCAGCGAGAGCGTGTACGCGTCGATCACCCATTGCACGTCGGTGAAGCCGGCCGACAGGTCCTTCTGAATCGAGGGGAGCGCCGTGTTCACGACCGTGATGTCGAGCAGGAGCATGAACGTTCCGACGCTCACCGTGAGTAAGGTCCACCACTTCCTAGACATTTCGATTCCTCCTTGGCGGGGTGCTAAGCTTGTCAGGCAACCTTGTAAGGCTTCCGAATCGTCTGGGACACTTATCAGGAGTCCTGATCAAATGTCAAGCAATGCCTCGACCCGAATCCGCCACCCTCTGATTCGTCTACTCGACGTCGGCCTCGACGCCTTCTCCGAGGAGCTGGCCCGGCGCGTGGCGCAGACGCCGTACAGCGACATCCGCATCACCCACGGCTGCGTGTTCGGGAACATCGAGGCGGACGGCTCGCGCCTCACCGACTTGGCCGAGCGCGCCCACATGACCAAGCAGTCGGTGGGCGAGGTGGCCACCGAGCTCGAGCGGCGCGGCTACTTGGAGCGGGTGCCGGATCCGAGCGACGGGCGGGCCAAGATCATTCGCCTGACCGCCCGCGGCCGGGAGGCGCAGGCCCTCGGACGCGAGATCATCGAAGACATCGAGCGGGAGTGGGCCGAGCGCTTCGGGCCCGACCGGATGGCAGCGCTGAGGGATGTCCTGGAGGCGGTCACCGCCGAGCGGCTGGGTGCGGTGCCAGCCCTGGAGGCGGTCACCGCCGAGCGGCTAGGTGCGGTGCCGGTGGCGTAGCCGCGCTCCTGCTCGACGGCGAAGGACGCCTGGTCGGAGTGTGGGCTCGAGATCTCCGCCGGGCAGGTCGCGCGCGTGAGCTCGATCGTCAATCCGGACAAGCTCGCGCACCTCGGACCAGTAGCCGACGCTCGCGCGCTGCTGCGGATGGCGGCGAGCCGGCGCGACGTGTAGTAGGGTCGCGCTCGGGACCGTTGGCGTGGCGGAGCGAGGAGATTCTAGATGCGAAGGACGGTACGCCCGGCGGTGTTGCTCACGGTGGCATGCGCCGTGGGCGGGGGCCTGCCACCTGTCGCGTACGCATCGGACGGCCCGCGCTTCGGCCCCAACGTCATCGTCTTCGACTCGGCAAGCGGCGGAATCCTGTCGGTGATCAACGGGAAGGGCGGATCGCCGACCGTAGCGAATCGCGACACTCCGGTGGTCGTGCCTAGCTACTCGTGAGGCGCGGGCCGGGCAGGTGCTGGTCGCAGTGACCGACCACGCGGCGGAGCGCTACCGCCAGCGGGGGCGCGGCACACTCGATCCGAAGACCGAGGTGGCCTCGGCGGTGGCGCGCGCCTACGCCGCCGGCCGGGTGGAGCGCGACCCGACCGGGACGGTGCGGGTGCGCGACCAGACGCGGCGCGACCTCGTCTACGTGTGCCGTCAGGACGGGAGCGAGCTGGTGGTGATCACCCTGTGGGAGGAGGGGGAGGACGCTGCGGTGCCGCGGCGCTTCACCGACGCGCTCCGCCCCGGCGATCACCACATTCGCCACGGCCGCCAATGAGGCGAGCAAACCAGACGACTGCGCGGGTGCTGGTGCGAGCCCCCACGCCGGTCGATCGCGAGGCGTACCTGGCCGCGATGCGGTCGAGTCGCACGCTGCACGGTCCGTGGTTGGGGCCGGCAAGCAATGAGACGTTCGACCGGCTGCTCCGCTGCGTGGAGGACGAACGCTACGAGCCGGGGCTCGTATGCCGCCTCGAGGATGGGGCGATCGTCGGCTTCATAAACATCAACGAGATCGTCCGCGGACTGTTCCAGAGCGGATTCCTCGGCTACGCCGCGGTCGCCAGATATGCCGGGCAGGGCTACATGCGCGAGGGGCTCGGGCTGGTGCTGGCCCATGGCTTCGCCGACCTGGGGCTGCACCGCCTGGAGGCGAACATCCAGCCGGGCAACGCCGCCTCGATCGCCCTGGTGCGGGGCGCCGGGTTCGTGTACGAGGGCTACTCCGAGCGCTACCTCAAGATCGGTGGGCGCTGGCGTGACCACGAGCGCTGGGCGATCCGGGTCGAGCAGTGGCGAGCGCGCGGATCACGTCGGTAAGCACGGTGCGACTGAGAAAGCAATCGTTGCCGGAAATCTCAGTCCCATCGAGAGACAGGTACGTACCCGGCGCCGAGGGTGGCGGCGAGGGTGCGGTGAGCCGACGACGTGCCGATCAGGATCGAGCGCGCCGGGTCGAGGCCGTGGAGGTAAGCGAAGGCGAGCGGGAGGCCGGGAAGCGGCGGGCGGCACCAGCAGCGCGGCGGGCCGGCGCCGTGGGGGCAGACGGCGGCCTCGACCGGACCGGGGACCACGGCGCGCAGGCGTTCGGCGAGCGGTTCGAGCGCATCGGGAGGCGCATCCGGACGCCAGTCGAACACGAGATGCGGAGCGCTGGGGCCGCACGCCCCGAGGGCCTGCTCCCACCCGGCCCCGCCCAGCGCCGCCGCCGCCGCGAACACGCCGGCGCGATTCCGCGCCGCCGACGCCGGCGCGCGGGTGAACGGAATCGTCTCCACGGTGGCGAAGCCTTCGTCGATTGACGGCGGCTCCAGTTCGCGCAGGGTACGCATCTGCTGGGTGGGGGCGAGCGCGCCGGCCTCGCGGCGAGCCACCGCGCGCAGGTCTTCCGGGGTGGGCAGAGCGCCGAAGCGCTCGAGCAGGCGCTCGATCAGGTTGACCTGGGCCTGGGCCAGCGGCGTGTCGAGCCACGCGCATCGCGTGGGGATCCCGTGCCGGTCGGCCGCTTCGATCACATAGCTGCGCGCGGCTCGGGTCAGGTAGGTGTTGTCGAGCACGACCCGGCGAACGCCGCCGTCGAGGCGGCGCTCGAGTTCCTCGGACAGCTCGCGCAGCATGCCTCCGCGCTCGTCCCGGTTGAGGCGCAGGTAGCCGCGGGCCTGGTACGCGTCGGCCACCCGGGTCTTGCCGGCGCCCGGGATCCCCATGATCACGACGACCTCGGCCTCGTCGGTGGACGTGGTGTCGGCCCGATTGGGCGCCGGCGCGGGGGGTGGCAAGGCGCGCTCGAGGAGGGCATGGGCGGCCGGTGGAAGCTCGAGCCGGGCGGCGCGAGCGGCCGACCGCGCCGTCTCGGGCCGTCGTGCCCCGGGAATGGGCACGATCGCCGGCGAGAGCCGGAGCAGCCAGGCGAGCGCGATCTCGGCCGGGGTCGCCTCGGCGGCCCGGGCGGCGTCGACCAAGGCCGCTCGCCGAGCCAGGCCCCGGGCGCGACGCGGGCCGCCCAGCGGCGAGTGCGCGATGACCGCGATGCCGAGCTCCTCGCAGCGCTCGACGATCCCGCCGCGGAGCGCGCGGTCGTCGAACGCGCTCAGCGCCACCTCGACCGCGGCGAGCGGAACCTGCTCGA
>CAVUPW010000025.1:0-346055 GCA_963743345.1 uncultured Solirubrobacterales bacterium
GGAGAGCCGATGGGTTTCGACCAGTACCACGAGCCGCCGGACGAGCTGCCGCCCGCCACCCGCACGTTCGCCCGGCTGTGCGCCTCGCTCACCGAGGAGGCCGAGGCGATCGGCTGGTACGAGCAGCGGATCGCGGTCGAGACCGATCCCGAGGCCGTGGCCGTCATGCGCGACGCGCAGGGCGAGGAGTTCAAGCACTTCTCGATGGACCTCGAGTTCCTGCTGCGCCGCGCCCCGGCCTGGCGCGAGATCGCCCAGGGGGTGCTGTTCCAGCCGGGCGACATCGTCGAGCACGGCGAGGAGGCAGAGGCCGAGGCGCTCGAAGGCGACGGGCCCGACCAGACCGCCGAGGACGGGTCGCTGGGGATCCGCAGCCTGAAGGGGGCACGGCGATGAACCACCTGCTGCGCTCGCTGGCGCCGATCAGCGACTCCGGCTGGAAGCATGCTCGACGAGGAGGCCCGCGAGCGGCTGGCGCCGGCGCTCGCCGCGCGCCGGCTGGTCGACTTCTCCGGGCCGCACGGGTGGGAGTACTCGGCCACCAACCTCGGGCGCACGACGTCGCTCGCCTCGGCCCCGTGCGACGGGGTGACCGGGCTGCAGCGGCGGGTGCTGCCGCTGGTCGAGGTGCGGGCCGACTTCGAGCTCTCGCGGGCCGAGCTGCGCGACGCCGACCGAGGCGCCGAGGACGCCGATCTCGAGCCGCTGGACAGAGCCGCTCACCAGATCGCGGTGGCCGAGAACAAGGCGGTGTTCCACGGCTGGCACGGCGCGATGACCGGGATCGAGGAGGCCACCCCACACGCGCCGATCCCCCTCGGCGAGGCGCCGGACGACTATCCGCGCCCGGTGGCGGCCGCGGTCGAGCGGCTGCTTCACAACGGGATCAGCGGCCCGTACGGGCTGGCCCTGGGCGGGACGCAGTACCGGCGCGTGACCGAGGGCGCCGAGCATGGCGGCTACCCGCTGCTCGAGCACCTGCGCAAGATCCTCGAGGGCCCGATCGTGTGGGCGCCCGGCGTGGGCGGCGCGGTCGTGCTGAGCCTGCGGGGCGGCGACTTCCGGTTCGAGTCGGGCCAGGATCTGTCGATCGGCTACGACTCCCACGACGGCGAGACGGTGCGGCTGTATCTGGAGGAGAGCTTCAGCTTCCACGTCGCCACCCCGGAGGCGGCCGTGATGCTCACCCCGTAGCCAGCGTCGCCACCAGCGCCCGCAGGCGCTCAGCCACGGTCAGTATCACGTCCCGTCCGACCTCACCCGGCGTGTCGCCGGCCGTACCGCTTGCCGTGAGCGGATCTCTCAGATACGCGACGTCGACGACCGGTCCGTTGCCGCGTTGCGCGTCGTCGCAATCCGACCCGGGACGTACCGCGTCGGCCGCCGCCGCGGCCGGCTCCGCCCCCCGCGAGTAGGCGTAGAGCACGCACCACGCGGTCCGGGGCGCGCCGTAGCCGTGTGGCCCGAGTAGCGGGGGGTCGAGGTTGACCAGTCCCGAGTCCCAGCCCGGGTTCTGACCGGCGAAGTCGTAGTAGTAGACGCGCTGGACCTGCTGCGACTCCCCGGGCAGGCGCAGATACCCCTCCGCGGCAAGCGCCTGCCCGTTCGGGTTGCCGTCCAGGCATCCCGCCCAGGTGCCGTCGTCCTGCGGATTCCCGTCCCCGCAGGTGCTGGTCACCGGCTCCTCGCCGCCATCGGTCAGCCACACCCCGACCTCGGTGAACCAGATCGCGGGATCGGTCGGGTAGATCTGGTCGATCCGCTCGATGGCGCCCTGTGCGCTGGGCAGGCCGGTGGCGGCGGGCGGGACGGGGTTGCCTCCGTTCAGCGCGGCGTAGCTCACGTCGATGTAGGGGTTCAGCGCGATCGCGTCGGGCGGGTGCGGGTAGATCTCCGACAGCACCCGGAAGTAACCGCCGAGGTAGTAGCAGGTGGAGGGTGTGCAGCGCGACGAGGAGTAGTTGAAGCCTCCTGCGACCAGCGTGCGGCCACGGCTCGAATCCATGCGCTTGGCATCGAGGTACCAATACGCCGCCGCCTGCGCGCTGCCCCCGTGACCATTGCCGCCCGACGGCGTCACCGCCCCGCTTCCCAACAGGCACTGGTACCCGCCGTCGGACCCGACCCACACGCCGTTGCGGTGCTTGCAGTCCGTCCCGTCGGTGGCCGTGGCGTAGTTCGAGTCCGGCTCGTTGAACACCTGCCACTCCGTGACGCCGGGGGCGGCGCGCTCGAGCCCGCTGAGGCCGCATTCGTACTCGGCGTCGGTGGGCCAGATGTCGTCCTTCGAGCCCGCCGGCGTGGTGGTCAGCGACACCAGCACGTGGTTCATCCCGACCACGCGGGCGGCCGCGCCCAGCTCCTGGGCGAACGTGGCGGCGGAGGTGCCCGGCCCGGACGCGAGCTCGCTCGCATGTTCCGGCCGCGTAGCTTCCCTTGCCGTCATTGACGGTATCCCACGGCACGTAGATCCGCGCGTAGCAGATCGCCCGCGCGGCGGCCGACCCGGCGCATCCCGACTCGCCCAGAAGCCGGATGAAGTACGGGTTGCTCTGATACGGGAATGCGGGCGGATTTCCGGACGCGGTTTCGTCGAGGTTGATACCCCAACCGACCGCGGCCGCGGCAGAGGGAGCCGCCAGCAAGGACGCCGCGCTGGCGATCGCGGCGGCGCACCGCCGGGCCCTGCGTCAGCGCGAGGCGAGCCAGAGGCCTCGGCCGTCCTTGTGGAGCAGCCCGTCGCTCACCAGCTCACGCACCACCGGATACAGCGAGGTTCGGTTGACGCCGAGCTGCGCGACCAGCTCGCGAACGCTGATGCCCGGCTCACCGCCGACCACCTCCAGCACACGTTCGCGCCGAGTCGATCGCCCGCCGGTCGGGATCGTGGCGGACCGGGCGCCACCCTTCCGCGCGCATGGTGCCCGTGCTCTGGCCGCGCACGGCCCGACTGCGGGTTGTCGCCGTCGTGCGGATTGTCGCCGGCGGTGTATCGCGTCCGGCGCCGTCCAGGATTCCGAGCCGCGAGGCGACTTCACGAAGCTGCTCGAGCTCGGCGACGTTCGCTTCGAGCTCCCTGATGCGCGCGAGAATCCGGTCCTCGAGCTGCTTGAGGTCTTCCATCACGCTCGACATTTGCCGCATACCTCCCCGGTGGTCCAAGGCATTACACGACTCCCGACGCCGGATCGTAACGCCGGCGGTTTCGCCGGCGGTTTCGCCGCGTTCACGCCGCCGGCGTCAAGGGTTGGGCAGGCAACGCGGCGGCGCGTCGCGCGTAAGGCTCGAGACCGTCCATCGCGCGCGCGATCGCCCAGTTGTGGTTCCAGCGAAACAGCGGACGCAGCACCGGTGTCAGCACTCGGAGCAGCTTGCGATCGGCGTGTACCTGCCAGTGGAAGCGCACGTGCGTGCCGTTTGGCGTGGCGCTCAACGTCCACGTCCCACGTCCGCGGAGGTCACCGTCGACGTCGGCTACGACGCGGCGCGGCGGATCGATGTCCACGATCACCGAGCGGGTGTGCAGGTGATAGGGCAGCCGGCCCTTGAAGTGATGGCGCGCCGCCGCGCCCAGCGCAGCGGGACCGTCGGCCTCGACCTCGAGGTACACCGGACGCCACCACTGCGGATACGAGCGCGAGTCGGCGATCGCATCGAACACGGCGTCGGGCGGGGCGGCGACGTTCCACTCGTCGACGAACAGGTACGGCCGCATCGGATCGGACAGGGCGAGCACCGTGCGTGCGACCGCGCGCTGGACCCGCAGCGAAGGCATTGCGGCGTGGCCGGCGCCGGCGAAGTCCAGCACGAGCTGGGCGCCGGCCACCGGGCGCGGAAATCCCTGGCGCATGAACTGCCCCTGCCGGCAGAGCTCGGCCACGCGCCGCAGGAATGCCTCGCTCTGCCCGGCCGGTCGCACCTGGATGCGGACCCTGCCCGGCCCCTCTCCGACCGGCACCTGGGTGTGCGGCGTGCCCGCCGGCACCTCGATCGATTGCCCCTCGTGCAGGATGTGGTCGCGACCGTTCATGCTGACCTTCATCGTCCCGGACACCATCTCGAGCCGCTCGACCTGCTCGGGGTGGACGTGCCGCTGGGCCAGGAACCCGCGCGGATGCCCCACCACCTCCATCTCGAACAGCTCGCCACCGGTCTCTTCGCCGGTCCGCAGAATCTCGACTCGGACTCCCAGCGGCTCCATCTCCAGCACGTCGCCCGCCTTCATCTCCAGCCACCTTTCGTTCGCGCGCCCAGGCCCCCGGGACTTGGTTTGCCCCAGGGGCCTCTGGTGGCTATTCGTAACCGGCGGGCGGGCGGATCACAACCCCCTCAGCCCCTAGTTAGAGCCCGTAGAAGAATTATCTGGCGTTTTGGCGGCGTCTGGACGCGCCTGACGCCACCCCCTCGCCCTCACGTACCACCAGTACGATCGTGGCGAGGGGGCGACGTCAGCCACGCCCAGCCACTCGCCAATTCCACCACCTAATTCTCCTACGGACCCTTAGGACCCGCGCGGGCCTTAGTAACCCTGGGGCAGGCCGCTCGTCACCTTCAGCGTGGTCGAGCCGAAGTTGCCGCCGCCGCAGCGGCCGCTGACCGTGTACTTGGCGGGCGCGACACTGCTGCTCAGTGTGACCTTGACCTGAAACTTCCCGTCGGTGCTCTTCGCCAGCGACGCCGACACCGACGGCACGCCGGCGAAATTGTGCTTGGTAGCGCCTTTGAACGCCTTCGAGAAGATCGTGGCTCCGTCTCCCGTGTGGCCGATCTGGCAGCCGTGGTCGACCGAGCCGGACACGGTGACGGTCTGGCCCTGGGCAGCCTTGCTCGGCGAGACCTTCAGGAAGTGTGACGACGACGCGGCCAGGGCGGCCGGCGCCAATACGGCGAGCCCCACGATGGCGACGATCAGCTTCTTCATGACGACTCCTCTCGTCGTTTGCTCTGTGCGCGAGGCGAACGGCCCGCGCTGAGTCGGCGGCGCCCGATGGTAGCCGCCACCCCCGCCAACACGCGGCGCCGCCGATGGTTGCGCGCCGGGCGCGCCAGCGTGCCGGTTGGCCGGCGCTCCTGATCAGGGGGCTCGCCACGCGCTCGTCCCGCGGCGCGAGACCAGCGATGATTTTCCCCCGTCGCGGCGGTCGATCTGGCAAGCAACCAGCCGACCGCTCCAACAGAGGGAGACAGATCATGGGCCATATCGCAGTACACGAGTTCATCTCGCTCGACGGCGTCATCGAGGACCCCAGGTGGACGATGGACTATCCCTTCGACCCGAATATGGGCGCGGCGATCGCCGGGATCATGGGATCGAGCAAGGCGCTCCTCCTGGGCCGCACCACGTACGAGATGTTCGCGCCGGCCTGGTCGACCCGGACGGCCGAGGACGACCCGGGCGCCCCGTTCATGAACGACACGCCCAAGTACGTGGTGTCGAGCACCCTGTCGAGCCCCGAGTGGAGCAACTCGGAGATTCTCGGTCCCTACAGCCCCGAGGCGATTCGCGCCCTCAAGGAGCGGATCGACGGCGGCATCTACGTGAGTGGCAGCGGGCGGCTGGTGCAGGCCATGCTCGCCGACGGTCTGGTCGATGAACTTCACCTGTTCGTCTATCCGGTCGCGTTGGGCGCCGGTCAGCGACTGTTCCCCGAGGGGAGCGCCCAGATCAAGCTGCATTTCGGCGGCTCCGACGCCTACGACAGCGGCGTCGTGCACCTCACGTATCTCCCGGGATGAGTTCCGGGGATCGGAGAGGCCGGGAGGGGCCCGCCCGCAACGGACGGGTGTCCGAGGCGCCGGCGACCCGGACCCACCTTGCATGAGAATGTCCGGCATGACCGACTTCCCCGAATCGCACCGCGACCTGCTGGATGGTCAGGTCGCCTCGCTGGCCACGATCGGCCGTAACGGATTTCCGCAGGTGACCGAGATCTGGTTCCTGCACGACGACGGTGAGATCAAGCTGTCGCTCAATACCGCGCGGCTGAAGACCCGCAATCTCCAGCGCGACCCCAAGTGCAGCCTGCTGCTACTCGATCTGGAGAACCCGTACCGGTACCTCGAGGTGCGCGGCCACGCACAGGTCGAGCCCGACGACGACTACGAGTTCGCGAACAGGCTGGGCGCCAAGTACGGCGCGGACCTGAAGGTCCACGACCGGCCAGGCGAAAGCCGCGTGGTGGTGACCATCCAGCCGGCGAACGTCTATCCGGTCGACATGAGCGGAGGCTGATTGGACTAGGCCCGCCGCGGGGAGACACGCCGTTATGCGGTCCCGCCGCCCGTCGCTGCTCGCCTGTCTCGCAGCGATCGGCTCCCTGTGCGTCGTCCCTGCCGGCGCCTCCGGGATCACGCTCGCCAAGCGAGCGGTGGCCATCGGCCGCGGCGGCGCCGTTGCGTCGGACACGATCCAGGCCACCCGAGCCGGCCTGACCACATCCTGAACGACGGCGGCAGCGCAGCCGACGCCGCGGTGGCGGTCGCCTCGACACTCGGCTGACCGACCCGTTCGTGGCCGGCATCGGAGGCAGTGGCTACTTCGTGTACTACGACGAGCCGGCCTTCATTGCCGAGCCGACCACGGCCGGCCTGGAGCAGCTCGGGCAGACGTTCGCGGTAAGCGACACCTCGCCGCTTGACCCGTCGATCACGATCGCGCCCACGATCGGGGTCGAGAGCGCCCTCCAGCTTTTGCCGGGGGGACGTATGCTGGCCGCTGCGGAGCCCGTCCGCCGCGGCGGGGGCGCCGCCGGCGTCGTCAGCCCAAGCCACTGATCGCACTAGGCTCTGCCCCATCCAACCGAGCACGCGTAGATAGCTTCGATCCCGCCCGGCACGCGGCACAAGCTGTGGGCCGCACCGGACACGAACCTCGTGCTGCTGTGCGCCTGCGCTCCTCCCTACCGCGACCACGACACCGACCTGACCGAGACACCGCCGGCCGCCGGCTGAACGTTCCCTCCGTCTACCGTGGAGGGGATGGAGACCACCCACCGCGAGCAGGTCGAGACGCTGCTGTCCGAGGCGGCGGCCGAGCACGCCGGTCTGCGGGCCCGGCTTCCGGCGGAACTGGCCGAGTCGTTGCCGGTGGACGCGCAGGGCGTCACGCGGGCGATCGACCACCTGGCGGTGGCGGCAGGCCTGTCAGAGGCCGAGCGCCGGGCGCTGATCCGCCCGCACGCGGTGAACCCGGCCGTGCTTCACGCCCGCGTATTCGGCCGCGCGCCGCTGACCCGGGAGACCGTTGTGGCCTCGTTCGTCGAAGGGGCCCGGGTGCGGGCCGACGCGCTGGTCTCGCTGGCCGACGCGATCGGCGGCGAGTCGCTCGGCCTCGAGGTCCGCAAGCTGCTGGTGGCCGACCCGCCGCCCGTCAGCTCCGATGGCGACGACGTGGTCCCGGCTCTGCGCGCCACCTACGCCGCGCATGAGCGCGCCGCGGTCCTGATCGCGGCGCAGCCTCGACGGCGCCTGACGTACCCAACCGCACACTCGGCAAGGCCGCCGCGGCGATTGTGCGGAAATGACCCATGCCCCCCGTCGGCCAGAGCCACGTGTCCTCCCACGGCCGCGTCCCGGCTAGGGCTTCGCGCTCGGAGGCGCCGGCGGCGTGGACAGCTGCGCCGGATACACAAACTGGCCGATCGCCTCCTCGGTGGTCCGTTTCTACGATGCGGCATAGTATCTACTATAGAGCATCGTAGATAACCGGCGCCGCACGCGGCCGAACGTGGCGCCAGCAACGGGCGGATCGGTGTGCCGGCGGATCGGTGTGCCGGCGGATCGGTGTGCCGGCGGATCGGTGTGCCGGCGGATCGGTGTGCCGGCGGATCGGTGTGCCGGCGGATCGGTGTGCCGGCGGATCGGTGTGCCGGCGGATCGGTGTGCCCGGCCACCGCCCGAGTGATGGCCTCCAGCGAGGGCCGGCAGCCGCCTGGGAAGATCCGACTGCGCTGCGCCTACCGAAAAGCGCTAGTGCATCGCGCTCATCGCGTGCATCGCGCCGTGCGACCCGGGCACGACCAGCCCGGGCACGTCGTGCGGCACCGCCACCACCGCCACCGCCAGCACGAGCAGGAGGGCTGCAATCCCCCAGGTGACCGGCCGGCGCCACGGCACCGTCTTCTCGAGCGCGATCAGCGCCGCCACGAGCGCCATCCAGCTCACGCTCATGACGCCCAGCGCGAACAGGGCAACCATCAGCCCCCAACAGCAGCCCAGGCACCAGCCGGCGTGCCTGGCCCCCATCTCGAGCGCGCCGCGACGGCCGTCGCGCCAGTGCCCGAGCAGGAATCCCAGCGGGCTACGGCACTTGGCGAGACACACGTTCTTGAGCGGCGTCAGCTCGTAGACGGCCGCGAACGCCAGCGCGCCGCCGGCCACCCACCGGCCACCGGCATCCCAGGCCAGGGGGCCGCCGAGAACGCTGCGCCCGAGCGCGAACACGCCGTAGGCCACCAGCCCGGCCGCGCCCCACACGAGCAGGTAGCTGCCGGCAAACAGCAGCGGGCGGTCCAGGCCCCGCCGGCGGGTCATGCGCGCGTAGAGCGCCACCGTCGGCGCCAGCGACGGGAACATCATCGCCGCCATCATCACCACCCACACGCCGAGGAACCAGCCGAGCGCACCCAGATCGGTGCCGGGACCCGCGTCCATCCCCGCCATCCGATCGGCGGTCGACCACCAGCCGAGACCGGCCAGCGCGAGCAGAGCCAGCACCAGCACGAGCCGTCCGCGCGTGGCGGCCAGCGCCTGACTCAACTGGGCGCGCTCTGAGGAGGCGGCGCCCGAGGTTTCCGCGCCCGACGCCGGCGCAGCCGCGACCGAGGCGATGCTCATGCCGCCCAGGAGAACTCCGAACGCGAGAAGCCCGCATCGGCGTCGTAGCTGATCCCGAAGGCGTCGATCTTCGAGCGGGTGGCACGAGCCACCGTCAGCTCGTGACCGGCCGGATGGAACACGCCGGACAGCTTCACCGGCTCGCCGGAGTCGGATCCGAACGGGACGACGTCCTCGATCTCGAAGTCGACCGCATCGCCGATTCGAACCGAATGCCGCAGGCCTTCCTCCTGGACCTCGATCGGCGCTCGCTCCACACCGAGGTTCTCGCCCACCAGCGGCCCGAGCGCCTGCATGGGGCCGCCCAGCGCGCCCGAGAAGACGGCGCCGAGCTTCTCGGCCTGCTCATCCGAGGCGGCCGCGTCGATGAACACGCCGAGCCGCCAGTTGCCCTCACTCATCACCTTCGGCGTATCGGCGACGGCTGCGACCTTCAGGCCGCCCACGTCGGTGCCGTCCACGTCGCCCTTGGTGACGTTGAAGACGAGCGTGACCCGGCAGCGGTCGAGGGTGGCGCCCAGGGCGAACGAGGCCGTGCATGGACACACCACGTTGCAGGAGCATGTCTCGAAATACGATCCCTCGAGCGTCCAGGGCATGTGGGGCCTCCTGACTGGGCGGACAGACGCGAAGGTCTGATTGTCGCTGACGGGCCGCAGCAGGGTCAACCGCCGCGGCCCGACAGGATCGGATCAGGTGGCGGGAAGGCCGCTCGATCCGCCGCACTGGAACCCGATGACGGTTCCCGTGCCGGGATGACCGGGATCGCCGGCGTAACCGGGGTCGACCTGGACGAGCGCGACCTTGGGGGCGTTGCCCGAGATGACCGGGCCGCTCTTGGTGATCTGGCTCGAGACGATCACGGGGATCACCCCGCTGACCGTGGTCGGAGGATGCGAGCTGTTGCCGGGATCGGTCGTCCACTCCTGCCCGCAGGTGGCCGTCGCATCGACGGCGAAGCCCTTGAACGAGGCCGGCGCCAGCCCGGTGCTGAGCGGATTGTCCTTCCACCACTGGGCGCCCCAAAAAGTGACCTGGCTGCCGACCTGGACGTTCTGGTCGCCGATCACGAACGTGCCGGGGTTGGACGGCGGGTCGGCCATGGCGCCGCCGGCGACGGCGAGCGAGGCGGCAGCCACGGCCGCACCGGCAGATGCGAGACGGCGGAGGCGTCCGCCGAGTGAGTACGTCATGTCCTACTCCTTGGTTGGGATACGGCTACCTCCTGTTAGCGGTCGGGCGCCGCCGCCCCGTGAGCGATCGGCCCCTCGCCGGACGCAGGTATCACCGCGCGCCATCGGCCGCGGCGAGCTGCTCGGCCCAGTCGACGATCGCCCCTGCCACCGTTGGAGGGAGGTGGCCAGGGCCAGAGCCAGCTCGACGAGAGTTTGGGCCCGGGCGGCGCTCGCCCCCGGTGGCGACCCGGGGGCGCTCGTCCCGATCGCCGGCTACCCCTACGCCGGCGCGCCCAGCTCGGCCTTCTTCGCCTCGACGTCGATCCCGTGCAGGCGAGCCAGATTCTCCCCCAGGATCTTGCGCTTGGCCTGCTCGGTCAGCTGCGGGTAGCCGCGCTCCTCGACGATGTCACGAGGCAGCTCGAAGTTCCAGAACTCCTCGAGGGCCCACTGCGGGTGCCAGATCGGCGTCTCACCGCCGTAGATGATCTTGTCCTCGCCGCACCACCACATCATCTTGCCGAGCGTCTCGGCGAACACGCGGGGCTGGCGGGCGATGAAGTTCACCGTGGCGGCGATCGACGCGTAGAGGTTCGGATAACGGACGATCTGCCACAGCACCTCGTCGAGCCAGGGCAGCCCGACGTGGAAGATGATGAAGTTCAGGTCCGGGAAGTTGGCGGCCGCGCCGTCCATGTCGAACGTGCGCGTGTGCTCGATCGGCTGGGGGCCGAGCGGGACGCCCTTGTGCACGCCGATCAGGCTGATCCCCAGCTCCTGGGCGAGCTCGAACACCGGATAGGCCACCCGCGGGTCGTCCATCCGCCACGGGAACGGCTGCCCGTAGTCGTAGCGCACGTTGTAGAGCTTCAGGCCGCGTGCGCCGTGGTCCTCGACCTGGCGGCGGAGCAGGTCGAGCGCCCTCTTGCCCTCGAGCGGGTTGATCGAGGCCCAGAACACCGCCCGGTCGGGGTGCTTGGCGGCCATCTCGGCGCACTTCTCCCAGGCCGACAGGCCGTCGTGAAACAGGTCGGTGAGCGGCAGCGGCTGGGCCACGATCATGTCGGTGTCGGAGCCCTCGATGATCATCTCGTAGATCTCGTCCACGCTCCACTCCCGCATGAACTCCTCGCGCGAGAGGATCTGCTCGCCCTCGCGGGTCAGCAGCTGGTGGAACGCGTACAGATGCTCGTCGAACAGCTGCCCGGGTGCCCCGAGCGCATTGGCCGGATCGAAGTTGAAGATGTGGCAGACGCAGTCGAACACGAACGCCGACACCTTGCGTTCGCGCTGGGTCGTGGCCCGCGTCTCGGTGGTGGCCATGGGTCAGGCTCCTTTCTCCTCGGCAATGCGCCGCTCGCGGTAGGGGATCAGTTGCTCGAGCGGCAGCGCGAGCTTCTCGCGCGCCGACTCCGACAGGCGCTCCTGCGTCCACACCGGGTCCCACACCACCCGCACGTCGACGCTCTCGACGCCGTCCAGCTCATTCAGCCGATCGGGGATCGCGGTGGACATGCTGACCACGAACGGGCACCAGCCGGTGGTCAGCACGAGGTCGACCTCCACGTGGCCGCCGCCCACCCGGACGTCCTCGACCACGCCCATGTCGACGATGCTGATGCCCCGGTCGGCACAGCACGGGTCGTACACCTCCCGCAACGCCTCGCGGACGGTGTCTGCGGATATTGGATTTGTCTTTTCACTCACGGCAAGCCAGCGCCTCCGCCATCGAGCGACTGTGGGCTCTCGATTGCGACGCGAAACCCGTGGTCCACGAGGACTCGCTGGTCAAGATCGACGACGACCTCCCGCTCGACAAGGCGGCTCTGGTTGGCTGCGGCGTCACCACGGGCGTCGGCACGGCCGTCTACGGCGCAGAGGTCAAGGCCGGCGACACGGTCGTCGTTATGGGGGTCGGCGGCGTGGGCGCCAACGCGGTGCAGGGCGCGCGCATGGCCGGCGCCGCGCGGATCATCGCGATCGATCCGGCGCCGTTCAATCGCGAGATGGCCGGCAAGTTCGGCGCCACCCACATGTACGCCTCGGCAGCCGAGGCGCTCGAGCCGATCGAGGAGATGACCCGCGGGGCGATGGCCAACGCCACGCTCGTCACCGTCGACCTGACAACCGCCAAGGTGATCGCGGACGCCGTCTCAATGGAGGAGGAGCGCGAGGTGGGCCGGATCGGCTGCCTCGGCGCAACGTCCCGTGCGCATCACCTGAGCGCACCCGTACTTGACGAGTGGTGCACGGAACGCCGGGGCCTCAGCCGGCAGCGGACCGTCCCTCGGCGTCGTCCCGGACCGAGTCGAGCAGCCCGTGGACCAGCACGTGTGCGCCGTAGCCGACGCCAAACGTCCAGTACCGGCGAAACCACGTGCGGGCGCGCTCATCGGTCGTGGCCGTGCGCATGATCGCCCACAACAGGGTGCGGCCGTCCTCGCGGGCGCGCGTCCCCAGCGCGTAGACCGTCTTGGCGTAGCCGGGCTCGGCGAACGTCTCGAATCCCTCCGCCTCGATGTCGGCGTACTCGATCACCGGGCGCCAGAACTTGCCGACCAGGCCCAGGGCGATCTCCTCCTGAGGCCTCTCCCCCAGCAACACCCAGCCACCTCCGCCCATCCGCAGCGTGGCCGTGTCGCGGAGTGTCAGATGCTCGGGCGCAGCCGGCAGGTGCTCTCCGTGTAGCCGCTCCCACACCACGTCGGGCAGGATGCGAATCGCGCCGAGCAGACCGGCGAGCGGACGGCGACGCCCCACTTCGATCAGATCCACGCGCATCAGGGCGTCCCACGTGGTCGCCGGATCGGCGGCCACCACGGTCTCGATTTCGTCCGAGAAATCGAAATCCGACAGGAACTGATCGACGAGCATGGTCATCGCAGGCCCGGCGATGCTAACGACGCTGCCGAGGCCGGAGCACGGTCACGGCCAGGAGGATCAGCGCAGCCTCGGTCACGGCCAGGAGGATCAGCGCAGCCTCGGTCACGGCCAGGAGGATCAGCGCAGCCTCGGTCAGCAGGTTCACGGCGCCCAGCATCTGGCTCCAGTTGCCGATGTCGTCGGTCGAGCCCGGCAGCCCGGTGGTGCGGCTGAGCACGGAACACCCGGCCCACGGCACGACTGGCCTTGTGTCCTTGATAATCGAGCGGACATGACCATTCACCGGCGACAGATCGCCCGGCTGGCGCCGCTCATTCCCCAGCTCGCCTTCGCGTGGAGGCGCCGCAGCGGCGAGATCCCGGCCGCGCTGAAGCAGGCGGGCGGCCACGGCGAGCGCCCCATAAGCATGCTCATCTCGCTGGGCATCGAGGGCCGCGCCACGGTGTCAGAGCTTGCGCAGCGGCTCGACATGACCCGTGCGCACGCGAGCCTGGTGGTCGGCGAACTCGCGCGGTCGGGCCTGGTCGACCGCGAACACGACGAGCGAGACCGGCGGCTCATCATCGTCTCCCTGTCCGAAGTTGCCAAGCCGGCGGTGGCGGAGATGCGCAGGCGCCATGGCGCACCGCTTCTCAGGTTCCTCGACGAGCTAGACGAGCACGAGGCCGATCGTTTCATCGATCATCTCACCCGACTGATCGCGCACGTGAGGGACGAGACGTAGGGACTCACGCAAGCGCCCGGCACCTCATGCCGGATCTCGGATAGCCTCGCTCTGTAACGCTGGGAGTCGAGGTCATGGACGCCGAAGAAGACGAGGGAGCACCGGGCGGCGCCCGGAATGAAGAGGCACTCGAGGACCTGCTGGTTCACCCGGCTGCGATCCTGGAGAGGTTGCCTGACGCCGTAGTCGCGGCGAATCGAGACGGACGGGTTGTGTTCGTCAACGCCTTGGCCGAGGAGCTGTTCGGCTATCCCCGCGACGAGCTGCTCGGAGAGTCCGTGCAGACGCTCTGGCCGGTCCGAGTGCGCGACCGCTACACCCGCAACATGGAGCTGTACTTCGCCACCGAGCATCCTCTGCGCTTCTCGACCGTCGCGTGGGGTCTGCGCCGCGACGGCTCGGAGTTCATCGGCGAGATGAGCTGGGGGATCCTGACAACCTCGGGCGGGCCGGTCCTGCTCGCCGTCGGGCGCGACATCTCCGAGCGCCGCGCGGCCGAGGCGCGCCTGCACGCCGTCGCCTCGATTGGGGAGCGAGCGCTGGCGGGCGCCGATCCGGTCGACCTGGCCGGCCAGGCGATCGCGCTGCTGCGAACCTTGCTGCCGCTCCGGGGCGCCGAAGTTCGGGTGGCCGACCGCACCGCTCTCGCCACGTCCGGGTCGCTCGACGAGCCGGACGTTCGTCTCACGATCGGCAACGACGATGAGCTGCTGCTCGCCCCCGAGCGGGCCCTCGACGGCGGCGAGCTGAGCTTCGTGCGCGCGGTGGGGAGCACGCTCGCCACCGCCCTGACTCGGCTGCGCAACGAGGAGCGCACGCGCCACGAGGCGCTGCACGATGCGCTTACCGGGCTGGCCAACCGGACGCTGCTGCGCGATCGACTCGAGCATGCGCTGGCCCGATCGGTCCGCGAGCGCGGCACCACGGCCGTGCTGTTCGTCGATCTGGACAACTTCAAGCAGGTCAACGACGCCCACGGCCACGCAACGGGCGACGCCGTCCTCGTGGAGATCGCCCGGCGGCTCCAGATCACGATCCGCCCGGGCGACACCATCGCGCGCCTCGGAGGGGATGAGTTCGTCGCCGTGTGCGAGGATATCGACCAGGACGCGGCCATCGTGGTCGCCCGGCGCCTGCGGGAGGCCATCCAGCAACCGTTCGCGGCCGGCGGAGCCGAACACCAGCTTTCCGCGAGCATCGGGGTCGCGCTCGGTGACACCGACCCCGACTCGTTGCTGGCCAACGCCGACGCGGCGGCCTACCAGGCCAAGGCCGCCGGCCGGGGACGGATCGAGCTGTTCCGGTAGTGCCGCGGATCGGCTGGCTGGGCGGAATGAGCTCGGAGTCCCAGGCCGTCGATCGCCGCGCTGGGTATGGCCAGTGGGTTTCCGCTGCAGAGAACTACCTGCTCTGGATCGGCCGCCGCGCCGCGCACCCGGCGCAGGTATCCGGCCAGCACCGAGCCCAGAGCCTCGATTCCCCGCGGATCGCCGTAGCCGAGTTCGGCTGGTCGGCCGTCCTGTTCGAGGCCGGTGCCATCCTCGCTCCATTCCGGTTCGGCCGCAGCAAGCCGGCCGACCGGCCGGCCGGGGAAGTCGTTGTCAGCTACCGCTGAGCGGGGTCGACCGGCACGCGATGCTGACCATCCAGCCCGACCATCGACTGGGGGTGATCGGGCGCGTGCTGATCGATCCGGGCCACCGCGGCAGCGGCCTCGGCGTCGCTCTGATGCGCGAGATCGTGCGGGTCGGCTTCGACCAGGTCGGCCTGCATCGCCTACAGCTCGCCGTCTACGACTTCAACGCGGCGGCGATCGCCTGCTACCACTGCGTAGGGTTCGTGGTCGAGGGGCGCCTCCGCGACGCGACGCTGGGCAGCGGCGGGTACTGGAACGCATACGTGATGGCGCTGCTCGAATCCGAGTACAGGGCGGCCGGGGCGCCGTCGGCCGGCTGCCTCATCGTGGTGCGCCCCGCGAGGTTCACTGACGCGGCGACGGTGGCGCGGCTGCTCACCGAGCTCGGCTATTCCCAGGACGCCGAGCGGGCCCGCGCACAGCTCGCGGAGTGGGCCGGCGACTCCCGCGGGACGGTGCTCGTGGCCGAGCTCGACGGGGATCCGGCCGGGGTCATCGCGGCGCATGCTATCCCCTACCTCGAGCGGGCCGGCTCATTCGTCCGCGTCGTGGCGCTCGCGGTCGACCCGGGCCATCGCCGCGCCGGCGTCGGGCGGCTCGGTCCGCGCAACGGCACCGCTTCGAGCGCCAGCACCGCGACCAGCGCGACCAGCGCGACCGGCGCCGCGGCGAGGAACACGATGTGCACGCCGGAGATCACCTCCGCCCGCCCGGCGTGCGCCAGCGCAAGGGTTCCGCTGCCGGCGTGCCCGACCTGGCTGGCGAACACCGCTCCGAGCACGGCCGCGCCGACCGCGCCGCCGAGCGCCCGGAAGAACCCGGTGAGCGCCATCGCGAGCCCGAGCTCGCGACCTTCGACCGTGTTCTGCACGGCGATGATCAGGACCTGGCCGACCATGCCGAACCCCAGTCCGAACACGGCCAGCGCGACACCCGCGGTGATCAGGCGCGCCGGATGCTCGACGACCGCGGCCAGCGAGACCAGCGCGACGGCGATCAGCGCGAGGCCGACGACCGGAAAGATCTTGTAGCGACCGGTGCGCTGGATCAGCCGGCCGGCCACGTTGGTCGACAGCGTGATGCCGATCATCATCGGGATCAGCAGCAGCCCGGCCTGGGTGGGCGTCGCGCCGGTCGTCGTCTGCAGGAACAGCGGCACGAACACCGTGATCGAGAACATCGTCGCGGTGACCAGGAACAGGGCGACGCTGGCCAGCGCCACGGCACGATTGCCGATCACGCTGAGCGGGACGATCGGGTCCGCGATCCGCGTCGTCCGCACGACCAGCATCGCGCCGGCGAGCCCGAACACGACGAGCAGCCCCAGGATCTCGGCCGAAGCCCCAGCCGTAGCGCTGTGCCGCCGCCAGATGCAGGCCAGCATCAGCGCCCCGCTGGCGATGGCCAGCAGCCCGGCGCCGGGCACGTCGAGCCGGCGCCGCGGCGCCTGGCACGGGGCTCGATGGCAGCCACCGGTGCAGGCCGGCGAGCGCCAGCGCCCCGACCGGCAGGTTGACGTAGAAGACCCACCGCCAGCTGGCGTGGTCGACCAGCAGACCGCCGAGCAGCGGACCGAGCGCGGCAGCAACGGCGAACACGGCCATGATGTAGCCCTGGTAGCGGCCGCGCTCGCGCGGCGAGACCAGGTCGCCCACCGCGGCCTGGGCCAGCGACATGAGCCCACCGGCGGCCAGGCCCTGGATCACCGCGGGCCACGACGAGCATCCAGAGGCTCTGGGCGACGCCGCATACCGCCGAGGCGACCAGGAACATGGTCAGCGAGGCCTCCAGCACGAGCTTGCGCCCATTCCGGTCGCCCAGCTTGCCCCACAGCGGCGCGGCCGCCGCGGCCGCCACCACGTAGGCGGTGACCACCCACGACACGTCGGCCAGCCGCCCCAGATCGGAGGCGATCGTCGGCAGCGCGGTGGCCAGGATCGTCTGATCGAGCACGCCGGGCAACATCGCCAGCACGATCGCCCAGAACGCGATCCCCACGCCCGCGCCGTCCCGGCGATCTAGGACACTTCTTCCGATGCGCATTCCGGCACCTCCACAAGTTAGTCGTGACACGAAACTTATGAGTCTACTCTATCATTAGGGCGACTATGAGTCAGGAGCTCGGACTGCGAGAACGCAAGAAGCGCCAGACCAGGCAGCTGATCGCCGACGCAGCGCGCCGGCTGTTCGCCGAGCGCGGGTTCGAGGCGGTGCCCGTCGCGGAGATCGCGCGCGCCGCCGACGTCTCCGAAGCGACGGTGTTCAACTACTTCCCGACCAAGGAGGACCTCCTCTACAGCCGGCTCGAGGCGTTCGAGGAGGAGCTGCTCGCGAGCATCCGCGACCGCGTCCGCCGGGGAATCGGTGCTCAGCGCCTTCGGGCGCTTCGTCTCCACCCCGCGTGGGCTCCTGGCGTCCACCGAGCCCGCAGCAGGTCGAGCACCTGGCGGCGATCAGCCGGGTGATTTCCAAGAGTCCCTCGCTGCTGGCGAGGGAGCAGCAGATCTACGCCCGGTACACCGACGGACTCGCCGCGGTACTGGCCGAAGAGACCGGCGCCGGCCCCACGGACATCCAGCCGTGGATCGTGGCGCGGACGCTGATCGGCCTGCACCAGGCGGTGGTCGACTACTCCCGCCGCGAGATCCTGGCGGGCACGCGGAATCCCATCCTGGCTCGTCGGGTCCGCCGCCAGACCCAGGAAGCGCTCGAGCTGCTCTCCCGCGGACTGGGCGACTACGGCGCGCGCCCGGGCCGGTGACGGCTACCCGCCGACCGGGACGAACCACGACAACCGTCACTCGGCGAATACCTGACATCGAAGGTCAACCTACCCCGAGCGCTACTTGATCACGTCGGCCACGGCTTCCAGCAGCCGGTCGACGTCATCGCGGTCGTTGTACAGCACGGCGCTCGAAGCGCTCGGGCACGGTGTCGGGCGCGGGAACGAGCTTGGCGGGCTGCATGCGCTCCAGCTGCGCCGGGTCCGCGATCACCGCCCCCGTGTGCGGCCCGAACAGCTTGTAGGTCGAGCAGGCGTAGAAGTCCGCTCCAAGCGCGGCGATATCGATCGGCCCGTGGGAGGTGGCGTGCACCCCGTCCACGTAGGCGAGCACCCCGGCGGCGTGCGCGCGGTCGGTGATCGCGCGCACATCAGGCTTGGTTCCGACCGCGTTGGACCAGCCGCGCCGTCCAGCATCACGTTCCCGGGCCTGAGGCCCGGGAACTCCGCCCGGACCTCGTCGATCGAGCGCGACAACGCCGACGTAATCACCCGGATTGGCGGATCAGCGCGAAGTAGAGCACCGAGGCGCTCAGAGCGGTGATCGGCGCGAGCGCTGCGTTCACGGCCCATTGCACCAACGCCCGCCCCACGGACCCGAGCCCGGCGGCGATTACCCCGGCCGCGATGCCGATCACCGCCACCGCCAGGAACACGAGCACGATCACCGCGAACACGTTCCAGCCGTTGCCGCGCACCAACTCCCGGCTGCGTCCGAACGCCGCGAATACCCCCGGCCGCTCGAGGACCGTCACCGGCGCAACGACCGACCATATGACCAGCAGGATCAAGCCCGGGATGATCAGGAGCACGAAACCGACCGCCAGGGCAAGCCCGAACAGGATCGACACGGCAACCAGCGGCCAGAACACCGGCTCCACGCTGCGGATCAGATCGCCGATCGAATGATCGCGCCGGCCGTCCTGGATGTCCTGGACCAGTTCGACCACCATCCCCTGGTAGACGATGCTCAGCGCCGCGAACAGGATCGCCAGGGCGACGCTGGCCGTTCGCGACAGCAGCAGGTACACGACGAACTGAAGTCCGTACAAGACAATCGCCACGCTCACCAGCACGGAGAACTGATCCCGGTAGATCCTCCAGATCCGGGAGACGACCGCACCTGGGCTGATCGATTGCGCGCTCACAGACGTGTCGGGGCTGGGGAGAGGCTCAGCGGGGGCCGGGGAACGGCCCAGCGGGGTTGCCTCGGGAATCCTACCGGCGGCCGCGTGACCCGAGGGTCGGCTCGCGTGAGACCGTGCCGGGGGTGGAGCAGCGCACCGGCGCGGCGGCACAACCGTGGCCGTCGACCGCGTAGGCGTACGGATGGTGGTAGACGTCGAGCGCCCTGTCGCCCGCGCCAACCGGCAGCTCGAACGCTTCGCCCGTCTTGGTGTCGTGGACGGCGACCGACACATGGCCGGCGCCGGGGTGCCAGAGCAGGCGGTTACGTCGATCAGCCGTGAGCGACCCCACTTTCTCGATCGAGCGGGCCCGGGAGGCGGATCTGGGCGATCTGCTCGGGCTGATGCGCGCCTATTGCGACTTCTACGAGGTCTCGCCGAGCGATGAGGACCTGGTTGGGATCGCGCGCGCTTTGATCCGCGATCCGGACGGCGAGGGCATTCAGCTCCTGGCCCGCGATGCCGGCCACCAGGCGGCGGGCTTTGCCACGGTGTACTGGAGTTGGTCGACGACCACAGCGTGCCGGATCGGGGTCATGAACGACTTGTTCGTGGCAGCGAGCGCACGGGGCCAGGGTCTGGCGGACCAGCTGATCGAGGCCTGCAGGGCACAGTGCGTCTGGCGGGGCGCCCGGCGTCTGACCTGGCAGACGGCGCCCGACAACCTCCGCGCGCAGAACGTCTACGAGCGGGTTGGCGCGACCCGGGAGCAGTGGATCGACTACTGGCTGCCCTGCTAGGGCACGCGTCGCGCGAGGAGTCCGCGGCCGTTGTCGATTTCGGCCATGTCCGTTCGTGTAGGGGGTGAGAGACAGGGATGGCGCTGCCGGCACACGAGAGGACAGGAGACATGAGAAAGGTGATCGTGATGAACGAGTACCTACTGATGATCCATCCGCTCGGCACGGGCCGGCGGCTGTTCCCCGCCGGTGCCCAAGCGGAGCTGCAGCTCACCGACAGCGTCACCACCGCGACCGGCGTGGTGATCGCCACGTACGAGAGCACCGCACGATGAAGCTAGCGTGTCTTTCGCGAGCAACTTTCGCGAGCAATACGGACGGGTGCCGTCGTGGATCCCGGTCGTGAAGAGCGGGTAAAACGCGGCTCCGTTGGGCGGTTTCACGCAGTTCGCGCCGGTGTGCTGGTCACAGAACGGCGGGTTGTCCTGGGCACCGTCGATCTCCAGCCTGGGGAGATCGGTCTCGAACGCGATCGCCGAGTAGTTCTTGCCTCTCACCGTGAGCGGGCTCGTGAACAGGACCGGCGTCGGGTGCAGCTTCCGGCCCACGAACGGGTTCGGGTTCGTACCCGGCCAGTCAGTTGCGGTAGGACTGGCCGTCCCAGTCCCCGTCAGCGCTGAAGCACCCGTCGATCTTGACCAGCGTGGAGTCGGATCCGGGGACGCAGAAGCTGTTGCCGTCGTCCTCGTCGAGGCCGCCCGCGTCCTGGGCGCCCGGCTGGGCGCAGTTCACCCCCGTGTCATCGAGTGCCAGGCAGTTCTCGAAGTGCCCGATCTCGTCCGACATCGCGATGTTGTAGGTGTGGACGCTCCACGTATTCCCGCGCGTACTGGCCGTCGAGTACTCCGGGTGGAAGGCGTACGGGGCCTCCTGACAGGTGCTCGAGGTCGGCGTGTACAGGATGTGGCCGAACCCGTTGGCGACCGAGGCGGTCATCGAACCGGACTGTCCGGTGCTGAGATCGACCAGGTTGATCTAGAGTCCGGCCGGGGTGTCGTGCATGTGGATGAGGATCCGGTCCCCCGGATTCATTGAAGCCGGCATGGCAACTCGAAGTCGAGGCGGGAGCAGCGGGCGCCTCCGGGGCACGCGCGCCGCGGGCCCTCGCCCGCCGGCTACGCCGAGCCGGCGGGACTCGTGAACGTTTCGGCCGGCGCGGGTCCCGCCGCCCGGTTGAACGCCTCGGCGAACTCGCGGGCCCGGCCCGCCCGGCATTCGAGCTTGATCGGCTGGCCGCCGCGGGGGGTGATGATCAGCAGCCCGCCTAGGCCGAAGCGCTTGCCCTCGATCGACTCGATGTGGCCCAAGGGAACCGCGCTCAGGAACTCCTTGACCCCGGTGATCGCTCCGCTCATCGAGTAGCCGATCTTGACCGTGAGCAGGCGCCGCTGGGTCAGGACGAGGGCCATGTTCGACTCGATGCGCAGACCCAGCGCCTTGGCTTTATCGACCTGACCCGAGACCATCTTGGAGCCGATCATCGACCCGACGCCCCCTGCGGCCGTCGCGGTGTTGCGGCCGCGAGGAGAGGCGGTCATCGCCGCGATCAGCTGCTCGCCGTCGTCGAGGAGCACCTCCGCGTACTGCCTGATCTGCTCCAACTGATCCGCCATGCCTGTTTCTCCATCCGCTTGAAGTTGTCCGATGACTGTTGTCTGAAGACGCCCAGGACGACGTGGACCTTCCCGCAACGGCAACGCGCTGTACGCGCTGATGACGGCATCGCTTCGCCGAGAGTTCACGACGATCGCGGGCGTGAGCAAACCGACCGGAATCAACTAGGGAAGCCGACCCGACCAGCGGGTCGACGTCGCCCCCGCGAGCAGCAGGAAGACCAGCCCGCCGATGGCAAAGGCGGCGGTGACCTCGCGCTTGCGCGTGACGCTGCCGAGCTGGTGGCCCAGGCTCTTGTAGATCGAGCTGAGCTCATCGGCGGTCTGGGCGTTGAACGAGCGCCCGTGCGAGATCTCGGCGATCTGCTGCATCAGCTCCGGATCGGGCGGGACCGCCACCGGCGACCCCAACGGGTCGGGGTTGGGAAGCGTCCCGTCGGGCGTTCCCAGCGCCACCGTGTAGATCGGGATCCTGTCGCGCGCCGCCTCGCTCGCCACGGTGGTGACATCGGCCCCACGGTTTGCCGCGCCGTCGGAGAGGAGCACGATGGCGGCCGGCGGGTGCTTCCGGTCCGCGCCGCGCAGGAGCTGGAGGGCGAGCTCGAGCGCGTCGCCGGTATCGGTCGCGCCGTTGGCGTCCTGGCCGTCGATGACGCCCCGCGCTGGGTCGTGGTTGGCCTGCGGCTGCTGCACCGCGTCCGGCGAGCTCGAGAACGCGATCGCGCCGACCAGCGCGTTCGCCGGCAGCTGATCGATGAACGTATTGGCGGCGCGCTCGGCGGCGGCGAGCCGACTGGGCTGCACGTCGGTGGCGGCCATCGAGCCGGAGTGGTCGGTGACCAGCATGAGCGACGCCTGCTCGACGGAGGCGCTGTAGCTGACGTGAGGGCGAGCCAGCGCGAAGGCGAGCGCCGCGATCGCGGCCAGCGCGAACGCGGCCGGGAGATGGCGCCGCCACGACGCGCCCTCGCCGGCAGCGAGCTGGAGCGTCGCCACGGCGGGGAACCGCACCGCGTAGCGCCGGGCTCGCCGGCGCATTGCGACCGAGGCCGCGATCGCGATCGGCACCAGGGCCAGGGCAGCCAGCCAGATCGGCGCAGCGAAGCTCATCGCAGGTGACGCCCGAGCGCCAGCAGCCAGTCCTGATCGGTCGACAGCGTCACGTGGTCGACGCGCAGGCGCCGCAGCTCGCCGCTCAGCTCCGCGCGACGCTCCCGTTCCAGCTGCGCGAACCGCTCCCGGATCCGCCGTCGGGAGGTGTCGACCTCGATGCGCGCCCCGGTCTCGGGATCGACCAGCGCCAGGTGTCCCACCGCCGGGAGCTGCGCTTCGCGCGGGTCGAAGATCTCGACCGCGAGCACCGAGTGACGGACCCGTAGCGATCCGAGCGGACGCTGCCAACCCTGCTGATCGCGGAAGTCGCTGATCGTGACCACGAGGCCCGGCTGGCGCGCAATCCGCCCCACCCGGAGCAGCGCATCGGCGAGCCCTTCGCGGTCGTGCCGGCCGTCGGGCGCGACGCCTTCGGCCAGCATGCGCCGCAGCGCCACGATGCCGGGCTTGGCGCCCCGCGGCGGCAGCACGCGCGGCCCGGCGGCCCCGAAGGCGACCAGCCCCACGCTGCCCGCCCTTCGCACGCCGAGGCGTCCGAACACCAGCGCCACGCCCTCGGCCACGTCCGCCTTCAGGCGGTGCGCTGTGCCGAACGCCATCGACGGTGAGACATCGAGCACGATCCAGGTGGTCAGCGCGCGCTCGGGGACGTGCAGGCGCACATGTGGCTGGCCGGTGCGAGCGGTGGCCGCCGGATCGATGTGCCGCACGTCGTCGCCGATCTGATACGGACCGAGCTGCGCGAGCTCGGTGCCGACACCGACGCCGGCCGCTCGCCGATCACCCGGAAGCATGCGGGACACCAGCCGGCTGACGGCCAGGTCGAGCGCGTCGATCAGGGGCTGGGGGATTGGCCCGGGACCCTGCCGCGCCGCCGGCGGCTCGAGCAAGCTTGGTGTCACCCCGCCCTCACCACAGTCGGTCGGTCGCGGATCAGGTCCTCGACGTCCGGCTCCGGGACCGCGGCGAGCACGCGCTCGAGCAACTGATCGGCGGTCACTCCTTCGCTGAGGGCGTCGTAGGACAACACGAGCCGGTGACGGAGCACGTCCGCAGCGAGATCGCGCACGTCGGCGGGAACGACATGGCCCCGGCCCCGCAGGAGCGCCAGCACCCGCGCGGCCCCAACCAAGCCGATCGGTCCCCGCGGGCTGGCCCCGAACTCGATCAGCGGGGCCATGTCGCTCAGGCCGTATGCCGCGGGGCGGCGAGTCGCGTCCGCCAGCGCGACCGAGTAGCCGATCGTCTCTCGATCTACCAACACCGTCCCCGCGGCAACCGCGTACCGCAGCAGATCGGCCACCGCCAAGCGTTCCCGCACGGCCGCCGGCGGGCGGAGGCTCCGTCCCACCACCGCCGCCTCCTCGCCGGCACTCGGGTAGTCGACCAGGATCTTCATCAGGAACCGGTCGACCTGAGCCTCCGGCAGCGGATAGGTCCCCTCCGACTCGATCGGGTTCTGAGTCGCCATCACGATGAACGGCAGCGATACGTCGTAGGTGCTCCCGCCGATCGTCACCTGCTGCTCCTGCATCACCTCGAGCAACGCCGACTGCACCTTGGCCGGGGCACGGTTGATCTCGTCGGCCAGGAGGAAGTTGCAGAAGACCGGCCCGAGTTCGGTGTCGAAGCCACCGGTGTCGGGTCGGTATACGCGGGTGCCGACGAGATCGGCAGGGACCAGATCAGGGGTGAACTGGATCCGGCTGTAGGACCCGCCCAGAACCGCCGCGAGCGTCTTGACGGTCAGTGTCTTGGCCAGCCCCGGCACGCCCTCGAGCAGCACGTGTCCGCCCGCCAGCAGGCTGACCAGCAGCCGCTCGAGCATCGCGTCTTGCCCGACGATCACCCGCTTGATCTCGTGAAGGGCTTCGCCCAGCGCCGCACGTGCCTCTCCGCGCAGCTCGTCGGCATTGTCGATGTCAGTCATCTCTTCTCCTTGGTCGCAAGATCTAGATGAGCCGTCCGAACCAGATGAGCGACGCGACGCTGCCGAGCATTAGCAGCGCGAGCCCTCCTCCGGCGAACCCGGCGGTGATTTCGTGCTTGACCTTCTTGTGCCCGAGCTCGGCGCCGAGGCGCTGGTACACGGTGTCGAGGCCCTTGGCGTCGGTCGCGGTGAACGCCTGGCCATGGGAGATGCGCGCGATCGCGGCCAGCTGCGGCGGATCGGGCGGGACCGGAACTGTCACGGTCCCGCTGCCACGCTTCTCGGTCACGGTCCCGTTCGGCGTACCGAGGACGACGGTGTAGACCGGAACGTGCGCCGCGGCAGCCTGCTGAGCGGCCGTGAGCGGATCGGAGCCTACGTCCGACGCGCCGTCTGAGAGCAGCACGATCGCGGCGGGCGGTCGCTTGCCAGCCACCTTCGCCGTGCTCGCGACCGAGCGCAGGGCGGTGCGGATTGCGTCGCCGATCGCCGTGCCGCCGGTCACCCGCAGCTGTGCGATCGCGGAGCGGACGAGCCCGTGGTCAGTGGTGGGAGCCTGCAGGAGGGTCACCCTCGAGTTGAACTCGATCAGGCCGACCCGGACCGAGTCGGGAACCTTTGCCAGGAACTGATTGGCGGCTCGCTGTGCGGCGGCCAGCCGGGAGGGAGCCACGTCGCGGGCCGCCATCGAACCGCTGGTGTCGTTGGCCAGCATGATCGTGGCCGTGGAGATCGGCACCGCCACGGTCTGCTGCGGGCGGGCGGCGGCCACGATCAGCACGGCGAGAGCCAGAACGAAGGCGAGCATGGGTACGTGCCGGCGCCACCGCGGGCGCCGCGGCGCCACCGAGGCGCTCAGCGCAGGAGCCGCGAACGCCGATGCCGCCTGGGCGCGCCGGCGCTGCTGGCCGGCGTACCACCAGATGAGCAGCGGGACGGCCACCAGTGCGACCAGGACTGCAGGGTGGAGGAAGCTCACGACTCACACGCCCGGCGGATGCTCTGCGAGATCACGCCCCGCCCATCGCCCTGACCACCAGCGAGGTCACGACATAGGCTCCGCCCGCACTCAGCAGCGTTAGCGACAGGATCAGGCCCGCGGCGCGCAGCCAGCGCCGCCTACCCAGGCCGAGGGACCGTAGGCGGGTTAGAAGCGCCCTGGTCGCCTTGCCTGAAGCCGCCGGCCGGCGCGGCGGCGTCGGTCGGTCGGCGCGGGGGACGCCGGGCGCGGAACCGCCGGGCGCGGAACCACCGGGCGCGGGACCGCCGGGCGCGGGACCGGCGGGGCGCGGGACCGCGGGGCGACGCGGCGTGGCCGGACGCCCCGGGTCGGCGGGTTCCTCGCGCTGGGCCCGGCGTGCCGCCAGCGCCTCAGCGTGAGCCGCGGACTCGGTTCGCCAATCGGCAGACCACAGATGACGCGGAGCGCTCATTCGTCCCCAGCAAGCTAGGCCGCATTAGTGAGATGTTCTTAAGAAATTCCGGCTGACGCGGCCGGCTACCGCGTCTGCCCCGCGGGGAGCACTGACCGCAGGGTACCGAGCAACTGCTCGATGGTGTCCTCGCTCGTGTCTGGAGCGGTGACCACCAGCCGGAGGTAGCGTTGGCCGGCGATCGTCGTCGAGCTGATGTGAAACCGGCCGTCGTCCAGGATCTGCGCGCGCAGGTCGAGCTGGTCGCGTCCCTCGACGCGGAAGCAGAGGATGTTGCTCTCCGGGACGTACGGGCAGGTGATCCACGGCTCCCGCGAGAGGACGTCATGGAAACGGCGGGTCAGCTCGTACCGGGACGCCACATACTCGCCGAGCCCGCCCTCTCCCGCCCACGCCAGCGACAGAAACAGCTTGAGCCCGAGCGTTGCCTTGGTCGTCTCCAGCGCACGGTCGACCAGGTCGAAGCCGACGGAGTCGTGGCCATCGAAGATGTAGTCGGCCTGCTGCTGGAACGCGGCCGGCAGATCACTCCCGCGCTTGACCAGGACGGCCGCACACAGCGCCGAGGTGCGCAGCAGCTTGTGGGCGTCCCAGACAACCGAATCGGCTCGCTCGATACCGGCGAGCCGGCCGCGGTCGCGCTCGGACAGCAGAGCCGAGCCGCCGTGCGCGGCGTCGACGTGCAACCAGATCCCGTGATCGGAGCAGAACGCGCCGATCGACGGGAGGTGGTCGTGCAGCCCCGTGCTCGTCGCCGGCGCGGTCGCTACGAGCGCGAGCGGCCGCCGTCCGGCGGCCGTGCAGCGGTCGAGGGCGGCGGTCAACCGGTCGGGGCGGATCCGCTCTAGCTCGTCGACCTCCAGCTCGATCACCGCCTGCTCGCCGAGTCCGAGGATCGCTGCGGCGCGAGTGATCGAGTAATGCACCGAGCGCGGCGCGAGCAGCGCCAGATCGGCGGGTGCGCCGGCCCGCCAGGCCTCCGGCGCGATGCGGGCACGGGCGGCGAGCAGCGCGGTCAGGTTCGCAATCGATCCGCCGTGGGTGAGGACGCCGCCGGCATCGCCGGCGAACCCGACCTTTCTCAGCATCCAGCGCACGACCTCGCGCTCGATGGTCGCCCCCGCCGCGCCCATCTCATACTTGGCCATCGGGTTGTTAGTCGCGCCGTGAACGAGATCGGCCAGCGCGGCACCCGTCGAGGGAGTAGCGACCTGGTGGGCCATCGAGCCGGGATGGTGGAGCCGAACGGTCGCCTCGAAGTAACGCGGGAGCCATGCCGCGAGCGCGTCGGCGTCCATCCCACCCTCGGCGATCCAGCGCTCGAGTTCGAGCCGCGCCGCGAGCTCGTCCGGGTCGGGCTGTGTGGTGACGGGGCCGATGCCCGCACGTGTGGCGGCGACATAGTCCGAGACGAGCTCGACGGCGCAGTGAGCCGCCTTCGCGTAGTCGTCCATGTCAGCAGTATGCGTCCTTAGTCAGGCGGTCCCCGGGCTAAGGACCCGCGCTAAGGGCGCGTAGGAGAATTAGGTGGTGGAATTGGCGAGTGGCCGGGCGTGGCTGACGCCACCCCCTCGCCACGATCGTACTGGTGGTACGGAGGGCGAGAGGGTGGCGTCAGGCGCGTCCATCCGCCGCCAAAACGCCACATAATTCTTCTACGGGCCCTAAGGATCGATTTGGCGCGCTACACGTTGACGCGCGCGGTGCAGCCGAGTGGTCACGGTCGCTTCGCGGATACCCAGCGCGTCGGCGGCCTGTCGGTACGACATGCCCACCACGTCGATCGCGATGAGAACGTCACGGAATATGTCGGGCAGAGCGGCGACCGCGTCGTGGAGCGCCATCCGCTCCAATCGCGCGTCGGGTTTGCCCGTTGTTCGATCCTCGAGAAGGCTCGAGGTCTCCGGCAGAGCCACCATCTGGGGACGCCGCGCGGCTGCGCGTCGACGACTCACGCACGTGTTGCGCAGCACCCGCAGCAGGTACCCGACATCGTCATCGGAGCGGAGCATCCGCGGCTTGGTCAGTACGCGGGCAAAGGTCTCCTGGACGAGGTCCTCGGCCTCCTCGCGGGAACTGCACATGAACCGTGCCGCGCGATACAACCGATCGTTGTGCCGGCCGAGCGTCTGCGGATCGAGCTCGCGTCGAGCCGCCACCGGCCGTGATCGGTCGCGATCGGGAAGCACCCGGCGCGGCGCGGCATACGCGTACGTCATCTCCGACCTGCGCCTGAGCTGGTGGCAGACGAGCGAGGTACCTCGGCATCAACGCTTGCTCGGAGCACGCTGCTGAACGCTCTTGCACGTTCGGTCGGAAGCGCAATAGGACCTTGGTCCTACGACCGCCGCGCGGCGTTGGGTGAAAGCCCCTCATTGGCCCTTCTCGGCAACGAAGGCGAGCTTGCGGACCCGTCCCTCCCGCAGCCAGTCGCTCCAGAGCCGGTGGGCCGCCAGCAGCTCCTCGAGGGCCCGCGGCCCGATCTGCGCGGTGATGTCCGTGGCATCGGCGGCAAACGCCTTGATCAACGAATCCGCCACGGCGCGGTGAGACCGACTGCAGTCCTCTTGCCAGCGGATGACCAGCCCGACGCGCTCCAAGTAGGTGAGCATCTCCTGCAGCGGTGTGAGCCAAACCGTATCGGCGTCGGGCATCGTCGCTCGCTCCGCCACCGTAAGCGGCAGGCCCTCTTCCATGGTGAAGGCGAACCGCCCGCCGGTCGCGAGCGCGCGCGAGATCTCTACGAGCAGCAACTCCTTGTCCGGAAACGCGAGCATGGTCTCCAGCAGGAGCACCACGTCGAACGAACCCGCAGGAAGCGGAGGGATCCGCGAGACCTCGAAGCGACAGGGAAGGTCGCCGGCTCGCTCGCGCGCGATATCGACGGCGCTGGAGCTGAGGTCCACCCCCAGATAGGTGCAGCCCAGCTCCCGGCTGATGAACCGGCCTGGCCCGGCGACTCCGCAACACAGGTCCAGCACGGAGACCCCGGAGGCAATGCCGGCGCGAGCCGCCAGCGCCCGAATCTCTCCGGCGAGCATGAAGCTCTCCTGCTCGACGAACTCACCGGGAGGGTACGCCGATAAGCGGGCGCGCTGCAGGGCCTTGACGAACGGAGCGCGCTCGTCCTGCTTCACCCCGTACAGGATGGCAGCCGGCGCCGGGAAGGCTTGACGCGGCGCCAGCGTCATCCCTGACATGACCCCCAAGCAGGCAGCAGGCGCGGCGCTTGGCGCCTGGCGTTCGACGCGATGGGGTCGAGAGGCGCACGACGGCGGCCGAGGCGTCCAGAAACGCTTCGGTGCGTCCTGGCGCGTGGCGACTGCGCCCGCGCCCGGCGGCGTGTACGCAACCGTCCGGGCGTCCGGCGCGACCGATCGCTCCTCACGCGGACGCACGCTGCGCATGGTTCACGCCGGCCCGGTGGCGGGACTGGTCGCCCAGCTGCTGCTGCTCGCCGCGATCGCCCGGACCGGCGGCGGGCTCAGCCGCACCGCCTGGGTCGTCGGATTGTCCTGCGGGGCGATCACGAACATCGGGCTGGCCCACGGTCTCTCGCGCTACCGCCCCGAGCGTCTCACCGTCGCCGACTGGGTGACGCTCGCCCGCGCCACGCTCGCCGCCGGAGTGGCGGCGCTGGTCGCGGGCTCGTTCGAGGAGCCCGCGCGGGTTGGGATGCTGGTTTCGATCTCGGCGATCGCGCTCGCGCTTGACGCGGTCGACGGATGGGTGGCGCGCCGGACCAGGACCGCGGCGCCGCTGGGCGCGCAGTTCGACGGAGAGGTCGACGCTTTCCTGATCCTCGTCCTCAGCGTATACGTCGCCCGCTGGGCCGGCGCGTGGGTGCTGGCGATCGGCGCGGCCCGCTACGCGTTCCTCGGGGCCGCCGGGCCGTTTCCATGGATGCGGGCGCCGCTGCCGCCGCGCTACTGGCGCAAGGTCGTCGCCGCGACGCAGGGGATCGTGCTGACCGTCGCGGCCGCCGACGTCCTGCCGCCGGGTCTGACCCGGGGCGTGCTTCTCGCCGCCCTGGCGCTGCTTGCCGAGTCGTTCGGCCGCGACGTCTGGTGGTTACGGCGACACCGGCACGCCACGCCGGATCGAGTGGCGGCGGCGGTCGCAGACCGGGTCGGCGCTCCGACGGACCTTCCCCCTACCGCCGGCGATCAGGCACCGGTCGCCCCTCCGGTCCGCCCGGGACGCACGCGCGCGCGAACCGGCCTCGCCGCGTTGCTCACGATCCTCGCCGCTCTGGCCCTGTGGGTCGCCCTCGTCGCTCCGTACGAGCCCAAGGACCTCACGTTGGACGGGTTTCTCAGGATCCCGCTCGAGGGCCTCGTCCTGATCGCCCTGGCCGCCGTCCTGCCCCGCACCCCACGACGCATCCTGGCGGTGAGCTGCGGACTGGTCCTCGCGCTGGTGATCGTTCTGAAGGTCATCAATTACCAGATGTTCACGCTCTACGACCGGCCGTACGACCCGCTTGGAGACACGAGTCAGCTCGGGAACGGGATCGAGACGTTGCGTTCCTTGGTCGGCGGTACGGAGACGAAGTTGATCGAGGTCGGCGCGGTGCTCGGCACCGTCGTACTGGCCGTCCTGCTGACGCTGGCGATGCTGCGGCTGACCCGGGTTGCGGCCGACAACCGCCGCTTGGCGCTGCGGACGGTCACGGGGCTCGGCGCTGTCTGGGCGCTCTGCTGGGTGTTCGGCGCTCAGCTCATCTCTCACACCCCGGTCGCCTCCACGCCCGATCGTCAGCGGCCAGAACTCCAACCACAACGTGCCGATCTCGATCATCGCCCACGACCCGTCGGTGCTGAAGCAGATCGGAAGCTGGGGCTGGGGTCCGGGGCTGAAGCCCAAGCCGAACGCACCGGTCTGGCCGATGAGCGCGTTCCGCAACCGCTTCCTGAACGCATTCGACTCCAAGCCGGCGACCCGGTAGCGCGTCGATGAATGCGGAGTCGTGATGTGGAGGTGGCGGTGAGCGCCGTCGCCGCGCCCAGCGCATCCGAGGGCGGCCACGTGGGGGTGCGCGAGCCGGCGACGCCGGCCTTGGTCCCCACGCTCGCCGAGCCTCGGCGGGCGCGGCTGGCCGGCCTGGACGGCATCCGCGGCCTCGCCGCGCTCTACGTCGTGATCAATCACGTGTTCCTGCGCGCCTTCCCCGGCTATCCGGCCGACCATGCGCCCTTCTGGGCGGGCTGGTTCATCTACGGGCGCTTCGCGGTCGTCGTGTTCATCGTGCTGTCGGGCTTCTCCCTGGCCCTGTCGCCGGCCCGCCACGGCTGGCGGCTCGACGGCGTCCGCGCGTTCACCCGCCGCCGGGCCCGCCGCATCCTGCCGGCGTACTGGGCCGCGCTCGCGTTCAGCCTCGCGGTGGCGTGGCTGATCGTCCCTCAGCCCGGGCATGGCGTCCCCGACGGTAAGTCGGTCGTCGTCAACGGCCTGCTGGTGCAGAACATCGTCGGCGCGCGGAGCCCGAACGCGGCGTTCTGGTCGATGGCCGTCGAGGCCCAGCTGTACCTCCTGTTCCCGCTGCTGCTCGCTGCTGGTCCGCCGCTGGAGCGCCGTCGTCATGCTGGCGACCGTCACGCTCGTCGTCGCGGCGGTGGGGATCCTGGGCCCACACGTCTCGCGCCTGGACACCTTCGTGATCCAGTCCCCGCCAGACCTCGCGGCGCTGTTCGCGGTCGGCATCCTGAGCGCCGGCATCGTCGGCGCGAGCACGGCGCGCCGATCGTGGCCGTGGGGTCGCCTGGCGCTCGCCGCCGCCGTGCCCGTGCTGGCGACGATCTGGTGGCAGGGTTCGGTGTGGACGCTCGACCATCTGCTCTGGATCGATCTGGCGCTGGGTCCGGCGGTCGCGTGCCTGTTGGCCGGTCTGGCCACCGGCCGGCCGGCGCCGCTCCTGCGCCTGCTCGATACGCGGCCGGTCCGCAACCTCGGTCAATCGTCCTACAGCCTGTACCTGACGCACGCCCCGATCGTGGTTCTCGTCTACGAGAAGATCGTCGCCGGCCGAGTGCCTCAGGGCGTTCCGGCCTTCGTCGTCACGCTCGTCCTCGTGCTGCCGCTGACGATCGCGTTCGCGCGGGTGTTCGCGTCGGTCTTCGAGATCCCGTTTCTGTCGCATCGCGGCTCGCCCGGGACGGCGGGACGCCGGCTGCCCCGCGTCCAAGGGGCGCCAGGATGAGCCGCAGCCCGTGGGCATGGGCCCGCCTCGTGGGCCCCATCGCGGTGCTTGCCGTGCTGGTCTGGCGCCTCGGCACCGGCCCGTTCCTCGACGGCGTGCGCACGATCGACGGCCCGGCGCTCGCGGCAGCGGCCGGGATCGCGGTGCTGACCACGGTTTGCTGTGCCTGGCGGTGGAAGCTCGTGGCCCGCGGGCTCGGCATCGAGTTGTCCCTGTCCGCGGCGGTCGCCGCGTACTACCGCTCACTGTTCCTCAACGTCACGCTCCCCGGCGGGATCGTCGGGGACGTCCACCGCGGGATCAGCCACGGTCGCGACGTCAGCGATGTCGGCCGCGCCCTGCGAGCCGTCGCGTGGGAGCGCTTCGCCGGGCAGGTCGTGCAGGCCCTCCTCACCGTGGTCGTTCTGCTCGCGCTGCCCTCGCCGGTGCGCTCGTCGATGCCGGTGGTGGCGATCGTCGTCGTGGCGGCCCTGCTCGGCATCGTGCTCCTGGCCCGGACGCGACCCGGTCGCGCTCGATCTGCGTGGGCGCGTGCCCGGAGCGCGGTGGCCGGCGACATCCGCGACGGACTGATCGCTCGGAGGGCGTGGCTGGGCATCGCGCTCGCGTCGGCGCTGGTGGTCACCGGCCACGCGGTCACCTTCCTGATCGCCGCGCGGACCGCGGGCGTCACCGCGTCACCGTCGCGGATGCTGCCGATGGCGCTGCTCGTGATGCTGATCATGGTGCTGCCGAGCGTCGGCGGCTGGGGCCCGCGCGAGGGTGCCACCGCATGGGCGTTCGGCGCGGCCGGCCTCGGTGCGCAGCGAGGGGTCGCCACCGCCGTCGTCTACGGCGTCATGGTGCTCGTCGCCAGCCTGCCGGGTGCCGCCGTCCTGGTGTGTCATGGTTCCGTCGTAACCGGCCTGAAGCGCGCACCGAACCGCCGCTGCGGGAGAAAGCCGTACATGCTTGACCGCCCGTACACCCTGTTGAGCTGCGCCCTGTCGATCGACGGCTATCTCGGCAGCGCGACCCGCGGCGCCTCGAGCTGTCCAACGACGCCGACTTCGACCGGGTCGACGCCGTGCGCGCCTCCTGCGACGCGATCCTGGTGGGCGCAGCGACCGTGCGCAACGACAACCCGCGGCTGCTGGTGCGCTCGGAGACCCGCCGTGACGAGCGGACGACCCGAGGCCTCCCCCCGTCGCCGATCAAGGTCACCGTGACCGAGCGGGTCGAGCTGGACGCGCGCGCCGACTTCTTCACCACGGGCGAACACCGAGAAGCTCGTCTACTGCGCGAGCCCGCGGGTGCTGGACGCCCGCTCGCGACTCGGACCGGTGGCGACCGTGGTCGACGCCGGCCAGCCGGTGCACGATGCGCAGGATCACCGAGGATCTCGGCGCCCGCGGCGTCCAGCGGCTGATGGTCGAGGGCGGCGGCAAGGTGCACACCCAGTTCCTGACCGACAACCTCGCCGACGAGCTGCAGCTGGTCGTCGCCCCCTTCTTCGTCGGCGACTCCCGGGCCCCGCGGTTCGTGAGCGACGGCCGCTTCCCCTGGAATCCCGACCGGCGCGCGACGCTCGCCGAGGTCCGGCAGATCGGCGATGTCGTGCTGCTGCGCTACGCGCTCTCGCCGCGGTGTCCGACCGACTGAGGAGATCGATGCCGCCACGCCCACCGCGACGATCCGAACCCAGGTGTCGGTGCCCCTGCGGTTCGCCGACGGCTACACCACGACCGCGCGGGTGTTCAGCTTCGACGGGCTGGTCGACGGTCAGGAGCATCTCGCCTTCGGGCTGGGCGATCGCGCCGCCGCGGTCACTTCCGCCGGACGCGGGCCGGCGCCGCTGGTCAGGCCACACAGCGAGTGCCTCACCGGGGATGTATTCGGCAGTGAACGGTGTGACTGCGGGTCGCAGCTGCGCGAAGCCGTCGAGCGCATCGCCGACTGCGGCGGCTATCTCTTGTATCTGCGGCAGGAGGGGCGTGGCATCGGCCTGTACGCCAAGCTCGACGCCTACGCGCTGCAGGACGCGGGGCTGGACACCTATGAGGCGAACCTCGCGCTCGGCCACCGCGAGGACGAACGCAGCTACCTCGTCGCCGCGCAGATGCTGCAGGCGCTGGGGGTGGGGCGGATCGCCCTGCTCAGCAACAACCCGGACAAGGCCCGGCAGCTCCGCCGGTTCGGGGTGACCGTGACCGCGCGGGTGCCGACGGGCGTGCACCTGTCCGCCACGAACGCCCGCTACCTGGCGACGAAGGCGCGAAGGGGCGCGCACACGCTCGACTCCCGCTCTCAGCGGGGTGATCGTCTCGGCTGAGCGTCCCCGAGTGGACGCCGTTCATCCGGGCAGGACCAGCAGGTCGGCGTGGTCCACGGTGACGGCGAGCTCTCCGGCTGCTGCCTGCGCCAGACGTCGGCGCGTGTAGTCGTCGGTCTCGGCGGCCAGCTCGACCTGCTGCTCGCACGCGGCAGCGCACCCACCCGGTGAACCACTCCGCCGCCAGCTCGGCCTGCGAGGCGCCGAGTCGCCACGGGCTGGGCCGGACGAGGACCTCGGCCCCCAGCCGGCCGAACTCCTCGACGGCGAGCGCGACGGCGTCCGGGCCGAGCAGGCGGCCCCTCGCCGTCGTGCGGCGTTGGTGGGCATCGAATGCGGCGGCCACGCGGCGGTCCAGTGGATCTGCCGGGGTCAGCTCGACGCGACCGACGACGGACAGCGTCAGCAGCATCGGACACCCTGCGCCGGCACAGACGGTGACCAGCCCGGCCAACTCGTCCTCGGTCAGCAGGTCCAGCAGCGCCGAGGCGGTGATGAGGCTTGCGCCGGCGAGGTCGTCCGGGCGCAGCCGGGTGATGTCGGACTGCTTCGCCTCGACGGTGACCGCGGCCCCGTCGGCGGCCGGGCCGGGGAGCTCGGCGGCGGCGACCTCCAGCAGGTCTGCGTCGCGGTCGTGCACGACCCAGTGCTGCGGCCCGGGCAGCAGTGGCGCGAGCCAGCGGCCCATCGCGCCGGTGCCGCAGCCGAGGTCGTGGATCACCCAGCGGCCGGTTGCCGGGAGCGTGTCGCGCACGAGGTGCTCGACGAGGTCGCGTGCACGGGCCGCGGCGTCAGCCGGCTCGCGGAGGGCAAGCCATCCCCGGCTGACCCGGATGCTCCGGGGCGCTCATCGCGACGCCCCGGCCAGGACACCTGCGAGGACCGACGCGGTGGTCGACCACCCGGAGAGCGACTCGCGCCGCTCGCGGGCGGCCCGGCGCAACCGCCCTCTCAGCTCGGCGTCGCCGAGCCAGGCCCGGAGCGCGGCGCCGAGTGCCGCAGGGTCCTCCGGCGGGACCAGCAGCCCCGGCCGGATCCCGTCGGCGCCGTGACCGAGGGCCTCCGTGCACCCCGCCGACCTCGGCGGCGAGGACCGGCAGGCCACGGGCCAGCGCCTCGGTGACGACCATGCCGTACGTCTCGGCGCGCGACGCCAGCACCATCAGGTCCGCGGCGGCGTAGCTGCGGTCGAGATCGGCTCCGGTCCGCGGTCCCGGGAAGTACACGCGGTCGCCCAGCCCGCCGTCCAGGACGCGGCGACGGAGGCCCTCCACGAACGCCGGGTCGCGGTCCAGGCTGCCCACGCACACGCAGTGCCAGGACAGGTCCGAGATCGTCGCCAGCGCATCGAGCAGCACGTCGTGGCCCTTGTCGAAGGTCACCGCCGCGACGCACAGCAGCGCCCCGCCGGCCGCGGTCCCGGTCGCGAGCTCGGCGGCGTCGACGCCGGGCTCGGCGACGTGCACCCGGTCGGCGGGCAACGGGTACAGCTCGAGCAGCCGACGCCGGGTCCACGCGCTGGTCGTGACGACGGCAGCGGCGGCCGAGAGGACCGCGCGTTCCCGCATCCGGGCGTCGCCGGCCCCGTCATCGGCCGGGCGGTGACCCAGCGGCATGTGCACGAGCACGACCAGGCGCAACCGGCGCGCGTGCGGCACCAGCACCTCGGGGGCCGTCGAGGCGACCAGCCCGTCGAGCAGCACGACGGCGTCGTCGGGGATCCGCTCGACGACGCCGGCGAGGGCGGCGAACGACGCCGCGTCGGGTCGCGGCCAGCAGCCGGGTACGGCGTGCTCGTGCACCGACCAGCCGAGCGAGCTGAGCCCGCGGCAGAGGTGGCGGTCATAGGTGTTGCCTCCGCTCGGCCGGGCCGGGTCGTCGATGCCGTCGGGTACGACGACGTGCACCGCCGTCACAGCGGCCGCTCGTAGCTCGCCCAGGCGACGTGCGACTCGTGCAGCGTGACGACGAGCCCGTCGAGCTCCCGAGCGCCGTCGCCCAGGGCGCCGGCGTGCACCCTGTCTGCGAGTCGATCCGCGACCACCCGGGCGAGCGCCTCGGTGGAGGTGTTCATGCCCGCGAAGGCGGCCTCGTCGTCGAGGTTGCGGTAGGTGAGCTCGGCCAGCACAGCGTGCAGCTCCTCGGCCGCTCGACCGATGTCGACCACGATGTTGTCGGCGTCGAGGGCCGCGCGCCGGAACGTGGCGTCGACGACGTACGTCGCGCCGTGCAGGCGCTGCGCCGGCCCGAACACCTCGCCGCGGAAGCTGTGGGCGATCATCATGTGATCGCGGACGGTCACGCTGAACACGATCTACTCCCCGTCGTAGGTGATGGTGTGGCAGAGCGCCGGCAGGCTCCCCGCGGCCAGCCGGGCCATCACGTCGGGCAGCTCGCCGAAGCGGGACTGCCCGGTGACGAGCGCGTCGAAGGCAGGGTCGCGCAGCAGCTCGAGTGCGAGTGCCAGCCGGTCGGCCGTCGTGCGGCGCCCGCTGCGGGCCGGGGAGACGGTGCCGACCTGGCTGGCGCGGATGCCGAGGCGACCCGAGTGGAATGCGCCGCCCAGCGAGAGCCGGACCTCGGTGTCGCCGTACCAGCTGAGGTCGATGACCGTGCCCTCGGGCGCGAGCAGGTCGAGCGAGCGCTGGAGCCCGGCGGACGTCGCGCTGGCGTGCACGACGAGGTCGCGACCGTCGGCGGCGTCGGCCGGCAGCGCGAAGTCGACGCCGAGTGCGGCCGCGACATCGGCCCGGCCGGCATCGACGTCCACGAGCGTGACCTGCACCGCCGGGAACCGACTCAGCAGGCGTGCGACGCAGCAGCCGACCATCCCGGCGCCGACGACGGTGACCCGGTCGCCGAGCAGTGGCGCGGCGTCCCACAGGGCGTTGACGGCGGTCTCGACGGTGCCCGCGAGAACGGCACGAGCGGGTGGCACGCCCTCGGGCACGACGGTCACCGCGGCGGCCGGCACCACGTAGGCAGTCTGGTGCGGGTACAGGCAGAAGACCGTGCGGCCGCGCAGCTCCGCCGGTCCCTGCTCCACGGCGCCGACGTTGAGGTAGCCGTACTTGACCGGCCCCGGGAAGTCCCCCTCCTGAAATGGTGCCCGCATGGCGGCGTACTGGGCCGGCGGCACACCGCCCCGGAACACCAACGTCTCGGTGCCTCGGCTGACGCCGGAGCGCAAGGTGCGCACCATCACGTCGTCCCGCCCCGGCTCGGGCAGCGTGACCGGCCGGATCTCACCGCAGCCGGGCGCGCGCAGCCAGAACGCGTGCGCGTCGGCCTGCACGCGCCTCACGGCCACGGTCCGCGCCGATGACCGTGAGGCGCCGCTAGGAGGGAGTCAGTCGCCATCGTCCCAGCCCCAGATTCGACAGGCTGCGCCGCGAGGTGCCTATTTAGCCTGTGGCAGCTCCTGGGCCATCTCGCCGAACCGCGCCATCTGCTGGCCCAACGCGTCACCGCTGTAAGCGCTCACCACACCAAGGTTGTCGATCGACGGATCCCGCCCGCACCAGCAGCCGCTGGAACTCCGCACTCGATCTGATCGTGTCGAGCGCGGATCGCTCCGCGTGGAGTAGGAACAACCCGGCGAGGTCGCCGCCGTGCGGATCCAAGAGATAGGCGTCGAACCGCTCGATCCGCCCTTCTTCCTGGAGCTTGCCGTAGTAGCCGACGGCTTCCTGGAAAACCTGGAGCGCGAGCTGTTCGCGTCCCCGCACGACTTGACCCCACCCAACAAAGAGTGCGTCTCCAGCCATGACCGTAACCTCCGAGACGTTTGCCGATAACCGTGCGACGCTAGCGCCCCGGTCGACGGCGCAGTGGAAAATCTCAGCCGGGGCTCAGCTGCCGGTGTCGAGAGATCCGGGATAAAGGAGACCGCGATGACTAAGCGGATTGACGGGATCGCCCGCTCGCGGTCGATTACCTGAACCTGGTCGTTAGCCGTCCGGCTCCTTCAAAGCCCTGACCTGCACCTCCAAATCCGCGATCCGGCGCCGCGATTCCTTCTCCGCCCGGAACCGGCTGGTTATGTCACGAGCGACCGCCACCGCTCCGAGCACATGGCCGTTGACGTCCTTGACGAGTGCGAAGCTCAGATCGAGATACAGATCGCTTCCGTCCTTGCGCATCGAACGGGTCGTCATCGATTCGCGGCCGTGCTTCATCTCTCCAGTATCGATTGCCGCGTCGAACGCGGCCCAATGGCTGGGGCGCAGGCGCTCGGGGATGAGCACGTCGAGGCGCCGGCTCAGGACCTCAGCCGCCGGGTAGCCAAAGACAGCCTGCGCCCCGGGATTCCAGAGCTGGATCACTCCATCGCGGTCCGCGAAGATCACGGCGTCTGCGAGATGCTCGATGAGCGCCTCGGGCAGGTCGGTCGTCTCGGTGGTTGCGGTGTCGGCCTCGAGCATGGACTCAGTCATCACACCCTCCGCTCTGGCGGTGAATTGCTCGAACGATCGTCCCAGGGGCCGCGGTCGTCGGTCAATCCGCATAAGTCCGCACCTATGTGCGCTCACGCCAGCAACCCGGCCCTCGCGGTCGAACAGCCGAGCATCCGGTAGGCGGTGGCGGACGCCGAAGGGCGAAGCCGATCGAACTCCTCGTCGGTCATCGCTCAGCCGAGTCCCTGAGCGAAGCCCTGCTCGCGACCTTGGGGAGCGGGCCGGGATCGCGATTACCCTCGTCCACAGCGGACCCAGCCCCGCTGCGCCACAGCCCACGACCACGCTCGCCGAGCTGCTCGCCCGACCGCGCCAGTCGCGTCGAGACCTGGACGCGACCGCGGCGACGATCGCGCTCGCTCGGCTCGAACGCTGAGGCGGCCAAAACGCTGCGGCGGCCATGCAGTACGTAGCACGGGTGCTACAATCGTGATGTGGTCCGTTCGATCACGCAGCGTGAGCTCCGCAACTCCAGTGGCGAAATCATGCGCGGCCTGGATCGCGGCGAGTCGTTTCTCGTCACCCGCAACGGCGTGCCGGTCGGAGAGCTGACACCGGTCAGGTCCCGACAATTCGTTGCCGCCGGCGTCGCGCTGGCAGCGTTCGCGACCGCTCCCCTGGTTGCCCCGGATCGCTTCCGGTCAGACGTAGACGCGGTGATCGACCAGGACACGACCCCGCGTGCCTGATCGGCGGCATCCCCGCGGTCTTGTCGACACCTCGCTCGTCATCGAAATCGAACAGATCCCCGAGGACGGACTGCCGACGGAGATCGCAGTGTCTGCGATCACACTCGCGGAGCTGGCTGCTGGCCCCCACGCGACCGCCGACCCAGCCGAGCGCGCACGTCGCCAGGATCGCCTTCAGCGAGCCGAGGCGACCTTCGAGCCGATTCCGTTTGACGTATCGGCAGCTCGTGCCTACGGACTTGTGTACGCCGCGATCATCAGCGCTGGACGCAAAGCGCGAGGTCGTCGAGCGGTCGACCTCCTGATTGCGGCCGCGGCGGTGGCCGCCGAGCTCCCCGTATATACGCGGAACCCAGCCGACTTCGCCGGCCTTGAAACCTTGCTCGAAGTCGTCGCAGTGCGTCCGGCCTGACAGGCCGGGCCCCGACGACCCCCGGGCTCGTTCACCGGGCACGCGTTCGACACTCCATCTGGTGAACACCATCAGACGAGAATGCTCTTCATGGAGCTTCGCCCACGATGAAGAAGTCCGGAGCACGGAACAGCTTTCCTCTCAGCGGCGGCGAGCGGTGATGATCCAGGCGCGGGAGTTGAACCAGACACCGTCGTCCTTCATGTGGGCGGCGAGCGCCTCGCGCAGACGTTCGAGCGCGCGCCGTGCGGCGGCGGGATCTAAGGCTTTCAGTGCTTGGCCGGTGCACGTGAAGCCGAGGACCCAGTCGAGGGCGGTGGTCGCGTCCGGACCGTAGTAGACCGGTTCGTGGACGTCGGTGAAGGCGACCTCGGCGAACCCTGCAGCCTGTAGGAGCTCCTTCACCATCGACGGATCGGCGAGCGAGAACGGATCCGGTCCTCGGAAAGGAACGGCCGCCGACCTTTCGGCTGCTGCGAGGGACCGGTGGATGGTGACGTCCCATTCATTGTGCTCGTGGGCCTGCCAGACCACCACCACCAAGCGGCCGGCCGGGCGCAGCGCCCGCCTGATGTTGGCGAACGCGGTGTCGGGGTCGTCGAAGAACATCGTGCCGAACCTGCTGATTGCCAGGTCGAAACTCTCCAACGGAAAGCGGTGGAATTGTGCGTTGGCATGCTCGAAGGCGACGTTGCAGAGTCCCTCGGCTCGGGCGAGTTCGCGGGCGCACTCAATGGCGCGCGCGGAAACGTCGACCCCAAGCGCGCTCCCTGCCCGGGCCGTCCGTGCAGCCTGTCGGGTTGTCTGTCCGGTCCCGCAGCCGATGTCGAGGACGTGGTCATGGAGTTGAACTCCAACTGCCCACGGACTGCTCCAACGATTACAGAGCAACCATCTCGGGGCGCCGGAGCGTCGCGAGTCGCGAGTCGCGAGTCGCGAGTCGCGTCGGCGATTCGGGTGGCGCGCGACCGGGTGGCGCTGATGACTTTGGGTTCGAAGCTCAACGGACACGAACGTGCTTTCGTCGGGTGGATGGCGCCGCGGGGAATCGTGGCGGGTGCGACCGCGTCGGCGTTCGGGCTGCAGCTCGCGAGCGCGAGCGTCCCGGGGGCAACCAAGATCCTGCCGATCGCCTTCGTTGTCATCCTTGGCACCGTCGTGGCGGTTCAGCAGCCGGAGGCGGGCACGCGATTCACCGATACACGAGCTTGTAGCCCAGCATCTGTGTGAGAGTGACCAGCTGGTAGCCCTCGGCGCGCAGTTGGGCGATCTCGCGCGGTAGTGCGTCGAGCGTCTCGTAACGGGGGCCGCCGCCGAAGTGCTCCTCCACGATCGCGCCGTCGTGCGCGTTCGCGACCACGTTGTCGATGATCGCGGTCACGCCCGGAAGTGCCCAGTCGCGGGGGTCGACATCCCACTGGATGGTGGCGAGCCCCATCGAGCGCGCGACCGCGAGCACGCTCGGATCGACCGCACCGTCGGGCGCGCGAAACAGGCAGGGCTCAAACCCGCCGGTCGCCATCCTGATCGCCGCCGCGCCGCGCGAGATCTGCTCGCGCTGCGCCGCGGCCGACAGTCCAACCAGATCCGGATGACTCCAGGTGTGGTCGCCGATCATGTCGCCGTCGGCGAGCATCTGCCGCTCGATCGTCCCGTGCGGGTCGTAGGTCGCGATGTGCTCGCCGATCTCGAAGAACGTCGCCGGCACATGCTCCCGGGCCAGCAGGCTGACGAAGCTGGACGCATGGGGTTCCCACCAGGGCCCGTCATCGAATGTCAGCGCGATCTCGCGGTTATTGCGGGGTCCGTCGAACACCCAATCAGGGCCGGTAGGCAAACAGCCGACCAGCCGTGGCGTGTGCAGCCGCACAAGTGCCGGCGTTGTCGGAAACAGCGTCGCGCAGCTGGTTGCGCCCGGCGCGGTGGAGGCACAGCCGCGGGCGTTGAGCATGCTGATCACCTGCCAGCGCAGCGAGCGGTAACCAAGCCCGATGCTGGCGGGAAGGAAGCTGGCGGACAACTCCCTGTCACTCGAGCGCGTGATCGTCGCAGTGATCGCGCTCCCTGCGCTGGGTCGCAGCGGCGTGACTGGCATGTAGATGAGCTTGACCTGACCCGCCCCGTGCTGCGGACCGGAAAGGCAGACTCGCGAGAGCACCAACCCACCGCGCGCAGGCTCGATCAACAGGCATAGCGATCGGCCGTCGTGGCGCAGCCCCCCCGCCGAGAACGGCCGGGTGAGCTCGACCTGCCACACCAGGTCCTGGCCGTCCTGAACCAGCGACGCGGACTTGACCGCCAGCGGGCGGCCAGCCACAACGTTGCTGGCGCTGGCCGCGTGCACCACCGCGCCCAGTGCCATCACGACGGCCATCACACCGCTGACCAGCAGAATCCCACGCCGCGGCGATCTGGCCAGACTCCGCAATCCCCCCATCGCCGCACATACGATACCCGCCCCGTACGTGTCCTCGCCAGTGTCGTCCTGCGCTCGCTCTCGCCTTCCCCAAGCCAACGATTAACGAAGACCTGACCCCGGCCGCACCCCAGAGCGTCTGCTTGCTCGTCGACGGCTAACGCTGCCCCGTCCCGGAGTTGCGGTCGGGCGCCGAAGCGCTCGCAAATTTGAGGGCACTCGAGAGGCGAAAGTGATCGCCTGTACCACGCAGCCGCTGGCTCAGATGCAGGCGCTGATTGTCCTGCCTGAGACCGGAGCGCTGGCCCGTGTAGCGCGCGCCCGCGCCGAGGGCCGTATTGACCGTGCCCACCGGCGGGCGCAAGGCCGGAAGGCCGCCCCGCGCTCTTTCCGATGGCCTAGTGAGCCGGATCTTGTCGATGATGAAGCTGGCGTTAGGTGAACGAAAAAACCAAACTGGGAGGCTTCAGGCTGTCCGCTTGCGCCGGGCCGCCAGTTCAGCGGCACGCTCGCGAATCCGGTCCTCGTCGGTGATCACATGCCACCGTGTCCCGCGTCGCTGGCCGGTCCTCCGAATCCGCCCGGCTGTCTCCAGCTCTCGCAGCAGCGTGAGCACCTGGCCGCGATCCCCATTAGTCCGTTCGGCAAGCGCCGATGTGGTGAGCCCGCCGTTGTCTGACAGCAGCGCCTCAACACGTTCGGCCGGCACGACCGCCACCGACCGAACCGTCTTACGACGAGGCCTCGGCTGAGCGGTAGCACGGGCCTTTTTCCGCGACGTGCTCGAAACGCGAGACGAGGTCTCGGGCTTCGCTTCGACAGCAACCTTCGCCGGAGCCCCGCCACCCGCACCGTTACTCTGACGCGCCGCTGATGTCCGAGTCGCGGTCCTCCCTCGCCGCGCGGTCGACCGCTGCTCGCGGCTCTCAAGCGCGGCACGCGCGGCGGTCAGCGTCTCGATCTCCTTCCTAACCACGCGAAGCCGGTTATCAATCGAGTCAAGGATGTCATTAGTGGTTCGCATGTCCTGATCGTACGCGCACACCCGCTGTTCCGCGCCGTTCGCCGACCAAGATGAGCCCGGAAGGAACGGCCGCTCAGCCCGATCCGCTCTCGGCGGCCCTAAGACCGCCACCGCGGTGATCGACGCACCGATCGTCCCGGCTGGTTTCTCCGCTAGGTGGTTTGGAACCCTCGATCGAACACGAAACAGAAACTAGGACCCACAAAGCCCAGTCTCCGTAGAACCCAGTGCAGTTCACCGGCGAGATGCCGCGCTATGAGCGCTTCCCCGGATACGAGGGGCCTTAGGGCTCCCGAGCTTGCCCGCGATGACGGGCGTACATCTGACCGCCGTCGTCGTGTCTGGGGCCCGAGGAGTCTCGGTTAGACTGTCGTCCCTCTTGTCCGCCGGCACGACCGCCGACAGGGCATCCCGCAAGGACCCGACCGGCGGCTACCGCAAACCAATGCCAGACGCGCGACCGAGATTCTGAGACGAGCGCTACAAACGTCCCGCGAGAGCGCCGCCTCTTCATCCGGGGTGGATCGGGCAGTGGCCGAGCCCGACGGAGACAAATACGAACTGTTGGATCTCGCGCGTTTGCCCTCGGAGATCCATAGACGCCTGAGCCGTCTTTGAGCATGCGAACGCTCATCCGCGATCGGTGCGGCGCCGTCGCGATCACCGGTGCGCTCCTCGCCGGCACGGTAATCGCCACCAGCGCCTGCGGCGCCAAACACCTCAGCCGGGGCGAGCAGCTGTTTGTCGACCATTGCGCGCGCTGCCACACGCTCGCCGCCGCGGGCGCGAAAGGCACGATCGGCCTTGACCTCGACACCCTCTTCCGAGCGTGGAAACGCCCCACGATCGCGCCTGCCGTTCGCCATCAAATCGCGACCGGAGGGGGAGCCATGCCCGCAGGGATCCTCACCGGCAAGGACGCCGAGCTGGTCGCCGCATATGTCGCATCAGCTGTCCGCTGAGCGCTGTCTGCACAAACTGTCAGACGGTCATGAGACGTTGGCCGGCAGGCCGGGTTGGCCTGCCGGCGAATCGTTTTCGTCAGGCGGGCGTCCCGGCGGCAAGCGCTTTGACGTCCTCGGTGCTGAGCGGCTGGCCGCCAATGCCCCAGGCGCCGCTCTGGACCTCTTCGACGACGACCCAGGTGACGCCCCGCATGTTCTCTCCCTCGATCGAGACCATCGCGTCGGTGAGGCGCTCGACGATTTGTCCCTTCTGCTCATGGGTGAAGACGTCTTCGATCAGCCGTTGCGGGCGCGCTTCGGTACACGTGGTTGATGCTCGTGTCGGTCGGTGGAGTCTCATGGCCATGAGGGCGCGAGGCGCGCGGTCAGACGCGCGAGCGGCGCGCCGAGGCGGGTGATGGGATTGCCATCGCGCGAGTTGCGCCGCTCGGTAGCGGCCTCCGTGGCGAGTCGCGCATGTTGCGCGGCGCGATGTAGCTCGGCGATGCGTTCGTGGGCGAGTACGTAGTGGAGCTGCGGTGCGATCATCGTTGGTTCCCCTCGGGGGCCGGTTTGGCGATGCGTCCAAGCTAGGCGTAAGCCGCCTTGCTGCCATCAGGCAGTCGCCTGATCTTTCGCCTTAGCCGGCCGATCCGGAGCCTTAGCCCGCCGAGGGTCGCCGGGGGATAATCGTGCGTGTGGTTGGCCGCGTTTCAAGCCCGCGGTTTGTCGGGCGCCGTCATGAGCTGACGGCCCTCAAGGCGGCGCTCGCGCGCAGCCGGGAAGGCGTCGGCTCGGTCGTGCTCGTCGCCGGAGAGGCGGGCATCGGCAAGAGCCGTCTGATCTCGGAGATCGCCGGTCACGCCGAGCGCCACGGGATGGCTGTCGCCGTGGGCGAGTGCCTACCGCTCGGGGAGGGAGAGCTCCCGTATGCGCCGGTCGTCGATGCGCTGCGCTCGCTGGCGGGTCAGGTGGACGATGCCGAGGTTCAGGCGAGGGTCGCGCCCAACCGCGAGGAGCTGGCGGAGTTGATGCCCGACGGCTCCCACACCAGCGACCGTGTGGTGGACCTGGCTGTGGGAGCGGGGTCGCAGTTGCGCCTGTTCGAGCACCTGGTTGCGGTGCTGACCTCCGCAGCGCGCGTTCGTGCCCTGGTTCTCGTCGTCGAGGACTTCCAGTGGGCCGATCGTTCCACGCGTGACTTCCTGTCGTTCCTTGTCCGCGCGGCGCGGCGGGAACCGATCGCGTTGATCATCAGCTACCGCAGCGACGAGCTGCAGCGCCATCATCCGTTCCGGCCGTTCGTGCTGGAGCTCGAGCGCAGCGACAGGGCAACGCGGATCGAGCTGGGACCGTTCGCCGCTGCCGAGCTGCGCGAGCAGGTCACCGCGATCCTCGATCAGTCGCCACCGCACTCGCTGATCGACCGTCTGCTAGAGCGCTCGGAAGGAAACCCGTTCTTCGCCGAGGAGCTGCTGGCGTCATCATCCGGTACAGATGAGCCGCTGCCGTCAGCCCTGCGCGACATCCTGCTGGCGCGGGTCGAGGCACAGTCAGATGCCGTTCGCGACGTGCTCCGGATCGCGGCCGTGGCGGGACGGACGGTCGGTCACGCGCTGCTGGCTGCGGCCGCCGACCTGTCCGAGGCTGACCTCAATGTCGCTCTGCGCGATGCCGTCGAGGCTTACCTGCTTGCGTCTGAGTCCTCGATTGCGGGCTACTCGTTTCGACATGCGCTGGTGAGAGAGGCGATATATTCCGACCTACTGGCAGGCGAGCGACGGGGTCTGCATCTCAGGCTCGCCCGAGCGATCAGCGACCAGTTCGGTTCGGTGGGGGCGAAGTCGGCCGTTGCGGCGGAGCTTGCCCACCATTGGTACGCGGCGGGCGAACTGGCGGCGGCTCTGCCCGCGTCGGTCGCCGCCGGGGTCGCGGCCGAGGACCTGTACGCGTCCAGCGAGGCGTGGCTTCACTACGAACGCGCCCTCGAGCGGCTGGATCGACTGATCGCACAGCTCACGGACGTGCCACCGCTCGTGCGCGCCAGCCGCGCCGGCTGCGCGGCCGAGCAGTCACGGATCGGTCACGTCGGTGACGCTTCCCTGTGGGCGGAGACCGCGTTGCAATGGGAGACTTGCGGGAACCGGTACTACGCCGCCTACGCCCAGTGGCGAGGAGCCGAGGCGCTGCTCGGCACCACCACCGACCGCGCGGGCACTGTGGCGCTCGTGCAAGCGGCGTACGAGGTCGCTGACGAGCTCGGCGCGCGGCCCCTCCGAGAAGAGCTCGAAGCCGTGGCGCGACGTGCCCGGATCGACCTCCGTGCGCGCGAACGTCTCGACACGGCGCCGGATGCTCAGTTGCAGCAGCTCGAGCTCACGCCGCGCGAGATCGAGGTTCTCGCCCTGCTCGGCGACGGGCTGACCAACCGCGAAATCGGCGGCGAGCTATTCATCAGCGACAAGACCGCCAGCGTGCACGTATCGCGGATCCTCAGCAAGCTCGCCGTTCCGAATCGAGCGGCGGCGGCAGCGGCTGCTCAGCGGCTGGGCGTCACACGTGATCAGGCGCCGCCCTCCACGTAGGCAATGGGGTCGGGTGATTCCAGGAGGTCAAAGCGATTCTGCGGAGGCGGCCGGGTGAGGTTGCCCTCGGGTTGGGTCATCGGCGTCTACCGGTCGGCGACGGCGAGCCGGCCTTGGGCGAGCGCTGTCATATCCACCTGGTTGAGTGTGTTCACGACGATGTCGGCACCCGCGGCGGTTAACAGTTCGGCGTCGTCGCGGCGGGCGATGCCGATCGCGCCCATCCGGCCTCGCGTGGCTGCCTGGACCCCGGCAGCCGCGTCTTCCATGACGATCGCGTGCTCGGGTTCGACGCCGAGCTCGCGCGCCGCGGTGAGGAACATCTCGGGGTCGGGCTTTCCGTGCGCGAAGTCCCTTCCGGAGACGTCGGCGTCGAAGTAGTCGAGTAGCGTGAGCCCGGGGCGGAGGGTGTCGGACGAGATGCCGTGCTTCTGCGCGAAGGTGTCGAGCCGGATCTGGCGCAGAAACAGGTCGGCGTTCTTCGATGACGAGGCGGCGGCCACTCTTAACCCGGCGTCCTTGACCGCGATGATGAACTTCAGCGCGTCCGGGTAGGCGGTGAAATCGCCGGCCTCGATCAGCCGCACGACCATCGCCTGTTTTCGTTCGGCGTACTGGAGCAGCCGGTGCTCCTCATCGTCGTCGGGGACGTGGAAATACTCGAGCGCTGCGCGGGCGCCGGCCAGGCGCGGCTTGCCCGACATCTGTTCCTCGTAGACGCGTGAGGTGAACGCTTCCGGGGACCAGGTTGTGCGGTCCCGGACCTCGCTCCAGTCGGACTGCATCAGCTCGCGCAGGGACTCGCGCCATGCCTGCTCGTGCGGCGAGTCGACGAGTACTCCGTCGACGTCGAAGATCGCTCCCTGGATTGGGGTGGCGCGCGAGCTCGTCACGGGTCGTTGCGCTCCCGGCCGGTCGCGAACGCCGAGGAGAGATCGAACTCCTCGCTGTCACCCGGGCGCAACTCGCGGACCTCATCGCCAACGCCCACCCGGATCGGGCCGCCCGCCCCCTCCCGGTGAACGGCGATCGCGAGCCGCTCGTGATCGAGCGTCACGTGCAGCGGAGTGCGCTGAAACTGGATCCGAAACGCCACCTGCTCGACCGCCGGCGGCAGCCTGGGCTCGAAGCGCAGAACGCCGTCGCGGACCTCGCTACCCGGATACACGCGCTGCATCAGCTCCACCGTCCCCGACATCACGCCCATATGAATCCCCTCCCGCGTCGTTCCGCCCTGAATGTCCTCGACATCGCTGCGCAGCGCCACGAGGAACCGCTCCCACGAGCTCTCCGGGTCCAGCGGCGCGAGAACTCCAGCGAACGTGACGAAGCTGAGCGTCGACCCATGCGAGGTCCGCTCATCGTAGTACGCGATATTCCGAGCCGCCGTATCGGAGCGGTACTCGTACCCGAGCCGCTCGAACAGCTCCCGGATCCCCGCCGGCGCGAACAGGTAGAACAACATCACCACGTCGGCCTGCTTGGAAAGCTTGTAGCGGTCCGGGTCATCCCCCTCGGCACGCAAAATCCGATCCAGACGCTGAATGTTCCCGTAACGCTCCCGGTAGGCATCCCAGTCGAGCTCCTCGAGCTCCTCGTAGCCCTCGAACTGGCTGATGATCCCATCATCGTGAAACGGGACGAACATCCGCCGGCTCATGTCCTGCCACACACTCAACTCCTGATCTGAGATCTCGAGCCTCGAGCGCAGCGCATCCGCACGGCTACCCGGCAACAACGAGAGCACCTCGCCCGCCACCCCACACAGCCACGCCACCATCACGTTCGTATACGCGTTGTTGCGCAGACCGCCCACATCCGCGCCCGGATACTTCTCGTGAAACTCGTCCGGCCCCATCACCCCGTGAATCTCATACCGTCCACGCTCGGGATTGAAGTGCCCGATCGACGCCCAGAACCGCGCGATCTCAAGCATCATCTCAGCGCCGTAATCACGCAAGAACGCCAAATCCCGGGTCGCCTGGAAATAATGCCAGATGTTGTAAAAGATCGCCGCGTTCACATGACGCTGGTTGTGGCTCAGATCAGGCTCCCAGCGCCCCGATAGCGGGTTCAGATGCACCCGCTGGGTCTCCTCCGTGCCCTCGCTGCCGCTCTGCCACGGAAACATCGCGCCGGCAAACCCAGCCTCGACCGCCGCCGCACGCGCCTCCTCCAGCCGCCGGTAGCGATACATCAACAGCCCGCGCGTCACCTCCGGAAGACGAAAACTCAAAAACGGATACACATACAACTCATCCCAAAACACGTGACCCCGATACGCCTCGCCGTTCAACCCACGCGCCGGAACGCCCGCGTCGATATCCGGCGTATGGCGCGAGCACACCTGCAAGATGTGGCAGATATGGACCCGCAACAGACGCTGGACCTCCTCATCGCACCGCGCTCGCACATCGCACACCCGCCAGAGCTCCTCCCAAGCACCGACATGCGGCACCAGCGCCGGCGCGAAGTCCGCGCGCCGCAACGCCGCCGTCCCCGCCTTACCGAGCGTATCGCTCGTAGCAGGATCGCGAGACGTCGCCAGCGCGATCATCTTCTCGATCCGAACCGGCTCCCCCTCGGCAACCTCGAACGCGAGACCCTGCTGAATGTAGTCCGCCGTCTGAAACAGACTGCGCCTCACCTCCACCAGCCGCTCCGCAACAAACACCCGCGTCCGCGCCGCCTGGCTGATATAGGTGTTCGACTGCCGCGTCCGAACCTTCAGCGCAATCACCTCAGGACCGAACGTCCGCGGCGAGACCGGATCCAGATGCCGCCCCTCGAGCTCCAAATAACGCGCCACACCACGATTAGTGATCCTGCCATCGATCGCCGAGATCACCTCAACCCGCCCCGACCAATTCTCCGCCCTCAACGTCCACTCGATCCCAGCACGATTCGGATGCGCCATGCTCACAAAACGCCGGCTCTACAGCGTCGTCTCACGCCCCACACCATCACGAAAACGAACCGATCGCGTCATCACCGCACCACGCAAATCAAGCTCATGGCGATACTCAAGCACCTCGACCTCCGCCAGCCGAACCGCGTCCCCTCCCTCGATCCTCAACTTCAGCACCAGCCAATTAGGCAGATTGACCAAATCCTCGTTGAGCACCGGAACGCCACCCAGAACCGTCGTCTCGCGGTTATAAACGCCATGAGCGTACGTCCCCGGATAGTGCACCTCGTCGGCGTCCTCCCACTCAGCCGCACCACGCGCGCAGAAGCGACCGTTCCCCGTCGAGGCAAGCACCTCGCGCAAGCCCTCCACCTCCGGAACGAAACCCACATAGCTGAGCACAAACGGATCCACCACAACTCCCAACTCATCCCCGATCAAATCACACGCCAACCCTCGCAGCGATGAGAAGCACTGTCAAACCATCCGCTCGGCCCGACCCCGAACCCCCACCTCCTCCCACCGCTCCCAAGCGTCCAACTCCAGCCATCCACGCCAACCCGTTCCTCGAGGTGATGCTGCTCGTCGAGCGCGTCCACCCTCGGCCGCGTGGCAAGTCGGTTCACCCAAATCGGATGATGCTCGCGAGGGTCCGCTGGTCCAGCCTTAGGCGGTCTCACGGGGAATGCGGGGCTCCCGGAGGGAACGTTGTGAGCACGGCTACGCGTCCAGAACCACATCCCCCTCCGAGCGGCGCCGGCGCCCAGGTGCGAGTGGCTGCTTCCGATCGGGCACGGCTGGTCTCGGGCGAGTCGGCGGAGCGCGGACGCGCGGCGAGACGAGTGGTGCCGCGGTCGGCTCACGGCGAGTGGTCGCCCACCAAGGATCGGCCTGATCCGATCGGGGTGCTTCAGGCCCAGGCGGGCACGCGTCTACAGGAGTTGGTCCCGATCCGCTATGGGCGAATGCTCGTCTCGCCGTTCACGTTCTATCGGGGTGCGGCGGCCGTCATGGCCGCGGATCTTGCGGCGACGCCTGACTCTGGGATCGTCGTGCAGGCGTGCGGAGATGCCCATATTGCGAACTTCGGCGGCTTCGCGGCCCAAGACCGCCGGCTCCTGTTCGGCCCCAACGATTTTGACGAGACTCTGCCGGGTCCATGGGAGTGGGATGTCAAACGAATGGCTGCCAGCGTCGAGATCGCCGGACGCGATATCGGACTGCCTGCCGACCGGCGCCGATCGCTGGTGACCGACTGCGTGCGCGAGTATCGCAAGGCGATGAGGGGATTCGCGAACGAGAGCAGCTGTGGGACTGGAAGGCGTCGATCGACCTCTCGCGGAAAGACGCTCCAGCCTCCTACTATTTGGAAACTGAAGCGTCTCGGCGGACGACCACGACGCGGACGCGGCCGGTCATTCCCGCGGGGAGCGTCACGGTCGCCGCGGCGCCCAGGCGAACCTTCGCGGTGCACTTCAGGGGCGCGTTCGAGCCGGGAACGGCGACCGGGCACGCCCAGGCGCTGAGCCGACCGGTGACGGCGCGGGCGCGCCGGACCGCGACCGTGCGAATGCCGGGCCGGGCGGCGGCCGCGACGGCGCGCAGGTGCGCCTGGCGGGCGGCGGCGGGCGCCTGAAGCTGGGCGGTGGCGAGCACCTGGCCGCGGGTGTTGCGCACGGCGACACTGTTCCGCGGCTTCAGGACGGCCGTGCCCGCGGCGGCGGAGGTCACGGGGCCGACGTACTGGGCGGACCACACGACGGTGGGGCCGCCGGAGTTCGAAGCGGTCTCGCGGACGCGGAGGATCGCGCCGAGGTCGGTGCTGGCGATGAGGTAGCCGGAGGCGTTCGCCGCGCCGACGGGAGCGCAGCTGCTCGTGCAGCTCATTATCTGCACGGTGTCGATGTCGACCGTCGGCCCGCTCCACACACCCGGGGTGACGGTCAGCGTGTCGCCGACATGTCCGGGATCGGTGGAGATGAGCGGCAGCACCTTCCAGCGCGGCGCGGCCGCGAGGATGACCGGTGTGGGGGCGGAGGCGCCGGCCACCGCCGCGTCGGGATTGGTGGCGGTGATGACGCCTCGCAGGGTGCTGCCGGCGTCGGCGGCGGCGGGAATGTACAGCGTGTTGGCGGCGCCGGCGATGGTCTGGCAGTGCGCGCCGGCGCTGTCGCAGCGCTCCCAGGAGGTGGCGTAGGTCGTGTCCGCCGGCGCGTTCCAGCTGGCGCTGCCGGCGATGATGCCGACGGTCACGCCCTGCTGGTAGGCGATTCCGGTGACCGCCGGCGGGTGGATGAGCACCGGCGGCGTGGCCGCCGCGACGCCCGTCGGTTGCGCGGCCGCGGTGCCTGTGCCGGAGGTGTTGGCCGCGGTCACGAGCACGGTCAGCGTCGAGCCCTCATCGGCCTTGGTGACGGTGTACTGGCCGCCGGTGGCGCCGGCGATGCTCTGGCAGGCTGCGCCGGAGGAGTTGCAGCGCTGCCATTGTGTGGCGAGGCTCGTGGGGTTGTTCGCCCAGCTGCCCTGCGAGGCGGTGAGGGCCTGGCCGCGAGCCGGCGTCCCTGAGATGTTCGGGGTGACGGTCGCCTGCGGAAGTGGCTGCGCCTGGATGGTGAGCGCGGGGCTGTGGGCGCTGACCGTCTGGCCGGGAGAGGCTGCGGTGGCGTAGAGGACGATGGTGCGGGCGTCGTCGGCCACTGCGAGGACGTAGGCGGGGCCGCTGGCGACGGCGATGCAGTTAGAGGCTCCGTCGGCGTCGCAGCGCTGCCAGGTGTAGGTGACGCTGCTCTGGATGTTCCAGGTACCGGGATTGGCGTGGAGGGTCTGGGTGACCTGGGGGATCCCCGTGATGCTCGGCGGGGTCGTGTTGATCAGTGGGCGGCCGGCGACGGTGGCGGTGAGCGCGCTGGCCGCGGGCACGGAGGCGCCGCCGGAGGAGAGCGCGGTGACCTGCACGCCGATGCGGTAGCCGACGTCGGCGGCCTGCAGCAGGTAGCTGACCGCTGGGGTGCCGACGGCGGTGCAGGCGGCGGTGATGCTCGTGGCCGAGGCCGGGCAGCGCTCCCACCGGTAGGAGAAGGTGGCGCCGGGGGTGTCCCAGGAGCCGTTGTCGGCCACCAGCGTGTTGTTGTCAAGGAGCGTGCCGCTCGGAGCGTCCGGCGCGTCGAGGTTCTGCGGCGGCTGCGCGACGGGCTGGGTGGCGGGGCTGGTGGCGCCCTGGGCGCCGTCGACGTTGCTGGCGGTTACCTTGACGCGGAGCATGTGACCGGCGTCGGCGGCGACGGGCGTGTAGGGCTGGGCGATCGCGCCGGGGACGTCCGCCCAGGCGCCGCCGGCGGCGGAGCGCTGCCACTGGTAGCCGATGGTCGGACTGGACGGCGTCCAGGAACCGGCGTTGGCGGTGAGGACGGCGCCGAGCCTGACCGCGCCGGAGACCGACGGCGGCGTGCCGTTCTGCGGCGGGGCGGCCTGAATGGCGCTCGTGGCGACGCTGGCGACGCTCAGGCCGGCGAGCAGGTCGGGGTTGGTGGCGGTGAGGAGCATGCGGATGTTCTCGCCCTCGTCGGCCTGCTGCGGGACGTAGGTGGCGGAGTTCGCGCCGGTGATGTTCTGCCAACTGGCGCCGCCGTCGGCGGAGCTCTGCCATTGGTAGGCGAAGGTGTTGCCGGCTCCCGTCCAGGTGCCGGTGGTGGCGGTGAGCGTGAAGGTCCGCTGCGGGGTGCCGGAGACGGCCGGCGCGACGGTGTTGAGCGGAGGCGATCCCTGCACGGTCGCCGTCGGAGTGCTGGCCGCGACGGCGCCCGCGGACGCGTCGGGATTGGTGGCCGTAACCTGCAGGCGGACGGTGTCGCCGAGATCGGCGGCGGTGAGGGTGTAGGTGAGCGCGCCGGCGCCGGAGATGTTCGTCCACGTGCGGCTGTCGGCGGAGCGCTGCCACTGGTAGGCGTAGGTGTTGTCCGGACCGGACCAGGTGCCGGCGGTGGCGGTCAGGGTCTGGGCGCGGGCGGGGGTTCCGGAGACCGCCGGTGCGGTGGTGCTGACGGGCGGAGCCTTGGCGATCAGCGCGGTGGCGGTGGCCGTCGCGGTGGCGGTGCCGTCCGCGTTGCTCGCGCTGACCTGGGCGCGGAGGTAGTTGTTCTCGTCCGCCAGTCCCGGTTTGTAGGTGGCGGTGGTGGCGCCGAGGATGTTCGCCCAGCTGGTGGCGTCGGAGGAGCGCTGCCACTGGTAGGCGTAGCTGTTCTGAAGGCCGCTCCACGCCCCCTGGCTGACCGTGAGGGTGCTCGCTCGGGCGGCGGTGCCGGTGACGGCCGGGAGGGTCGTGTTGACCGGCGGTGCGCCGGCGACGGTAGCGCTCGGGGCGCTTTGGACGCTGAGTACGTCGTCGGGGTTGACGGCCGTGGCCTGCAGGCGGACCTGGTTGCCCTCATCCGCGGCGGTGAGCGTGTAGGTGAGGGCGGTAGCGGCGAGGATGTCGTTCCATTTGCTGCCGTCGGAGGAACGCTGCCACTGGTAGGTGTAGGTGTTGCCGATGCCGGACCACGTTCCCTGGGTGCCGGACAGCGTGTAGGTGCGCTGCGCAGTGCCGGAGATGGTCGGCGCCACCGAGTTGGTCGGCGGCGCGGTGGGGATGGTGGCTGTGGGCGCGCTGGCGGCGCCGATCGTGCCGTCAGGGTTGGTGGCCGTGACGAGCACGCGGACCTTGCTGTTCTCGTCGGCGACCCCCAGCGTGTAGCTCGTGCTCGTGGCCCCGGAGATGTTCGTGTAGCCCGACCCGCCGTCGCGCTGCCACTGATAGGCGTAGGTGTTGCCGACGCCCGACCAGGTGCCCTGAGAGGCGCTCAGCGTCTGCGCTCGCTGTGGGGTGCCGATGACGCTCGGGACGGTGGTGTTCACCGGCGGTGAGCTGAGGACGGTGGCGCTAGCCGAGCTCGTGGCGCTGGCGCCGGTCGTTGCGTCGGCGTTCGTGGCCGTGACCTTGACGCGCAATGCGCTGCCCTCGTCGGCGGCGGTGATCCCGTAGGAGGCGCCGGTCGCGCCCTGACGTCGGCCCAGGTGGTGCCGTCGGCGGAACGCTGCCACTGGTAGCTGTAGCTGTTGCCGACGCCTGTCCAGCTGCCCTGTGTGGCGGTCAGTGTCTGTGCCCGCTGGGCGGTACCCGTGACGGTCGGCGCGACGGTGTTCACCGGGGGTGAGGACTGAACGGGGCCAGCGGCGAGGCTGCGGACGGTCTGGGTGCCGTCCGGGTTGGTGGCGGTCACCTGCAGGCGAAGCGCGGCGCCCTCGTCGGCGACGGCGAGCAGATAGGTGAGGCCGGTGGCGCCGCTGAGCGCGTTCCAGCTCGTCCCGCCGTCGGTCGAGCGCTGCCACTGGTAGGTGTAGGTGTTGCCAATTCCCGACCAGGCGCCTGCGGTGGCCGTGAGCGTCAGTCCGCGCTGGGCGGAGCCTGACAGCGCCGGCGCGGCGTTCATCACCGGCGGCGCTGAGGCAATGACGGCGGTGGGCGTGCTCTGGGCGGCGGCGCTGCCGTCGGGGTTGGTGGCCGTCACCTGAACGCGCAGTTGGCTGTGCTCGTCGGCGGCGGCGATCAGGTAGCTCGCCGCGGTGGCGCCGGGGAGGTCCGTCCAGGTGTTCCCGTCAGTCGATCGCTGCCACTGGTAGGCGTAGGAGTTGCCCTGCCCGGTCCACGAGCCCAGCGACGCGGTGAGCGTGGAGGCTCGCTGGGCGTTGCCGCTGAGGGCGGGGGCGGTCTGGTTCGTCGGGCCGGCGCCGGTGACGAGCGTGGTCGGCCGGCTTGCCTGCTTCACCGTCCCGTCGAGATTCGTGGCGGTGACGACGACGCGGACCGCGGTGTTCTCGTCGGATGCCTGAAGGCTGTAGAGGCCCGTCGTGGCGGCGGGGATGTCTTCGAAGCCCTCGCCGGCGTCATGCTGCCACTGGTAGCTCAGGGTCAGCCCCGGTCCTGTCCAGGTGCCGGTCGTGGCGGCGAGCAGAGAGCCGCGCTGCGGCGTGCCGGTGACCAGGGGCGGCACGGTGTTCGCCGGCGGGTACGGGGAGACGATGGCCGCGGTCGCGTTCGACGGCTGTGCGGCGATGCCGTCCGGGTTCGAGGCGGTGACGAGCGCACGCACGTACTGCCCTTCGTCAGCCTGGGTGAGCATGTATGTCGTCGCGGTCTGGCCGGTGATGGCGCTCCACGCCGTGCCGTCGGCCGAGCGCTGCCACTGGTAGGCGTAGATGTTGCCTGCGCCCCGCCAGGTTCCCTGCGTGACGCTGAGCGTGTAGGTGCGCTGCGAGGTTCCGCTCAAGAGCGGAGCCACCGTGTTGACCGGTGGGTCGGAGTCGACGGGCCCGACGGCGGCCGCGGTCAGGTTCGCGGCGCTCAGCGGCCCGAGGTTCGTCTGGCCGGTCAGTGAGTCGGTGATCCGGGAGAGCGCGGTGCTCTGCGCCCGGGCTCCGGCCGGGGCGCAGAACGTCAACAGGCAGACGGCGAGTGTGAGCAGCGCAGCGGCATGACGAAGCGCCGAAATCCCCCCAGCTTGTATGCCGGCGTGTCGCCCTCCAGTGACCCTGGTCCGGAGCGCGCATCCGTGGCGCGCTGAGCGGCGCAACTTGGTTCTCATGGCGCGACCGTACGTGTAGGGACTGGACAAAACCGGCGATCTCCCCCGGTTAGCGGCGGACGACCACTACCCGCAGCTTGCCGGCGGTCATGCTGGCCGGCAGCTTCACGGTCGTGGCCTGGCGAATGCGGGTCTTGGCCGTGCACTTCATCGCGGTCGTGGACCCGGCGGGCGGAACCTCGCACACCCAGGTGCTGAGCGTGCCGGTGATGCCCTTGGCGCGCTTGACCGTCGCGGTGCGGACGGTGCGACTCGGCGGGCGCTTGACGGCGGCGGCACGGGCGAGCATCGCGCGCTCGCCGCTCGCGGTTTGCGTGTGCAGGCTGGCGACGGCGAGCGCCGCGCCGTTGGTGTTCTTCACGGCGATGGTCGCGCTCGGCTTCAGCACGGAGGTGCCGGCGGCGGCGGAGATGACCGGGCCGACATAACGTGCGGACCAGACGGCGGTCGCGCCGCCGGCGTTCGAGGCGACCTCCTGCACACGCAGGACCGCGCCGAGGTCGGCGTCGGCGATCGTGTAGCTCGTGGGGCCGACGGCGCCGGCCGGGGCGCACGAGCTCGTGCAGCGCATCATCCGCACGACGTCGCTGTCGACTTCAGGGCCGGTCCACACGCCGGGGGTAACGGTTAGGGTGTCGCCGATGCGGCCGGGGTCGACGGAGATGAGCGGCAGCGCCTTCCAGCGCGGCGCGGGGACGGTGATGACCGGCGTCGGGTTCGAGCTCGCGGGCACGGACCCGTCCGGGTTGGTGGCGGTCACGACCGCGACGAGCGTGTGGCCGACATCGGCGCCGGTCGGCGTGTACAGGCCGCCCGTCTGCCCGGCCAGCGTCGCGCAGTTGCGCGCGTTCTGGTCGCAGCGCTGCCAGGAGGTCGCGTAGGTCGTGTCGGTGCTCGCCTGCCAGGTCGCGGAGCCGGGCACGATGCCGACCTGCACGTCCTGCATATAGGAGATGCCGGTGAGGACCGGCGAGTGTGTGGCGACGGGCAGGTTCGCGGCGACGACCGCGCTCGGTTGGGCGGCGGCGATGGTGCTCCCGGCGGTATTCGTCGCCGTCACCTTGTAGGTGAACGTGGCGCCCTCGTCGGCCTTGGTCAGCGTGTAGGTGAGGCCGGTGGCCCCGGGAACATCGGCGCATCCCTGCCCGCTCGTGTTGCAGCGCTGCCAGACGCCGGCCAGTGTCGGGTTGTTCGTCCAGGTGCCCGGAGCGGCGGTCAGCGTGTAGGTGCGCTGCGCGGTACCGGTCACGCTCGGGGCGACCGTGACCTGCGGCAGGGGTTGGGCGGAGATGGTGAGCGCCGGGCTGTGGGCGGTCGCGCTCTGGCCAGCGGCGCCGGTCGCGGTCGCGTACAGGACGATGGCGTGGTTCGCGTCGGCGCTGGTGAGCGGGTAGCTCTGCCCGGTGGCCGCCTGCGCGCAGCCCGAGGTCCCGTCGGCGTTGCAGCGCTGCCAGGCGTAGCTGACCGACGTGGTGGGAAGGTTCCAGGTGCCGGGGTTGGCGGTCAGCGTGCCCGGGACCTGCGCGGCGCCGGAGATGCTCGGCGGGACGGTGTTCTGAAGCGGGCGAGCCTTTACGATGGCGCTCAGCGCCGAGGCGGCCGGGTCGGACGTGCCACCGGTCGAGGTGGCGGCGACGGTCACGGCGATGCGCGCGCCGACGTCGGCGGTGGCGAGCGTGTAGGTTGCCGCGGTGCCGAGCGGGGTGCAGTTCGTGGTATCGGTGGCGGTCGCCGGACAGCGCAGCCACTGGAAGGCGAAGCTCACGCCCGGGGTGTCCCAGGTGCCGGGGTCGGCGGTGAGCGTCGAGGCGTCCTGTAGCGTGCCGGACGGGGCGGCGGGCGCGGTCAGGTTCTTCGGCGGTCCGATGACCGCGGAGGTGGCGTCGGAGGCGGCGCTCACCGACCCGTCCGGGTTTGAGGCGGTGACGTTCACCCGTAGGGTGTGGCCGAGGTCGGCGGCGGCGGGCGAGTACGTGCTCGCGGTGGCACCGGCGATGTCGGTGTAGCCGCCGGTTGCGGAGCGCTGCCACTGGTAGGCGAAGCTCGCTCCGGCCGGGGTCCAGACGCCGGGGATGGCGCTCAGTGTGGCGGCGAGGCGGGCGGTGCCGGAGACGGACGGGCGCGTCGTGTTCTGCGGCGGGTTTGACAGGACGATCGCGCTCGCGACGCTCGCCGCCGGCACGCCGCTGGGTGCGTCCATGTTCGTGGCGGTGACCACGAGGCGCAGGTGGTCGTTGATGTCGGCGCCCTGGATGGTGTAGGTGAGGTCGGTGGCGCCGTCGATGCTCGTCCAGCTCTGCCCGTCGGCCGAGCGCTGCCACTGCTGCGTGTAGGTGTTATCCGGACCGTCCCAGGTGCCCTGGGTGCCGGTCAGGGTCTGCCCGCGCTGAAGGGTGCCGGAGATGGCCGGCAGGGTGCTGTTGTGCGGCGCGGCGGCGCTGACCGGACCGGATGGGGCGCTGCTCGCGCTGACCGCTGCATCCGGGTTGGTGGCGGTAATGAGCGTGCGGATGTAGGCGTTCTCGTCGGTCTTGGTCAGCTTGTAGCTTTGACCGGTGGCGCCGGAGATGGCAACCCAGGTGGTCCCGTCGGTCGAGCGCTGCCACTGCTGGGCGTAGGTGTTGTCCGGGCCCGACCAGGTTCCCTGGTCGGTGAGGGTGACCGTGCTCGCCCGGACGGCGCTGCCGGAAATCTGGACGCTCGTGGTGAGCTTCGGCGGGTTGGCCGTGACCGTGCTCGTGGTGGCAGTCGCGACCGCCAGCGTCGCGTCGGGGTTGGTGGCGGTGACGAGCAGGCGGAGCTTCGCGTTCTCGTCGGTCTTGGCGACGGTGTAGGAGGTGGCGGTGGCGCCGGTGATGGTCGTCCAGGTGGCGCCGTCGGTCGAGCGCTGCCACTGGTAGGCGTAGGTGTTTCCGATGCCGGCCCAGGTGCCGTTCGAGGTCAGGGTGAGGGTGCCGGTGCGCTGCGCGGTGCCGGTGATGCTCGGAATCTGCGAGTTGGTCGGTGGGGCAGCCACGACCGTCGCCGTCGGCGTCGAGGCGACCGCGAGCGTCCCGTCGGGGTTGGTGGCGGTCACGAGCAGGCGGAGCTTCGCGCCTTCGTCGACCTGGGCGACCGTGTAGGTGAGGGTGGTGGCGCCAGAGATGCTCGTCCAGGTGGAGCCGTTGGTCGAGCTCTGCCACTGGTAGGTGTAGGTGTTGCCGAGCCCGGCCCAGGTGCCGGGAGTGCCGGTCAGGGTCATGGTCCGCTGCGCGGTGCCGGTGACCGTCGGTGCGACGCTGTTGGTCGGCGGCTCGGAGGGGACGGTGGTTGTGGCCGTGGAGGCGACGGCCAAGGTTCCGTCGGGGTTGGTCGCGGTCACGAGCACACGCAGGCCGTCCAGCTCATCGGCGGTGGTGATGGTGTAGGCGGCGGTGTTCGCGCCCGAGATGTCGGTCCAGGTGGTGCCGTTGGCCGAGCGCTGCCACTGATACGTGTAAGCGTTATCGGCGCCGCCCCAGGAGCCCGGGTTGGCCGAGAGCTGCTGGTCGCGGTGGATGGAGCCGGTGAGCGTCGGCCCCTGCGAGTTCGTCGGCGGGGCGGCGTTGATGAGCGTGGTCGGGGTGCTGTAGGCGGTCGCCGACCCGTCGGGGTTGGTAGCGGTCACGGCCACGCGCACGAGCGCGCCGACGTCGGAGCCCGACAGCGTGTAGGCGGCGCCGGTGGCGGGGACGTTGGCCGCGACCTGCACCGCCTGCGGCGTGTTGATGGAGGCGCTCGTGGCTCGGCCGCCGTCGCCCGCGTTCCCGGTGCCCTTGCCGTTGCCAATCACGGTCTGAATCAGGCCGACCGGCGAGGTGGTGATGTTCTTCCAGCTCTGTCCGTTGTCGGTCGAGCGCTGCCACTGGTAGGCGTAGGTGTTGCCGACGCCGTTCCACGCGCCGACCGCGCCGGTCAGGGTCTGTCCGCGCTGGGCGCTGCCGCTGAACGTGGGAGTGGAGGTGCTAACCGGTGGCTGGGCGGGGACGGTCGCAGTCGGCGTGGAGACGGCGGTGAGCGTGCCGTCGAGGTTGGTCGTGGTTACGAGCAGCCGCAGGGCGTTGTGCTCATCGGCCACCGCGACCGTGTAGGTGAGGCCGGTGGAGCCGGAGATGTTCGTCCAGACGGAGCCGTCGGCGGAGCGCTGCCATTGGTAGGCGTAGGTGTTGCCGAGCCCGCCCCAGGCGCCGGGAGTGCCTGTCAGGTCCTGACCGCGCTGCGCGATGCCGGAGACGCTCGGAGCGGTGGTCACGGTCGGCGGAGCCGCAGGGACGGTCGCAGTCGGGGTCGAGCCGATGGCGAGCGTGCCGTCGGCGTTGGTCGCGGTCACCTGGACGCGGAGCGTTGTGCTCTCGTCGGCCAGGCCGAGGGTGTAGCTCGTGCCCGTGGCTCCGGTGATGTTCGTCCAGGTGGAACCGTCCGACGAGTGCTGCCACTGGTAGGCGTAGGTGTTGGCGACGCCGGTCCAGGTGCCCTGGGTGGCGGTCAGGACCTGCGTGCGCTGCGCGTTGCCGGAGACGGTCGGGGCGAGCGTGTTGAGCGGCGGGGAGGTGGGAATCACGGCGGTCGGCTGGCTGGCGGTGACGGCGACGCCGTCGGCGTTCGAGGCCGTCACCTGCAGGCGCAGCTGCGTGCCCTCATCGGCGACGTCGAGCATGTAGTAGAGGCCGGTGGCGCCGGTGATGTCGCTCCAGGACTTGCCGACGTCGGATGAGTGCTGCCACTGGTAGGCGTAGGTGTTGCCGATGCCGCCCCAGGTGCCGGCGTCGCCCGAGAGGGTAGAGAGCCGCTGAGCAGCCCCGCTGACGCTGGGGGTCTTGGTGTTGACCGGGGCCGCGGAGGCGACCAGGCCGGTGGGTGCGCTCGCCTCCTGGATGGTGCCGTCGATGTTCTGAGCGGTGACGACCACCCGCACGACGTAGCCCTCGTCCCTCGTGCCGAGCGTGTAGCTCGTGCCCGTGGCGCCGGCAATGTCCATCCAGCCGTTGCCGGCGTCACGCTGCCAGCGGTAGGAGTAGACGAGGTCGGGGCCGGTCCAGGTGCCGGCGGTGGCGGTGAGGGTGGAGGTGCGCTGGGCGGTGCCGGAGACCGTCGGGGCGACCGTGTTGGCCGGCGGGTAGGGGGAGACGATGGCCGAGGTCGCGTTCGAGGCCGCCGAGACGATACTGTCGGGGTTCGAGGCCGACACCAGCGCCCGGACATACTGGGCCTCGTCGGCCTGAACCAGCGTGTAGGTGGAGGCGGTGCCCCCGGCGATGCTCGACCAGGCCTTGCCGTCGGCGGAGCGCTGCCACTGGTAGGTGTAGACATTGGCGCCGCCTGACCATGTTCCCTGTGTGACGCTCAGCGTGAAGGTCCGCTGCGAGGTGCCGGACATGAACGGGGCGACGGTGTTGACCGGCGGGTCGCCGGCGACCGGGCCGACCGCGGGGCTGGTCGCGCTCGCCTGCCCGTAGTTGTTGGTCGCGGTCACGCTCGCGCGGATGCTCGCGCCCTCGTCGGCCTTGGTCAGCGTGTAGCTGGCGGTGTAGGCCCCGGAGATGGCCTGCCAGTTGCTGCCGTCGGTCGAGCGCTGCCACGCGTAGCCGTAGGCGAGGTTGGTGCCGGTCCAGGTGCCCAGGGTGGTGGTCAGGACCTGGCCCTGCTTGGTCGTGCCGGCGATGGTCGGCGGGACGCTGTTGGTCGGCGGGGTGGTGGCGGTGGTCAGCGAGTAGTCGTAGCCGTAGACGGTGGCGGCGCTGTTGGTCGCGACCAGGCGGTAGTGGTAGGTGGTCGCCGGGGCCAGGCCGGTAAGCGTCGAGGTGAGCTGGGCCGTTGCGGTTCCCGAGCCGATGTCGGTGGACGTCGTCTGCTGCCCGTAGCTCGTGCTGGTGCCGTACTGCCAGTAGTAGGAGGTGGCAAGGCCGTTCGGGTAGACGCCGGCGGTCAGCGTGGCGCCGGTCGAGGTCGTGGACTGCTGATAGCCCTTGAGCGAGCCGTAGGGAGCGCCGCCGATGCCCGGTCCTCCCTTCACGAGAGCGCCGGAGATGGAGCCCATTCCGGTCGGGCCGTCGTAGCCGACGCCGGCATTGCAGATGTAGACGATGCTGACAGCGCAGGTGCCGACCGACCCCGAGACGGGGTCGTTCAGCAGCGAGCTGCTGGTGTAGGCCCACTGCGGGGAGACGGCGTTGATGCCGGTCACCGCCTCGTAGGCCGCCGTGAGCGGGGAGGCCAGGCTCGTGCCGCCGACCAGCAGCCAGCCGCCGTCACCAGAGTCGTAGGTGACGAGCCCCGTGCTCGGGTTGGCGTCGGCGGACACGTCCGCGTAGGAGCGCCCCGTACAGCCGGTGTCCGCCTGATAGGAGGGCTTGGCCTCCTGCGGATTACAGCCCGAGCCGGCGCCCGACCACGCCGACTCGCCGAACCCGCGGGCGCTCTGCACGCCGGAGGCGATGCTGGTGCCGCCGACCGCGGTCACGCTCGGGATGGACGCCGGATAGTCGTCGCTGCCGCCGGAGACGTATCCGTTATCGCCGGTTGAATAGAGGGTGGCGACGCCGGGGGCGCTCCAGGGGAACGAGTTCGCGTATGCCGCGGAGTTGGGGATGTCGGCGCCGTAACTGTTGGACACCTGGTTGGCGCCCAGCGCGACCGCCGTCTGTACGGCCGTGCTGAGGTCGGTGAAGCTCGGGACGTTGGCCTCGACCAGGATGATGTGGCAGTTCGGGCACAGGGCGGAGACGGCGTCCAGGTCGAGCGCTTCCTCCATCTCCCAACCGGAGCCGGCGGACGGGTAGTTGGACTGCTGGCCCTGCTCGTTTACCTTCTTGAAGCAGCCGTTGGCGGTCGTGCACGCCGGCAGGCCGTAGGTCGAGCGGAAGGTCGCGAGGTCAGCCTCTGCTTTCGGATAGTCGTAGGCGTCGACGATGCCGACGGTGTCGCTTGTCCCGGCGGTCTGGGAGAGGTAGGTGAGGTCGTAGGCCTGCTGGAGCCACGCGGGCGTGTCGGCCTGCGGCGCGCTCACCCCGGTGCTGCCGGCCGGCACGGCGGACGGTGCGATACCCGCCTTGCGGCGGGGGAACACCTGCGTGAATGTGCTTCGGGCGCCCGTGCGAGGGCGGACCTTCTGGTGATTCGAGCGCAGGATGAGCACTTGCGCGGCGCAGCTCGCCTGGTCGGCGGGCGCGGGGTCGCAGGTGTGCTGGGCGGCCACCTGCGAGGAGTCAAGACCAGTGGCCTGCTGTAGCGTCGCGTCGAGCTGTGCCTGCGTGGGGGCCGCGGCCCTGACTCCCGGGCGGGGGTGCGCGCCAGCCGGGCTGAGCGGGGAGCTCCACGGGAACGTGGAGGCGCTCGCCGGGGAGGATGTGCCGCGTCCGAGCGGCTGCGAGGGGTTGAATACGCCGGCGTGTGCCGGCACGGCGCCAATCAACAGGCACAGGACGGCTGTCAGGAGGATTGGGAGGGCGCGGGCGCGCCGATGCGGGCAGGTGGCGGTCATTCTTCGACGTGTACGACCAGCATCGGACCGCAGGGCGCGCGCGATCTGCGAGTTGGGCGGATGATCGAACGTTCGCCGAGCACCGGCAGGGAACGGAATGGCGCAGCGCGAGCGGGCAGGCCGTAGCGGGGCGAGCATTTGGCGAGAATGGCCGGCCGAGCGACTCTCGCCGACGCCGCGTGATCGCGCCCGTCGCCTCGGTGCCAGATCAGCGCCAGCGCGACGGCATGCAGCGTGCCTTCCACTGCGCGAGCGCGGCGAGCGCCTCCTCCTCCATGCTCGCGCGGGCGCGGGCGCGGGCGGCGCCGGATGCGCCGCCCTGAGGAAACGCTTCGCCGTCGTCTTCGAGATTCCCGGCTCGCGCAGCCATGGGTCAATTGATGGCGCTCACGGTGATTCGCTTCGTCATCTGACACCCTGCGCCAAAGCGCGACGTGCGCGCAACGCAAGACCACACGCGTGCCGTCCGTTATTGGGACGCGGCTAGAGCTCGACCGACAAGGTGCATGCTCAAATTCACGATGCCGCCGCACTGACGATCGACATTGGCCCGCTCGTCACCCACCACATCGCGCTCGCCGACGCGACCAAGGCGTACGCACTCTATGGCCGCCGCGAAGCCCTCAAGATCATCTTGACCCCGTAGGAGGACCCCCATGGCCGCAACACAGATCGTCGACGCCGTCCGCGAGTTCCTCGCCGCCGACAGCCACCCGCTGCTGATCGACGGCAAGCGGGTACCCGCCGCCGACGGGCGGACGTTCGACACCCCGGACCCGTCAACCGGCGAGCGCCTGGCCACGGTCAGTCATGCGGGCGCGGAGGACGTCGACCACGCCGTCGCGGCGGCGCGCCGCGCGTTCGCCGATGGCTCGGACTGGCGCAGAATGAGCGCCGCGGACCGCGGGCGTCGGCTCGGCACGCTGGCCGCGCTGATCGAGGCGCACGCCGACGAGCTGGCACAGCTCGAGTCGCTGGACAATGGCAAGCCGGTCACGTTCGCGCGCTCTGTCGACGTCGCAAAGTCCGTGGCGCACCTCGACTACTTCGCGGGCTGGCCGACGAAGATCGAGGGCGCCGTCGTGCCGGTGTCCGCGCGCGATGTACTCTGCTACACCGCGCGCGAGCCGGTCGGCGTCTGTGGTCAGATCATTCCCTGGAACTTCCCGCTGCTGATGGCGGTATGGAAGGTCGCCCCCGCGCTGGCCGCTGGCTGCACCACCGTGCTCAAACCCGCTGAGCAGACGCCGCTGAGTGCACTAAAGCTCGGCGAGCTTGCTCTCGAGGCAGGTATTCCGGCTGGCGTGCTTAACGTCGTCACGGGCGACGGCCGGACCGGCGCAGCGCTCGTCGACCACCCCGGCGTCGACAAGGTCGCATTTACCGGCTCGACCGCTGTGGGGCGGGAGATCGCCGCTCGCGCGGGCCGTGCGCTCAAGCGCGTGACGCTCGAGCTCGGCGGTAAGTCGCCGAACATCCTGCTGCCCGACGCCGACGTCAAGCGGGCCGTCAAGGGCGCCTTCACCGGCATCTACTACAACAGCGGACAGGCGTGCAACGCCGCGTCGCGACTGCTCGTGCCGAGGTCGATGTTCGACGACGTTGTCGACGCACTGGCAGACCAGGCCAGCCGGACGGTTCCCGGCCCGGGCCTGGACCCGGATACGTTCGTGGGCCCGCTGGTCTCGGCCGAGCAGCACGAGCGCGTTAGGAGCTATATCGACGTCGGCCGCTCCGAATCCGAGCTCGTCGCTGGCGGCAAGACCGAGTTCGGCAACGGCGGCTACTACGTGGAGCCGACGCTGTTCACAACGACCGACGACGGCGCGCGTATCGTGCGCGAGGAGATCTTCGGCCCGGTGCTTATCGCGCAGCCATACGAGTCGCTCGAGGAGGTCGCTCGGCGGGCCAACGACGCCGAGTACGGCCTCGCCGCCGGCGTGTGGACGCGCGACATCTCCAACGCTCACCGCCTCGCCGCGCAGCTGCGCGCCGGGTCGGTCTATGTAAACGCGTGGGGCATCGTCGACGCGGCGGCGCCGTTCGGCGGCTTCAAGGCCTCAGGCGTCGGCCGCGAGCACGGCGCTGCCGGGCTCGGCGCGTACCTCGAGCCGAAGTCGATCTTCGTGCAGCTGTAACGTCCGCGCCTGGTCTCACCCCGGCCGTTCTCGTGAGCGCACGCCGCTGTACACCGCGGTGAACGGCGCCGTAGGGCGTCGGCCGTAGCGGTCCGACAAATCTCGCGTGCATGTCGATTCCGCGGAGCGCGGCTTCGTCTCTGTGAGTGAGAGGCCGGTCTGTGGCCGGCGCAACGGGTTGGAAAGGAGCAACGCATGGCCCACCCTGTCGTGCATTTCGAGATTCGCTCGCAGGACCCCGACGCGACCCGCGGGTTCTTCGCCGATCTGTTCGGGTGGAAGTACTCGGACGGTGGCATCCCTGGGTACACGTATGTGGACACGGGCGCCCAGAATGCCATTCCCGGTGGGATCGGCCCCGTGCAGGGAGGGAGCGACGCGGTCGTGTTCTTCGTGGGGGTCGAGGACGTCGAGGGAACCCTGAAGCGCGCCGAGGCGCTCGGTGGAAAGACCGTGCAACCCAGTACAAGTGTCCCGGGCGTGACCTTCGGGCTCCTGGCCGATGAGCAAGGGCACGTGGTCGGCGTGGCCGCGATGTAGCAGACTGCCAGGTACGGGCCGGCGGCGTTGTTGTGTTGGTGGGCCGCCGGCCAGATCGGGCGGTGATCGGGAGAAGCCTCGATGCGATATCTGGCGACGATCTGGACCATCTGGAACGAGGAGGACGAGTTCGACCGCGTGGAGGGGGCGCGCTACCGCGAGTTCGCCGAATCCGCCGCGCGTGAGGGCGTCTTGCGTGGCGGCGAAGTGCTCGATCACCCTTCGTCGGCGACTGTGGTTCGGGTCCGGCAGGGGGAGACGTTGCTCACCGACGGGCCGTTCGCTGAGACCAAGGAACAGCTGAGCGGCTATTTCGTCTTCGAGTGCGACAACCTCGACCAGGCGCTCGCGTTCGCCGGGCGGATCCCGGGCGCGCGCCATGGCGCAGTCGAAGTCCGTCCGCTGCTCGAGATGAACGCGCAGATGTGACCCTGCCGACCAGACCAAGCGGTCGATCCGACCTGGATCAGGTGTTCCGGGAGCACTACGGTCGCGTGCTCGCATGGCTGATCCGCGTCACCGGCGACTTCGGAGCAGCGGAGGAGGCGCTGCAGGAGGCGTGCGCGATCGCGCTACGGCAATGGCCGCGTGACGGGCTGCCCGACAACCCGGGCGGCTGGCTCGCCGTCGTGGCCCGCAACCGCGCGCTCGACGGGATGCGCCGCGATCGTAGTCGCGCCGACAGAGAGTTTGCCGTGATGCCGTCGGCGGACGCGGTTGAAGACTGCGTCGAGGTCGAGGACGAGCGGCTGCGGCTGATCTTCAGCTGCTGTCATCCGGCCCTGTCACTCGACGCGCGGGTCGCGTTGACCCTCCGCACGGTGGGCGGGCTCTCGACGCCGGAGATCGCACGGGCGTTTCTGCTTCCCGAGGCGACGCTCGCTCAGCGGCTCGTCCGGGCCAAGCGCAAGATACGCGCCACGCGGATCCCGTACGAGGTGCTTGCACCAGACCGGCTCGCGGAGAGGCTCGAGGGAGTGCTGGCCGTGATCTACCTGATCTTCAACGAGGGCTACGCCGCCAGCAGCGGCACGGCGCTCGTCCGCACCGATCTGTGCGATGAGGCGCTGTGCCTGGCGCGGATGCTGAGTCTGCTCATGCCGGCTGAATCCGAGGTGCGCGCGCTGTTCGCACTGATGCTGCTGACCAACTCGCGGCGCAACGCCCGCGTCGACCGGCACGGCCAGCCCATCCTGCTCGCCGAGCAGGACCGCAGCGGGTGGGACGAGGACGCCATCCGAATGGGCCTGGTCGAACTCGAGCAGGCGGCTCGCCATGCCGAGCCCGGCCGCTACTTCATCCAGGCGGCGATTGCCGCTGAGCACGCGCTTGCCGTCGACGCCAGCGACACCAACTGGCCCCGCATCGCACGCCTCTACCGAACGCTGATGCGCGTCGCCCCTTCCCCCGTGATCGAGCTCAACCGGCTCGCGGCGGTTGCAATGGCCGACGGGCCGGAACCCGCATACGCCGGCCTTGCCCGGCTCGCCGAGCCCCTCGAGCAGTACGCATACTTCCACGCCACCCGTGGCGAGATCCTGCGACGGCTAGGACGCAGTGCGGAGGCGATCGAGGCGTATGAACGCGCGATCGAGCTTGAGGACAACGACGCGCGCCAGGCCTTCCTGCAGCGCACCGTAGGCGAGCTCCGAGCGAGCGACGGCACCGTCGAATGATTTTTTGACGACTGCGCACCGCCGCGACGCCTCAACCTGAGCTCAGTCGGCCTTCCGGGGTGTTTGCACTTTGCAGGTCCAGGCCGGCGAATCGGTCTGCGGCGGGTGGGGGTCGCGCGTTCGACGAAGTGCTCGTGTTGTCGTCCTAGTACGTTCACGGCGAACCGCTTCGTCTGCCGCATGCGAGACCACGTGAGCGAGCGGCGGGACGGACAGAATGAGACGAGAGGCGGCTCGAGCGAGACTGACGCGAGCGAGTTCACGATCAGACCGGCTGATTCGCCGTTTGGCGCCGCCGTGACGAACGCCACGCCGATCGCGAACCTTGGCGAGCGCGTCGCGGAACGAGCGAGCGTCTCGCGCCGGTGCGGGGTTGCCTGGGGCTGCGAGCGCCATCTCAGTGGAGCGGGGTCGGTTCGCCGAGGGCGATGTGGTCGAGGTAGTCGTAGGCGCGGTTGGCGCCGAGCGGGTGCATGAAGGACCCGGCCTTGACGTCGCGGTAGGCGCGGGCGAGCGGGCTGCCGTTGACGTAGCCGGCGCCGCCGGAGAGGGCGAGGGCGCGGTCGACGATGCGCGGGGCTGCCTCGTTGACGAACGCTTTCGCGGCCTGGGCCTCGGCGAACATTGCCGTGAGCTCATTGGAGACCTCCGGGGTCGTTGTGTCGGTGTGGGTGGGATCCAGGTACCGGCTTGAGCGCGACCAGCGACACGCTGTGCGCGCCGTACTTGCCGCTCGTGCGCTGCGCCCGGTCACTCGTGAAGCGGTAGGCGGGGTTGTCCAGGACGATCCGCAGCTTGAGGCCGGCGGCCCCGATGTCCTCCAGATATCGATCTATCTGGCTGGCGCCGGCAATGCACGCGGTCCAAAGATCGGCCTGGCCTGCAGTGCGAGTTGCGATCTCCCGCTTGGTCACGATGTCGGCCAGCGCGAGCCGTCCACCCGGCCTCGGCTGTACCTGACTACGCGAGGCGACGAGCGTCCGTGTGGCGCACTGGCTGAAGGATCGGGGATTCGAGGCGTACGCGATCGTTGGCGGCGTGGCTGGGCTCGAGAACGGGCAAGGGGCGACGGTTCTGCTTGACGCTGGAGGGCCGGCGGTGAGCCCGAGTGTGGCGCGCCGTGGGCCGTTCGCCGCGTTGCATCATCAGCGTTTCCGGCTTTTTTCTGCGGGCGTGTTGCTTTCGCTGACGGGCAATTGGGTCGAGGCGGCCGCGTTCGGCTACGTTGTGCTGCTGCTTGGCGGGTCGCCGGCGGCGCTCGGGATCATCGGCTTTTTGAACACCATCCCGAACCTGGTGTGGGGGCTTCCGGCCGGAGTTCTCGCCGACCGCTATGACCGCCGCCGCCTCCTGCTGACCTTCCAGGGGGCGAACATGGGCGTGGCAGTCTTGCTCGCGGTGCTGTGGCAGACCGGCGCGCTCAGTGTCCCGCTCCTGGGCGCGATCGCGGTGATCGGCGGGAGCCTCGGGACGCTGAGCTATCCGGCTCTTCAGGGGGTGCTCGCGTCGACCGTCCCGGGGGAGGATCTGGAGAGCGCGGTGGCGATCAATAGTCTCTTTCTCCAGGTCGCGCGGTTCGTCGGCCCGGCGATTACCGGCGTGCTGCTGGCGCGGGGCGGCCCGACGTGGGTGTTTGCCGTCAACGCGGTGAGCTTCCTCGGGGTCCTGATCGCCGTTTTGCTGCTTGCGGGCTCGGGCAGGATTGTCGGTCAGGTGGTTGGGAAGCTCGGCGGGTCGATGCGCGAGGCCGTGAGGTACGTGTTCGGGCAGCGGAGCATCGCGTCGATGCTGTGCCTCACCGCCCTCGCCGGGGTGTTCGGAACACCGCCGGTCGCGTTCATGCTGCCCGCGATCGCACGGGTCCAACTGCATGGCGGTGCCGGCACGCTTGGTGCGCTGACGGCATCGATTGGGCTTGGCTCGTTGCTCGGTTCGGGGCTGCTTCTGGTTCTGGCGCGTCGCCCCAACAAGGGCGAGCCGGTGCTGGCCAGCTTCTTGTTCAGTGCTCTGGCGGTCGCTGCCGTTGGCGTCTCGCACAGCCTCGTGCTGTCGCTAGGGCTTGGCGTCCTCGGCGGCTTCTGCGGGGTTATCTTTGTCGGCCTCTCGACAGTCGTGGTGCAGGCGGTCGCCTCCGGTGCGATGCGCGCCCGGGTCAGCGCAATTTGGGCCGCATGCTTCGTTGGACTGCTTCCGCTCGGAGGGCTGATCACGGCCGCTCTGACAGCGGGGCCGGGGCCGGGCGGCGCCGTCCTGATCGACGGGCTGGCCATGCTGGTCGGTGGTGTGGCCGTGATCGCGCGCCGCCCCGAGGTCGCATGGCTAGGGTGCGCGGCGCTGCCCGAGGCGTGCATCGCCGCAACCGACCCAGCTGCGGTCGCGCTCGAGACCGCACTCGGCGGCCGCGATCACCCCGGCCGAGCTCGCGACGAGACCCCTAAAACCCGGCTCGCGAGGTAGCGAGAACGCTACGTCAGCACTTGTGATTGTGAAGCCCTCGCGCTACGACCGCGGCCATGACGACGCCCACGCGCAGTCCCAGGCACGTCCTGGTGGTCCCGACGCCCCCAGCCATACGCGAAGGACCCAGCGGTCTGCACTACCGCCCGTCCGGCTCCTGTTCTCAGCCTATCCCAGCCACCGCCCGCCCCGGGGTGCGCTGGCCTGTCTAGTGTGCCCGGCCTGGTATGCAGGGACTTGTACTCTCCAGATCGTGGCTTGGGGTCCTACCACTGGCTCGCGGGAGCCCGCGAGGGCGGCACCGGTGAGAAGGGAGGCGCCGTGACGAATGCGACGAAAACGTTGACGGATTTGGTTGATCCGGACGAGGTGGCGAAGTTCGCGTTTCGCGTGTGGAGTTACAAGCAGGGAGAAATGGTTTCGCTGCTGATCCACCTGGGCGACCGCCTGGGGTTGTACCGGGTCCTCGACGGACCTGGCATGGTTACCGCAGACGACCTGGCGGGCCGGACTGGGTTGCACCCGCGTTGGCTGCTCGAGTGGCTCCGGGGCAATGCGGCGGCCGACCTGCTGGCCTCGGAGGACGGGGAGCGGTTCGAGCTGACTGCCGTCGGCGCCATGGTGCTGACACGTGAGGAGGACAGCCTGCAGTTCGCCGCCGGCGCGTTTGGCCCGCCGCCCGAGCCGGCGCTCGTGGACGACCTGGCCGAGGCCTTTCGCACCGGCACGGGGCTGCCCTATGATCGCCAGGGTCCCACGGGCGTGCATGTCACCGAGCGCATGCTCGGCCCCTGGGCTCGACTCAGCCTCGTGCCCACGATCGTACCGGCGCTGGAGGGGGTGCACGACCGGCTCGCCGCGGGCGCGCTGGTGGCCGATGTCGGGTGCGGCGCCGGGGTAGCGCTGACCGCCCTGGCCAAGACCTACCCCCGGTCAACCTTCCACGGGTACGAGCTCTCGCGCCTAGCTGTCGAGCGGGCCCGGGCCCGGATCGCCGAGGCAGGACTCACCAACGTAGAGATCATCGACCGCCGGGCCGAGGATCTGCCCGACCGCGGCGAGTACTCCCTAGTGCTGAGCTTCGACTGCCTGCACGACATGACAAGGCCGGACGCGGCGGCCGCCGCCATCCGGCGTGCCATCGCCGACGACGGTACCTGGCTGGTCAAGGAGATCCGCTGCGACAACACCTGGGCCGGCAACCGCCGCAACCCAATGTTGGCCATGTTCCTCGGCTTCTCGATCGCCTCGTGCATGTCCTCGGCGCTCTCCGAGCCAGGTGGCTCCGGGCTAGGCACAATCGGGCTACCGCCGCAGGCACTCGAGCCGCTGGCGCGGAATGCCGGCTTTACGCGGTTCCGGGTGCACGACTTCGAGGACCCGGCAAACCTCTACTACGAGGTTCGACCCTGACCGCCGAAGGCTGAGCCGCCGCAAGCATCGGCGGCCGCGCCTGAGGTTGTCCCGGTGCTCGTGAAACTTTGTGGTGACGGCGGGTCCCTCCGGCCCGTCCGCTCCTGGTGGGAGCGTGACGGGCGATCCAGCAAGATCTGATGGGAAATCGCGTTGGGTTTAGGCGGCGGGTTGGAGCGTGGCTTGGTGTCCGAGGGCTTGGAGCTGTGCGACGAGGCGGCGGGTTTGGCGTTCGGGGTCGCGTTTGCGGAAGTAGTCGCCACCGAGGTCACGGTAGGTCTCGCCGGTGGTGAACATGTGCCAGTCGGGGATGGCCCCTGGGCGGCTGTCAGCGTCTAGCGAGCAGAGGGTCGCGCCCGACGGCTGATTCGGCCGGATCGCGGCCTCGGAAGGCGATCGCGAGCCGCCATTAGCGCCGAAAGACGCTCCAGCCTCCTATTTGGAAACTGAGGCGTCTAACTGTCGGAGTGGACCCGGACGCAAAGAATTCGAACCGCGGCGGCCATACCGGTCGAGGCGGCCATCATCGACCAGGCGGAGGCGCCCATCTACCTGAGGATCGCCGACGGGGCGAAACACCTGCGGGAACTCGGGATGAGCGACCGCATGATCGCACGCGCGTTGGGAGTCAGCGACAAGACGGCCGCAAAGGCCGCAGGTGGCGCCCGAACTCTTGCCCCCCGGGGCGCCCCACCTAAGAAAGACCGATCGTGATTGAGCGAGTCCCCCTGCCCCGAAAACGAGTTCGGCAGGACAGCACGCAACTCCCGGACGAGCGCTCCGTCGCCGAAGCGCTCGCCCGGCGCGAGCCCGCGGAGGAACAAATGCAGTCGTGCGGACGACGACGCCTGATGCGCAAGATTCGGCGGTAGGACCAGCGCGTGGTTCGGGGGGCGGGTGGTGCTCGGCGCCGCTTTCGAGCGGCATCGACTCAACTCGGGTTCTTGCGTCCGCTGGCAGTTTCGCTCGCGGCGTCCCGGCCACGAAGCTCCGGATCCTGCTGACCGTGACTGAGCAGTTCGCAACATCCAAACTTCTTCCAGTTAGCCCGGGGTGATCAGTAGGATCGCCGTTTCGGGCGGAACGTCGCGGCTCGGATGCGAACGATTTGTCGATACGTCCCGTGTCACGCGTTGGACGATGCGCACTCGAATCAACCAAGCCGAAGGAGGGGTCAATGGGGAACAACGGGCGCAGGACGCGGCGCCGTAGGGCCGCCGCGATAGGCGCGATAGCCGCGCTTGCGACAGCCGCGTCCGCGTCGGCATTTCAGGCGCTGCCGGCGGGCGATCAGGTCAACAACGATCCAGCAGCCGGAATCAATCCGGCTCTGCCGGTCAACATCGAGGATCCAGCGAACTCCGACGTTGTCGGCGGTTCGCTCGTCGCCACCAAGCCGCTGGTGCCGTGGGCGATCTTCCGGCAAACCGAGGCTTCGCCCAACAAGGACCAGATCTTCAGCCGCTCGTTCGCGGGTGGCGCGTGGACGACCCGCGGCAACGGCACGGTGGGCGGAAGCTCGGACAGTGGCCCCACTCATCTGTTCAGCGGCTCGTTGAATTTCGACCAGACTCAGGACGGCGAGGCACCTTCGATCGACTTCGCCGGCACTGGTCGGACCGTCCCGTGGGCGAGCTGGTACGAGAACACGACTGGGAACTTCAATGGCGTCACCGGCGCGGACAACATCTTCGCGAGCAAGTTCGACAACCTCGGTGACGCGAACCAGGGGAAGTGGATCTTCGCCGGGCAGGGCCGTGGCGTTGGCGGAGCGAGTAACGTCCAGGTTCCGTCACTCAACATCCACACGAACCGCGACGCTGTGAACCCCGTCGTCCAGGGCGGTGCGACGGTGGCCGGCAACGACCCGGTTCCGTGGGTCACGTGGCAGGAGGAGGACGGGGATCCCACGGCGACGAACCAGATCTTCGTCAGCAAGGCCGTGAAGCCGACGAGTGGCACCACGTGTCCGAACGATCCGCCCGCGAGCGCGAACCCGATCAAGCCGGCTCCGGCGACAGGCCAGGGAGCGAACGGGGGCCTCTGCTTCCAGCAGGTCGGAATCGAGCGGCTCGCCTCCAGCGGATCGACGATCCCACCGTCGACGAATGACCCGTCGCTCAACGTCGATCGCACACGCGATGGCGTCGAGCCCGACATGGCGTTCACCGGCGCGAACGACACCGTTCCGTGGGTCGTTTGGTACGAGCAGAACCCCAGCACCGATGGCCTCCACGACAACGAGATGGTGTTCGCCGCCAAAGCGTTCGGAGACACCACTGCCGACGGCCAGTTCCAGTGGCAGGTGTTCGGCACCGGCGGTATGGGCGTGCTCGACAACACCGCTCATGGCGGAGCGTGTGGCGTGAGTAAGCCCGCCGAAGAGGGCTGCTCGCTCAACAAGAACGTCAACGCAGACGCCGAGGACCCCCGCGTCGCGTCAGGGACGATGACGGCCGGCAACCCCACCGTTCCGTGGATCGTATGGGACGAGGGCACCGCGGCAACTTCGAACAACAACAGCGTGTTCGTGGCCCGGCTCGTCGGGACCGGCGCGACCGCGCGGTTCGTGATCGCCAACGGCGGCAACCCGGTCGGCACCGGCGACCGCGCGGACATCACGTTCTCGGGCAACACGCCGTACGTCACGTGGCACCACAACGGGTCGGTCGTGACCGGCCACTTCACCACCCCTGACGCGTTCCTCAAGGACAATGCTCCGGTCGGCACGGGCGCGCCCGACGCGGTTCGTGCCCCGATCTCCTCGGGATGCATCGCCGATCCGTTCAGCAGCGACGGTGCTGCGTGCCAGGCAAACGCGGTCGGAACGCCGTTCTTCCTGTTCACCGACGGCAACTCGAAGCTGTTCGCCGACGCCTATCAGGCCGACAATCAGCTGACTGGGCCGACCACGAACGTGACCACATCAACCGCGACGCTGAACGGCTCGGTCAATCCTGAGGGAGCGGCGGTAAACGTCTCGTTCCAGTTCGGCAAGGACACCAACTACGGCAGCAGCACGCCGGCGCAGAGGATCGGCGTCAGCGACTCGGCGACTCCCTTCAGCGCGAACCTGATCGGACTCGCGCCCGGGACCACGATCCACTATCGGGCCGTGATCACGAGCGACTTCGCTCCGTCAGTGGTCGGCGCCGATCAGCAGTTCACGACAGCGTCACCGCCGCCCGGTAACGGCCACACGTCGGTCGGCCATGCCAGGGTGAGGGGGACGTCGGCGTTCGTCCGTGTGTCCTGCTCGGGAGCCGCAGGAGCGACCTGCAAGCTCTCGTTCCGGATGACGGTGACCAAGAAGTTCCGCGGTCGCACGCTGATCGCGGTCACGGCCCGCAAGAAGATCCGCAAGGTCGTGGTCATCGTCGGCTCGGCGCGCACGATCACCCTCACGGCCGGCCAGTCGAAGGTCGTGAAGATCTCGCTGAACGGCACCGGCAAGCGCCTGCTCGCAAGCCACCACACGCTGAAGGTGACGCTTCACGTCACCCAGGTTCTCGTTGGCGGTCGCTCGAAAACGGTCTCCCAGACCGTGACGTTCAAGGCGCCGAAGAAGCGCCACCACCACTAGACGCTGAACGCACGAATCGGCCCGGGCTCCGTCCCTCCTCGGGACGGGCCCGGGCTCCGTGTCATCTGAAGGCGGATCCGCGACCCGGCGAGTGCAGGGCATCGCCTGGGAGATCGTCGAGCAGACCGATCTGCCCGAGGGTCCGCACTCGACTCCAGCAGCACCGCGCCGGCGGGCCAAGCGTTGGTGGACCGGTAGCGGCTCGTACGACCACGACCCGCTGCACACGATGGCCGGCCACCCGGAGCGCGTCGTTGCTCGGGATCGCCCCCAGTTCACGGCCCCAAGGCCGGGCTGGGCTCCTCCTTTCGCCAATCTCGAGCGCTGTCCTCGCGGCGGTCCGCAGATTGCTCTTGTCCTCCCGCCGCTCCTCGTCGCACTTTCGCCTTGGCGACGTTCCGCTCGTCGCGATGCCCGCCGTCGGCGGCTCGATGAACTTGCGCTCTGCTGGATCGATGATGCCGGCCGGTAGGCCGCGGATCAGCGCGGGAGAGGGGCGTGCGCATTCGGACGACGACCTGATCGGTCGGCGTGGCCGCGGCGTCATCACGTTCCTGGCACGCCGTCGTGCGAATCGGTTCGGCGGTGGCTTGTCGCTTGTGAGCTTGCCGGATGCTCGGTGCCCGCCGCGTAGCCCGGCCGTGGCTCTGTGGGATCTCGGGGGGCCGGCGGACGTGGTCTATGAATGCGGATTCCGGGGTCGGGGTTTCCGTGTGGCGTGTTGGCCCGGTCGCTTCCGGCCCGGCGAGCCGTTTGTTGTCGCTGGTCTGCGGTTGGCCGTTGGGTGAGGCTGGTCGAGATCGCTTCCAGCGCGTCGAGCGTGTCGGGGAGGAGGGGGTGTAGGCGGCCGGGTGGTAGTAGGGCGTATACGTCTCTGGCGATGTCGGAGTCGGTGATCGGTCGGAGCGCGAGTTCGTGGAACGGGTCGGCGAGGAGTTCTGGGACGAGCGTGACTGCGAGGCCGCGGAGGATCAGGGCGCGGATCGCGAGCTGGTCGCGGGTGATGGAGACGAGGTGGGGCTCGAATCCGGCGGCACGGCAAGCTCGGACGATCACGCCGTCCGTGAGCGCGGCGGTCCAGTCTTCATTCCGCAGGTCGGCGATGGGCACGGCGGGCTGGGCTGCGAGCGGGTGGTCTGGCGCGAGCGCGATCATGAACCGCTCCCGCAGCAGGTGATGCACGCGCGGCGCCTTGGGAGCGACACCGGCGTCTTCGTAGACGATCGCGAGGTCGAGCTCGCCGGCGCTGAGCTTGGCGGAAAGCTCTTCGGAGGCTCCCTCGTCGAACGTGACCTGGATGTCTGGGTCGGTCCGACGCAGCCGCTCGATTGCCGCGGGTACGAGGCCGGCGAGTGCGGTCGGCAGCGCTCCGATTCTTAGCCGTGCGCGCCGGCCCGTGGTGGCGGCCGCGATCTGGGTGCGCGCGAGCCCAAGGCGTCCAGCGATCGCGTCGGCGTGCTCGAGCAGGGTCTCTCCCTCGGGGGTCAACGCGAGCCCGCCTGAGCGTCGCTCGAGCAGCCGTGCCCCTAGCTCGCGTTCGAGCTGCGCGACTTGGTTGGAGACCGACGGCTGCGACAGTGAGAGCTCACGGGCGGCACGGGAGAAGGAGCGCTCGTGTGCGACCACGCGGAAGGTGAGCACGCGCCTCGGGTCCATAGGTAGAAACTATAGTGACGCCAAAACAGTTATTTGAGCTTATGCGGGTTGGGGTCCAGACTGATGTCGTCCCTCCCTTCAGTTCGAAAGCGAGCAGCAGATGAGCATCTCAACGAGCACGAGCGTAGTCCCGTCGATCACTCTCAACGACGGCAAGCCGATCCCGCAGCTGGGCTTTGGCGTCTTTCAGATCCCGCCCGAGGTGACCGTGCGAGCGGTCGATGCCGCGCTCCAGGCCGGCTACCGACACATCGACACCGCCGAGATGTACCGCAACGAGCGCGGCGTCGGCGAGGCCATTCGCGCCTCGGGACTCGACCGCGACGACGTCTACGTGACCAGCAAGCTCAACAACAGCTACCACCGGCCCGCCGACGCGCGCCGCGCGTTCGCGCAGACACTGTCAGAGCTTGGGTTCGACTTCGTCGACCTCTTCCTCATTCACTGGCCCCTCCCGACTCTCCACGACGGCGACTTCGTCTCGACCTGGAAAACGCTCGAGGAGTTCCAGCACGAGGGTCGAGCCCGCTCGATCGGCGTCTCCAACTTCCAGGTCGCACATCTCGAGCGGCTCGCCGCCGAGGCCGAGACGGTACCGGCGGTCAACCAGATCGAGCTGCACCCTTACCTTCTGAACGAGGCGGTCCGCGCGCACGGGGAAGAGCGCGGTATCGCGACCGAGGCGTGGTCCCCGATCGCTCGGGGCGCGGTCCTCGGCGATCCCGTAATCGCCCGCATCGCGCGCGAGCTCGATCGGACCCCCGCCCAGGTCGTGCTGCGCTGGCACATCGAGCGCGGCAACATCGTCTTTCCGAAGTCCACGACGGCGGCCCGGATCACCGAAAACTTCCACCTCTTCGATTTCCAGCTCGAGCCCGGGCAGAGCGAAGCGATCGACGCGCTCGACCGCGGCGAGGACGGCCGCACCGGACCCAACCCAGACACCTTCGCGTACATCCCAGCCTAAGCCCCTCGCTACGACCGACCCGGATCGAGGCGCGCACGCGCGCAAGCAGCCGACACCCAAACGCGGGGCTCTCCGGCCGCCGGCAACTGCCATTTCTCGCTCAGACCGGGGGCGGTCAGAGAGCGGCGCAAGGAGATGCATCGGACCTGGCCCGGCGGCAACGGCAAGCGCGGCTTCTCGAACGACCAAGGCAGCCGGCAGGCGCACTTCCCCACCCATCCCTTAGCTGGCGCCATGGTCTGCGGCTCGTGCGGGGCCACCGTCGCCCAGGTAAGCGGCAAGAGCGGCGGCTACTACGGATGCCTCGCCGCCACGAAGGGCGCGTGCGACAGCAAGACGCTCGTCCGCCGGACTCTTGCCGAGAAGGTCATGCTCGGAGCTATCCAGGAGCAGATAGCTGATCCCGAGCACATCGCCTACGTGCTCCAACGCGTCGAGGAGGAGATCGCCAGGCTGCGCTCCGACCTTCCCGACACGCTGAAGCTGAAGGAGGCCGAGCTCAGCGCCGAGCAGCGCCGCCTCGCCAACTTCGTCGACTTCATCGGCGAGGGCCGCGGCAGCCAAGCGCTCGCCAAGGCTCTCGTCGAGACCGAGCGGCGCGTCGACCACCTCGACGAGGAAGTCGAGGCGCTGCGTCGCAGCCGGCAGAAGATCTTCCGGCCCCCTCCCATCGAGTGGATCAAGGACCGGCTGCAGAACATCCACCAGGTCCTCGAGCAGCGCACCGCGTGGTCGGCTCAGGTCCTTCGCAACCTACTTGGCCCAATCCGCCTCGAGCTCGTCACGCCCGACATCGGCCGTCCCTTCTATCGCGCCGTCACGACGCTCGACGCGCTCGCCCTAATAGAGAAGAACCGCCCCCCGCTGGTGCGGAGGGCGGTTCGAATTCTTTGCGAAGGTGGAGACGGCGGGAATTGAACCCGCGTCCGCAGCCGCGTGCAAGGTGGCGTCTACGAGCGTAGCCGGCACTCTGTTCTCACCCTCGACTCGCCTTGCCGGCGGGGTCGTCGAGGGCCAGCTCCGAAAGTGTCCCCGGCGGGGCTGGAGCAGGCCTCACCGAGCAAGCCTGCTGTTGATCCGGACCGTCGCCGCAGGCGAACGATGGCCGGTGCAACCTGAGCTAGCTAATTAGATAGCGAGGTTGACAGTGTGCGTATCAGCCTTGAGCTTCGCACTTATTTTTTCCCGGGTGTTTTACGAGGCCTCCCGGGACCTCGACTCGCAACCACCCCCACGAATCGACCACGTCGAAGCCTGTCGTCCCCGGGGATGTGTCTCAGAGTATAGCCGCGTGGCGGATTCCCAGGGGTGGTGCGGAGTACTCAGATCGCCTGGTAACGGCCGACAGCCGCGCGCCGTCGAGGCGTGAAGTCGTAACGAAGGAGTTCCTAAGACTCCGGGGACGGCATGAGGCCGCTCCTACAATCCGTAGCAATGGACACGAACGCCCCATGGTGGCAGGCGCCGGCGATCGCGCCGGAGACGCCGCCGGCCGAGCCTGAGCCGGCGATTCAGCCGCGCCGTCCGCAGAACGCGTTCCGACGGCGCCTGTCGGCCCTCGGTGCCGCCATCATCGCCCTGCTCGCGAAGTTCAAGACGGTCCTGCTCCTGCTTCCCAAGCTCAAGCTGCTCGCCTCGAGCGGAACCATCTTGGTCTCGCTGGTGGCCTACGCGGTGATCTGGGGCTGGCCGTTCGCGGCCGGGTTCATCGCGCTGCTGTTCGTGCACGAGATGGGCCACGTGATCGCACTGCGCCGCGAGGGCATCAAGGCCAGCGGCCCGATGTTCATCCCGTTCCTGGGCGCGGTGGTCGCAGCTCGTTCGCTCGGAAACAGCGCGTTGGCCGAGGCGCGTGTCGGCCTGGCCGGACCGGTCCTGGGCAGCGTCGGCGCGGCCGCCTGCGTCCTCGTCTGGCACGCCACCGGCAGCGATCTGTGGCGGGCGCTCGCGTTCACCGGCTTCTTCCTGAACCTGTTCAACCTGCTTCCTGTCGTGCCGTTGGACGGCGGGCGCGCGATGGCCGCGATGGCGCCGTGGATGTGGTTTGTCGGGTTCGTCGCGCTCATCCCGCTGGCGATCGTGTTCCCGAACCCGATCATCCTGCTGATTCTGATCTTCGCGGGATTCGAGACCTACAAGCGTTGGCAGCAGCGCCGCAGAGGTGGAGCCGAGCAGCAGGCCTACTACCGCGTGCGCCCCCTCGATCGGGCGCTCGTCGCCGGCGTCTACCTGAGTCTGGTCGCTTTGCTGGTCGTCGGCATGCACGCCACGCTGCTGGCGCGCACGATCAGCTAGTCGGGCCTCGGAACAGCTTCCGGCTTCGCTCCTTCGGCAGTGCGAGCGGGACGACCTGTTCCTGATCACGGGCAGCTGCGACCGCGAGGCGGTCGTCGCGGACGCCGCAGTGACAGGCGGCAGCGCCCTTGGCGAGCCGCTACCGCCGCGCGTCGCGCAGCTCGCGCTGCACGTCGCGCGCCATCTCGCGCTTGCGGATCGCCTCGCGCTTGTCGTAGATGTCCTTGCCGCGGGCGAGCGCGATCTCGACCTTGGCGCGCGACCGCGGCCCGGAGAAGTAGATGCGGGTTGGCACCAGGGTCAGGCCGCGCTCGCGGATGCGGCCGACCAGGCGTTCGATCTCGTAGCGGTGCAGCAGGAGCTTGCGGGGCCGCTCGGGATCGTGGTTCTCGCGGGAGGCCGGTCCATACGGGGCGATGTAGAGCCCGATCAGCCACACCTCGCCGTCGCGAATGACGGCATAGGCGTCCTTGAGCTGGGCGTTGCCCTCTCGCAGGGACTTGACCTCGGTGCCGGTGAGAGCGATCCCGCACTCGAACCGCTCGAGCAGGATGTAGCGGTAGGAGGCCTGGCGGTTGGTCGCCACAGCGCCGGACGCGGCCCTGCGTTTGCGGGACTTGGCCATGGGCGTCAATCCTCCCAGGCCGGCAGTAGATCGACGCGGCCGCGCGGAGCGTCGATCGCGCCCACACGCACGCTGATCGGGTCGGCCAGCCGGATCGCGCCACCGCTGCGGGTTCCGACCAGGATCGTCCCCTGCTCGTTTAGCTCCCACCAATCACCGCGCAGGCGGCGGACGGGCAGCATGCCCTCGAACTCGCCCCTGGGGCCGAACGCCACGAACGCACCGGCGCCGACGAGGCCCACCACGTCCCCTTCGAAGGTCTCCTCAGGATCCCGAGCAACATGCTCGAGCAGGTAGCAACGCGCGATGTCGTCCGCGTCTCGCTCGATCGCCATCGCCTCGCGCTCGCGCGCCGAGCACCAGGGACCGGCCGCGGCCACCCAGGAGGCCTCGGGCGCAGGCTCCTCGCCGGCCACCGCCGAGAGCAGCGCGCGATGGCAGACCAAATCCGGGTAGCGTCGGATCGGCGAGGTGAAGTGGCAGTAGCTGGCCAGCTGCAGGCCGGCGTGCCCGCGGTTGCGCTGGTCGTAGTAAGCCTGCTTGAGCGAGCGCAGCACCAGGCTGGTCAAGGCGCGCCGACCCCGTCCTTCCCGGCGAGCCGTCCAGCTCTCGACCAGCTGCGAGGCCTCTCCGATCAGATCCGCCGCCTGCTGCGGGGTGATTTGCCCCTTCGGAGCGGGCGGGGTCGGCACGCCCAGCGAGGCCAGCTGATCGATCAGCCGCTCGGCCGCCACGCCGTCGGGGCGTTCGTGCACGCGGTAGAGGGTCGGCACGCGTCGCGAGGTCAGGAACCGCGAGACCTGCTCGTTGGCAGCGATCATCAGATGCTCGATCATCCGATGCGACTCGGTCTGCTCGACCTGACGGATCGAGGCGACATTGCCGCGCTCGTCGAATGCGAACTCGGGCTCGGCCGAGTCGATCTCCAGCGCTCCCTGCGCGCCGCGCCGCGCGGCGAGTGCCGCCGCGGCGGCTCGGGCGCAGGCCAATCCCGGGCCCCACACCCCGGTGGCGCTCTCGCGCCCGGCGAACAGCCGGTCGACCCGGTCGTAGTCCAGCCGCTCATCGGATCGGATCACCGAGCGGTAGAAGGCGGGCGGGCGCACCCGATCGCCGTCGATGACCATCTCCACGGTCATCGCCAGGCGATCCTGTCCGGGTACGAGCGAGCAGGCATGGTTGGACAGAGCGCGGGGGAGCATCGGCTCGACGGCGCCGGGCACGTACACGCTGGTCCCGCGCCGGTAGGCCTCGCCATCGAGCGGTGACAGGGGCCGCACGTACGCGCAGACATCCGCGATGTGCACCCACACGCGCCGCGACCCGTCCCCCTCTTCCGAGGCGGAGATCGCGTCATCGAAGTCCCGCGCGCCTGACGGGTCCACGGTGAACGTCGGCAGCGAGCGGAGATCGCGCCGCCCCGACCCGGGAGCGTCAGCGCCACCGACATCCGAAGCGGACACCTCGCGCGCCTCGTGCTCCACGGCGGGATCGAAGCCGCGGCGCAGCCCGCGGTCGACCATGAGCCCCTCGATCACATCGCGCGCGACGTCGGCGCGGCCCAGCCGGCGCGCGATCGTCGCCCTACCCCCCGGCCGGCCGTTGCGCCCCACCCCCGGGCGCACCACGATCAGGTCGCCGACCGATACCCGCCGGTCGCGGCTGACCACCAGCCGGGGGCCCGGCCCGAAGAACGGCTCGGCGACCATGAACTTGCCGCGGCGCTCGAGCACCGCCACCCGCGGCCCACCGCCCCGGTCCGCGGCCGCTCCGCCCCTGCCGCGGGGCGCGCCGGCGCTCACCGCACCTCGGCGGCCACCGTCTGCTCCGCGACCGCGAACGCGGTGTCGCGGGTGGCGCCAGACTTCGTGGAGGCGTAGATGTCGGGCTTGATTCCGGCGCCCTCGCGCACGCCGCCGCCCCCGAGGTTGTGCCCGCTCGGAGTGAAGTACTCACCAACAGTAAAGTCGAGCGCGCCGCCGTTGGGCAACGGCTCGATCTCCTGGAAGACGCCCTTTCCGTAGGTCCGCGTGCCGATCACCTTGGCTCGGCCGCGATCGTGCAGGGCGCCGGTGACGATCTCCGCCGCCGAGGCGGTGCCGCGATCGACGAGCACCACCACCGGGATGCCGGTCGGGATCGCGCCGCCCTTGGCGACGTAGACCTGCCGCGGCTGCGCGCGGCCGTCGGTCGAGACGACCGTGCCGTCCGGAACGAAGATCGAAGCCACGTTGACCGCCTCGTTGAGCAGCCCGCCGGGGTTGTCGCGCAGGTCGAGGACCAATCCGCGCGCGCCCTGGTGGAGCACCTTCTCGACCTGCGAGCGCAACTCGGCGCCAGATCCGTCGGTGAAGCTGGCCAGCGACAGCGAGCCGAGCTTGACGCCGTGGTAGGTGACGATCGTGCCGTCCGCCGCGGGCACTACCAGGTCGGCCCGCACCAGTGTCACGTTGTGCCTGCGGGATCCGCTCAGCACGGTCAGGGTGACATGCGTGCCCGCCCTGCCCTTGATCAGCCGGGAACCGAACGCGGCCGGCCGGCTGGCCAGCGAGGTGCCGCCCACCGCGACGATCAGGTCGCCGCGGACGATCCCCGCCTTGGCCGCGGGGGAGCCCGGGAACACGTCCGCGACCCGCAGCCCACGCGACTCGCCGAGCACATCGACGCCGATCCCGCTCAGATGAGGGTTGGACTGGTTCAGGAACCCCTGGTACGCGGTTGGGTCGTAGTAGCGGGAGTAGGGATCGTCCAGGCTGGCCACCATGCCGGCCAGGCCCTTGTTGACGAGCTGGCCGCGGTTCAGCGGGCGGTAGTAGTCCCGCTGGAGGAGGTCGAGCACCTGGTTGACCAGCGGGTTGTCACCGCGGTCGACGAACGCGTTGCGCAGCGGCGAGGGGAGCCAGCTTGGATGCCCCCCGAGCCAGATGCCGACCAGCAGCACGATCAGGCCGGTCACGAGCCTGACGGCGAACGTCGAACGCGGGGAACGGCGCGAGAGCATTCCCGCAGGAGGTTAGCCGGGCGACGCGGCGCGGGACCGGGCTGGGCGCGCCGTCCGGCGGGGCATGTTCCCGCGCGGCCGGGCCATCCGCCATGGCCCGGCCTTGCGGGAGAGGTTTGTCTAGAAGTTGTGCCGGAACCCCGGTCCGGCGGTGGTGAACTTGTAGGTGGTCGTCGAGTCGAAGACATCACCCGGATTCAGTACCACCGATGGCCACTGGGGGTCGCCGATGTGGTGGGGGGTGTCCGGATAGTGCTGGGTCTCCAACGTGAACGCGTCGCTCTGGCGGTAGCTGTGTCCACTGGTTCCGACCAGGTCTCCGACCAGGAAGTTGCCGGTGTACACCTGCACGCCGGGCTCCGTGGTGTAGGTCCAGAGGACGATGCCGTCCCCCGGATCCTGGGCGACCGCGACGAGCCGGTTGCCCGACCCGTTCAGCACCCAGTTGTGGTCATAGCCGTGCGCCGTGGTCAGCTGATCGCCTTGCGGCGCGCTGGCCTTGTTGATGTCCCGGCCGATCGGCTTCATCGCGCGGAAGTCGAACGGCGTGCCGGCCACCGAGGCGAACCCGGTCGGGATCAGGTTGGCGTCGGTCGGCTGGAACGTGTCCGAGTTGATGGCCAGCTTCTGGCTGTAGATGTCGCCGGACGCCTCGCCGGCGAGGTTGAAGTAGCTGTGGTTGGTGAAGTTGACGACCGTCGGCGCGTCGGTGGTCGCCCGGTACGCGATCTGCAAGGCGTTGTTCCGCGTGAGGGTGTAGGTCACCGTGTTCTGGACCGTCCCCGGGAACCCGTTCTTGCAGTCCGGATCGGTGTAGGTGAGGATCAGCGACACCGCGTTCGACGTGGTCGACGCGGTCGCCGCCCACACCTGGGTCTCGTAGGAGCCCGGTCCTCCGTGAAGCAGGTTGGGCCCGTTGTTCGGCGTCGGAGTCGCCGGGCATGGCGGCCCGGACCCCAGCGGGAAGTCCTTGCCGTTCAGCGTGAACCGCGCGCCGGCGATGCGGTTCGCATAGCGGCCGATGATCGCGCCGAAGTGCGGTGTTGCCAGACCCGCCAGGCGCCGGCCACGGCTGGTTCTCGAAGTCGTTGACGTAGTCGCTGAGCGTCGGGAAGCCGAGCACGACATTCACGCGCTTGCCGTCACGGTCCGGAACCAGGATCGACTGGACGACACCGCCGTAGTTGCTGATCCTGACGACCATTCCATTGCCGTTGCGCAGCGTGAACAGCTTGACCGTCTGGCCGTGCGCGGTGCCCCAAGTCTGGCTGCTGATGCTCAGATGCCCGTGCGGCGTCTTGTGCCCCTTGGGCTGGTGGCCGTGCTTGGCCGCGAGAGCCAAGCCGCCGGTCCCGAGCAGGACCGCGACCGTCGCGATCAAGACCCCCGTGTAGACGCGAGTGCGCAGCCCAGGTGGCCTGCGAAAGCCGATCTGCATTGATCCTCCCTTCGGTTGGACGCTTGCCCGGCCGGGAGTACGCAAGCGATTGCGTGAGCGCGCTACTTATAGCAGAGAATGTGAGCGCTCACACGCGAAAGTGAGCGTTCACACGCCAAAACGAGCCCGCTCCGCCAGCTCGGGCCCCGCCACCCCGAACTTGAACGCCGTCCGCGTGCGTAGGACCTCTCCCGGCCGCAGCACCACCGACGGCCAGGCCGGATCGCCGATGTGGTTGGGCGAATCCGGAAAGTGCTGGGTCTCCAGCGCGAACGCGTCGCCCTGGCGGTAGGCGCGCCCGCCCGTCCCGACGATGTCGCCGACCAGGAAGTTCGAGGTGTAGAGCTGCACCCCGGGCTGGTCGGTGTAGGCCCACAGCGCGATCCCGCTCTCGGGAGAGAGCGCGACGGCGGCCAGCCGATAGCCGGCGCCGGCCAGCACCCAGTTGTGGTCGTAGCCGCGGGCGATTGCCAGCTGCTCACCGCCTGCGTCGGACACCGCGCGGATGTCGCGCCCGATCGGCTTCATCACCCGGAAGTCGAACGGCGTGCCGTCCACGGAGACGAACCCGGTGGGAATCTGCACGTCGTCAACGGGCTGCACGACCGCGGCGTTGATCGCCAGCAGCTGGTCGTAGACGTCGCCCGATCCCTCGCCGGCCAGGTTGAAGTACGTGTGGTTGGTCAGGTTCACGACGGTGGGCGCGTCGGCGATCGCCGTGTAGTCGATCTGGAGCGCGTTGTCAGGCGTGACCGCGTACACCACCTCGTTGCTGACGGTGCCGGGGAAGCCGTTGCGGCCCGTCGGGTCCACGTACGAGAGGCGAAGCGACGGGCCGTCCCCAGGCTCGGCCTGCCACAACTGCCCGCTGTAGCCGCCGGGCCCGCCGTGAATGGTCACGGAGTCACCCGGGCCGTTGTTGCCCACCAGTTCGAACCGCTGCCCGTCCAGCACAAAGGCATGTCCGGCGATCCGGTTGGCGTACCGACCGACGATCGGGCCGAAGTACGCCGACCCCGACGCCGCGCCCACCGCGCCCGCCAGGTTGCCCACATAGCCGTCCAACGACGGGAAGCCGAGCGCCACGTTCCGCGGCTCGCCGAAGCGATCCGGCACCAACACAGACTGCACGGTGCCGCCAAACGTCGCTATGCGCACGGTCATCCCGCGCCCGTTCGAGAGCGTGTAGAGCTCGACGGACTGACCGTCGGCCGTGCCCCACGGCTCGCTGGTGATCACACCTTCAGGAAGCGGCGCAGCGACAACCCGGACCCGACCGCCGAGACCAGCACGCCGGCGCCGAGCAGCACGGCGAGCAGCACGGTGAACGCGATCGTGCGCGGCGCCGCGATCAGCGTCCAGTTGCTGGCCAGCGGGTCGAGCAGGGCGATCTTGGTCGCGCCGAGCACGGCGATGGCCAACAGCGCGCCGACCGCCCCGACGATGATCCCCTCGATCACGAACGGCCAGCGGATGAACCAGTCGGTGGCGCCGACCAGTTTCATCACCTCGACCTCGCGACGGCGCGCATACAGCGACAGCCGGATGGTGTTGGCGATCAGCAGAATCGAAGCCAAGACCAAGAGGGCCGCCAACGCCGCGGCGGTGATCGTGACCAGGTTCGTCACCTCGAGGATCTTCTTCGTGTCGGTCTGCTTGTTCGAGACGCTCTGGACCGACGAGTCGATCATCCCGGTGCCGCCGCCACCCGTGGTCAGGGCGGTGTGGATGGCGAGCACGTTCGCCGGCTTGTCGGGGATCACGTGGAAGGTGTCCGGCAGCGGATTTGACCCGAGCAGCGCGTAGGCCTGGGGAAACTGCGAGGACTCCTGCGCATACGCGGCGGCCTTGGAGACGAACTGCACCGACCTCACGTGCGCCACCTGGAGGATCTCGCCGCGAACCCGAGCATCGTCGGCGGCCGTGGCGCCCGTCCTCATGTACACATCGACCATCACCCGGCCGCGCACGCTATTGGCGGCGCCGTTGGTGGCCTGCACGATCGGGATGAACACGCCCAGCACCAGCATCGTGACCAGGACCGTGGCAAGCGCGGCGAAGCTCGGCGCCGCGCCGCGCCGCATCGAGCGGACGGCCTCGCGCAGGAAGAAGCCCAGCCGCACCTAGGACACTCCGGGGGGACGAACCAAGGGCGCGCGCAAGCGGCGCGCAAACTCGCGCGTGGTCTCGTCGCGGGTGTACAGACCGGTCGCCTCGTCTCGCACGATCCGGCCGTGGGCCAGCTCGAGCACGCGCCGGCGCATCTTGTCCACCATCGTCTGATCGTGCGAGGCGATGAGCACCGTGGTGCCGGTGCGGTTGATCCGGTAGAGCAGCCGCATGATGTCGACGCTGGTCTCGGGGTCGAGGTTTCCGGTCGGTTCGTCGGCCAGCAGCAGCGGCGGATGGTTGACGAACGCCCGGGCGATCGACACGCGCTGCTGCTCCCCGCCCGAGAGCTGGTCGGGATAGTTGTGCAGCTTGGTAGACAGGCCGGTCAGCCGCAGGATGTCCGGCACCTTGTCCCGGATGTCACGCCGGGTGCCGCCGGTCACCTGGAGGGCGTAGGCGACGTTGTCGTACACGGTCCGCGTGGGCAGCAGCTTGAAGTCCTGGAAGACCACCCCGATGTTCCGGCGGTAGAAGGCGATCCGCTTACGCTTGATGTCGCTGACGTTGTGTCCCGCCACCCGGATCGTCCCGGCGGTGGGCTCGAGCTCCTTGATCAACAGACGCATCACGGTGGACTTGCCCGAGCCGGTGGCGCCCACCAGGAAGACGAACTCGCCGGGCTCGATCGAGAACGTGGCCTGCTCGAGCCCGATGTCGCCGCTCGAATAGCGCTTGGAGACCCCTCGGAATTCGATCACCGTGGGGGTGCGGGCCGGCCGCGCCTCGCGCTGGGCCGGCACGGCCGGCGCGACGCTCTGGCGCCGGCGGAGGGTGCGTGATTGAGATTCGATGCTCGCCATTAGGTTGAGGCAGCCTAGCGAGCCCCGTCCCGGAACGACGTCCCGTCCCTGCCCCTGCAACGCGATTTGCAGCGTCTTCATGTCGCGGATGGGCGATTTGCAGCCCTCGCTACCTTTAGGTCACATGCCTCAGATACAGCACACGTTGCTTGCGAACGGTCTGCCGCTGTACCGGATCTCGGTCGAGGGGGCTCGTTCGACCACGACCCTGGTCGCCTTCGACGCGGGCGCCCGGACCGAACGGCCGGACGAGAACGGGATGGCCCACTTCCTCGAGCACCTGGTGTTCAAGGGTGGCGAGAAGTACCCGACCTACCGTGACGTCAACGAGGCGGCGGAGCGGATCGGCGCGGTCCTGAACGCCTACACCAGCCACGACCTGGTCGCCTTCCACATCACCGCCCGCTCGAACCGGGCTCTCGAGGCCGCGGACCTGCTGACCGACTTCGTGGGTCGCTCAAGGATCGACGGCGACGAGCTCGACCGCGAACGCGGCGTGGTCGTGCAGGAGATCGCCCGGGCCAACGACCAGCCCGCGGTGATGGCGGAGCACCTGATCGACGAGGCCGCCTTCGGCGACCATCCCCTGGGCCGTCCGGTGCTGGGGCCCGCCGAGCACATCCGCGACACGTTCACGCGACAGGGCATCGTGGCCTTCCGCGACCGGCGGTGGGCTCCCGAGCGCGGCGGCGCCTTCCTGGTCGGCAACCTCGAGGGGTTGCCCGAGAACGGCGCGGTAGAGGAGCTCTTCACCCGCTTCCCGCACCGCAGCGCCCCCGAGCCCTACGAGCCGGCTCCGGCGGCCCACCCGAGAACCCTCGTTCGCGAACGCGACTCCAACCAATCGCATCTGAGGATGTCCTACCGGCCCGTGGTCGCCATCGGAGATCCCCGGCAGCGGGCGGCGCTGGCCATCTACTCCACGCTGCTGGGCGGCTCGATGGGCTCGCGCCTGTTCGACGAGATCCGCGAGCAGCGCGGCCTCGCCTACTCGGTGCATGCAATCGCGCACTCCTACGCCGATGTGCCGGTCCTCCAGCTGTCGGCTGGGCTCGAATCGAGCAAGTGCGTCGAGGCATACCGGCGGATGCGCGACATCGTGTCGGAGCTGCGCGACGACGGCCCCACCGAGGACGAAGTCGAGCGCGCTCGCGCCTACGCTGCCGGCGCCCGGGCGATCGCCTTCGAGAACACCGGGGCGGTGGCCCGCCACGCGGCCCAGCAGACGATCGTCTACGGCGAGGACGTGGACCCGGACCGGGTGATCGGGCTGCTCGACCAGGTGACGTTCGACGAGGTCAGAGACGTGGCGGCCGGCGTGGCCGACCAGCTGTCGGTGGCCTGCGTGGGCCCGCACACGGTGGAGGAGCTCGAGTCCGCCTGAGAGCCTGGACAGTCGGGGGCACGGCCGCGCTGGCGCTTGCCGGATGCGGCGGAGGGGGCCATCACGCCGCGCCGAGCTCGGACGCGTCGGTTGGCGCTCCCGTCCCGCATACCGCGACCACCAAGGCGCGTGTCGCGCCGACCGTGCCTCGCCCCGCGGCGATGCCGCCGTCTCTCGCTCGCATGCGGACCCGGCTCACCAAGGCGTTCGCCAGGGCTGGTCCGGATTCCGGAGCGCTCGTCTACGACCTGACCGCCAAGCAGACGCTGTTCGCTCTGCGCCCCGGCGCGGGACGACCGCCGGCTTCGGTCGAGAAGCTCTACACCACGGTGGCGCTGCTCGGCGAGCTGGGCCCCGACGCCCGGCTGGAGACGACCGTGGTCGGCGACGGCCACCTCGGGCCCGGCGGAGTGTGGCACGGCAACCTCTACCTGGTCGGTGGCGGCGATCCGACCCTCGGTGACGGCTCCTTCAACCGCACCTGGGAGCAGGGGTTCGGTCCGACCGCCAACGAGCTCGTGCGGCAGCTCATCCACGACAGGATCAGACGTGTCACGGGGTGGGTGATCGGGGATGCGGCGCTGTTCGACGACCTCCGCGGCGGGCCCGCCACCGCGTACGGCCCCGACATTCCCGATTTCGGCGGCCAGCTGGCAGGGTTGACCTACGATCACGGCTCGACCTTCCGTCACCTGAACCCGGGCGCATTCGCGGCCAAGGAGCTGGCGCTGACGATGCACGGCGCCCACATCGGCGCGCGACCGCTGAACCGGACCCTTCCGGCGCCAGCCGGCACCGTGCACCTCGCATCGGTCGAGTCTCCTCCCCTGTCCGTGATGCTGAATCTGATGGATGTCCGTTCCGACGACTTCTTCGCCGAGATGCTGACCAAGCAGCTCGGGGCGCGCTTCGGCGCCGGCGGGAGCATCCAGGCCGGCGCCCAGGTGATCTCGCAGATGATCGACTCCTTCGGCCTGCACCCGACGATCGTCGATGGCTCGGGGCTGTCGCGCTCGGACGGCTCCTCTCCCGGGCAGGTCGTGGCGCTGCTGCGGACCGTGTGGAACACGCCGATCGGGCGCGAGCTGGCGGCTGCGCTGCCCGTTGTGGGGGTGAGCGGCACGGTGCAGCGGATCGCCGCCCACACCGTCGCACAGGGTCGCTGCATCGCCAAGACCGGAACGCTCAACTTCGTGACGAACCTGGCCGGGTACTGCACGGCACGCAACCACCACACGCTCGCGTTCGCCCTGATGATCGACGGGCCGGCCAACTGGAACGCGTTCGCGCTCCTCGATCAGATGGTCCCGGCCATCACTCGCTATTGATCCGGCGCGCCAGCCCGGGGACAATCGTGGGTGCCGTGGAGGTGACGACCGCTGTAAACCGGCGCGAGCTGCAGCGCTATCTGGTCCGCGTGGGCGATCGGTGGCCGATCGACGCCGCCCTGCTGGGCGGCGCCCGAGTGGCCGACGAGCGGGGCGCGGCGCCCCAGCGCGAGCGCGGCCCCGAGTTCATCGTGATCCTCGTCTCCTCGGCGTTCGAGGGGATGCCGTGGCTCGAGCGCGTCTACCACGCAGGCTCGCTGTGGGACGGCCTGGAGATGGGAGCCGGAGCCGACGTGCACTGCTACACGCCGGGCGAGTTCGAACGCAAGCGCGCGACGCTGCCGCAGGTGATCCGGACGGTCGAGGACGGAATCGACCTGATGGCCGAGGCGTCGGCCTAGGCTTAGCCTGGATCCACCGCGTAATGCCGGTTTGGATCCAGGCTTAGGCTAGACCGCGATCGCGCGGCCCACGGTGAGCGAGTCGCGGAGCGCCGGGTCGAGCTGCCCGTACTTGCCGTCGGGCTCGGCCCCCAGCCCGTCGAGCACCTTGCTGAAGAAGCAGCGCACGGCGGCGGCGAGCACCACGTCGAGGATGTCCTGGTCGGATAGCCCCAGGGAGCGGAGCCGATCGACGTCGGCCTGCCCGATCGACGTGGCGTCGGTGGCGACCTTGGCGGCGAGGTCCATCACCGCCACGTCGGTTTCGTCGAGACCTGCGCCGCGGTGCTCGGACACTACCGTCCGCACCGCGTCCGGCTCCAAGAACCCCTTGTCGATCAGCACCGATCCATGGGCCAGCGTGCAATAGCTCGAGCGCAGCCGGCTGGCGGCGGCGATCGTGACTAGCTCGTAGCGACGCAGGTCCATGCCGCCCTTCACCGCCCCGTTGAGCTGCTTCCAGGCGAAGTACACCTCCGGCCTCAGCGAGAACGCCCGCACGAAGTTGGGCAGGAACCCGAACGCCTCCTGCTCGGCGGCGTACAGCTCGGCGGTGGCGCCGGTCGCCGAATCGTCGGCGACGGTCTCGATGAACGTCATTCCCGGTCCTCTCTCAGCGCTGTTCATGGGCCGGGCTGCGCCCGGCGTCCATGGGGCCGGGGAGGCCTCATCCGGCGGTGGTCGCGGTAACCCCGCCGGGCATGGATGCCCGGCGGAACGGCCCCACGGATGCCGGGCGCAGCCCGGCCCCAAAAGCTAGCTGATCGCCACCATCCGCTCGATCGGTCGCCGGGCGCGGTCGGCCACCTCGGGCGGCACCTTGACCTCATGTACCCCGTCGCGCAGCGCGTCGCGCAGCTTGGGCAGCGTGATCATCTTCATGAAGCGGCAGTGCGCCGCCTCGTTGGCGGCGATGAACTCCACGTCGGGCGCCGCCTGGCGCAGGGGATGGAGCATGCCGGTCTCGGTGGCCACGATCGCGGTCGATCGGGGCCGGCCGGCCCGCTCCCGCGCGTATCCCAGCATCCCACCGGTCGAGAGCATGTGCACCCCCTCGGCATCGACGTCTCCCGCCGCGACGTACTCCATGACACTGGTCGAGCAGCCGCACTCCGGGTGGATCAGGAAGTCGGCGCCGGGGTGGGCCGCCCGGACCGCGCTGATGTCGTCTGGCCTGATCCCGGCGTGGACGTGGCACTCGCCGTCCCAGACATGCAGGGGGCGCCCGGTCGACTTCTCGACGTAGGCCCCCAGGAACATGTCCGGTCCGAACAGGATCTCGACATCGTCGCCGTGCTCGGCGTAGATGTGCTCGACGACCTTCACGGCGTTGGCCGACGTGCAGCAGTAGTCGGTCAGCGCCTTGACCTCGGCGGTCGTATTGACGTACATCACCACGATCGCCCCGAGGTGCTTGGCCTTCCAACCATGCAGCTGCGCAGCGGTGATCGAATCGGCCAGCGAGCAGCCGGCGTCGAGATCCGGGATCAGCACGCGCTTCTCGGGGCAGAGGATCGAGGCCGTCTCGGCCATGAAGTGCACGCCGCAGAACACGATGGTCTCGGTCCCGGCCTTCGCCGCCTGCTGGGAGAGGCCCAGCGAGTCGCCGACGTAGTCGGCCACATCCTGGATCTCGGGCAGCTGATAGTTGTGGGCGAGGATGACGGCGCCCCGCTCGGCGGCCAGCGCGCGCACCTCATTCTGGAGAGCAGGGATGTTCTCGAGTAGCAGCGGTGCGTCACTCGCACCGAGCATCGGCAGATTCATGGGATCTGTTCGAGGAGGAGGGACAGGTCGAGCGCCGGGGCGCTGTGCGTCAGCGACCCCACTGAGATGAAGTCTACTCCGGTGCCTGCGATGGCCCGGAGCGTGTCGAGTGTCGCCCCGCCGCTGGCCTCGAGCTCGGCCCGGCCCGCCACGTGGCCCACCGCTTCGCGCATCGTGGCCACCGACATGTTGTCGAGCAGGATCCGTGGGGCCCCGGCCTCGAGCGCCTCGTCGACCTCGGCCAGCGTGCGGCACTCGACCTCGAGCGGCAGATCGGGGGCGTGGCGGTGCGCGCGACGCACCGCCTCACCCACTCCGCCGGCCAGCGCGGCGTGGTTCTCCTTGATCAGGATCGCGTCGAAGAGCCCGAACCGGTGATTGCCGGCGCCCCCTGCCGCCACCGCGGCCTTCTCGAGCGCCCGCAGTCCCGGCGTGGTCTTGCGGGTGTCGAGGATCGTGACGCCGGTGCCGGCGACGGCCCGAACACACCGGGCGGCCATCGTGGCGACGCCCGAGAGCCGCTGGAGGAAATTCAACGCGGTGCGCTCGGCGGTGAGGATCGCCCGCGCCGAGCCCTCCAGCGCCAGGACCGGCCCGCCGTCTTCCCGCCATCGCCCCTCGGGAGCCAGTCGCTGGGCGGCGACATCGGTGTCCAGCGCCCGGAACGCCTCGACCGCGACGTCGACCCCGTACACGACACCCGCCGCTTTCTGGGTAATCAGGGCCCGAGCCCTTGCCTGCTCGGGCACGGTGGCGGCGGTGGTGACGTCTCCTTCGCCGATGTCCTCGGCCAGGGCCCACGCCACGACCTCGCTGAGCGTCGCCTCGGGCATGCGACCGAGCATAGTTCGTCTGAAATTGCACCTCACCATCTGGCGCTGGACCTGCCCGACTGGCTGCCCGAGGGCGAGGTGCGCGAAGAGTGGCGCTCCGCGGCCGGCAGGGGGCTCTGACCGGTTACTCGTCCTCGATCAGCACGCGCACGGTCCGGAAGGCCGTGTCGGACGCTCCGTGCAGCCTGGCCCCCTCGGAGGTCAGCTCGCGCAGGTAGGAGACCACCTCGTCGGTGATTCGCTCGCCCGGCAACAGCGAGGGCACGCCCGGCGGGTAGCCCGCGATCGACTCGCACGAGATTCGCCCGACCGCCTGCAGCACCGGGACGATCTCGCCCCGGCCGAGGAACGCGTCCCGCGGCGAGACAACCGTCTCGTGCTGGAGCGCCGAGGGCGGACGGGTGATCGCGTGGCGCATCCGCGGCGCGCGGATCTGCCGGACGGTCTCGGCGAAGTCGTGGGCCAGGCGCTCGAGTGCCTCGACCGGCTGCCCGATGCCCAGCACCAGCACCAGCGAGGCGTGCGTGGCGAGCTCCACGTAGATGTCGTAGGAGTTGCGTAGGGCGGCGGCCACCTCATAGCCGGTGCGCCCCGTGCCGCGCACGTCGATCACGATCCGCAGGGGATCCCAGCCGGCGATCCCGGGGCGCCCTACGAACGCCTCGTCGAGCACCGCGCAGCCGGGCACCGCGTCGATCGCCTCCCGAGCATGCTCAGCTGCCCGAATCGTCCGATCCAGCAGCGCCTCGCCGTGCACCGCCAGCTGGCGGCGCGCGGCGTCAAGCGAGGCCATCAGCAGCGCGCTGGGGCTGGTCGAGCGGATCAGCCGCACCCCCCGCGCCACCGCCTCAGCGTCGACCCTTCCGCCCTTTCCGACCAGCAGCATCGCGGATTGGGTGAGGCTGCCCACGATCTTGTGGGTGGAGGCGATCATGGCGTCGGCGCCGAGGGCCATCGGCGAGCGCGGCAGGCGGGCGTGGAAGCCGAAGTGCGAGCCCCAGGCGCAGTCGACGATCAGCGCCGCGCCGCGGGCGTGAGCCACCTCGGCACAGCCTTCGACGTCCGCCGTCATGCCGTAATAGGTGGGCGAGACGATGAACGCGGCCGGGGCCCCGGGCACGCGCTCGAATGCCTCGGCCAGCGCCACGGGGGTGACGCCGTGGGCCATTCCCAGCTCCACGTCGTACTCGGGCGCCACGAAGCGGGCGGTCCCGCCGCTCAGCACCAGCCCGTCGATCAAGCTCGCGTGGGAGTTGCGCTGGAGAATGACCCGCGTGCCCGGAGGGGCCAGGGCCAGGCACAGGGCGTGGTTGCCCTGGGTGGCGCCGTTGGTGAGGAACCAGGCGCGCGCCGCCCCGTAGGCGTCGGCGGCCAGCTGCTCGGCCCGTTCGTAGGGGGTCGGAGGCGGGCCGACGTCGATTCCCTCGATGTCCTGGGGCACGTCGAGCAGCAGGGCGCGGTCGCCCAGCGCCGAGCGCAGCCCGGGGTCGGCGCCCTCGCCGCCCTTGTGGCCCGGGACGTGAAAGCGCAACGACCCGCGAAAGCCGTAAGCGGTGATCGCCTCGAGGTACGGCGCGGTCGGCTGGGCGGCCGGCTCACGTGGCACGTGACGGCCTTCGCTCAGGAGTTCCACGCCAGCGGATTCCCCGCTCTCGGACCGGAGTTCCGACCGGAGTTCAGCGCCAGCTGAACCCCCAAGGGAATCCGCGCCAGCGGATTCCCCAGTCACTTGGCGGCTTTCAGCAGGTACGAGCGGGCGAAGCCGTCGAGGTCGCCGTCGAGCACGCGGGCGGTGTCCCCCATCTCGTGGTCGGTGCGGTGGTCCTTGACCATCGAGTACGGGTGAAGGACGTAGGAGCGGATCTGCGAGCCGAAGTTGACGTCCTGGGCCTCGCCGCGCTCGCGGGCGATCTCCTCGCGGCGCCGGCGCTCCTCGAGCTCGAGCAGCTTGGAGCGCAGCATCGTCATCGCCTCCGCCTTGTTGGAGGACTGCGAGCGCTCGTTCTGGCACTGCACGACGATCCCGGTCGGCTTGTGGGTGATGCGCACGGCCGAGTCGGTCTTGTTCACGTGCTGGCCGCCGGCGCCGCTGGCCCGGTAGGTGTCGATCTGCAGATCGTCGTCGTCGATCTCCACGTCGTCGATCTGCTGGACCACCGGGGAGACCTCCACCCCGGCGAAGCTGGTCTGGCGGCGGTGGGCGGCGTCGAACGGGGACAGGCGCACCAGCCGGTGGACCCCCTTCTCGCTGGCGTAGAGCCCGTAGGCGTTCTCGCCCTTGACCATGAAGGTGGCGGACTTGATCCCCGCCTCCTCCCCCGGGGAGGCTTCGAGCAGCTCGACCCCGAACCCTCGCTTCTCGGCCCAGCGCATCTCCATCCGCAGCACCATCTCCGCCCAATCCTGGGCATCGGTGCCGCCGGCCCCGGCGTTGACCGTGACCAGCGCGTTCCCGGTGTCGTAGGGACCAGAGAACAGCCGCTGCTCCTCCAGCTGCTCCAGGCGCTCCTGCACGCTGCCGATCTGCTCCTCGAGCTCGCCGGCGATGTCAGGATCCTCCTCGGCCAGCTCGGCCAGCGGCTCGAGGTCCTCCACGTCGCGCTCCAGCTCCCGGTAGGTGGCCAGGCGCCGGCTGGCGCGGGCGTGCTCGGCGCTGACCTGGGCCGCCCGCTCTTGGTCCTCCCAGAAGCCGGGGGCGCCCATCTCTCCTTCGAGCGCGTCGAGGCGCTCGCTCAGCCCAAGGGGGTCAAAGATAGTCCGCAAGCAGCTTGAGCTGCTCGCGGATCGCCGCGAGGCGCTGGGAGAGGGGCTCTGAAGGTGCGGTGGCCATCTCCCTGCAACTTAGCAGCGGGTTGCAGGGGGTACATTGCAGGGCATGGCAAGCCTCAACGATCAACCTGTACGCGAGCTGCTCGAGCAGCCCAACTTCGCCGTGATCTCGACTCTGAATGACGACGGGTCGATCCTCGATACGGTGGTCTGGATCAACACGGAGAACGGCGCCGTCGCGGTCAACAGCGCGAAGGGCCGCAAGTGGCCCGCCAACCTGGAGCGCGACCCCCGGGTCACCGTGCTGGTCTATGAGGGCGGCAACCCCTACAACTACGTGGAGATCCGCGGCCGCGCGAGCGCCACGGCCGAGGGCGCCGACGACCACATCAACGCGCTGACCAAGAAGTACATAGGCCAGGACGAGTACCCATTCCGCCAGCCGGGCGAGGAGCGGATCAAGTTCGTGATTCAGCCGGACCACGTCCGGCATCAGAAGCAGGGCTAGCTACGCATCAGGAGCAGGGCTAGCTACGCATCAGGAGCAGGGCTAGCTACAACTGTCGACCGTGCCGCCGCGAGCGTCGGGCGGCGCTGTCGCGGGCGTCGCCGCGCAGCTCGTTCCGGAGCTGGTTGCGCTGACGGCGGGACTCGAGCTCGCGCTCGATCCGGTCGAGTTCGGGCGCCGGCCCGTACAGCCGCCAGCCGTTGCGCAGCAGCGGGATCAGCACCACCAGCAGCACCCAGATCGGCCAGAACGAGCCGTGGCCGTGGTGACCGCCCGAGGCCAGCCAGACCACCGTGCAGATCACGAACAGGCTGAGCCCGCCGCCGGCGTCCTGAAGCATCCGGCGCTGGAGGTGTCGCCGGCGCTGGGTGAGCTCGGCCTTCTGCTGAGCGGGGCTGGCCGGCAGCTTGGGCAGGTCGGCCAGCAGCGTCTTCAGCTCGCCCTCGGTACGGGCCGCGTATGCGGCCTGGACGCGGTCGCTCAGCTCATCGTCGGTCAACCGGCCGGCGGCGAAGTGCTCGCGGATCTCCTGGGCGGCGCGCTCGCGCTGCTCGTCCGAGGCGCGGAGATCGTCGGCGTCTGGCACGGCACGTACCGGCGCAGCGCGCCGCGGCTCCGATCCGACCCCGTCCCGGTCCCCGACGCACTTTCCGTCTCGCACTCGACACTTCTGTCGTTCTTGCCCGACCCGCACCGAGCACGGGGTCGTTGCGCCCGATCTGCTCGCCGGGGTCAACGCGGCGCTGCTCGACCTGCACCGGCGCCGGCTCGTCGGGCAGAGCGCCCGCGTCGCCCGGCAGCGCGCCACCGCCCGCGACGCCCGGTACCGCGCCACCGGCCGCGGCGGCGATCGCCATCGCGCCCTGCTGTGCGCCGCCGCCCGAATACGTGACCCGACCCGCGCCACCGGTCGCCGAGCTGGCCGCGCTGCTCGGGCGCCGCTGCTGCGGAGCCTGGGGCGGGCCGCCGTTCGGGCCCTCGACGGTGACCTGCACGTGGAAGATGAGCCGAGCGAAGTCATCCCAGACGCTGTTCATCAAATCCCGGAACAGGTCGAACGCCTCGTTCTTGTAGGCCACCAGCGGCTCGATCTGGGCGAATCCGCGCAGGTGGATCCCCTCGCGCAGGTAGTCCATGTCGTACAGGTGCTCGCGCCAGCGCTGGTCGATTATCTGCAGCAGCAGGAAGCGCTCGATGTCGCGCATCAGCTCGGGGCCGAACTCCTCCTCGCGCGCGTTGTAAGCCGAGCCGGCGAGATCCTCGAACAGCGCCTTCAGCTCCTCGCGGTCGGCGCGCGCAGCATCGATGTCCGGGAACGTGGCGTCCACCGGGAACATCTCGGCCATCCGCCGCAGCAGGCCCTCGACGTCCCACTCCTCGACGAAGTCGCCCGCCGTGTACTCCTCGACCAGGCGGTCGAGGAGGCTCGCGATCTCGGTGCGGGCGGCGTCGCTCATGTCGCGGCCCTCGAGGATCTCGTCGCGGTAGGTGTAGATCACCTCGCGCTGCTGGTTGAGCACGTCGTCGTATTCGAGCGTGTGCTTGCGCTGGAGGAAGTGCTGTTCCTCGACCTTGCGCTGGGCTTTCTCGATCTGCTTGGAGAGCATGCCGTGCTCGATCGGCTCCTCGTGGCCCTCCTCGTCCACGCTGCCCAGGCGGTCGAGGATCTTGTAGATGCGCTCGCCGGCGAACAGGCGGACCAGGTCATCCTGGGCGGACAGGAAGAAGCGGGACTCGCCGGGATCGCCCTGACGGCCGGAGCGGCCGCGCAGCTGGTTGTCGATCCGCCGCGACTCGTGGCGCTCGGTACCGAGGATGAACAGCCCGCCGGCGTCGAGCACCTGCTCGCGGGCGGCCTCGACGCGCTCCTCGATCGACGGCAGCACCTTGGCGTAGTGCTCATCGTAGTCGGGCATCCCGGGCTGGAGCCCGAGCTTGGCCATCTCGAGCCGGGCCAGGTGCTCGGCGTTGCCGCCCAGCTTGATGTCCACGCCGCGACCGGCCATGTTGGTGGCGATCGTCACCGCGCCGGGGGCGCCGGCCTCGGCGATGGTCTCGCCCTCGCGCTCGGCGTGCTCGGGCTTGGCGTTCAACACGGTGTGGGGAATCCCCTTGCCCTTCAAGCCCGCCGCGAGTAGCTCAGAGACCTCGACCGAAATCGTCCCGACGAGCACCGGCTGCCCGGCCTGGTGCCGGTCCGCTATCTCCCGGACCACCGCGCTCCACTTGCCGTCCTTGGTCTTGTAGACCTGGTCGTTGCGATCGCCCCGGACCATCGGACGGTTGGTCGGGATCTCGACGACCGGCAGCTTGTAGATCTTCATGAACTCGGTGGCCTCGGTGATTGCCGTGCCGGTCATGCCCGCCAGCTTGTCGTACATGCGGAAGTAGTTCTGGAGGGTGACCGTGGCCAGCGTCTGGTTCTCCTCCTGGACGCGCACCCCCTCCTTGGCCTCGACCGCCTGGTGCAGGCCCTCCGACCAGCGCCGGCCCTCCAGGATGCGGCCGGTGAACTCGTCGATGATCTTGACCTCACCGTCGATCACCGCGTAGTCGACGTCGCGCTTGTAGAGCGACTCCGCCTTCAGGGACTGAATCAGGTGGTTGACCAGGGGTCCGTTCTCGGCGCGGTACAGGTGGTCGATCCCCAGGAAGCGCTCGGCCTTGGCCACGCCGCGCTCGGTCACCGAGATCGTCTTGTGCTTCTCCTCGAACTCGTAGTCGAAGTCGGCCACGAACTCCTTCTTCGTGCGCGGGTCCATCCCCTCCGGCGTCTTGCCCGGCTTCATCTGGGGGGCCAGCCGCGCGAACTGCTTGTACAGATCGGCGGCCTGCTCGGGGGCGCCCGAGATGATCAGCGGCGTGCGAGCCTCGTCGATCAGGATGTTGTCGACTTCGTCGACGATCGCGAACGTGTGGTAGTGGGACTTGCCCTCCTCGGGCTTGGGCCGGCCGCCGTGCTGGACCTTCTCCTCCAGCGAGGTGGCCATGTTGTCGCGCAGGTAGTCGAAGCCGAACTCCGAGTTCGTCCCGTAGGTGACGTCGGCGGCGTAGGCGGCGCGCTTGTCCTCGTAGGGCTGCATGTTCTGCAGGATCCCGACCGACACGCCGAGCGCGTCGTAGATCGGCTTCATCCACAGCGCGTCTCGGCGGGCCAGGTAATCGTTGACCGTGACCACATGCACGCCCCGGCCGCCGCAGGCTGTTCAAGACGACCGCCAGGGTGGCGGTCAGCGTCTTGCCCTCGCCGGTCTTCATCTCGGCGATGGCGCCGTCGTGGAGCACCATCCCGCCGATCAGCTGGACGTCGAAATGACGCATGCCCATCGTCCGCCGGCCGGCCTCGCGCACGAGCGCGAAGCACTCGTACAGGAGGTCGTCGAGGCTCTCGCCGCCCCGAGCGCGTTCGCGCAGCTCATCGGCGGCCTCGCGGAGCTCTCCGTCCGTGTAGTGCTCGAGCTCGGCCTCGAAGGCGTTGATCCGTCCGACCCGCTGTTCGTAGGTCTTGAACTTCTTGGCTTCGCCCAGGCGAAGCGCGCGGTCCAGGATGGACATGGGGCTAGCGTAGCAGTGGGGTCAGGGCCTCCTAGACGGCCGAAGTCACGCCGCCCTCCCCCGCCGCGGGGGCCGTTTCCTCCTCGTCCGCAGGCGCGGGCGCCCCCGGATTCTGGGCCGCCGCCGCGCGGGATTCGCGCCGCTTGCGGCGCTTGTCCCGATGGCGCTTGACCTGGACGTGCAGCTCGTCGGCGCAGAGGTTGATCGAGTGCACGATGTCGGGCGAGGCGTCGCGGGCTCGCAGCGTCACCCCCTTGAGGTGGAGCGTCGCCTCGGCCACCTGGTTGTCGGCGATCGCAGGATTGCGCTCCTCGAACACCTCCACCTCGAGCTCGGCGAGCTCCGACACCTGCCGCTCGACCTTGCGAAAGCGCTTCGCCACGTGCTCGCGCAGGTCCTCGGAAACGGGCAGGTTTCGGCCCTTCACCTCGATCCGCATCGACCTACCTCCTTGCTGAAGGATGGATGTGCGTGAAGGAATTCAGCCTAGCCCTCCGCCGGGCGTTTGTCGATCCGTCATCCGGCCGGATTCGCGGAGGTCCATGGGCCATAATGCCTCCTCGTGTCTCCCGAGACCTCGTGGTCGTTCGACCCGACCGTGTTGCTCGGTGTGGCCCTGCTGGTGGCGTTGTACGCGGCGGGCTGGCGCCGAGCGCGCCGACCGGGCGTGCGCCGCGCGCCCAGCGTCTGGCGGCTGGTGCTCTTCGCCGGCGGGATCCTCACGATCATCGTCGCGCTCGTCTCCCCGCTCGACTCGCTGGGCGATCAGCTGATGGTCATGCACATGGTGCAGCACATGCTGCTGATCGATATCGCGCCGATCCTGCTCATCCTCGGGCTGACCAAGGTTCTGCTCCGCCCGGTCACCCGGCGGCTGAAGACGATCGAGCGGCGGGCCGGCTTCTTCGGCCATCCCCTGTTCGCGGTGATCTTCTACGCCGCCGTGCTGTGGCTGTGGCACGTGCCGGCGCTCTACGACAAGGCCCAGGGCGACGACCTGGTCCACGCCTTCGAGCACATGTGCTTCTTCGCCGCGGGATCGCTCTACTGGTGGCATGTCCTGTCGCCAATCCGCAGCCGCATGCGCCTGGCCGGGCTGGGTCCGGTCGCCTACATGACCGGGGGGAAGCTGCTCGTGGGGATCCTCGGGGTCGCGCTGGCCTTCGCCCCGCGCGTCATCTACCCGTTCTACGCCCACCAGCCGCACTACTGGGGACTCAGCCCGCTCGAGGACCAGATGATGGCCGGGCTGGTGATGGCGCTCGAGCAGTCGATCGTGATGGGCATCGCGCTCGTGATCCTGTTCGTGCAGATGCTGAACGAGTCCGAGCGCACCGCGCAGCGGGCCGAGCGCTTCGAGGTCGCGTAGGGGTTCTTGGGGCCGCCTTCGGCGGCGTCCATGGGGCCGTTCCGCCGGGCGTCCATGCCCGGCGGGCGGACGCGGTTCCCGGCCGGGCAAGGATGCCTGGCCGCCCGGTCCCATGGACGCCGAGCTTGCGGAAATCCGGCGCTGTACGCTCGCGAGCGGACACGGCTGCTGCGCCGGATTCCGTGGCGAGGCCCGTCAACAGCCGCGGCCGGCCCCCCGGTCGACGGGAGCGCCGGCCGCGTGAATCAACCTAGCTGCACTTCTGCGTGCCCGACACCGTCTCGGACTGCGATTGGCCGTTGAACTGGGCCGTGAACGTGTGGCTGAACGGGCGCTTGCCCTTGTTGCAGCCGACCGACGCGTTGTAGACGACGGTCTTGCCGTTGACCTTCTTGGTCAGCTTGAGCCAGTGCAGGGTCTCGCCGGTCAGCGAGCCCTCGAGTCCGGCGAGCGGGAACGACACGTAGTTCGGGATCGGCGTGTTGATCACGAGATTCTTGCCCACGGTCTTGATCGTGGCCGGGAACGGGCCCACCGTCGCCGGTCGTGATCGCGCCACCCAGGCACAGGTGATCGGGCGCCTGCTCGACGAAGAAGAAGACGACCTTGCCCGGGCCGCCGTTGTACGCGTGCAGCAGCGGCTTACACGGCGCCACGTTCGGGTTCGACGCGCTCGGGTCGGTGGTCGGACCGATCAGCGCGGTGATCGACCCGGTGGCGACGAGCGAGCCCTTCGGGCACCCGGCGTCGGAATGGGCGGCCTCGATCTTGGCCAGGCTGCAGGTCGGGAAGTCCTTGCCGTTGTTCACGACCCCGTAGACCACGCTCTTGATGTTGGTCAGCGGCGCGGTCCGGTTGCCGCCCGTGCCATTGGCGACGTACTTCTCGGTGAACGCGACCGCGACCGGCGCCTTGGCGCTACCGGCCTTGTTCGGCGAGACCTTGACCGACGCGGTGTAGGTGTTGAAGCCGCCGGTGGCGGCGTATGCCGACACCGCGGCGACGAGCACGGCGAGCGCCGTGGCGATTACGACGATTCGTCGCAATTGACTCCTCCTTTTGGTTGTTCCAAGCAGAGCCGGCCATGCTCATGGGAGTGGTTGTAGTTGGGGGAACACTTGTGGTTGCCCGGTAGTTGCTTCGCCGAGCGGCGGCTGCGCCTTGCACGGCGGCCCGCTGGGATCGGCCGTGTAGTAGACGGAGCTCAGCACCGCAGCGAGCGAGGCCGGAATAGTAGGGCCGATCGCTGGCGGAGGGTTGCTCGTGCACAGATAGCTGCCGAACACGGGCAGGCCCGATACGAGGCTCGCGTAGCCGCCCGGGACGAGATACGGATTGCTGCGGTTGCTCGAGATCCGGTGCGAGTAGTCGGTCAGGGTCTCCGGGTTGACCGGGCTGGACACTCGCACGTAGTGGCGCAGTCCGTGGCCGCTGGCCTTGGGCAGCGTCGCCTGCGCAGCGGCCGTGCCGTTGGCGAAGAACGCGGCCACCTCGCGCCGGTAGGTGTTGATGTAGTCGATCACCGGGATGACGCCGCCGAGGTACGGCTTGGCCCGTGCGAGCAGCGGCACGCTGTCGTCGAGGAACTGCTCGAGCGCGGGGATGCCGGCCTGCGAGGCCTGCGTCAGCGGGCCCTCGTTCACGAGCAGGCTCTTGAGCTGCGGGGCGAGGATCGCGAGCGACTTGAGCGCCGGGGTGAGCTGCACCGCGGCCGGCCGCAGCTCGTCGACGAGCGGCTTGGTGGTCGACCGAGAATCGCCTGACGCGGTCGATGGTCTGCCGCTGCGCGACCAGGAAGGCCGGGAAGGCCCGGATCGTGGCCGCGAGCGCGTTGGCCTGGGCGGCGGTGGCCGAGAACGCGGTGTTGGAGTTGTCCACGAGCTGCTGGAGCGCCGCCGGCGAGCGGGCGATCGAGGAGAACACCTGGCCGCCGTCGCGCAGCAGCGTGCTGGTCGCGGCGCTGTCGCGGTTCAGCACGGCGAGCACCGAGTCGACGTTGGTGGCGAACGGGTACAGCTCGGCCAGGGCGGCGTTCAGGTCCTGCCCGCGCCCGGTCAGCGCGATTCCCTGCTGCTGCATCCAGGTCTGGAAGGCTTGGCGGGTGGTCGGGTCGAAGGTCGAGAGGATCTGGTCGAGCTGCACGGTCGGCGCCACCTGGCCGTGGGGCAGTGCGGCCCCGTCGGCCAGCTTCGGCCCGTTGTGCGAGCCCGGCGAGAGCTCGACGTAGGTCTCTCCCAGCAGCGTCTTCTGACGGAGGATCGCGCGGGTGTCGGCCGGGCGGGGGGCGAACTGCGGATCGATCTCGATCACCGCCCGGGTCAGCCCGGTGCGCCGGTCGAGGCTGACGCTCAGCACCTTGCCGACGTTGACGCCGGAGATCCGCACGTCGGCCTGGCTGCCGAGGTTCACCGCCTGGTCGAACTCGGCGGTGATCTCGTACCCCTTCGGGCTGAGCGAGGTCGAGCCGCCGAATGAGATCCACAGGAACAGGAGCAGCCCGATGCACGAGGCGGCGAACGCGACCATGGTGATGATGCGGGCGGCGCTGGGGGCCTGCTTGTTCATCCGCTCACCCCGCGCGCGGTCGGCGGGCGCTGAGCGCGCCGAGCGTGGGAGGACAGAACGGCGACTTGATCTGGCTCGAGTCGGGTGCGTTCAGCAGGTCGAGCAGCGGCCCGATCGACGGGCTGCCCGCCTGGATGGTCGTCTCGAGCAGGTTGAGCACCGGGCAGGTGGCCATGAAGATCCCGCGCACGCTGGCCCCGTGGGCGTCCTGCACGTCGGTCAGCGTGGACGCGATGTGGGCCAGCCACGAGCCCCAGAACAGGTATCCCTGCTCGCTGCCCTTCGGCTGGTAGGCCAACGTGTTGAACAGCGTGTTGATGACGCTGATCGACCGGGTGAGCGGCGGGGTCGCCTTGGACAGCTGGGTGGCGGCTGGACGGAGCGCCTGCGGCCACGGGCTGCACGGCGATCGAGAACGGCCGCAGCTGACTGCGGATCACCGGAGTGGTGTCGTGGAACAGCGGGCGCGATGCTTGCAGCGCGGGACCCAGGGCGTGGGCGAACGGGAGCAGGTTGCTCAGCGCAGGCCCGAGCTGCGCGGAGAACGTCTGGACCTTGCCCAGCGTGGTGTTCGTCTGGGTCAGGGTGCCCGGGAGCAGCGCGAGGCCGGCTTCGAGATTGGCGTCCTGGGAGGCGATCGCGGCGAAGTTCGTATTGGAGGCGGCGATCAGCGAGGCCAGCTGACCGTCCACGCCGCCGAGCGCCGTGGCCACCCGCTGGAGGTTGTGGATGGCGGTGCGGAGATTTCGGTTTCGGGCCGCCAACAGGGTCGCGAACTGGCGCGTGTCACGGTTCAGCGGAGCGAAGCGCTTGAACGTGCCGCTGAGCGAGGCGACCGCGGCAGGGCTGGGTGCCGCGTCTGGACCGGGCGCGACCGCATTGGGGGCGGTCGGATCTCGGAACGCCTGGGCCCCGCCGGAGAGCAGCAACAGCAGGTAGCTGCGGGTGTCGGCGTCGAGCGAGGAGAGGATCTGGTCCAGATCCACGGTCGGGCTGGTGGCCGCGGCGCTCAGCGTCCCGCGGTCGGGAATCGCGCCCGACTTCTTGGTCCCGGGGTCGAGCGCCAGGTACATGTCCTTGAGCGGCGTGCGCGGACGCAGCAGCACGGTGGCGTCTCGGTAGATCGGCGCGTAGCGGCGGAAGATGTTCATGGTCACCACCGCACGGCCGTTCACGAGCTTGACGCCGCCCACCTGACCGACCTGGACACCGGCGATCGTGACCGCCTGGCCCTGGCCGGGCGTGACCGCGGCGGCATTGGAGAACGGCGCCTGCACGCTGTAGTAGCTCTGGCCGAACGTGAAGGCCGGCTGGTGCAGCAGGATGTAGGCCGCGATCGCGCCGGCAAGGACGACCAGCCCGACGATCGCCACGAAGTCCCGGCGGTGAGCACCAAGCGCACGTCTCATGGTCCGACTCCGGTGCTCGTGGTCGTCGGCCTTGCGCGAGCTCCCGTCGCGGGCTCATGGTCCGGCCCCCGTGCTCCTCGTTGCGTCTCCCGCGGTCATGGCCCGGCCCCCGTGCTCGCCCGGTTCAGGTCTGGCGCCGCGTTCTGGGAGCACGGCCGGCTGTCCTTGACCGGCGGCGGCTGGCCGGGCCAGGCCGGGCGGGTCCCGAGCGGCTGGAGGACCGCGTTGCCGAACAGCGGCCCCTGGGTCCCCAGGTTGCCGGTCTGGACGGCGAGCGAGCCCCCCGCCGGCGTGGAGCGCAGGTAGCGGCCGTTGCCGTCGAAGTTCTGACCGGCGCCGGCCAGGCCGACCGCGGTCTGCAGTAGCTCCTGGTAGACGGGCACGCCGCTGCTGGCCGGGGGATCCTGGATCACCTCGTTGCCGGTCGGGACCAGGTTGTGGGTCACGCAGCGCGCGAGCGTGTCGCTCTCGGAGAGCAGGGCCCTGGTCGACTGGAGCGCGCTCGCGGTCTTCTGGACGGCCGGCGTCAGGTCGGCCACCAGGCCGCCCAGCTCGCTGGGGGCGACCAGCGCGGTGGCCTGGGCCAGCCAGGGCAGCGCCTGCCCGATGGTCGGATCGAGCTGGGTTATCCCGGGGAGGATCGCCTTCGCGAATGCTCTCGTGGGACCGAACGAGGCGTCCAGCGATGTGAGCGCGCGGTTGGCGGTGCGCAGAAGCGGCGGGAGCGCGGCGATCGTGGCGCTCAGGTCCTGCTGGCGAGCGGCGAGCGAGCGCATCGTCGCGTCGAACGTCGTGACCAGGCTCGCGAGCTGGCCCTGGCGGGCGGCCAGCGCGCGGAATACCTCCTCGTTGCCCTTGACGGCTCCGCTCAGGTCATGCGGCTGGGTGCCGAGCAGTGCCTGGTTGACGATGGCCGAGGCCTTGAACGCGCCCGCGGAGTACCTGAGCGACTGGTTCAGCGCCTGCCCTGCGGTCAGGCCGCGCACGCTCGGGTCCTGCGAGGCATCCTGGGCGGCGGTGGGCGGGAGGTTCAGCGCGTTCCCGAATCCCTGCACGAGCGTCTCGAGGTTGGCGCGGGTGTTCGAGCTGAGCGCCGCCAGCACCCGGTCGAGCTGGACCGGGCCGGACGTGGAGGCCGCCGGCAGCGTGGCGCCCGGGCCGAGGTTCGGGGCGTTCGGCGAGCCGGGATGGAGGTCGACGTAGAAGTTGCCCTCGAGGAAGATCCGGGACTGGATGGAAGCGGTGGCGTCGGCGTGGATCGGCAGGCCTTGGCGATCGATGTGCATCGTGATGACGCCCGCCTGGGAGCCGTTCCCCAGCCGGCGCACCGAGGTGACCTGGCCCACGTCCACGCCGGCGATCCGCACGGGCGAGGGGATGTGCAGCTGGGTCTCGCTCGTGAACACCGCCTTCAGGACGAACGGTGAGCCGGCGAAGGGGGTGGGACCGCCGAACGCGAGATAGATGGCGACGGCGACTACGACGGCCGCGATGAGCCCAGCGGCCAGGTTCGAAATGCGGGAGCGCCGGCGCCTCACTTATTGCTCCCGGTGTTTGGCTTAGTGGTCGTCGTCGACTCGGTCTTCAGGCCCTGGTTGCCGGGCACGTTGCCGATGTCCGCCGCCGCGCCGGAGTACGGCTCGTTGCCGGCCTCGCATTCGGCCGTCTGTCCCGGGGAGTCGGTGTTCGGGTACGGATCGACATGCAGCGGCCCGTGCTCGGCGGTCGACGTGCTGACCGGGGTCGTGTACGGCCGGCTCGACGGCACCCCCTCGCCGCCCAGCACGTCGTCGATGGCCACGAGCGAGAAGCGCAGCGACGTTCCCGACGTGGTGCTCTCGGACAGGAGGCTCGCCGCGTTGCGCAGGAACAGCGTCACGTAGTTGCACGACGACTGCACGGGGGTGAGGAACTCGAGTGGCGGGCGCAGGCTCGAGGCGGTGAGGGTCAGGCGATCCAGCCCCTGCAGCACCACGGGGTTCTCGCCGTAGGCCTGGAGGTGCTGCGACAGACCGACCAGCCGCTGGTCGAGCGCCACCGTGCCGGGCAGGTTGCGCGCGCCGGCCGCGAACGCATCGGCCAGGACGGGCGCGCTGGCCGGGACCGTGGCCAATCCCGGGCGCAGCTCCGAGAACAACCTCGCGCTGTCGGTCAGGAACGGGCGGATGGTCGGGGTGTCGGCGATCACCGCCTGGAAGGACGGTGGCGTCTCGGAGATCGTCTGCTGCAGGAACGGGACCGACACGCCGGCGAGGGCGCGGAACGTGGTGTCGAGGGCGACGAACAGGTTCGCCTGGCGTTGCGCCACCGGTGCAAGGGCGCCGGTGAACGCCTCGAGGCCGCGTAGGAAACCGCCCAGGTCGGTGTGCGGCGAGGCCAGGTTGCGCGCCACCGGCTGCAGGTGGCGGAGAAGGGGGAGGAACGCGCCGATGGCGTCGTTCACGCTCACCCCGCGGCCGGCCAGCCCGTCGCTGAAGCCGATGGTCGAGGCGGTGACGCCCGCGCGGGTGGGCGGATCGAACATCGAGAGAACCTGGTCGAGGTCCACGCTGGCGGCGGTCTGGCGCAGGGGCACGGTCGACCCGTCGGCGTACGTTCGGCGGGATCTCCCCTGTCCGATCGCCAGGTACTTCTGCCCGATGGAGCCCTTGAGGCGGATCGTGAAGGTCGAGTCGACCGGCAGGCGGCCGATGCTCTTGTTCAGCTTGAGCCGTAGCACCGCGATCGGCTGCCCGTTCGGCGATCGGGTCGGCTGGACGCTGTCCACGAACCCGACCAGCGCGCCGCCCATGTGCACCTCGGCGCCGTGGGTGAGCTCGCTGGCATCGGCCACTTGAACGTGGAGCGAATAGCTCGGCACGAACGGAAATCCGCTGTTGGCGTGGTAGGCCAGGAACACGGCGACGATCACCGCCAGCACGGTCAGGGCGCCGATCAGGATCGGGCTGCCGAGCGGGCTGCGGTCGCGGCGGGGGCTCACCTGGCAGGTCCGATCAGGTAGTTGAGGAGGCCGTTCAGGGGAGCCGCTGACCCGCGCGCGACGGCGGCGCCGGCCAGGGCTGCTCTCAGCAGGGCCTGGCTGCCCTTGGGAAGGCCAGCGACGCTCGTGGTGGTTGCCGTCAGGTCCTTCGCCGCCGACGCGCCGCTTTTCGCGAACCGCGCCGAGCACCCCGGAACGGGGCTCGTGGCGTAGCCGGTGCAGTCGCTCACGAGCAGCGCCTCGCGCACGTAGTGGCCGAGGTTGTCGAAGCCGTTGGAGGCGGTCGTGCCGTAGAAGAGCACGGCCATCAGCTGGCCGATGGCGCCGGACTTGCTCAGGCTGGCCGTCAGACGGTCGAGCAGGCTCGCGGCCGGCGCAGCCTGGTTGCCGAGCTGCTGGAGCTTCTTGTCGAGGGGCAGGGTCGCGATCAGAGGTCCCTGGGACTTGGCCGCCGCATCGCCCAGCGCGATCAGCGAGGTCCTGGCCGCCTTGGCGAACGGGGTCAGCTCGGTAAACTCGCGCCCTAGGGCGGACGCGCTGGCGTTCAGCTCGCCGGCCAGCGGAGCGCCCTGGTCGGCCAGCGTGCCGAGGTCGACCATGAGTGGCTTGAGTTGACGGAGGAAGCCCGGGAGCAGCTGGATAGAGCGCGCGATGTCGTTGGCGCGCGCCGCGCTCGCGACGGCCGTCGTGTTCGCCTGCACGACGAAGTCGGCCAGGCTCTTGCGCTGCTTCGCCAGGGGCGTGAGAACCGCCGCCGAGTCGGTGGCCAGCTTGGCCAGCGCGCGGTTCTGGCCGGCCAGGATCTTCAGGACCCGGTCGGTGTTGCCGAGCGCCGGATCGGCACGGTGGATCACCGCGTTCAGGTCCGAGCCGCGGGCGGCCAGGCCGGTGCCCAGCTCGGTCAGGATGATGGCCAGGCGCTGCGCCACCGGCTCGCGGTAGATGTCCTGGGCGATGTCGAAGTCGACCGGCGAGCGGGTGCGGGTCACCGGGAGGTAGTAGGAGCCGGCGCCGGCGCCGCGTGCGATGCGGCCCAGTGCCGGGGCGGCCGTCGTGCCGGGGTCGCAGTCGACGTACATCTCCCCGATCAGCGACTGGGGGCGGATCGCGCAGGTGGCGTTGGCGTGGAACGGGGCGAACCGCGCGTCGTCGATCTGGAGCGTGACCGCGGCCTGGTTGTGCTTGGTCACCTCGAGCAAGGCGATCGAGCCGACCGGCGCCCCGGCCACCCGGACCTGTTCGCCGGCCACCGCGAAGGAGGCGTCGTCGAAGATCGCGCGGACGCGATAACCGCCTTGGCCGCCGCCCGTACCGGAGGCGCTCGCGATGGTCGCCGTGACGGCGACCGCGACGAGCAGGAGGGCGACAACGGCCAGGCGTCTCATGGGCCGGGCGGGGTGGATCCGGGCTGGCAGCCGGGGACGGCGTGCGGGGCGGAGCCGTCGGGAGCGGGCTGGACCGCGGCACCGGGGCAGCGGGCACTCACGGCTTGCAGGCCCTGATAGCGCTGGGACGGCGGGCGCGCCGTCAGCTGGCCCTGGCTGTCGAGGCCGAACGCGAAGAACGTCGGCTGCACCCTGATGTAGTGGCCGTTGGCGTCGTAGTAGGCACTGGCCTGACCGACGTCAGTGAGCGCCGCGATCACGTCCGGGGTGTACTCGCGCAGGTTGTCGAGCTGGTTCTGGGAGGCGTTCATCGACTGGATCAGGTCGGGGAACGCGGTGGCGGCGACCCGCGCGAGCTTCGGCGTTTCGCGCAGCAGGGTGGTCAGGTCGCCCGTGCCGGCCGGGTTGTGGATGAGCGCGCTGAGCGCGGTGACGGTCGGGATCGCCGCCTGGGTGAACGTCTTGAGGCTCGTGACGAACGGCGTGAGCCGGCGCACGGCGGTTTTCGACCTGGCCACCAGGGGGTCGAGCGCGTCGAGCGTGGTGCGCAGGCCGGCAAACGTTCCGGTGGCGCGGGTCAGAGTCCCGGGCAGGAGCTGAAGGGCGTGCTCGAGAGCTTGGCTCTGCCGGGCGATCGCGCCGGTGGTCGTGGCGGTCTGGCCGATCAGGTCGGAGAGCTGCTGGCTGCGCGACGCCAGTGCCTGCATGGCCTGCGCCCCCTGGACGAGCAGCCCGTCGAAGGCCGGCTCGTTGCGGTCGAGCTCGGCGGTCAGGTTGCTCGTGCTGGCCAGCCCCGGCGCCAGGTACTTGAGGGTTCTGTTGCCCTGGGCCGCCTTGCCTTGGATGCTGGCTGCCTCGCCGCGAATGACTCCTTGGAGACCCGCGCGCGTGAGCGGGTCGATCGCGTCGAACACCTGGTCCAGGCTGACGAACGAGTACGTGTGATCTTCGCTGATCGTTCCGCCGTCGCCGATGGCGGGCGCCTCGGTGGCCCCCGGCTCGAGCACCACGTACTTGTTGGCGATGCCCGACAGCGAGTTCTCGTAGATCCGCGCCACGGTGCCCTCGTGCAGCGGCGCGGCGCCCGAGTCGATCGACATCGTCACCTGGGCCTGCCCGTTGGCGGTCAGCGAGATCGACTGCACCGACCCGACCGTGGCCGGCCCGATCAGCACCTGGTTGCCCGTGACCAGTCCGCCGGCGTCCTGAAAGTCGGCGTGGAGCGTGTAGCTCGATCCGCTCCCGAGCAGCACCAGCCCCACCACCACGATCGCGGTCGCCAGCGACGCGACCGCGGCGATCCGCGCGATCATGAACCTCTCGTGGGCATTCCTGCCATATCCCAGGGAAGCAATGGCTGCAACGTCTCTCCCCCTCTGCCGCAAATTCGTCCTGCGGCGTGGTCATCCTGCCAGAGTCGGGCGCCCGCCGCCATAGCGCGATGTTTAGCGGGTGTTAATCACCGACCTGCTCACGTGCTCAACGGTGGCCGCGAGCGCTGGATTGGCACGTTTTAGGGGGCAGAGGCTCTAGCCGGCGACGGCGCCCGAGGGCGTCTCGCCCACCGGCGCCGGGGTCCCGCCGAGCCGCCGGCTGACCAGCAGCGCCGCCCCCAGCGCGCCGCCGAGATCCCCCAGGGCCGCCAGGAGTATGTCGGGCGGGTGGGTGTCGTTGAACAGGTGCGGCGCCATGGCCTTTCGGATCCGGCGCACGAACGGCTCACCCAGGCGGACCCCGAGGCCACCCCCGATCACGATCGCCTCGACGTCGAGCAGGTTCTGCGCGGACGCGATGCCGGCGCCGAGCGCCTCGACCGCCTCGTCGATCAGCTCGGTGGTGAGCTTGTCCCCGCGGTCGAGGGCCTTCGCCCACACGGCGCTGGTCAGCTTGGTGCGGCCGCGGTCGCGCATCAGCTTGAACAGATCGGTGGGAACGCCCTTCTCCTCGTGCTGTCGGCGCGCTCGGGCCTCCATCGCGGCGCGCCCGGCGTAAGCCTCCATGCATCCCTTCCGACCGCACGGGCAGCGGCGGCCGTCGATCCTCACCACAACGTGACCGATCTCGGCTGCTCCGCCCCTCCCCAGCCAGGGCTTGCCGTCGAGGACGAGACCGCCACCCACGCCCGTCCCCCACATCACGCCGAGCACCGAGCGGTACGGCCGTCCGGCGCCCAGCTCGAACTCGGCGTCGGTCGCCACCTGGACGTCGTTGCCGACCACGACCGGCGTTCCCAGCTCGCGGCTGAGTACCGCGCCCAGTTCAAAGCGGCCTTCCCAGTTCGGCAGGTTCCGGGCGGTCGAGACCGCCCCGGTCGCCTCGTCGACCACGCCGGGCGAGCCGATCCCCACACCCTGGAGCGCCGACGGCTCCACGCCGGCCGCCTGGCACGCGGCCCGCATCGCCGCCACCAGCTCGGCCGCCACCCCCTCCGGACCGCCGGTCGAGGGCGTCGGATGGCGGGAGGAACCGAGCACGGTCTGGCCGGCGTCGACCACGATCGCCTCGACCTTGGTTCCTCCCAAGTCGATACCGCCACGGAGCGAACCTTGATCAGTCATGGCTTCCATCTGAAGAGGATGTTCTCAGAAGCGGCCACCCAAACGCCAGCCGCCGGTCGAGACCCCCTCAGGTTGAAGGTTCCTCATTCTCCAACGCACTCTCAGGTCCAGGATTCGCGGTAATGCTGCTGCTCGGGCGTCGGCTCATCGATCATCACGCCGAGCGCGGCGAGCTTCAACGTCGCCACCTCTCGATCGATCGACTCCGGAACCGCCTGGACTCCGGCGGACAGCTCGCCCCGGCGGGCCACGAGGTGTTCGACGCACAGCGCCTGGAGCGCGAACGAGACGTCCATCACTGCGGCTGGGTGTCCCTCGCCGGCGGCCAGGTTGACCACCCTTCCGCGCGCCAGCAGGTTCAGCCGGCGCCCGTCCTCGAGCTCGTACTGGTCGATCAACGGGCGCACCTCGCGTACCTCCACGGCCAGCGCCCGCAACTCGTCCAGGTCCAGTTCCACGTCGAAATGGCCGGCGTTGGCCAGCACGGCGCCGTCCTTCATGCGGGCGAAATGCTCGCCCCGCAGGACGCGGCGGGATCCGGTGACGGTCACGAAGATATCCCCGCGCTCCGCGGCCTGCAACGCCGGCATCACCTCGTAGCCTGCCATCCGCGCCTCGAGCGCCCGCAGGGGCTCGATCTCGCACACGATCACGGCGGCGCCGGCGCCGCGCGCCCGCTCGGCGATCCCCTGCCCGGCCCACCCGTATCCGACGACGACCAACGTGTGACCGGCCAGCAGCACGTGACTGGCCCGCACGATGCCGTCAAGGGCTGACTGCCCCGTCCCGTGGCGGTCGTTCAGCGCGCGCTCGGTGCGCGCCTCGTTGACCGCCAGCACGGCGCAGGCCAGCTTGCCCTCAGCCTCGAGTCGGCGCAGTCGGACCAGCCCGGTGGTGGTCTCCTCGGTGCCGCCCACCAGGTCCGCGAGCGTCCCGTCGCCCAGGGCGTGCGCCGTCATCAACAGATCGGCGCCGTCGTCGACGGTCACCTGCGGCCCGCCCTCGAGGAGCAGCCTGACGTGGCGAGCGTAGGTTTCGACGTCCTCCCCGCGGATCGCCCGCACCTCGATGCCATGCTCGTAGACGAGCGCGGCGGCGACGTCGTCCTGGGTGGACAGCGGGTTGGCCGAGCACAGCGCCACCCGCGCTCCTCCATCGGCGAGGGCCAGAACCAGATTCGCGGTCTCGGCCGTGACGTGGAGGCAGGCGCCAATCCGCACCCCGTCGAGGGGCCTGTCCGCGAGCAAGCGCTCACGAATCCGCGCGAGCACCGGCATCTGCCCGCCGGCCCAGGCGATGCGGGAGGTGCCGACCGGGGCGAGTCCCAGGTCGGCGACCTCGTGAGCCGGTAGCCGGGTCCTCGCCATCGCCAGCTACCGCCCCATCCGCCCCCGCAACATCGGCGAATCCGCCGCCGGGCTCAGTAGCGGTAGTGGTCGGACTTGAAGGGCCCGTCCGCGGGGATGCCCAGATAGGCCGCCTGCGTGGGGGTGAGCTCGGTCAGCTTGACCCCAAGCGCCGGCAGGTGCAACCGCGCCACTTTCTCGTCGAGGTGCTTAGGCAAGGTGTAGACCCGCCGCTCGTAGATGTCGGTGTGGCCGAACAGCTCGATCTGCGCGATCACCTGGTTGGTGAACGAGTTCGACATGACGAAGCTCGGGTGGCCCGTGGCGTTGCCCAGGTTCAGCAGCCGGCCCTCGGACAAGACGATCACCGAATGCCCGTCTGAGAACTGCCACTCATCTACCTGCGGCTTGATGCCGATCTTCTTAACGCCCGGAATCCTCGACAAGCCGGCCATGTCGATCTCGTTGTCGAAGTGGCCGATGTTCCCCACGATCGCCTGATGCTTCATCCGCGCCATGTGCTCGGCCTTGATCACGTCGCGATTACCCGTCGCGGTGATGAAGATGTCCGCCGTCTCGACGACGTCCTCGAGCGTGACGACCTGGTAGCCGTCCATCGCGGCCTGCAGGGCGCAGATCGGGTCGATCTCGGTCACCACTACGCGAGCGCGCTGCCCGCGCAGCGACTCGGCGCAGCCCTTGCCGACGTCGCCGTAGCCGCACACGACGGCGAGCTTGCCGCCGATCATCACGTCGGTGGCGCGGTTCATCCCGTCGATCAGCGAGTGCCGGCAGCCGTACTTGTTGTCGAACTTGCTCTTGGTCACCGAGTCGTTGACGTTGATGGCCGGGAACAGCAGCTCTCCGCGCTCGGCGAACTGGTACAGGCGATGGACTCCGGTGGTCGTCTCCTCGGTCACGCCCCGGGTCTCGGCGGCGACCTTCGTGAAGCGCTTCGGGTCCTCCTCGAGCGATCGCTGCAACAGCGCGAGGACGATGGCGAACTCCTCCGACTCTGCGGTTGCCGGATCAGGCACCGCGCCGGCGCGCTCGAACTCGACGCCCTTGTGGACGAGAAGCGTGGCGTCACCACCGTCGTCGAGGATCATGTTCGGCCCCTGGCCCCCTGGCCAAGTCAGGGCCTGCTGGGTGCACCACCAGTACTCCTCGAGGGTCTCGCCTTTCCAGGCGTACACGGGCACGCCGGCGGGGTCCTCCGGAGTACCGTCCAGCCCGACCACGACCGCCGCGGCTGCGTGATCCTGGGTGGAGAAGATGTTGCAGGACGCCCACCGGACCTCGGCTCCGAGCGCCACCAGGGTCTCGATCAGCACGGCGGTCTGGATCGTCATGTGCAGCGATCCGGTGATCCGCGCGCCGCTCAACGGCTGCCTGTCGGCGTATTCGCGCCTGATCGCCATCAGCCCCGGCATCTCGTGCTCGGCCAGGCGAATCTCCTTGCGGCCGAACTCGGCCAGTCCCAGATCGGCCACCTTGAAATCTGCCTTGGCTGCGGTAGTGCTCATCGTGCCTCCACGGTCGGGATCGTCAAAGGGCGGTCGCGCTCAGGCGACGGCCAGCAACTTTTCGTGTTTTTCCTGCTCGAACCGCAGCCAGTCCTCCGGTCCGACGTCCTCGGGCCGGCGCGCCTCGGCCTCCAGCCAGCTCTGCACGGCGTCGCGCAGCTCCGGGTTCTCGGCCATCCGCGCGGCGAACGCTACGTCGGAGAGCCCGACGTCGAAGCGCCCGAGGAGCTCCTTGAGCGTGCGGAGCCGCTGGAGCTGGGCGGGTCCATAAAGGCGATAGCCGGACGCCGAGCGGGCCGGCGAGACCAGGCCCGTCTGCTCGATGTATCGCAGCATCCGCGCCGACCAGCCGGTCGTTCGCGCCGCCTCGTTGATGGTCAACCCTTCCATCGCGACTCACAACCTTACCACAACGTTGTCAAGGTTTAGAGGGAAGCGCCGAGAAAGCTTCGATCGGGCCGGGCAGGCCGGCTCAGAGAAATTTCAATCCCGGGCTCAAGTTTGCTCGGACATTTGTCGACTTAAGAGCTGCAAGCTGTAGTCGCGCCTAGCATGGTGAACAACCTCGAACCAGGAAGCCGGAGCCCGGGCATGGAGCGGTCCCGAATGAGGACGCCGATCATTCAGCGGAGCAAGGGAGCCTGCACGGTCGGGCTCGTCGTCAGCCTCGGCTGCGCCTTCTTCGGAGTGGGCGGGGCCGCCGCCGGCGACGGCAAGTACGCTCGCCACGCCCAAGAGGCGCGGGTCGAAGCGCGCCTCACCGGAGCCGCCTTGGCCCACCGCACGCCCGAGCAGCTCGTCCTCGCGATCACCCCGAAGTCGCATCTTGCGCCGGCGGTCGCGCACGCCGCGAGCACTCCTGCCCCCGCCGCAAGCACCCCGGCTCCGGCCGCCGCGGCCGCACCGGCGGAAAGCACCACCACGACCGACACCACGGCACAGCCGGCGACAAGCACGCCGGCGACGACGACCACCACGTCGGAGCCGACCAGCACCACCCTGACCGACACCACGCCCACCGCCACGACCACCTCGCCGGCGCCGACTACCCCGGGGGCGACGCCGGCCACGGGCGCCACGAGCAACCTGAGCGCCGGCACGACCGGGACCGGCAGCACCGACGCCGCCGGAACCGCCACCACCGACGGCACCGTGACCGGCAACGGCGACAGCGGCCAACACGGACGTCCCGCGCCGAACGTCACGACGACCGGAACCACCACCGCAACCACCACAACACCGGAACCACCACGAACCACCGCAACCACCGGAACCACCACCACCACCGGAACCACCGCAACCACCGGAACCACCACAACCACCACCAGCGGGACCACGACGACCGGAACGACCGGCGCGCTCGGGAACGGACGCCCGGCCGCGATCAGCACCTCGACCACCGACTCGACCGTCACCACGTGCCACGGTCGCTGCAGCGACTCGTCGCAGACCGGCGGGGTGGTGCCGGCATCGCTGCCCTCCAGCACCTCACAGGGCGCATCCCCAAGCTTCGGGCTGACCGTCGCCCCGACCGCGGCTACGACGCCGACCACGACGCCGCCGACGGCGCCGACCACGACGCCGGCTACGACGCCGACCGCTCCGACCAATGCCGTCTCGAGCACCGGGTCGCTTCTGCCGACATCGCCCTCGACGCCGAGCGCGTCGACGGGTGTGTCCCTATTCATACCGCTGACCGGCAGTTTCAAGAACTTGACCTCCGCGTCCTCGCTGCTGCGCGTGAGCCACGGCAAGACCTCCCGCCGCGCGAGCACCACGCTGCTGGGCACGGCCGGCACCGGCGCGGTGACCGCCGGCACGGCCACCACCGGCCCAACCGCGCCTACCGGCGGGACCGGCGGGACCGCCGTGGCCGCCGCGCCCGCGACCGGCACCGCTGCCGCCCCGGTCGCCTCCCACCCCGCGCACAAGGCCGCGAAGCACCCGAGCTCGGGCGGCTCCGCCCTGCCGTCGCCGATCCGCTTGGTGCCGCATGTGATCGACCACTTCGTCAAGGTCATCCCGACCGGCATCTGGATCGCGCTCGGCGCGGCGTTCGGACTGGCCCTGGCCTTCGCGGCGATCGCACTCCGCGCCGGTCGCCGGGCTCGCCGCCGTGAGCGCGAGTTCAAGGCGATCTCAGCCGCGGCCGCAACCGACGCGCTGACCAGCATCCTCAACCGTCGCGGGTTCATGGATGCGGCCGAGCGCGAGCTGGCACGTGCCAGCCGCTACGACCGCCCATTCGTGCTCGCCTACGTGGACGTACGCGGCCTCAAGGCCGTGAACGACACCGAGGGCCACCTCGTGGGCGACGAGCTGATCAAGACCGTGGCCGGCCTGATGAAGGAATCCGCTCGCGCCGACGACGTGGTCGGGCGGATCGGCGGCGACGAGTTCGCCCTGCTCTTCGACGAGCAGACCGCCGAGGGCGCGGAGCCGGTGCTCCGCCGCATCCGCTCGCGGGTGGAGGAGCGCCGGTCGGCGATGGAGATTCGGGTGCCCTGGGAGCTGACGATTGGAATCGCGGCCTTCCCGGACGATGGCACCACGCTCGAGGAGCTTCTCGGCACGGCCGATCGTCGGCTATACGAGCAGCGCGGCATTGCACTGAGATAGAGGGCTGGGGCAGCGGCAGGGGCTGGGGGCTGGGCGCCGTTCGGAGCCCTCGCCGGGCGAGGCGAGGGCAACCGAACGGCGCCTATCGTCGGCGCCCTCAGTCTCGGCACGGCGCTCCTCGCCGGGCCGGCGACCCTTCAGCCCCGCGCCAGCGCGCTTTTCAATCGGTCGAGGGTCGGCACCGGCGTCGGGTCGACGTCACGCAGCACCGCGAGGTAGAGCGACACGAGGTCGCCGAGGAGCACGAGCGAGATGAGCCGCTCGGTCCGGTTCTGGCCGATGCTCTCGATCCGATAGGTTCCGGCCGCATCAGCCTCGATCAGGCCGCGAGTCAGCTCGATCCGCTGGCGGATCCGCGGGTGCAGGTCGGAGTCATCCAGGAACACCGCACTGAAGCGGCCCAGCTGGCCGGCGCCCTGCCATCCGCAGATCTCGTTGTGGTCGAGCTCGGGCAGCTCGTGGCTGAAGCAAGGCATCTTCGCGTTCTCGTTGATCTGGGTCTTCCAGCGGTAGGCGATCGGCGAGGTCAGCCCGGAGCCCGCGATCTGAGGGATCGTCCCGTGCAGTCCACGCGCCAGCTCCTTGGCCAGGCAGCTTTCCGGCGGCGGCCGGGCCCCACATCTCGACGATCTGCTCGACGTGTGCGGCGGCCACGTCGATCTCGGCATGCAGGCGCTCGCCGGCGCCACACAGCCAGGCCGCCTCGAGGGCAACCACGAGCGAGTACGCCACTGCTGCCCGCGGCTGGAAGCCACCGGGCAGCGGGATCACTGGGACATCCTCGGCCCGGGCCGCCTCGGCGAGCTTTCCACCCGTCGTGGCCACCACTCGCCCCGCGCCGAGCGCGCCGGCCGCCTCGTAGACGGCCAGCGTCTCCTCGGTGTTGCCGGAGTAGCTCGAGCAGAGCACCATCGTGTCGGGCGTCGTCCAGGCGGGGAGGGCGTAGCCGCGGGCGAGCACGATTGGACGCGAGGCGCGGTCGCCCAGTGCCTCGCGGGCCAGCAACCCGCCGATTGCCGATCCGCCCATCCCGGCCACGACCAGCCCGCCGGGAGCGTCGCGGGGCTCGAGGTTGGCCGACTCGACCCGCCACAGAGCATCGCGCAGCTGGTCGGGCAGGCCGAGGATGTCGTCGATCTGGCGCGCCGAGTCGACCGATTCGATCGCCCCGCGCGTGAGATGAAGCGTGGTGCTCAAAACCTGATTGCTCCGTCGGGAAGCTCCACGCCCGGGAAGATACGCGCGCCGGCCGCAAGCGTGTTCCCCGACCCGATCTTGACCCCCTCGCCGAGCATGACGCCGCCCTCGACGTGGCACCGTTCGCCGATCGTGACGCCGCGACCGATGATCGAGTGGCTGATCGTGCTGCCGGCGCCCACCGTCACGCCCTCGAGCAGGACCGACGCCTCGACCCGGCAGCGCTCGCCGACGATCACCCCCTCGCCGAGGACGCTGCGATCCCCCACCAGCGACCGGCGCGCGACCGAGCAGCCCGCGGCGACCAGCACCGGAGCCACCACCCGGCCCTCGACGTCAGCCCCGTCGACCAGAGCCAGGCCGCGATCGCCGAGCAGGCGCCCGACCTCGGTGCTGACCTTCCCTTCGAGGATGTCGTAGGTCGCCCGCAGGTAGCGGTCCGGAGTGCCGATGTCCATCCAGTAGCCGCTCGCCTCGTAGCCGTAGAGGCCCCGGCCGACCAGCGTCGGGAACACCTCCCGCTCGATCGACAGGTTGGTTCCGGCCGCCGGCATCCCGTCGAGCACGCCCCGCTCGAGGATGTAGGCCCCGGCGTTGACCAGGTTTGTGCCGACCTCGTCGAGCCCCGGCTTCTCGATGAACTCGCTCACCGAGCCGTCCTGATGGCAGCGGACCAGCCCGTACGCCGAGGGATCGCCAACCGGATACAGGGCCAGCGTTGCGCGAGCGCCGGTCCGCTCGTGTTGCTCGAGCTGCGCCGTCAGGTCCATGTCGGTGAGGACGTCTCCGTTCAACATGAAGAATCGCCCGTCGAGCATCTCCTCGGCGAACTTGAGCGCGCCGCCGGTGCCGAGCGGCTTCGGCTCCTCGAGATAGCGCAGGCGGATGCCGAGCTCCGAGCCGTCGCCCAGCACCGCGCGCACCGCGTCGGCCATGAAGCCACAACCGAGGATCACGTCATCCACACCGTGCCGGCCAAGCCACTCGATCATGTAGGAGATGAACGGACGACCCACGAGCGGCACGACCGGCTTGGGGATAGTCGAGGTCAGGGGCCGCAGGCGCGTGCCCTCGCCGCCGGCCAGGATCAACGCCTGCATGTCATCGCAGCCGACCGGAGATCACTACCGGCCGATGCCTTCGTAGATGAAGCCGGCTGCTCTGACCGCATCCGGATCGATGAAGTTGCGCCCGTCGATCAGCAGCCGACCCGCCATGCGCTCGGCCACCGCCGACCAATCGAGCTCGGCGAACTCGGGCCACTCGGTGACGATGACCACGGCGTCGGCGCCGGCGAGAGCGTCGAGCGCGTCGTCGGCGAACTCGACCCCGCCCATCAGCTTGCGCGCCTCCCCCTCGGCGATCGGGTCATACGCGCGCACCCTGGCCCCGTCGGCTTGCAGCCGCGCCGACAGCACGAGTGACGAGGCCTCGCGCATGTCATCGGTATTCGCCTTGAAGGCCAGGCCCAGGAGCGCCACCTTCTTGCCAACCAGCGACCCGAGGTGCTTCTGCAGCTTGCCGATCACGCGCCGCTTCTGCAGCTCGTTGACCTCGATGACCGCGGTGAGTAGCTGGAAGTGGTAACCGGAGTTGCCGGCCAGCTGCTTGAGGGCCGAGACATCCTTCGGGAAACAGGACCCCCCGAAGCCGATCCCCGGCTTGAGGAAATGCGTGCCGATCCGCCGATCCAGCCCCATCCCGCGCGCCACCTCGAGCACGTCGGCACCCGTCTCCTCGCACACGTTGGCGATCTCGTTGATGAACGAGATCTTGGTGGCCAGGAAGGCGTTGGCGGCCAGCTTGATCATCTCCGCGCTGGCGACATCGGTTCGCACCAAGGGGGCATCGAGCGGCGCATAGAGCTCGATCACCGCGTCGCCGGCCCAGTCGCCGTCGTCCCCCACGACGATCCGGTCGGGGTGCAGGAAGTCCTCGAGCGCAGAACCCTCCTTGAGGAACTCGGGGCAGGACACGTACGCGAAGCCCTCCTTGCCGCGCTCGGCGAAGCTCCGCTTGATCGCGGCGCCGGTGCCGACCGGCACGGTCGACTTCATGATCAGCGCATGGTGCTCGGAACGCGGCATCGCATCGACGACCGCGTAGACGGCGGACAGGTCTGCGTCGCCCGAGTAGGTGGGCGGCGTGCCCACGGCCACGAACAGTAGGCGGGCATGCTCCAGGGCCGGCGCCAGATCGGTTGAGAAGTGCAGGCGTTCCCGATTGGCCGCCATGCTTTCGGCCAGGCCCGGCTCGTAGATCGGTATCTCGCCGCGCTCCAGGCGCGCGATCTTGTCGGCGTCGATGTCGACGCACCAGACCTCGCTGCCGAGCTGTGCGAATCCGACCGCGGTGACCAAGCCGACGTAGCCGGTGCCGATCACCGCGATCGGCTCTCTTGCGGTGGCCATCGGTTCCAGAGAGTAGCTACCCGGCCTTCATCAGCGAGGCCGCGATCGCGACCAGCTGACGGTTCGGGATGTCGTCGGTCAGCGTGTTCGAGACCCAGTAGACACCCTGCGCCGTCCGCCACGCGACCAGGCTGAGCTTGCTGCCGTTGGCGTACAGCTCCAGGCGCTTGCCGTTCACGAAGCGCGTCGCGCTCGGGCTGCTCAGGAGCGGCGGGTTCTGCCAGGTGGTGCCCTGCACCCCGTAGTACTGACCGAGCACCGGATTGATCTCGAGCGTCATGCGGTAGGCGTAATGGGCCATCCCCTGTCGGTCATGGAGCAGGTAGGCGCGCGGATAGCCGACCACGCCGACGCCGCCCTCGACCGGGCAGAGGCTCGTCTCACTCACGCAGTACTGCGACCCGGCCTTGATCAGCTTGGGGAAGTAGATCGGGATCCCGATCTTCCCGAGCGCCTTGGCCTGACTGTGGCCGTCGCTGACGTCGGACGTCAGGCCGGAGACTTTTCCGAAGCCACCCTGATGCTTGGCGCCGCCGACGCTGGCCGCTCCGGCCGGGGCGCCCGGGCTCGGACCCGCCGGCTGGCTCCTGGTGGGCGTCATGAACGCCGTGAAGGCGCTCCGCTCGGCCCCGGCGTCGGCGGTCACGTAGCAGGCCGGCACCTGGGCAGCGGCTGCTCCGTTCGCCGGAGTCGGACCCGAGTAGCACGGCAGCGATATGGCCGGGAACGGGATCTGCTTGATCGAATGGACGGCCGAGAACGCCACTAGGTCGAACAGGTTGATGACTCCATCGGTGGTGTGCAGGTCGTGATCGGTCGTCGCGTTCTTGCCGAAGATCCTCAGCAGCTGGCCCCTCTGGGTGATGATCTGATCCTGGCTGAACTGGGACTTCGCCCAGCGGATGAAGTCCTGCTGGCGGGCGTTGCGCACGATGTCCGAGTCGGTGTGGCGGAAGCGCACAAACGACAGGGCATCGGGTCCGCACAGCTTCTGATAGCCGGGCTGGAGATCGATGCTCGAGTAGTCGGTGACCGCCGTGTTGTTGTAGTAGCGGTGGTCGACGTCGGTGTAGACGCAGCCGATCGCGTTGATCATCTTCTCGAAGCCACCGAACCCGACGTCGACCACGTGGTTGACCTTCAGACCCGGGAAGATCTGCTGCTGGAGGATCTTGATCAGCAGCGGGGGTCCTCCCGCCAGGTAGGCCGAGTTCAGCTTGCCGGTCACCAGCGCACCGCCCTCCGGAATCTGGACCTTGAGGTCGCGGGGGACGGACACGAGGTTGATCGTCGAGGAATTCGGATCGAGGCGGACCAGCATCATCGTGTCGGTGTTGACGTCCCTGAACGGCGTCCCGGCGCGGTGGTCGGAGCCGACCAGCAGGATCGTCTGCGGGCTCCCGGGATCGGGAACCGTCACGGACGTCGAGGCCTTGAAGGCGGGCGTCGCGTCGATGTACTGGGTGATCTGCCTGACCTGGAGCAGCCCGGCCACCGCGGTGGTGGCCGCAGCAAACCCGATCACCATCACCGCGGCCAGCACGGCCCGCAGCAGCATGCCTCCGCGGGTGCTTGGGATGAGCCTCATGCGCGGCCGCCTTCGATCGCGGTCAGCCCCGAGCGCGCGCCTTCGCCGGGATCCTGTCCCGCATCCGGGGCCGGCGCGGCCTCAGCGCCGGCGGCGGGTCGCTCGAGCCAGATCGGAAGCATGCGGATGAAGCTCACCAGCGACCGGCGATACCTGGCCAGCGAAGCCACCGACACCCACTCCTCCGGGCCGTGATGGCCGGCGCCGTCGGGACCGAACTCAACCGCCGGGATCCCCGCGGCCATGAACGCCACCGCATCCGACGCTCCGTCGCGGCCGACGCTCATCACCTCCTTGTCGGGAATGGCGCGCGTCACGGCGTCACGCAGGGCCCGCACGTAGGGGTTGGCGCGAGACACGCTGACCGGCGGGAAGATGAACGACTTCGTCACCTCGATGGCCGGGATCCGGCCAATCTGGGCCATGATCTCCCCGGGATCCTGGCCCGGCAAGAACCGGATGTCGATCGCCATCCGGCACCGGTCGGGGACCTTGTTGAGGGCGTCCCCCCCCTCGATCCGGCCCAGGTTGATCGACGGCCGGTCGAACATCTCGGAGGACTCGCGCGAGAACGGAAGCGACTCGATCGCGCGGAACACGTCGATCGCCTTCAACACCGCGTTGTCGCCCAGCCACGGGGTGGAGCTGTGGGCGGCGCGCCCCCGCACCTCAATCAGCATCGCGAGCACGCCCTTGGCCTCCACGCCGATGTGCAGGTTGGTCGGCTCGCCGGTGATCGCGAAGTCACCGCCGAGCCCGCGCTCGACGACCGCGTCCGTCGAGCGCTCGTCGATCTCCTCGGACTCCTCGTCGGGCACGACGACCAGCCTCACCTTCACCGCCGTCTGGCGCTCGACGTCCTTCAGCGCGCACATCATCGCGGCCAGGCCGCCCTTCATGTCATAGGCGCCACGGCCGATCAGACGATCTCCCTCGACGCGTGGGTAGAACTGACCGGGCTCGGCGGGCACAACGTCGAGATGGCCATGGAGCACCACGCACGGCTGCTCGCCGGCGTCGCCGGGCAGTGGTCCGACCTCCGCCACCAGGACGGGCAGCCCGTTGTGATCGTGGTGGCGCACCTCGATGTCGCGAGATTCGAGCCACCCCTTGACGAATCCTGCCGCGGCGACGATCTCCTCCGGCCGAGAGGTGTCGTAGGAGATCAGGCGCTCGGCAAGCGTCAGCTCGTCAATCAAGGCCACTTAGGATAAGCGGAGTCGTCGCGGCAGGCAGCGGCTGACTAGCCGCCCTCGGCGATGGTAAGAAACGTCTCAAGCCGGGTCTTGTCGCGCTGTGCCACCCGACGTTTCTCGGTATCGTCGCCGGCCGCCTCGAGCTCTCGTTCGGCCCGCTGCAGACGCTCGCGCAGCGCGCCGCTGTCCAGATCGCCGGGAGCGTGCGCCTCCTCGACGAGGATCAGGGCACGGTTCTCGGCGACCTGGAGGTAGCCCTCGGCCTGAGCGAAGCGCACGCACTCCGACTCCGTCTTGTACAGGCGCAGCTCGGTGGGGTCGAGCATGGCCAGCAGCGGCTGATGGTGGGCCAGCACGCCGATCGAGCCGACCGCGGTCTTGGTCGAGACCATCTCTACCTCGCCGTTGAACACCTCGCCCTCGGGGGTGAGGACCTCGACCCGGAACTTCTCGTGCGCCACGGACGACTACTCCGGGCTCTCGCCGGAGTCCTCGCTGCCGTTCTCGCCGGAGTCCTCGCCGCCCTTGGCCTCGGACTCCTCGCCGCGGTCGCGCTCGGAGTCGGTCTCCTCCGAGGCGTCCTTGTCCGAGTCGCCCGAGTCCTCGCCGCTGTCCCCGCGCGCTTCGCGGACCACCTCGTCGATCGTGCCCTTCATGAAGAAGGCCCGCTCCGGGAGGTCGTCGTGCTTGCCCTCGAGGATCTCCTTGAAGCCGCGGATCGACTCGGCGATGGGGACGTAGGTGCCGGGCGTGCCGGTGAACTGCTCGGCCACGTGGAACGGCTGGGACAGGAAGCGCTCGATCTTGCGGGCGCGGTTCACGGTCAGGCGGTCCTCGTCGGAGAGTTCGTCGATGCCGAGGATCGCGATGATGTCCTGCAGCTCGCGGTAGCGCTGGAGCACCTGCTTGACCTCGTTGGCCACTCGGAAGTGCTCCTCGCCGAGGATCTCCTCCTTGAGGATGGTGGAGGTCGAGTCAAGTGGATCGACCGCGGGGTAGATGCCTTTCTCGGCGATCGACCGCGACAGCGTGGTGGTCGCGTTCAGGTGGGCGAACACCGAGGCCGGCGCGGGGTCGGTGAGGTCGTCGGCCGGGACGTAGATGGCCTGGATCGAGGTGACCGAGCCCTGCTTGGTCGAGGTGATGCGCTCCTGGAGCTCACCCATCTCGGACTCGAGCGTGGGCTGATAGCCGACCTGGGACGGCATCCGCCCGAGCAGCGCGGAGACCTCGGAGCCGGCCTGCACGAACCGGAAGATGTTGTCGATGAACAGCAGCACGTCCTGACCCTCCTCGTCGCGGAAGTACTCCGCCATGGTCAGGCCGGACAGCGCCACCCGCATGCGAGCGCCCGGAGGCTCGTTCATCTGGCCGAACACCAGCATGGTCTTGTCGATCACGCCGGATTCCTTCATCTCGATCCACAGGTCGTTGCCTTCTCGGGAGCGCTCGCCCACGCCGCAGAAGGCCGACAGGCCTTGATGCTCCTCGGCCAGGTTGCGGATCAGCTCCTGGATGATCACGGTCTTGCCGACGCCGGCGCCGCCGAACAGGCCGACCTTGCCGCCCTTGGCGTAGGGCGCGAGCAGGTCGATGACCTTGATCCCGGTCTCGAACATCTCGGTGGTCGGGGTGAGCGCCTCGACGGTGGGCGCGTCGCGGTGGATCGGCCAGCGCTTCACATCCTCGGGGAGCGCGTCACCCAGGTCGATCGGGTCGCCGAGCAGGTTGAAGATGCGCCCGAGCGTGATCTCGCCGACCGGCACCGTGATCGGCGAGCCGGTGTCGACCACCTCCGTCCCGCGCGAAAGCCCGTCGGTCGTGTCCATGGCCACCGCGCGCACCCGATCGTCGCCCAGGTGCTGCTGGACCTCGCACACGAGCCAGCTCTCTTCGCCGGCGGCGATGTCGATCTCCTCCTCCTTCTTGGCCACCTCGGGACGCTGCACCCTGATCGCGTGGTTGATCTCGGGCAGCTTGTCCGGGAACACGGCCTCGATGACGACGCCCTGGATCTCCTCGATCCGGCCGGTGTTCCGCTTGTCGGGCTCGCCCTTCGAGGCTTCGCTGCGCTGTTTTTGTGCTACTGACATAGCGTCTCCAGTGTAGGTCTACCCGGACAGCCCTTCGGCTCCCGCCACCACTTCCAGGATCTCCTGCGTGATCTCGGCCTGCCGCGCGCGGTTCATCTCCAGCGTGAGGTTCTGGATCAACTCACCGGCGTTCTCCGAGGCGTTGCGCATCGCGGTCATCCGCGCTCCGTGCTCGGACGCCGTCGACTCGAGCAGCGCCCGGTAGATCGAGATCTCCACATAGTCGGGCACCAGGCGCTTGAGGATGTCCTCCGGGTCGGGTTCGTACTCGACGAGCGCACGGTGCTCTGGGCGTCGCTCTCCGCGATCGTCGTCCTCACCCTCGTCCGATTTCTCCTCGTCCAGCACGGTGGCCTGCTGGAGAGGAAGCAGAGTCTCGCGCCGGAGCACCTGCGTGACCGGCGAGACGTAGCCGTTGTAGAAGATCTCGACCTGGTCCACCTCGTCGTCCACGTAGGCGGCCATCAGCCGCTCGGCGATCCTCCGCGCATCGGCGTAGGCCGGGCGGTCGGTGAACCCGGTGAAGCTCTCGGCCGGCTCCAGCCCGCGGAAGCTCAACGAGGTGGCGGGCCGTCGGCCGGAGGCGAACCAGACCGGCGTATGGCCCTCCGAATCATGCGAGCGGCCGGCGGCCACGCCCGCCCGCACGATGTTCGAGTTGAACGCGCCGGCCAGGCCGCGGTCGCCCGCGATCAACAGCAGCCCCACCTTCGAGACCTGGTCGTGCTCCTCCAGGATCGGCAGCTGCGGTACCCGTCCCGCGGCTTCAGCCGCCTGCCGCGTCATCCGCCGGATCGCGTTCGCATACGGCCGCAGCGCCTCGATCCGCTGCTCGGCCCGGCGCAGCCGCGCCGCCGCCACCATCTCCATGGCGCGAGTGATCTTCTGGATGTTCTTGACCGCGCCGATGCGGTTGCGAACGTCGCGCTGCGATTGGGGCATGAGCCGAACTCAGGACGCCGCAGCTTATGCGGCCTGCGCCTGATCCTCCTCGTCGCCCTCGTCTCGGCGATTCTCGCCGCGATTTTGACGCGAGGGTTCCTCGTCTGAGCCCTCGTCGAGCGGATGGCCCTCCTCGTCGAGATCGAAGCCGAAGTCCTCGGCGAAGGTCGACACGGCCGATTCGACCGCTTTCTGCGTCTCCTCGCTCCAGTCACCCTCGGCGATCTTCTTCAGCACCTCGGGCGCGCCACCCAGCACGGACTCGGTGAGGTCGATGAGGAACCGGTCGACCTTGTCCACGACGATCCGGTCCAGGTAGCCGTTGGTGGCGGCATACACCTGGATGACCTGGTTCTCGACCGGCATCGGATGGCGCTCGGCCTGGTTGAGCGTCTTGACCAGCCGTTCGCCGCGGGCCAGCGTCTGCTGCGTAGCCGGATCGAGCTCGGAGCCGAACTGGGCGAAGGCCTCGAGCTCGCGGTACTGCGAGAGCTCGAGCTTCAAGCGGCCGGCCACGCGGCGCATCGGGGTGATCTGGGCGTTGCCGCCCACGCGCGAGACCGAGATCCCGACGTTGATGGCGGGCCGCACGCCCGAGTTGAACAGGCCGGGCTCCAGGTAGATCTGACCGTCGGTGATCGAGATCACGTTGGTGGGGACGTAGGCCGACACGTCTCCGGCCTGGGTCTCGATCACCGGCAGCGCTGTGAGCGAGCCGCCGCCGAGGTCGTCGTTCAGCTTGACCGCCCGCTCGAGCAGCCGTGAGTGGAGGTAAAAAACATCTCCTGGATACGCCTCGCGGCCGGGCGGCCGGCGCAACAGCAGCGACATCTGGCGGTAGGCGACCGCGTGCTTGGAGAGGTCGTCGTAGATGACCAAGGCGGCCTTGCCGTTGTAGAGGAAATGCTCGCCCATCGCGCAGCCGGCGTAAGGGGCCAGGAACTTGATCGGGGCGGCCTCGTCGGCGGCCGCCATCACGATGATCGTGTTCTCGAGCGCGCCGGCGTCCTCGAGCGTCTTGGCCAGGCCCACCACCGTCGCCTTGCGCTGCCCGATGGCCACGTACACGCAGTACAGGTCGCGGTCCTGGTTGTTGATGATCGCGTCCACGGCGATCGCCGTCTTGCCCGTCTGGCGGTCGCCGATGATCAGCTCGCGCTGGCCGCGGCCGATGGGAATCATCGAGTCGATCGCCTTCAGGCCGGTCAGCATCGGCTCCTTCACCGGCTGGCGCTGGACGACGCCCGGGGCCTTGAACTCGGTCGGGCGGGTCTGGCTGGTCTCGATTTCGCCCTTGCCGTCGAGCGGGTTGCCGAGCGGGTCGACGATGCGACCCAGCAGCTGCTCGCCAACCGGGATCTCGAGCAGTCGCTTGGTCCGCTTGACCGTATCGCCCTCGACGATCTTCGCCCATTCCCCGAACAGCACCGCGCCGACGTTGTCGGACTCCAGGTTGAGGGCCAGCCCCGTCACGTCGTGGGGCAGCTCGAGCATCTCGAACGACATGCAGTCGTCCAGTCCGTGGATCCGGCAGATCCCGTCGGCCACCGACAGCACCGTGCCGACCTCGGTGAGATCGGCGCTGGAGGTGTCGAGTCCTTCGATCCGGCTCTTGAGGATTGAGGTGATCTCGTCCGGTTTTATCTGCATCAGTTAGTGACTCCTTGGCCGGCCAGCGTACCTACGCCCGCGCGACTTGCTTACGAAGTTGTTCCAGCCGGTTTCGGATTGACGCGTCGAGGATCACGTTGCCCACCCGCAGCACGATCCCACCCAGAATGTCGGGGTCGACCTTGCTCGAGAGCTCGACCGTCCGCTTGGTCTGCTTCCCGATCCGGTCCCCGATGCTGCCCACGATCGACTTGTCGAGCTCGATCGCACTCGTCACCTCGACCGGCAGCAGGTCGCGCTCATCCTCCCACAGGAGCTCGTAACGCACCTTGATCCGAAAGATCGCCGGCATCCGGTGGCGCTCGATCAGCGCCTCCAGGAAGTTCATCAGCACCGGTTCGCCGTCGGTCACCGCCCGCTTCAGCCCGTCCTTCTTCTCCAGCGGGGAGAAGTAGGGCGAGAAGAAGAACACCATCAGGTCGCGGTTCTCGTTCAGCGCGTCCACGAACGCACCCAGCTGTTCGCGCACCTCGTCGAGTAGGCCGTGTTCCTTGGCCACCTCGAACAGGGCGCGGGCCCAGACCCGAGCGATCTCTTCCATCAGTGGTCGCGTCCGTAAGTACGGCCGCACCGAGAGGTGCCACTGACGGATGCTGCGCGAGGACGCAGGGCTCGATGTGTAGCAGCGCTACATGAGGGCCCGAGGACAAAGCGCAGCGCCGTCAGGGGTGCCTCGAATGCGGGCGTATTTGCGGTGGCGGCCACTACCTGTGGTCTCCGCCGCCTGGCGCCAGCGCGCTGAAGTCGAGATCCCGCAGCGCCTCTTCGACCAGTCGGCGCTGATCTTTCTCGTCGAGCACCTTGCGAGTGACCTTCTCGGTGGCCATCACGGTCAGGTCGGCCACCTCGCGACGGATCTCCTGGATGGCCCGGCGCGTCTCGCTCTCGATGTCGCGGCGGGTCTGCTCCATCAGCTGCTCGCGCCGCGCCTGGGCATGCTCCTGGCCCTCTCGCTCGTGCGCCTCGGCCGCCTTGCGCGAGCGCTCGATGATCTGCTCGGCCTGGCCCCGCGCCTCGCGCAGCCGCTCGCGGTACTCGTGGAGCAGCTCATCGGCCTCGTGCCGGACGCGCTCGGCGTGGTCGATCGACTCCTCGATCGCGTGCTGCCGGCGATCGAGCGCCTCTGAGATCCGCGGGAACGCGAGCTTCCACAGGATGTACATCGAGATCCCGAACAGCAGCAGTGTCCAGATCATCAGCCCGACGCTGGGCGTGATCAGGAATGAGCCGCTCGAAGCGGCGACCGGAAGATTAGAGACCGCGGCCATCTACTTGAGCACGTAGGAGAGCAGGCCGGCGACGAGGCCGTAGAAGAACACAGCTTCGGTTAGCGCGAAGCCCAACCATTGGATGCTGGTGATCTCGTCGCGCATCTCGGGCTGGCGGGTGACCGCCTCGATCACCTTGCCGAAGATGATGCCGATGCCGACCCCGGCGCCGACCGCGCCGAGGCCGCCGCCGACCGCGATCCCGAAGCCGGCCGTTATCCCGGAGGCCGCGGCAGGAATGATCTGGAAAACATCAAGCATCAGGGGCTCCTTCTCGTGTTAGTGGTGAGTGGCGGCGCCGGCGATGTAGATCGCGGCGAGAGTCGCGAAGATGAACGCTTGCAGCGTGGCCACCAGGCCCAGCTCGAACAGGTAGATGAGGATCCCGGCCGGGAGCGCGAACCACCCGAGCGCCTGGAGCCCGAGGATCACCGCCAGCCCACCCGCCAAGAACAGGAGGATGATGTGCCCGGCGAAGATGTTGGCCCACAGCCGGATGGTCAGCGACAGCAGCCGCATCAGGGTGGAGATCACCTCGATCGGGAAGATCAAGAGCAACATCGGCCCGTGAACGCCCGCAGGAATCAGGCTCTTCAGGTATCCGACCGGGCCCTGCTGCTTGATTCCCACCCAGATGAACGCGATGAACACGACGAGTGCCAGCACCAGCGGCACTGAGATGTTCGCGGTCGCGGCATACAGCGCGAACGACGGGATGTGGGCGCCGAACACGTTGAACTTCTCCTCGGTGTTCGTCGGCAGCGGCAGGTAGCCGACCAGGTTGCAGAACCAGATGAACAGGAACAGCGTGCCGACGAACGGGAACCACCTGGCCGCCATCGAGTCGGGCATGTTCCCCCGGGTGATGTTGTCCCGCATCAGCGAGAACAGCACCTCGACCGCCGTCTGGACCTTGTTCGGCCGCGCCTGCATCCGCCCGGCGATCCACACCATCGTGAATATCGTCAGCACGGTCGCGATGAACAGGTAGAGCACCGCGCGGTTGATGCTGAACACCCCGAGGCTCACCCAGTTGACGAGCTTGAACTCGTTCTGGATCTGGAACTCGTTGTTCTTGTGCTGGGTGAAACCGTAGATCGCGATCAGCAGGACAAAAATGCCGATGTAGGCGCCGAAGCCGATCAGCAGAACTTTGCGGGTCCTGCTCATCGAGACCTCGGGCGCGTCAGGAAGGACAGGACCAGCTGCATCGTGAATGCGAAGACGATCACGAGGAGGGCCGTCAACCCCGCGTCGCGCCCGGACCCGTTGCGGACCAGGATCACGGCGATCGCCAGCATGAACAGCCGGCCCATGAGATACGCCAGCCGCAGCGTGACCTCGCGTCTCGGGTCATCGGTGGCGCCGGCAAGGCGCTCGACCCCGACCCCCACCGCGCGCAGGACGATCCAGGCGCCGACACCGACCAGGTAGCCGACGGCCGGCACCCCGATCAGCAGCATGATCGGCGTCGCCACCACAAGCACGATCACGTCCAGGTACGAGAGCACTGGCACGGCACCCTCACTGGCAGCGGGTGTGCTCAGCGCCATGGCGCACCAAGGTCGGAAGCGTGGATCGAGGGGCTGTTCAAGCTGAGGTCGTGAGGAACGGAGGAGGGCCCCGGTCAGGGGCCGTGGGAACAGATCAACGGGTACTTACCCGCGGACAGTTGCCGCCCACCGCCAGGGTCGGGGGCCGTGGGGCCTGAAGGGTAGCGTGGTAGGCACCGACTTAGCGCGCTCGTTGCGGGGTCAGCGGGCCGAGGAGGCGGTCTCGCGCTGGCGTAGCGAGAGCTTGGGCAGCTGTCCCTCCGCCCAGAGCGCCGCGATGCCCGCCCGCGGCAGCCCGAACGCGCCCTCGTAGACGAGGAAGCGAGGCTCCCAGCGCGGGAAGAACTTCGCGTTGAACCTGTACAGGCTTTCGATCTGGAAGAACGGGTTGCCGAGCGCGATCAGCTTGCCGAGTGTTCGCTCGACCGGACGCTCGGGGCTGTGCATCCACTTCGCGAAGGCGGCGAAGTTGAGCGACAGCTCCTCGACCCCCCGCTCCCGGAGCAGCTCAATGGCCCTCACGACAAGGAATTCGGTGAGCCCGTTGGGCGTAGACGGGTCGCGGCGCATGAACGACAGCGACACCGCGGGGCGGCCGTAGCACGGCACGAAGTGCAATACCCCGCGGACTGCGTCCTCGCCGTCGCGGGCGAGCACCACCAGCGTGTCGTGGTCGTGCTGGCCCTGCAGCGAATCCATCGCCATCGAGAACCCGCGCTCGGGCGCGCCCTGGCGGCCGCGTTCGACCACCTCCTCGACCTCGGCCAGGGTCGCCGGGTCGAGCGAATGCAGCTCGCACAGCTCGGCCTGGAAGCCGGCCTTGGCCAGGCGGGTGACCGACTGGCGGACCTTGCGGATCGGACGGCCCTCGAGCGAGAAGCGGCCCACCTCGACGACCGCCTCGTCGCCAAGGTAGATGGTCCGCATGCCGAGCTCCTCATACAGCGGGCAGAGCCGCTCGCTGGCGCCCAGCACTCCGAGCTTGAGCCCGCGCCCCTCGGCGAAGGCGCGCACCTGATGCAGGAGCCCCGGGACGGCATCTTGCGGTCCAACGGGATCGCCCGAGAGCAGCAGCACCCCGTTCTCGATCGTGTAGCCGACGAAGGCCTGACCGTCCTGGCTGAACAGGTAGTGCTTGTCGGCGCGCAGCTTGAAGAACGCGAGGGTGTCGGCGCCGTGGGCGCGGACCAGGTTCGAGGCAACCTCACGCGCGGCCGGGCTGGGGAGCCCCCGCGGTGCGGCCAGCGGCCGGAAGATCACATAGGCGATCGTGAGCAGCGTTCCCAGCTCGAGCAGGTGCACGCCAAGCGGGATCCAGGCGAAGTGATGGTGGTAGTGGATCGGCCCCTGCTGCCAGCGCAGCAGATCGACGGTCTCGACCGCGACCGTCCGCAGCGACGGGTGACCCTGGGCGGCCCAGGTGGCCAGCGCGGTGCCGGCCAGGCCAGCCGCCCCGAGCAGCGGCGCTCGCCAGATGGCTGAGCGCAGCGTGATCGGATCGTGGCGCACCCGGAAGGCTTCTCGCCCCAGGACCAGGACGGTCGCCGCCGTCCAGGTGATGATCGTCTCCTCGAAGTCGAGCCCCTTGAGCAGGTCGAACAGCCCCAGGGAGATCGTCAGCACGACCGCCGCCTGCCAGGCCCGGCGCCGGCGCTTGGCCAGGTAGGGCGCCACCAGCAGCAGGGCGGCGCCGGCCGGGAGCGCCAGGGCGTGGAACAGGCGCATCGCCTCGACCGGCTCGAACTCGAGCAGCAGGTGCCCGCGCCAGCGGATGTTGGGCGTCAGTGCCGAGGCGAGATTGATGGCACCCACCATCGCCGCCGCCACCGCGGCGAGCGCGGGCACGCGACGCGTCAGTCCTTGTAGCGCAGAGCTCATGACACGATGAACGGCTGAAGTCGCCCTACCGTTACCGCGCGCCGATCGATCGCGTACTTTTCCGCGCCGCGGAACGCCTCCCGTCCAGAATTACCTCGCCGGTGGCTGTTGGTTACGTCGTCGCCGGCCGCGATCCTGCTCGCGCAGGGGGCTGTGCGGGTGCGCTCACGCTCTCCTGCGGCGTCTGGCGCGGAAGCGCCAACGTCAGGGCCAGGGCGCCCAGCGGCAGCACCGCGACGGTCTCGAACACCGCACGCAGGCCGGCCGAGTCGGCCAGCACGCCGAGCAATGGGGCGCCCACGCCGCCCAGTCCGATCGAGAGGCCGATCGTCACGCCGGCCGCGACCCCCAGCCGCCCCGGCAGGTACTCCTGGCCCATCACGATCGTTACGGCGAACGTGGCGATGGTGACCGCGCCGGCCAGGGCGGCGAACACCAGGGCCAGAACCGGGCCGGAGAACAGGAAGCCGACGACCAGCGGCGGGATCAGGATCATCGAGCCGACCAGCACCGTGCGCCGGCCGAACCGATCGGCCAGCGGCCCGCCCATCAGCGTGCCGGCGGCGCCGCCGAGCAACATCGCCGTGAGGGCGGCGTTGCCGAGCGCCTTGCTCGTGTGCAGGACGTTCACGTAGTAGAGCGGGATGAAGGTGACCATGCCGAAGTACACGAACGAGCGCAGCGCGATCACGCCGGCCAGCAGCACGAACGGGCCCCACGCCTCGTGATGCTCGCCCTGCTGCACGCGTCCGCCCACGAGATCGCTGCGGAAGCGCTTCAGCCGCGGCAGCTCGTGTAGGAGCGCGGCAGCCGCCAGACAGGTGGGAATCATCACGAACACGGTGCCGTGCAGCCCGAACGCCAGCAGCAGTGGCGTCACCAGCACCGGTCCGAGCGCAAATCCGACGTTGCCGCCAACGCTGAACAGGCTCATCCCGCTAGCCCGGCGAGCACCCGACACGTAGTTGGCAAAGCGCGAGCCCTCGGGATGGAAGGCGGCCACGCCGAGGCCGCTGACCACGACGGCGGCGAAGGTGAGCGCGTAGCTCGGCGCGAGCCCCGCCAGCGCCACCCCCAGCCCGCCCAGCGCCGGGCCGAGCGGCATCAGCCAGGCCAGCGACAGGCGGTCGGAGACGTGGCCGAACAGCGGCTGGATCACCGAGGAGGAGATCGTGGCGGCCAGTACGAGCGCGGAGGCGGCGGCGTAGCTGAGATGGTCGCGGGCGATCAGGAACGGAAGCAGCGCGGGGATCGAGCCCTGCGCGATGTCGGTGAACATGTGGCCGGTGGAGAGAACGGCCATCGCCCGGCGATCGACGCCGGCGGACGTGCGGCGATCGACGCCGGCGGACGTGCGGCGATCGACGCCGGCGGACGTGCGGCGATCGACCGCCGCGCCCGCGCCGCTCACGGCTCGAGCTCTCCCAGACGGCGGTGGATGGCTCGCCGCTTGCCCACCAGCTCGGACTCGAGCTGCTCGAGCTCGCGCCGGCGGTGGCGCACCAGCTCGAGCTGGTTGGCGATGTGGCCGAGGGCCTGCTCGAGGATGCGCTTGATCTCGGCCGGGTCCTCGGTCTGCTGGATCTTCTGCCTGAGCTGAGCTCGCGCGTCCTCGGCCTCGAGCAGCGCCGACACCTCGTCCAGCGTGAGGCCGAGCAGGTCGCGCAGGCGCATGATCTCGCGCACCCGGTCGACGTCTGCCTGCGTGTAGAGGCGGTGCTTGCCCTGCTCGCGGTCGTCCGCGCTCGGGAGGAGCCCGATCTCCTCGTAGTAGCGAATCGTGCGCGGCGTGGTGCCGAGCATCTCGGCCACCTCGCCGATGCGCAGCGGCTTGGCCTGGATGGCGCTCACGCCGCCGCCCGCTCCTGGGGCCCCTCCTGTGGCGTTTCCGCCTGCTTGATCGTCCCCTCGGTCTTGACATGCGCCGGCCGCGCCGCCGAGATCGCCGCCCCGAGGACCGAGATCCCGGCCAGGCACCACAGCGCGGTGTGCATGTTGGACATGAACGGAACCAGCTGGGCGTTCGAGATGTGGTTGGCCAGGCCGCTGAACACGGCGAACAGGACGTTCTTCGGCACCGACGAGGTGACCACGGCGATCACGAACGCGATCGAGATGACCGCGCCGGTGTTCTGGACCAGGACTCGCGCGCCGGCGGCGATCCCGCGCCGGTGCGGCGCCACCGTGCCCATCATCGCCGCCGTATTGGGCGAGTTGAACATCCCTGAACCGATACCCACGATGAACATGTACGCGCAGCTCGCCCAGTAAGTGGTGTCACGCTCCAGCGTGGTCATCAGGGCGAGCCCGGCGGCCTGCACGAGCATCCCGGCCACCGCCATCCCGCGCGAGCCCCGGCGGTCGGCCCAGATCCCAGCCAGGGGCGAGGCGATCAGCATCCCAAGCGCCAGCGGGGCCAGCTTGATGCCGGCCAGGATCGGCGAATCGCCCTGGACGCCCTGGAAGTAGAAGACGAACACGAACATCAGGGCGAACCGGGCCAGCCCGTTGGTGAACGCGGCCAGCGAGGCCGCCGAGAACAAGCGGTTCTTGAAGATGCTCAGATCCAGCATCGGCGCGCGGACCCGGCTCTCGATCACGACGAACCCGGGGAGCAGGACGGCCGCGGCGATCAGGCTGCCGATCACCGCCGTGTTGTCCCAGCCCGAGATGCCGCCCTTGGAGATGCCGTAGACGAGCCCGGTCAGCCCGATCAGGAACGTGATCGTGCCAAGCGCGTCGAAGCTCGTGTCCTCGGAGCGGCCGGTGATCTCGTGGAGGACGAGAGCGGCCCAGGCGCTACCGCCAAGGGCGACCGGCACGTTGAACCAGAAGACCCAGGGCCAAGCGATCGCCACCAGCGCGCCGCCCAGCACCGGGCCGATCACCAGCCCAATCGCCGCCACCATGGTGTTGGTGCCCATGGCCAGCCCGAGTTGCTCGCGCGGGAAGGCGTCGGTGACGATCGCCGCCGCGTTGGCGAATAGGAACGAGCCCCCGATGCCCTGGAGGATCCGCCACAGGATCAGCTGCGTCCCGCTGCCGGCGAACCCGGCCCCCAGAGACGCCACCGCGAACAGCACGAAGCCGGCGATATAGGCCTGCTTTCGCCCGAACTGGTCGGACAGCCGGCCGGCGCTGAGGACGAGCACGGTCGAGGCGATCATGTACACGAGGATCACCCACACCAGCTCGAGCAGGCTGGTGTGGAGGCTGCGCTCCAGGTCGGGCAGAGCGATGATCAGCGTGCCGGAGTTGATCGTGGCCAGCAGCATGCCGAGCGACGTGCAGGAGAGAGCCCACCACTTGTAGGAGTCGTCCTCGGCGTGGACGCCCACCCGCCGGCGGGTCGCCGGCGGGCGGGGCGGGCGGGGCGGGCGCGAGTCTCGCGTCCTGGCCTTCGATCGCAGCGCTGACATAGTCCTCCGGAATCAGAAGTTTACGTAAACGTAAGAATAACACCTGGGTCGCGCTTCCGGCCGGAGGATCGCGCACCGGTCCTGCCCGGCTGGCATGCTTCTGGCACGGCATGCGGTACTGGGACGCCCTCTTCGCATTCCTGGTGGCAACTGCTGTCGCCGCCCTGCTCACGCCGCTGACTTCCCGTCTGGCCCGGCGAGTCGGCGCCATCGTCATGCCCAGCGAGCGCGGGCTGGCCGAGCGGGCCATGCCGGCGCTGGGCGGCCTGGCCATCCTGGCCGGCGTGCTGGTCGCCGCGTTCTTCTGGCTGCCGGAGACGATCAGCCTGCGGCACACCGCCGGCACCGCGCCGGGCGCGGGCGGCACCGTCCACACCTGGACGATCGTGGCCGGCGCCTGCTTGATCGCGCTGGTCGGGGCAATCGACGACGCCCGGCCGCTCAAGCCGCAGTGGAAGCTCCTGGGGCAGATCGCCGCGGCGCTGATCGCGGTGGAGGGCGGCGCGGTCGTGACCGATGTGACGATCCCGTTCATCGGCACCCTCCAGCTCCCGAACACCGGCGGGGTGCTGACCGTGATCTGGCTAGTCGGGCTGATGAACGTCGTGAACTTCTCGGACGGGGTGGACGGCCTGGCCGCCGGCCTGTGCATGATCGACGGGATTGCCTTCTCGATCATCGCCTTCGATCTGAACGTGCCCGGCGCCGCCGTACTCGCCGCCCTCACCGCGGGCGCCTCGCTCGGCTTCCTGTTTCACAACTTCTATCCCGCGACCGCGCTGATGGGCGATTGCGGGGCGAACCTCCTCGGCTACCTGCTCGGCGTGGTGGCCGTGGTGGGGTCGGTCAAGACGGGCGCCGTGGTCACGCTCGTGGCCCCGCTGATCGTGCTTGCCGTGCCGTTCCTCGACACCGGTTTCGTGGTCGCCAAGCGCCTGAAGTACAAGCGCAAGCCGTGGTCGGCCGACGCCAACCACTTCCATCACCGGATGGCGCGCATGGGTTACGGCCCGCGGCGCACCGTCGCCTACCTCTACGGCTGGACTCTGATGCTGGCCGGCGTGGCCGTCGCCCTGCGCTTCGTCCCCTACTCGAACCACCACGGGACGTATCACCTGGGATGGCTGCTAGTGATGGCCGCGATTGGCGTGGTCGCGATCGCCGCCAGCATCTATCTCATCTACCTGCTCGAGATCCTCAAGTTCAAGAGCCGGCGCAGCCGCGAGCTGCGCACGGCCGACCCCGCGAGCAGCGAGCACGAGATCGACGAGCGCGTGCAGCGCGAGGTCGAGACCGGGGAGTTCGAGCGGGTGGGTTAGGTGGATGGTGCTTCCACCGCGCGCGATGCGCGCCTGACCGGGCTCACCCGAGTCGAGAAGGCGCTGATCGTGGCGGTCACGGTGGTGACGGTGCTGGCGGGTGTGGCCCGCTACGCCCACGGCGTCTCCCGGGTGCTGGCGTTCGTGCTGGCGACGCTGGCCCTGGCCGGCATGGCCTGGATCGTGGCCCTCGCCACCGAGGAGGTGGGGAAGCGCCTCGGCGCCGCGGCCACTGGCCTGATGCAGTCGACCGTCGGGAACCTGCCCGAGTTCTTCGTGGTGATCTTCGCGCTGCAGGCCGGACAGCGAGTGGTCGCCGAGACCGCGATCCTGGGCTCGATCCTGGTCAACGCGCTGCTCGTGCTGGGGCTGGTGATCGTGGCCGGCGCGCTGCGAGAGCGCGAGCGCGACGGGATCATGCGCTTCAACCCACGGCTGCCCAACGACACCGCCACGCTGCTGCTGGTCTCGTCGTTCATCATCGTCCTGATCGGCCTCACCCATGGGGCCGGCGATGCGGCCAGCCATCACTCGAGGACGATCTCGATTATCGGAGCGGTGGCGATCCTCGTCGTGTACGCCACATGGCTGCGCCAGTACCTGACCACGCCGGAATCCGCCGGCGCGCACGTGACCGGCCAGCCGCGCCTGGCCCTCGTCACCAGCATCGCGCTGCTGGTGGCCGCGGGCACCGCGTCGGCCTTCGTCTCGGACTGGTTCATCAACGCGCTCGAGCCGACGATCGAGACCCTCCACATCTCGAAGGCGTTCGCCGGTCTGGTGATCGTGGCCATCGCCGGCAACGCCGTCGAACACGCGGTGGGCATCGTGCTGGCGGCCAAGGGCCAATCGGACCTCGCCATCTCGGTGGTCAAGAACTCGGTGGCGCAGATCGCCGCGTTTCTCTATCCGCTGCTGGTGCTGGTCTCGCTATTGACCGCGACCACGCTGACCTTCTCGCTGGCGCCGGTGTACATCGGCGCCCTGCTCGGCACCTCGGTGATCGTGTGGCAGATCACCGGGGACGGGGAGGCGACGGTGTTCGAGGGGACCGCGCTGGTGGCGACGTTCGTGATCCTCGCCACGGTGGCCGCGTTCGAATAGGCGTCTAGGCCGCGGGTTCTTAGGGCCGTGGAAACTAGGCCGTGGGAGAACTAGGTGGTGGAATTGGCGAGTGGGTGGGCGTGGCGGACGCCGCCCCCTCGCCACGATCGTGCTGGTGGTATGTGAGGGCGAGGGGGTGGCGTCAGGCGCGTCCAGACGCCGCCAAACGCCAGATAATTCTTCTGCGGGCCCTCAGATTAGTCAGATTACTTCCCCGGAAAAGGATCGTGCCTGACGTCGCGAAACCAATTTCCCTGATAGCGGTGCGACTGTGAATACAGACGTTGCGGTCGGCACCGCGTCCCATCAATGGTCACTCTCGGAGTTTTTCCGGGGGAAGGTAGATTAGCCCCGGAGCGCCTGGGCGATGCGGGCCACCACCGCTACCGGCTCGTGCTTTAGCTGCCGGTCTGTCACCCGCAGCACACGCAGGCCCTCCGCCACCATCACCTGGTCACGCTTGCGGTCGCGCTCAAAGGCGTGCCGGTGGCCGTGCGCTCCCCAGCCGTCAAATTCGACCACCAGCCGTTGCGCCGGCCAGTAGGCGTCGACCAGGAAGCCATGCAGACGGACGTTGGTGAGGGGCCGGGGAAGCTGGGCCTGGTCGATCAGCTTCAGAAGAAGTCGTTCGCGTTCGGAGCGCGTCATGCGCGGGTCACGGAGGAGAGCACGAATCACCGGGGCGCCCGCGCGCCGGGGCTCCCGCTCGAGCACCGCGTCCACGGCATGCGGCGTCACGATCTTGCGGTACAGCGCCTCCTGGAACGCCTGCTCGACCTCGCGCGCCGACTCGGTGGCGGCCAGGTCGGAGATCGTCCGCGCCACCGAGGTCACGGGGATGCCGTGTACCTTCGTGACCTCGCCGGAGGCAAACGTTGTGATGCGGTGGCGCCGGACACCGGCGCGGGGCGCGACGTTACGCCCCGCCACGCTCACGTGTACATCACCTGGTATCTCCGGTAAGAGCGCGAACATCTCTGCGGCTGAACGGTGGCTGACCACCGCGTCCGCCCCACAGGCCAGCGCCGCCGCGCGAGCGCGCGCCATCAGCGACGGTGGCGCCGGGCCAAGTAGGTAGACGTTGTTATGGAGCCGCTGCCACGCGCCGGTGCGGACCCGATGTGCGATTGCGCCCCGACCGAGGCCCGCGCTCAACAGTTGCTCGCGGCCGATGACATTGTCCTGCCGCCCCGCAATCCGCGCAATCACTCGCTCCACGTCATGCACAACCTGTCACCAGAGCGCCCGCCGGCTGACCGTGGCAGGTTCCGCATCTCCCACATGCGTCAGATGCCACGGTCCAGCGCCGGCGTCCCGATTGGCAGGTTTTGCAGGTGAACCCAGCTCCACGCCGGGCAGTATCACCCCCCGGCACCCGCCGCTGGACGGCGTGCGCCTGAATTGGAACCGCCCCCCGCCCTGAATTGGAACGCGGCGTTACAAAGCCGTGACGATCACACGATCACACGATCACACGATCACACGATCACACGATCAGGCGATCAGGCGATCAGGCGATCACACGATCACACGATCAGGCGATCAGGCGATCACACGATCAGGCGATCACACGATCGCCGCCGCGCCCACCCGCGTGTACAGCGGATAGCGCTCGGCGATGGCCGCCGTCCGGTCGGCCAGGTCCGCCCGCCGCTCCTCGAAGCCCTCCTGGCCGAGCGCCTCGGCAATGATCATCCCGACCTCGACGAAGTCCTCGAGCTGAAGGCCCCGGGTGGCCAGCGCCGGCGTCCCGATCCGCAGCCCGCTGGACACCGCCGGCGGACGCGGGTCGAACGGCACCGCGTTGCGGTTGACCGTGATCCCGATTGAGGCCAACCGGTCCTCGGCCTGCCGGCCGTCCAGCGAGGACTCGCACAGGTCGCACAGCACGAGGTGCACATCGGTGCCGCCGGTCAACACGCTCACGCCGCCGCCGGCGCGCAGCAGCTCGGCGGCGACGGCATGGGCGCCCACCAACGTGCGCTCCTGACGCTCGCGGAACGCTTCTGACTGGGCGATCCGGAGCGCCACCGCCTTGCCGGCGATCACGTGCTCGAGCGGGCCGCCCTGCTGTCCAGGGAACACTGCCGAGTCGATCGGCTTGGCGAACTCCTCCCGGCACAGGATCATCCCGCCGCGCCCGCCGCCGATCGTCTTGTGGATCGTGGTGGTGACCACATCGGCGTAGGAGATGGGGCTCGGGTGCAGCCCGGCGGCGACCAGGCCGGCGAAATGCGCCATGTCGACCACCAGATACGCGCCGACCTCGTCGGCGATCGCGCGGAACCGCTCAAAGTCCAGGAACCGCGGATACGCCGACCAGCCGGCGAGGATCATCTTCGGCCGGCGCTCGTGCGCGATCCGCTGCACCTCGTCCATGTCGATCCGGCCGGTCTCGCGGTCGACGTGGTACGGGGCGATGTCGTACAACCGGCCTGAAACGTTGATGCGCATCCCGTGGGTGAGGTGACCGCCGTGGGAGAGCTCGAGCCCCATCACGGTGTCGCCGGGCTCGAGCAGCGCGTGATAGACGGCGATGTTGGCCTGCGCGCCCGAGTGCGGTTGCACGTTGGCGTGCTCGGCGCCGAACAGCTCCAGCGCGCGACTGATGGCGAGCCGCTCAGCCACGTCCACGTTCTCGCACCCGCCGTAGTAGCGCCTGCCCGGATAGCCCTCGGCGTACTTGTTGGTGAGCACCGAGCCCTGGCATTCCAGAACCGCCATCGGGACGAAGTTCTCCGAGGCGATCATCTCGAGCGTCCTCTGCTGGCGTTCGAGCTCCAGCGCCAGCACCTCGGCGATCTCCGGATCGACCTCAGATAGCGGCCGGTTGAAGAAGTCGGGCGGCAGATCGGCGGCGCTCACTCCGTGTACGACCATAGCAATGCGATCGGTCGCCGGCGTTGCCTGCGGACGCATATTCGGCGGTTCAGTTCCGCGCCGCCGCCACCACGGCCAGATCCCCCTGCTCCCACACCACGCGCGGCTCGAATCCGGCCTCGGCCAGCCAGCGCAGCTGGTCGGCCAGCGGGCTGGGACGGTCGTAGCCGGGCGTGAGCGGCGTGGTGGCCGCCGCCGGGTCGAGCGGCACCACCACGTCGGCCAGCACGAACAGGCCGCGGGGTGCCAGCGCCGCGTGCACGCGGCGGAACAGATCCGCCTTGCCGGCACCGTCGAGATGATGGACGCAGAGGGCGCTCGTCACCAGATCGAAGGGCCCCGGCGGCGGCGCGTCCTCGATCCGCCCAACTCGCAGCTCCACCCGATCCGCCGGCAGCCGCGAGCGCGCCACCGCCAGCATCCCCTCGTTCTCGTCGATCCCGACCAGCGACGCGCCCGGATGAGAGGCCAGCACGCGCCGGGCCGTCTCCCCCGTCCCGGTCCCGAGGTCCAGGATCCGCCGCGCCGCACCCTCCCCGCTCGCCCGCGCCACCTGATCCTGCAGCTCCTCGTAGGCCGGCACGTCGGCCCGAATCGCGTCCGTGTAGGTGCTCGCGTCGAAGTGGTACTGCCAGTGCAGCACCTCGGTCAGCTCGCGCTCGCCCACCGCGCCGGCCCGCACCACCGACCACTCGCCCTCTTCCTCGTAGCGGCGGAGGTCGATGACCGTCGATGGCGTCCCGGGCAGTTCACCACCGTCGATCACCAGGTCGACAGCGGCGCGGAGCAGCGTCGGCACGTCTTGAAGCCGGCGTGGATCGGGGCCGCCGGCGCGATTGGCGCTCGATTGGAGCACCGGACGCCGCACACCGGCGAGCCGCGGCAAAACGGGGACGCGGACGCCCAGCGTCGACGCATCGCCGCCGCAGGCCAGTGCGAACCGGCCGGCGGGATTGCGCACAAGCGCGGTGACCGCGCCGGGCAGCACCCGCGCGATCGCGGCCCGCGTCCGCTCTCCCAGCTCGGGCAGCCCGGCCGCCGCGTCTTCAACGTTGAAGAACATAATGGCCGACGGCTTGTCCCGGCTGCGGCGCTTCAGCAGGTAGAGGCGCTCGACGGCAAACCGGTCCTCGGGGTCGCAGGCCAGTCCGTACACGGTGTCGGCCGGGAACAGCACGAGGCCCCCGACCCCGATGCACCGCTCGAACGCTTCGCTGTCGCTCAACGGCGTCCGACGACGGCGCGTTCGTAGCCGGCCAGGTCCCGCAACCGCTCCACGGACCGGAAACCGGCGCGCGCCATGAGCGACGCGACCGCCTCGGGCAATCCGACCTCGAGCGCGACGAGTGGAACCTCGGCGACCATCGGCAAGAGTCGCCGAATCAGGTCCAACCCATCAGGCCCGGAGAACAGCGCACCATGGGGCTCGTAGAGTCCGATCTCCGGCGGGAGGTCGGTGCCGTCGGCGACGTAGGGTAGGTTCGCCAGCACCGCGTCGAACCGCCCAGTCAGCCCGGCGAGCAGATCGCCGTGGACGAACGCCACGTCCAACCCCAGGTGAATGCCGTTCTGCCGTGCGACGACTAGCGCATCAGGATCGACGTCCATCGCCCACACGTCGAGATCGGGGCGCTCGTCCTTCAAGGCCAGCGCCACCGCCCCGCTCCCGGTCCCCACGTCCACGACCCGAGCCCCGCGATCGAGCGTCAACCCGACTTCCACCAGGAGCTCGGTCTCGGGTCGCGGGATCAGCACACGGCGATCGACATGCAGCGTGATCCGCCGAAACGCCTTGCGCCCGACGATGTAGGCCACCGGCTCGCGCGCCTCGCGCCGGGCCACCAGCTCCCCGAACCGGGCGACAGCGGCGCGGTCGAGCTCCGAGCGCGCGTCCACGATCAGCCGCTCACGCCCGACCTCGAGCACCGAGGCCAGCAGCAGCTCCGCGTCGAGCCGGGGGGCGTCGCAACCGGCGGCGGCGAGAACGGAGGTGGCGCGGCGCAGGGCTTGGGCGACCGACGGCGTCGCAGAGACAGCCTCAGGCAACCGAGGCCTTCTCCTCCAGCCGACGCCGCTTCTCGTCGTCCTGCAAAGCCGACGTCAGCTCGTCGAGCTCGCCCATCAGGATCGCGTCCAGGTTGTGCACGAGCAGGTTGATCCGGTGGTCCTTGACCCGGCGCTCGCCGTAGTTGTAGGTGCGGATCTTCTCGGCCCGCTCACCGGTGCCTACCTGCGCGGCCCGGGAGGCGGCCACCGCGGCCTGCTGCTCGGCCAGCGCGCGCTCATACAAACGAGCCCGCAGCACCCGCATGGCCCGCTCGCGGTTCTGCAGCTGCGATTTCTCGTCCTGCATCGAGACCACGATCCCGGAAGGCTTGTGGGTGATCCGCACCGCAGAATCGGTCGTGTTGACCGACTGGCCGCCGGGGCCCGAGCTCCGGTACACGTCGATCTGGAGGTCCCCGGCGTCGATCCCGACCTCGACCTCCTCGGCCTCGGGCAGCACCGCCACCGTCGCCGTCGAGGTGTGGATCCTCCCCTGCGATTCGGTCTCCGGGACCCTCTGCACGCGATGCGTCCCGCCCTCGAACTTGAACACCGAGTAGGCGCCGTCACCCTTCACGGCGAACGTGTACGTCCCGTCCCCGATCGCCAGCGGCTCGACGGTAAATCCTCGACGCTCGGCGTAACGCGTGAGCATCCGGTACAGGTCGCCGGCCCACAGCCCGGCCTCCTCACCGCCGGCGCCGGGCCGGATCTCGACGATCACGTTCTTTGCGTCGTTCGGGTCGCGCTCGACCATGGCCAGCCGAATCTCGTCCTCGAGCTCGGCCATGCGAGCCCGCGAGGAATCGAGCATCGCGCGCAGCTCGGGATCGTCACCGTCCTCGGCCAGCAGCTCTCGCGCCCCCTCGAAATCGTCCGCCGCCCGTCGGTACTCGGAGGCCAGACGGGCGGCCGGCTCGAGCTCCCGGTAGGCACGGCTGGCCGCGGCGAACCGTTGGCGGTCGGCGATCACCTCCGGGTCCGAGAGCTCCTCCTGAAGCTCGCCGAAGCGCGACTCGATCTGGGCGACGAGTTCATTGATCATGACTGACGACCGAGTCTAGGGCCCGCAGGACCCTTCGGCCCGGTGGCCGGCGAGTCAGGCGACGACTTCGAGCCCGACCAAATCCTCGGCCGAGACGCCGGCGCCCTCCTGCCGGGCCAGCACCGTGTTTAGCGCCGCGATCGACACCGCGAGCTGATCGAGATCGGGCTCGCGCGTGGTCAGCCGCTGGAGCTGCAAGCCCGGATACATCACGGCGCGGACCCAGCCCCGCCGCCGGTTGCGCCCCGCCCACTTGATCACCTCGAAGGACAGGCCGGCGATTAGCGGCACGCCCACGATCCGCGTCATGACCAGGATCCACCACGCCGGCAGGCCGATCGGGGCGAACACGAAGATCGCCATGATCATCACGATCAGCAGGAAGCTGGTGCCGCAGCGCGGATGCAGACGCGAATACAAAGCGGCCCGGGCGGGGGTCAGCTCGTCGGAGGCCTCGTAACAGGAGATCGCCTTGTGCTCGGCGCCGTGGTACTCGAACACCCGCCGGAGGTCGTGCAGGCGCGAGAGCAGCAGCAAGTAGCCGAGGAAGATCGATGTCCGCACCACGCCCTCCACCGCCCAGAACGCCACGGACGATCCGAGCTGCTGCTTGACAAGGCTCGTGAGCCCGACCGGGACCACAAAGAAGAGCCCGATCGCGAACAGCGACGCCACCGCCACCGTCCCCACCCAGGCCCCGCTCGAGATCTCCTGGTCCTCCTCGGGCAGCTGCGCATTGGCCGACAGCCCCAGGGCGCGCATGCCGATCGCCAGCGACTCGACCAGCGCCACCACGCCGCGGATCACCGGCAGGCGGTAGATCCGCCGGCGCTTGGCCCACGACTCGAGCTGGAACGCCTGCACGTCGATCTCCCCCAGCTCGCGCCCCTCGTCGGGTGGCTTGCGGACGGCCAGCGCCCAGCTGTTGACGCCGCGCATCATCACGCCCTCGAGGACCGCCTGGCCCCCGACGGGCGCGTCGCGCGACGCGGTCAGGCGCCCCTCCTCGACCGCGGCGCTCATCGTCCTCGCTCCGAAGCTTTAGGTGCCCGCGCTGGCTCGTGCGGCGCGCCGGCCCTTGGCCACCCGCCGCTGGAAGCGCTCGACCCGGCCGCCCGTATCGACCAGCTTCTGCCGGCCGGTGTAGAAGGGGTGGCAGGCGGAGCAGATCTCAACGTGGATTTCGGGCTTGGTCGAGCGGGTCATGAACTCGTTGCCGCAGGTGCAGCGAACGTGAGCGTCGACGTACTCGGGATGTACACCGGTCTTCATAGTGTTATCGAGTGTAGCGGGGCCGGACATGAGGGCTGCCGGCGTCGGGCGCCATTGTGCGTCGGCGCCACGCCGCTCCACGTCCCTCGCGACGGTTAGGGTCCGTAGGAGAATTAGGTGGTGGTGGAATTGGCGAGTGGCTGGGCGTGGCTGACGCTGCCCCCTCGCCACGATCGTACTAGTGGTACGTGAGGGCGAGGGGGTGGCGTCAGGCGCGTCCAGACGCCGCCAAAACGCCACATAATTCTTCTACAGGCCCTTAGCTCGACGGGCTGGACGCCGGGCAGCGCATCGTCAGCGTGTTGTTGGTGAAGTCGTACTCGTCGATCGCGTGCTCCGGATCTACGGTGACGCTCAGGCTGCTCCCGGCGGTGCACGGTGGCGCCACGAAGCGCTGGCGCGCCGTCGAGCGCGGGCCCACCATTCCGAGCGTCTGCGCCACCGTGGAGCTGCCGACTCCGTCGAGGTCGACCTCGACGGGGCCCGCGGCGGTCAGGCCGCGGTTGGCGATGTCCGCGACGTACGCGTCATTGCCCGAGGCCAGCCTCGTGACCGTCACCGAGCGGACCAGCAGGTCGGCTCTCAGCTCGGGCTCATAGCAGTTGGCGCTCGTCAGGACAGCGCTCGAGAGCTGCTGGCCGCTCGAGCCCGTCCAGCGGAAGCTGACCCGGAAGCGGTAGGTGGCGGGCGCCGGCAGGTCGACGACCGGATGGTTGACGATCCACACATCCCCCGGGCGCTGGCCGAGCGACGGCTCCTGGGGAGATACCCAGCTGCCCAGCAGCCGGCCGCGAACCAGCCGGAACGGAGCGCCCAGCTTGCTCCGGCGCATCAGGTCGAAGCGCATCTGCAGCTTTTCCGTCCCGCTCACCGGGCGCATCACGGCCTGGATCGAGACCGCCCGGGCCGGCGGGTCGAGCGCCTTCTGGCACACGAACGAGCGCAGCTGGTCGCGCGGCGGCGGCGCGGCGGCACCCGACGCCGTGGCCGAGACGATCGCCGCCGCGGCCATGGCCGCGGCGGCGAGGACCAGAGCGGATTCCACGCGAGGCATGCGCAAATACCAACAATCGCTGCCCCCAAAAGTTCCGCGGTATTCGCGGTACTGGATCGCCCTCAGCAGGCCCAACGGTTGGCTGTGCGAACGCGAACCGAGCCGGCAGCCGGACGGAACCTGGGCCGACCTCGGCCCGGGCGACAAGTTCCAACTCGGCGGCCCGGTGCCCGGCTGCGGAACCTTGCCGTCGCACGACGACGGCCCGGGCGAGTAGGGATCAGGTCACCGTGTAGAGCGGACCGTCGCCGCCCTCGGGCGGGGTCAGCCGCCCGCCTTTGGCGGTGATCGCCCCGCACTGCACACAGTTCGTGTAGTTCACGATCACGTCGACGGGACCACTCTCAGGCGCGTCGTCCGGGATCTCGTACACACCGGCGGGGCACATCCACCGCCAGGTCTCGGCCAGCTCGCGGGGCACGTTCTTGCGCAGGCGAATGTGGTTGGGCGCGTCGTCGCGCGTCGCGTTGCCCGACACGTACACCGAGGAGAGCTTGTCGAAGATGTACTTGCCGTCGGGCTTGGGATAGAGCTCCTGCTTGCCGTCGAGGGTCATCGCGGCGTCCGCGTCGCGGTGGTTGGCCCAGCGCCCGCCGGGGAAACGCCCGCCGGTGATCACCATCGCGTTGGTGATCGCGCCGCCGAGGAAGAAGCCCCGGGCGAACGGCTGCTTCATGTTGCGCGACTCATAGAGCTCCTTGCCGATCAGCGAGTCCTCGACCCGCTTGTCGTAAGCCGAGAGGTCCGTCCCGCCGCTCCGCAGCGCCTCGAAGATCGTCTCGGCGGCCATGATCCCCGCATGGATCGCATAGTGGATCCCCTTCAGGATCGGCACGTTGACCATGCCGGCGCTGTCGCCGCAGATCACCAGGCCGGGGGCGGAGGGCTTGGGCATCGCCCAGTAGCCGCCCTCCGGGATCGCCTTGGCCCCCCAGGCCACGCGCTTTCCGCCGTCCAGGATCCCGCGCACCAGTTTCGAGGTCTTGAACAGCTGCAGGATGTCGTGGGGTGAGACGGTGGCGTCGATGTAGTCGAGTCCGACCACGAACCCGATCGAGACTCGGTCCTGCCCCATCGGATATATCCACGAGCCGCCGAACTCGTGCCACTTCGCGCCGTAGCGAAGCGGCCATCCCAACGTGTGGATGACCCGATCGAGCGGCTTCTCGACCTGCCACACCTCCTTGACCCCGAGCGCCCACACCTGCGGCTCACGGTTAGCGGCCAGCCCGAACTCGCGGATCGCCGCGCCGGCGAGATGGCCCCAGGTCCCCTCGGCCAGAACTGTCGCCTGAGCGGTGACGTCCGAGCCCGGCTCGAAGTTGCCCAGCTCCTCGCCCTCCTTGCCGCGGCCCTTGTCGCCGGAGCGAATCCCGCGTACGACACCGTCGGTCACGAGCAGCTGGTGCGCGCTGGTCTCGGTCAGGATGTAGGCGCCGGCTTCCTCGGCGCGGGCGGCCAGCCAGCGCGAGAGCTCCGCGACGCTGACCATGTGGTTGCCGTGGTTGCGAAACGGCGGCGGGGTCGGCTTCAGCGGCAGCTTCGCGTTCGGGCCGAGCATCCAGTAGACCGTGTCCTTCTCCACCGTGCCGTGCGTCGGCCACTCCGACTCGGGCACGTCCGGCAGCAGCGCCTTCAGCCCCGACGGTCGCATCATGGCGCCGGAGAGGTTGTGCGCGCCGCACGCCTTGCCCTTCTCGATCACCGCCACCGGCACCTCGCCGAGGCGCTCCATCATCTCGGGGTCCGCCTCGAGCAGCTGCAGAAGGCGGATCGCGCAGGCCAGTCCGGCCGGCCCACCGCCGACGATCACCACGCCGACGTCGATCCGCTCCTCCTCGGGGTCAAGCTCGCGCTTGACGAACTCCTTGACCGAGTCGACCGGGGGCGGGAATTCGCTGGGCGCCACCAGCCGGCGACCGTTCATCGACGCCATAGGAGCGATCAGCCCCCTCTCTTCGTCTTGATGGCCTCGGTCAGCTTGGGCAGGATCTTGTTCAGGTCGCCCACGATCCCGAGGTCGGAGAACTCGAAGATCGGCGCGTTGGCGTCCTTGTTGATCGCGACGATGGTCTCCGAGGCCTGCATCCCGACCTTGTGCTGGATCGCGCCCGAGATGCCGGCCGCCAGGTACAGCTTGGGCGACACGGTCTTGCCGGTCTGCCCGATCTGAGCCGCGTATGGATACCAGCCGGCATCGACCACCGCGCGGGTGGCCGCCACCGCGGAGTTGCCGCCGAAGGCCGCCGCGAGCTCCTCGGCCAGCTGGAAGCCCTCGGGCTTGCCCAGCCCGCGGCCACCGGCCACCAGGATGTCGGCGCCCTCGATGTCGACGTCCGCGCCGCGCTGCTCGCCGCGCTCGACCATCTCGGCCTGGGTCGACCAGGGCGAGTACTCGACGTCGACATCGACGACCTCGGCCGACCCGCCGTCAACCGCCCTGGTCTCGAACGCGTTGATCCGCCCGATGATGATTCCCAGGTCCCCCGTGTAGCGGGACACCGAGATCTGCGAGTCCTGCAGGATCGGACGCTCGGCCACCAGCTTGCCGTCCTCGGCGCGAACGCTGGTCACCTCCATGGTGACCCCGGCGTGCTTGCGGGCGGCCAGTCCGGCGCCGATCTCGAACCCGAGCAGGCCGCCACCGAACAGCGCATACGAATGCCCGTGCTCGTCGATCACCTTGGCCATCACGTCGATCACCGGCTGGGCGAGCCCCTCGGACCCTCGTGCCCGAAACACCTTGGTCGCGCCGTAGGCGCCGACCGACTGGCACAGATCGTCGGTCAGATCGTCGCCGCCGACCACCACCGCGTGGCACTCGCCGCCGATTTCGGCGGCCCGCGCCGCGCCCTCGGACACCGCGCCGAGCGAGTTCTTGTTGAACGCGCCCTCGTAGTGAAGTACGTATGTCAGGACGTCGGGCATCAGTGGTCTCCTTCGTGCGTGCGGGTCGGTCCGAAAGCGCTCACTAGATCAGCTTCCTTTCCTCGAGCCACGCCACGATCTGCTCGACGGTCTCGTTGGTGTCCTCGTCCTCGATGATCTTGCCCGGCGGCTTGGCCTCCGGCGCGTGGAAGTCGCCGCACTGCACCCGCGAGCCCGCCTCGCCGACCAGCGAGGAGTCGATGCCGACGTCGCCGGCGCCCACATTCTCGAGCGGCTTCTTGCGCGCGCCCATGATCGCCTTCAGCGACGGGTAGCGCGGCTCGTTGATCGCGTCGCCGACCGAGATCACCGCCGGGAGCCTCACCTGCACGGTGTCGTACCCGTATTCGGCCTGTCGCTCGCAGCGCAGGGCACCCTCCTCGACGTCCATCTTGATCACCTGGGTCAGCGAGGGCATCTTCAGGTGGTCGGCCACGACAGCGCCGATCGTGTAGCACTCGCCGTCATCGGACTGCTGCCCGAGCAGCACCAGGTCCGGCTCCTCCTTCTCGACGGCCTTGGCCAGCGCGTAGCCGGTGGCCGCCACGTCCGAGCCGACCAGCAAGTCGTCGCTCAGGTGCATTGAGCGATCGGCGCCCAGCGACACTGCCTTGTGCAGGGCGCGAACGGCCGACTCCGGGCCCATCGTCACCGCGATGATCTCCTCCACTTCGACTGCGCCGCCCTCGCGGATCTGCATGGCCGCCTCGATGGCGTGTGTGTCATACGGGTTCAAGTTCTTCTCGCCCGAGCGATCCAGGCGGCCTGTCGAGGGGTCGATCCGCTTCTCGACGGCGGCATCCGGAACCTCTTTGACGAGGACGCAAATCTTCAAGTGAGGCCTCCTAGCAGGTCAAGTCGGTCTCGCATATTACCCGGTTGACTGACGAGTCAGTCAACCGGTCGCGCGCGGCGGGGTCAGGAGCGGACCGCGCCGCGGATGAACTCGACCGCCTCCTGCGTCGAGGCACCGGGAGTGAAGACCTCGGCCACGCCCAACTGCTTGAGCTCCTCGACGTCGTCGGAGGGGATCGTCCCGCCCAGCGTCACCACCACGTCCTCGGCGCCCTGCTCCTTGAGCAACTCGAGCACGCGCGGCACCAGCGTCATGTGCGCCCCGGACAGGATCGACAGCCCCACCGCGTCGGCGTCCTCCTGGATCACGGTCTCCACGATCTGCTCGGGCGTCTGGTGAAGGCCGGTGTAGATCACTTCCATCCCAGCATCGCGCAGCGCCCGGGCGATGATCTTGGCCCCGCGGTCGTGACCGTCCAGACCGGGCTTGGCGACGACGACGCGGATCTTCTTCTCAGTGGCGGGGGGCATCAAGGGCGGTGGATTTTATTGATGTCGTTTCAGCGCGCGTCGCCCCACCGCCGACGCCATCGAGCGAACACAGCGAAGGCGCCGCCGTCAGGCACCGCCGACAACTCAGCTAAGGCGCCGCCGTCAGGCGCCGCCGACAACTCAGCTAAGGCGCCGCCGTCAGGCGCCGCCGACAACTCAGCTAAGGCGCCGCTGTCAGGCGCCGCCGGCAACTTAGAACACCGGCGCTTCGCGGTAGCTGCCGAACACCGTCTGCAGCGCGCTGACGATCTCGCCCTCGGTGACCTCGGCGCGCGCCGCCTCGAGCAGCAACGGCATGAGGTTGTGGCTCGGGTCGCGGGCCGCCTCGGCCAGCGCGTCGAGCGAGCGCTCGACGGCGTCGGCGTCCCGGCGCTCCCTCACCGCCTGGATCCGCCGCACCTGATCGACCTCGAAGGCGGGATCGATCCGCAGGATGTCGGGATCCAGGTCGCCACCCTCGGTGTAGGCGTTCACCCCCACCAGCTTGCGGACGCCGGCCTCGACCTCCTCTTGGTAGCGGAACGCGGCATCGGCGATCTCGCGCTGGGGGAAGCCCTGCTCGACCGCCCGCACCATGCCGCCCAGCTGGTCGATCTTGTCGAAGTACTCGTAGCAGGCCTTCTCCATCCGGTCGGTCAGCGCCTCCACGAAATAGGAGCCGCCGAGGGGATCGATCGTGTTGGCCACGCCTGTCTCCTCGGCGATGATCTGCTGGGTGCGCAGGGCGACGCGCACCGCTTCCTCGGTGGGAAGCGCCAGCGCCTCGTCGAAGCTGTTCGTGTGCAGCGACTGGGTGCCGCCCAGCACGCCTGCCAGCGCCTCGATCGCGGTGCGTACGATGTTGTTGAGCGGCTGCTGGGCCGTGAGCGACACGCCGGCGGTCTGGGTGTGAAAGCGCATCAGCCACGACTCGGGCTTGCGAGCCCCGAACGTGTCCCGGAGCTCGCGAGCCCAGATCCGGCGCGCCGCCCGGTACTTGGCGATCTCCTCGAAGAAGTCGATGTGCGCGTTGAAGAAGAACGACAGGCGCGGCGCGAAGTCGTCGACGTCGAGGCCACGCGCGACCGCCTGCTCCACGTAGGTCAGCCCGTCCTTCAGCGTGAAGGCAAGCTCCTGCGCCGCGGTCGAACCCGCCTCGCGGATGTGATAGCCGCTGATCGACACCGGATGCCACCGCGGCATGTGCCCTGAGCACCACTCGATCATGTCCCCCACCAGCCGCATGGCCGGATCGACCGGGAAGCACCACTCCTTCTGGGCGATGTACTCCTTGAGGATGTCGGTCTGGATCGTGCCGCCCAGCCGTTCCGGTGCGATGCCCTGGTGCTCGGCCGCCACCACGTAGAAGGCCAGCATGATCGCGGCCGGCGCGTTGATCGTCATCGACACCGTCACCTCGTCCAGCGGGATACCGGAGAACAGCGTCTCCATGTCCTTCAGCGAATCGACCGCCACCCCCTCGCGCCCCACCTCGCCCAGCGATCGCGGATGATCGGAGTCCAGGCCCATCAGCGAGGGCATATCGAACGCGGTCGAAAGCCCGGTCTGTCCGTGGTCGAGCAGGTAGCGGAAGCGGCGGTTGGTCTCGGCCGCCGTCCCAAACCCGGCGAACTGGCGCATCGTCCACAGCCGCCCTCGGTACATCGACCCGTACACGCCGCGGGTGAATGGATACTCGCCCGGGAGACCGATCGCCGCATCCGCTTCGGCTGGCAGGTCGCGCTCGGTGTACAGGGGCTTGATCGGCTCGCCCGACATGGTCGAGAACGGCGCGTCGCGTTCGGGAGTGCGGCCGAACGTCTCGCGCTCCCAGCGCTCCAGATCACCGGTCGGCTGCCGGGTGGTGGCCATGGCACCAATTCTAAGCCCGCGAGACCGACCGGCCGGCGTACTCGAGCGAAGGCATCCTCGCGCAGACGCGCCAGGGGCGCCGGCGCAGGCAACGCCCAGCGGCCGCCCCACGACATGCAGAACCTGCCATTTCCGCTCGGCGCGGCTGACCGTGGCATGTGGTGCATGTGGGTGATGCGGAACCTGCCACGGTCAGCGCGTGGGCGCTCGCGTGGCAGCTTATGCACGTCTCCCGGCGTGACCCGCCCGCCGCGCCTCGAGGCCCGGGACATTCCGGTGGTGGCGCATGACGCCGACTACAAACGGCGTACCACTGCCGTACTGGTACGTACCGGTGTCCAGCCGTCGAGCCGTCGGTCCGTCGAGCTCGCAAGCCGTCGAGCCGTCGAGCCGTCAAGCCGTCAAGCCGTCAAGCCGTCAAGCCGTCGAGCCGCAAGCCGTCGGGCTCGCGAGCCGTCGAGCCGTCGAGCTCTCAAGCCTTCGAGCCGTCGAGCCGTCGAGCTCGCAAGCCGTCGAGCCGTCGAGCCGTCGAGCTCGCAAGCCTTCGAGCCGTCGAGCTCGCAAGCCTTCGAGCCTTCGAGCTCGCGAGCTCGCACGCGGGCGAGCTGGCAAGCGAGCCAGCGGGGCAGCGGGGCAGCGGGGCAGCGGGGCAGCGGGGCAGCGGGGCAGCGGGGCAGCGGGGCAGCGGGGCAGCGAGCAGGCTATCGGAGCTTGGCCACCAGGCCCCGCCGGCGCCGGCCGCGTGCGGCGATCGCGGCAGAGCCCGCGCCGCCGGCGACCGCGGCCCCCACCAGCCCGACGGCCGCCTTGAGCCGCCGCCCGAGGCGGTCGAAGCGGAGCACCTCCCAGCGCTCGGCTCGGGCCGCCTTGGCGAGCGTCGTGTCCGGGTTGACCGCCACGGGATGGCCGACCAGCCGAAGCATCGGGAGGTCCGAGGCGGAATCGGAATACGCGTAGGACTCGGACAGATCCAGCCCCTCGCGCTCAGCCAGGCGCTGGAGGGCCATTGCCTTCTCGGCCCCGTAGATGAACAAGCCGGCCGGGCGGCCGGTGTACACACCGTCGACCACCTCGGAGAACTGCGACCCGACGGCGCCGTCGAAGGCGAGCACTCGCGCGAGCACCTCGGCCAGGTCCTGCGAGGCGGCGGTCACTATGTACACCCGCATGCCCGCGTCCTGATGCTCGTAGGCCAGCGCCAGGACCTGGGGATAGATGCGCGGCAGCACGCCGGCCAGCACGTCGACCCCGAGCCGGTCGAGGTCGCGCACGCGCGTTCCGGCGAGCGATTCAGAGATCCGATCGCGCAGCTCATGCGAGGCCTCGTCACTCGCTCCGCGCAGCCTGAACATCAGGTTGGCCCAGCCGTCGGCGACCAGCTGCCGGCGGCTGAGCAAACCCGCCCGGTACGCGGCACGGCCGAACTGGAAGGCCGAGGAGCCCTCCATCAGCGTGCGGTCCAGGTCGAAGAAGGCGGCTGGCGCGCCCTCAGCCGCCATTGACCTCGACGATCACCGCGTCGCCCTGGCCGCCGCCGGAGCAGATCGCGGCGCAGCCGAGGCCGCCACCGCGCCGCCGCAGCTCGAGCACCAGCGAGCCGAGGATGCGCGCGCCCGAGGCGCCGATCGGGTGACCCAGCGCCACCGCGCCGCCGTTGACGTTGACCTTGTCCTCGTCGATGCCGAGCATCCGGATCGAGTTCAGCGTCACCGACGCGAACGCCTCGTTGATCTCCCACAGGTCGATGTCGTCGACCTTGAGCCCGGCCTTCTCGAGCGCGTTCTTCGATGCGTTCGCCGGCGTCCGGGCGAGATACGCGAAGTCGTCGGCCACCTGAGCGTGGGCGACGATCCGGGCCAGCGCGGTCTTGCCGTTGCGCTTGGCCCACTCGTCGCTGGCCACCACCAGCGCGCCGGCGCCGTCGTTGACACCGGGCGAGTTTCCGGCCGTGTGGGAGCCGTCCTTCATGAAGATCGGGGGTAGCTTGGCCAGGGACTCGAGGCTGGCGTCGCGCCGCGGCGCCTCGTCGATCTCGACCACGGTGTCGCCCTTCCTGCCCTTGATGGTGACCGGGACGATCTCCTCGGGCAGGCGGCCCTCGTCGGTGGCCTTGACCGCGAGCTGGTGGGAGCGCAGCGCCCACCGGTCGAGGTCCGGCCGGGTCAGCTCGAGCTCGGCCGCGACCTCGCTCGCCTCAGCGGCCATGTGCTTGCCGGAGAACGGGTTGGTCAGCCCGTCGTTGATCATCGCGTCGATCGCCTTGCCGTCGCCCATGCGGAAGCCGAAGCGCGCCTCCTTGAGGACGTACGGCGCCTTCGACATCGACTCCATCCCGCCGGCGAGACCCACCTCGAGATCACCCACTCGGATCGCGTTGTCGAGCAGGCAGGCCGAGCGGATGCTCGACGCGCACACCTTGTTGATGGTCTCCGAGGAGATCTCCTTGGGGATGCCCCCCTTGATCTGGGCCTGGCGAGATGGGATCTGCCCCTGGCCGGCCTGGAGGACGTGGCCCATGATCACGTGCTGCATCTGGTCGGGGGCGACGTCGGCCCGTTCGAGCGCCGCCTTGATCGCGGTGCCTCCGAGCTCGGTCGCGTCCACGCTGGCCAGGCCACCCCCGAGCTTTCCGATTGGCGTCCGGGCGGCCGAGAGGATGACTGTGCTGGGCATGGTTTCTCTCTTCCCTTGTTTTCTCTGGCGGACCTTCAATCCTAGAGCCCCTAAGATGTTCGCCCCGTGAACGTCGAGGCGACGACCGACAGTCCGTTCGCCACCGGCGCCGACACGATCGTCGTGGGCGTGTTCGAGGGCGAGGACGTGGCCCACGACCTGCCCGGCGGCGACCTCGGAGCGCTGCTGGCATCCGGCGAAGCCCGGAGGGAGTTCAAGCGGCTGGCCCTCACCCACGCCGACGGTGCGCGCGTGATCCTGGTCGGGCTTGGCGAGCGAGCGGAGTTCGACGGCGAGCGGGCCCGGGTCACGGCGGCGGTGGCCCATGGCCGGGCGCGCGAGATCGGAGCCTCCACGCTGTGCTGGGAGGTCCCCCATCACGTGTCCGACCAGGTCGTCGAGGGGCTGGTCCAGGGTACGCTGCTGCACGCCTACCGGTTCGAGCGCTACAAGCCCAGCGAGGACTCACGCCGAGTGGAGCGGCTGCTGGTCAGCGCTCATCACGACGTCTCCGAGCCGGTCCGGGTCGCCGCGATCCTGGCAACCGCCCAAAACCGCGCGCGCGACCTGGGCAACACGCCCGGCAACGACCTTCCACCCGGGGCCCTGGCGAGCTACGCCGAGGAGGTGGCCAGCCGGCACGGCCTGGGCTTCGCGGCGCTCGAGGAGGAGGCAATCCGCGAGGCCGGGATGGGAGCGTTCGCCGCGGTCGCCCAGGGCTCCGCCCAGTCGGCCCGGCTGATCCGGCTCGACTACGACGGCACGGTCGCGGGCGACGGGCCACTGATCGGGCTGGTCGGGAAGGCGGTGACCTTCGACTCGGGCGGGATCTCGCTCAAGCCGGCCGGGACCATGTTCGAGATGAAGTTCGACATGTGCGGCGGCGCGGCGGTGATCGAGGCGATCGCCGCCCTGGCCGAGTTGCGCGTGCCGGTGCGCGTGCTCGGGCTGATCGGCGCCACCGAAAACCTGCCCAGCGGCACCGCGGTCAAGCCCGGCGACATCGTGCGGGCGCTCGACGGCACCACGATCGAGGTCGACAACACCGACGCCGAGGGTCGGTTGGTGCTGGCCGACTGCCTCTCGTATGCCCGTCGCGAGGGCGCCGAGCGCCTGGTCGACCTGGCCACCCTGACCGGCGGCGTCGTGATCGCGCTCGGGTCGACCTACGCCGGGCTGATGAGCAATGACGAGGGGTGGGCTGCCGAGGTGCAGGCCGCGGCCGAGCTCAGCGGCGATCGGGTGTGGCGGATGCCGCTCCACCAGGAGTACGCGGACATGATCAAGGGCCGCTTCGCCCAGATCGTGAACTCGACCACCAAGCGGCAGGCCACCGCGCTCACCGCCGCCGAGTTCCTGCACCACTTCGCCGGCGAGGTCCCCTGGGCCCACCTCGACATCGCCGGCACGGCCTTCGACGTGCGCCGCCCCTACTACGCGGACAAGGGCGCCACGGGGTTCGGGGTGCGGCTCCTGGTCGACCTGGCGCTCAGCCTGCCGTCACGTAGCTGAGGTCGACCCCGACGGCGATCGTCGGCGGCTGGTTTCCGTGCGGGTGACGCCGGCGATAGGCGCGGTCGGCCGCGGCCAGGCGCTCTTCCATCCGCAGCTCGACTTCGATGGAGAGCGCGCGGGCCTGGGCGGGGCGGCGGTTCACGCCGCGCTCGACAATTGCCATGATTGCGGGCGCCAATCCGCCCTCGGCCAGCGTGCCGGGCCGGACCCGGGCGCGCCCGCGGGAGCGTCGGGCTCCCCGTACTGTGAGAATCCGAGCATGGAGTTCGATCTACCCGACCACCACCGCCTGCTGCAACGGACCGTCCGCGACTTCGCCGATCAGGAGATCGCGCCGGTGGCCGAGGAACTCGACCGGACGCACTCCTTCCCCTACGAGATCGTGCGCCGGCTGGCCGAGCTCGACCTGATGGGAATCCCGTTTCCCGAGGAATACGGAGGGGCCGGCAGCGACTCGCTGGCCTACGCGCTGGTGGTCGAGGAGCTGGCCCGAGTCGACTCCTCGGTGGCGATCACGCTGTGCGCCCACACCTCGCTCGGCACCCAGCCGATCTACCTGTTCGGTTCGGAGGAGCAGAAGCGGGAGTGGCTCCCGCAGCTGTGCCACGGCGAGTGTCTGGGGGCGTTCGGCCTGACCGAGCCCGAGGCCGGCTCGGACGCCGGGAACACCCGCACCCGCGCCTCGCTGGAGGACGGGGAGTGGGTGATCAACGGGTCCAAGCAGTTCATCACCAACGCCGGGACCGAGATCTCGGGCGTGGTGGTGATCACCGCGGTCACCGGCACCGGTCACGCCGGCGAGCGCGAAATCACCAACCTGCTCGTGCCCAACGGCACCCCGGGCTACGAGCCGGGCGAGCCGTACCGGAAGATGGGCTGGAACGCGTCCGACACCCGGCCGCTCACGTTCAGCGATTGCCGCGTGCCGGAGGGCAACCTGCTCGGCATGCGCGGGTCTGGGCTCCGCCAGTTCCTCCACGTGCTCGACATCGGCCGGATCGGCGTGGCCGCGATGGGCGTAGGCCTGGCCCAGGGCGCTCTCGACCAGGCGCTCGCCTACGCAAAGGAGCGCCGCGCCTTCGGCCGCCCGATCTCCAAGTACCAGGCGATCCAGAGCAAGCTGGCCAACCTGTCGACCGAGGTCGAGGCCACTCGGCTGCTCGTGCACAAGGCGGCGTATCTGAAGGACGAGGGCCGGAACTTCACGCTGACGGCCGCCCAGGCCAAGCTCAAGAGTGGGAGATTGGCGGTGCGCGCGACCGACGAGGCGGTCCAGATCCATGGCGGCTATGGCTACATCGAGGAGTACCCGGTGTGCCGCTTCTACCGGGACGCCAAGATCCTGACCATCGGCGAGGGGACCGACGAGGTGCAGGAGATGGTGATCGCCCGCGCCCTGGGGGCATGAGCCGGCGGATCGCGCCCGTCGTGCTCCTCGCCGGGGCGATCGTGAGCGCCGGCTTCACGGCCGGCGCGGGCGCGCAACCGCCCGCTCGCACCCCGCTGCTCACGGGCACCTTCCAGATGTCCGGGACGGTGACCGTCGCGCACAACGTCCACGACGAGCGCGCGGGTCAAACGGTGCAGCGCACCTGGACCTTCACGCCGCAGTGCCCGACCGCCCCGTGCCCCACCGTGCGGCTGGTCAGGCAGCGCGCCATCGGCGGCGACACGCTCACGCTGCACCAGACCGGACCCGCAACGTATCTCGGCGCGGGGGGCTTCTCCGCCCCGCTGCGCTGCAGCGGTCGGGTCTACCCGGGCGGACAGCTGATCCCGTTCAAGATCGCGGTGCGGGTGACGGCGAGCACCGGCACGGTGGCGAGCGCGATCAGCGCCACGTACGTCAACCGGTCGCGCACCAACCTCACCCCGTGCATCGGCGTGCTGGGGCACGATGCCGCGCGCTACACCGGTCAGCTCGCCGCCGGGTGAATCCGCAGCGAGCGCAGCATGTGGTTGAGCATGGCCAGCTGCCGGCGGCGTTCCGACCGCGGCCCCGACACCACCACGTAGAGGCAGAAGGGACGGCCGGCGGCGGTGAAGAAGTGCTGCATGCCCGCCTGTCCGCGGCGCGGATGGGCGAGGCCGCGGGAGCTGAAGCGGGTGGGATCGAGCGTGGTCGGGACGCGAGGCGAGGCGAACACGCCCTCGCCGGGCTCCAGGCCCGCGCCGGGCCGGTACTCGGTGAGGGCCAGGAACGAGGCGCCGGCCGACATCAGCGCGGTGCTGCGGTCGCCGAACTCGCCGTCGTCGAGCGGGAGCTGGAAGTCGCCGGCGTGCAGGGTGGCGCCGCCGGCCGGGCGCTTGAACAGCCTCCCGCTCCAGCCGCGGGGCAGCTCGACGCGGACTCCGTGTGCCTCGAGCGCGCTCACGCGCCGGTCAAGGCCAGTGCGATCACCAGCACGCCTGCCTGCGCCGCCACCGCTCCCCACCGGACGCGAGACCGCCACCGCGCCAGCGCGCGGTGCAACACGAGCAACTGCCCCTGGCTGCGCACGCCGGCCGCCGCGAGCGGCGTGAGTCCGCGCACCGCGCCGTAACAGCCGAGGATCAGGGCGCCGGAGCGCACGCTCCCGGTCAGGAACGCGGTCAGCAGCGCCACGTAGGTCGCCGCGCTCGAGACCACCGTGGTGACGCCCAGGCCGAGCTGCGACCCGTAGCCAATGCCGTACACCCAACCGCGGTAGCGGTCGAGCCAGCGCTGGTCGACCTGTCGGCGCGGTCCGGGAACGCGGCCGCCGGCGTCGAGCACGATCGCGACGGCCAGCGCGACGGCCAGCGCGCGGCAAAAGCGCCGGGCGCGTAGGCCAGCCGTCCGGCAGCACCAGGCCACCCACCGCTCCCAGCGCCGCGCCGGTGCCGGCGCCTGCGGCGGTGGCGCCGAGCATGAACGCGCTCACCGTGATGCCCCATCGCGAATGGCGTCCCCGCTCCCCGAGTGGGGTGATGCTCGCGAGCATCGACTCGCCTCAGGGAGACCAGGCCGACGCGACCGCCCCGGTAATCGCCGCCGCGCATCCCATCAGGAGCAGTGCGATCAGCCGCGTTCCCCCGCTAAGGCGCGGCCGTCAGGCGCCGCCGACGCATCCGGATACAGGCTGGGGTGTTCCGGGCCGATCCCGGCCGCCGCCAGTCGCTCATCGATTCCGGCATCCGGGTCGTGGGCCGTCTGCTCGCGGATCGCGTCGCCCACCAGCGAGCTCAGCGCGTGCCAGGTGGTGGCCACGCCCTCGCCGCGGACCGCGCCGTCCTGGACCAGCACGAAGTACGGCGAGCCCGGTACCGCATAGTCCTCCCACGCCTGCGAGGACATCACCACCGGCACCTCCTCGCGGGTCAACGACCGGAGCTTGGCGGGCTGCTCGCGCTCCGGGCCCCGGGTCACGATCACCGTTTGCAGCTCGGGTGCGACGCTGCGCTCGCCGAGCGCGTCCCAGAAGCCCGCGCAGCTGCTGCAGCCGCTGCTCAGGAAGGCCAGCAGGGTCGGCCTACCGTCGAGGGCCAGCTTGACGGCATCGCCGGTCGGCGTGGCGCCGGCCAGCTCGGGCGCCTCGCTCGCGGTCCGGATGCCCGTCGGCGGCGCCGGCAGCCGCGGGGCGCCGTCGTCGGGTCCGAGCCGGCGAAGGATCTCGGCGTGGCTGCGCAGGAGCGCGGCCACCAGCATGACCAGCAGCACGAGCAGCACGGTCTCGACCGACACCAGCGCGACCACTAGTGGTCGCCTCCGTAAGCACGGTCGCACCGAGAGGTGTCACTGACGGATGCTGCGCGAGGACGCAGGACCCGACGTGTAGCAGAGCTACATGAGGGTCCGAGGACAAAGTGCAGCGCCGTCTCCGGATGACGCCGGCGCGGCCGGTCAAGCGAGGCAGGATGCCGAGCAGGCCGCAGGCCGGCCGCCTCGAATGCGAGCGTATTTGCGGAGGCGACCACAGCTAGGCGCCCCCTCCCCCGGGTAGCTGCTTGGCCAGTCCCTGGAGACACGGGTTCTCGTGCGTGCAGGTGCGGTTATCGACCATCTCGGTCCCGTTGCAGTTCATCCCTGACACCGTGGCCGGGTTGTGGCAAAGGACCAGGCGGCAGACCACCTCGGTCGTGCCGGCTATCTGCGTGTTGCACTGCCCGTAGCGGAAGTGGTTGCAGTCGACGGCCCGGTGCCCGCAGTCGCCCCCGGCGCATTGGCACCCGCCGGGGAAGACGGTGCCCGGCGTCCGGTTGCAGTCGACGTAGTAGCGCGCGCCCATTCCCCGGCACAGGCCGCTGCCCTTGTAGCTCGTGCACTTCCACCAGCCCGCGATATAGGTGTCGGGCGGACAGGCGTTGTTGCCGTGCTCGATCTCGCAGCAGAACGCCGTGTAGCCGTCGGTGCACTTGCTCCCCTGAGGGCAGTCCTGCGGGCGGATGACCGCCCAGGCCGTACCGGGCCGGACCAGGTAGCGCACCGGCGCCACCGCGAACGCCGCGCCTGCCACCGCCGCCTTGGAGAGCGCCCCGCGCCGCGAGGTGCGGCGCTCGAGCAGCTCTCCCACTCGGGTGACCAGGCTCATTCGGCGCTCCACGCGTTCCAGGCAGCCGACAGCTGGGTGTACACGAGCACGGTTCCGTACGCGGCGCCGGCGACGCCGATCAGCAGTGCGGCGGCGGTCGCCGCCGAATGGCCCAGCAGCCACCCGAGCCCACGCGGCCCCGTCAGCGCCGCGGCCAAGGCCAGCGCTCCCAGTAGCTCGCTGGCGATCACGTGGGGCAGCGAGACCGGTAAGTCGTCATCTCCAAAGCACCCGCACGCCACCCGATGCCGTCTCAGCCTCACCGCCACCCGCCGCGAACAGCCCGTAGACCACCGCCAGCGCCACCGCGAACGAGCGGGTCGGATGGAGGACACAGACGGCGCCGAGCACAACCTCACCGAGGGCCAGGATCCGAACCGCCCAGGCGCCGACATGGAGGGCGGCCGCGGCGCCGGCCGGCGCGCGCAGCTTCGACAGCCCGGCCACGCACAGCACGAGCGAGGCCAGCAGCAGCGGCGGCGTCAGCGCGGCGCTCACCCGGCCAGCTCCGCGGCGTGGCGTTCGAGCACGGTGGTGGCGGCGCTGGCCGGGTCGATCTCCCGCGCCACCACCCGGTCGAGCAGCTCCTGGATGGCCGGGTCATCGCGCACGGAGGCCTCGAGCTCGCGCCGCATGCGGAAGGTGGCCAGCCCGAGCACCTCGTTCATCAGGTTGCGCCGCCGGCGCTCGGACAGCGTCCCTTCGGCCTCCACGTACGCGTGGTGCTCGGCCAGCTTCTCGGCCAGCTCTTCGATCCCCTCGCCGCGGACCGCCTCGGTCTTGAAGATCGGTACCTGCCAGCCCTCCCTCGGCCCCAGCGCCAGGACGTTCTTGATCTCTCGCACCATGGTGTCGGTCAGCGGGTGGTCTGCCTTGTTGACGACGATCACGTCGGGGATCTCCATCACGCCCGCCTTGAGCGCCTGGATGGAATCGCCCGACCCGGGCATTAACACGAGCACGACCGTATCGGCGTGGTCGATGATGTCGACCTCGGCCTGCCCCACTCCAACGGTCTCCAGCATGATCACGTCGCGGCCGGAAGCATCCATCAACAGCGCCGCCTGAAGCGAGGCCTCGCTCAGGCCGCCCAGCGCGCCGCGGCTGGCCATCGAGCGGATGAACACGCCCGGGTCGAGGAAGTGGTCGGTCAGGCGGATCCGGTCGCCCAGCAGCGCTCCCTGCGTGAACGGCGAGGTGGGATCGATCGACAGCACCGCCACCGTCCGCCCGCGCGCGCGCTCCAGCTTCGTCAGCGCCCCCACCAGGGTCGACTTCCCCGCCCCGGGCGGGCCGGTGAGCCCCAACACGGCCGCTCGCCCGGTGCGTGGGTAGATCTCCTTGACCAGCGCCCAGCCGTCCGGATGGTCGTTCTCGACCAGCGAGATCCCGCGGGCGAGCGCGCGACGGTCGCCGGCCAGCAGGCGTTGTGCGAGCGATTCGTCGGCGCCGGGCATCCCGCGATCATGATGTCAGGGGTGCCACGCGGATTGTCGAGTACGTAGGATCCGCACGTGCACTCAGCGAGCACCAAGCAGTTCGGGCGCACCGCGCGGGTCGTGGTCCCGCCGCTGCTCCGCACAGAGCCCCCGCCCCTGCACGGCGGGCCGCTGACCTTCCTGCGCTTCGCCCGCCAGCACCACATGCTGAGGCCGGGATACGCGGTCCTGATCGTGCGCTGGGCCTGGCTGAAGATCCGCTGGCGCGGGCGGCTGCAGACCGACGGGCTGTGCTTCGTGTGCCCGAAGGTCAAATTCGAGATCGGCCGGGACGCGCGCGTGAGGCTCGGCCGCTGGTCGTGGATCGGCCACCGCTGCAAGATCCGCGTGCACGAGGGCGAGTTCTCGCTCGGGGCGAAGTCCGTGATGGGCCAGGAATGCACGATCTCCGCCTATCAGCACGTCTCGATCGGCCGCGAATGCATCATCGCCGACCGGGTGATGATGATCGACTTCGACCACGGGATGGTCGAAGTCGAGCGGCCGATCCGCGAGCAGGGGATCTACAAGCGCAGCGTCGACGTCGGCCACAACGTGTGGATCGGCTACGGCGCCTGCCTGCTGCGCGGCGTGACCGTTGGCAACAACTCCGTGATCGGCACCAGCGCGGTGGTCACGACGAACGTCCGCGCGAACGCAGTGGTCGCCGGCGTCCCAGCCCGCATCATCCGCATGCGGAAAGCACCGCGAACTTTCCGCTGGGGCTAGCCCCATTCAACTGCGAAAATGGGGCTAGCGGGCTAGCGCCCGCAGACCGCCAGGAAGTCGAGAGCCGAGGCCAGCCGGCGCCGTCGCAGCGCGAAATCCCGGCTCGAGATGGCCGGGGTGAAGCGGTCGTAGAACGCCTGCGTGATCCCGAGGCGCTTGTGCACGCGGTCCCAGCCCAGGTGCAAGGCGACCTCGTGCACCCGCAGCTTGCGCGCGTGGAACAGCCCGAGCACCTCGACCCGTCCAAAGACACCCCGGCAGAGCGCATCGAACTCCTCCACCCGGTACTCCCGCAGGTGCCACGGGTTGTCGGACTTCGCCGCGCCCGGCGGCGCCAGCGTGAGCACGTTCGGCGTCGAGACGTAGGCGACCCCGCCCGGCCGTAATATGTCGCGAAAGTGGGCTAGCACCGTCGGCGGGTCGACCACGTGCTCGATTGTCTGGAGGAACACCACGGCGTCGAACGAGCCCGGCTTCCCGTAGCTCTCCACCGCCCCCCACTCGAACGAGAGCCCGGGCCGGGTGTACTTCAGACGGGCGTGCTCGTGCGCCTCGGGGTTTCCGTCCACGCCGACCACCGACTCCGCCGTGCCCGCCAGCACGCGAGACCCGTACCCTTCCCCGCAGGCCATATCGAGCACCACACCGCCGCCCACCCGCGCGGCGATCCATTCGTACACGGCCAGGTGCCGGCGATACCAGTAGTTCTCGGCCGGCACGTCGGGCAGCGTGCGCTCGCCGGTCAATTTGAGGGGCGGAACGCCCGGTGGCTGGTTCTGCTGGAGATACGCGCTCATCGGGGTCGAGAGGGTAATGTCCCGGCCGCCATGGAGGTGCTGACGGCGGACGAGATCCGCGACGTGAACACGCGCTATCACGACGTGGCCGCCTCGAGCTACGACTCCAAGTGGGGCATCGACTTCGGCGACGTCGGCCAGGCTCAGGTAATCGGCAAGCTGCGCAAAGCGTTGGGCCCCCCCGACCCCGCGCTCGACCGCGGCTTCGAGCGCTCGCTCGAGGTGGGCGCGGGCACCGGCTACTTCAGCCTCAACCTGCTGCGCGCCGGCATTGTCCGCGAGGCCACCTGCACCGACATCTCCCCCGGCATGGTTCGAGCGCTGAACGCCAATGCCCAGCGCTTCGGCCTGACCGTCAAGACGGCGCGCGCCGACGCCGAATCGCTGCCGTTCGCCGAGCACAGCTTCGACCTGGTCCTCGGCCACGCCGTGCTCCATCACCTGCCGGACCTCGAGCGAGCCTTCGCCGAGTTTCACCGCGTGCTCAAGCCGGGGGGCCGGGTCGTCTTCGCCGGCGAGCCCTCGCGCTTCGGCGACCGCCTCGCTGCCCTGCCCAAGAGCGGCGCGACCGTCCTGGGCCCGCTGTGGCGCCGGGCGCTGCGGGCCGCTCCGCCCCCGCTCCCCGACCCCGCCAGCCCGATGACCAGGGACGACCACCGGCTCGAACGGGTCGTCGACATCCACGCCTTCGCTCCGGGCGACCTGGCCCGGCACGCGCGCGCCGCCGGGTTCGTCGAGGTGCGCGTCCGGGGGGAGGAGCTACTCGCCAACTGGTTCGGCTGGTTCAACCGCGGGCTCGAGGCCTGCGCCGATCCGGCCGACGTGCCGATGCTGTGGCGCCAGTACGCGTTCCACGGCTACCTGCTGCTGCAGCGGGTCGACCAGCGGCTGCTCGAGCCGCGGCTGCCGCCGGCCATCTTCTACAACCTCCTGCTCGCCGCCCGCCGGCCGTAGAGAGCCCAGCCCGCCCGCCCGCCGGCCATAGGACCCCGACCGCCCGCCCGCCCCGCACTCGCCCCCGGCGTAGACTCGCAAGGCGCACATGTCCGAAGGTGACTTTCCGCTGTTCCCGCTCGGGCTCGTGGCCCTTCCCGGCGAGTTGATCCCGCTCCACATCTTCGAGGAGCGCTACAAGACGATGATCGAGGAGTGCCTGGGCCACGAGCGCGAGTTCGGGATCGTGTGGCTCTCCGACGACGGCCTGCGCGAGGTGGGCTGCGCGTGCGCGATCGACCGCGTGCTCGAGCGGATGGACGACGGGCGCCTGAAGCTCCTCGTCCGCGGCACCCGTCCGTTTCGGGTGCTCGAGCGCCAGGGCCATCTTCCCTACCCGGCCGGCGTGATCGAGTTCGTGGAGGATCGCGAGGACACGCCCGACCCCGACGTGGCCACGGCCGCCCACGAGGCCTACGCCGAGCTGGTCAGACGCGCCACCGACAGCGATCCCGACCCCGAGGAGCTGGCCGGGATGAGCGCCTACGCGATGGCCGCCACCGTCGACTTCGGCCTGGACGCCAAGCAGGGTCTGCTCGACATGCGTTCGGAGAACGCCCGGCTGAGGCTGGTCACCCGGCTGTTCCGCGCCGCGATCAAGCGCCTCGAGCTGGTCGACCGCGTGCAGGAGCGAGCGCAGTCCAACGGCAAGGTGAGATTCGGCGCGGCGTGACCCGGGGCGACGCTACGGCGTGACCCGGGGTCGGCCGGACGCTACAGCGTGACCCGGGGCGACGCTACAGCGTGACCCGGGGCGACGCTACAGCGTGACCCCGGGCGGCGCTACAGCGTGACCCCGGGCGGCGCTACAGCGTGACCCGGGGCGGCGCTACGCGTTGTATATGACCATCGCCAACCCAAACACGACGCAGTAGATCCCGAACGGGGTCAGGTTGTTGGTCTTGAAGTAGCGCAGCAGGAAGTGGACGGTGATCACGGCGGTGATGGCGGCCGCGATCGCGGCGACGAACGCCTGAGAGCGGATGCCGGCGCCGAGCGGCCCGGTGAGGTCGCCGATCTTGTACAGCCCGGCGAGGAGGATCGGCGGCGTGGCGAGCAGGAACGCGAACCGGGCCGAATCTTCGTTGTCGAGCCCGCGTACGAGGCCGGTGGCCATTGCCATCCCGTCGCGGCTGATGCCGGCGATCAGCGCCGTGCTCTGGGCCAGACCGATCACGCCCGCCTCCCGGTACTCGAGCGTCTCGAGGCGGCGCCCGCCGTCACGTTTCATGCCCTCGCGGGCGGCCAGCGCCCGCACTTCAGACCGGCGACGCACCCGCTCGGCGGCAAGGAGGATCACGCCGTTGACGACGAGGAAGCAGGATGCCGCGAGCGGCTTGGCCAAGGCCACACGCACCGTGTGCTCCAGCAGCACGCCGAGGATCCCCACGGGGATGGTCGCCACGATGATCAGCCAGGCCAGGCGCTCGGTCGACGTCTCGACGCGGCGCTTGCGCAGCGTCCCGAAGAAGGCGACCACGACCTCGACCCAGGTGCGCCAGAAGTAGATCAGCAGGCCGACGGCGCTCCCGACGTGGAGCATGACCACGAAGGCCAGCCACGGAGACTCGGACTGTGACTGCCAGGCGACGATGTTGTGCCAGCCGAACAGGTTCGGAAAGATGACGGTGTGGCCGAGGCTCGAGATCGGGAACAGCTCGGTCACGCCCTGGAGGACGCCGAGCACGATCGCCTGGCCGTAGGTGATGAGGCTTTGAGCGGCGGTGATCAGCACGAGCGGGTACGGTAGCGGGCGCCCTCAAGTTAAGAGCGTCCTCAAGAAGTGAGGCCGCACGGGTTCGCAGCAGCCTGCACTACAAATAACTCCAATCGCGACAGTTCCTTGCGGGTGTCGGCCGCGGTATCGGGAAATGTGAAAGTGCCGTTCTGCACTTTGACGGTATAGGAGAACACGCTGCGGGCGCCGGCCGGGAACCTGAGCTTGGCCTTGGCGTCGTTGTTCAGGTCGGTCGAGAGGTCACGCGCCTGGAGCAGCAGCGGATCGGGCAGCGACTTCGGCTTGCCCGCGTCGCAGGCGATCGTACCGGCGTCGTTGACCAGCAGCGTGAGCTTCTGGCCCTGACCCGATCGGGTGACCCGGAACAGATCGCCCGACTGCACGTCGAGGCCGCAGCCGGCCAGCACGAGCAACGCGCCGAGCAGCGCGGTCGTGGGTCTCATCCGGCGTCGACCAAGACCGCCGCCCCACCCCGCCGCGGATCGCCCCCGCCCGAGAAGCGTCCCTGCCGGTCGCGCGCCGCCGCCTGCACCCCGCCGAAAAACAGGTTGAGCTCCCGGAAGCGCCCGATCGCGCGCCCCGCCTGCTCGAGCGATGCCGTGTCGATTCCGGGCTCGGCGTAGACGATGCCGTCCTCGAAGTGCACGCGTGGCGCCCGGACGGCGTCGCCGGCCGGCATCCCGTCGTCGACCACCCGGATGATCGTCTGCAGGATGGCGGACCGGATCCGGTTCGACCCCGCGCTGCCCAGCACGAGCTCGGGCGCACCGTCGCGCAGCACCGCGGTGGGCGACATCATGCTCGGCATCCTCCGGCCGCGAGGATGCCGGTGGAAGCCGAGCGGGTTGAGGTCCTGTTCGCCCAGCATGTTGTTCAGATGAACGCCGGTGCCCGGCACGACCACCCCCGAGCACGAGCCGTTCGAGGAGGTGACCGAGCAGGCCCAGCCCTCGCGGTCGAGCACCGCGACGTGCGTGGTCGAGCCGAGCGGGGAGCGCCGGGCCAGGAACCGCTGTACGAACTCGGGATCGTCGAGCCCCTCCAGGAACTCCGGGGTGCGCTCGGCCTGCGTCCGCTCCATGGTGGCCACCACCCGCGCCACGTCCGGCGCGTCAGGCTCGCCGGCCAGCAGTGAGAGCGCGTGGGCGAGGAGGATCCCGCCCGCCGAGGGCGGCGGGTTGGTCACCACCTCGCGCCCGCGGTAACTCGCGCGGATCGGCTCGCGGTCGACCACGGAGTAGGACGCCAGGTCGGACGCGCTGACGATGCCGCCCCGCGCGGCCAGCCACTCGACGATGGCCGACGCGATGTCACCGCTGTAGAACGGGGCCGGGCCCTCGGCACCCAGCCGCTGGAGCGCGTCGGCCAGCTCGGGCTGGCGGACCACATCGCCGGCGCGCACCACCTGTCCGCCCGGCGCGAACATCGCCGCGCACTCGGGGGTCGAAGTGACGATCCCCGCCAGAATCTCGATCACGTAAGCCTGCGGGACGTTCATCTTCACCCCCTCGCGGGCCAGCCGAGCCGCGGGCGCCACCAGCTCGGCCAGCGGCATGCGGCCGAAGCGACTCGACGCCTCGCACACCCCAGCCGCCATGCCGTAGGTGCCGACCGAGGCCGGCCCGATGTTGAACACCTGGATGACGTCGCCGAACGAAACGCTGACCGGCACAAGCTCGGCGCGCGCCCCGGCGTCGACGCCGCGCCCGGGCGCCTCGACGAAGAAGTCGAGCAGCACCGGCTCGCCGGCCGGCCCGACCACCAGCATGTAGCCGCCGGCGCCGAGGCTGGTGAGCAGCGGCTCGCAGCTGAACGCGGTCAGCATCGCGGCCAGCGCCGCGTCGACCGCGTTCCCACCCTCGCGCAGAGCGTCGGCGCCGGCCTGCGCAGACCGCGGATGCCCGGCGGCGATGACGCCGAGCGGCTCGGCCACCGACGACCCGCCCTATCTACGTGGGATGAATTCCGGCACGTCCAGCTCGAGTGAACCAGAGCGCTGGCGGGGCGGGTGGGCTCTGCTCACCCGCGGCTCGCCGCGCGGCTCACGCAACGCTCCCCGGCCCTCGCGGACGCCTTCGCCCGCCTCGGTGCGCGCTGGCGACCGCAGCCGCTGACGCCCGTCGCCGTAGCCGGTGGCGATCACCGTCACCCACACGTGATCCTCGAGCTTCTCGTCGACCATCGCGCCGAAGATGATGTTGGCGTCCGGATGGGCGGCCTCGGCCACGGCCCTGGCGGACTCGTTGACCTCCCACAGTGAGAGATCGGGGCCACCGGTGATCGAGAGCAGGATCGAGCGCGCGCCTTCCATGCTCGTCTCGAGCAGCGGCGAGGCCACCGCCCGCTCGGCCGCCTCCACCGCACGCCGCTCGCCGCTCCCCATCCCGATCCCGAGCAGCGCATTGCCGGCGCCGGACATGATCGTGCGCACGTCGGCGAAGTCGAGGTTGATCAGGCCCGGCAACGTGACCAGATCGGAGATCCCCTGGACGCCCTGGCGCAGCACGTCGTCGGCGACCCGGAAGGCCTCCACCATCGAGACGTTGCGATCGAGCACCGACAGGAGCCGGTTGTTGGGGACGATGATCAGCGTGTCGACCTCATCGGCCAGCGCGGCGATGCCGGCCTCGGCCTGATCGCGGCGGCGCGTGCCCTCGAACTGGAACGGGCGGGTGACGATGCCGACGGTCAGCGCGCCGAGCTCGCGGGCGATCTGGGCCACGATCGGCGACGCCCCCGTCCCGGTGCCGCCGCCGGCGCCGGCCGCGATGAACACCATGTCCGACCCGCGCAGCATGGCCTTCATCCGGTCGTACTCCTCGCGCGCGGCGGCCCGCCCCAGGTCGGGGTTGGAGCCCGAGCCGAGACCGTGGGTGATCGAGTCGCCGATGTGCAACGTCTGGTGCGCGGCGGATTGCTGAAGCGACTGCAGGTCGGTGTTGATGGCCAGGAACTCGACGCCTTCGATCTCCGCTTCGACCATGCGGTTGATCGCGTTGACACCGGCGCCGCCGACGCCGACCACGCGCAGGACCGGTCCAAGCCTGCGCTGCGGAGCCGGCGCCTCGCCGGCCGGCGACGTCCGTGCGTAGACGTCGTGCTCGGGCGCAGGTGGCGCAGGTGCGGGCGCCCGATCGAGCACGTTGTCGGGGATGTCGGCCGAGAAGGCATGGCGCAGGCGTTCGTGGGGCAGCGGAATGCGGGGCTCCTCGACCTCGGGCTTGGGCTTGGGCTTGGGCTGGGGTCGGGAGGACGTCGTGGTGCGGCCGGCTCGGGCCGCTCCTCGCTCACGGGAGCCGGAGCGGACGGCTCGGGCCGCTCCTCGCTCACGGGAGCCGGAGCGGACGGCTCGGGCCGCTCCTCGCTCACGGGAGCCGGAGCCCCCGGCGTGCCCGGCGTGCTCGACGCCGGCTCGCTCCCCCCGAACCGGCCTCGGTGTCCTCGGCGGTCTTCCGGAACAGCGCCGCCAGGGGGCCTTCGCGCATACTCGCGCGCTTACCGGTTGCCATGGGACAGGACCTCCTTCGCGAGCTGCCGATAGGCGTGAGCGGCCAGACCGTCCGGATCGTACTTCAGGACCGACATCCCTTTTACAGGCGCCTCGGCGAAGCGGATCGTCTTGCGGATCCGGGAGGCGAACACCCGGTCGCCGAAGTTCTCCTCCAGCAGCTCGATCGCCTCCTTGGCGTGCAGCGTCCGAGTGTCGACGAGCGTCGGCAGGATGCCCTCGATGTATACGTCTGGGTTGAGGTTCTCACGGACCATGGCAAGCGTGTTCTGCAGCTGGATCAGGCCGCGCATCGACAGATATTCGCATTGCACGGGGACGATCACCTTGTGCGCGGCGGTCAGAGCGTTGATTGTCAACAGCCCCAGGCTCGGCGGGGTGTCGATGAACACGAAGTCGTAATCGTCCTCGACCGGCTTCAGCGCCTTCTCCAGCGTCCGCTCGCGGCCGATCATGGTCGACATCGCGATCTCGGCGCCGGCCAGGTCGATCGACGAGCAGGCCACGTCGATCTCGCGCCTGCGGATCACCTCGCGGATCGAGATGTGGTGGACGAGCACGTCGTACATCGACTTCTCGAGCGTGTCGGGGTCGATGCCTTGCGACATGGTCAGGTTGCCCTGCGGGTCCATGTCGACGCACAGCACGTGATGCCCCTCCTCGGCGAACGCCACCGCGAGGTTGAGCGTCGTGGTGGTCTTGGCGACGCCGCCCTTCTGGTTGGCGAACGCGATCACGGGGCTCATATCGACGGCAGTATTCGCAGCGGGTCGGCGGAATCCTCCGCGTCGGGCGGCAATCGCCCGTCCGACGCCGACAATACCGCCATCGTGGGCCCGAGCGCCAGGCCGACCGTCGCGATCCTCCGCCGCCAGACCCCCGCTATTTTCGAGTGCGGTGTCCACCCTCCTGGACAAGCGTCTGCTGTTCGTCACCGGCAAGGGCGGCGTCGGCAAGTCGACGGTGGCGATCGCGCTTGGCCTGCTGGCGGCCCGGCGGGGGCTGCGCACGATCGTCGCCGAGCTGGCCAGCCAGGAACGGGTCCAGGGCCTGTTTTTCGACGACGGGCGCGAGCAGTTCCGCGAGATGGAGCTCGCCCCCGGGCTGTTCACGATCTCGATCGACCCTCAGCAGGCGATGGAGGAGTACCTGCGGGTCAAGGCCGGGGCGATCGGACAAGCGCTCGGCACGAGCCGGCTGTTCCAGGCGTTCGCGATGGCCACCCCCGGCATGCGCGAGCTGCTCAGCATCGGGAAGGTGTGGGAGCTCGCCCAGCTCAACCGCCGCACCCGCGGCGCCGCCCCCTACGACCTCGTGATCGTCGACGCCCCCGCCACCGGTCACGGGGTGGGCCTGCTCCGCACGCCGCGGACGTTCGCCGACATCGCTCGGGTGGGCCCGATCGCCCACCAGGGCCGCGCGATCGCCGAAACGATCGCCGACGCGGAGTTCACCGGGGTCATCGCGGTGGCCACGCCCGAGGAGATGCCGGTCAACGAGACGATGACGTTGGTCGATGAGCTGGCCAAGGACGCGACGGCGCTCGACCTGGTGATCGTCAACGCGCTATACCCGGCGCGCTTTGCCGCCGAGGAGATCTCCGAGCTGAACGCTGCCCTGACCCGCACGCGCTCGGCGCTGGCCCGCTCGGCGCTCCGCGCGGCGCTGTCCGAGCACGCCCGGGCGGCCACCCAGCGCGAGCAGCGCGACCGCCTGAGCGAGCGCGTGAACGGACGGCTGGTGGAGCTCCCCTACGTATTCGCCGACCGCGTCGGCCTGCCCGAGCTCGAGATGCTGTCCGGCGCCCTGGAGGCCGCGCTGTGAACGTCGCCGAGATGCTCGAGGGCAGGCGAGTCTGCGTGTGCGCCGGGTCGGGCGGCGTGGGCAAGACGACCACGTCGGCGGCGATCGCGCTCGGGATGGCCGCCGTCGGGGCCAAGGTGGCGGTGGTGACGATCGATCCGGCCAACCGGCTGGCCAACGCGCTCGGGCTCGAGCAGCTCGAGAACGAGCCGCACCGCGTCGAGCCGGAGCGGCTGGCCGGGACCTCCCTGGAGGTCAAGGGCGAGCTGTGGGCGATGATGCTCGACCCGAAACGGACCTTCGACGAGCTGATCGACCGGATCGCGCCGGATCCCGCCCGAGCGGAGGAGATCAAGGCCAACCGGGTCTACCGCGAGCTCTCCACCGCGGTGTCGGGATCGCAGGAGCTGACCGCGATCGCCAAGCTCTACGAGCTCGACCAGGAGAGCCAGTTCGACCTGCTGGTGCTCGACACGCCCCCCTCGCGAAACGCGCTCGAGTTCCTCGACGCGCCCGGCCGTCTGAACGCCTTCCTGGAGGGGCGGGCCCTGAAAGCGTTCATGCGGCCGACCGGCCTGGGAATGCGCGCGCTGGGCCGCGGCGCGCTGCCGCTGCTGGCCGGGCTGCGCCGCATCACCGGGATCGACCTGATCAGCGACCTGTCGACGTTCTTCCAGCTGCTCGGCGACATGACCAGCGACTTCAGCCAGCGCGCGGCGCAGGTCGAGCAGCTGCTCCGTGCCCCGAGCACCGCGTTCCTGCTCATCACCTCGGCCGCCCGCGAGCCGGTCGACGAGGCGATCTGGTTCGGCCAGCGGCTCGAGGCGGACGGCCTGCCGTTCGCCGGCGTGGTCGTCAACCGGGTCCACCACGACCTGCTGGGCGACCGCGCGCCGCGCGAGGTGCGACGCGCGCTGGCGCGGGTCTTGCCGCCCGGCCTCGCCATCCGGGTGGCCGAGAACTTTCGCGACTACCACGTGCTGGCCCGGCGCGACGAACACAACCTGGAGCGCCTCGCCCGGCAGCTCGACGATCACCGGCTGCTGCTCGTCCCCCAGCTCGACGACGACGTGCACGACATCGCGGGCCTGGTGCGCGTCCACCGCTACCTGTTCGGCACGCAGGCCGAGCGCAAGCGGCTGATCGACGACCTCGTGGCCTAGGACGGCTCGACGGTCACCGCGCCGTCGCTCCACGCCTCCCAGCGCAGCAGCACCCCCTGCCACTCGCCGCGCTCGACCGGCGCCCCCGCCCGCACCAGCCGCACCGCGCCCTCGTGCAGCAGCTCCCACGCCGCCTGCTCGCACAGTGCGATCCGCTCGCTCACCCGCGCCCGCGGATAGCGCTCGCCGCTCAACTCGACCAGTCGCCGGAGCGGCATCGGGCCGTACGCGCAGCGGTCGAGCACCTCGCGCTTGAGCTCGGCCACCGGGGGCGGCTGGGCCCGCTCGGCGAGCACGCGGGCGGTCACGTCCTCGCCGTCACGCGTCACGTTCCCCCATCCCCGGCCCATGCCGAGCTCGTTGGGCGCCAGTTGCGGGCCCTCGTAGATGGTCAGCTTGGCCCGCTCGGGCGACCAGCGGCGATCGTCGAGCTCGATCGCGCGGCCCGCCACCCACGGTCCCAAGATCTGTGCGTCGAGCTGCTCTCGCGTCAGGTTGAACGCGCGCGCCTGGTGGGGGAACTGGCGCAGCTCGACGTGGAACACGGAAGGTAGAGTCGCACGCTCATGACCGAGCGACCGCTGTGGGCGCCATGGCGCATCGAGTACATCACCGGCCCGAAGGACGGCGAGTGCATCTTCTGCGCAGCCGCTGCGTCGCGCAACGAGGATCCCGCCCATCGGCCGGTCGACCGCACCGAGCACTGCCTGACGATCCTCAACGCCTATCCGTACTCGCCCGGGCATGTGATGGTCGCGCCGGTCCGCCACGTGGCCGCGCTCGAGGACCTCGATTCGAACGAGATGCTCGAGACGATGCAGCTGGCGCGGCGGTCGATCCTCGCGATCCGGAAGGCGATGACCCCCGACGGGTTCAACGTCGGCTTCAACCTGGGCAAGGTGGCCGGTGCGGGAATCGCCGATCACCTGCATCTGCATGTGGTGCCGCGCTGGAACGGCGACACGAACTTCATGCCGGTGCTGGCCGATACGAACGTGATCCCGCAGGCGCTCCAGGCGACGCGAGATGTGCTGGTCGAGGCCCTGGGCGGCGTGCGCTGAACGTGACGCCCGCGCTCTCGCCGGGCAGGCAGCGAGCACGATGCCTACCGATATCGAGCTCGATCGGCCTCGAGCGGGCCGCCGCTCCCCAGACTTAGACGACGCGGATCGTGCCCGGCTCACCGTCGACGAGGCGTCCGATGACCGGACCCGGCACCGCGTTCGCCCGCGCTGGAGCGACCGCCACGAGCAGACCGCCCGAGGTCATGGCATCGGTCACCAGCCGCCGGCTCACCTCGTCCACCGCATCGTCGAAGGAGGCGAACTCCTCGGCGTAGCGCCGGTTGTTGCGGCTTCCGCCGGCGATCGCCCGGTCGTCGGCGAGCAGCTCGAGCACGCCGTCGATCACCGGGACGGCGCCGGCTTCGATCACGGCGGCCAGGCCGCTGGCGAGAGTGAGCTCGTGCAGATGACCGAGCAGGCCGAAGCCGGTCACATCGGTCATGGCGTGCGCGCCGGCCGCTCGAGCTGCCTGGGCGGCCGCGGCGTTCAGCTCGGTCATCACCTCGACGGCGCCGGCTAGCACGCGGTCCGGGGCCAGCCTCTTCTTCAACGATGTGGTGACCGCGCCCGCACCGAGGGGCTTGGTCAGTACAAGCGCGTCGCCGGCCCGCCCGCCGGCGTTGGTGATCAGGTCGGCCGGGTCGAGGACCCCGGTCACCGCCAGGCCGTACTTCGGCTCGGGGTCGTCGATGGTGTGCCCGCCCACCAGAACCGCGCCGGCCGCGCTCACCACGTCGTGCCCGCCGCGGAGCACCTCGCCGAGCATCTGTGCCCCGAGCTCGTCGACCGACCACGCCACCAGGTTCAGCGCGCAGACCGGCCTGCCGCCCATCGCGTACACATCGGACAGCGCGTTGGTGGCGGCGATGCGGCCGAAGTCGTAGGGGTCGTCGACGATCGGGGTGAAGAAATCAGCGGTCTGCACCAGCGCGAGGTCCTCGCGCAGGCGGTAGACGCCCGCATCGTCGCTGGTCTCGGTCCCCACCAGCAGATCGGGATCGGACGGCTGCGGGAGGGCCTGCACGAGCGGCCCGAGCAGCGCCGCCGGCATCTTGCACGCGCAGCCCGCACCGTGGGAGAGGGAGGTGAGCTTTACGGCCGTCATGGCTCGATCATGGCAAACGCGCGGGTAGGGTCCCTAGCGTGCTAGACCCGCTGCTAGGCGCCGCCGCCGCTCCCGCGCACCTACCGGGCGTCCTCCACAGCCTCGAGCCGACGCTCAACCGCTTCGGCTACCTGGCCCTCGGACTGGTTTTCCTGGAGGACTTCGGCGTTCCGGTGCCGGGCGAGACCGTGCTGATCATCTCGGCCGTCTACGCCGGCACCGGGCGGCTCAGCATCTGGCTGGTGGCGGTGATCGCGTTCATCGCGGCGATCCTGGGCGACAACGTCGGCTTCGCGATCGGCCATTTCGGCGGCCGCCCGCTGGCCGAGCGCTACGGCAAGTACATCTTCCTGACGCCGGAGCGCCTCGACAAGACCGCGAGCTTCTTCGACCGCCACGGCGGGAAGGTGATCGTGATCGCGCGGTTCGTCGAGGGGCTGCGGCAGGCGAACGGGATCATCGCGGGCATCACCGGGATGCACTGGCGGAAGTTCGTGCTGTTCAACATGCTGGGCGCCGCGCTGTGGGTCGGCGTCTGGGTCTCGATCGGCTACTTCTCGGGCAGCAACATCGACAGCATCTACCGCACCGCCACCCGCTACGAGCTGTACTTCGGCATCGCCGTGGGGCTGCTGATCCTCGCCTTCATCGCGCGGCGGGTGTGGCGAATGCGAAAGGAGCGAAAGGAGCGGGAGGCCCGGGCCCCGGGGGATACACGACCGAGGCCGAGATGAATCGGTCGAGCTTGATCGCGCCGATGTCGGGGTCGTACTCGTATTTGTTGCGGCTCCCCTTGGGGATCTCGACGACGCAGTTCAGCTCGTAATCGGTCACGACCGGATCACGCGGCTGGCCGCGGCCCTCATCAATTCATCTCTCCCCGGGCCACCGCCAGGCACGCTTCGCAGCGCGGCCAGGGCGGGTCCCAGGGATAGCCGGTGACGTCCTTGCCGCACAGCGCCGTGTCGGGATCCTGCTCGGTGACCAGATGGCACAGCTCCTCGAAGCCGTCGTCATTGATCCGCGGCGCGTTCCCGCACGCGGGATGCACGTTGGGAAGGACCGCCGGGCGGGCAGCACGGGATGGCACGGGCGCAGCATAACTCGCGGGAACAGTCGGTCCGAGCGACCAACCCCTACCTCCCGAATCGTCGGCCTGGCTCGGTGGGCATCGCCGGTCTCTTACCCACGCCTCGGGGCCCTTAACAGCACGAGCGGGCTCTGCGGCCCGCTCGAGACTGCAGGTCGCGCTCCCCTTTCCTTCATAGGAGCCCCAGGACTTACATGTCAGGCCTGGCGGGCAAGACACTCCCGGCCCCGCACGCGAGACCGAGTGGGGAGCGGCCTGAACTGAAGCGTAGCGCCTGCGCGCGCCGGCGCGGGTCCGTTCTCACACAGCCTGGGCCAGCAGCTCGTCGGCCACCGCGCACAGATCCGAATCGAGGTGGCCGCACAGCACGTCGCGGAGCAGTGCGCGCAGATGCTCGGCCACAACGTCGACCAGTGCGTCCACGCCAGGATGGGCCGGCGCTAGACCGCCGATCACGGCCCGCTCGAGCGAGATCGCGTGCGCGGTGCGCTCGGCCACCGCGGCGCGATCCTCAGGCGCGGCGCAGATCGCGGCCAGGCGGCCGGACAGCCGCCCACTGGCCGGACCCTCGGGCTCGAGCAGGGCCCGCAGCGCCAGCAGGTAATCGGTCAGCGCCTCGAACGGCGCCAGGCGCTCGCAACCCATCTCGAACCGGGCCAGAGCCCAGGCGACCTCCCCGCCGCGTGGCGTCCGCCGCGCCACCAGGTTGCAGAAGGCGCGCAGCTCGTCCTCCTGCTCCGGCGCGATCCGGCGCGGCAGGCCGGGGCGGCCGCTTCCGCCGAGCGGGACCGACCGCCATGCGCCGGCGTCGATCCGTGTCCAAGCCACCGGGCCAAGCGCGTACCCGCCGCGCTCGAACAGCCGGAGTGCGGTGAGCGTGCGGCGAAAGCGAGCGCGCGCCACCGACACGGGCGCCGGCGCGGCGCGTTCCTGCGCCGCAGTGAGCACGATCAGCACGTGCGGCTCCTCCCCGTCGCCCCACACCGCCTCGGGCGGAGCGTCGTCGAGCACATCCCCGGCGAGGAGCGACAGCCCCTCCCCAAGCTCCAGCTCGCGGGTCTCGGGATCGAGCGCCAAGCCGAGCACCGGCGCCACCACGGCGGTCACGGCGCGGCCCTCGTACAGCGCTCCCTCGAGCTCCCGGTAGGCGGCAGCGAAGCGATCGGGATCGAAGCCGAACTCGCTGCGCTCGGCGAACACGGCGGAGAGGAAGGCGCGCAGCGCCGCGTCGGCGCACTCCCGGCGCTCGGTCGGGACCCGCGTCTCCCCGCGCTGGCGTAGGTACGCCTCGACGCGGTCGAGCCCAGTCAGCGATCTTATGGCCGGGGCGTAGGTCGGCATCGCCGAGAGCAGGCCCAGCCGCTCGCGGATGAAGGTCCCGGTCAGCGCCCGGTAGCAGTACAGCGGCACGCGGCCGCGCGGACGGCCCGCCGTCTCGACCAGCTCGAACGGGATCTCCGCGCCCGCCATCGTCTCAGCGGTGAGCTGCATGGCGGCCTCGATGGCGAACGCCTCCATGACCCGGTGAAGCGTGGTGTTGCGCACGTCGGCGGGTTCGCGCCGGCCGCGCACGATCCTGCCCGACGCACACGGCGTTGCAGTCTCAGGCCTAGATGCCGCTCTCGAGGGCGAGGACGAGCAGCACGATCGCGGCGATGCCGGCGAGCACCAGGAGGGCCAGGTTCGTTGCCAACGCCACGGGGATCGCGCGTTGCCGGGGGTCCGCTGCGCCTTGCGAAGTTACTGCGGGCTCCGCGCCGGCAGGACTGAGCGAGCTCCACAGCGCGTCGTTTATGTACCGATTTAGGCTGACGTTCTCCCGCTTGGCCGCGACGACCAGCTGCCCGTGCAGTTCGCCAGGCATCCGGACGAGAATCCGGCCGCCGTAGATGTTGTGGGGCGACGAGCGCGAGGACCGCCGGCCGGGCGGCGCGGGGTCTGCGGGTGTAGCCGGGCTGCTCTCCGCTTTTGCGCGGTCCGACGAGCGCATGCGTTCGGCGCGGAGCTTCGTCAGCGCGCTGGCGAGCAGGCGCGACACATGGGCCGGCGAGATCCCTACGGTCCGGGCGATCTGCTCCTCGGTCATGTCCGCGCGGAAGCGCAGGGACACCATCCACCGCTCGCGGTCATTCAGCGCCCGCAGACCACAGTCGAGGAGCACACGGAACTCACTTTCGGCCAACGCTTCCCCGTCCGCCGGCAGTGCTGCCCCCGGCTCCGCGACGCCAAGACCCACCGGTTTGCGAGCTAGGTCGGCGGCGACGAGGCGCTCGACCTCCCCCACGCCCGCGTCGAGAGCCGCGGCGAGCTCTCCGGCTTCCGGAGAGCGGCCGGGTGATGCGGCCAGTTCGGGCGAACCCGGGCCGGGTGACCCGGCTGTCGGCGCTACCCGCGATCCCAGATGCGGTTTGGCCTGTATGTCGCCACGTCTCCTCGCGCCGATGTCACCCCCAAAAAGTATCAGGGATAGCACACTATTCGGAGCTTCGTGCCGCGATGTTGATCCGCCGGCGCGACGGGCGTATGGTGGCATCGCGAGCAATTTGTAGGAATCAGAAAGGACCGTTGCGCATGGGAGTCATTTGGAGAATGCAGCGGTACGAGGGGCGGACGGATGCTGGTTTTTCGGCCGCTGGCGCACTCGCGCGATTCGGGGTGGCGGTGCTTGCCAGCTTGCTCGTGACCTGCGTGGTACCCGGCATCGCGAGCGCCGACAGCAGCCCCCCGACGCCCGACCCCGCGCCGGGGAAAGCTCCTTCGCCGTCGCCAAGCAAGCCCGCGCCCGATCCGGCCCCGCAGGCGGTCAATCCGCAACCGGCGCATTCGGCGCCGCCGGCCACCTCGAGAGGCACGCCGGCCGTTATCGCGCGCGTGATCGCGCAGCCGCCGCCAACCTCGCCAGTGGCACACGCCTCCACGGTGAGCCGCAATCCGGCAAGACCCACGCCTTCCGCCCCGCGCGACAGCCCGAAGGTGTCCCACACGCCAGCCCGTCACCCGGTCGCCGCGCGGCGGACCAGGTCGCATCCGATCACGCTGTCCTTGCCGCTGGCGTTCCTCCTCAGGGACCGGCTCCGGCCGCCGCAGTCCCCGCTCCAGACCAGCGACACCAGCCATCGGGATGGGATCCTGCTGCTGGCCGCCTCGCTGGCGATGGGGGTGCTCGCCGTCACGAGCTTCTCGCTGAGGCGACGGCTGAAGCAACTGGACGGGCAGCCGTGAGGAAACGTGTCGGGCTGGCGGTAGCGGTGGGGCTCACCGTCATGGTCGCGGCGCCCGCGGGGGCGTGGGGCCAGCCGACTCCGCTCTGCAACGGTCAGCCGGACTGCAGCAGCGGCTGGTACACGTCGCCCATCACCGTGAGCTGGGACGTGAACGGAGGGAAAAACGCTGGCGGTTGCGCCGCCCAGGCCTACGACGCGGACACGGACCAGTCGACCTGGCCCCAGAACCCCGCGGCCCTCCCGCCTTGGGCCTACTGCATCACCAAGGTCCGCGGTGGAACCGACACACGCTACTTCTTCGTCCGTGTTGAGATCTCCTCCCCCACCGCCGCCGTGACCCCATCTCGCCCCCCAGACAAAGGCGGCTGGTACAAGCACCCTGTCACCGGCACCGTGAGCGCCAGTTCGTTCTCTGGCATCGCGTCGTGCTCGTCAACCACCTACGCCGGGCCGACCAGCACCGCGGCCACGCTGTCGGCGACCTGCGTCGACAACGCCGGCAAGCCGGTGACCGTCGCCAGCACTCCCTTCGGGTACGACGTGACGCCGCCGGCGTTGAGCGTCACCACGGCTCCAGGAGATAGAAGCGTGACGGTGAGCTGGCAGACGAGCGGCGACCCGGCGCCGGTCGTTTCGGTGAGGGTGACGCGCCGCCCCGGCCGTGGCCACGCCCACGCCGGCACCGTCTACAGAGGGAACGGGGTTGACTACGTGGACACGCACGTTCGCAACGGAACTCGTTACAGATACACGATTAGAGCGCGGGATCAGGCGGGGAACTCGTCGGTTCAGACCGTCGTGGTCACACCGGGACCGCGGCTGCTGGCGCCCGCGGCGAACGCCCGCGTCAGCGCGCCGCCGATGTTGACGTGGACCCCGGTCCGAGGCGCCACGTACTACGACGTGCAGTTGTACCGCCACGGAAAGGTGCTGAGCATCTGGCCCGGGCATGCCTCCCTCCAGCTCCGCCGCAGCTGGCGGTTCGACGGTCACCGCTACAGGCTGAAGCCGGGTCGCTATCGCTGGTTCGTGTGGCCTGGCTTCAAGAAGCGCAGCGCCGGACGCTACGGGCGGGTGATCGGCGCGGGCACGTTCATCGTCGTGCGCTGATCCACTCGGTTATCAGCCGTTGCGCTCGATGTCGCCCAGATGGGCGATGTTCTCGACGTCGCTCTCGTCCGTGCTCGCGCCGCCCGCGAACCAGGCATCGAGGATCTCCTCGAGCTCGGCCTGCGAGGTGGCGCGGAGGCTCAGCGCCAGGACGTTGGCGTCGTTCCACCGGCGCGCTCCCTCCGCGGTCTGGGCGTCGCCACACAGGGCGGCACGGATGCCCGGCACCTTGTTGGCCGCGATCGAGGCGCCGGTGCCGGTCCAGCAGGCGACGATCGCCTGCTCGGCGCTGCCCTCGGCCACGTCGCGCGCGGCGGCCTCGCTGGCCCAGGCCCAGTCGGGCCGCTCCCGATCCGAGTAGGCGCCGTGCAGCACCGGCTCGTGCCCGCGCCGGCGAAGCTCCTCGGGCAGCGCGTCGGCGACGCCAGTCAGCTCGTCGGCGGCCAGCGCTATGCGCATGAGACGCGGTCAGACGGCCGCGATCGCCGGCTCGCGCTCTTCGACCGGCGCGCGGTCGGCACTCGGGACCTCGCACTCCTCGAACAGCCACTGCAGCCCGTAGGCGCGCATGTCCTCGATCAACGGCACCAGCGCCCGGCCCTTGTCGGTGAGGGCGTACTCGACCCGCGGCGGAACCTCGGGGAACGTCTGGCGCTCGACGATCCCTTCCTCTTCGAGCGCGCGCAACCGTAGGGAGAGGGTGCGCGGGCTGATGCCGTGCAGCGAGCGCTCGAGCTCGCAGAACCGCGAGCGCCCCTCGGCCAGGTCGCGGATCACGAGAAGCGTCCACTTTCCGCACACGATCTCAGCCGTGCGGCAAACCGGACACACATCATTGGAAGGCATCTCTGCCCAATTCTAGCGCAATGCTTCACGAACTGAAGTGTGCTGCCATGCGGTCCGGCCGGCCCGCCGCGTCGGACGGGCACGCAGCCGCTTCAGCCGACCTTGTACGCGTACGGGATCTCAGTCAGCTCATCCCCGCTGGCCGTGGACAGGTTGAGCGTGTCGATGCCGACGAAGCCGCGCACTACTTTCCCCTTCGGCGCGTTCGGGGTGATCGTCAGGGTGATCGTTCCCGACTGGCCGGGGTCGAGGGTGAGGGGCGAATATGGCGCGCTCGCATCGACGCTCTGCTTCCAGACGTCGCCGGTGCTCGCGGACACGGCGGAGTCGAATTGGTTGGTGTTCGCGATCGCCGCCAGGTTCACGGTCGCGTTCGTGGGTGACGTGAACGGACCGGTGGCCTCGGGAATCCCGAAGAAGAGCCCCGGGGCGGCCTCGGGCGCACGCAGCCTGGCGAGCGAGAAGTTCCCGAACGATCCTCCGAGGAAGTCGGGATCGCCGAACACCCAGGAGACGTCCATCGTGATTGGCGCCGTGCCCTGGGCGGCCACCGTGAGCGAGTTCGTCCCCGGCGGGACGAGCCAGTTCGGCTGTGCGTCGAGCGACAGCGGCAGCGGGACGTCGTTGACATCGCTGCCTAGCAGCGCCAACTGGGCACGCTTCTTCAGTCGAGCATCCGCGAAGAAGTCCTTGGCGATGTTGCCGGTGTTCTTCACGCCGATGGTCGCGGTGACCGGATGACCCGCCCGAAGCACGGTGTGCCGGGAGTTCGGTAGGCCGCTGCTCGTGACCGGCGCCGGCGCGAAGTCGACGCTGCCCGTGAACGGCTGGCTCAGGTGCGCACCGTCGACCGGAAGGGCAACCACGAGCGTCAGCGTCCACAAGCCGCCTTCCGGCGACCCGCGGAAGAACTGCATCGTCGGTCCGGGGGCAAGCGCGTCATTGGCCGTCGTCTGCGCGTCAAGCGGTTCGCCGTTGGGATCGACGAGGAACCCTTGCAGGCCGTAGTTCGGGTGCGCCAACTGCACGCCGACGTTCAGCGAGGGCTTGCCGTGCGGCACCCTGAACTGGTAGGTGAACTCCTGACCGGCGTTGAACGACTCGGCGCCCCCGGTGAGCGTGCCGCTGAAGGCGCCGCCGTTCCGATTCAGTGGCACCAGGGACCGGAGCACGATCGGGATGCTGCCGTCGTCGCTGCCACCGGTGCCCAGGTGCAGGCTGAGGCTGTCATCGGCAGCTTGGCCCGCGGTGACGCTCACGTGGAAGGTCCCCTGCTGGCCCGGCGCGAGCGTCAACGACGAGGGCGTGACCGATCCAACCGAATGGAAATTCTCGGTTGAATACGAGAACTGCACAGGCCCAAAATAGGGCGCGTTGCTGACCGTGAAGATCACGGCCGTCCACGTCCCTGCCGCCGGACGGCGCACCTCCACATGGCCAAACCCACTCTCGTTGGCTCCGAGCAGCGAGTACGCCGCCACGTTGCCCTGCGGATCGAACAGCGTCTCGAACGCTCGGCCGCCGATTGACTGGTCATCCCACGTTATGTTGCCGCTCAGGTAGTCGGCTCCGGCTGGCACGCTGAAGGTGTGAAGCGCGTAGAAGTCGGTGTTACCCTCGCCGTCGATGTAGGTCGGCGACGCGGAGCTCAAATTGACCGTGCCCGTATCGTTCGAGAGCGGCGTCGGTCGGCCGGACGCGGTCGGCCTGACCGTCTGAGAGGTGCTCCCCTCGTTGGTGACATCGACGTTGAAGACGTGGGACTGGCCGGCGGTCACCGTCGCGCTCAAGGCCGGCTGGTGGACGAGGAGCGTGTTGCCCTGCCGGCTCCCGCCGTTGATCGACTCGGCGAGCTGGACGGCCTTGAACGTGTTGACGAGTCCGGCACCCTGGTGGTCGGCCGGAGCGCCGAGGTCAGTCGCCGTGCTGACGATGATCTGCTCGACCAGCGCCGGGGACGGCAGCGCCCCGCCATGCGTTTTGGCGTAGGCCTGGAGGACCAGGGCGGCCGTCCCCGAAGTCTCCGGTGCGGAGGCGCTCGTGCCGCCCGCGGCCCAGATCGGCGGCGGGTTCGTGCCGTGGTCGATGTCGGCGCAGCCGAAGAAGTTCGTGGTGTCGCTGCTGCACAGCGACCATCCGCGGTCGCCGGGCGCCACGACGTTCACCGTGGCGGGGTTGAATTGGGTCGTCCCTGCCGAGCTCAGCGCCGTGATGTTGTTGCTTTCCCAGCCGCCGGGCACGAGTTGCGTGCCGTAGCGGGTGGTCTGCCGATAGACGCGGTAGGTTGTCGTCCCGCCGGCGGCAATGACGCCCGGCGTGGTCGCGGGCGACCCGATGTTGTTGAACGGGCCGGCGTCTCCGCTGCTCGCCACGACGGTCACGCCCGCCGCGACGGCCGCCTGGTCGGCCAGCGCCACCGGATCGTCCTCGGTATTGGGGAGTAGGTTCCCGCCGATGGACTCGTTCAGGATGTTCACGTGGTCGTTGATCACGGCCCACTGGATCGCTTGGATGATCTGCGAGTTGAAGAACCCCGGATTGGGGCCCGCCACGTTCAGGACGGCCAGGCTTGCGCCGGGCGCGATTCCCTTGATCTTGATGTTGCAGCCTGGCGGGAGCGGGTGCGCCGGGTTGACGAACCCGGAGAGGTCGTAGGTCTGGTTCGCCTGCGAGGCGATCGTCCCCGCGTCGAGGAACGCCTCCCGGCCGTCGGTCGGCGCGCCAAGACCGAAGCCACTGAAGTCCTGATAGTCGAAGATCACGTGCTGGCTGTTGGCCCGGATGAGATCCGGGTTATTAGGGTCAATCCCGTCGGCGATGATTCCGACCTTGACGCCGCTTCCGTCGGCGATTTGCTCGGCCGCGTCCACGTTCATCACGGTTCGCGCCTCCGGCTCGATCAGAGGCTGGGCCGGGTTGCTGGGGCAGATCTGCTGAGCTGAGCCGGCGTTTGGCCCGACGGGCAGCGACGGGCCCGGGCCGCTTCCGAGCGGCGCGAAGTGCCGGAAGGTGTCCGGGACCACGGCCTGGACCGCCGGGTCGGCCTGAAGTCGTGCGATCTCAGCCGACGAGGTGGTGGCTGCCATCGCGTTGATGATCTGGAAGCTGCGGACGTGCGTCGCGTGCACCGCGGCCAGTTCAGCTCGGACGTGCGCTTGCGATGCGCTTGCGGCGCCTGCTCGCGCCCGCGCGGACCTCCCCGGTCGAGCCGGGAGACCCACCAACTGGTTCTTGAAGATGATGATCGAGTCGTGCGTCGCATTCGCAGATAGCCTGCGAATCTCGGCGGCGCTCAGCCGCGACCGTTTCCCGCGGAAGACGTGATGGTGTGAAGACCGCGCCGCCACCGCGATGCCTCCGGCTGCGAGCGACATCAACGCGGCAACCGCGAGCGCGGCCAGCCCAAAGCGCGTACGAAACCTCATCGTTCGACCCCACCTCCGGGACCAGGGGCGCGCGTCTCACGGCCCGCGCCTCAACGGCATAAGCGAGTTCGACGGGAGTCTCCGCGATCACCCCGAGCCGTGTCAAGCTGTCGCTCGGTCAGACTCCTGTCCACCGAGCGCCAGGGCCCATCCGCGAGCGCCTCCAGTCCGCCGGCGCGGCCCCCGCTTCGGTGCCGCTCGGGAGGTTGATACTCCCGCTACGCGCTGAACCCCGGCGGAGGCGCCGAGGGGCGACCATTGGCCGAAGCTATCGAGCGAGCCGGCAGCGCTGCGGCATGAGCGGGCGGTGCAGGGGCGGGAGCCGGCGGCGCAGGGGCGGAGGCCGGGGCCGTCGACGGCGCGGCATCTGGCTGAGGTGCAGCGGCAGAGTCAGAGCCGGAGGTGGAGCCGGCGTCACGCTGCGGTCGCGGCCGCGGAGGTCGTTCATCGAGGTCGCCGTGCGGCCCTCGCCGGCGACCAGAAGCTTGAAATCGTGCGGGCTGGAGGCCACGCGCATCGCGTCCTCCATCGAGACGTGCCCGGCCTGGTAGTGTCGGAGCAGGGCCTGGTCGAATGTCTGCATCCCGTAGTACTCGCCCTCCGCGATGACCTCGCGCAGGCGGTCGGTCTGATTGGGGTCGAGGATCATGTCGCGGGCGCGGCCGGTCATGCGGAGGATCTCGCATACCGCGACGCGGCTCTTGCGATCCGCCGTCCTCACCAGTCGCTGAGAAACCACCGCCTTGAGCGTTCCGGCCAGCATCGCGCGTGCCTGGCTCTGCTCGTGGGGCTGGAAGAAGTCGATGATGCGGTTCACGCTCTCCGCCGCATCCAGCGTGTGGACGGTGGAGAGCACGAGGTGGCCGGTCTCGGCAGCCGACAGGGCGGTGCGTACGGTCTCCTCGTCGCGCATCTCGCCGATCAGGATCACATCGGGGTCCTGGCGCAGGACACGCCGCATGGCACGACCGAACGACTCGGTGTCCATCCCCACCTCGCGCTGGTTGATGATCGACTGGATGTCGCGGTGCAGGTACTCGATCGGGTCCTCGATCGTGACGATGTGGCGCGCCTTGGTCCGGTTGATGTGGTTGATGATCGCCGCGAGGGTCGTCGACTTTCCGGAGCCGGTGGTGCCGGTGAGAAGGATCAGGCCGCGCTCTTCGTCGGCGATGGTGTCGATCACGGACGGCAGTCCCAGCTCGGCCACCGTCTTCACGGTGAACGGGATGACGCGGGCCACGATCGATACCGAGCCGCGCTGGCGGAACGCGTTGACGCGGAAGCGGGCCAGGTCGGGCACCGTGTAGGAGAAGTCGATCTCGTTCTGGGCGTCGAACGCCGCCATCTTGTCGGAGTGCTCGGCAAGCATCTCGCGGAGCACCCGCTCGGTCTCGGCCGGTGTGAGCGGGTCCGGGTACCGAGGCAGCGGCTCGAGCTGGCCGCGGAAGCGCGCCGTGGGCCGCGCCGGCACCTTTACGTGAAGGTCCGAGCCCTCGTTCTGGACGACGTACCCCAGCGCCTCATGGAGATCGAACATCTCCCTGGGAATCGACCCGCGAGCCCGCGGCTTGAGCGGCTCGGTAGGAGGCTTGGACGCGCGCCGAGCAGCACGCGTCCAGCTCTACCCGAACCTACGCGACGTCGCGAAGCTTCTGCGCCTCGGCGAGCGACTGAAGCTTCTTGAGCGACTGGTTCTCGATCTGCCGAATCCGTTCGCGTGTGACGTTGAACGTCCGGCCGACCTCATCGAGGGTCCGGGGATGCTCGCCACCGAGCCCGTAGCGGAGCTCGAGCACACGTCGCTCGCGGTAGCTGAGGTTCTCCAGCGCCTCGCGGAGCGCCTCCTTGGTGAGGATCTCGGCCGCTCGTTCGTACGGCGACTCAGCCCGCTCGTCGGCGATGAACTGCCCGAACTCCGACTCCTCCTCGTCGCCCACGGGCTTCTCGAGCGACACCGGCGCCTGCGCCGAGCGCTTGATCGACTCGACCTCATCGGGCTCAATCCCGGTGACCTCGGCGATCTCCTCGGCCGTCGGCTCGCGCCCGAGCTCGGTGACCAGCTTGCGCTCGGCCCGGCCGATCTTGTTGAGCTTCTCGACCACGTGCACCGGGATGCGGATCGTCCGCGCCTTGTCGGCAAGCGCGCGAGCGATCGCCTGGCGGATCCACCAGGTGGCGTAGGTGGAGAACTTGAAGCCCTTGCGGTAGTCGAACTTCTCGGCGGCACGCACCAGCCCGAGCGTTCCCTCCTGAATCAGGTCCAGGAACGGCAGGCCCTGGTTGCGGTAGTTCTTGGCGATGGAGACCACGAGTCGCAGGTTCGACTCGACCATCTTCTGCTTGGCGTCGAGATCGCCGCGCTCGATGCGCTTAGCGAGATCGACCTCCTCCTGGGCGGTGAGCAGCCGCACCTTGCCGATGTCCTTCAGGAACAGCTGAAGGGAGTCGGTGGTCATGTCCGGCTTGAGATCGAGCGCCGTCTTGGGCTTGCGCCGGCCGCGCTTGTCGGGCGCGCGCTCCAGGTCGGCAGCCGCAAGGGCAGGGTCGAGCTCCTCGACCAGCTCGATCTCAGCGCGCTCGAGGAAGCCGTGGAGCTCCTCGACGTCCGCCTCGTCGAGATCGAGCTCAGACACCGCGCCGGAGATCTCGGCGTAGGTCAGGACGCCGAGCTGCTGGCCGCGGGTGACGAGGCCCTTGATCTCTTCGAGTTCCTGCAGATCCGCTACTGACATCTGATTCCGTTTCCCGTCGTACCCGCCGGCGCCTGGACAGATGGCCGGCCTGAGAATGAGAGAGGATGGGGCAACGGACGCGGGCCCCCAGGGCGCACGCCCGCTATCTAAACATAGGTACGAAGTCTAGTCGCTATACTTTTTGAAGTCAACGAATTGGGCGCGCGGTCCAGGACGAGTGCGGTTGGCTGAGCCTCGCGCCGGCACCAAGGCCGGTTCCCGACGGCTGGATTCGCCCGCGTGGCGCGCTTTCCGTTCAGACCAATGTATACGCGGAAAGCCGACGACGGTTTCAAATTTCTGCTCGGATTTTCCCGAAGAGTGCGGGCACGTTGCTTTCGAACCGCGACTAAGGCCGAACCGCGACAAAGGCGTGACCGGCAACGGCCGACGGCGATCCTCGCGGTACGCGATCATGTTCTCCGGTGAGCGAGCAACGTCCCTCTGAGGTGCTCGGCGCCCTGCCGCGCCGGCGTCCCCACCGGCGTAGCGACAAGCGCCGTTCGCCGGCCGATGCCCCCTCCTCGAACGGGACGGAGGCGTCCAGACCTGGGCTGCGCGGCGCGGTTCGCGCGCCGGCGACCCGTGTCCCGGCAGCCCAACCCACCGCCCGGGCAGCCCAGCCCGACGCGCGGCCAGCCGAGCCGCCGCGCGCCGGTGCCCACCGCTCGCCGCCCCTGCGCCAGCCGGCCCAGCCCGCCGGCGTGCCCGCCACGCCCCGCCGCCGGACCGCCCAGCCGGGGGGTCGGCACCTCCTCAGCACAGCGGCCCAGGCGGCGACCGAGCTGGCCGAGATCGGGCTGTCGGTCAGCGCGCGCACCCTGCGGGACATGATCGACCGGCTGCCGCGCCCCTGAGCTGCCCCGCACTTGACCGTCGCGGTGCCCCGCACTTGACCGTCGCGGTGCCCCGCACTTGACCGTCGCGGTTTCATGACAACGCCCGGCCGGGGCGCGCGCCCGAGGTCGTGATTAGCCGCCGGCATTCGTGGCTAGAATGGCGCTCGTCCAACGCCGAGCGATCGGCCGTCCGCGGCCGGTCGGCGGGGGAACCACTTGCGGATCCCCGGATCCGCAGGGGCGAATCGGTCCCATCGAGGGCCGTAGCGCCGCCAGGCGCGAGCCCGTCAGCTCACCCCGTAGGCGCAACCGAGAGGACCGACAAGCTTGCTCGCAAGAGTTCGCGCCAACCGCTATCTCGCGTCATGGCTGGCCGCCGGCACCGGCGCCCTGCTCATCCCCGGGCTGGCCTGGGCGGGATCGGGAGGCGCAGGGACGGGAACGACCTCGAGCACCAATCCGGCCGTGCAGCCGGGCAACGTCACGGTGAGCGCGACCAGCAACGGGATCACGATCTCCTCTGAGGCCTCGGCCTTCGTGCGTAGCGGCGTGTCGGTGAGCGGGACCGTGCCGGCCGGCGACGCAGGCGCCGCCGTCGAGATCGACCAGCTTCCCGCCACCCCTGGCTCGAGCTGGGTTCCCGTCGCGGTGGTGCACGCCGCCTCGAACGGCACGTTCACCGCGGCCTGGCGCACGACAGGCGCCGGCCAGCTGTCGGCCCGCGCGGTCCTCCAGGGCGACCAGGCCATGACCGCCGCCGCCGCCCTTCCGCCTGCGCTGTCGATCACCGTGTACCGGCGCTCGATCGCCACCCTCTACGGCCCCGGCTTTTACGGGCACCGGACCGCGTGCGGCGTGATCCTGCGAAGGCGGACGATCGGCGTGGCCAACCGGACGCTCCCCTGCGGGACCGAAGTCCAGGTCTACTACAAGGGCGACGTGATGACGGTCCCGGTGATCGATCGCGGGCCGTACGCGCACCACGCGAGCTGGGACCTCACCATGGCCAGCGGCCGGGCGCTTGGGATGCAGGGCACCGCCGTGGTCGGGGCGACGTCGATCCCGGCCGCCGCGACCCCGAGCGCCACAACCGCGGCGCCGTCGGCCCAGTAGCCACCGTCCGGCCGTCCTGACGACAGCGGGTCTCAGCCGACCAGGCCCGGCCCGGTCGCCTACGCCGTAGCACGCCCCCGCTCCATCGGGCCTCTTCTACCACCGATTGCCTCCATGCATTCCCCACCCAGAGATTCCCTTCTCCTAGATCGGGAAAATGAACGGTGTGCCCGGTGCGCTACTTACGATCGCCCAAGCTCGCCGCCTCGTCCTGGACGCGGTCGCGCCGCTGGCAAGTGAGTCCATACCGATCACCGAAGCCCGCGATCGCGTGCTCGCGATCGACCTGGACGCCGCCGGCGACGTCCCTCCATTCCCCTGCTCTGCCATGGACGGCTACGCGGTCGACCCAGGTCCGGTGGGCCGCACGCTGGCGGTCGTGGGCGAGTCTCGCGCCGGCACGCCGGCGCACGATCCCCTCGGCGATGGCCAGGCGATCCGCATCTCCACCGGCGGCGCGATCCCCGTCGGCGCCACCGCGGTGATCCCGCAGGAGAACGTCGAGACCACCGACGGCAGGATCGTCACCCGCGCCGAAGTGCACACCGGCGACAACGTACGCGACCGGGGCGAGGACATGCGCGCCGGCACCACCGTCCTGCGGGCGGGCACGCTGCTCGGCGCCGCCGAGCTGGGCGCGGCGGTCGCGGCGGGCGCCGGCGAGCTGGCCGTGGCCCGCCGCCCACGCGTGCAGGTGCTCTCCACCGGCGACGAGCTCAAGGCTCCGGGAGAGCCGCTCGGACCCGGGGAGATCCACAACTCCAACGGCCCCATGCTGGTTGCACTGGCCGAGCACCAGGGCGCGGTGTGCGCGCCGGCCGGGCGCCTGGCCGACGACCGGGCGGCCACCGAGGCGGGCCTGGCCGCGGCGCTCGAGACCTCTGACGTGGTGATCGTCTCCGGCGGCGTCTCGGTCGGGCCCCACGACCACGTCAAGCCGGCGCTCGAGAGCCTTGGTGTCGAGCAGGTCTTCTGGCGCGTGGCGCTGCAGCCGGGCAAGCCCACCTGGTTCGGGCGGCGCGGAAACACGCTGGTGTTCGGCCTCCCGGGCAACCCGGTGTCGGCCGTGGTGACGTTCAGCCTGTTCGTGCGTCCCGCCCTGGCCGCGCTCCAGGGCCGGGCCCCCGAGCGCCTGCTCGAGTCCGAGGCGATCCTCGCCACCGCGGTCCCCCGCAACCCCGATCGCGAGCAGGCACTCCGCGTCCGGCTCGAGCGCCAGAACGGCCGACTCGTGGCCATCCCGAACGGCCCGCAGGGCTCCCACATCGTCACCTCGCTGCTGGGCGCCGATGCCCTTGCCCTCATCGCGCCCGGCGAGGGTGAGCTCGAGTCCGGCACGACTGTGGTGCTCGAACCCCTCCCACGCTGAGAGAATCCGGCCGTGCCCGTGATACTCGTCCTGCTGGCCGCCCTCAGCGCGGTGGTGGCCACGCGGCGCCGGCGCCGCAGCCGCAGCCCGGCCACGGCGGTGATCGTCTCGCCGCCCAAGTCGACCGTGATCGCCAAGGACGGTGCGGTCCGTTCGGCCCAGCTCGCCGAGCTCACGCTCGCCGAGGCGGATTGGCGGCGGATGTGGAACGCGACCAACCTCGAGAACCTGGCGCGGACCTACTGGCGATTTCTCTCCCGAGTGACGCTCGGCCTGATTCGCGTCGTCTACGGCGAGAACGAGCGCTCGGTCGTGTTCCTCGCTCGTCCGCTCACGCTGCTGCGCTTCGATGCGCCCGAGTACGTGCTCGAGCCCGAGCATGGCAGCGTGCGCTGGCAGATCCGCGACGGCCTGCTGGTCACCCGCGCGGGTCGGGGCTCAGGCTTCCTCGCCCTCGCCGTCACGCACCTGGGCAGTCAACCCGACGGCCGCGAGAGGCTGCTGATCGAGGTCGAGGTGGCGAACTTCTATCCCGCGATCGCGGAGTCGTTCAGCACGCCCGTGTACGAGGCCACCCAGTCGGCCATCCACGTGCTGGTCACGCACGCGTTCCTGCGATCGCTGGCCCGCCTCGACCTGGCCAAGTCCAAGGTGGGCCGCTTCGCCACGCCGCACCCGGACGTCCGGGCCGCGATCGCCCGCGCCCGCGCGATGCGCGAGCGCGTGCACAGGTAGCCGGGCTCAGGGCCGGCGCGGGAAGCCGGGCTTCAGGGCCCGCGCGGGTCCTTATCCGTATCGGACGCCGGTCAGCGCGCGGAGCTTGGTGCGGTCGTGCCGGGCCGACACCCGCCGGACCGTTCCCGACCGCGAGCGCATCGACAGCGACTCGGTGGTGGCCCCGCGATCGCCTTGATAGCGCACGCCCTGCAGCACGTCGCCGTCCGTCACGCCGGTGGCCGAGAAGAACACGTCATCCCCTTTGACCAGGTCATCGCAGGTCAGCACCTGGGACAAGTCGTAGCCGGCCTGCTCGGCCGCGGCGCGCTCATCGTCGTTGCGCGGCCAGAGCCGTCCCTTCATCTCACCGCCGATGCACTTGATCGCCGCCGCCGTGATGACGCCCTCGGGGGTGCCGCCGATGCCCCACAGGAGGTCGACCGGCGTGTTGTCTGAGACCGCCTGCAGCGCCGCCGACACGTCGCCGTCCAGGATCAGCCGGACGCGGGCGCCGGCATCGCGAACCTCGGCCATGGCCTCGTGGTGGCGCTCGCGGTCGAGCATGACCACCATCACGTCGCGGATGTCGATCTTCTTGCGCTCGGCGATCAGCCCGAGGGTCTCGGGCAGCGGGCGGTCGAGGTCGAGCAGGTCGCCGATCTCTGGCCCGCCCGCGATCTTCTCCATGTAGACGATCGGGCCGGGGTTGAACATCGTGCCGCGCTGGGCAAGCGCGATTACCGAGAGCGCGCTCGGCATCCCCAACGCGGTCAGCCGCGTGCCCTCGAGCGGGTCGACCGCGATGTCGACTTCGGGGGGCGAGCCGTCGCCGATCTGCTCGCCGTTGTAGAGCATCGGCGCCTTGTCCTTCTCGCCCTCGCCGATCACCACCACGCCATCCATCGAGACCGAGTCGAGAACGTTGCGCATCGCGTCGACGGCGGCTTGGTCGGCCCCCTCCTTGTCCCCGCGCCCGACCATGCGGGCGGCGGCGAGGGCGGCGGCCTCGGTCACCCGGACCAGCTCGAGGGCGAGGTTGCGGTCGACGCGGGCATGTTCGTGGACGAGGCTCATGGAAGTCCGGCGGGCATACGGGTGGTGGCGCTCTCCTGGGCTCGCCACACCGACCCGATCAGGATCAGTATCCCGCCCACCAGCCCGATCCACCATCCGTAGTCGATCCCGATCTCGCCGGCCGGCGTCCCCGGCCGGTCGATCACGCCCCGGAACACCGTGAAGGTGAGCGCGGCGATTGCGATGATCGCGACCAGTTCTCCACGGTCGAGCTGCCTGAAGTCCATAGGGTCGGCAGCCTAGCCGGTTTGGCCGCGGGCTGGCGCCGGTGAAAGCTCGGTGGTGGCGTGCTCGGGTCGCGCGATGCCGCTCTCGGTGGCCGCGGTCCTGACCGCGTCGGCCACCGCATCGTGCACGCGCTGGTCGAGCGCGTTCGGGACGAGCTCGCCGTCGCCGGCCAGCTCGGCGATCGCGCGCGACGCGGCCAGCTTCATCTCGACGTTGATCCCGGCCGCCCCCGCCTGGAGCGCGCCACGGAAGATGCCGGGGTAGCCGAGCACGTTGTTGACGCTGCGCCCGTCGGCGGCGAAGGCGGCGCCGGCCGCCTCGGCCAGCTCGGGCTCGATCTCGGGGTCGGGGTTGGTGAGAGCGAGAATCACCTGGCCAGGGCGGATCATGGATGGCTGGATCAGGCCGGGGCGGCCGGTCGTGGCCACCACCACGTCGGCCTCGGCCATCACGTTCTCCATCGTGGAGATCTCGATCCCGTGCTCGCGAGCCCGCGGATGCGAGGCCTCGAGCGGGTCGAACGCGACTACGCGCTTGACCCCGCCCTCCACCATCAGCGACGCGATCCCGTAGCCGGCCGCCCCGAGGCCGAGCTGACCCACCGTCGCCTCCTGGAGCTCGATGCCGGCGTAGCGGCAGGCGACGATCAGCGCGGCCAGGGACACCACCGCGGTGCCGTGCACGTCGTCGTGCATGACCGGCTGAGGCAGCCGCTCGATCAGCCGTCGCTCGATCTCGAAGCACTCCGGCGCCGAGATGTCCTCCAGGTGGATCCCGCCGAACGTGGATGCGATCCGCACCACGGTGTCGACGAAGGTGTCCACGTCCTGCGCGTCGATCAGGATCGGCATGGCCGAGATCCCCGCGAACTGGTCGTAGAACACCGCCTTGCCCTCCATCACCGGCATCGACGGGACCGGGCCGATGTTGCCCAGGCCCAGCACCCGCGTGCCGTTGGTGCAGATCGCCACGCTGCGCGCGATCATCGTGTAGCGGGCGGCCAGAGCCGGCTCGGCGGCGATCGCCGTGCACACCCGGGCCACCCCCGGGGTGTACACGTCGCGCATCTCCTGGACGGTCCGAACCGGCCAGCAGGCCTCGATCCGCAGCTTGCCGCCCACGTGGCGGAGCAGCGCGCGATCCTGATGCCATAGCACGCGGATGCCGGGCAGCGCGTCGATCAGCTGGGCGATGTGGCCGGCCTGGTCGATGTCGCCCACCTCGATCGTGATGTCCCGCACCGAGTGGTCGCGCCGGAGCGAGACCGTCACCACGTCGCCGATGATCCCGTCGCCCTCGGCGATCGCGCGCGCGACCGACGCCAGCTGTCCGGCGCGGTGCGGGATCTGGACCCGATAGGTGCAGTCGAGCAATGGTCGTCCCTCCCTCGGAGCGCGGTTCGCTCAGGGGGTGTATTTATCACGCCATGCCTCCCGGCCCCCCCTCCCCCGACGCGGTCCCGCCGCTCCGCCGCCTGCATTTTGCTTTGAACCCCGCCCACCCACCGCCCAACCCACCTGATCACGTTCACGTCCGCGAGCTGCTGGCCGGCCTGGACCTGGGGGCCCGGGCCCCGGCCGACCGGCCCTACACGATCGTCAACTTCGTGGCCAGCGCCGATGGCCACGCCGCCTTTCAGGGCCGCTCGCGGTGGCTGAGCGACGACGCCGACCGCGAGATGTTCCATGGCCTGCGTGAGCGCGTCGACGCGGTCATGGCCGGCACCGGCACCCTGCGCACCGAGCGCTACGGACGGATGGTGCGCGATCCCGAGCGCCGGCACCGCCGCGCCGCGGCGGGGCTGAACCCAGAACCGCTGGCCGCCATCATCAGTCGCAGCGGCGACGTCCCCACCGACATTCCACTGTTCTCCGATCCCGGCTCGCGCGTGGTGGTGTTCACGTCCGCTGCGCTCGGCACCTCCTCGCTCGCTGCCCAGGTGGACGTGGTCCACCTCGATCCCGGCGAGCTCACGCTGACCACAATGATGCGCCGCCTGCGCTCGGCCTACGACGTGCGCTCGCTGCTGTGCGAGGGCGGCCCCACGCTGTTCGGCGCGCTCCTCCAGGAGGACCTAGTCGACGAGCTGTTCCTGTCGGTGGCGCCGAAGCTGACTGGTGGCGGGACCGCCCCGGCGATCACCGCCGGGCCCGAGCTCGCTGAGCTGCGCACGCTGTCGCTCGTGTGGGCGCTCGAGCTCGACGCCGCACTATACCTACGGTACGCACTGCGTCACTGAACCGTTTCACCAGATTTGGTTAACCGTTTCACCTGACAAGGTGAAACGGTTAACCCATCGTTACTTACCTACTTTCTCCAGAAGTTAATAACCGGCCTGGCAGAATGACACCGGTGACCGGCCCGCTCACAGCCAGAGCGCCTAGCCGTGCGACTCGGGTCGTGGGGGCCCTGGAGGAGGCGCGCGAGCGTACGCTCGCGCTGGTCGCCTCGCTTTCCCCGGCGGACCTGGAACGCGTGCACTCGCCGCTGATGAGCCCGCTGGTGTGGGACCTGGCCCACATCGCCGCCTACGAGGACCTGTGGCTGGTTCACCGCTACGGCGAGCGCCCCCTGCTGCGCGACGACCTCGCCGCCACCTACGACGCGTTCGAGACGCCGCGCGCGGTACGGGGCGACATCGAGTTGCTGGACTCCGCGCGGGCTCGCGAGTACCTGAGCGACGTTCGCGCCCGGGCGATCGAGGTGATCGACGAGCGGGGCGTGGGCGACGGACTGCTGCACGAGATGGTGCTGCGCCACGAGCACCAGCACGACGAGACGATGCTCCAGACGCTGCAGCTGGCCCGCTTGGGCGACTACGAGCTGGCCGAGCGGCGAGAGCTGCCGGATTCCCCGAGACCCTCGTTCACCGGACTGGAGATGGTCGAGATGCCCGCCGGGCCATGCGCTATCGGCGCGCCGGCGCGGGGTTTCGCCTACGACAACGAGCGGCCTCGCCACCGCACCGATGTGCGCGGGTACCTGATCGGGCGGACTCCGGTCACCAACGCCACCTACCTGTCCTTCGTGGAGGGTGGCGGCTACGAGCGGCGCGAGTGGTGGTCGGAGGAGGGCTGGGCCTGGAAGAGGCGGTACGACATCACCCGGCCCGGAGCGTGGACGGCGGACCTCGCCGGCGAGTGGCGGCTTGGGCAGGTCGAGCCGCTGCATCCGGACCGGCCGGTGGTCCATGTGTCCTGGTTCGAGGCCGACGCTTTCGCTCGCGCGCAGGGCGCCCGCCTCCCCACCGAGGTCGAGTGGGAGAAGGCAGCGACCTGGGACGGGGAGGCTCAGACCGCCCGTTCCTACCCGTGGGGAGGTCGAGCTCCGGTGCCCGGGCTGCACGGCAACCTTGATCACTGCGGCTGCGGCACCGCCCCGGCCGGCGCCTATCCGGCCGGCGCCTCGCCCTGCGGTTGCCTGGGGATGATCGGCGACGTGTGGGAATGGACCGCGAGTCAGTTCGACGGCTACGCCGGCTTCGTCGCCCACCCCTACCGGGAGTACTCCGAGGTGTTCTTCGGGGGTGCCTACCGGGTCCTGCGCGGCGGCTCGTGGGCCACTCGCGCTCGCGTCGCCACGTCTAGCTTTCGCAACTGGGATTACCCCGAGCGTCGGCAGATCTTCGCCGGCCTGCGGATCGCGCGGGACGCGTGAGGAGCACGGCAAGGACCGCATGAGGAGCGCCGCGCAGACCCCGGAGATCCGGATCGACTCGTTCCTCTCGGAGGCCGATGAGCGCTCGCTCGTCTACGACGTGCTCGACGGGCTGACGCGCCCGTTCAAGGAGATCCCGCCCAAGCACTTCTACGACGCGCGCGGCTCGGAGCTTTTCGAGCGGATCTGCCGGCTACCCGAGTATTACCCGACGCGAGCCGAGCGCCAGATCCTGCTAGCCCGCGCGGAGGAGATCGTGCGGGTTACCGGTGCCGACGAGCTGGTCGAGCTGGGCTCGGGCTCGGCGGAGAAGGCGCGGATCCTGCTCGAGGCGATGTCGAGCGCGGGGACGCTGCGCCGCTACGTCCCGGTGGATGTGTCAGAGAGCGCGCTCGAGGCGGCCGCGATCGAGCTTGTGGAGGAGTTCGAGGAGCTGTCCGTGCACGGAGTGATCGGCGACTTCGAGCGCCACCTGGACCGGGTGCCGCGCGCGGGCGGCGACACGGGGGTGGGCGGGCCTCGAATAATCGCCCTGCTCGGCGGCACCATCGGGAACTTCCTGCCCGGCTCGCGCCGGCGGCTGCTGCGCGAGATCGGCAGGCTGCTTGGCCCGCGCGACCGGCTTCTGCTCGGCACCGACCTGGTCAAGGACCCGGCCGTGCTCGAGGCCGCCTACGACGACGCGCAGGGCATCACCGCGGAGTTCAACCGCAACGTGCTCCGCGTGATCAACCGCGAGCTCGACGCGGACTTCTCGCCCGAAGCGTTCGAGCACATCGCGTTCTACAACCGCACCCACGAGTGGATCGAGATGCGCCTCCGCGCCGCTCGCCCCTGCACCGTGCTGGTGGCCGATCTCGGTCTGCGGGTCGAGTTCGCCGCCGGCGAGGAGCTGCGCACCGAGATCAGCGCGAAATTCACCCGGGCGCGCGTCGAGGCCGACTTCCAAGCCGCCGGGCTGGCCCTGGAGCGTTGGTATCCGGACAACGACGGACTTTTTGCCGTCTCGCTGGCGCGCCGGCTATAGGGTTCCCGGGCCATGCAGATTGGAGGTAGTGGGGCGCTCGTCGCGGGCGGCGCGTCGGGCCTCGGCGAGGCCACGGCGCGACGGTTGCATGGCGGCGGCGCCCACGTGCTGATCGCCGACCTGAACGAGGAGCGCGGCCGGGCGCTCGCCGCCGAATTGGGTGAGCGCGCGCGGTTCCTCACCACCGACGTCACCGACGCGGAGGCGGTGCAAGCGGCGGTCAGCGCCGCCGCCGAGCAGCCCGTGCCGCTGCGGATCGCGGTGTCCTGCGCCGGCATCGGGGGCGGGCCGGGTGGTGGGCAGCAAGGGTGCGCACTCGCTCGAGCGCTTCGAGATGGTGCTCCGCGTGAACGTGATCGGCACCTTCAACGTGCTGCGCCTCGCGGCGGTGGGGATGGCCGAGAACGAGCCGAGCGAGACGGGCGAGCGGGGAGTGTGCGTCAATACCGCGTCGATCGCCGCCTTCGACGGACAGACCGGACAGATCGCCTACTCGGCGTCGAAAGGGGCGATCGTCAGCATGACGCTTCCGGCCGCTCGCGATCTGGCCCCGGCCGGGATCCGCGTGTGCGCGATCGCGCCAGGGGTATTCGAGACGCCGCTGCTGGGGAAGCTGCCTGGGGACGCCGTCGGCGCGCTGGAAACGGTGGCGCAGTTCCCCGCCCGCTTCGGGCGCCCGGACGAGTTCGCCGCGCTGGCTGCCCACATCATCGAGAACGAGATGCTCAACGGCGAGGTGATCCGGCTGGACGGCGCGCTGAGAATGCCTCCGCGTTAGCTACCAACCCTCCACATTTGTTCGACCTCAGGCATTTGGCCGGGGACGGCCGGATAGCATCGTGCCATCCAGGAAGGGAGACCGAGCTACAGCCCGAGGCCCCGCACGCCCTTCTCGTCCCAACCGAGATGGTGGGCGAGCTCGTGGCGCAGCGTGCGGTTTACCTGGGCCCGCAGCAGATCCGGATCGTGGCCGAAGTCGCGCACCAGGGTGTCGCGGAAGATCACGATCCGGTCATGGAAATAGTCCTGGGCCACCGTGTCACCCTGATAGAGACCGTAGGCGCGCCGGCGGAATCCGTTGTCGGAGACCACCACGGCCACGTGCTCGAGCGCGCGGTGGAACTCGAGCGGGAGATCGTCGATGGCCCGCCGCACCAGGACCTTGAAGTCCTCCTCGTTGCGAGGGTCGAACAGATCCTCCTCCTTGTCGCCTTCGTCCTCCTCCTCGCCCCACGACCCTTGCGCCGCCAGCCGTTCGGTCCGCAGGACGAGGGCCTCGAAGTCGGTCTCCGACTCCGGGTCGCGCCACCCAGCCAGCCGGACCATGGCGAGCGCCACCGCGCCCCCGACGATCGCCGCGCCGGCGGCGAACACCGCGATCCCCTGGAGCAGGCGGACCGGGAACGACTCGCTGAAGCCGGCGATCAGGCTCGCCGCGCCCAGACCGATGGTGAGGGCGGCGAGGGCCGAGAACAGGATGCGGCGCAGGGTGGGTGGCTGGGACTGCACTGCTGCTGGTTACCTCATGCTCCGCGCGATGACCAGCCGCTGGATCTCGTTGGTGCCCTCGTAGATCTGGGTGATCTTGGCATCGCGCATCATCCGCTCGACCGGATACTCCTTGACATACCCGTAGCCGCCGAGCACCTGCACCGCCTCGACGGTGACCCGCATCGCGACGTCCGAGCAGAACAGCTTGGCCATCGCGGAGTACTTGCCGAGGTCGGGATCGCCGCGATCGACCTTGGCGCTGGCCTGGTAGAGCAGCTCGCGGGCGGCGGCGCACTGCGTCTCCATGTCGGCCAGCTTGAACTGGATGCCCTGGAAGGCGTTGATCGGCTGCCCGAACTGACGGCGCTCGCCGGCGTAGGCGGCCGCGTAGTCGGTGGCGCCCTGCGCGATGCCGAGCGCCTGGGCCGCCACGCCGAGGCGCGAGCGGTCGAGCGTGGTCATGGCGACCTTGAACCCGTGGCCCGGCTCCCCGATCAGGTTCTCATCGGGCACCTCGACTCCGTCGAAGATCGGCTGTCCGGTCGGCGAGCCGCGGATCCCGAGCTTGTGCTCGAGCTTGCCGACGCTGAACCCGGGCCGATCGGTCTCGACGACGAACGCGCTGATCCCCCGCGAGTGCCCCGCGCTCGGATCGGTCACCGCAAGCACGACGTAGAAATCGGCCACGCCGAGGTTCGTGATCCAGTTCTTGGTCCCGGTGATAACCCACCCGCCGTCGGTCTTGACCGCGCGGGTGCGCATGCCGCCCGGGTCCGAGCCGGCGTCGGGCTCCGACAGCGCGAAGGCCGGCGACCACTCGCCGGTGGCGCAGCGAGGCAGGAACCGCTCCTTCTGCTCGGGGGTGCCGAACAGCTTGATCGGGAGGGTCCCCAGCTCCTGGACCATCAGGATCAGCGCGGTGGAGGCGCACGCTTTGGCGATCTCCTCGACCGCCATGTTCAGCATCAGCGTGCCGGTGCCGGTGCCGCCGTGCTCTGATTCGAACGGCAGCGCCAGCACGTCGTGCTCGGCCAGCAGCCGGCGCAGATCGTGCGGGTATTCGGCCTTCTCGTCGATCTCGGCCGCGCGCGGTGCAATCCGCTCGCGCGCAATCTGCCGGATGGTGTCCCGGAAGTCGAGGTGGTCGCGCGGGATCGTGTAGAGCTCGGGGAGCGCGGACATGCAAACCATCCTACGCCGCCCGAGCGCCGGGCACCCGGCGGCGTTTCACCGGGTGCCCCGCGGATCTCCTCCTCCTCCCGAGCCTGACGGGAGTCCTACAAGCCGGGCGGGTGACGGACCACGTAGTGCCCGCCGTCGGCCAGGTTGCCGAGGGGGTTGCTGCGCCAGCGCGGCCCGTCGCCGGCCGGGATGTTCGGGCCACCATAGTTGGCGGTGTCGAACGCGATGCCGGCGATCACGATGAAGGCATGGCTGGGATCGCCGTAAACCGACACCCAGCCGCCGGGACCGGCGCTCCCGTAGGACTCGAGGCCGGTGGAGTCCTCCGATGAGGAGAGCAGACCGGCGCCGTGCAGGACGTAGCTGACCGCGCCTGAGCAGTCGTAGCAGCTCGACGTCCAATTCCCGTGGCCGCCGCCGACGCAGTACGAGGTGTTGATGATCTGGTTGGCCGAGCTGATCATTGCCTGAACCGCCGGCGGGGCGCCCGCGGGCGCGGTGGCGGTCCCGTCCGGGTTGATCGTGGCGGTTCCGGCGGGCACATCGCTCGTGTAGGCGCTGATCGCAGTGCGCAATGCGCGGACAAAGGATGGACCGGCCACGCCGTTGGGCGGCGTGATGTTGTGGGCCTGCTTGAAGGCGGCCACGCTCGAGGCCGTCTGCGGGCCGAAGCTGCCGTCGACCGAGGTAGGGATGCCTGCGATCGTCAGGTAGCCCTGGAGGATCGTCACGTCGTTGCCATGCAGGCCCTTCCGAAGGACGCGCCGGCCCAGCTGGTTGGCCGTGCTGGGCTTGTTCAGCGTCCCCGTGGTCTTGATCGCGGCCTGCATGCCGGCGCCCCCGGAGGAATGTGGCGTGGCCGCCGTCGCCGAGGCGACGCCGAGCAACGCCGTCACGACGAGTACAGACGCCGCCGCCCTAAGAGCGATCCGTTGAAAGTCCAGGTACGACAAGCACAACCCCTTCTCTCTCTGCGCCTACGGGGTTAGCTGTCGGGCTCGCGCTGAAAGAGTGCGCTACGCCGGAACGTCCGGCGATTCGCCCCCCGGAGCCTTGCGGCTCCAATGGGTTCCCCGCTCCCCGGCGCCGTGGCGACCGGGGATTCGGCTGGGCTTCTATGTCGGCGCGGCAGCCTACACCACACGCGCGACAAATGTCACCCGAGGGTTATCGGCCGCCGACGGCGGACCTTTAGCCGGCGTGATTCGTATGGATGGCGCACCGCGATGAGGTGCCGCGGCGAGTTGCGCAGCGCGCCGTGGTCGGTCATCTACCGCTGATCGTTCAGGTCGCCTCGATGCGCCCGTCGCTGTACTAGCCTCAGCGACATGGGCCCCGACTACACCCCGCAGGAGGTCGCCGAGCTCCTCGAGCGCGGCGAGATCCAGCTGATCGACGTGCGCCAGCCGGAGGAGCACCAGGCCGGCCGGATCGGCGGCGATCGCCTGATCGAGCTGAACCGGCTGGCCGCCGAGGTCGACACCATCGACCGCAGCCGGCCGGTCGTCTTCTATTGCCGCAGCGGCAGCCGCTCGGCGATGGCCACCGAGGCCTTCCGTGGCGCCGGGTTCGACGCGCACAACATGCTGGGGGGCCTACTCGACTGGCAGGCCTCCGGCCTGCCGCTCGATCCGTCCGACGGTTACGTCGCGTGACCGGATTCGCCCGAGGTCAGCCGACGGTCCAGCTGTCGGTGCCGACCAGGAGATCGGCCAGCTCGACCTCGCTGGCCGAGGTGCGGCGCACCGCGTCGCTGCGCCCGTACACCGGCCGCTGAACGTCACGGAAGATTCCGATCGGCGTCGGCACGGTTGGGTCGTCGGCCAGACGGGCCAGCGAGAAGGCCAGCCCCGGATCGGGACGGCCGGGATCGTGCACAATCAGCGCGTCCTCGCCTACGTCAACCACATCCACGATCGAGAGCCCGCCGTCCGCCCCCCGAGCCACGCCGCGTTCGTTCTCCACCCCGAAGCGGATCGGCTGGCCGGCGGTCAACCGGATCTGGTTGGCGTCCTTAGTCTCCTTCTCGGTCAGCGCGGAGAACGCTCCATCGTTGAAGACGGGGCAGTTCTGGTAGATCTCGACCAGCGTCGCTCCGTCGTGGGTGGCGGCGGCGCGCAGCACCTCGGTGAGGTGCCGGCGGTCGCGGTCGATCGTCCGCGCCACGAACGTCGCCTCCGCCCCCAACGCCAGAGACACCGGGTTGAACGGGTGGTCGGCCACGCCGAACGGCGTCGACTTGGTCACCTTCCCGATCTCCGAGGTCGGCGACGCCTGACCCTTGGTCAGGCCGTAGATCTGGTTGTTGAACAGCAGGATCTTGATCGGGACGTTGCGGCGCAGGGCGTGGATCAGGTGGTTGCCGCCGATCGAGAGCGAGTCCCCGTCGCCGGTGACGATCCAGATCGACAGGTCCTCCCGCGTGGAGGCCAGCCCGGTGGCGAGCGCCGGCGCGCGGCCGTGGATGCCGTGCATCCCATAGGTGTTCATGTAATAGGCAAACCGGCCGGCGCACCCAATCCCGGTGATGAACACGATCCTCTCCGGTGGAATGCCCAGCTCGGGCATGAACTGCTGCACGGCGGATAGAACGGCGTAGTCGCCGCAGCCCGGGCACCAGCGCGTCTCCTGGTCGGACTGGAAGTCCGCCTTGGCCAGCTCGAGCGGCGCCCCGCCGTTGCCGTTCCCGTTCGCGATCACCGCGCTCATTGCCGCTCCCCGATCTGCTCCTCGATCTCGGCCGCGAACAGCGGCTGCCCCGACACCTTGCAGAAGGACTCGACGTCCACCAGGTACTTCGCCCGCAGCAGCTTGGCCAGCTGGCCGGTGTTCATCTCGGGCACCAGCACTCGGTCGAACGAGTGCAGCACGTCGCCGGTGTTGGCCGGGAGCGGGTTGAGGTGGTGAAGGTGGGCGCACGCCACCATGTGGCCGGCCTCGCGCGCGCGGCGCACACCGGCGCGGATGGTGCCCTCGCTCGAGCCCCAGCCGAGCACGAGCAGCCGCGCGCCGGGCTCGGAGTCCACGCGCAGCGGCGGGATTTCACGCGCGATGCCGTCGATCTTGTCCGCGCGCAGCTCGGTCATCCGCGCGTGGTTGACCGGGTCGTAGGAGATGTTGCCGGTGCCGTCGGCCTTCTCGAGGCCGCCGATGCGGTGAGCCAGCCCCGGCGTGCCCGGCACGGCCCAGGGCCTGGCCAGCCGCTCGTCGCGCGCGTAGGGCAGGAACTCCTCGCCGTCCCGCGCCACCGCGAATCCCGGATCGATCGAAGGTAAGTCGGAGACCACCGGGATGCGCCACGGCTCTGACGAGGAGGCCAGGAACGTGTCGGAGAGGAGGATCACCGGGGTGCGGTAGCGGACGGCGATCTGTACCGCCTCGAAGGCGGCCGCGAAGCATCCGCCCGGCGTGCTCGGCGCGATCACCGGCAGCGGCGACTCCCCGTGTCGCCCGTAGATAGCCATCAGCAGATCGGACTGCTCGGTCTTGGTCGGCATGCCGGTCGAAGGGCCGGCGCGCTGCACGTCGATCACGATCATCGGCAGCTCGAGCGCCACGGCCAGGCCGACCGTCTCCGCCTTCAGGTCCATGCCCGGTCCGCTCGTGGCGGTCACGCCAAGCCGTCCGCCGAACGCAGCGCCCAGAGCCATTCCCGCGGCCGCGATCTCGTCCTCGGCCTGGATCGTGGCAACGCCCAGATCGGCGTGGCGCGAGAGCTCGTGCAGGAGCTCGGAGGCCGGCGTGATCGGGTAGCTCGCCAACAGCAGCGGCAGGCCGCTGCGCACGCTGGCTGCGATCAGCCCGAGCGACAGCGCCGTGGTGCCGTTGACGTTCCGGTAGGTCCCCGGCGGCACATCGGTGGCCGGCTTGACTTTGTACTGGACGTCGAGCAGCTCGGTCGTCTCGCCGAACGACCAGCCGGCGTTGAAGGCAGCCAGGTTGGCCTGGAGCACGGCCGGGCGCTTGGCGAATTTCTCCTCGATCCAGCGCTTGGTCCCCTCGGTCGGCCGCCCGTACAGCCAGGAGATCACCCCGAGCGCGAACAGGTTCTTGGCTCGGCCGGCGTCGCGCGTCGAAGCGTCCTCGACGCCCTCGACCGCGGCCACCGTGAGCGAAGTCATCGGGATGCGGTGCACTCGATAGGCGCTGAGCGACCCGTCCTCGAGCGGGTTCGCGGTGTAGCCCGCCTTCTCGAGGTTGCGCTTGGTGAACGCGTCCTCGTTGACGATCAGCGTCGCCCCACGGTCGAGCTCACCCAGGTTTGCCTTCAAGGCCGCCGGGTTCATCGCGACCAGCACGTTGGGCTTGTCGCCCGGGGTCAGGATGTCGCGCGAGGCGAAGTGGATCTGGAAGGCCGAGACGCCGGCCAGGGTGCCCGCCGGAGCGCGGATCTCGGCCGGGAAGTCGGGCAGCGTGGCCAGGTCGTTCCCCAGCATGGCGGTGGCGTCGGTGAACCGGCTGCCCGCCAGCTGCATTCCGTCCCCCGAGTCTCCCGCGAAGCGAACTACGACTCGCTCGCGCTCCTCGACCGTCTTAGTCATGGCTGTGCGCCCAAGTCAAACCGCCTTACGAATAGTACGCGCCGCCCCGGACGAAGTTGCGCGGCCGGCGCGCAACCCCCCCGGATGGGTGGTGTGGAGTCGTCTCCGGCGACGAAGGGCCGGCTTGGGCAGCGTCCTCCGGATGCTGTCGCGGCCGGCTCGATACGCGAGGCAGGGATGCCGAGCGAGCCGCAGCCGCGACACCACGTCCCCGTCCTGACAGGAACCGTGGCCCTCGACGGAGCGGTGAGGGAGTCTGCCCGTCCGTCCGGCGTCGCTCGCGCCGACCACCTTCGCTCACGATCACGTGCCGGCGGCGCATACGGACGCCGGACGAGCGGACCGCCGAAGCTAGAGCCTGACTACGTTGACCGCCTTGGGGCCCTTCGGAGACGGCTCCTCCTCGTAGGAGACCTTGAGGCCCTCGGACAGAGAGCGGTAGCCGTCTGCGCTGATGCTCGAGTGATGGACGAACAGGTCGCGGCCGCCGTCATCGGGCGTGATGAAGCCGAAGCCCTTCTCGTCGCTGAACCATTTGACTGTGCCGTTTGGCATCTGGAGTGATCCTCCGTGGCTAGAAGTGCTGCTACCGCGGAGGACGATGCCCGGGCGCCTGCACCTGCTCCGCCGCCCGACGGTCGGGCGGCCGTACGATGGGACCGTATCACGCACACTTGTCCGATGGACGATCACTTGTCGCTCGGCCGCGGGATCGAGCTGCCCCTGCGCGAGGTGACGCTGAGAGCGTCGCGCTCCTCCGGCCCGGGCGGTCAGCACGCGAACGTCACGGCCTCGCGCGTGGAGGCCATTTTCGACGTCGAGGCCTCGCAGGCTCTGACGGATACCCAGAAGCAGAGAGTGATTTCCCGGCTCGGCCCGCGCGTCACCGCGGTGGCGCAGGACGCCCGCAGCCAGGCCCGAAATCGCGACCTGGCGCTCGAGCGACTGCGCCGCCGCCTGACCGAGGCGCTCGTCTCCCCGCGCCGCCGGCATGCCACGCGGCCCAGCGCGGAGTCGGTCCGGCGGCGCCTGGAAAGCAAGCGGCGGAAGGGCGGGCGCAAGCGCGAGCGCCAGCGGCCGAGCCCGGACGAGGCCTGACCCCCGGTCGGTGCGCTCCGGCCCGGGTCGTGGCTGCGTGAACTCGTCGATTAGCCTGCTACTCCGATGCGGTGGTTCGTCGACGGCATGAACGTGATCGGCACAAGACCGGACGCCTGGTGGAAGGACCGCGACGCGGCCATGCTGCGGCTCGTCGACCTGCTCGAGCGCTGGGCCGCCGAGAGCGGCGAGGACGTCACGGTGGTGTTCGAGCGCCCGCCCCGTCCCCCCATCCGCTCCACGGTGATCGAGGTGACGCACGCGCCCAAACCCAAGCCGAACGCGGCCGACGACGAGATCGTGCGGCGGTTGCGCGCCGAGCCCGACCCGGCCGCCGTGCGCGTCGTGACCTCCGACCGGTGGCTGGCCGACCGCGCCTGGGCGGCCGGCGCCAGCGTCGAGGGAGCCGACTCGTTCCGCAGTCGCGTCGAGAACTCTTACTAAGAGTTCAGCCAACGTTGATCGCAATCCCGGCGCCCTTGCCACAATCAACCCATGGCCGAGCAACCCCGCCGGCGCGAGAGCAGCCCGCGACTGCGGCCCGGCAGCCAGCCACCGCAGCCGGGCTGGCGAATCACGCCGGCGCCGGACGGGCGGGGCGGCCAGCCGGCCAAGTCGCCCAGGGGTCCAAACCCGCGCTGGCTGGCGCTGGCCCTGATAGTCGCGCTGCTGGCTCTCAACTTCTGGGTCTCCTCTCAGGTCCTCGGCCCGAACCCGCGGGTCCGGATCCCCTACTCGCCGACGTTCCTGACCCAGGTCAACGACGACAACATCAGCTCGATCTCCTCAACCGGGGAGTCGATCCAGGGCACTCTCAAGAAGGCGGTCAAGTACCCGGCGGACAGCTCGAGCGCGCCCACCACCGTCTACTTCTCGACCCAAATCCCATCGTTCGCACCCCAGTCCGAGCTGTTCAACACGCTGAAGAAGAACGGCGTGACGATCAACGCCAACCCAACCAACACCGGGCCCTCGTTCCTGGCCAGCCTGATCTTCGGCTTCGGCCCCACGCTGCTGTTCCTGCTCCTGCTGGTTTGGATCTTCCGGCGCGCCGCGCAGGGCGGCGGAGGCGCCGGCGGGCTGATGTCGTTCGGCCGCTCCCGTGCTCGGCGCGTGGAGGGGGCCGAGCAGCACGTCACGTTCACCGACGTGGCGGGAATCGACGAGGCCAAGGCGGAGCTGACCGAGATCGTCGACTTCCTCAAGAATCCGGACAAGTACCTCAAGCTGGGTGGCCGCATCCCGCGCGGCGTGCTGCTGAGCGGGCAGCCCGGCACCGGCAAGACGCTGCTCGCCCGGGCGGTGGCGGGCGAGGCCGGCGTCCCGTTCTTCCAGATGTCGGCCTCGGAGTTCGTCGAGATGATCGTGGGGGTCGGCGCCTCGCGCGTGCGAGACCTGTTCCAGCAGGCCAAGACGGCCGCGCCGGCCATCATTTTCATCGACGAGCTCGACGCGATCGGCCGCTCGCGCGCGGGCGGCGGACCCAACATCTCGGGCGGGCACGATGAGCGCGAGCAGACTCTCAACCAGATCCTCACCGAGATGGACGGGTTCGATCCCCGCATCGGCGTGATCGTGCTGGGCGCCACCAACCGGCCGGAGATCCTCGACCCGGCGCTCCTGCGCCCGGGCCGCTTCGACCGGCGCGTGGTGGTCTCGCCGCCCGACCGTGCCGGCCGCGAGGCGATCCTCCGCGTCCACACCCGATCGGTCCCGCTCGACAACGAGGTCGACCTGGGCGGCATCGCCTCCTCCACCCCCGGGATGGTGGGAGCCGATCTCGAGAACCTGATCAACGAAGCCGCGCTGCTGGCCGCGCGGCGCAACCACGACAAGGTCAATCGCCAGGACATCACCGACGCCCTGGAGCGGATCGTGCTCGGGGCCGAGCGCAAGGTGATGATCTCCGAAGAGGACCGGCGGCGGACCGCGTACCACGAGGCCGGCCACGCGATCGTGGGGATGCTCACGCCTGGCGCCGACCCCGTGCGCAAGGTCTCGATCATCCCCCGCGGGCAGGCGCTGGGGGTCACCTTCTCGGCGCCCGATGCGGACCGGTTCAACTTCGAGCAGCAGCACCTGCTGGCCCAGATCAAGGTGGCGCTGGGCGGGCGTGCCGCCGAGGAGATCGTCTTCTCCGACATCACCACGGGTGCCGAATCGGACATCCAGCACCTGACCCGGATCGCCCGCAGCATGGTCGGGCGGTGGGGCATGAGCCGCGCGATCGGACCGATCGCGGTGATCCCCCAGGACGGGATGAGCGCGCTGCTGCCCGGCGCCGCCGAGACGTCGGAGGCGACCCAGCGGCTGGTCGACGAGGAGGTCAGGCGGATCGTCGAGTCGGCTCACGCCGAGGTGAGCAGGCTGCTGCGCGAGCACCGCGCCGACCTCGACTCGCTGGTGTCGGCGCTCCTCGAATCCGAGACGCTCGACGAAGCCGACGCCTATGCGGCGGCCGGACTGCCGCGCAACCAGGAGGCCTCGCCCGAGCCGCAGTTGGCCCTCGAGGTCGGCGCCGCCAACTTGAACGCGAACCGCGGCTGACCCGCAGTCAGCCCTCGAGGTCGGCGCCGCCAACTCGAACGCGAACCGCGGCTGACACGCAGTCAGTCGCCCAGCCGCGTCATGCGCGCCAGGTCCTCGTGGCACTGGACCACACGGCGCTTGACCGGATCATCGTCGGGGCGGTCGTGCACGAGGTCCCAGGTGCGATCGGCGATCTCGCGTGCCGAGTCGGGCGTCGCGCTCTGCCAGAGGCGATCGACCAGCGTGAGCTCGAAGCTCTGGATCTGATCGGCCGGATCACCAGGTGGCATGCGCGGGAGCGGCTCCGCGATCGTCTCCTTCCACATCGCGGTGGCGACCAGGAGTCGATTGCGCAGGGTAATCTGATCGATCGGCGACATCAGGGCCAGCCTAACCGATCTGCGGGCGGGGGAAATTCGGCATAGCCGCGTCCTCGCCCCACCCCGGAATGAAGCCGAATTTCCTTAAGGGAATCCGGCAAATGCCCGTTCGAACTACGTCCAGGGCGTGGGCCGGATTCCCCACTCAGCGCAGCGAGGGAAGTTGCTGCTTGAAGCTCAACGCCGCCGCGAACAGATCCCCCTGCTCGTCGGCCCGCGCCAACAGCTCGTGGGCCTCGAAGGTGAGCAATCCCTGATCGCCCTCCTCTCGGCACGCCGCGACCTCGTCCCAGGTGACCGGCGTCGAGACGGTCGGGCGCTCGCGCGCGCGTAGCGAGTAGACGGTGGCGGTCGTCTTGTGCTCGTCGTTCTGGCTCCAGTCGACGAGCACCTTGCCGGGCCGGAGCTTCTTGGTCATACGCGAGACCACCAGCTCGGGCATGCGCTGCTCGAGCACCTCGGCCACCCGCTTGGCGAACGGCTTTGTCACCCGGTAGTCGACCGGCGTGCCCAGCGGCACGTACACCTGGAGGCCCTTCGACCCCGATGTCTTGGCCACGCTCTCGAGGCCGAGCTGCTCGAACAGGCCGCGCAGGACCAGTCCCACCTCGCAGCACTCGACGATCCCGGCCGGCGCCCCCGGGTCGAGGTCGAACACCATCATCGTCGGGCGCTCGGGGCGGGCGGCCAGCGAAAGCGAGGTGTGCAGCTCGACGTCGGCCAGGTTGGCCAGCCAGATCAGTGTGGGCCGATCCTGGGCCAGCGTGTAGTTGATGTCGCCGATCCGTGCGGTCTGGACCCACTCGGGGCGGTGCGAGGGCGACTGCTTCTCGTAGAAGTAGGGCTGGTCGACTCCGTTGGGGTAGCGCTTCAGGGTCAGCGGCCGATCGTGCAGATGCGGCAGGACCACGATCGCGGCGCGCGCGTAATAAGCGATCAGGTCGCCCTTGGTGAAGCCGCTCGCCGGGTAGAGCACCTTGTCCCAGTTGGTGATCTTCAGCCGCCGGCCTTCGGTGAGGACGGACAGGGCGCCCTCGGGCAGGCGCTCGACCTCGTCGAACAGCGCCTCGGGAGAGCTCAGATCGACGTCGGGCGCCTCGGGCACGTCCTCGCCGGCCACCTCGATACGGACCTGTCGGGGCGACTTGTCCTCCCGCAAGCCCTTGAACGATGGCGCGCGCATGATCCGCTCGGCCGTCCACTCGCGCAGCTCGATCTCGGCCACCAGGAACGGCTCGACGAACACAGCCTCGCGGGGGAGCTTTGGCGCCTTGTCGAACGGGCTGGTCTCGCGCCGGAGTGGCGCGAGACACTTATGCAGCTCGTCGAGGGTCTGCTCGGTGAACCCGGTCCCGACGCGGCCGGCGTAGACGAACGCCCCGTTCTCGTAGAAGCCCATCAGCAGCGCGCCGATCCGTTTGGTACGCCGCCCCTCGCCCGGCACCCACCCGCCGATCACCAACTCCTGGCGCATCGTGTGCTTGATCTTCAGCCAGTTGCCGCTGCGCCGCCCCGGCTCATAGCGGCAATCCAGGCGCTTGGCCACGATCCCCTCGAGGCCCTGCTTCGCGGTGGCCTCGAGCAGCAGCTTGCCCTCGCCGGGGTGGGCCGCCGGCACCCGCCACGCGGTTCCGGACAGGTTCAGGGCCTCGAGCCGCTCGCGCCGCTCCCGGTAGGGCAGCTCCATCAGCGAGTGGCCGTCGAGGTAGAGCAGGTCGAAGATCGCGTACATGACCGGCATGCTGCTCTGCAGCCGGCGGATGGCCGAGGGTGAGGTCACGTGCATGCGGCGCTGGAGGCGCTCGAAGCTCGGCCGCCCGTTCTCGTCAAAGGCGACGATCTCGCCGTCGAGCACCGCCTCGTGCATGCCGAGCGCGCCGATCAGCCCGCGGACCTCGGGGTAGGCCTCGGTGATCTCGTTGAGGTTGCGGCTCTCCAGCCGCAGGCGGCCCGGCTGCACGTAGGCGATCGCCCGCACCCCGTCCCACTTGACTTCGAACGACCAGTTCTTCTGATCGCGCGGGAGCGCGCTCGACGGCCTCGCCATCATCGGGATGATCCGCTCCGGCATCGGCCTGCGATCGGGATCCGCCGGCGGATCCATCCGGTGGATCATCCAGTCGTTGGCCGAGTCGCCGTCGTGGGCGATCGAGAACAGCCCATAGCGCCCGGACAGCCGCTCGCCATGGAAGGTCACCTCGACCTTGCGCTCCTCCCACTTGTGGACCTCGTAGGTGCCCCGGTCCCAGATCATCATGGTGCCGGCGCCGTACTGGCCCTTGGGGATCTCGCCGTGGAACTCGAGGTACTCGAGCGGGTGGTCCTCGGTCTTGACCGCGAGGCGGTTGTCCGACGGATCGGGCGGTATGCCGTTGGGAATAGCCCACGAGGCGAGCACGCCGTCGCGCTCGAGCCGGAGGTCCCAGTGCAGGCGGGTTGCGTGGTGCTCCTGAACGACGAAGCGCCGATGGTCCCCGTCGGTCGCTGGAGCCCCGGCCGGTTCGGACGTGGCTTCGAAGTCGCGCTTGGCCCGGTAGGGGGCGAGCTTGCCTGTCTGCTCGGCTCTTGGCACCGATACTGATGATGGCCGAAGACGTCCCCTCGTGGACCCCAGCAAATCCACCCGCGACGACTGCTGTTGGGGCAGCCCGCGCCACGAATCCGTCGCTACGGCCGCGGCGTCCGCCGTCCGCTGAATGCGCGCAGCGCCGAGCTCTTCACAAATGCTTAGTCCGGACCGCCACAATTGCCTGCATGGCGCGCGTTCTGGTCGTCGATGACGAGCCCGCTGTCCGACGGGCGCTCGAGCGCGCCCTGAGGCTCGAGCGATACGACGTGGAGCTCGCCGGCGACGGCGAGGAGGCGCTCGACATGCTGGCGAAGTCGCCGCCGGACGCGGTGATCCTCGACATCGGGATGCCGCGTCTCGACGGGCTCGAGGTGTGTCGGCGGATGCGCCAGGCCGGCGACCGCACCCCGGTCTTGATGCTGACCGCGCGCGACGCGATCGACGACCGAGTCGAGGGGCTCGACGTGGGCGCCGACGACTACCTGGTCAAGCCGTTCGCCCTGCGCGAGCTGCAGGCGCGGCTTCGGGCGCTGCTGCGCCGCTCCGGCGACGGCACGGACGGCGAGGTCCTCCGTTACGCCGACATGGTGCTCGATCCGATCGCCCACGAGGTGCGCCGCGGAGACCGCGTGATCGAGCTGTCCAAGACAGAGTTCCTGCTGCTCGAGCTGTTCATGCGCCACCCGCGCCAGGTGCTCACCCGCTCGACGATCTTCGAGAACGTGTGGGGTTACGACTTCGGGCCGACGTCCAACGCGCTGGGCGTGTACATGGGCTACCTGCGGCGCAAGACCGAAGCCGACGACGAGCCGCGCCTGCTGCACACGGTCAGAGGCGTCGGCTACGTGCTGCGGGACTGAGCCATGCCGCTGCGCAAGCGACTTGCCCTGGCGGCCGCCGCGGCGGTCGCCTTTGCTGTCGTTACCGCCGCGATCGTGTGTTACCTGGTGGTGCGCAGCCAGCTCCTCGGCCAGGTCGACAGCGCGCTTCGTGCGCAGGCGACCGCCGTCCAGCAGGATGGCCAGGCCGCGCTCGGTCAGCCCCTCCCCGGTCTGCCACCAAGCGCTGGCGGGCCGGCCCAGTACTACCAGCTGGTCGCGCAGGACGGGACGACCCGCGGCGACATCGGCCTGCCCGTCGACGCGCGCGTGAACGCGGTGGCGCAGGGCCGCTCGGGCGCGTTCATGACCGACGTGCACGTCGGCGGAAGCCACATCCGTGAGTTGACCTTCCCGGTGCCGCTGCGCGTCGGCTTCCAGGCGGAGCCCGGCGCCGTCCAGCTGGCTCGTCCGCTGGACGGCATCGACCGCATCCTGAGACACCTCCGACTCGTCCTGCTGGCGGTGTGCGCGGGCGGGATCGCGCTCGCCGCCGGACTGGGCCGGATGGCCGCCCGGCGCGTGCTCGCCCCACTGGCCGAGGTAGCGGAGACCGCGCGGCATATTGAGGAGACCGAGGACCTGTCGAGCCGGATCCACGTGCATGGCGACGACGAGGTGGGCCAGCTGGCCACCCGCTTCAACGCGATGATCGAACGGCTGCAGCATTCACGTGAGGCCCTCGATGAGTCGGTGCGCGCCCAGCGCCAGCTGGTGGCCGACGCCTCGCACGAGCTCCGCACCCCGATCACCAGCCTGCGCACGAACATGGAGGTGCTGCTCGAGCAAGGCGACGAGCTGACCGACGAGGATCGCCGACGCCTGCTGGCCGACGTGCTCGAACAGAGCGAGGAGCTGAGCGGACTGATCGGCGACGTGATCGAGCTGGCCCGCGGGGACCTGCCGATCACCTCCGCAGAGGACGTCCGCCTCGACCGGGTCGCCGCCGAGTCGGTGGGGCGGGCCAAGCGCGACTTCCCGCACGTGCGGTTCGAGACCGCGTTCGAATCGGTGATCGTCGAGGGCGTCCCCGAGCGCCTGGCCCGCGCGGTCAACAACCTCCTGAACAACGCCGCCCACCACTCGCCGCGGGACGGGCTGGTCGAGGTCGTGGTCGACCGCGCCGGCGTCCGAGTTCGCGACCACGGCACCGGGATCGATGAGGCGGACCTGCCCTACGTGTTCGACCGCTTCTATCGGGGCGCCAACTCGCGCAACCGCCAGGGCAGCGGCCTGGGGCTCGCGATCGTCCGCCAGGTCGCCACGCAGCACGGCGGCTCGATCGAGGCGGCCAACGCTCCCGACGGTGGCGCGGTGTTCACGCTCCGGCTGCCCACCGTGGTGGAGGAGTCGCCCGAGGGGATCCCGGCGCCGAGCCCCATGGCGACCGATTCGCTCTGGCTGCGCTCGTAGGCGCGCCGGGCGGCGCCGCCGGCGGGCACGCACACAGATGCTCACCCTCCGGCGCCGCTGCGGTTAGCGCTTGAGCGGCCGGGCCAGCCGCGCCTGGCGCGCGACCAGGAAGCGCCGGCGCAGGAACCAGGCGCAGGCCCCGAACACCGCGGCCACCGGCACCAGGAGCACCACCCGGACGGCGGGCGTCCCCACGGTCAGCACGATCAGGAACTCAGCCACCACGGCGGGAATCGCCGCCAGAAGGACCGTGTGCGAGCGATACCCCGAGAGGTGCTCCCGGGCGGTCACCTCGGTCACCCCGAGCAAGCAGAGGACCACGCCGCCGATCAAGGCCGGCCCTCCGTGGCGGATCACGCCGACGATCAGGGCGACGGTCCCGGCCAAGATCGCGAGCTCCGAGATGGGCAGACCGCCGAACGGGCTGGCCGGGCGCTCGCCATAGGCGCCGAGCGGGCTGGCGCCGGGTTGCGACCGCGCCCCGACGGGCCGCGCCGCTCCAGGTCATCCGACGGCGAGGAGACGCGCGCCAGGCGCGCGCCGAGCGCGAGGGCGCGCAGCGCGCCGAGGGCACTGCGGCGCACTGAGGGCGCTGAGGGCACGAGGGCGCGGCCCGCGGGGCGCGGCGCCGCGGCGGGCGACGCGTGGCGCCGTCGCTTGCGCGAGCGCGGCTTTGACCTCTGGGTGGCCACTCGGCCGCGAGGATACGCCTACGGCGCCCGGGCTGTCTCAGGGTTCGAGGCGTCGGCGAACTCGCGGAACAGCCCGGTCACCACGAACACGGTCTGCTCGGCGATGTCCACCGTGTTGTCGCCGATCCGCTCCAGGCAGCGCGCCACCAGGATCATGAACATCGCCCACTCGCGCAGGTCGAGGTTGTCGCCCACCTCGACCGCCCGACGGAAGATCTCGCGGTTGAGCCGGTTGATCTCGAGGTCCTGGCGGACCAGGTCCTGGGCCAGCTCGGTGTTGCGGCCCGCGAAGGCCTGCTTGGCTTGTGACACCTGGGAGCGGGCCAGGCGTCCCATCCGCTCGATCGCGTCGAGGATGTCCTTGTCCTTGGGCGCCTCGTAGCCCGACAGCGGCACCAGCTTGGCGATGTTCACGCACTGATCGCCCATCCGCTCCACGCAGCGGATCACGTGCAGCAGCGCGGCGACGATCCGCAGGTCGCCCGCCACCGGCGCCTGGCGGGCCAGCAGCGACAGGATGCCCTGGTGCACCTCGAGGTAGCGGCCGTCGATCCGGTCGTCGTCGGCCACCACCATCCCGGCCAGCTCGACGTCCTGGTAGGAGATCGACTCGAGCGAGCGGTCGAGCTGCTGGATGACCAGGTCGAGCCCGTCGAGCGCCTGGGCCTCGAGCGCGCGCAGGCTCTCGTGGAACTGATGCCGTGTCTCGTGCATACGCGGCCCCTTACCCGAACTTTCCGGTGACGTAGCGCTCGGTTCGCTCATCGCTTGGATTGGTGAAGATCTTGTTGGTCTCGTCGTGCTCGATCACCTCGCCGTCGAGCATGAACACGGTGGTGTTCGCCACGCGCGCCGCCTGCTGCATGTTGTGGGTGACGATGATGATCGTGTACCGCTCCTTCAGCTCGTCGACCAGCTCCTCGATCTTGAGCGTGGCCACCGGATCGAGTGCCGAGGCCGGCTCGTCCATCAGGATCACCTCCGGCTCGACGGCCACGGCGCGGGCAATGCACAGCCGCTGCTGCTGCCCGCCCGACAACCCGATGCCGGGCTCGCTGAGGCGGTCTTTCACCTCGTCCCACAGCCCGACCGACTGCAGCGAGTGCTCGACCAAATGGCGCAGATCGTGGGTCTTGGTTCCGGTTAGCCGGAGTCCCGCCGCTACGTTGTCGAAGATCGACATCGTCGGAAACGGGTTCGGCCTCTGAAACACCATTCCGATCGCCCGGCGAACGGCGGTCACGTCCACGGTCGGGCCGTAGACGTCGAGGTCGTCCAGCATCACGCAGCCCTCCGCCCGCGCGCCGGGAATCTCCTCGTGCATGCGGTTGATGCAGCGGACGACGGTCGACTTGCCCGAGCCCGACGGCCCGATGATCGCGGTCGCCTCGTTGGCGGGGAAATCGATGCTGACGTCCTTGATGCTGTGTTGGGAGCCGTAGTACGCGTTGAGCTTCTTGAGCGTCACCGAGTGACCGCCCTTCTTCCCGGCCGCGCGTGCAGCCCGTCCCGCCGGCGACGCTCCCGTCGGCACCGGTGAGCCCGCATCGCTCGACATATCGGTTTGTTCCTTGCTCGTGATGTCGGGAGGGATCATGCCACGCTCCTTCGAGAGACGAATCGGGCGATCAAGTTCAGGATCAGGATGATCGCGACCAGCGTCAAAGCGGCGCCCCAGGCCCGGTCGACCACCGCCTGGCGCGGCGAGGTGATGTCGTTGAAGATCTGCGTCGGCAGCGTGTTCATCTGCTGCCCCAGGTTGAAGCTGAGCACGAACGTGGCGCCGGCCGTGAACAGCAGCGGAGCGGTCTCGCCCATCCCGCGCGCCACCGCCAGAAGCGAGCCGGTCACCAGGCCGGGCAGAGCGGTCGGCAGGACGACGCGCGTGACCACCCGCCAGCGCGGGGCGCCGAGGGCGAGCGCCGCCTCGCGCAAGCTGTCGGGCACGAGCTGCAGGACGACCTCGGCCGAACGACTGACCACCGGGAGCATCAGCAGCGCCAGCGCCACGGCGCCCTTCCAGGCGGCGAACGACGAGCCGCCGGCGTGGCTGATCACCAGCACGATGTAGATGAACAGGCCGAAGACGATCGACGGGACTCCGGTCATCACGTCGGTGAAGTAGCGGACGACGTTGGCGAACGCCGACTGCTTGCCGTACTCGACGAGGTACAGCGCGACGCCAATGCCGATCGGGACCGAGATCAGCGTCGCCAGCAGGACCACCTCGAGCGTACCGAAGATCGCGCTCCTGACCCCGCCCGGGTTCCCGAAGAAGTTCCCGTTGGGATCGGTCGAGAAGAAGCTCCAGCTCCAGGAGCTCAGGCCCTTCTTGAGCAGGTAGTAGATGATCAGGATCAGCGGCACGAGCGCGATCAGCGTCGCCACGAGGATCGTGGCCCGCACCACCTGGTCGGTGCGCCGTCGGCGCGCGCTGACCTCTGGCAGGCTGTGAACGACGGCGCTCACCCGACCTCCCCCACGGTGGCGGCCTGGGCCGCGACGACCACGTCGCCCCCACCCGTGCGACGTCGCGCGCCGCGGACGACGAACCGGCGGGCGATGATGTTCACGATCAGCGTCAACACGAACAGCACGAGACCCGCGGCGAACAGCGCGGAGCTGTGGATCGGGGTGTTGGCCGCCTCGCCGAACTCGTTGGCGATCACCGCGGCGAGCGTGTAGCCCTGGTTGAACAGGTGATGACCGATCACCGGTGCGTTGCCGATCACCAGCACGACCGCGATCGTCTCGCCGATCGCGCGGCCCAGCCCGAGCATCGCACCGCCGGTGATGCCGGGCCGCGCGTAGGGGAGGACTGCGATCCGGATCATCTCCCAGCGGGTCGCGCCGAGCGCGAGCGCGGCCTCCTTGTCCTCGGAGGGCACGGTCGCGATCACCTCGCGGGAGATCGCCGAGACGATGGGCAGGATCATGATCGCGAGGATCAGGCCCGCGATGAAGTAGTTTGGGCCGGTGGCCGTGCCGCCGCCGATGAACGGGATGAACGAGAACGTGTTGGCGAACCACTGCTCGGCCGGCAGCAGCTTGGGCGCCAGCACGAAGATCCCCCACAGGCCGTAGACGACCGACGGCACCGCGGCCAGGAGGTCGATGAGAATTGCCAGTGGCGTGCGGACCCGGCGCGGGCACAGCTCGTTCAGGTAGATCGCCGTGGCCACCGCAACGGGGACCCCGATCACCAGCGCGATCGCCGAGCTGATCAGCGTGCCGACCACGAGCGGCAGGCCGTGGTAGATGTTCCGCGAGACGTCCCAGTCGTTGCCGAGGACGAAGCTGAAGCCGAACTTGCTGAGTGCGTCTGTCGATTGGCCGATCAGGCGGATGAAGAAGTACGCGAGCAGGGCGAGGATCCCGCCCGCGAGGACGGTCAGCCCCCACTTCAGGATCTGATCCGGAAGACGGCTCGCCGCCGACTGGTCGAGAACCGACCGGCCGGCGGCGGCAGTGGGGGTGCTGGCCTCCACCTACAGTTCCCCGCTCATCGTCTTACGAGATCGGCGAGCCATTGCAGGTCATCGTCCCCAGCTGGGTGTTGTCCTTGTCCGCCAGCGAGGACGGAAGCGGCGCATAGGGCAACTGGCTGGAGCCCGACCCGAGCGTCTGCTGGCCCGGGCCGAACGCGTAGGTGAAGAACTTCTTCAGCCCACTCGCCACGGACGAACTGGCGCCGCCGTCCTTGCACGGGTCCTTGTCGGCGACCAGGAACGTCTGCGACACGATCGGGTATGCCTGCGGCGCCGGCGAGTTGATCGTGCTGATCCCGAGATCGGGGGGCACCGTGATCCCGTTGGCCGCCGCCGAGGTGTTCGAGATCGTCGGCAGGATGAAGTTGCCCGAGGAGTTCTTCACCGCCGCATATGTGAAGCCGTTCTCGAGCGCGTATGCCTGCTCGACGTACCCGATCGCACCGGCGGTCTGCTTCACCGCGGCCGCGACGCCCGAGTTCTTGGCCGCGCCCGTCCCGGTCGGCCATTTGACGTCCTTGTCGGTGCCGACCTGGGACGCCCAGGTCGGATCGGTGGCCGCAAGGAACTTGGTGAAGCCGGCGGTCGTGCCGGACGAGTCGGACCGGTGAACGACAGTGATGCTCGTGCTGGGCAGGCTCAGCCCGGAGTTCAGCGCCTTGATCGCGGGGTCGTTCCAGGTCTTGATCTGACCCAAGTAGATCTTGGCGATCGTCGGGCCATCGAGCTTCACGCCGCTCTTGATCCCGGACAGGTTGTAGGAGACCGTGATCGCGCCGAACGCGACCGGGAACTGGAGCGCCGGTCCCTTCATCTTCGCCGTGTCGCTCGACTTGAGCGCGGGGTCGCTGCCGGCGAAGTTAACCGTGGCGGTCTGCAGATCGGCGATGCCGGTGCCCGAGCCGACCGGGTTGTAGTTCAGCGTGACGCCCTGGCCGGACAGGGTCGAAGCCCACTGCTGGTAGATGGGGGCGGCCAGGGTCGAGCCGGCGCCGTTCACGGTCGACTTGCCGCTCGAGCTCGAGCTGCTCGATCCGCCGCTGGCGGCGGAGCTTGAGCTGCTGTTACTGGATCCGCACGCTGCGACTAACAGCGCTGCGGCGATCGCCAGCGCGATCGCGGGGGTTCGACGGTATCTCAAGGTCATCTCCTTCGCTTTCGGTTGCGCAGAGTCTCGGGGCAGCGCTGCACCGCGGTGTTATCCAGTTGTGAACCGTTCGTTTACGTTTTGTGCCGGCTCGGCCGCCAGCCGGTACCCCAGCCCGAAGTGGGTGTGGATGTAGCGCCACTCCGGCAGCGCCTGTTCGAGCTTCACGCGCAGCTTGCGCACGTACACGTCGACCGACCTGTCGCCAGCGCGCATCTCACGTCCCCACACGAGACGGAACAGCTCCTCACGCGGCACGATCCGGTCGGCGCGCCGGCCGAGCTCGGTCAGGAGGCGCAGCTCCCTGATCGAGAGCACGAGCACGCGCCCGTTGGTGCGGGCGAGATGCTCGTCGGGAAAGATCTGCAGCGGACCAACCTCGATGACCTCGCTGCCCGACCTGGCGGTTGCCGACATGTGGTGCGATGGTCGCGTCCCGGCCGGTCTATGGCGTTATCGAGTCGTGACGACAATGTGAACAACTTGTGATCGAGCGCCGCCCCGAGGCCGTCGCGATCGGTGTGGCGAGGACCGCGCGGCGAATGGGCGCGGGACCGGCCCCAGCCGTCCCCCGATGGCTCAGTGGCTGAGCGCGGCCGGCAGCTCGGGCGCGGACACGTCGACCCGGCTCGCCTCGTCGAACTCGGCGCCCTCGGGCTCGGGCGAGAAGCGGTAGCCGACCCCGAAGTGAGTATGGATGTAGCTCCAGGTGGGGGAGATCGCGCGCAGCTTCTGACGGAGCTTGCGGACGAACACATCCACCGAGCGGTCGCCGTGCGCCATCGCGTAGCCCCACACCCGCTCGTAGATCTCCTCGCGGCGCAGCACGCGGTCGGACTGGGCGAGGAGCTGGAGAATCTCGAACTCGCGCGCGGTGAGCTCGAGGCTCTGCTCGCTCACGTAGGCCTGGTAGAGATCGGGGCGGATTGTGATCTCGCCGATCGTCGCCGCCACGTCGACCTGAGGCAGCTCGTGACGCCGATGGCGGCGCACCGCCGCCTCGATCACGCAGATGAGCTCCTCGGGATGGCAGGGCTTGGTCATCCATGCATCGGCGCCCAGCCGCAGGCCGCGCACGCGCTGCGCCACCGACGAGGGGCCGGTGCAGACGATCACGGCCAGCCCGGGCAGGCGTCCGCACACCCGCTCGAGGTACTCCCAGCTGTCCGGGCCGACCACGGTGAGGTCGAGCACGAGGGCATTCAGCCGCATGGCCACCAGCGTCTCCACCGTGGCCGGGCTGGACAGCGCCCGGTGCTCACATCCAAGCGTCCCGAGGCGATTCGCCAAAACCTGCATGAAGCCGGGATCGCGGTCGATCACCGCCACCTGGAGCCTGGCCTGAGCAGCGCTGGGCGGTCGTCTGGCCTCCAGGCTGCGCATCGCTGTGCTCACGCGACATGGGAGGAGACTGTAGTGGTCGGCGAGGAATCCAACGTGGCGGACCGCACCTCGATCACAGGATGTTTACACGCAATTAGCGGGTATACACGCAATTAGCATTAGCGGGTAAGCAGGCCTCCCTGGAGAGGGCCTCGGGCGGCTCGGCGACATCCTCGACCGCAGTCCGTGCTCGTCGGTGCCGCTCCCGGCCCCACCCCGTGACAAAGCGAAGAGCTGCTTAAGACGCGCGTCAAGCGCCGCGAGCGCGGCGTCGCTCCCGCTATCCTGACTTCGCGAGCGCCGCCCGTGTGCGGCTTTTGAGGACATGGCATCCCGAACCAAGCAGAAGGAAGAGGCGCGTGCCCGTCGCCTCGCCGAGGAACGTGCGCGAGCCGAGCGCGCGCGCCGCCAGCAACGCATTCGGATGGTCGGCGGCACGGTGCTGGGCGCGGTCGTCATCGTCGTCGCGCTGGTGCTGATCAACAGCGGCGGCAAGAAGGGCGGGCTGCAGACCGGCACCCAGGCAAACGGCACGGTCACCAGCGTCAATCAGCTGTTGACCGGGATCCCGCAGAACGGAGCCGTGCTCGGGAACCCCAAGGCGAAGGTCACGATGACCTACTACGGCGATTACGAGTGCCCGACCTGCAAGGCCTTCACGCTGTCCGGCGGGTTCCCGCAGCTGGTCGCCAACGACGTGCGCGCGGGGAAGGTGAAGGTGGTCTACGCGTCGTTCTGCACCGCGACCTGCAACGGGCCGGATCGGAGCGTGTTCAATACCCAGCAGGTGGCCGGGCTGGCCGCGGGCAAACAGAGCAAGTTCTGGCAGTACACCGAGCTCTTCTATCGCGAGCAAGGCGAGGAGGGCACCGGCTACGCGAACGAGAAATACCTGCAGGGGCTGGCCGCACAGGTGACGGGACTCAACTTGCCCCAATGGCAATCCGACCGCAACGACTCGAGCCTGACCAACCAGGTCATCAGCGACGAGCGCACCGGGCGCCAGATCGGCGTCAGCGGCACGCCGACCCTGATCTTCAAGGGGCCCAAGGGGGAGGCGGCGGCGAGTTCCGCCGTGCCCACCTACGCCCAACTCCAGCAGGCGATCAAGCAGGTCTCGTGACCGGCCGCGGTCGGCAACGGCGTCCCCACCTCCGCCTACGCCGCCGTCGACCGGCGGCTCCGGATCGCCATCGGGGTGCTATGCCTGATCGGGATCGGCGTGGCGGGATACCTCACCTACACCCACTACGCCGGCCTCAAGGTGGTGTGCCTGTCGAGCGGCGGGTGCGAGACCGTCCAGACCTCGGTCTACTCCAAGCTCGACGGCATCCCGGTTGCCGTTCTCGGCCTGGCCGGTTACATCGGGATTCTGTTCAGCCTGGCCATCCGCAACGATGTCGGACGGGCCGCCGGTTTCGGGGTGGCCCTCGTCGGCTTTCTGTTCAGCATGTACCTCACCTACCGCGAGCTGTTCACGATCAAGGCGATCTGCCAGTGGTGTGTGAGCAGCGCGGTGCTGATGACCCTGCTGACCATCCTCACCGCGATCCGGGTCCTGCGGGTCGAGCCCGACTCGGCGCCGCCGCCGGCCAAGAAGAGCGTGCCGCGGGCCGAGCGCCGGCGGATCGAGCGCCGGCAGGCCGCCCGGCGCTAGCCGGCGGCCCCCTCCAGGAACCCGAGCAGCAGCTCCCGGAACGCCGCCGGCGTCTCGAGCGGGGCCTGCCGACGCCGTGATCCGGCCTGGCTGAGAAACCCGCTCGTGATCTTCCGGCTTTCTCGCGCAGGCCTCGGGCCTCGGGCGCTCCGATTCCCCCGCGTTGCGACACCTGACATGCATCTGATATATCAGGGGAATGGGCGGCGGCAACATCAACGGAGCGCGCAACCAGAAGGTCGTGGTCATCGGCGCCGGCATCGTCGGCAACAGCCTCGCCTATCACCTGACCCGCCTCGGTGTGAGCGACCTCACGCTCGTCGACAAGGGCCCTCTCCCCAATCCGGGCGGCTCGACGGGCCATGCCTCGAACTTCATCTTCCCGGTCGACCACTCCAAGGAGATGACCTCGCTCACGCTCGAGAGCATGCGCCAGTACAAGGACCTCGACGTGTTCATCGAGAGCGGCGGTATCGAGATCGCCCGCACCGAGGAGCGGATGCAGGAGCTGACTCGCCGGATGGCCTCGGCGAAATCCTGGGGCATCGAGCCGGTCGAGCTGCTGACCCCGTCGCAAGTCAGGGAGCTCGTCCCGTTCATCAACGAGCAGCTGATCCTGGGCGGCTTCTACACCCCGGGCGCCGGCGTGGTCGACTCGCTGCGGGCCGGGACGATCATGCGCGAGTGCGCGGTCGAGGCCGGGATGACGGTGATGGCCAATACTGAGGTGCTGGGCATCGACGTGGAGGGCGGTCGCGTCCGGCGCGTGAGGACCACGCGGGGCGACCTCGACGCCGACCTGGTGGTGATCGCCTGCGGCGCCTGGAGCCCGCGCATCGCCCGCATGGCCGGCGCGTCAATTCCGTTGACGCCGATGGTCCACCAGATGATCGACATCGGGCCGGCACCGCGGTTCGCCGACACGAAGCTGCTGATCGAGTATCCGATCGTCCGCGACATGGACACCAACATGTACGAGCGCCAGGAGGGCACCGGCCTCGAGATCGGCTCCTACGCGCACCGCCCGATCACGCTCGAAGCCGACGACATACCGAGCATCGAGGAGTCGGCGCTCAGCCCCACCGAGCTGCCGTTCACCCAGGAGGACTTCGATCCCCAGATGGAGCAGGCGCTCGATCTGATGCCCGAGATCGTTGGCGACGAGACGGTCGGCGTGAAGTACGCGATCAACGGCGTGCTGTCGGTCACCTACGACGGCATGCCGCTACTCGGCGAGACGCCCGAGGTCCGCGGCCTCTGGTCGGCGGCGGCGATCTGGATCAAGGAGGGACCCGGCGCCGGCAAGACGGTGGCCGAGCTGATCGTGCACGGCGACTCGGAGATCGACGTCTACGAGTCCAACCTGGCGCGCGCATATCCGTGCCAGAGAACGCGCGCCCACATCGTTGCCCGCGCCTCCGAGGGCTTCAACAAGATGTACGGGATCGTCCATCCGGGCGAGCAGTGGGCCTCTGACCGCGACGTCAGGCTCTCGCCGTTCCACGGGCGGCAGCAAGCGCTGAGCGCCGTGTTCTACGAGGGCGCCGGCTGGGAGCGCCCGCAGTGGTACGAGTCGAACGCGGGATTACTGGACGAGTACGCCGACCGGATCACGAAACGAGAAGCCGAGTGGGACGCGCGCTGGTGGTCGCCGATCATCAACGCCGAGCACCTGGCCATGCGCGACCGGGCGGCGATGATCGACCTGAGCGCGTTCGCCATCTTCGACGTGACCGGCCCGGGCGCGCTGCAAACCGTCCAGCGGGTGGCCATGCGGCAGATGAACGTCGAAACCGGCCGGGTCGTCTACACGCCGCTGCTCACCCCGAGCGGCGGCTTCAAGCAGGACCTGACGATCATGCGCCTGGCCGACGATGTCTTCCGAGTGGTCACGGGCGGCGCCTACGGGATGTCCGACCTCAAGTGGTTCGCCGACCACCTGCCGGACGACGGCTCGGCACAGGTCCACGACCAGACGAACGCCTGGACGACGATTGGCCTGTGGGGCCCGCGCGCCCGCGACATCCTCGCCAGCATCACATCCGATGACGTCTCCCACGAAGGGCTTCCCTTCGCCCGCTGCAAGCCGATCGAGACCGGCCCCCTCCAGGTCCTCGCCGTCCCGCATCTCCTACGTGGGCGACCTGGGCTGGGAGCTGTACGTGCCGATCGAGCAGGGCGCCCGGCTGTGGGACCTGATCGCCGAGGCCGGCGAGCCGCACCGGATCATTCCGGCCGGGATCGGCGTGTACGGCACCACCGGACGTCTGGAGAAGTGCTACCGCGCCTACGGCGCCGAGCTCGAGGGCGACTACAACGTGGTCGAGGCCGGCATGGCCTGGGGCAAGGCGAAGGACGACGACTTCATCGGCAAGGAGGCCCACCTTCGCCACCGCGGCGAGGAACCCGCCGCGATCATGTGCACGCTGACCGTCGACGACCACACGTCGCAAGTCGGGCGTCAAGCGCTACATGCTCGGCAAGGAGCCGATACTCACCCGCGACGGCGACCCGATGACGGACCGCAGAGGGCCGCCGCTCCTACGTGACCAGCGCCGGCGCCGGCCCGTCGGTCGGCAAGCACATCCTGATGAGCTACCTGCCGCCCGAGCACGCCGTGGTCGGCGCAGAGCTCGCGGTGGAGTACATGGGCGAGCGCTATCCGGTGACGGTCGCCACCAACGACTCCACCCCGCTGTTCGATCCCGACAACGCGCGCGTGCGTCCTGAACCTGAACGCCAGATGAACGTCCTGGTCTGCGTCAAGCGCGTCCCGCTCACCGGCGGCAAGATCGTCCTCACCGACGACGAGCGCGCGATCTCCACACGGCACCTGGGCTTCACGATCAGCCCGCACGAGGAGTGCGGCTGCGAGGAGGCGGTCCGGCTGATCGAGCAGCACGGCGGCTCCTCGACCGTGCTCACGCTCGGCCCCCCCGAGGCCGAGGAACAGCTGCGCGACATGATGGCGATCGGCATCGACCGCGCCGTGCACCTCGTCACCGAGGGCCCCGAGGAATGGGATGCGCAGGCCACCGCCGGCGCGATCGTGGCGGCGATCGAAGCCGAGCCCGAGCCCTACGATCTGCTCCTGTTCGGCAACGAGTCGGCCGACGTCGGCAACTACCAGGTGGCGATCCGGGTGGCCCACCGGCTCGGACTCCCGTGCGTGACCGGCGTGAAGGCGATCACAAAACAGGACGGCAGCGTGCGCTGCGAGCAGGAGGTCCCTGGCGGTCGCGATGTCTACGTCGTCCCGCTGCCGGCGGTAGTGACGGTCAAGGAGGGCATCAACCTGCCGCGCTATCCGTCCGTTCCCGGGCGGCTGCGGGCCAAGCGCAAGCCGGTGGCGAGCTCGAGCCCACCCCGCCGGGAGCCGCGCATGGAGATGGTCAAGCTCACGCTCCCGCCCGGTTCGGGCAAGCAGGCCCAGGTCCTCGGAGACGGGCCTGATGCGGCCGGCGCGGTGGTCGGAGTGCTCCAGGAACTGGGGCTGGTGTAACTCCCGATGGTGCTGGTCTTCGCCGAGCGCTCCGACGACGAGCTGTTCCGCCAGGCGCTCGCGTTCGCCCGCGGACTGAAGGACGGCATCCAGGCGGTCGCGCTCGAGGACGCCGGCGGGTACTCGCCGGACGGCTCGGCCACCTCCCTGGCCAACCTGATCCGGGAGCGTGCTCCGAGCGCCGTGGTGGCTCCGGGGACCGACCGCGGCAACGAGGTGCTCGCCCACGTGGCCGCGGAGCTCGACCTTCCGATGGCCGCCAACTGCATGGCGGCCACCCCCGGCGATCCGATGACGCTGACCCGCGTCCGCTGGGGCGGCAGCCTGCTCGAGGAGGGGGTGCTGCACGGCGCGCCGGCGCTGCTGACCGTCGCCCCGCACGCGGTGGCCGGCGACCCGGCAGCCGAGAACGTCGACGTCGAGAACGTTTCCGCGGCCGCCGGGAGGGTCAAGGTATCCGAGCGCCTCGAGGCGGTCAGCGCCGGCGTCTCGCTGGCCGACGCGGACGTCGTCGTGTCGGGCGGGCGGGGGGTCGGGTCGGCCGAGGGCTTCGGCGTGATCGAGGAGCTGGCCGGACTGCTGGGCGCCGCGGTCGGCTGTTCGCGGGCGGTGACCAGCGCAGGCTGGCGGCCGCACACCGATCAGGTCGGGCAGACCGGAACGAAGGTCTCGCCGTCGCTGTACATCGCGTGCGGGATCAGCGGCGCCACCCAGCACATGGCGGGCTGCAAGGGGGCCAAGAAGCTCCTCGCCATCAACCCCGACCGCGAGGCCTCGATCTTCGCCGGCGCCGACTACGCGGTGGTCGGGGACCTGCACGAGGTTGTGCCCGCCATCTCGGCCGAGATCCGCCAGATCCGAACTGTCGGCGGCGCGTCCGGCGGCGCGTCCGGCGGCGCTCGGCGGCGCGTCCGGCGGCGCGTCCAGCGGCACCTCTGGCGGCGCCTCAGGGGGCGGGTGACCACGCCGACCTCGGGTTTCGCTTGCTGGTCTCCGCCTTAGCGCTCGCCGCCGCCGTCGCCGTCAGCGCCGCCCTGTTCGTCACGCGCGTGCGCCTGCTCATCGGTCTGGTGCGAGCCGCCGCCCCCGCCCAGCCCGCGCAGCGCGCCGGCGACGTCGGCCGCCGCGCCCGCAACGAGGCGACGATCGTGCTGGGTCAGCGCAAGCTGCTCCAGCGCCTCGGGCCCGGACTGACGCACGCGTTCATCTTCTGGGGCTTCCTGGTCCTCGCCCCGACCATCGTGATCGCGCTGATCGGCGTGGTCGACAAGCACTCGACGCTGCCCTGGCTGGGACACCAGGGCTGGTACGCGCTGCTCGTCGACGTCTTCTGCGTGCTCGTCCTGGTCGGCGTGATCGCCGCTTTCTACATCCGCAAGGTGCAGCGCCCGCGCCGCTTCCAGGGCAGCCATCTGGGCGAGGCCGACCTGATCCTCGGCCTGATCGCCACGATCGTGATCAGCCTTCTCCTCTGGCACGCCACGCGGATCGCGCTGCATCTGAACGAGTGGCCAGCCGAGTGGTCCCCGGTGTCCAACGCGCTTTCGCACCTGTTCGCCGACAACCAGACAACCCGCGTGCTCGAGCGCGCGTTCGTCTGGGTTCACGTGCTCACGATCCTGGGCTTCCTGGCCTACCTCCCCCACTCCAAGCACCTGCACATCTTCGTAGCCGCAGTCAACGTGTGGTTCGGGCGCACCCGGGCCGGCGGCCGGCTCGAGCCGCTCAAGTTCGACGACCCCGACGTCCCGGAGGAGGACCTGAGGTTCGGCGCCGGCAAGGCCACCGACCTCACCTGGAAGCAGGTACTCGACACGTTCTCGTGCACTGAGTGCGGGCGCTGCCAGGACGCGTGCCCGGCCTTCGCCACCGGGAAGGTCCTCTCCCCCAAGCTCCTCATCATGGGCCTGCGCGACCAGGTCCTCGCGCAGGACAACGACACGCCGCTCGTTCCGAACGCTGTCCCGGCCGACATGGTTTGGGACTGCGTGACCTGCGGGGCGTGCATCCAGGCCTGCCCGGTCTCGATCGAGCACGTCGATCACATCGTCGACCTGCGCCGGCATCTGGTGATGGTCGAGGCGAGCTTCCCGGCCGAGGCGGAGCCGATGCTGCGCGACGTCGAGCGCGCCTCCAACCCATGGGGAAAGGCGCAGTCCGAACGGGCCGACTGGGCGGCCGAGCTCGGCGTGCGCGTGCTCGAACCGGGCGACCCCGCGCCTGAGTACCTCTACTGGGTGGGGTGCGCCTCGTCGTTCGACGAGCGCGCGCGCCGAACGGCACAGGCCACGGCGCGCGTGCTGACCAAGGCCGGCGTCGACTTCGCGATTCTCGGGCCCCGCGAGAGCTGCACCGGCGATCCGGCGCGCCGGATCGGCAACGAGTACGTCTTCCAGGCCTTCGCCGAGCAGAACGTCGAGACCCTGAACGAGTCCGGGATCACGAAGATCGTCACCGGCTGCCCGCACTGCTTCAACACGCTGGCCAACGAGTACCCGGACTTCGGCGGCACCTACGAGGTGATCCATCACTCCGAGCTGCTCTCCACGCTCGTGCGCGACGGCCGCCTCAACCCGAGCCGGGCCGACCAGCGCCAGGTCACCTATCACGACTCCTGCTACCTGGCCCGCCACAACGACGTGCTCGACGCTCCGCGTGAAATTGTGTCGGCCATTGGCGCGCCGATCGAGATGCAACGCTCGGGCAAGCAGACGTTCTGCTGCGGCGCCGGCGGCGCGCACATGTGGATGGAGGAGCGCGCCCAGCCGATCAACGAGGAGCGGGTGCGCGAGGCGGCCGCCACCGGCGCCGGCACCCTGGCCGTGGCCTGCCCGTTCTGCACGGTGATGCTGGACGACGGCGTGCAGAGCGCCGGCGCCGATCTGCGCGTGGCCGACGTGGCGACGCTGCTATCCGAGGCGATCGACGACGGCGGCTGATGCCTGCGGACAACCTCGTCGGCGAGGCGTCGGACGATGCCAGTGACGCTGTGGCCGGGCGAGTCCGAGACGCTGCATGGCGGGGCCGTACTGTGCTGTCATGCATGTGATTCCCGGTGCCGTCGTCCCGCGGAGCGTGCGGTGATCGCGATTCTGGGCGGGCTGGGCGCCGCGGCCGCGTGGGCGCTCTCGACGCTTGTGTTCGTCGCGCTCGAGCCGGATGATCGCCCCGTCCTCGGTGGTGGCATGGATGATGCTGGTCGGACTGTTGATCACCGTACCGGCCGCCGCCCTGAGCGGGGTGCCGAGCCGCCTCGGCCCAAGCTCGGTCGCCTGGCTGGCCCTGTCGGGCGGCGGCAACGTGGTGGGCCTGGTGCTCACCTACAGCGCCCTGCGGATTGGTCAGGTCACGCTGGTCGCCCCGCTTGTCTCGACCGAGGGCGCGGTGGCGGCGGTGATCGCGGTGATCGCCGGCGAGCCGCTGGCCCCCGGGATCGCCGTGACGCTGGCGGCGATCGTGGCCGGCGTCTGGCTGGCTTCGATGCCCGAGACCGCGTCCCGCGAGGCCGGCGCGGCACCCCGTCCCACCTACGCCGTCCTGCTGGCGATGGCCGCCGCGCTCGCCTTCGGGGTCAGCCTGTACGCGACCGGGCGCGCCGGCGCCGAGCTGCCGGTGTCCTGGGTGGTCTTGTCCGCCCGCGCGATCGGCGTCGTGGCCCTCGCCCTGCCGCTGGCGGTCACCCGCCGCCTCGAGATCACCCGCCGCGCCGCCCCGCTGGTGGTCGCGTCAGGGGTGTGCGAGGTGCTTGGCTTCTACTCCTACACAACGGGCGCCCGGCACGGCATCGCGGTCGCCGCGGTGCTCGGCTCGCAGGTCGGCGGTCTGGCCGCGCTCGGCGCCTATTTCGTCTTCGGCGAGCGGCTCAGCCGCCAGCGCACGCTCGGCGTGTGCACCATGCTCGCCGGGGTGGCCGTGCTCAGTGCGTTGCGGGCATGAACTGGGTCCCCGGTTAACTCGCCACTCGACCCCCAACGCCAGCCGAGTGGCGCGAAACCCGTGCCAGAGCCGCGTGAATGCACATTCACCACTGGGCGCGCGGCGAGTGTCGAGTTAACCGTCCTACCTAGGCGGCCGCGGCGGCGCGCGTGAGTAGCCGCTCGAGCTGGCGCTCCAAGCCGGCGTCGCCCACCTCGCGCTCGACCAGCGGCAGACCCAGCCGCTCAGCCGCGCGCGCAGCGGCCGCCCGGGTAACCGGGGTCGGCCGCTGCGCGAGCCACATCACGCGCGTGTAGTGACGGAAGTAGTCTTCGCGCAGCTCGGGGTAGCGGTCCAGCCCGAGCTCGCGCCAGACCGTGTGCTCGAACGTGCGGGCCAGGAAATCGGTGAGGAAGTAGGTGCCGGGCTCCTCCGCCAAAGCATCACGCACCTCGTCCCGGGCGAACACGTCGTAGCAGTGCTCGCCCTCGAGGCGCGGGAACCCGTCGAGCGCGCCGGACGTGCCGCAGTCCCCGTAGGCAACCGCCACGACATCGTGGTCTGCGGAGAACCCGGCAACGGCAACGCCGATGCGGTCGGGGTGGTTGTGCAGCAACGCCGGCACCGGGATCACCTTCAGCTCCCAGCCGCGCCGCGCCGCCACCCGGCGCACGTCGAGCGCCAGGGCCCCGCATGCGACCACCGTCCTCATCCTGGTAAGGCCAGCTGGTCGACGAACATATCGTTGAAGTCGGGCCGTCCCGACAGCTCGACGTACTCGACCTCGCGCAGGATCGAATGCGCTTCTGCCCGCTCGCGGACCGAGAGCGCGGCGATCTTGGCTCCCTCGCCGGCGACGTTCCCGGCCGACACGATCCGCGGCAGCGCGATCCGCGGAACGAGTCCGATCCGTACCGCACTCATAGGCGTCAGGTAGGCGCCGAAGCTTCCGGCCAGCAGCACCTGGCTGATCTCGTCCGCCTGCACGCCCAGCTCCCCGAGCAGGATGTTCCATCCGGTGGCGATCGAGGCCTTGGCGAACTGGAGCTCGCGCACATCGCGCTGGGAGAGGAACACCGAGCGCTCGGGATCGGAGGAGCCACGCCAGTCCAGCACGAACACCCGCTCCTTCCCGATCTTCGTGAGCCGAGACGCCAGCCCCGGATGTGACTCGGCGGCCTCGGAGTCCGGGATGAACCGGCCCGAGTGGTCGAGCAGCCCGCAGTGGACGAGCTCGGCGACCGCGTCGACCAGGCCCGAGCCGCACATGCCGACCGGCTGCTCATCTCCGATCACATCGAGCGACACGCCGTCGACGGACACCTTGACTCCCTCGATCGCGCCCGGCGCGGCGCGCATGCCGCACCTGATCTGCGCCGCCTCGAACGCAGGGCCGGCCGGCGCCGCGGTCGCGACCACGCGATCGACCGACCCCAGCGCGATCTCGCTGTTGGTGCCCACGTCGATGAACAGCCGCAGCCGCCGATCTCGGGTGATGCCCGTCGCCAGCATGCCGGCCACGATGTCGCCGCCGACGTAGGCGCCCAGCGACGGAAACACGAAGGCCGGCGCCCGCGGATGCACCTCGAGCCCGAAGTCGCACGCCAGCGTCTCGGGGAACGCGTGCGTGGAGACGACGAACGGCGCCATCGACAACGGCTCGGGATCGATGCCCAGAGCCAGGTGCATCATCGTCACGTTGCCGCACACGGTGATCTCGTACACCACACGCGGATCGACCCCGCCCTCGAGACACACCTCGGCGACGAGCGAAGCCAGCGTCTCGTGCACCCGCGCACGTAGCGCGCCCAGCGCATCCGGATCCATCATCGTGGCCGAGATCCGGGTGATCACATCGGCCCCGAACGGCTGCTGGCGGTTGAGCATCGAGCGCACCGCGACGGGCTGCCCGCTCTCCAAGTCCAAGAGCGTCGCCACCACGGTGGTCGTGCCGACGTCGAACGCGATCGCGAACCGGCGCGCCGTCGTGTCCCCTGGCTCCAGATCGATCAGCTCCTGATCGCACACAACCGCGGTGACATCCCAGCCCGCGGACCGCAACACCGACCCCAGCGACCGCAGCACCTCCAACGGCGCCCGAGGCTCCAGATCATCCAGCGCGTCGAGCACGCGCTGCAGGTCGGAGCGCTGGTCCTCCATCGAGGGCTCCTCCAGCACCAGGTGGCGCTTCTGGACCGCCGGGCGCAGGATGACGTGCCGCCCTACCCCGGCCAGCGCCGCCTTCGGCCGGGTCTGCAAAGGAGGCACTTCGACCACGAGGTCGCCCCGGGCCGAGGCACGGCACGCAAGCCGCCATCCCTCCCGCAGCTCGTCAACCGTGAACGCCCGAGGATCCAACGGCCCGACCGGCACATCCCCGGACACGATCCGCACGCGACACTTCTTGCACGTCCCGTGACCGCCGCAGGTGGAGTCGATCGCGATTCCGTTCCAGCTCGCCGCGTCGAATACCGGGGTGCCGCTGGGAACGCGGACGTCCGCCCCCTCGGGAAGGAAGCGGAGCCGTACGCGTCCGGTGCCGTCGTCCGGCGCCGGCGCCGGCTCCTCGGACGGAAGCGAAAGCCTGCGGCGCTGCGGCGACGGGCCGCTCACGGCACAGAGGCCTCCTCGGCCAGCGTGGCCTGGCGGGCGCGATGAACCGCGATCCAGTTTGCGCCCCATTCGTCGTGGGCGAGCATGAGGTCGCTCGCCCGCACCGCATCGACCACCGGCCGAGCCGTCGACATGATCGCGCTGGTCAGCCCGGCCGCCATGGCCATCGGCAAAAACGCGGCATTCAGCGCATGGCGATCCGGCAGCCCGAACGACACGTTCGACGCGCCCAGGCACATATTCACCGCGAGTTCGTCGCGGATCAGGCTGATCGTCCTCAGCGTCGTCTTCACCGCCTCCGGGTCGGCGCCGACGGTCATGGCCAGCGGGTCGATCACGACATCGTCGCGCGCGATCCCAAAATCGGCCGCCGCCGAGACGATCTTCCGTGCGCACTCCAGGCGCTTGGCCGGCGTCTCCGGAATGCCCGTCTCGTCGTTGGCCAGCCCGATCACCGCGGCGTCGTGGCGCGCCACCAGCGGGAGAATCTCGGAAAGGCGGTCGTCCTCGGCGGTCACCGAGTTGACCAGCGCCCGGCCCTCGTACACGGACAGGCCCGCCTCGAGCGCCTCGATCACCGAGGAGTCGATGCAAATCGGCACGTCGACCGCCACCTGAACCGTCTGCAGCATCGTCGTCAACAGGTCGGCCTCGTCCACCAGCGGAATGCCCGCGTTGACGTCGAGCATGTCGGCGCCCGCCTCCACCTGGGTCACCGCGTCGTGCGTCACGGTCGACAGCTCGCCGGCCCGCAGCTCCTCGGCGAACTTCTTGCGCCCGGTCGGGTTGATCCGCTCGCCGACGATGCAGAACGGGCGGTTCGCGGCGATCGTCACCGACTTCGTGCGCGACCGCAGCACGGTCTCGGCGGGGACCACGGAGCCGCTCATGCGGGCACCTTCTCGCGCCGCAGCTCGATCAGCTCCTTGGCCTTCTTGACCGCCGCCGAGGCATCGGCCGAGTAACCGTCGGCGCCAACCGCGTCCGCGTACTCCTGGGTGACCGGCGCGCCGCCCACCATCACGATCACCTTCTCGCGCAAACCGGCCTTTTCGAGCGCGTTGATGTTCGCCTTGAACATCGGCATGGTCGTGGTGAGGAAGGCCGAGAAGCCGACGATGTCCGGGTTGTGCTCCTCGATCTGCTCGATGAACTTCTCGGGCGCGACGTTGACCCCGAGGTCGATCACATAGAAGCCCGCGCCCTCGAGCATGATGTTGCACAGGTTCTTCCCGATGTCGTGCACGTCGCCCTTGACCGTGCCCATCAGGAACGTGCCGACCTGGGCCATGCCGGTCTCGGCCAGCAGGGGCCGGAGGATGTCGAGCGCGCCCTGCATGGCGCGGGCGGCGATCAGCATCTCGGGCACGAAGAAGTCTCCGCGCTCGAACCGCGCGCCCACCTCCTCCAGCGAGGGGATCAGCGCGTCGTAGAGCATCCGTTCGGGTTCCATCCCCTGCTCGAGGCCGTCCTCGACGCCCTGTCTGACCACCGGCGCGTTCCCGACCAGGGTCTCGTCGTACAACAGCTGGAGGATCTCTTCGTCAGTGGCCATCTCCGCACCTCCCGTTCATGCAGCGCGTTCTCCTTGCTCTCGGTGGCCGAGGCGCCGGCTGAGCGTCCGCGCCTCGTGGGTCAGGATCGGTTGCAGCTCGCGGATCCGCGCAGGCGTCATCCGCAGCGTTGGCCCGGAGACGCTTAGCGCGGCGATCACGTCGCCGCGCGCCCCGCGCACCGGGGCGGCCATCGCCGACAACCCGGTCTCCAGCTCGTCGGTGGCGGTGGCAGACTCCTGTGCCCGCACACTCTCGAGCTCGCCGCGCAGAAGGTCGGTCTCGACGATGGTCCGAGCGGTGTACCGGTGCAGCTCCGCTTCCGAGACCGAAGCGCGCCCGAAGGCCAGGAACACCTTGCCGTTGGCCGTGCAGTGGTAGTCGACCGACTTCCCCAGCCACTGGCCGACGCCCAGGAAATGACGGCTGTCCACCTGCGCCACGTGCTCGACCCCGTGGTGGGCGGGCACGGCCAGGTTGATGGTCTCACCGCTGGCCTCCGACAGCGCGTCGAGCGACGGCCGGGCCAGCTCGACCAGGTGGCGCTGAAGCATGCTGCGCTCGGCCACGCGCAGGATGGCCGGCCCCGGCCGCAGCCGTCCGCGCTCGCCGTCCTGCTCGATCAGCCCGCGGCGCTCGAGCGCGCTGACCAGACGGGAGGCGGTGCTCTTGGGCAGGCCGGCGGCCGCGGCCAGGTCGGTCAGGGCGACCGGCTCCTCGCTCTCGAGCACGCGCACGAGCAGATCGGCGCCGCGATCGATCGCGGCGGTGCCCTGAGCCGGGCCCTCCCGCGTAACTTGGAACTGTTGTTCCACGCGATATAGATTTACGGATACAGCTCGCCAGGTCAACCCCCACAGGAGGCCGCCGTGTTCGTCAACTCCATGCCCCGCTACGAGATCCTCAGCGAAGAGGCGATGGACGTGATCGATCGCGGCTGGCGCCGGCTGGTGTCCGAGATCGGGATCGAATTCCTCCTCCCCGAGGCGGTCGACCTGCTGGTCGGGGCGGGCCAGACGCTCGAGGATGAGAACCGCATCCGGTTCGATCCCGAGTTCATCCTCGAGCAGGTCGCCAAGGCGCCGCGCGAGTTCGAGCTTCAGGCGCGTAATCCGGCTCAGACCGCGCACATCGGCGGCAACCACATGGTGTTCGCGCCGGTGTACGGCCCTCCGTTCATCCGCGAGGGCGCGACCCGGCGCGACGCCAAGATGGCCGACTTCGAGAACCTGGTCAAGCTCTGCCAGACGTTCGACCAGCTCGATTCGCCGGGGGGAACGATCTGCGAGCCCGAGGACCGCCCGCTGGACTCCCGCCACCTCGACATGGTGTTCGCGCTCCAGACGCTGTCGGACAAACCGTATATGGGCTCGGTGACGAGCGGTCCGAACGCCGCCGACACGATCAGGATGGGTGAGATCCTGTTCGGCGCCCGCGAGGCGATCGAGCGCGCCCCGGTGTCGATCAGCCTGATCAACGTGAACTCGCCGCTCCGATACGACGACCGCATGCTGGCCGCGATGTTCGAGTACGTGAAGGCCAACCAGGCCGTGGTGATCAGTCCCGTTCCTGCTGATGGGTGCGATGTCGCCGGTCTCGCTGCCGGCCACGCTCGTCCAGCAGGTGGCCGAGGCGCTGGCCGGCATCGCGCTGGCCCAGCTGATCCGCCCCGGCGCCCCGGTCGTCTTCGGATCCTTCTTGAGCAACACCGACATGCAGTCGGGCTCGCCCTCGTTCGGCACGCCGGAGTCCGGGATGGGCGTGCTCTGCACCGGCCAGATCGCGCGGCGCTTCGGCCTGCCCTGGCGCGGCGGCGGAGGGCTCAACGCCTCGCAGACGGTGGACGCCCAGGCCGCCTACGAGTCGCTCATGACGATGCTGCCCACGTTCCTGGCCGGCACCAACTTCGTGATGCACTCGGCCGGGTGGCTCGAGGGCGGCCTCGTGTCTTGCTACGAGAAGTTCATCGTGGACGTCGAGCTGCTGCGCGAGCTCCGCCATGAATTCACCCCGCTCGAGATCGACGAAGCCTCGCTCGCCTACGACGCCCATGTCGAGGTCGGGCCGGGCGGCCACTTCCTGGGCGCCGCCCACACGCTCGAGCGCTTCCGCGAGTGCTTCTACCGCCCGCTGCTGTCCTCGACCGAGAACTTCGACCGCTGGTCCAAGCGCGGCGCCAAGGACACCGCCGCCCGCGCGGCCGAGATCTGGCGCGGCACCCTCGAGCGCTACGAGCAGCCGCCGCTCGATGACGCCATCCGCGCCGAGCTCGAGGAGTTCGTGGTCCGCCGGCGAGCCGAGCTAGGCGACTGATCGGATCCCATCGATCCACCCACCACCGACATGAACCAGCGCGAGCTGCGGCTCCTGTTCCTGGTCGCCGGGGCGATCGTGTTCGTCGACACGATGTTCTACGCCGCGGTGGTGCCGCTGCTCCCCACGCTGACCCGCGAGCTTCACCTGACCAAGGCATCGGCCGGCGTCCTGACCGCCGGCTACGCGGTGGGGACGCTGGTGGGCTCGCTTCCGGGTGGGCTGCTCGCCGAACGGGCCGGGCCGCGCGTCACGCTCTACACGGGCCTCGCGTTGATGGGCGGGTCGAGTCTGGCCTTCGGGCTGCTCGACAACGTCGCCCTGCTCGACCTCGCGCGCTTCATCCAGGGTCTCGGCGGCGCGTGCACCTGGGCCGGCAGCATGGTCTGGCTGATCGAGGTGATCCCGCTCGAGCGGCGAGGTAGCGCGATCGGCGGTGCACTCGCCGCGGGGATCGGCGGGGCGCTGTTCGGCCCCGTGGTGGGAACGCTCGCGCACGCGCTGGGCCGCGGCCCGGTGTTCTCCGCCGTGGTGGTGGTGGCCGTCGGACTGGCCGTGGCGGTCGCGCTGCTCCCCAGCCCGACCACGCCGGAAGTCGACCCCGGACGTCCCAGCCTCGCCCGGCAGCTGCGCCGGCCGGCGATCGTCCTCGGCATGTGGCTGGTCGCCCTGCCCGCTATCGCGTCCGGCGCCATGAACGTGCTTGGCCCCCTCCGCCTCGGCCAACTTGGAGCCGGCGCGGCCGGGATCGGCGCCACCTTCCTGGTCGCCGCGGCTATCGAGGCGGCCATGAGCCCGGTGGTCGGGGTAGTGTCGGACAGGCGGGGGCGGATGTTCCCCCTGCGGATCGGGCTGGGGTTCGCGGCGATCGCCCTGGCGTTCTTCACGCTGCCGCAGACCGCGCTGGTGCTGGCGGTGGTGATCGTGCTGCAAACCGTGGCGCTGGGATCCTTCTGGGCGCCGGCCATGGCGATGCTGTCCGACGCGGCCGACTCGCACGGCATGAGCCAGGGCTATGCGCTGGCGCTGATCAACTTTGCCTGGGCGGCGGGCCAGATCGCCGGCGCCGCCGGCGGCGGCTCGCTGGCCAAGGCGGCCGGTGACGCGGTGCCGTTCATGCTGGCCGCCGCGCTGTGCGCGGCGACGCTCGGGCTGATCCTGCTCCGCGCTGGTAGCCTGGCCGCGCGGCCGGCCCGGATGACGTCGAGGGGGGCGGTGGATTGACCGATCGTGCGCAGGTCGTCCGCCTCGAGCCACTCGACGATAGACTCCTAATCGATGACTGATATATCAGTCGTCTCCAACGATCGGGGCGGCTCAGCACGCGGTCTCCTCGCGGATCGCGCCTACCGTGAGCTGCGCGACCGGCTGGTCACGTTGCGGATCCCCCCGGGAGAACCGATCGACGAGGACCTGATCGGGCGCGAACTCGAGATGGGACGCACGCCGGTGCGCGAGGCGATCAAGCGCTTGGCGCTCGAGAACCTGGTCACTGTGTTCCCGCGTCGCGGCACATTCGCCTCGGAGATCAACATCACCGACCTGGCCCACGTCTCAGACGTGCGTGCGCAGCTCGAGGGTCATGCCGCCTACCGCGCCGCCGAGCGGATCACCGACGCGCAGCGGACCGAGCTGGCCGCGCTCCTCGACCAGCTCCGAGGCAGCCTCGGGAGCGACGACCTCGAGTCGCTGATGGAGCTCGACGCGGGCGTGCACCGCTTCATCTACCACTGCGCCGCCAACCCGTTTCTGGAGGAGACGCTGACGCGGTACTTCAACCTGTCGCTCCGGATCTGGTACCTGGTGATCGACCGGCTGCCGCATCTGTTCGCGCGGGTGCACGAGCATCAGGACGTGCTTGAGGCGATCGGCGCCGGCGACGCGGCGAAAGCGCGGGACATCCTGGTCGGGCACATCGCCACGTTCGAGCAGGAGATCCGCTCGGTTCTGTGATTCCTGCCGCCGACACCTCGGCCCGCCGACACCTCGGCCCGGTCATGAGCTACGACGTCGTGATCGTGGGCGGCGGCGCGGCCGGATGCGTGCTCGCCAACCGGCTGAGCGAGGACCCAGGCACGCGGGTACTGGTGCTCGAGGCGGGCCGCGCGGACTGGTGGTGGGACGTCTATATCCACATGCCGGCGGCGCTGTCCTTCCCGATCGGGAGCCGCTTCTACGACTGGCGCTACGAGTCCGAGCCCGAGCCCTACATGCACGGCCGCCGCATCTACCACGCCCGGGGCAAGGTGCTTGGCGGCTCGAGCTCGATCAACGGGATGATCTTCCAGCGCGGCAACCCGCTCGACTACGAGCGCTGGGCGGCCGACCCGGGCATGGAGAGCTGGGACTACGCCCACTGCCTGCCGTACTTCAAGCGGATGGAGACATGCCTGGCCGGCGCGGACGAGTGGCGGGGCGGCGCCGGCCCGCAGATGCTCGAGCGCGGAGCGGCCACCAACCCCCTCTTCCGGGCGTTCTTCGAGGCCGTGCAGCAGGCCGGCTATCCGCTCACCGATGACGTGAACGGCTACCGGCAGGAGGGATTTGCCGCCTTCGACCGCACGATCTACCGCGGTCGGCGACTCAGCGCGGCGCGCGCGTTCCTGCACCCGGTCATGGACCGTCCGAACCTCGAGGTCCGCACGCGCGCGTTCGTGACGCGCGTCACGTTCGACGGCGTCCGCGCCACCGGCGTCGAAGTCGTCCAGCGCCGGCAGACCAACACAGTCGACGCCGGGCAGGTGATCCTGTGCGGCGGCGCGATCAACACGCCCCAGATGCTCCAGCTCTCCGGCGTGGGAGACGCTCGAGAGCTCGAGGCGCTGGGCATAAAACCGCTCCACGACCTTCCGGGCGTCGGCGAGAACCTCCAGGACCACCTCGAGGTCTACGTGCAGCACGCCTGCACGCAACCGGTGTCGGTCGCCCCCGCGCGCGAGTGGAAGAACCGCCCCAAGGTCGGCCTCGAGTGGCTGCTGCGCCGCAGCGGCCCCGGCGCCACCAACCACTTCGAGGCGGGTGGCTTCATCCGCTCGGGCGACCAGGTCGCCTATCCCAACCTGATGTTCCACTTCCTGCCGCTGGCGATCCGCTACGACGGCTCAGCGCCGCAGGGACACGGCTACCAGGTGCATGTCGGCCCGATGTATTCAGACGCGCGCGGCTCGGTGAAGATCGTGTCTCGCAACCCGCGCGCACATCCGGCGCTCCGCTTCAACTATCTCTCGACCGCACAGGATCGGCGCGAGTGGGTCGAGGCGATCCACTGCTCGCGCCACATCCTGAGCCAACCGGCGTTCGCGCCGTTCGACGCGGGCGAGCTGTCGCCGGGTCCGGCCGTGCAGTCGGACGAGGAGGTTCTGAGCTGGGTGGCGCGGGACGCCGAAACCGCGCTCCATCCCTCGTGCACCTGTCGCATGGGAACCCGTGACACGGACGTCGTCGATCCGAACACGATGAGCGTGCACGGTCTCGACCGGATCAACGTCGCCGATGCCTCTGCAATGCCCTACGTCACCAACGGCAATATCTACGCGCCGGTGATCATGCTGGCCGAGAAGGCTGCAGACCTGATCGCGGGACGGACCCCGCTCGAGCCGGTTCCAGCGCCGTTCTACCGCCGCGAGCCGGCGGTCGTGACCTGAGGAGCGCGGCGCGCAGCGACGGGCCCAGGTAGCGCCGAAGTGCCACACCATCAGCCCGGCCACCAGGCGCTCGAGATCAGGTGCAGGTACGCCATGGGCGACCCGTCGGGGCGACTACGGGGAGCGCGGACCGGGAAGTAGTCAGCCGATGACGACCGTCTGGAGTTCGGTCAGCGTCTCCATCGCGTAGCGTCCGCCCACCCGGCCGACGCCGCTCGCGGTACCGGCACGGCCGCCGAACGGGAGGTGGTTCTCCCAGTAGTTGGTGGTCTCGTTGATGTTGACCAAGCCGGTGCGGGCCTCGTCGGCGTACCTGAGCCCTTTGTTCAAGTCCCGCGTGAAGATGGCCGCGAGCAGCCCGTAGGGCGACGCGTTGGTGAGCTCGATCGCGTGCTCGAGTGAATCGATCTCGATGACCGGGGCGATCGGACCGAACGTCTCCTCGGTCGCGGCCCGCGCGTCGGGCGGTACGTGGTCGAGGATCGTGGCCGGCCAGTACAGCCTCGTTGCGCGAGCACCGTCCCGCTTGCCCCCGGCGACGATGCCGGCGCCCCGCGCGGTGGCGTCTTGAACGTGGGCGTCCATCTTGGCCGCCACGCCCTCGTTGTTGAGCGGCCCGAGCGTCGTCTCGGGATCGAAGGGGTCTCCGAGCTTGACCTGTGCATCGGTCCGCTCCGCCAGGCGGGCCACGAATTCCTCGCGGACCGCGCGATGGACGAGTAGCCGCTCGCCGGCCGTGCAGCTCTGGCCGGCGCACAGGAAGCAGCCGGTGAGCGCCGCATCGGCGGCGGCGTCGAGGTCGGCGTCGTCGAGCACGACGAGCGGGCCGTTGCCACCCATCTCGAGCAGCAGCCGCTTGCCGGCGGCACGCCGGGCGATGGTGAGGCCGGTTTCGGTCGACCCGATGAACCCGACCCCGGCGGTCCGCTCGTGGCCGACCAGTTCGTCGCCCACCGTTGAGCCGGGACCGGGGACGAAGTTGAAGACGCCGGGCGGCAGGTCGGCCTCGGCGACGCACTCGGCCAGCACGCCCGAGCACATGGCGGTGGTCGAGGCCGGCGTCCAGGCGACGGTGTTGCCTGCGGCCAGCGCCGGCGCCACGATCTCCGCCGGCATCGTGTACGGCCAGTTCCAGGGCGTAACGACTGCGGTGGGGCCGATCGGCCGGCGCATCAGGAGCACTCGTTTGCCCGGCGCGTTCGATGGCGGGATCATCCCCTCGAGCCGCAGGCCGTCCTCTGCCGCGCCGTGCCACATGGCGATCAGCTCGTCGACCTCGTCGTAGGACTCGTGCAGCGGCTTGCCCTGGTCGAGCGTCAGGTCGCGGGCCAGCTCGTCGCGCCGCCGCCGGCAGATCTCGCCGATCGCGTGCAGCTTGCCCGCGCGCCCGAAGGCGGTCTCGCGAGCCCAGCCGCCGAACGCGGCCGCGGCTGCGTCGATCGCCCGGGCCGCGTCGTCGCGTCCGGCCTGCGCCACCGGCCCGAGCTCCTCACCGGTGGCTGGGCTGGTGGCCTTGAAGGTCTCGCCGCCGCCGGCGTCGCGCCACTCGCCGGCGATCAACAGCTTTGTCTGACGCGGCGCAGCCGCCTGCCGCTCTTGCACCGCCGGCCCTTCCCTCACGCTCACCCGACGCTCCCCCGCGCAGCTGGATTCCGCCCCACCATCCTGATATATAAGTTGCATAGCACGGTGTGATCCTAGAGGGCATCTGCGGCCAGCGCGAATCGTCGATCGGCCCTGGAAATGACGACAATCCTTCCCAGCGTGGTCGACGAGGCGGAGCGGCTGCTCGACCAGGCGCAGCGCGACGGATCGACCGTGGCGCTGCTGGGCGGGATAGCGGTCAGGCTGCACGCGCCGGAGGTCCCGCCGGCGCTCGACCGCCACTACAAGGACATCGACTTCGCGGTCCCCAAGGGCCGCGGATCGGACGCCGACAAGCTACTGCGCGGCGCCGGCTACGAGCCGGAGATCGTCTTCAACGCGATGAACGGCAAGGAGCGGATGCTGTTCCACGACACCCAGCACGGCCGCCAGGTCGACGTGTTCGTGGGCTCGTTCCGCATGTGCCACGAGATCCCGTTCGGCAATCGCCTCGCGCCGGGAGCCCGCACGGTCCCACTGGCCGAGCTGCTGCTGACCAAGCTCCAGATCGTCGAGCTGAACGAGAAGGACGTGCGCGACACCGTGCTGCTGTTCCACGGGCACGACGTGGCCGACCACGACGAGGACGCGGTCAACGGGGAGCGGATCGCCGAGCTGTGCGCGAGCGACTGGGGGCTGTGGCGGACGATCACCGCGAATCTGACCCGCTGTCGCGAGCACCTAGGCGACTACTCGCTCCCGGACTCGGACCTGGAGCGCGTCAGCGGGCGCCTCGACGCCGTGCTCGACCGCATCGAGCAGAAGCCCAAGAGCCGCGGATGGAAGCTGCGAGCCAAGATCGGCGAGCGCAAGCGCTGGTATGAGCTTCCCGAGGAGGTGGAGCAGTGAGGATCTTCTTTGCCACCGACGTCCACGGCTCGGAGGTGTGCTGGCGCAAGTTCCTCAACAGCGGCAAGCACTACCAGGCCGACGTGATCATCTTGGGCGGCGACATGACCGGCAAGGCGCTGGTCCCCGTCATCGACGAAGGCGGTGGGCGGTGGCACGCGACACTGCTCGAGCACCGGCAGGAGCTTGTCGGCGAGGACAAGGTGGTGGAGTTCGAGCAGGCGGTCATCCGTCGCGGCTACTACCCGTTCCGGACCAGCCCCGAGGAGCTGCACGAGCTGGCCCAGGACGAGCCGCGCTGGCACGCCCTGTTCGAGGAGCACATGCTGGCCACGGTCGAGCGCTGGATGGAGCTGGCCGACGAGAGGTTGGAGGGAACCGAGATCCGCTGCTTTGTCTGCCCCGGCAACGACGATCAGCTCGAGGTCGACGACGTGATCGCCAAGGCCAAGACCGTCGAGCTCGGCGAGGGACGCGTGGTCGAGATCGACGGCTACCAGATGGCCTCGAGCGGCTGGGCCAACCGCACGCCATGGGACACCTACCGCGAGGAGGACGAGCCCCAGCTGGCCGAGCGCATCGAGCGGATGGCATCCCAGGTGACCGCACCGCCGGAGCGGACGATCTTCAGCCTGCACTGCCCGCCGTACGGGACCGGCCTCGACGACGCGCCCGAGCTGACCGCAGAGATGGACTTGAAGGACGCCGGCCACGCGCTCAAGCCGGTCGGCTCGACGGCCGTGCGCGATGCGATCGAGCGCCACCAGCCGGCGCTGTCGCTGCACGGCCACATCCACGAATGTCGTGCCACCAAGCGGCTCGGCCGCACCCTGTGCGTCAATCCGGGCAGCTCCTACGAGCAGGGTCAGCTCCTTGGCGCCGTGATCGACGTCGAAGGCGGAAAGCAGGTCAAGAAGTTCGTTTTGACGAGCGGCTAGGTAGCGCCGCGGGGCAGTTGCCGGTCTAACACCTAGGAGGAGGTTCGAGGCACACATGGCATCCGTTGCGACAGGCGGGGCACCGTTCGAGGAACGCGCGGTGTTCGTCCGCAAGGCCACCGGCCTGGTGCGTGGCTGGGCGGTCCGTGACGCGTTCATCTACGCCACGTTCGCGATCAACCTGGTCACGCTGGGTTGGTTCATCTTTGCCTCGGCGCCCGTTCATACCCAACGGCGGGTCTGATGTGGGCGGTGATCGTCGGCGGCGCCTGGCTGATCTTCCAGGCGATCACCTACGCGTCGCTGATCGCGGTCATGCCCCGCGCCGGCGGGGACTACGTCTGGATGAGCCGCGTGCTCGGCGGCGGGATCGGCTTCGTGCTCGCCGTCTGCGGCTGGTGGTTCATCCTCTGGCACTGGGTCCCGATCTACGCCAACATCCTCGAACATCGAGGTGTTCGGTCCGATGTCGGCGATCATCGGCTGGCATGGCGGAGTGACGTTCTGGAGCGGTCACGACCGGTGTCTTCGTCGCGTCGATCATCACGGCGCTGCTGGCCTCGATATTCATCGCGCTCGGGATCCGCACCTACGCCAGGATCCAGAAGTGGTGCTTCTACGTCGGTGTGTTCGGTCTCATCGTGATCGCGATCCTGCTGCTGGTCAACTCCAAGGCCGGCTTCATCCACCACTTCAACGCGCAGCGCAGCCAGCCTGTACGGCACCAAGGGCAACGCCTACGCGCAAACGATCGCGGCCGGAACCAAGGGCTACACCCCGACGGGCGTCGGGTCCTTCCAGCTCAACGGCGTAATCCTCCTGCTATCCCGATGCTGATGTTCTTCAACCTGTGGTCGAACTGGGGCGCGACGCTGTACGGCGAGGTCCGCGGCGCCTCGGACTTCCGCAAGAACATCTACGCGATGGGCGGCGCGCTGGTCGCCACCACGATCGTCGCGGCGATTGTTCCTCCTGCTGTTCGCGAAGACGTTCGGCTGGAACTTCTACATGGCCGCCAACAACGCGTTCTACGCCGGGACGAACCCGATCGGCGTGTTCCCGTATCCGGGCACGCTGGCCGCGATCGTTCTTCGGCAGTCCAGTGCTCCAGTTCATCCTGATCACGATCCTGTCAGCTGTGGTTCGTCGGCTGGGTGGGGTCGGTGTTCCTGTCCTCGACTCGCGTGGTGTTCGCCGCCGCCTTCGACCGCATCCTGCCGGAGAAGGTCGCGGACGTGTCGACGAACGGCGTCCCCTACTGGGCGCTCGCGCTGATGCTGCTTCCGTCGATTCCGATCAGCGCGCTGTACGCATACAGCCATACGTTCTCGACCTACGTGCTCGACGCGACGCTGGTGATCGCGATCACGTTCCTCGGCACGACGGTTTCGGCGGCGATCCTCCCGTGGCGCAAGAAGGAGATCTACAACGCCTCGCCGATCGCCAGGTACCGCGTGCTGGGGCTGCCGCTGATCACGTTCGCCGCGATCGTGTTCGCGGCCCTCCTCGTGTACGCGCTGATCAAGTGGTTCACCGTCGACGCGTACGGCGTGAACAACTCGTCGTCGCTGTGGTACATGGCAGCGCTGTACGCGGTCGCGATAGCGATCTACGTGATCTCGCGCCTGGTGCGCCGCCGGCAGGGCATGGACCTGGGGATGGTCTACGGGGAGATCCCGGTCGAGTAGCTGATTTGATGGGCGGCGCTCGGCCTGCCGGCCGGCGCCGCCTTTTCAGGAACCGCGAGCCATCGGGCTCGCCATCGAGCGAAGGCGGATAACGGCCCAATGGGCCGTTCTCCGGCACGGCAATACGGCTCGACTTCGCCCACGTTCCGTGGTGATCGTGTTTCGGACCGTTGTGTTTCGTCCGGGCACGCACCGATCATTCACGGCACGTGAGCTGGCGATCGACCCGAGCGACCGGCGGTACGGGCCAGGACGTCCGGCGGGTCGCCGTCATCGACCTCGGATCGAACTCGTGGCGCCTGGTCGTCTACATGTTCTCGCCCGGCGAGTGGTGGAAGCTCACCGACGAGATATTCGAGACCGTCCGGATCGGCGCCGGCCTGGCCGAGACCGGCCGCCTGAGCGAGGAAGCCATGGAGCGCGGACTGGAGACGCTCGCGGTGTTCAAGCACTTCTGCGACGCGCACGGCCTGGGACCGGATGACGTCCATGCCGTCGCCACCAGCGCGATTCGCGACGCCGCCAACGGCGAGTCCTTCCTGAGCTCGGCCCGCGCCGCCACCGGTCTGCGGATCGAGATCATCTCCGACGAGGACGAGGCGCGCTTCGGCTACGTGGCGGCGATCAACAGCTCCACCCTGACCGACGGCATCGTGCTCGAGATCGGCGGTGGCAGCATCCAGCTGATCGAGGTGGCGAACCGCCACGCGCAGACCCTATCGTCCTTCCCGCTGGGCGCGGTCCGCCTCACCGAGCAGTTCCTGCCCGGATCCGGGCCGGCCAGGAAGAAGGATCTGCAGCGGTTGCGTGCGCACGTGCGCGAGACGCTGGCCGGCTTCCCGTCGCTGACCGCGGCCGGCGAGCGGATCGTCGGCATGGGCGGCGCGGCGCGCAACCTGGCGGCCGCCGCGCAACGGCTGGCCGGCCAGCCCGACATCGGCGTACAGGGCTTCGTGATCACCCGCAAGATGCTCGGCGAGCTGGTGCAGACTCTGGCCTCGCTTCCGATCTCCGAGCGCGGCGAGGTGCCCGGGATCAAGGTCGGGCGCGGTGACATCATCCTGGCCGCCGCGGTGGCCATCGAGACCGTGGTCGAGGTAGGCGGCTTCGCCGGCATCGAGGTCACCGAGGCCAGCCTGCGCGACGGCGTGTTCCTCGCCCGCGAGCTGCTCGCCGCCGAGCCCGAGCCGCTGTTGGCCGACGTCCGCCGGGCCGCCGTGCGCAACCTGGCCACCCAGTATGAGTCCGACCTCCCCCACGTCGAGCACGTCGCGCTGCTCTCGCTCCAGATGTTCGACTCGCTGGCCGGCGCGGGCCTGTTCGAGCCGAAAGCTGGGGAGCGCGAGCTGCTCTGGGCGGCGGCGATGCTTCACGACGTCGGCATGACGATCTCCTACGACGACCACCACAAGCACTCCCACTACCTGATCGTCAGCGCCGAGCTGCCCGGCTTCGATCCGCGCGAACGCGCCCTGATCGCCCAGATCAGCCGCTACCACCGCAAGGGGGCGCCCAAGCTGGGCGAGATCGCCGCGCTCGCCCGTCGAGGAGACGACGAGCTGCTCGAGCGCTGCGCGGTCATCCTGCGCCTGGCCGAGCACCTCGAGCGCGGGCGCGACCAGTCCGTCCGCGAGGCCCGCCTGCGCGCCAACGGCCACGGGGTTGACCTGCACCTCGAGGCCGGCGGCGACCTGACCCTCCCCCGTTGGAGCGTGGAGCGCTACGGCGACGGCGAAGCGTTCCAGCGCGTGTTCGGCCGGCGCTTGTTGATCGGGTAGCCGACCGGCCCTACTCGTCGGATCGCGCGCCACCGGACCCGCGCTTCGGCTGCACCCCCGGCAGGCACGAACGGCAGCGTCGCCGCCCGCGGTCAGCATCCGATGACCGCGGTCTCACAACCGTCTGCCCGATGGGACTAGAGTTGTGGACATGCTCTGGCTTCTGCGACACGCCGAGGCGGAGGATGGCCTGCCGGATGACGAGCGCCCGCTGACCGAGCGGGGCGCGATGCAAGCCGCGGCGGCGGGTCGTGCGCTCGCGGTTCTCGGCGTGCAACTCGACGCCTGCCTGACCAGCCCCAAGCTCCGAGCCGTGCAGACCGCGGAGCGTGCCTGCGAGCCCCTCGGAACGCAGGTCACGATCGAACCGGCGCTCTCAGGCGAGCCGTTCGATGTCCGAGAGCTGACCGCGGGCCTGGGTGAAGTGCTGCTGGTCGGACACGACCCCTCGTTCTCCCTGCTCCTTCACGATCTCACCGGAGCTCAGGCCAGGATGAAGAAGGGCGGCCTGGCCGGCATCTCCAAGGGAGAGCTGGTCGCCCTCCTCCGCCCCTCCGAGCTCAGCGCGATCGCCAAGGCGAACGTGCCGGTGACATGAGCGACCCGGCGATCGACACCGCCGCGACGGAGACGCAGGACGGCCGCTCGGCCTCGCGCAGTGCGGTCGCCGACCTGACCGCTTCATCGCTCTACGTCAACCGCGAGCTGTCCTGGCTTGACTTCAACGATCGCGTGCTCCAGCTGGCCGAGGACGAGTCGCTCCCGTTGATGGAGCGCGTGAAGTTCCTGGCCATCTTCGTCACCAACCTGGACGAGTTCTTCATGGTGCGGGTGGCGGGGGTGCACGACCAGGTCGACGCTCGGATCGACGCGCGGGGCCCGGACGGCCTGTCGCCCACCCAGGTGCTCGCCGGCATCGCCGAGCGTGTGACCGAGCTCGACCGCCGCCACGCCCGACAGTTCTCCGAGGTGGTCCGTCCGGCGCTGGCCGAGCACGGGATTCGGATCGTCACCTGCGAGCAGTCCACCGCGCCGCCTGAGCTGATCGAGCGCCACTTCCGCGAGCAGATCTTCCCGGTCCTCACGCCGCTCGCCATCGGCCCGGGCCGGCCGTTTCCGTACATCTCGAACCTGTCGCTCAGCCTGATCGTCCGGCTGCACGACCCCGACATGGACCACGAGGTGTACGCCCGCGTCAAGGTCCCCAAAGAGGTCCTGCCCCGCTTCGTGGACGTCTCGCCCAACACGTTCATCCCGCTCGAGGAGATCATCGCGCGGCACCTCGATGCGCTGTTCCCGGGCATGGAGATCATCAGCCACGACCTGTTCCGGGTCACCCGCGATGCCGACTTCGAGGTCTCCGACGAGGCCGACGACCTGTTGCAGGCGGTCGAGGACGAGCTCAGGCGCCGGCGCTTCGGCGAGGTAGTGCGGCTCGAGGTGGGGTCGGGCATGGATCCGTCGCTTCGGGCCCGTCTGATCGATTGGCTCAGCGTCGACGAGGTCCAGGTCTACGACGTCGACGGTACGCTCGACCTGGGCGATCTTTGGCAGATCGCCGGCCTCGACGGGCACTCCGAGATCCGCCAGCCCCCCTGGACGCCGCTCACCCATCCCGCGTTCGTCCCGGGTCCGGGCGATCACGACGATCAGCCAGACGTGTTCGCCCCCATGCGCACGCGTGATGTGCTCCTGCATTACCCCTACCACTCGTTCTCGAGCAGCGTGGAGCGCTTCGTCAAGCAGGCGGTGGACGATCCCAACGTGCTGGCGATCAAGATGACGGTGTACCGGACCTCCGACGACTCGGCCCTGGTCCCGTCGCTGATCGAGGCGGCCGAGAAGGGCAAGCAGGCGGTGTGCCTGGTGGAGCTGAAGGCCCGCTTCGAGGAGCGCCAGAACATCGGCTGGGCGCGCGCCCTCGAGGAGGTGGGAGCCCACGTCGTGCACGGCATCCCGGGTTTGAAGACGCACGCGAAGGCGATCCTCGTCGTGCGCCGCGAGCGAGGAGGCGTCCGGCACTACGTGATGATCGGGACCGGCAACTTCCACGCCAAGAACGCCCGCCTGTACGAAGACTTCGGCCTGTTCACGACCGACCGCGAGCTCGGGCAGGAGGTCGCCGACCTGTTCAACACCCTGACCGGGTACGGTCACCCGGCCCGGCAGCGCAAGATCCTGGTGGCGCCGAACTGGCTGCGCGAGCCGCTGATCGAGGAGATCGAGCGGACGGTCGCCGCCCACGAGGCGGGCGAGCCGGCACGGATCGCCATGAAGATGAACGCCCTGGTCGATCAGCGCGTGATCGAGACGCTCTACCGCGCCTCTCAGGCCGGGGTGCGGATCGACCTGAACGTCCGCGGGATCTGCTGCCTGATCCCAGGCCTGCCCGGCATCAGCGAGACGATCTCGGTCGCGTCCGTGGTCGGACGCTTCCTCGAGCACTCCCGCATCTACTCGTTCCACCGCGGTGACGAGCACATCTACTACATCGGGTCGGCCGACCTGATGCCGCGCAACCTGGACACCCGGGTTGAGCTGCTCGTGCCGGTCGAGGACCCCGAGCTCAAGGCCGAGCTCGAGGACACCCTCGAGCGCTGCCTGGCCGACGACACGTTCGCCTGGACGCTCGACTCCGATGGGGTCTGGACCCGCCGCCACGAGCACACGAGGTCCGTGCACCGTGAGCTGATGGACCGGACGCTGGCGCAGGCGTCGAGCCCGGCCACCTGATCTAAGGGCCGTGAAGATATGGCGTTTTGGCGGCGTCTGGACGCGCTGGCGCGCCGCGAGCTCGGCTGAGCCCACGGCGCGCCGCGACAGCCTGCTTCCGGATCTACGGGGTTCCGAAGCCGCCGCCACCCTGGCTCTGGCCCGATGACGCGCTGGCGGGCTGCGCACCGAGGGTCAGCTTGATGGTCTTGCTCTGGCCGCCCCGGTTCACGGTCAGCGTGACCGTGTTGCCGGGCGCGTAGTTGGCGATCGTGGCCACGAACTCGTTGACGGACGCCACGTGGGTGCCGTTGACCGCAGTGATGACGTCGCCGGCCTGCAGTCCCGCCTTGTCCGCCGGCGAGCCCGGCTGGATCGGCGACGCACCGGTCTGGCTCGCGCTCTTGGCGATCCCCGCGCCGCCGGAGACGGTGGGGTCGAGGCTCACGCCCACGTAGGCGTTGTGGGCGTGGCCGGTGGCGATGATCTCCTTGGCGATCCGCACGTCGCCGCTGGACGGGGTGGCGAAGCCGACGCCCGAGCTCGAGCCCTCGCCCTGGCCGTTGGTGTTGTTGGTCTCGATCTGATCGTTCAGCCCAATCACCTGACCGGCCGCGTTGATCAGCGGGCCACCCGAGTTGCCCGGGTTGATCGGGGCGTCGGTCTGGAGCGCGTTGGGGATCGTGAACTGGTTCGGCGCGGTGATGGTGCGCCCGACGGCGCTGATGATGCCGGAGGTGACCGTGCCCTGCAGGCCGAACGGGCTGCCGATGGCGATCACGTTGTCACCCACCTGCACGGCGTTCGAGTCGCCGAACGGAAGCGGATGGAGCTCGGAGGCCGGGACGTTCTCGACGCGGATCACGGCCAGGTCGGCACCGGTATCGGAGCCGACGACGGTCGCCGGCGCGCTGACCCCGTCAGGGAACTTCACGGTGACCTTGCTGGCGCCGGCCACCACGTGTTGGTCGGTCAGGATGTCGCCCTTCTTGTCGAACACGACGCCCGCGCCCTCGCCCTGGGTCTGCTGCTGCTGACCGAAGCCAAAGACGCCCGAGGTGTTCTGGGTCGAGGACGTGGTGATGTCGACCACGCCAGGCCCAACCGCCTTGTAGATCTGGTTGATGGTCCGGGGGCTTGTGTTGCTGAAGCTGGTGGGCAGGTTCGACGGGCTCGAGGTCTGCACAACGGTCGTGGTGGTCGAGTGCGAGGTCGTGCCGCCGCCCGCCACAGCGAGGGCGATTGCCCCGCCGGCAATGGCGCCACCGATGACCGGAAGCACGCGGGTGAGGGTCTTCATGAGTGGGTTTCTCCTAGCCGGGCGTAACGATGTTTTCGGTATTCCCAGTACAGCACCCAGCTATGAGAAACCGGTCAGAAAACGATGAGAGACGGGTAAGAGCCGCTGTCAGGCCGTGGGGGCCGGGTACGGCAGCGGGACGGCGGCTCCGGGCGCCGGGACCTTGGGCGGCGTCGGGAGGACTGGCGGGACCCCATTCCTGAAGCGGAAGCCGCGGTGCGCGAACGGCAGGCCCTTCTGGTTGACCTGCGCCGATAGGCGGGCTGACCAGCGGCTGAGGAGCTGCTTCTCCTGGGCCGAGGTGATCACCTTGTTCGCCACGAGCTTGTCCAGCCGCGCCTTCATCGTCGCGGTCATCGCCTGCTCGAGCCCGCTCACGGTCTTGCCCCGAGCGGTGGCGATCTGGGCCAGCGACTTCCCGCTCGACAGCTCCTGGAACAGCTTCGCGTCGGAGATGCCCAGATAGCTGGCGGCGCCGTGCCAGTCCGCCGGCCGGTCCACCGGCGGGGCCGACTCCGAAGCCGCCGCCGTGCAGCCCGGGACGGGCGAGGTGTGGACCGAAGCCGAAGGGAACCGCAGGCGCGGCACCCTTGTTCGCCTTGAGGCGCTGCTCGAGCGCGTTGGCCTGGGCCTGGGTCAGCCGGCCATCCTTGACGGCCGCCTGGAGCTGGTCGAGGAACGCGCCGCTCAGCGCGGAGCTCAGTTGCTGCGGCGTGACGTGCAGCCGCTTGGCCACGTCGTTGAGGAACGCCTGGCGCGTGTCCGGAGCGGAGCTTTGCGTGGCCGCGTACGCGCCGCCGGCGAATGCCGCCGCCGCCAGCGCGGCAAGGCCGATCACGAGCTTTTGCTTGAGACTTAGCTGCAACTTCGAGCTCCTCAGCTGGCCGGGCGCTCCGGGGTCGGCGCGCCCGTGGCGGGGATCCTGGCAAGCGAGTTTGAGAGAACCGTAAGAGTTCGGCCTTGATCCCGGGTCTGACCGATTTGGTCTCAGGTACGAGACCTTCTCGATTACACCGTCAGGAGCCGCGGGATGGCTGGGATTCTCCCCCCAACGCCACGAAGAAATCTAAGGCCTCAGGGTTGGCCAGCGACTCGCGAGAAGCCGCCTGGTCGGCCGGGGTGCCCATCAGGATCCGCTTCACCGGAACCTCCAGCACCTTCCCGGAGAGCGTTCGCGGCACCTGGTCGATTTGCCGGATCTCGTCCGGCACGTGGCGGGGCGAGCAGTCCTCGCGGATCCGCCGCTTGATCTCGGAGACCAGCGAATCATCCAGCGAGGCTCCCTCGCGGAGGACGACGAACAGCGGCATCCAGTCGCTACCCTCGCGGCGCACGTCGACCACCAGCGCGTCGGTGACGTCGTCGACGGCCAGCACGGCGCGGTAGATCTCCGAAGTCCCCATGCGCACTCCGCCGCGGTTGATCGTCGAGTCCGAGCGCCCGTAGATCACTGCCGTCTCACGCGACGTGATCTCGATCCAGTCGCCGTGGCGCCAGATGCCCGGATACACGTCGAAATAGCTGTCCCGGTAGCGAGAGCCGTCGTCATCCCCCCAGAAGAACACCGGCATCGACGGCATCGGCTTCGTGATCACGAGTTCGCCGACCTGGTCGATCAGCGGCCGGCCCTCCGGATCCCAGGCCTCGACCGACGCCCCCAGCGAGCGCGCCTGCAGCTCGCCCAGATAAACCGGCAGGGTCGGCACGCCGCCCACGAACGCCGTGCACAGGTCGGTCCCGCCCGAGGTCGAGAAAAGCCAGGTGTCCGCCCCCAGCTGGTCGTAGATCCACTGGAAGCCCTCGGGCGACAGCGGCGAGCCGGTCGAGCCGACCGCCTGCAACGCGTCCAGGTTGCGTCCCTCGGAGCGCAGTGTCAGGCCGTCCTTCATGCAGCCGCGATGAACGCCGCGCTCGTGCCGAAGCACGTCATTCCGCTGTCCGCGGCGAGGTCCCACAACGTGCCCATCCCCGGGTAGCCCGGGTTCCCGTCGAACAGCACGATCGACGCCTCGCTCAGCAGCATCCCGACGATGAAGTTCCACATCATCCAGCCGGTCGTGGTGAACCAGAACAGCCGGTCCCCGGGCTGGGCATCGAGATGGAGACGAGCCTTCTTCAGATGCTCGAGCAGGATCCCACCCTGCCCGTGGACGATCGGCTTGGGGAGCCCGGTGGTTCCGGACGAGTACAGCACCCAGAGCGGGTGGTCGAACGGCAATGCGGCGAACTCCAGCGCGCCACCAGGGCCCAGGAAGCCGTCCTCCCAGCCGGATCCGGACAGGTACCCCAGGCGAGCCACCCGCTCCACCGAGGGGATCTCGCCGGCAATACGATCGACGATGTCTCGCCTGTCGTAGTCCTTGCCGCCGTAGCGGTAGCCGTCCACCGCCAGCAGCACCTTGGGCTCGATCTGCGAGAAGCGGTCGATCACGCTGCGCGCTCCAAACTCCGGCGCGGCGGACGACCACACCGCACCAATCGACGCGCAGGCGAGGAACGACGCCACGGTCTCGGGGATGTTCGGCATGTACGCCGCGACGCGATCCCCGGCCGAGACGCCCAGAGCCCGCAGACCGGAAGCGATCGCGGCCGTTTGCGATCGCAGCTCGCCCCAGGTGACTGAGGCCAGCTCCCGCGACTCCGAGGCGTGTTGGATGGCCAGCGCATCGTCGGCCTTGCCGGCGAATACATGCTCGGCATACGACAGCCGGGAACCCGGGAACCACTTGGCCCCGGGCATGACCTCGCTGCCCAGCACCCGCTCGCCGCCCTCGGCGAAGCGGACCCCGAAGAAGTCCACGAGCGAGCGCCAGAACGCCTCCAGGTCGAACACCGACCAGCGCCACAGGTCGTGGTAGCCCTCGAACTCCAATCCGTGCTTCTCGGCCAGCCAGCGCTGATACCGCGTCAGCGTCGCGCGCTCGATCCGGTCCTCGGTCGGAGTCCACAGGACCTTCGGCTCGGCTATTGCCACGCCCTGAGTATCCCGTAGTAGCGTTCGCGCCGCATGGCCGCCACCCGCAAGCCGAGCCCGCCGCAGGCCGCCGACGCGCTCGCCGACATCGTCTTGCCCGACCACGACGGACACGACGTCCGCCTGGGCGAGCTGTGGCAGGACCGGCCAGCCGCGCTGGTCTGGCTCCGCCATTACGGCTGACTCTATTGCCGCGCACACGCGATGCAGTTGCATCGCGCCCGGGCCCAGTTCGAGCAGGCCGGCGGCCGCATCGTGCTGATCGGGCAGCTCACTCCGCGCCACGCCTCCAACTTCCGCCGGCGCCAGGGGATCCAGCTCCCGGTGCTGGCCGACAACGACCGCGTCAGCTACGAGGCCGCCGGCGCGAAGGTCGGCGGCACGTTCGACCTCTGGCACCCCAAGGTGGTGGCCAAGGGCGCGATCACCGGCGCCCGCGAGCGAACCATCCAGGGCCGCACGATCGGCGACGCCAACCAGCTCGGCGGCGTGCTCGTGATCGCCCCCGGGGGCAAGGTCACGTGGTCGCACATGTCGAGGGATGCCGGCGACAACGCCTCGGCCGAGGAGATCCTGGCGGCGGTTCGCGCCGCCGTCGCGTAGCGTTTCTCGCCGTGTCACAGGAGAGTTGCCCGTGCTGGCGCCGTTCGCCGGCACCGTGCGCCGCCTGGAGCAGCGCATCGTGCGCACTCGGCATCGGCCCGGCGTCGAGAGCGGCGATCGGGCCGCCATACGCACGCTCAGGCGCATTCGCCGGCAGCCGGCGCGATCGAGTGATCGATCCGGCCGCAGGCGGCGGGGTGTTCGGTTGACGCCTCGGCGCGGCTGGCCGGCCCTACGTCGACGCCTGGTAGCTCACTCGCACCGCTCGCAGGCGCCGTGCAGCACCACCTCGTGGTGCTCCACCCGCACCCCGAGCCGCTCGGACAGGCTGTCGATCGCCTGCTCGAGCTCGGCGTCGTCGAACGCCACCAGCCGGCCGCACCGGTCGCACACCAGGTGATGGTGGTGCTCGCCGCTCGGATGGGTGCGTTCGAACCGCGAGAGCCCAGGTCCGACGGAAACCCGCTCGACCAGCCCGTGATCGACCAGTAGATCCAGCACCCGGTAGATGCTGGCGCGGCCCGTCGGCTTGCCCTGCGTCCGCAAGGCATCCTCGATCTCGACCGCACTCAAAGCGCACGGCTCCCGCGCCAGCAGGTCGATGATCCGCTGCCTCGCGCCGCCGTGTTTCAGCCCGGCGCGGGCCAGCACCGCGTCGACATGCTCGGTCCAGATCGTCGCTTCGCTCGTGGCCATTGCCTTCGACAGCTTACCCCTCCTCGTGGCGAAACGAGAACAATTCCGAGACTCAATCTCATTTGTGTGGTAAGTTACGACAGTGAGGATGGGTCCGCGCAGCACCGCGCTCCGAACGCTGCCGGCGGGCGTGCTCGCCTTGGCCTGGCGGCGGTCCTGACCGGCTGCGGCGGCATCTCGAGCGCCAACACAAACCGGATCAGCGTCGTCGCGGCAGAGAATTTCTGGGGTTCGATCGCCGGTCAGATCGCCGGCGACCGGGCGAACGTACGGAGCATCATCACCGACCCGGCGCAGGACCCGCACAACTACGAGCCGACGGCGCAGGACGCGCGCACCCTGGCCATGTCGAGACTGGCGATCGTCAACGGCGTCGGTTACGAACCCTGGGCGCCCAAGCTGCTGGCGGCCAATCCGGACGGGGCCCGGATCGTCTTGGACGTCGGCAGCCTGCTCCGGCTGCACGACGGGGATAACCCTCACCGCTGGTACAGCCCCGCGAACGTCGACTCGGTGGCGTACCACATCACCGCCGATCTGTCGAAGCTCGATCCGAGGAACGCGTATTACTACTCCCGCCGGCTGGCCATCTTCGAAACCACCGATCTCGCCCGCTACCACCGGCTGATCACGCACATTAGGCGCCGCTACGCGGACGTCCCGGTGGGCGCGTCGGAGAGCATCTTCGCCGTACAGGCGCCGGCGCTCGGGCTCGACCTGATCACTCCCGCCAGCTTCATGAAGGCGGTCAGCGAGGGCACCGAGGTCAGCGCGCAGGACACCATCAGCACCCAGGACCAGATCACCCGCCACCAGATCAAGGTCTGGATCTACAACTCGCAGAACGTCACGCCCCAGATCCAGCGGCTGAACTCGCTGGCGCGAGCCAACCACATCCCGATCGCCACCATCACCGAGACACTGACGCCCGAGCACGCCACCTTCGAACAGTGGCAGGTCGCCCAGCTCGAGCGGATCGAGAACGCGCTGCACGAGGCGACCGGGCGATGATCGAGCTGTCCGGCGCCACGGTCCGGCTCGGCGGCAAGCGGATCTTCAGCGACGTCGAGCTACACGTCGGCGCTGGGCAGCTGGTGGCGGTTCTCGGGCCCAACGGAGCGGGCAAGTCGACGCTGATGCGGGTGATCCTCGGCCTCGTCGGGCTGGAAGCGGGGTCGGTCACCGTACTCGGCCGTCCCCCCGCCCAGGCACGCGGCGCGATCGGCTACCTCCCCCAGCGCAGCGGCTTCGACTCCTCCACGCGGATCCGCGGGGTCGACCTGGTCCGGCTCGGCCTCGACGGCGCCAGGTGGGGACTCCCGATCCCACTCACGAAGGCCGCTCGCGAACGGCACCGCGCGGAATCCGCCCGCGTCGAGGAGGTCATCGCGCTGGTCGGAGCCACCGACTACGCTCATCGCCCGATCGGCGAGCTGTCGGGCGGCGAGCAGCAGCGGCTGCTGATCGCCGGCGCGCTCGTACGCGAGCCCCGGCTGCTGATCCTGGACGAGCCGCTGGACAGCCTCGACCTGCCCAACCAGGCGGCGGTCGCTGCGCTGCTGCGGCGGATCTGCACGACGCAGCACGTGTCGGTGCTGCTCGTCGCGCACGACGTCAACCCGCTGCTCGGCTACCTCGATCAGGTGATCTACATGGCCGGCGGCCGTGCCATGAGCGGCCCGGTGCGGGACGTGATCACCTCGGACACGCTGAGCGACCTGTACGGCACAACGATCGAGGTCCTGCGGACGCACGACGGCCGCCTGGTCGTCGTCGGCCAACCCGAGGCCCCGCACCACCACGGGCACCGGCATGAACTGGTCGGGTGACGTGACCCCCCAGCTTTCGCCCAACCCGCTCACGGACCTGAACGAACTGCTCACGTTCCCGTTCATGGTCAACGCGCTCGAGGCGGGGACGATCGTGGCCGTGCTCGCGGCGGTGGTCGGCTGGTACATGGTGCTCCGGCGCCAGAGCTTCGCCGGCCACACGCTGTCGGTGATGGCCTTCCCGGGCGCGGCCGGGGCATCGCTGGCGGGGCTGCCGGCCGCGTTCGGCTACTACGCGGCCTGCGGTGGCGCGGCGCTGCTCATGCGCGGGGCACGCGGATCGATCCGCCGGGGCCACGGAACCGAGACGGCGACGATCGCCACCGTTCAGGTGCTGGGCCTCGCCGCCGGATACCTGTTCCTGTCGCTGAACAACGCGGTGCTCGGCGGGACCGAGAACCTGCTGTTCGGGACGTTCCTCGGCGTCAGCCGCGGCCAGGTCCTCACACTGCTGATCGTCGCGGTCGCCGCGGTCGCGCTGATCGCGCTCGCCGCGCGGCCGCTGCTGCTCGAGACGATCGATTCCGAGGCGGCCCGCGCACGCGGCTTGCCGGTCGCACTCCTGGACACCGGCTTCCTGCTCGTCCTCGCCGCCGCGGTGGCCGCCACGAGCCAGATCACCGGCGCCCTGCTCGTGTTCGCGCTGCTGGTGGCGCCGCCGGCCGCCGCTCAGCAGCTGACGATGCGACCCGGGCTCGGTCTGGCGCTCAGCGTGCTGTTCGCGCTCGCGACCGCCTGGCTCGGCCTGGGCTTCGCCTACTTCTCGATCTATCCGGTTGGGTTCTACGTGACCAGCATCGCCTTCGCGGTGTTCCTCGCGGCCCGCCTGTCCCGCGCGATCAGGACGCGCCGCGCCTGATGTTCACCCACGACTTCGTTCGCAACGCCTATCTGGCCGGCACGTTCATCGCGCTCTCGTGCGGTGTCACCGGCTGGTTCGTGGTCCTGCGCGGGCAGCTGTTCGCCGGCGATGCGCTCACCCACGTGGCGTTCGTGGGCGCGATCGCCGCCGCGGTGGTCGGTCTCGATGAGCGCGTCGGGTTGTTCGTGCTCACGCTGGTGGTGGCCGCCGGGATGGCCGTGCTGGGCAGGCGCGGGCAGGCCGACGACGCCGTGATCGGGACGGTGTTCGCGTGGGTCCTCGGGATCGGCGTGCTGCTGCTCGCCGCGCTGGCCACGAGCTCGGCCGGCGGTACCGGGATCGCCGCCGCCAATGCGCTGTTCGGCTCGATCTACTCGCTGACCCCGGGCGGCTCCCGCCTGGCCGCCGCGATCGGCATCGCGGTCGCGCTCATCGTGCTGTTCGCCGTGCGGCCGCTGATCACGTCAACGCTCGACGCGGAGCTTGCGTCCGTCCGCGGGGTTCCGGTCCGGGCGCTGGCGATCGGATTCCTCGCCGTGCTGGCGGTGGTCACCGCGGAGAGCACGCAGGCGGTGGGCGCGCTTCTGCTGCTCGGGCTGCTCGCGGCGCCGGCGGGGGCCGCGCACCAGCTGACCGCAAACCCGTACAGGGGAATCGCGCTGTCCGCGCTGCTGGCCGTGCTGGCCATGTGGGGCGGCCTCGCACTGAGCTACCAGGTCGCCTCGCTGCCGCCGAGCAGCGCGATCATCGGGCTGGCCGGCGCAGCCTACGCCGCCGCCGCGCTGCTGACCCGATCCCGTCGCCGGCGGATCGCATAACGCCCGAAAAACGGCGCGGGACCGGCCGCGGTCCGGGTGGGAGTCAGGACCCGGGACCGCCGCCAGTCCCCAGCTGCGGGATCGGGAGTCCGTCCGCATTCGCGACGAGGCGCACGTTTCGTCGCGCGAGCGAGCCTACGTCGCGGGCCGTCAGCTCGCCGTAAACCCGCCCTGCGAACTGTCGGTGCCGTCCGGCAGCACACGGCCGCGGCGCATGCGGCGCCGGCGACGCGGCCGCCGGCTCGGGCGCCGCCGGCTCCGACCACAGCGATGCCGTCGGCGCCGGCGGATCCGGCGCCGCTACCGGGGGCGGGATGCTCGGGTCACCCGCGGTACCCCGCCCGCCAGAAGGCATGCTGATCTTCATGCTCACGCTCCCGCGTTGGTACTGGTGCCGGTCCCGGACCCGCTTGGTCGCGGCGGCGCCAGGAGGCTCTGGCAGGCACGGCTGGCGGCCTGGAACTTGGCGTTGTTCCGGATGTTCGCCGGGAACACCGGTCCCTTGCCCGAGAAGTTCGGGTTGGGCAGGTTGTAGCCGTGCTGGCGCACGCACGTCACGTACTTCGTGATCGTCGTGTGCGAGAGCCGGGCACGGAATCCCTGACCGCCGCCGAAGCCGAACCTCGCGCCGCAGGCCTGGAAGGCGGCTCGCAGCTTCGGATTGGCCGCGAACCCACCGCCGCCGCCGAACAGCCCGCGCCGGGGAGTGGTGCCGGTCCCGGTCGTGCCGGTCCCGGTCGTGCCGGTCCCGGTCGTGCCGGTCCCGGTCGTGCCGGTCCCGGTCGTGCCGGTCCCGGTCGTGCCGGTGCCGGCGCCGCCGCCGGGTGCGCCGGCCGGCCGCGCCGGCAGCGTGACGCCGTGCTGCTTCATGCATGCCGCCAGCGCGGCGCGCCGGCTGGCATTCGGGCCGCCGCCCGCGGCGGCGGACGCCGTCGTACTGGTACTGCTGGTGGTCGTGCTCGAGCTGCTCGCGCTGCCACAGGCCGCGACGAGGCCGCCGAGAGCCAGCACAGCGAGCGTGACGAGCGCGCCCCGAGGTGCTTTACGGGTGAGTTTCAACCTTCTGTTCCTTTCGTGAATCGATACTGCTCATCCGCCGCCGAACAGCGAGTTGACGGCCGAGGATCCGCTGCTGCCAGAGCCCGAGCTGCCCGACCCGCCGCTCGCGGCGGCCGCCGGACTGGCGCCCGTGTCGCTGACGGTCGTCGCGCTGACCGTGCCGTTCGAGCCCTTGGCCCCCGAGACGACCACGAGGTCGCCCGGCCGCACGGCCTTCTTGCCGACGGTGACGTTCTTGGTGAGCTTGGTCGCGCTCGAGAGCGTGACCTTGACGGTGTTGCCGGAGGTGCTGGTGACGAGCAGTGAGTTGCCGCTGATCGCGCTGACGGTGCCGAGCGTGGAGCTCCCACCGGCGCCGCCGGCCCCGCCGAACAGGCCGCGGAAGCCCGCGCCACCGCCGCCGCCCGCGCCGCCGGTCCGGGTGGCCGCCCCCGCGCCCGCCGCGCCCGCACGCCCCGCGGCGCCAGTCGCGCCAGTGCCGGCGCCGGTCCGGCCGGCCGCCCCCGTCCCCGCCGCGGCCGAGAACGCGCTGGTCGACGTCGAGTTCGACAGCTGGTTCTTCTCGATCCGCACGCCGACGTAGAACCCGACCGCGCCGAGGACCAGCGCGAACAGCCCGGCGCTCCACCAGGTCAGCAGCTTGCGACGCGGGCGGCCCGGGAGGGCCACATCCGGCTCATCCTCGTAGCTGTCCCAGTCCTCCTCGGGCCTGTCGTAGGGGATGGCATTCATCTCGGTTCCTCTGGTTTGGGGGTCACTCAAAGCGCAGCGCCTCGATCGGCCGGAGCGACGCCGCGCGGCCGGCGGGATAGGTGCCGAAGAACAGCCCGATCAGGACCGCGGCGCCGAAGGCCAGCGCGATCGAATAAGGGGCGATCACCGGCTGCACGCCGGCGATCTTGAACTGGCTGCCAACGATCCCGGCGATCACCCCGGCGATGCCTCCGAAGAACGACACCAGCACCGCCTCGACCAGGAACTGGATGAGGATGTCGCCGCGGCGGGCGCCGACCGCCTTGCGGATGCCGATCTCGCGGGTGCGCTCGGTGACGGACACGAGCATGATGTTCATCACGCCGATTCCGCCGACCAGCAGGGAGATCGCCGCGACCTCGCCGAGCAGCGTCGTGAACACCTTGCTCGACGCGGTTGACGCCTGGACGATCGAGCTCTGGTTGATCACGTTGAAGTTGCTCGTCCCGAGCGAGTCCGCGCTGGGTGGATCGAGCTTGTTGAGGATGTTCGTCACCTCGGTCTGCGCCGCGTTCAGCTGACCGCGCGACTTCGCCTGGACGATGATCTGGTCGATGTTCCCGTACCCGGTCAGCGTGTCCTGCACCGCGGTCAGCGGCGCAACCGCGACGTCGTCCTGGTTGGAGGTTCCGTTCGAGCCCTTGGACGCGGTCACGCCGATGATCTGGAAGTTCGTGCCGTTGACCTGGACCGTCTGGCCGACCGGATCAGCCCCGCCGAACAACTCGCTGACGACGGTAGGGCCCACGACCAGCACGCGATTGTGGTTCTGCACGTCCGCGGTCGTGAACCACGACCCGTCGGCCATCGTGTAGCTGCGCGCCGCTTCGTACGAGGGCGTGGTGCCGATGAACGACGACGGGGAGTACGTGGTCGTCCCCGAAGTCAGGGTGACTCCATTGGCGTTCGCCACCGGCGAGGAGCTCAGCACGTCGGGCGCCTGGTACTGATTGACGAGCGCGTTCGCGTCGGTTTCCGTGAGGCCGCTGCTGGCGCTCGGGCTGGCGCTGCCCCCACGGCGGAACAGGCCGCCGAGCGTGGGCGCGCCGCTGACCAGCAGCACGTTCGAGCCGAGTTGGTCGATCTGGTTCGTGACCGCCGCCGACGACCCCGTACCGACCGCGATCAGCACGATCACCGAGCCGACCCCGATCATCAGCCCGAGAATCGTCAGGCCCGACCGCAGCTTGTTGGCGGCCAGGCCGCCCAGCGCCACGCGGACGATCTCGATCATCCCAGCGCCCCCGCGTGCTCGCCGCGCTCGTCGGCGATAATCGTCCCGTCGCTGATCCTCACGACGCGGCGGGCGTGCGCCGCCACCGACTGCTCGTGCGTGATCAGGATGATCGTCCGGCCCTGATCGTTCAGGCGGCCGAAGATGTTCAGCACCTCGCCGGACGACACCGTGTCGAGCGCGCCGGTCGGCTCGTCGGCCAGGATCATCGCCGGGTTGGTGACGAGAGCGCGCGCGATCGCCACGCGCTGCTGCTGACCGCCCGAGAGCTCGGACGGGAGGTGGTGAACGCGGTTCCCGAGTCCCACCTGGCGGAGCGCGGCCATGCCGCGCTCATGTCGGGCTGCGCGGGGCAGTCCGGCGTAGGCCAGTGGGAGCTCGACGTTGGCCTGCGCGCGCGTGCGCGGGATCAGGTTGAAGTTCTGGAACACGAAGCCGATCTCGCGGTTTCGCACGTCCGCCAGCGCGTCCTCGTCGATCCCCCGCACGTCGAGCCCGTTCAATCGGTACGTGCCGGTGGTCGGGGTGTCCAGGCAGCCCAGGATGTTCATCAGGGTCGTCTTGCCGCTGCCCGACGCGCCCACGATCGCGACGTACTCGCCGCGCTCGATCCGCAGGCTGACCCCGCGCAGCGCGTGCACCGCGATGTCTCCCACGCTGTAGGTCTTGTGCACGTCATCGAGGTCGATGACCGGCACCCCAGGCCGGCTCGAGCGCGGACGGGGGCGGGTGACGGGCGCATACGCCGCAGCGCGCACCATCTCGTCCCGCCGGCGCCGCAGGAATCGCTGCGCCCGCGCCACGGCCGGCCGCTCGCTGGAGCGCCTCCGGCGCGGCATCAGCCGCCTCCGGCCGCGCGCCGGAAGAACGCGCCGCCGCCACCGAGGCCGCCCGCGCCACCCAAGCCGCCGGCACCACCCAGCCCGCCGCCCAACCGGCCCCCGAGTGCGCCGGCGCCGGTCGTGGAGGTCGAGCTCAGCGAGGGCAGCGCGATCGTGACCGCGAGCTGATCGCCGGGTTTGACGCCGCTGATGATCTGGGTCCGGCTGTCTCCCCGCAGCCCGACGACCACCTGCTGCGAGACCGTCTTGCCGTTCCGCAACAGGCTGACCGTGCCGAGGGAGCCGCTGCCGGTCACCGCCGCGTTCGGCACCGTCACGCCCGACGCCTGGCCGGTGATGACCTCCGCCGAGGCGCTCATCCCCGGTTTGACGCGCGAGTCGTTCTGGTCCAGCGTGAGCGTGGCGTCGTAGGAGACCACGCTCGAGCTGGTCGTCCCGACCAACGAGATCGAGCTCACGTGCGCGGCGAGCTCGACGCCCGCCAGCGCGTCAAGGGTCACGGTCGCCGGCTGCCCGACGTGGACCTTGCTGATGTCCGACTCGCTGAATGCGACAGTCATCGTCAGCGTGCCCGTGTTCACGATCTCGGCGAACGCCGAGCTCGACCCTGAGCTGCCCGAGGAGCCCGAGCTCCCGAGGCTGCCGGCGGTCGTGCCCGCAGCCGAGCCGCTCCCGGACGAGCTGTTCGCGGAGGAAGATCCGCCCGACGAGGAGGAGCTGCCGGACCCGCCACCCGACACCGCGTCGCCGGGCGTGAGGCTGGACAGCGAGGCGATCGTGCCGCTGACCGGCGCATAGAGCTTGGTGTTGTTCAGGGCGGTCTCGGCGTCGTGGACGCTGGCCTGAGCCGAGTAGACCGCCGCCTGGGCCGAGGCGATGCTGCCGGGCGAGGGAGTGGTGGCGGTCGTTGTCGTCGCCGCACTGGTCTTCGCCGCCGACCCGGACGCCGGACCCGGACCCGGACCCGGAGCCGGACGAAGACGAGGAGCCCGTCCCCGGCCGCGTGGCGGCGGGCACGGTAACGGTCACCGTCCTGGTCGGCGCCGGCGTGGTCTTCGTCTTGGCCTTCGATTCTGGCTTGGACTTCGTCGTGGACGTGCCGGTGCCCGGATGGAAGGCGGCGTATTCAACGCTGGCGCCGGGCGCGGAGTAGCTCGTCGTCGACGTGGCGCCGCTCGAACCAGCACCGCCCGAGCCGGACCCGCTCGAACCCGACCCGCTCGAACCCGAGCCGCCCGACCCGCAGTCGCTGGTCACGCCCTGGAGGCAGCTCAGGTTGTCGTTGGCCGCGGTCAGGCTCTCCTCCGCCTGGTCGAGCGAGAGCTGGGCCGCCGTGGGATCGAGGTCGGCGAGCAGCTGTCCGCCGTTGACATGCTGGCCTGCGTGGACGTAGACGTCCTGCAGCGTCCCGGTGGCGTTGAAGTTGACGTCGACGTCCGTGCCGGCGGAGACGTTCCCGCTGCCCGTCACCGTCGACTGCACCACGCCCTGCTCGGCCGTGACGATCTCCCGGGACGTGCGGGCCGAGCTCGTGGGCGCGCCGATCTCGGTGACCGCCAGCACGATCACCGCGACCGCCACTGCGGCCAGCGCGTACAGGAGCCAGGGCCTCGGCGCTCGATCGCGACGCGTGCTCATGACCCGGGGAATCCGTTGCCGAGGGGCAATAGGGGGTGGCGCGCAGCGTATGCGGACGCAGACATCACGATGGCCGGTTGTAGCGACGCGCCCGTCAGCTTTTCGTAAGCGCTCTTGTGCCCTTCTTAGCAGCGATTCCCACCGCCGGCGCGACCGCCGCCGGCAGCTCGATTCGCACGGTCAGCCCGCCGTCGGCCGGGGTCGACACATCGAGCGTCCCGCCGTGCGCCTCCACCACGGAACGGACGATCGATAGCCCCAGCCCGAAGCCGCCGGCGCCGCGGTCGAGCCGGCGGAACGGCTCGATCAGCGTCGCGGCGTCGGCGGGATCGATGCGCGGTCCTCCGTTGGCCACCGTCAGGCGCACGCGGCCGCTCTCCGAGCGCGTCGAGGCCCGCAGCCAGCCCCCGGGCTCGTTGTGGCGGATCCCGTTGTCGAGCAGGTTGGCGATCATCCGCTCGAGCAGGGCCGGCTCGCCCCGCGTCCAGGCCGGCGCCAGGTCGTCCTGCACGTCGACCTGCGCTTCCTCGGCGCGAGCCCGCAGGTCCGTGATGCAGTCCGCCGCCAGCGCGGCCAGGTCGGCCGGCGCCTCCCGCCCGGTGGCCGCCTCGCTGCGGGCCAGCATCAGCAGGCCCTCGATCAGACGCTCGCAACGGTCGATCGTCTCGCGCACCGCGTCGCCCATCCGCCGCAGGTCTTCGACGGTGGCGTCCGGGTCGGCGAGGGAGACGTCGACCTCGGTGCGCATGATGGCCAGCGGCGTGCGCAGCTCATGCGATGCGTTGGCTACGAAGTGCCGCTGGCTGGCGAACGCCCCGTCGAGCCGGGCCAGCATCCCGTCGAACGTGTCGGCCAGCTCCTTGAGCTCGTCGGCCGGCCCCTTCAGCCCGATCCGCTCGCCCAGGTTCTCGCCCGACACCCGGCGCGCGGTCGCCGTGATGTCGCGCAACGGCCGCAGAGCCCGGCCGGCCAGCAGCCAGCCGGCCGCCACCGACACGATCGTCATCGCCCCGAGGGCCACGATGTACTCGATGAGCAGGCGGTGCAGCGCGTCGGCGCGCAGCTGGGACCTGATCGCATCGGCGATACGCGCACCCGTCGAGCCGGGGGCGAATGCGGGTGGTTGGCCGAAGAAACCCTGCGGCACGATACCGAGCCGCTGAAGCTCCCGGCGGTAGTCCCCGGGCGCGTTCAGGTTGTGACGCACCAGCCCGTAGCCGATGGTCAGGAGCACAGCGCCGGTGACCAGGAACACCAGGCCGTAGAGGGCGGTCATGCGCAAGCGGATCGTCGGGGCCGGCGCGTGCAGCCAACCCGGTCGAGCCCGCATCACACCATCCGGTAGCCGACGCCGATCACGGTCTCGATCACCGGCGGATCGCCCAGCTTGCGTCGCAGCGTCATGATCGTCATCCGCACCACGTTCGTGAAGGGGTCGGTGTGCTCGTCCCACACGCGCTCGAGCAGCTCCTCGGCGGAGATCGTGGCTCCGTCGGCGCTCATCAGCACCTCGAGCACGCCGAACTCCTTGCGCGTGAGCTCGATCGGGTCTCCGGCGCGCGACACCGCGCGGCGCGCCGGATCGAGTTCGATATCGCCGCGCTCGAGCACGGGCGGGCGGCTGGGCGAGGAGCGGCGCGCCAGCGCCTGGATCCGGGCCACCAGCTCGGCGAACCGAAACGGCTTGGGCAAGTAATCGTCGGCCCCGAGCGACAGCCCCTCGACCAGGTCCTCGAGTGCCCCCGCCGCGGTCAGCATGAGGATCCCAGTTTCGGGGCGCTCGCCGCGCACCGCGCGGCACACGTCGTCCCCGTGCAATCCCGGCAGGTCGCGGTCGAGCACCAGCACGTCGTAGCGCACCACGCGCGCTTTGACCAGGGCATCGGTGCCGTCCGGGGCGAGGTCCACCGCCATCCCCTCGCGGCGCAGGCCGCGCGCGATCGCCTCGGCCAGCCGCTGTTCGTCTTCGGCGATCAACACCCGCATTGCTCAGCCCAGGATGACGAGCGGCGCATAAGAACCTCATAAGACCAGCCCGCGCGACCGACGTCGGCTCGTGATGAAGGCGCTTTGCAGGGAAATCGCCTCTCGCCATGCCGAGCGGCGCGATAGCACCTCTTTCTCGGGTAACATACATGCCGTTGTCAGTTGGGGTCACCGGTCGTCGAATAACGGAATTGCGGATGAATGCGGTCACATTTCCGGGGCATAGGCAACGGAGCAATTCGCAGCCTCGCCTAGCTATCTCGTCGTCACGGGGCAGACGCTGGCGCGTGGGAGCGAGCTGACTCGTTACGCGCGCCCTCGGAGCGTGCGGGCGTGGAAAGCGACGAGACCGAGGGAGGGTCATGCGACGTTTGGGTTATGACGTGCCCAGGTTCGGTGCGCGTTCCTCGGCGCGCGCAGTTCTGGATCGGCGCCGCCTCTCGGCGAGCCTCGTCGTCGGCTTGACCGTGCTCGGCTGGGCCCTGCTTGCCCCTCCCGCACGCGCGGACGACGGCCCGACGAACGTCTCGCCGCCGACGATCGCGGGCACTCCTCAAGACGGCCAGACGTTGACCGAAGTGCATGGGTCGTGGACCAACCAGCCCACATCGTTCAGCTACCGCTGGCAGCGCTGCAATAGTGGCGGGAGGGGCTGCGACGCAATCGAAGGCGCGACCGCACAGACCTACACGTTGACCGGTAACGACGTCGGTCACACCGTTGTCGTGAAAGAGATCGCGCGCAATGCGTCGGGCGTCAGGCAGGCGGCAAGTTCTGCTCCCACGGCGATGGTCACGCTCGCCCCGCAGCCGCCACCCGCGGGCACGAGTCAAAGCGTGACGACGCTCTTGACATCGCCCACTGCCCCCGTTGTGAACGAAGCCGTGACGCTGATCGCCGCGGTAACGGCGAGCGGCAGGGCAGCCGCACCCTCGGGCACGGTCACGTTCCTGAACGGAACCAGCGCGATCGCCGGGTGCGTGCACGAACCGGTTGCTCCCACGGGTCCGAGCGTCATAGTGACCTGCCAGACGTGGTTCGCCGCGTCCACGGCGCAGCTCACCGCCGTCTTCTCCCCCAGCCCGGGCGCCACCATGACAGCCTCCGCCAGCCCGCGGGTGAGCCTCACGATTGGCCGCGACGCGACCTCGACGGCTCTGGACGTTTCGGAGACGGTGGGAATCGGCACGAGCGCGACGTACACCGTGACGGTCACCCCTACGCCCGGCCGGCTCGGCACCATGCAACCGACCGGCACAGTCGGGTTCTTCGACGGCGGACAGCCGATCGCTTCATGCTCCAGTCAGCCGCTGACGCAGGCAGGTGCCGCGTGCAGCGTTACCTACCGTACGCCCGGCAGCCACAGCATCACCGCCCAATACGCCGGAGACGCCAATTTCCGCGGTTCCTCCGCGCCGGCACAGCTGATGACTGTGGTCAAACCACCTCCACGGATAGTCGGCCTGATCACCTCGACAATGCAGTGGAGCTTCTACTCCACGTCCGCCTACACGAAGGTGCTCACGCTCGTGGTCAACGGAGCCTCCGGCGCGACTGTCATCACAAGCTGCCACAAACGGGGATGTCCCTTCGCCAGGAGGGCGACCCTCGTCACGAAGGGCACGCGGTGTAGCCCGCAGCGCACCCGCACCTGCGCAACCCACGGCCGGCTCGACTTGGCGCCCGGATTCCGCGATCGCCGTCTCGCCGTCGGCGCGCAGATCACCGTCGCCATCACTCGGCCTGGCTGGATTGGTAAGTCCTACCGGTTCACGATCCGCGCCCGCCGCCCGCCGCGCATCCAGATCGCCTGCCTCGCCCCCGGGTCGACCCGCCCCGGCGTCGGGTGTAGGGCAGGCGGCTGAGGTCTGCCTGCCGTGAACGAGCAGGTCCACAGCGCCGGCCGTACCGACATTGCGGGTGGCGAGGAGGCGTATCGCCACGAGGCGTACCGCCACGAGCGCGGCGAGTTCGAGCGGGTACTTTCAGACGAGGTCTACCGCCGCGCGGTTCATCAGGGGCAGGCCGCCATCGCTCCGTATCTCCGCATTCGCCTCGAGGATCAAGGTGAGCCGGAGGGCAATGCCGCGAGCCTGCTCCGGCGGCCAAGCCTGTTGTTGGGCATCGTGTTGATCATCGCTGTGGCGGCCGTAGCAGTGACCGAATTGATTCACACCAGCCCTGCGAGTCAGCGGACGACGACGCCAAGCGTGAGCAAGGCCGCGGGTGTGGCCGCCGGAGCGACCGCGCACCGACGCCCGGCGACGCGACAGCCGAAGCCGAATCCGGCCGCGGCGCACAAGACGCAGGTGAGGAGAACCGCGGTCACGGCGCCGTCACGCGCCATCCCGACCCGCACGACAACGGCAACCTCATCCGCCGGAGCGGTGAGCGCGACAGCCGGCGGCAGCACCCCCGGCACAGGTGGCGCCAAGGGCCGAACCAACGGATCGTCTGGCGAGGGTGGCAGCCACCCGTCCACCAGCAGCCAAGCCGGCAGTCCCTCCGGCAGTAGCGGCAACTTGCAGCCCGCCGCCGGAATCCCGTACACCGCCGGCAGCGGGCCGACCCGCGCGAGCGGATCGCACCAGCGCAGCACCGGATCATCCCGTCGGAGCGGCAGCCAGCCAACCGATGCGAGCACGAGGTCGACATCCACCGGCCCCGCCGGCGTCACAGTCAGCGGCGGGGGCTGATACCACGCCCCGCTGACCTCGCCGAAGAAGCAAATTCGGCGCTGCCGCCCCCGGGACGCCTGCATTTCGCCCCCGCCGGATCAGCACTCTACATCGATTGACGTTACATCGGTCCGTGTTATCGTTCCGCCGCATGTCGCAGTAGGCGCCCATCTGCGCGGCCTCCGATCCGTAGGGGACGTTCCGGTTGGCCCGGCTGAACGATCGATCTACCGACGGCGGCGGGATCTACGGCGCCTGGCGGCTCGCACCGACAAGGACCTCCCAGGCGCGTTGCACGTCCTCCTCGGTCGTGCTCATCTGACCGATGGCCAGGCGCAGCGTGTAGCGACCGTTCAGCACGCAATGGGAGATGAACATCTCGCCGGAGGCGTTGACCCGCTCGAGCAGCCGGCGGTTGCGCTCGTCGTCGCCCTCCAGGCGGAAGCACACGACAGAGAAGTGGCGGGGCGCGCACAGCTCCCACCCGTCGGCCTCATCCACCCAGCGCTCGAACTTGGTCGCAAGCTCGACGCCGGTTCGGACGTGGTGCTGCAGCCCCCGGCGACCGTGGCAGCGGAGCACCGCCCACAGCTTGAGTGCGCGGAAGCGCCGCCCGAGCGCCGGCCCGTACTCGCTCAGGCTGAGCGCGTCCTCGGCGTCCGGGGTGCGCAGGTACTCGGGGATCAGGCTGTATGCGCGGCGGAAGTCGTCGGGCCGCCGCGTCCACAGCAGCGAGCAGTCCAGCGGGGTGAGCATCCACTTGTGAGCGTTGACCACCGCCGAGTCGGCCCGATCCACCCCCTCGAACGCCCAGCGAAACTCGGGGCACACCATGGCCGTGCCGGCGTAGGCCGCGTCCACGTGCAGCCACGTCCCGCTCGTCGCGCACGCATCCGCGAGCCCCTCCACTCCATCAACCGCGCTGGCGGCGGTCGTACCGACGGTGGCGACGATGACGGCGGCATCGGACAGATCCCCCACCGCCTCGGCCCGCATGCGGAACTCGGCGTCGACCGGGACCTTGCGCAGCCGCATGCCGAGCATCCGCGCCGCCTTGTCGACCGACGAGTGTGCGTGCTCGGAGCAGACGATGAGATCTCGGCCGGTCGCCTCTCGGGCGGCGACGATCGCGGTGAACGTCGAAGTGGACGCGCTGTCCTCGATGTGGCCGTGCCACCCGGCCGGCAGGCCGAGCAGGTCGGCTACCCAGTCGAGCACCACGCCCTCGAGCTCGGTGGCCGCCGGCGCCGTCCGCCACAGGATCGCGATCGAGTTGAGCGTGGCGGCCAGCAGCTCGGCCAGGATGGCCGGCTCGGAGGAGCTGCAGGAGAAGTAGGCGAAGAAGCGCGGATGCTGCCAGTGCGTGATGCCCGGCAGCAGGATGTCGTCGAGGTCGCGCAGGACGTCGGCGAACGGCTCGGGGTCATCGGGCGCAGTCGCAGGCAGCCGTGCGCGGATCTCGCCGGGTGCGACCTGGGCCAGCACCGGCAGCTCCCTCACCCGCTCCAGGTAGCGCGCCGCCCACTCGAGCGCGGCGGCGCCGTCGGCCCGCAGGTCGGTCAGCTCGGCCCGAGCCGGTTCGGGGCGCACGTCGGTCATGCCGGGGCCGGTGCTTTGGGAAACTCGTAGTGGACGCCCGTCAGCTCCTCGGAGATCTCCCATAGCCGGCGCCAGGCCTGCTCGTCGTAGGCCTTGCCGGCGGCGGCGACCACCCTCGGATAGCCGCGCTGCTCGCCGCGACCGCCCGGACCGACGTAGGTGCCACCCGGCAGATCGGCCACCGTCGCCGCGTACAGCGTCGGCAGTGCGCCCATGTCCGCGCTCTGGGCGAACAGGCGATTGCCGATCCACATGAACGCCCTCTCGTAGAAGCGGTCCGGGGCGGCGAACTGGAGGTTGGTGTTGGCGTAGCCGGGATGCGCAGCCAGGCTGCGCAGCGGGCTCCCAACCTCGGTGGCCCGGCGCTGGAGCTCGAAGCAGAACATCAGGTTGGCCAGCTTGGACTGGCTGTAGGCGCCCCACCGGCCGTACTTGCGCTCGCCGTGCAGGTCGTCGAAGTTGATCGTGCCGCCCCGGTGCATCGTGCTCGAGACCGTCACCACGCGCGGCGCCGGCGCCTTCAGCAGGGCCTCGAGCAGCAGCCCGGTCAGAGCGAAGTGGCCGAGGTGATTGGTGCCGAACTGGCTCTCGAAGCCCTGCTTGGTCAGCCGGCGCGGGGCGGCCATGATCCCGGCGTTGTTGATCAGCAGGTCGAGCGAGCGGCCCGGAGCCACGAAGCTCTCGGCGAACGCGCGCACCGAGGTCAGGTCAGCGAGGTCTAGCAGCCCGATGCTCACATCCGCGCTCCGGACCAGATTGCCGATCGCCTGCATCGCGCCCCTCGCCTTTTCCTCGGTGCGACAGGCCAGCATCACGGACGCGCCGGCCCGAGCCAGCTCCCGCGCGGTCGCCAGGCCCAGCCCGCTGTTCGCCCCGGTCACGATCGCCACCCGGCCGCCCTGATCCGGGATGTCGGCCGCCGTCCACTTATCCGCCATCGAGCACCTCGAACTCGATCCCGGCGGCCTCCAGCCGCCGGCGCAGCGCATCGCCCATGGCCACCGCCGGAGTGAGCTGCCCGGCGCGCTGTGGCAGCTCGTCGAAGGCCAGGCACAGCGCCGACTCGGCCAGCATCTTTGACGTCTCGCCGTAGCCAGGGTCGCCGCCCGACACCTCGGTCCGCACGACTCGATCGCCGGCGCGCGCCGCGAAGCGCACCCGGAACCACGACCTGGCACGCTGCTCGGCTGATGGGCCTTCCCCCGAGCTCTTGAGCTTCAAGAGCATCCGCCGGGCCGGCGGGATCTGGGCCAGCGCCACGAGGCCGGCAGCTCCGCCGGCCAGGCCCACCGCCACCGGCAGGCGCTTGGCGACGAGGTAGTGGCTATACGTGAAGTCAGGGCCGTAGCGCGCGAGCGCGCGGGCCGACCGGAGCACGGTCTGCGGATCGATGGTCGGGAACGGGATCACCCAGCCGCCGGCGAACTCGTCGTGATGGGGCAGGCCGGAGACCCCCCGCACGCGCCGATCCGACGGCCGCGCCTCGCGCGAGCGCCGCTCGCGCGCCACCGCCATCCCCTGCCGCAGCCGCGAAACGATCTCGATCGTGGATTGGTACGTGCCGCCCGAGAAGCTGCCACCGACGCGGACGAACCCCTCCAGCGAGATCGGCACGGCCTCGGGGAGCTGCTGCACGGTGAACAGCGCCCCCAGGTCGTAGGGGATCGAGTCGAAGCCGCACGAGTGGACGAGCCGGGCGCCGCTCTGCGCCGCCCGCGCGTGGTAGCCCAGCCACATCCGGTCGACGAACTCCGGCTCACCCGTCAGGTCGACATAGTCGGTGCCGGCGGTGGCGCACGCCGCCACCAGCGGCTCGCCGTACCGGATGTACGGCCCGACCGTGGTGATCACCACTCGGGTCGCCTCCGCCACCGACCGCAGCGAGTCCGCATCGGTGACATCCGCTCGCAGCAGCGGGAGCTCGGCGCAGGCCGGCTCGACCTCGGTCAGCCGCCGGCGGATCTGCTCGAGCTTCTCCGGGCTGCGTCCGGCAATCGCCCACCGGGTGCCCGCCGGCGCCTTGCGGGCCAGGTACTCGGCGGTCAGCTCCCCGGTGAATCCCGTGGCGCCGAACACCACGATGTCGTACGAGCGTTCAACCACCGGACCCGTCGAGCTCGCGGGCGGCGCGAAGCGCCTCGTCCAGGTCCACCCCGGCACGCGCGGCGACCCAGCAGGCGGCCGGCGCCGCAACCCGCTCGGAGGTGTGCGCCGCCTCCGCGGCGATATCGAGGATCGTTTTGAACTCCTCGGTCGAGGGCGGCGTCGTGCCGAGCTTCTCGGCGTAGGCGGCGAGCCAATCGCGCGCGTTCATGCGCCCGGACTCTAGCTGGCAACCGCGGGAGCGCGCTCCGGCTCCGCAGGCACGCCGCCGTCAACCCCCGGCGCCGGCCCGGGCGCCAGCACCCGCAGCGCGTCAGGCGGCACGTGCACCGCCACCGGCGTCCCGTGCGCGTAGCGTCGCGCCCGGGCACCACCGCCCCCTACCGCCTCGCGCCGGCCGACCCCGTGAGGGCTGATCGACAAGTCAATCGGGTCGCTGCGCTGGCATGATGGCCAGGCTCGTCAACGAAAAACTGGAGGCGGACCTAGATGGCAATCCTGGAGGACAAGGTCGCGATCGTCACCGGCTCGGCGCGAGGGATCGGGCGCGCCACCGCGGAGCTGCTGGCCGAGCACGGCGCCAAGGTCCTGATCAACGACCTGGACGGTGACGTGGCCGGGCAGGCCGCCTCGGAGATCTCCGGCGAGACGGCCGTGTTCGCCGGCGACCTGACCAAGGAGGGCGTGTGCGATCAGCTCGTGCAGCATGTGATGGATCGATGGGGCGGGGTCGACATCCTGATCAACAACGCCGGCTATACGCTCGACGCACCGATCCACAAGATGAGCGACGAGTGGTTCCAGCGCATGCTCGACATCCACTCGATCGTGCCCTTCCGGATGTGCCGCGCGGTGGCGCCCCACATGCGCGAACCGGCCAAGAAGGAGCGCCAGGACGGCCGCGAGGTGTTTCGCAAGATCGTCAACGTCTCCTCGATCTCGGGCACGATGGGGAACGCCGGCCAGGCCAACTACGCCTCGGGCAAATCGGCGGTGGTCGGATTGACCAAGACGCTCGCCAAGGAGTGGGGTCAGTTCAAGATCAACGTCAACGCGGTCGCCTTCGGTTTCATCGAGACCCGGCTCACCGCGCCGAAGAGCGAGGAGAACGTCGCCGAGATCGGTGGCCAGAAGGTCCAGCTCGGCATCCCCGAGCAGATGCGGGCGCTGGGGTCGGCGCTCATCCCGATGGGCCGACCGGGCATGCCGCAGGAGGCCGCCGGCGGGGTGTTCCTGCTCTGCACGCCGTGGGCCAACTACATCACCGGGCAGGTGCTGAGCATCACCGGCGGGCAGTTCAGCGGGATGACCTCGTAGCGCCGACACCGCTCATCCACTCAGGTAGAACTGTATTGAACATATTTGTGCAGAGGCGAGAGCGGAGGTTTGATGGCCGAGAGGACATGGGGCGGGAGCCCTTCTGGGGACTGGGGCTACGAGTGGGACCCCGAGTGGGTGCTCACCGATCGCCAACGTGCGCTCCGCGACACGCTGATCGAGCTGTGCGAGAGGGAGTGCGGGCCGGGCGACCGCGGCGGTCCTCTTGGATGTGGCCGCGCGCGGATCATCGCCACCGCCACCACCAGCCAGAACACGAACTACGTACCGCGGCGAGCCGGATTCGCCGCCCACTCGAGCAGCGGCTCGAGCGAGAACGGCGCGTCGTCGATGCCCGCGTGCGAATCGCCGATCCGGGCGAAGCGCGCCGGCACGGTGGCGATCGTGCATTCGTGGGGATCCACGTCGTCGAGCTCGTCCCAGGCGATCGGCGTGGACACCGTCCCGTACCGGTTGCCGCGCACCGAGTAGGCCGACGCGATCGTGTGGTCGCGGGCGTTCTGGTTGTAGTCGACGAACACCTTCTCGGGCGGACGGTCCTTGCGCCACCAGGTCGTCGTTGCGTCGGCCGGGATTCGGCGTTCCACCTCGAGGGCGAAGGCGAGGGCGGCCGCTCGCACCTCGCTGAAGCCCCACCGGGGCTCGATCCGCACGTAGATGTGCAGCCCGTTGCCGCCCGAGGTCTTGGGCCACCCCACCGCCCCGATCTCATCGAGCACCTCGTGGGCGACGCGCGCCACCCGGCGAACCGTGTCGAACGAAGCCTCCGGCATCGGGTCGAGGTCGATCCGCCACTCGTCGGGCCGCTCCACATCGGCGCACCGCGAGTTCCAGGGATGGAACTCGACGGTCGACATCTGCACGGCCCAGATGACGCTGCCCAGCTCGGTGACGCACAGCTCGTCGGCGGTACGGCCGAAGCGGGGGAAATAGATCTCCACCGTCTGGATCCAGTCCGGGGCGCCCTTGGGCAGCCGCTTCTGGTGCACCTTCTGGCCGTCGACGCCGTCGGGGAAGCGATGGAGCATGCAGGGACGCTCGCGCAGGGCGCGGACGATCCCGTCGCCCACGCTCACGTAGTACTTCGCGAGGTCGAGCTTGGTCTCACCGCGCGCCGAGAAGTAGACGCGGTCGGGGCTGGAGATCCGCACGGTCCTGCCGGCCACCTCGAGCTCCGCGGCCGGGCTGCTCTGCTTGGCGGTCACGCTCATCGGGAGGTTAGACCGCACCGGGCGCCGGATCTCATCGCCTGGTGATCTGCAGCAGTTGTTGCGCGGCGCGGGCGCCGCTCCACGGCGTCGACCAGCATGAGGTGGTGCGGGTTGAAGCCGTAGCGGCTCTGGATCACCTGGTAGTACCACTTGGTGGACTCCTCGCGCTCGGACGGAATCATGCCGCCCTGCGATACGACGTTACGCTCCCACCGAGCCGCCAGCACGCCAAACGGCCTTGTATCAATTCGTACAGCGCGGTTATACCAGTTGCAACAGGAACCAATGAAGGACGTGTTCGTGGCGGCGGACTCCAACCACGGCTACAAGATGATCGCCGTCGGGCGCGAGATCGCCCGCGCGCTTCGTGGCGAGCACTCCTCGCTGCTGCACCCGTTTCGCTTCGAGCGCTTCGAGACCGGGGACCTGCACCCCGTCTCGCACAGCCCCTACCCCTGGAGTTGAATGGGCCTCCGCCCCAGTGATCCGAATCGCCACCGCCCCCGTATAGGCGACCAGCGAAACGCGACCACCCAGGAGGTGTGAAGTGAGCGATACCAGACGAGCGTTCGTGAAGCGCTCGGCGAGTGCTGCGGTCGGAGCCACCGTGATCGGCGCGCTCATGGCCACCGAGGCCGATGCGAGCACGTCCGAACCGGTCGTGGCCTACGTACACGACGGCCACATTTCGATCATGACCGGCGAGCGCGAGGTCACCGTGCGTGACCGCAAGCTGGCCGCGCAAATCGTGCGGGCGGGGAGGAACTAGATGTCATCCCATCGCGAGGCGCCGGCCATCAGTAAGGACCCGGTGGCCGACAACACCGACACGTACGCGTTCGTCTCACCCGACGACCCCGGCACGGTCACGATCATCTCCAACTACCTGCCGCTCGAGGCGCCGTTCGGCGGGCCGAACTTCTTCGAGTTCGGCGACGACGTCCGCTACGAGATCCACATCGACAACGACGCCGACGGTGCGCCGGAGATCACCTACGAGTTCCGGTTCGAGACCAAGGTCCGCAACCCGGACACGTTCCTGTACAACACCGGGCCGATCGACTCGATCGACAGCCCGAACTGGAACCGGCGTCAGTTCTACACGGTCACGCGCGTGAAGCACGGTCACCGCAAGGTGCTGGCCAGCGGCCTGGCCTGCCCGCCGTGCAACATCGGACCGGGCTCGACGCCGCAGTACGCCAAGCTGGCGGCGCAGGGCACCCACCAGATCGCCGGCGGCCACACCGTGTTCGCCGGGCAGCGCCTCGAGGGCTTCTACGTCGACCTCGGGGCGATCTTCGACCTGGGCGACCTGCGGCCGTTCCAGAACCTGCACCTGGGCGGTATGGCCGCGGCCCACGCGGTCAACGCCACCCACAACTTCAGCGTGCACACGATCGCGCTGAAGATCCCCAAGCATGAGCTGACCCGCGACGGCTCCAAGCCGACCCACCCGATGGCAGCGAAGTCGGTGATCGGGGTGTGGACCGCGGCCAGCCGACGCCGAGCGGCGGTCCGCCACCCGGGCAGCGGCAGGGTGCACGAGACCGGCGGATGGGTTCAGGTCTCGCGCCTGGGCAACCCGCTGTTCAACGAGGTCATCGTCCCGCTGGGCGACAAGGACCGCTGGAATGCGCTGCCGGCCCAGGCCGACGCGCAGTTCCTCCATTACGTCCTGCACCCCGAGCTCGCCGGACTGCTGCCGGTGCTCTATCCGGGCGTGTTCCCCAACCTGGCCAAGCTGACCGCGCCGCGGGCCGACCTGGCCGCGATCCTCATGACCGGCATTCCGGGCGGGATCGTGCCGGGCTTCCAGAACTTCACCGGAAGCCACCCGGCCGATCAGCTGCGACTGAACATGGCGATCCCGCCCACGCGCAAGCACCCCAAGGCGCTCGGGCTGGTCGGCGGGGATGCGGCCGGCTTCCCGAACGGACGCCGTGTTTTCGATGACGTGGTCACGGTGGAGCTGCGGGCGATCGCCGGCGCGACCTATCCACTCGTCAACAAGAGCTACACGCCGGACGCGGCAGCCGCGCTGGTGACTGATGGGCTGGGGCCGGGCAGCACGAGGTACCTGCCGCACTTCCCGTACCTCGGGACGCCCAAGAGCGGCTATGAGGTCAAGCCACTAGCCGCCTAAACGGGGGCCACCACCCGCCGCCCACCCGGGTGAGGCAAGCCGGGGGGACGCTTGACCTACTAGCTCACGGGCGCCACGATCACCGGCGCGCTCGTGGGCGCGAGCGTTCCCCCGGCGGGCTCCTGCGTGACCATGACCGCGCTGACCCCGTGCAGGCTGCCCGGCACGCCGACCGCCACCGCCCCCCGGGAGGTGACGGTGAACAGGGTGCCGGTCGGCGTGGGCTGCGCCTTGCCGCGCTGCACCCACATCTCGTAGGTTCGGCCCAGCGGCGGCTGCGGGAGGCCCTGGGCGATCAGCTCACCGCGGTCTGCGGTGATGCGCAGCTGGGCGTGGCCGGAGATGCCGCTCACGCTCGCTTGCACCAGCCGCGTCCCATTCGATCCGCCCGAGCTCAGCGCAATCGCCACAATCACCGCGATCGCCAACACGGCGAGCGCGCCGGCCCAGGCGGTGAGCGGCGACCACGAACGCACGGCCGGGACCCGGGCCGGCGCTGCCTTGGCCTTCGGTGTCGCCCGGACCTCGCGCATGACGCGCCGGCGCAGGTCCTTCGGCACCTCGTAGCGCGCGCTCGCGGGCGGCGGCAGGGTCTCGGTCACCTGCTCGAACGCCGCCACCTCCTCGCGGCACGCCGCGCAATCGGCGATGTGCGCCCGGAACGCGTCGGCCTCCTCGGGCTCGAGCGCGCCGAGCACGTAGGCCGCCACGTCCTCGCCGCAGGCGCGGCCGTTGGCGGCGCTCACAACGCCACCCTTTCTGTCTCGCCCAGCGCGGAGCGCATCTTGGTCAGCCCGAGCCTCATCCGTCCCTTCACGGTACCGGGCGGCAGCTCGAGCACCTCCGCGATCTGGCTGTGGGTGAGGCCGCCGAAATACGCGAGCTCGATGACTTGGCGCTGGTCGGGCGGAAGCTCCTCGAGCGCGCCGCGCACCCGGCGCGCCTCGTCGCGGCGGACCACCTCGGTGTCGGTGGCCTCGGGCGCCTGCAGCCGCTCGGCGATTCCCTCGTCGGACACATCGCGGCCGGCCTTGGCGCCGGTCCGGCGCAGCGCGTCGATCGCCCGGTTGTGGACGGCGCTCAGCACCCACGAGCGCACGCTGCCGCGGGCGCGGTCGTAGCCGGTGCCGCTGCGCCACAGCGACAAAAACGCCTCCTGGACGACGTCCTCAGCCAGCGCGCGCCGACCGCACATCCTGTAGGCGAGCGAGTAGCCGGCGCCGGCGTGCCGGTCGAAGATCACGTCGAATGCCCGCACCTCGCCCGCGTCGACAAGCTCCATCAGCTCCTCGTCGGCCAGTCCGCGTGGGTCCACCGGGCGAAGGCGCAAGCGCATGGCGCATCCTATCCAGGTCCACCCAGCGACTGACTGACTTCTCGGGCAGCTCGCAGCAGCGGGTCCCGCAGGTCCCGGCGGGTCGCCGCCGGCAGCCGGGCGGCCGGACCCTGCAGCCCCAGGATCGCCACCAGTTCGCCGCCGCGCCCGAGCACGGGGGCGGCCAGTGCGTTCAGGTCGGGCTCGCGCGCCCGCCGGCCTCGAGCGTGCTCAGCAGCCGTGAGGCGGTGCTCGGGTTGACCCCGATGCGCCGGGCGAGCTCGACCACGCGGGCGCCGCCATCGCTCTCGGCGACCGCGTCGAGCAGCGCGATCGCCCGCGCGACCGAGCCGACCGATGAGCCGCTCACGCGCCGTTGTCCCGCGCGCGACGCGCCCGACCCGCGGGGCTACGGGAGCCGCGGATGTTCGCGATCGGCGCGGGCCGAGTCGACTCGAGCGAGCGCGTCACGGTCACGTCGAGTCCGCCGGGGGCGAACAGGTCGCGCGAGTACGCCACGCGCTCGTCCCGTCCTGCGTAGATCAGCTCCTCGAGCTCGAGCACCGCGGTGGTCCGCTTGACGCCGAGCAGCTTGCCGGCGCGTTCGCGGCGGCTGAGCAGTGATGGGATCACGCGCGTGCGCGCGTAGGTCACGGGGACGCCCAGGTCGATCAGCACGTCGAGCACCATCCGTCCCTGCTCGAGCGCGCCGCGCAGGTCGTCGAGGTCGGGCAACGACACCTTGGAGTGAACGACGTCGAACATCACCGCCACCGGCGCCCCATCGGCAACCAGCGTACGTGCGATCGATGTCACCTGGGCGATCGGGGCCAATCCGAGCGCCTCCCCGACCTCCGCGCCGACCGCTCGGCGCTCGATGTGCATGTCGGCGCTCGACAGCGTGAGACCCCGGCGTTCGGCCAGCGAGGAATACGGCTCCAGGCGCTCGAGGCGCTCACCCAGCGCGGCCGGGAGAGCGCTGCGCCCGACGAACGTGCCGCTCCCCTGCCGGCGCACGATCTCGCCTCGATCCTCCAGGCGGCGCAGCGCGCTGCGGAGCGTGCCGCGGGAGATGCCGAGCATCGTCGCCACCTCGTTCTCGGGCGGGAGGCGGTCACCCTGGCGGTAGCGCCCACCGGCCAGCCAGATGTGCAGCGCCTCCTCGGCGCTGTCGACCAGCGACGGGCCTCGCTGGTCAGCGGCGCGTCCGTCCCCGTTCGTTCCTGACCGTCGCCATCGAGGGGCCACGTCTTCGCGGGCCACCTGTGCCCTCCTCCCCACAATCAGTTTGAACATATTGTGCCAAGTGGTGCAAACGGCACATCCATTTGTCGAAACGGCCGGAATCGTGCTGGCCGGCGGACAGTCCTCGCGGATGGGCGATTCGAAGGCCGCCCTCGAGTGGCACGGGTCGACGTTGGTGCGCCGGGTGAGCGGGATCCTCGCGCGCCTCGGAGTCTCGTGTAGCGCCGCTACACGTCGACTCCTGCGTCCTCGCGCAGCATCCGCCAGTGACCACTCTCGGTGCCACACGACTTACGGACGAGCCCACTAGTGGCCGAGCGCGCGGTCGCGGGCGGCCCCGGCGCGCCGGGCGTGTTCGGCCGCTTCAGTGACCTGTGCACCGTCGGTCAGGTTGATCGCCACCAGCCGGGCGGCCGCCTGCGCGGCGGCCTCGGCCAGCAGCGCGCCCGCGATGGCGTCCCCGGCCAGGTTCGGGTTCCCGTTGGTCGCGAGCTCCGCGGCCAGCTCGGCCAGGTCGGCGGCAACCCGTGCGATCTCGAGCGGAGATCGTGACGCCTCGATCTGGGCGGCGCTGACGCGAGCGGCGCGCTCGGGATCCTCGCGAGGAAGCCTCAGCGCCTCGAGCACCGGCTCGTACGCATGCAGCTCGATCTCGGCCAGCTCGAGCGCACGCGTTCGCAGTTCGCCCGCCCGCCGGAACTCGCCGCCGAGGTCGGTAGTGAAGTTCGCGGCCATCTCGACGAGCGACGCCGCGAGGGCGGTGGCGCAGGCGGCACTCGACCCGCCACCGGGCGCCGGCGTGCGCGCCGCGACGGCATCCAGGAGGTCCTGCAGCGAGCGATCAGAAAAGCCCGACGGTCCGGCCCTCGGCGTCGATGTCGATGTTGACCGCCGCCGGCTCCTTGCCGAGCCCCGGCATCTGCACGATGTCGCCGCACAGCGGCACGAGCCAGCCCGCGCCGGTGTAGGCGCGGATGTCCCTGACCGGCAGCGTGAACCCCTCGGGAGCGTTCAGCAGCGTCGCGTCGGCCGACAGCGAGAGGTGCGTCTTGGCCATGCACACAGGGAAGTGACCCATTCCCTCGCGGGTGAACTGGCTGAGCTTGGCCTCGGCCTCTGGGTAGTAGAAGACGCCCTTGGCCCCGTACACCTGCGTGGCCACCGCCTCGATCTTGTCCTGGATCGGCGCGTCTTCGTCGTACAGATGATGGAACGTGTTCGGCTCCTCGCATGCCGCCACCACCGCCTCGGCCAGGTCGGCCACGCCAGGGCCTCCCTTGGTGAAGCCCTCGTTGGCCTCGGCGGCGAACGCGCCCGCCTCGAGCGCCAGGCGCTTGACAAGCTCGACCTCCTCGTTGGTGTCGCCGGGCCGCCGGTTGACCGCGACCACCGCCGGCACGCCGAACGTCCCGATGATCTTGAGGTGACGGCGCACGTTGGCCATCCCGCTCTCGACCGCGTGCAGGCTGGCCGAGCGCTCCACGCGAGGATCGTCCGCCACGCCGCCGTGGTGCTTGATCGCCCGGACGGTGGTGACCAGTACCGCGGCCGACGGCGTCAGCTTGCCGAACCGGCAGACGATGTCGAAGAACTTCTCCATGCCCATGTCCGAGCCGAAGCCCGACTCGGTCACCACGTAGTCGCCCAGCTTCATCGCGATCAGATCGGCCACCAGCGAGTTGTTGCCGTGCGCGATGTTGGCGAACGGCCCGCAGTGCATCATCACCGGCTGTCCCTCGAGTGTCTGGACCAGGTTGGGCTTGAGCGCGTCCTTGAGCAGCACGGCCATCGCGCCGGCCGCGCGCAGGTCCTCGGCCGTGATCGGCTTTCCGTGGTCGTAGGAGTAGGCGGCGGTGATACGGCCCAGCCGGCGGCGCAGGTCCTGGAGATCGCGCGCCACCGCCATGATCGCCATCACCTCCGAGGCCGCGGTGATGTCGAACCCGGTCTCGCGCGGGTAGCCGTTCGCCCGGCCACCGAGACCGATCGCGATGTCGCGCAGCGCCCGGTCGTTCATGTCCACCGCGCGCCGCCACGGGATCCGCAGCGCGTCGATCTGGTGCGGGTTGCCGTGCAGGATCGAGGCGTCGATCATCGCCGAGAGTAGGTTGTTGGCGGCGCCGATCGCATGGATGTCGCCGGTGAAGTGCAGGTTCAGGTCCTCCATCGGCACGACCTGGGTCAGCCCGCCGCCGGCCGCCCCGCCCTTGATCCCGAACACCGGGCCAACCGACGCCTCGCGCAGGCAGGCCACAGGGTTCTTACCGATCACGCCGAGGCCCTGGGTGAGCCCGACCAGCGTGGTGGTCTTGCCCTCGCCGGCGCGGGTCGGCGTCATGCCGGTGACGCACACGATCTTGCCGTCCTTGACGTCCCCCAGCCGGTCGAGGACCGATAGCGAGACCTTGGCCTTGTGGCGGCCGTAAGCCTCGATCTCGTCGGGCTCGAGTCCGGCTCGCTCCGCGATCTGCTCGATCGGCTGGAGAATCGCCTCCTGGGCGATCTCGAGGCTGCTCTTCATGGCTGGTTCCTCTCCAGTGCTCGCTGAGGCGCCGCGTCAGGCACCGCCGACAAATTCAATCCCATCCGGCTGCTCCCTCTCTTCTTAGTGGCTCACGGCCGCCGCCGCAAGCTCTGAGACCAGCCTGTCCTGGTAGAAGCGCTCGAGCGCGAACGGCGCGATCAGGTTTGGCGTCCGCCCCGTCGCGACCAGCTCGGCCAGGGTCTTGCCGACGATCGGAGGCGGGCGCGGCGACGGCGGGCGCGGCGACGGCGGGCGTGGCGACGGCGGGCGCGGCGACGGCGGGCGGGCCGCGAGTGATCCAGTACGCGCCCGAGATGCTGACGATCATCGGCCTGGTCGCCGCCGGCACGGGCAGGGCGTGTCACTGGTCCCCGCGTCGGTGCAGCGGCTTGCCCTCGAGGGCGTGACCTACCGTCCGGTGAGCGGCGCGCCGCGCTCTGAGCTCGTCGCGATCACCCGCGCCGGCGATCACGCCGCGCTGGCGCGCGCGTTCGTGGCCGAGGCGAGCGCCAGCGCCAGCGCCGCCGCGAGCTGACCGGTCGACGCCGGCGTGAGAGACCACCTGAACCCGCGGCCACTAGCCTGAAACCGCGGCCACTAGATTCCGAGCCATGCTGATCCGCGACGCCAGTGCAGAACGCGACGCCGGCCCCTGCGCCGCGATCTACGCCCCCTACGTCCGCGACACCCCGATCTCGCTCGAGGAGACATCGCCCACCCCCACCGAGATCGCCGGGCGCATCGAGACGACCACGCGAACCCACCCCTGGCTTGTCGCGCAGGAGGCAGACGAGGTGATCGGCTACGCCTACGCCACGCGCCACCGCGAACGCGCCTGCTATCGCTGGGCTACCGACGTCACCGTCTACGTCTCCGAACACCGTCAGCGCAAAGGCGTCGGCCGCGCCCTGTACCAGACGCTGTTCGAACTACTGGCGAAGCAGGGGTTTCGCATCGCCTGCGCCGGGATCACGCTCCCGAACGAGGCGAGCGTCGGCCTGCACGAGTCGCTCGGCTTTCAGCCGGTGGGAACCTACCGCCGCGTCGGCTGGAAACTGGGCGCCTGGCACGACGTCGGCTGGTGGCAGCTCCCCCTCAGCGACCACGACGGCGCGCCGACCGAACCCGGCCCTCCGGTCAGCTCTCGTCGATGAGCAGCGCCAGCGTCGGGCACGCGTCCACCGCTCGCCGGGCCAGGCCGAGCAGGTCGGGCGGCACCTCGGACTCGTCGAGGATCGGATAGCCCCAGTCGTCCAGGCGGATCAGCTCGGGCAGCAGCTCGGCGCACAGGCCGTGCGCCTCGCAGGTGATCGGGTTGATGCGCAGCGTGGCGTGCCGCGTCGTGCTCACGCCAGAAGCCTCCGACGCGACGTGCCGGCCAGATCGGGCGCACGCGATCCGGGCGGCGGTTGCACCGCCAACCCGCCGAGCGGGAGCCCGGCCGGACGCGCAGCACACCGGCCACGCCGGTGCGACTCTATGTCCGGAGCGAACACGCGCAGCGCGCTCTCCACGAAGCGCACCGCGCCGTCCGGATGGTGGCAGGCACCGCGCCCGCGGATATCGGACGCCCAGCGCAGGACCCGGTCGCGTTCCCGGGGCGCCCCCACACCGGCGGCCAGCGCACCCACGGCATCGGCGATCGCCCGCAGTCCGTACACGCACGGTCCGCACTGACCGGCCGACTGCGCGGCCAGATAGGCGATCACCCGCGCGCTCTCGTGCAGGCCGCACGCGCTCTCGCCCAACGCGATCAGCACTCCCGAGCCGAGCGAGCAGCCCACCGAGCGCAGGTCCTCGCGCGCGAGCCGCAGACCAACCGCGGCAGACGCATCCATCCACGTGCCGAAGTAACCGCCCACCAGCAGGGCCTGGAGCGGCTCGGAAGGCCCGCCGGCCGCGGTCAGCAGATCGCTCATCGGCGTCCCGAAGGCGAGCTCGTACACGCCGGGGGCGCGGACCGCCCCGGTGATCGTGACGAGTGCCGAGCCCGGATCGGCCACGGTGCCGAGCTCGCGGTACCAGCGAGAGCCGAAGCGGGCGACCAGCGCAAGCTGGGCGAGTGTCTCCGGGTTCTGGATCAGCGTGGGCCGGCCGCGATAGCCGCGCTCGAACGGTCGCGGGGGAACAAACGTCGGCTTCGGAACCTCGGAGTTCAGGTAGTGGACGACCGCGCTCTCCTCACCGGTCACATATCCCTCCGGTCCCGTGACCACGGAGATCGCAACCGGATCACGCTCGCGGACCGAAACAGCGCCATCCACGGCCTCAACGACGTCGACCGCACCGGAGCCAACCTTGACGATCACCTCCGAGGCGCCAACCGCGTCGGCGGCCAGCACCGCGCCGTCCAGCACGAGGTGAGGCAGCCGCCCCAGCAGCAGCCGGTCCTTCGCGCTGGCCGGCTCGGTCTCCGAGCCGTTGACGACCACCGGCCCGACCCGCCGGCGATCGGCCACCGCCCGGAGCTTGCGGGCGGTGGGGAAGTCGGCGCCGCCGCGGCCGCGCAGGCCGCTGCGTTCGACCTCTTCGATCAGCTGGTGGGGCGGAAGGTGCGGCAGGGAGCCGTGGATGCGGGTGTGGGCAGCCAGCGTCATCGCGCCGCCGCCCGGCTCAAGACCGGCGAGCAGCCGCGGAAGCGCCTGATGCCCTCTTTCCCGAGCGCTCATGACCTCGCGGGCGAGCCGGACAGCGTGCCGGTCACCGTGTCGTTCGGGGTATCGATCTGAAGCTGGACGTGGATGTCGAGGACGGTGCCGGCGCCGTCGCGCACCCGGGCATCGAACACCGTGCCCTGGAGCGAGCCGATCCGGCCCTGCAGCACCCGGGTCTGACCGGCCAGGGCCAGGTCGACCTGGCTGCCGGTCATCGACAGACCGCCGCCGCCCGCGATCGGCACGCCGGCCAGCCTGACCCGCAGTCGGCCGTGCTCGCGGCCGTTCACGCGCAGGACGAGGTCGACGATCGCTCCACCCGATGCTTCGGTCTGGTTCACGGTCCCAGTCAGGCTGGAGGTGAACGAGTTGCTCAGCGGCGCGGACCCGGACGACCCGGACGACCCGGACGACCCGGACGACCCGGACGACCCAGACGACCCAGACGACCCAGACGACCCAGACGACCCAGACGACCCAGACGACCCAGACGACCCAGAGGACCCAGACGACGTACCCGCCGAGACTGCCGTTGCCGGCACCGACGGCCTGCCGGCGAGCAGCGATCGCGGCGTCCCCGCCCGACGCGCCCAACCGTGCTGGAGCGGACCGGCCAGCGTGAAGATGGCCAGCCCGATCGGCGTAATCACCGCGAGCGCAGTGGCGGGGGCGCGCAGGCCGGCGTGGTCGGAGGACACGTGCGCGATGCGGGTCCACACCGCGACCAGCACGGCCATGATGCACGCCGCGGTCAGGGCCAGCATCCACCATTGCTTGACGTCGCTCCCGGTCCCGAGCCCGTGCAACACTGCCACCGGCCAACTGGCGTAGGCCAGCCAGTGGATGGCCCGCCAGGCGCGGTAGCCGAGCCGGCGCCGCACCAGGCTGGTGATGGCGATGGCCAGCAGCAGGTCAAACGACAGCGTCCCGAGACCCATCCAGAGCGGCCGGTATGGCGTCACGAACGGGATTACCCCGTCGAACAAACGAATCGGCGCGAAGCCGTCGAGCACGCTGGTGACGATGTGGATGGCCAGCACCGCCAGCACGAGCAGCGAGACGTCGCGGTGGATGGAGTCGATCGCGAAGCGCGGCCAGCGCGGCGCGGCGAACCGGACGGCGCCCAGGATTCCCATCACCACGCTCGCGGTGAGCAGCAGCAGCGACACCGCACCGGTGCCGCGCGCGAGATACCAGTACGCGCTCGGGCTGAGCGTGGCCGCCAAGCCGGGACTCATACGCTCGCTCCCGCGGTGGGGATCGAGGTTGCCGAAAGGTCATCGCCGGACGCCGGCCAGCCGGCGAGGTGGCGCACCGTGCCGTCTACCCCCACCAACCGGCTCGGCAGCCCGAGCTCCGTAAGCCACGCGGCAGCCGACGACCCGCGGATGATCGCGGCCGTACTGGCGATGTTGGCATCCAGGCACGACGCGGCCGTCACGCTGACCGTCCGCCACACGCTGTCGACCGACCGTCCGGTGAGCGGATCGACCAGATGATGCGCAAGACCAACGCTCGTCCGCCACCGCCGGACGGCAATGCTCGAGGTGGCCAGCCCGCCCGAGCGAAGCGAAATCCATTGTCCCGGCGCCTCCACGCCGGCGCGATGATCGTCGGTCACCCGCACGCGCCAGCCGCCGGCGGGCGCCGGCCCGGCGATGGCCAGGTCCCCGCCGAACGACACGAGCACGCCGCACCCAGCGGCCTCGAGCGCGGCGGCGGCCGCCCGGTCGGCAGCCAGCGCCTTGGCGGTCGCGCCGAGGTCCAGGGTCACCCCACGCGGAACGCGGAGCGTCCCCGCCGCGCGATCGAGCTGCACCGTCCGCCAGCCGGGGATTGTGGCCAGCGGCCGAGATTCAACGATGCGCCCCGAAGCGGCCACCTCGTCGAAGTCGCGGTCGTAGCCGAGCGCGATCAACGCCTCCCCCACCGTCGGGTCGACGTCGCCGCCGGTCAGCCGCGCCGCCCGCAGCGCACAGCTCACCGCCTCGAGCAGGACCGGCCCGACCCGGACCGCCGCTCCGGGGGACGCGTTCAAAAAGCTCAGCTCCGAGTCGGAACGGAACCGCGAGCAGGCGCGATCGAACTCGTCGACAACCCGGACGACAGCCGCCCGCCCAACCTCGACGCAGGCCGGGTCGGCCACGCCAAGGAGCGCCACGGTCCCGAACGCGTCCAGGCGAATCAGTTCAGGGGTGTCTGAAGACATGGCCGGCGGGCTGGTAGCCCTAAGCCTACGACCCTCCGGAGACGACCGGAGGAGCCGGGGCGGGGGCCGGAGCCGGAGCCGGAGCCGCCTGCGAGGGATCTGGCTGGGAGGGTGCGGTTGGTGCCGGCTGGGAGGGTGCGCTTGGTGCCGGCTGCGAGGGTGCGCTCGGTGCCGGCTGCGAGGGTGCGCTCTGCGGCTGAGAGTCATCTGGCGACGGCGACGGCGCCTGGTCGGGGCCCTGCAGACCGAGGTCGCTCGGCTTTGCCGGCGGCGGCATCCGCGGGACCGCGGAGCCGCCTGAGCTCGCCGGCGTCGCGGCGCTGGCGCTCTCGGTGCCGGCCGCGCTCTTCGAGGTCAGCGCCCGGCCGGGCGCGACCGCCGAAACGAGCGCCGCGAAGCCCGCGGTGAGCGCCGCCGCGCCGGCGATGATCCAGCGCCGCGCCCGGATCACGCGGTCGAGCGCGAGGTCCCGGGCCAGCGCGGCCCGCGACCGATCGGGACCTCGGCCGCCAATGCGATGCTCGTTTCCCATCTTGGAGTTCACTATCGGGAGAGAGAATCAGCGCTCAGTAAGAGCAGTATGAGAATTCCCTACCGCTCGGCAACGTACAACGCAGGGTCCGTAGGAGAATTAGGTGGTGGAATTGGGCGAGTGGCTGGGCCTGGCTGATGCCACCCCCTCGCCACGATCGTACTGGTGGTACGTGAGGGCGAGGGGGTGGCGTCAGGCGCGTCCAGACGCCGTCAAAACGCCAGATAATTCTTCTACCGGCCCTTAGCCCTGCAACGAATGTTGCGCAGCGGGGTCCAGCGCCGGCAGATCGATCGTGAACGCGGACCCCTGAACGCGCACGGCGCCACCGTGTCGCTGCGCGATCGCCGCCACGATCGACAGCCCGAGCCCCGACCCCGGGCGGCTCGAGGCGCCCGGCCCCCGCCAGAAGCGTTCGAACAGGCGATCGGCGTCCCCGGGATCGGGCCCTGGCCCCTCGTCGCGCACCGTCAACGAGACACGGCCGCCCTCCCCGACCAGCGACACCGTCACCTCACCACCGGCAGGGCCATGCAGGAGCGCGTTCTCCACGAGGTTCTCGAGCGCCCGCGCGAGCTCGCTGGGATCGCCTCGCACCCGCACGGCATCGACCCGAGCCGCAGACACACGGCCGTCCGGACCATGCGTTGCCACCACTTCCCCCACGACCCGGGCAAGGTCGACTGGCCCCACCTCCGAACTGCCCGACGCCCCGGCGCGCTCCAAAGCAAGGAGGTCGTCGACCAGCCGGGCCAGGCGCCGGGCGTCGCGCACCAGCTCCTCGAGCACCTCGGCGTCGGCTCCGTGCCGTGCCGCGAACTCGGCGTTGCCCAGCAGCGTGGTCACCGGCGTACGCAGCTCGTGCGAGGCGTCGGCCAGGAACCGCCGCTCGCCGGCGCGAGCTGCCTCCAGGGACGCGAGCATGCGATTCAACACGCCGGTCAGCTGCCCGATCTCGTCCGGCGCCTCACTGAACGGCAGCCGCTGTGACGGATCCGCCGTCCGCTCGATCTCTCCCGCGGCCAACGCCAGGCGCCGGAGCGGCAGCAGCCCTCGCCGCGTCAACCATGCCGCGGCCAGCGCGGCGAGCAGCGCCACGCCGCCGCCGATCAGGACCACAACGAAGCCGAGATGGTCGGTGGTCCGGGCGATGTCGGTGGTGTCCGAAGCGACCAACACCGCGCCGCCGCCGGCGGGGCCGGTCAAGGCGATCGGCGCCGCGTAGAGCCGGAACAGACGCCCGTCGAGATCGACGTCCTCAAAGCCGGTGGCGCCGGCCACCCGGGCCGCGCGGGCGACCCGGTCCTGCGGCAGCAGCCGAGCACCCAGGGTCAGCGATCGGGCCAGGATCCGACCGCGCGCGTCGATCACCTCGACCACGATCTGCCGCCCGGACACCGGGCTCTCCAGTGCACCCGGCGTCGACAGCACGGCGGGCGCGGACACGGCCAGCTCGGCCACCTGCTCGGCCCGCTGACGCAGAGCACTGTCGAGGGAGGCGCTCAGCTCGTGCCTGACGACGACCACCGTGGCGACGCCGAACAGAGCGAGCGCGGCCACGATCGAGCCGGCGGCGGCCAGGACCAGCCTCACCCTCAGCGTCTGCGGCCGGCGGAGCCTCATGCTCGACCGATCCGCCCACGCAACTCCGGCCGGCGCAGCAAAAGAAACCGCGGATTCACAAGTTTCTTTGGTAGGGACCCATGAGTAGGTTGGGCAGGTTAAGCAAGGATGTAGAGCTGTTGCTCGTGAAGGGAGTTAGTTGGCGGGCGATCTGGATCACGCGGGGCCGATCAGAGTCCTGCTGCTGTCTGGCGATTACGGCACGGCGCGACTGATCGACGAGCTGCTGCGCGCCACATGGAGCCGCGTTCAACTCATCACGCACGCTAGCTACGACGCCGCGGCCGCCGAGGCGCTGCTCGACCATCCCGGGTGTTGCGTCCTCATCGACGTCTCGCCCAGCAACCCGGAATACGAGGACGATCCCATGACGCTGCTCGGGTACGTGCGCATGTCCGCACCGGAGGCGGCGATCCTCCTCATCAGCTCCGACCACGACGAGGCGCTGACGCTGCGCGCCGTGCGACAGGGCGCCCAGGACTGCCTGGTCAAGTCGGAGCTGGATCCGGGCGTGCTCCGGCGCGCGCTCATCCACGCCATCGAGCGCAAGCGCGCCGAGGCTCAGCTCTCCCATCAGGCGCTGCACGACCAGTTGACCGGGCTGCCCAACCGCGCTCTGTTCCTCGACCGCCTCGGCGTCGCACTCGAGCGCTCGCGCCGCTCGGGCGCGCCCCTCGCCGTGCTGTTCCTCGACTTCGACAGCTTCAAGGAGATCAACGACTCCCGCGGCCACGCCGCCGGCGACCGCGTCCTGGCAACGCTGGGCGAGCGGCTCAGCGGGCTGCTGCGCCCGATGGACACCGTCGCGCGGTTCGGCGGCGACGAGTTCACGTTCCTGTTCGAGGGCATCACATCCGAACGCGAGGTGGTCCTGATCGCCGATCGCATCTGTCAGGCGGCCGGCGGACCGATCGACGTGGACGGCGTCGAGGTGACGGTCACGGTGAGCGTTGGGATCGCCATGGCAGGCGACCCCACGGTCGCCGCCGAGACCATCATCCGAGAAGCCGATGCCGCCATGTACCGGGCCAAGGACCGCGGCGGCGCGCGCTTCGAGTTGTTTGACGAGAGGTCCCGGCGGCGGGCCATCGAGCGGATCGAGATGGAGGCAGCGATCGGGCAGGCGACCGAGCGCGGCGAACTGCGCGTGCACTATCAGCCCCACCTGGTGTTGCATGGCATGGAGGCGGTAGCGGGAGTCGAGGCGCTCGTACGCTGGCAGCACCCCAGCCGCGGACTGCTCGCGGCCGACGAGTTCATGCCGCTGGCCGACGACATCGGGTTGAGCGTCCGGATCGATCGATTCGTGCTCCAGGAGGCGCTGGCGCGGCTGTCTCGTTGGCGTGCCCGCAAGCCTGACATGACGATGTCGCTGAACCTCTCGATGCGGCAACTGCGCGACCCCGCGCTGCCCACGCTCCTGAGCGACGCGATCCGCGTCGGCCAGCTCGACCCGGCCGCGATCTACCTCGAGGTGGCCGAGACGGCCCTGGCCGAGGATCCCGATACGGCGATCCGTGCGCTCGAGGCGGTCAAGACCACCGGAGCGCGGATCCTCATCGACGACTTCGGGGCCGGTGCGCTGCCGCTGTCGCGGTTGATCCAGTTTCCCCTCGACGCGATCAAGATCCATGAGAGTTTCGTGGCCGGCCTGAGCACGTGCCCCGAGAATGCCTCGCTGGTCGGCGCGCTGGTCGAGCTGGGCCACGCGCTGGGGCTGAACGTGATCGCCGAGGGCGTCGAGACCGATGCCCAGCTCGAGCAGCTGCGCGAGCTGGGGTGCGATGCCGCCCAGGGTTACGCGATCGGCCGGCCCGTGAGCGAGGAGCAGTTCGAAGCCCTGCTGGTCGCCGAGGTCGCGTAAGCGGGTCACGCTCGGAGCGTGAAGCCGCTCCCCCGGACCGTTCGGATCAAGGGCGGCGAGCCAAGCTTGCGCCGCAGCCGGGTGACGTAGCGATCCACGACGTTCGACTCCGCGGCGTCGTCCCAGATCTCCTCGATCGCGCGCTCGCGGGTGACCACGCGCCCGGCCTCGCGCAGCAGCAGCTCGAGAAGGGCTACCTCTCGCCCGGTCAGATCGATCGTTCGCCCGGACCTGACCGCCCGGTGGTGATCGATCTCGAGCGTCAAATCGCCATAGGAACGCAAGGCGACGCCGTGCCCGTCGCCACCGCGTCGCGTGAGCGCCCGCAGCCGCGCGATGAGTTCCTGCACCGCGAATGGCTTGACCAGGTAGTCATCCGCGCCGGCCTCGAGCCCGGCCACGCGGTCCGGGACGGCGTCGCGCGCGGTCAGCATCAGGATCGGGGTGGGCACGCCCTTGCTGCGCAGGCGGCGGGCCACCGTCAGTCCGTCGAGTCCGGGCATCGCCACGTCGAGCACGATCAGATCGGGCGCAGTGCGCTCGGCCTCCGCCAGTGCCGCGCCGCCGTCCGCGGCCACCGTCACCTGATAGCCCTCGGCAAGGAGCGTGCGCTCCAACATGCGCCGCAGCGGCGGATCGTCGTCGACGACGAGGACGCGGTCACCCACCGGCGACGTCGCGGCGCAGGAAGACCAGGAAGGCCGCGCCGAGCGCCGGGATGCCGTACATCGCGCACACCCACGCGGCACGCACGATCGGCGCCCAGTCGATCGGCTGGCGCAGCAGGCCCTGCCAGGCGTTGAATTGCGTGCTGAGCAGATACGGCTGCAGGGCCCCCAACCCGGGCAGGATGCCGACCAACTGGAAGAGCAGCGAGACCATCAACGTGCCCACCACCGCCGCCGCGCTGTTGCGGGTGATCGTGGAGAGCAGCAGCCCGATGCAGACCACGGTGGCGATCGGCATCAGGTACACCAGCAGGCTCAGATACACCAGCTCGAGCCCCTTGGGGGCGGAGACGATCGTCCCGGTCAGCGTCTGCACCGAGTTGAAGCCGGACTGGAGGCAGCCGGCGATCACCGCCACCGTGCCGGCGATGAAGATCGCCACCAGCGCGTAGGTGGCGGCGGCCAGCGCCTTGCCGGCGAAGATCTGCGAGCGCTCGAGCGAGCGGGTGAAGATCGTCTTGAGCGTGCCGTTGTGGTCCTCGGAGGCGAAGATGTCGCCGGCCACCAGCGCGGTGATGAGCGGGAACAGCCAGACCGCGCCGAACAGCAGCATGACCAGCGGGACGACCAGGCCGCTCTTGGTCAGGTAGGACGCGAACGCGAAGTCGCCGCCGTTGTCGCGGTGGTGGCGGAAGTGGATGGCGAGCACGAACAGGATCGGGACGAGCGCCGCCGCGCCGAGGCCCAGGTAGGTGCGCTTCTGGTAGCGGAGCTTGAACAGCTCCCAGCGGTACACGGTTGCCACCCCCGGCCGCGCGCGCACGCGCGGGGCAATGCCATCCGTCCCAAGCGGGGCGACCTCGATCGTGCGCGCGCCGGCCGTGCTCATGCCTCTCCCGCGGACGACGCCGCCGCCATCGCCGGTGCCTCGCCGTTCAGCGCACCGTCGCCCTCGGTGAGCGAGAAGAACAGGTCCTCGAGCGTCACCGTTTGCGGCGCCAGCATGAGGATCAGAGCGCCGGCCTCGATCAGCGCCTGACTCAGCTCGGCGACGGCCGCGTCGTCGGCGGTGAAAGAGATGCGTCCATGGGTCACGCGCACGTCTCCGACCCCCGGCTGCACCCGACACACGGCCAGGGCGCGCTCGTCGTCGGTCGTCGACAGCCGGTAGGTGGCCCCTGCGCCGCGCTTGAGATCGGCAATCGCGCCCTCGTAGACGATCTTGCCCGAACGCACGATCGCCACCCGATTGCACAGCTCCTCGACCTCGGCCAGCAGATGGCTCGAAAGCATCACGGTGATGCCCGCATCGGCCAGGCGGCGGATCAGCAGGCGCATGTCGCGCATGCCCGCGGGGTCGAGCCCGGTGGCCGGCTCGTCGAGCAGGAGCAGCTTGGGGTCGCGCAGCAGCGCGGCCGCGATCCCGAGGCGCTGGCGCATCCCGTGGGAGTAACCGCCCACCCGGTCCTTGGCCCGGTCGGACAGCTCCACGGTGTCGAGCGCCTCATCGATCCGGGTCCGCGCGTCGTCCCCGTCGAAGGAAGCCAGCAGCTCGAGGTTGCGCCGGCCGTTCAGGTACGGATAGAACGTGGGCGCCTCGACGAAGCCGGCCACCCCGTCGAGCGCGTGGACCGACTCGAGGGGATCACGCCCGAACAGCCGGACGGTCCCCGCGGTGGGCCGGATCAACCCCAGCATCATCCGCAGGCACGTGGTCTTGCCGGCGCCGTTGGGTCCGAGGTACCCGTACACGTCGCCGGCGTTGACGGTGAGATCGACGCCCGCCACCGCGGCCAGGTCGCCGTATCGCTTGACGAGGCCCCGGACCTCGACCGGTGGAGGTCCGGGGCTCGCGCGGGCGTCGCGCGGCAAGGCGTCCGTCGTCATGCTCAGGGAGCCAGCTGCTTGGCCGCGGCCTCCGCCGCTGTCGGGGGCACCGAGCCCAGCACGGTGTAGTCGACCGGGCCGCTGGTCACGCGGATCACGGTCCCGAGCGCGGTGGCGAGCTCCTGGCCGGAGTGGCCGTTGATCGAGACCGTCGGGAGACTCAGTCCCGAATGATCCCCGCCCTGCGACGGTGACTGCGACGAGGTCGAGGTCTGGCTGGTGGCGGTCTGCTCGATCACGGCGATCCCGCCGAGGCCCTGCCCGTAGGTGACCAGCGCAGCCGGGTGGCCGCTCCAGTCGAGCAGCTGCGCCGACTGGCGGGGGAGGCCGACCAGCGTGGCGGGCGCGCCGAGCGTGAACGGCAGATGTGCCTGGACCGCGGCCGTCCCGGTGACGTCGGCGTGGCTGCGCTGGCCACCGGTGACGGCGGCGTGGCTGCGCTGGCCTTTGCCGTTCGTGCGAGCGTGGCTGCGGTCGGCGCTCGGCGCCACCTGGACGGTCTTTGCCCCGGCCGGCGCCTTGACCGACAGATCGCCCGAGTTGACCTGGCCGAACGAGATATCGGTCGCCTTCAGCTCGAGCACCGGGTTGCCGCTGTCGCGCGAGTAGATCGCGATGCCCAGCGGGATCCCATGCGCGGCATCCCAGGCGAGCTGGACGTCGCCGAGCAGGCCGCCGTCGTGCTTGGGCGAGATCTTGACCTTGTAGGCCGGCTGGCCGGCGACGTTGCGCGGAAGCGGGCCGATCAGGTTGACGTGTTGCATGAGGCGGCCCAGCTGCGACTGGATCTGCGCCACCGTCGGGATGGGCTCGCTCTTGGCGCTCGACGAGTTCTTATCCGCCGACGCCGGCAGCGTGCCCTTGTAGACGGTGTTCGAGGTGGGGTCGTAGATCGAGTACGAGCCGTTGTCGACGACCACCTGGGCGTCGCCGTTCTGGCCCTGGAGCTCGAGCCGCATCCGGTGGTCGGTGGTGGACACCCACAGGCGGCCGCTGGCCCCGTTCAGGAGCGGGTCGGCGCCCTGGATGTCGGTCGAGTCGATCAGGTGGTTGGTGAACGTGATCCGGGCCGAGATGCCGCTGACCGTCGGCGCGGTGGCGGCCTGGTGAAGGGCCTGGGCTAGCGATTCGCGGGGTGGGGTGTGCCCGCCGCCGGACGCGGCGACGGCGATCGCCGTGCCGCCGGCGACGGCGATGATCAGGCCGGCCAGGATGGCCAGCAGACGCTGGGTGGAGACGGTGCGCAGAAACTTCATGGCGAGGACGATAGGACAGGATCTTGAAATTAGGTTGACAGTGATCGCCGGCCGGCGTGATCGCCATCGAGCGGGCGGCCCGCGCCAAGCGGTAACGTCGCGGGCGTGTGCCGTCTGTTTGGCATGAGCGGCGGGCGCGAGCCGGTCCGCGCCACCTTCTGGCTGCTCGAGGCGCCCGACTCGCTGGCCCAGCAGAGCCGGCGCGAGCCCGACGGAACCGGGCTGGGGACGTTCGACCCGGACGGAAAGCCCGTCGTCTCCAAGCAGCCGCTGGCCGCCTACCAGGACCACGAGTTCGCACTCCAGGCGCGGGAGGTGTCCTCGCGCACGTTCATCGCGCACGTCCGCTACGCCTCCACCGGCGCGGTGAGCCCGGAGAACACCCATCCGTTCGAGCAGCGGGGCCGGTTGTTCGCCCACAACGGCGTGATCGGAGACCTCGAGCGGCTCGAGCGGGAGCTGGGTGACGCCAGATCGCTGGTGCAGGGCGAGACCGACTCCGAGCGCTTCTTCGCGCTGATCACGCGCGAGACGGCGCGAGACGGCGACGTCGGTGGCGCGATCGCGCGCGCGGCCGGCTGGATCGCCGAGCACCTGCCGGTGTTCGCGCTCAACCTGGTGCTGATCAGCGACTCGGAGCTGTGGGCGCTGCGCTACCCCGACGTGCACGAGCTGCATGTGCTCGAGCGCGCGGCCGGTGGCCCAACCGGAGCCCGCCACCTCGACCACGCCAGCCGGCGCGGCTCGGTGCGCGTGCGCTCGGGCGATCTGGCCGGCCGCCCGGCGGTCGTGGTGGCCAGCGAGCCGATGGACGAGGACGCGGGCTGGCGTGCGCTTTCCCCCGGAGAGCTCCTGCACGTGGATCCCGACCTGAACGTGACGATCACCCGGCCGCTCGACCGCGCGCCCCGCCACCAGCTGACACTCGCCGATCTCGAGGGCAGGGCGGCCGCCTCGCAGGCCGAGCACCGGGGTGAGCACCAAGGCCAGCACCAAGGCCGCACCAAGGCCGAACACCAAGGCCGAACACCAAGGCCGAACACCAAGGCCGAACACCAAGGCCGAACACCAAGGCCGAACACCATCTCGGTGTGCGACCATCACAGGTGAACATGGCCACCCTGGAGCGCACCCCGCCGCCGGCTGCCGACGATCAGGTCGAGGTCGAGCCGCGACTGCCGCCGGGCCCGCGCCTGCCGCGGATCCTCCAGACCGCGGGCTTCATGCTCGGGTCCTCGCCCTGGTTCATCGACGCCTGCCGGCGCCGCTTCGGCGATGCGGTGACGTTCCGGACCCTGTTCGACGGCGGGTTCGTGATGGTGTTCCACCCGGCGCTCGTCAAGGAGCTCTTTCAGGGACCGGGCGAGCAGCTCCGCGCCGGCGAGGCCAACGCGATGCTCGGGCCCGTGGTCGGCGAGCGCTCCGTGCTGTTGCTCGACGGCGCCGAGCACCTGCGCCACCGCCGGCTGATGCTGCCGCCGTTCCACGGCCGGCGCATGCAGGCCTTCGCCGACGCGATGCGCCGCGCGGCCGACCTCGAGATCGACGCCTGGCCGGTGGGCGAGCCGTTCGCGCTGCTGCCCAGCATGCAGTCGCTGACCCTCCGGGTGATCATGCAGGCGGTGTTCGGCTACGCGCCGGGTCCCGCCGAGGAGGACCTTCGCCGACGCGTGCGCGCGATGGTCGAACCGCTGGCCCGGCCACGGTCGCTGGCCCTGCTGGCGGCGCTGCCGATGCTCCTCGGCCGCGCGGAGGCCGCGCTGAACGATCGCTTTGCGGCCGCGCGCCGGGACGTCGACGAGGTGCTCTACGCCGAGATCGCGCGCCGGCGCGCGCTCGGGGACGAGGCGCTCTCGCGCAGCGACGACGTGTTCTCGGCCCTGCTCCTGGCCGAGGACGAGGACGGCGAGCGCCTGTCCGATCGCGAGGTGCGAGACGAGCTGATGACGCTGCTGCTGGCCGGGCACGAGACGACCGCCACCGGGCTGGCCTGGTGCTTCGACCTGGTGCTGCACGCGCCGGCCGTGCACGCACGGGCATTGGGTCGCGACGAGCGATATCTGGACGCGGTGGTCAAGGAGTCGCTGCGGATCCGGCCGGTGATCCCCGGCGTGGGTCGCGTGGTGCGGGGCGCGCCGTTCCGGCTCGGCGAGTACGTGATCCCGGAGGGCGTCGAAATCAACCCTTCGATCCGCGTGATCCACCGCCGCGAGGATCTCTATCCCGACGCGGGCGCCTTTCGCCCCGAGCGCTTCCTGGTCGACGAGCCGCCCGACACCTACACCTGGATTCCGTTCGGCGGCGGCCCCCGCCGCTGCCTGGGGGCCAGCTTCGCGCTACTGGAGATGCGGACCGTACTGGCCCGCGTGCTCGAGCGTACTGCGCTCCGGGCCGCCGACCGGGAGCTGGCCAAGGTCCAGTTCCGGGCGATCACGCTGGCGCCCCGCGACGGCGTGCGCGTCGTGCAGGACCGCCCGCCGGCGGCGGCACGGCCCGCATGAGCGCCACCACCCTCTCCTTGGTATCCAAAGTAGTTTGCCTACATGCATAACCTGTCAATCCAAGAGCGCGTGGCAGACCTTGGCAGGTTCCGCATGCCCCACATGCGCCACATGCCACGGTCCGCTTGGCGCCCGCCGAATGGCATGTTCTGCAGGTCGGCTGGGTTCCCTTAGCTAAGGGCCCGCGCCAGAATTAGTGGCGGAAAATTGACGAGTGGCTGGGCGTGTCTGGCGCCGCCGGCTCGCGCCGATAATACCGGGAGTATTTGAGCGCGAGCCGGTGGCGCCAGGCGCGTCCAGACGTCGTCAAGACCGTCAATAATTCTGGCGCGGGCCCTTAGCCACCGGCCGGGCCGGCTCGCGGATCCAGTCGCTCCACGATCCGTCACCGCCGAGCGACGCTCAGGCGAGGCCGGCTCGCGGATCCAGTCGCTCCACGATCCGTCACCCCGGGGCGACGCTCAGGCGAGGCCGCGCGCCGCCCACGCGCGGGCCGACACGACGAACGGTTCCCGCGGCAGCCTTTCCCGGCACAGAGCGCGGAGTCGAGCCTGTCGCCGTGGGTCGAGCTGCGCCACGTAGCCGCCGGCGGGCCCCACGCCGAGCAGAAACGGCTCCCACCACTCGTCGAACGTCGGATGCTGGACGTCGACCGAGAGGGCGCCGTCCTCGGTCTCGCGTACGCCGGCGGCGCGGAAGAGCTCCGCCAGGTGCCCCTCGCTCACCCCGGCCCGTCCCGACTCGTCCGCGACGCCCGGATCGAGCTCGCGTGCCGCCTCCCAGAACAGCGCGAGCGGACCTCCGCCGGCGGCGTGGTCCCACACGCAGGCCGCCAGCACTCCATCTCGCCGGGTCACCCGCGCCATCTCTCGGATCCCCACCACCGGATCGGCCATGAAGTGGACGACGAGCTGTGCCAGCGCCGCGTCGAAGCGCCGCTCCTCGAAGGGCAGCGCCTCCGCTGCGGCGCGGCGCACGGAAACGCCCGGATGCCGGCTCCCGACCGCCTCGACGAAACGCTGTTCGGGATCGACGGCGTACAGCTCCTGGGCACCGACGCGGCCGATCAGCTCGGCGGTCAGCGCGCCAGGGCCGCAGCCGACGTCGAGCACGCGCTGGCCGGCCACGACGCCCGCGAACGTGGCAAACGTCGGCGCGAGCACCGACGAGTAGCGACCCATGAACCGGTCGTACGCCTCCGCCCCCACGGCGAAGCTCATGTCCCGCCCCCGCCCCCGCCCCGCGCCACCGGGCGGTCCGGATCCCGGATCCAGTCGCTCCAGGACCCGAGGTAGAGCGCGCCGGCAAAGCCCGCGGCCTCGAGCGCCAGCACCTCGTGCGCCGCGGTGACGCCCGAGCCGCAGTAGGCGCCCACCTCCACCCCGGCCCGCACCCCGGCGCGGGCGAACCGCTGCCGCAGCGCCCCCGGGTCGAGAAACCGCCCGCCGGTGTCCACCAGCGAGGCGCTCGGCAGGTTGACCGCGCCCGGGATGTGGCCGGCCACCGGGTCGATCGGCTCTTTCTCGCCGCGGAAGCGCTCGAGCGCCCGTGCGTCGAGCAGCAGGCCGGCCGCCGCGATCCGGGCCGCCCCGGCAGCGTCGAGCAGCGGCATCCCGCCGGCCTGCGGCGCGAAATCCCCAGCTTCGAGCGCGACCGCCCCCCGCTCGATGGCGAGCCCGGCGGCCAGCCAACCACCGAAACCCCCATCCAAAACAAAGACCTGCCGGTGTCCGAAATAGCGGAGCAGCCACCAAGCCCGGGCGGCGGCCATCGAGTTGCCGGCGTCGTAGGCGACCACCGCCCGCTCTCCCGACACGCCGGCGGCGCGCATCGCGGCGCCAAACGCGTCAGCAGAAGGCATCGGGTGCCGTCCGCCGTCCCCCGGAGGCCCGGCCAGCGCCGTTTCCAGGTCCACGAACGCCGCGGCCGGGATGTGACCTTCCAGGTACTGGGGCCATCCCGGCGGTCCGTTCAGCTCCCAGCGGACGTCCAGCACGGTGGAGTCCGAGGGAACATCGGACACAAGCGTCATCGCTGCCCCTCCGCGTAGTGCAGGATCGACAGGTCGGTCAGCCACTCGACCGGCGCCTTATCGTCGGTGTAGACCGCGCCGCCTGGCAGCGCCGGCAACATGCGGGCCGCAACTGTGTCGGCCAGCGGACGCAGCGGGGACGGGACCGCAGGCCAGCGGGGACGGGACCGCGGCCAGCGGGGACGGGACCGCGGCCAGCGGGGACGGGACCGCGGCCAGCCGGGCGAACGACAGCGGCTGGGCGCTCGCCACCACGAGCGAGTTCGTGCCGCTGACCACGTCGCGCACGACGACGCCGAACACCGCCCGCAGCGTGGCGGAGACCACCTTCTCCAGGGAATCGGAGCCGGGGATGTGCCCCACGTTGACGATCACCATCCCGCCGGCCGCGAGGTGCTGGCGCATCAGCGAGAAGAACTCCCGCGTGAGCAGGTAGAACGGGATGTAGGGCTGGCGGTAGGCGTCGAGGAAGATCGCGTCGTAGCGCGCCCGGCTCATCTCGAGCCAGGGCCGAGCGTCGGCGGTGTACAGGTGCAGCCGAGGGCCGCGCAGGGCGAAGAGCCGCCGGCCGATCGCGGTCAGCTCGCCGTCGAGCTCGACCGCGTCCACGCGCGTGCGCGGGAAGTAGTGCCCGTAGGCGCGCGCCACCGTGCCGGCCGCGTCGCCCAGGATCGCGATCCGCCGGGGCGGCGCGGATCGCTCGGCGAACGGGAGGACCAGGAAGTCGTCCCAGTAGCCGCCGGTCAGGTAGCTCCCGGGCCGGTACAGGGAATGGACGGCCACGCCCTCGTTGAGCTGCAGCCAGCGCTCGCCGCTCGGGAACTGCAGGACGCGCGCGTATTGATAGGGGGTCTCGGTCGCGTAGATGACCCGCGCGCCGGACACGTCGGCCCCGATCGCGGCCGGCGGTATGGCCAGCAATCCGGCGATGATCCCGGCCACCACCAGGAAGCGCCACGACCCGGCGCCGGCGGCCGCGGCGAGCGCCAGGAGCAGAGCGAACGCCAGGAAGGTGCGGTGGGTCCCGATCAGCGGGATCAGCAGCAGGGCGGCCAGGAACGTGCCGACCAGCGATCCGGCGGTCGAGATCGCGTATAGACGCCCGGTGACCGTCCCGGTGTCGACGACCCGGCCCACCGCGAGCCGGTTGGCGTACGGCGCCACCATGCCGAGCAGCAGCACGGGGACCGCCACCAACACGAGCACGGCGGCCAGCGACCCGATGAAGCCGCCCACCGACAGCGCCCCGAGGGCCTTGACCGCCTCGTGCAGGAACGGGTCGGAGACGAACGGCACGATGGCCAGCAGCACGGCGGCGCCGAGCACGATCGCGCACAGGCCGGGCAGGTCGGCCCGCCGGTCGGCCAGCCGCCCACCGACGGCGTAGCCGATCGACAGCGCGACCAGCACGGTGGCGATCGTGTTGGCCCAGATGATCGTCGAGGCGCCGAAGTAGGGGGCCAGCAGCCGGGCGGCGGCGATCTCCGCGCCGAGGCTTGCGGCGCCCACGCAAAAGGCGATCGCTCGCAGCCGCCAGAACGAGACCGGAAGCACCGCCGGCCGTCCGCCGTCGCGCCCATCGGGGCCCACCGCCGGGCGGCTCTTCGCGGTAACGCTCACGTCCGAGCGAAGCCTAGTCGCCGCCCCCTAAGTACTCATGACGGACACCGGTCAGCATCCGCGCGCGGGGGTTCAGGTTCCACCGCGAAGCGTCGATTAGGCGTGCAGGGGGTATCGCCAACTCCCCCCGCAGCGCATGTCCGAAGTCTTCGTCGCCCGCCAGCCCATCTTCGACCGGCACCTTCACGTCGCCGGCTATGAGCTCCTGTTCCGCGAGGGCGAGGCGACCGCCGCGCTGGTGGCCGATTCCGAGGGGGCAACGGCGTCGGTCGTGCTGAACTCGTTCACCGAGATCGGGCTCGAGCGGCTCGTTGGCTCCAAGCCGGCCTGGGTCAACGTCTCGCGCGAGTTCGTGCTGGACGGCCTGGCCGGGACGATGCCGCCCTCCGTGGTCGGGCTCGAGATCCTCGAGGACGAGTTGCTCGACGAACGTTTCGTGCACGCGCTGATCGAGCTCAAGCGCCAGGGCTACCGGCTGGCTCTGGACGACTTCCAGTACAGCGTGAGCGCCGAGCGCCTGCTGCCCCTGGTCGACGTGGTCAAGCTGGACCTGCTCGCCCTGGGCCGCCAGGGCATCGCCCGCGAGGTCGCCCGGCTGCAGCCCTACGGGATGACGCTGCTGGCCGAGAAGGTCGAGTCGCACGAGGAGCACGCCTACTGCGCCGGCCTCGGCTGCGACCTGTTCCAGGGCTTCTTCTTCTGCCGCCCCGAGCTGCTGCACAACCGCGGGATCGTGGCCAACCGGGCGTCGATGCTCCAGGTGATGGCCGCCCTCCAGGATCCGACGGTGCAGCTGGGCCAGCTCGAGCGGGTGATCGGCCGCGACGTGGGACTCAGCTTCCGCCTCCTGCGCTACATCAACTCGGCCTTCTTCGGGCTCCGCTTCGAGATCAGCTCGACCGGCCAGGCGCTGGCTCTGCTCGGCGTGGAGAACCTGAAGCGGTGGGCCACTCTGACCGTGCTGGCCAGCATCGACGGCAAGCCGCCGGAGCTCACCGTGACCGCGCTCGTGCGCGCCCGCTTCTGCGAGCAGGCCGGCAAGCAGCTGCCCGGCCCGCGGCCCGGCGAGCTGTTCACGCTCGGGCTGTTCTCGGTGATCGATGCGCTGATGGATGCGCCGATCGAGGAGGTGGTCGAGATGATCCCCTTCCCTTCCGACATGCGCGACGCTCTCACCGGCCGTCAGGGCGAGAAGGGCGCGCTGCTCGAGTGCGTGACCGCGCTCGAGACCGGCGACTTCGATCGTGCTGAGCAGCTGGTATGCGGCGCCGGAGACCTGTACGTCGAGGCGTTGGTGTGGGCCGGAGAGGCAGCCGGCCCGCTGTTCGAGCCGGCGTCGGCCGCGGCCGCCTAGGCGGAAGTTCTTGAGGGCAATCCCGCGCGAACACGCGGGATTCCTCGTCTCAAGACCGAACACCTCCGCCTAGGTCAGAGCCCAGGCGACCGCGCCCATCCGAGTCAGCCGGTCGTGATCAGGCCGCCGTGAGGGCCTGCGCGAACTGCTCCAGGATCCCGGACCATCCACCCGGCGAGTCGAACGTGTCGCGCATCTCCGCGGCCCGCTCGCCGAAGGCGTCGAGGCCACGGTGCTCGAGCTCGACGCGGGTGTGGTCCTGGCCCTCCGCGGTGAACGAGACCTCGACTTCGGTCAGGAGGTTGGCGTCATAGGCCCATTCGCCGCTTATCTGCCAGGCCAGCACCAGGCGAGATGGCGGCTGCCAGACCAGCACCTTGCCCCATTCGCATTCGCTGCCATCGGCGTCGCGCTCGTACCAGCGGCCTCCCTCACGCCCCTCGAGCACCGCCTCGGCGAGCTCGGACGGGCCGATCTTGTGGGTCCGCGGCCACCACTGGTTGATGCCCTCGGTGAACATGGCAAACGCCCGCTCCTGGGATGCGGCCACCGTGATCGTGTGACGGACTGCTGTCGCTGTGGTCATGCTTGTCTCCTGGGTTCGGGTGGTTGGTCCTCGGCGGCAGCACGAAAGCTCGCGAGCGCGTGGCCCCAGAATGAGTCGAAGTACTCGCGCAGAGCCGCCACCGCTGCCGGGTCGACCTGGTAGACGCGTCGCGTCCCGGTTGGCCGGTCGAACACCAGCCCCGCGTCCTTGAGCACCTTGAGGTGCTGCGAGACCGCGGGACGGCTGATCGGCAGCTCCTCCGCGAGCTCGCCCACCGCCAGCGGCCGGGCGGTGAGCCGCTCGAAGATCTCCCGTCGGGTCGGATCGCCGAGAGCCTGGAGCGCCTGGAGCGTCTGCTGCTGTTGGTAAGTGTGCACGAACGGTAAGTCTAGACTTACCGCACCGCGTCTGTCAAGCTGATGCGCCCGGATGCTGCTCTACAACTCACAGGTCTCCGGCAACTGCTGGAAGGTCAGGCAGCTGTTCGCCCACCTCGGGATCGAATACGAGCGCCACGAGGTCTCGGTGATCGACCGGTCCGGTCGCCAGGAGCTGCTGGGCGCGCTCAACCCCGCCCTCCGGGTCCCCACGCTGATCTTCGACGACGGGCGCTCGATGGGCGAGTCCGACGCGATCATGTTCTACTTCGCGGAGGGGACGCCGTACCTGCCCGAGGAGCGGTTCGAGCGCGCACAGGTTCTCCAGTGGCTGTTCTTCGAGCAGTACAGCCACGAGCCTTATATTGCGGTCGCGCGCTTCTGGGCGATCGCCGGGATCACTCCGTCCGAGCGGGAGCGCGAGGCCAAGGTGCGGGGCGGCACGGCGGCGCTGCGCGCCATGGAGGGGCATCTCGCGGAGCGGCGGTTCCTGGTCGGCGAGCGCTACACGATCGCCGACATCGGCCTCTACGCGTACACCCACGTGGCCCCGGAGGGCGGGTTCGACCTCGAGCCCTACCCCGCGATCCGGGCATGGCTCGAGCGGGTCGCCGCTCAGCCGGGGCACATCGCGATCACCGACTGACCTGCTCGGTCTCCTGAGCGTCGGCGTTGGCGACGATCGCGTCGTGGACGTACGTCGCGAGCCTCTCGGCCTCGCGCTGGTGCGTTATGTTGCGGTCGCGCGCTCGTCGGCGATTCGCCGGATCACTCCGTCCGAGCGGGCGCGCGAGGCCAAGGTGCGGGGCGGCACAGCGGCGCTGCGCGCCATGGAGGGGCATCTCGCGGAGCGGCGGTTCCTGGTCGGCGAGCGCTACACGATCGCCGACATCGGCCTCTACGCGTACACCCACGTGGCCCCGGAGGGCGGGTTCGCCTTGAGCCCTACGCCGCTATCCGGGCATGGCCGAGCGGGTCGCCGCTCAGCCGGGGCACACGCGATCACCGACTGACCCGCTCGATCTCCTGGGCGTCGGCGTTGGCGACATGCGTCGTGGACGTACGTCGCGAGCCCCTCGGCCTCGCGCTGGGAGTCAAGGGCACTCAGCGCCGGCCGGGCACCATCCGCCGCGGCAGCGGCACCGGCGAGAACTTCTGGACGACGAGGCCGGCGAACAGCTTCGGGTCGGCCTGCGCGATCAGCCGCGCGAGCTCGAGTCGCTCACCCGGCGTCAGCCTTCCCCGGCGCCCGCCGGCCACCCGCACCAGCGTGATCAGCCGCCGGCGCTCCTGAGGCTCGAGCCGATGCCAGTGCTGGCGCGCGAGCAGCACGATCTGGCCGGCGGCCAGCAGGCGGGCCAGCGGCAGAGCACGTGCGGTTCGGGTAATGCTTGCCATCGGACTCGATTCTACGAGGCGCACGCCCCGACTACGACTACCCTGCGACGATGCCCTTGACCTTCGCCGAGCGGCCGGCGCGCGCCGAGCCGAGTGGACTCCTGGTCCTGCACCACGGGCGCGGGAGCGACGAGCAGGACCTGATCGGGCTGGCCCCGGTCCTCGACCCCGAGAAGCGCCTGCACGTGGTGGCGCCACGGGCGCCGCTCCAGCTCAGAGGCTCGCCCGGCTATCACTGGTACCTGGTCCCTCGCGTCGGCTACCCCGACCCCGACAGCTTCCGTTCCGCCTACCGGGGGCTGGCCGCGTTCCACGACGAGCTGTGGGAGCGGACCGGGATCGACCCGACCCGCACCGTGCTGGGCGGCTTCTCGATGGGGACCGTGATGAGCTACGCGCTCGGCCTGGGCAGCGAGCGCCCGGCGCCGACCGGCATCCTCGCGCTGTCGGGATTCATCCCCACTGTCGAGGGGTGGCGGCCGTCGCTGGACGATCGAACCGACATGAAGATCCTCATTGCGCACGGCGTGAATGACGGCGTGATCCCGGTGACGTTCGCCCGCCGTGCCCGGGACCTGCTCGAGCCGGCTGGGTTCGACGTCGACTACCGGGAGTCGAGCGCGGCCCACAACATCGACCCGCACGACCTCGGCAGGGTCGTCGCGTGGCTGGAGGAAGTGCTCGGAGAAGACTGAGCGGGGCGGCCGGTCCGGCGCCGCCCCACTCGTCAGGCTACGAGTCCGCTACCAGCGTGTTGGCTCGCCGGTGCTCGGGTCGAGGAGCAGCGGCGGGTTGGCCCCGTGGCGGAACGAGAACATGTTGTCCAGCGTCCCGGCCGAGGCGTCCGCGGCACCACCGCCGATCCGCGAGCCGCCGAGCCAGTTGTCCTCGATGAACTGCACGACCGAGGACTGGTCGGTGAGCGTGCCGTCGACGAAGTTGCGCTTCGCGAACGGCGAGACGACCAGCAGCGGCTGGCGCGGACCGAAGCCGCACCGGCCCTGCTGGCCACTCGGGACCTGAGCGGGGTTGGTGCCGCAGGTTCCGGGTCCGGTCAGCGCGTCGATGGTCGACGTCTGCGATTGGGTGACGATCGGCCCCATCTGGTGGTCGTACCAGCCGTCGCTGTCGTCGTAGAGGATGACGACAGCGGTGCTCCGCCAGCTCCGGAGCTTCTCGAGGTGGTTGATCGTCGAGGTCAGGAACGTCTGCTCGTCGAGCGGATCCGAGTAGCCGGCGTGGCCGTCCTGGTAGTCCGCCGCCTTCAGGTAGGACACCGCGGGCAGGTTGTTGTGATCCGCCGCGGCGAAGAAGTCCTTCAGGTCGTATTGGTGATTGGCCTGGTCCTGACGGCCGATCATCGCGATCGAGGTCGGCGGCAGGTGCGTCGGGTTGGCCGTCGAGGCGTAGTACTGGAACGGCTGGTGGTGCGGGTTGTAGTCGAGCTGCGAGGCGCTGCCGATGTTGTTGTGCGCGCCCGTGCACACCTTGCTCGGGTCATCGGTGCTCGGCTGCCCCGAGACGTAGTTGGGGCTCGCGAAGCCGCCCTGGAACCAGCCCCAGGTGATCCGGGCCTGGTCGAGCAGATCGCCGATGTTCTTGCCGCCCATCTGGATCGTCGGCGCTGCCGTCTTCATGTCCTGAGTCGAGCCGAGCAGATGTCGTAGTTCGGGATCGGCGTCGCTGTACACCGTGCTCGGTGCCCTGGGTGGCGGGGAGCCGGGCGTCGCGGACGCGCTGCCGGGCGCCGCGGTGCACGGCGTGCCGTTGAACACCGCGCTGGTCGGGCCGCAGATCGCGCCGTACGTGTTCGCGCCGGTCACGTTGATCGCGCCCGGCGTGGAGGGCCCGAACACGGTTGAGTATGAGTTGTCGCTCATCGCGAAGTGCTGCGCGTAGTTCCACAGCCCCGTCACGGTGTTCCCGTCGTAGTAGTCGAGGACCAGGTTCTGCGCCGTGCCGTCGGGCGGCGAGCAGCTCTCGACGTCGGTGAACGGGATGAACTTGTCCATCAGCCCCATGTCGTAGGCCTTCTGCTCCGCCGTGTAGCCGTGGTTCTGGTCGCAGGTGAGCGCCTGCGAGGGGCCGAGCCGCGGAGGGATTCGCGCCGTTGGGGTTGTTGGTCAGCAGCGCTCCCGACAGCCCGTTCACCGTCGGCGTGCGCGGCGAGGCGTAGAACGGCGAGCCGTCTGTGTTGGCGGCGTTCGGATAGGTGCCGAAGTAATGATCGAACGACACGTTCTCCTGGAAGATCACGACGACGTGCTTGATCGGGGTCGCGGCACTCGTGCCGCCATCGAGGCGGTGGTCGCCGTCACGGCCATGGGATCGACCGCCGGTGGACGCCTGCGCCACCGCGACGCTGGCCCCGGCGATAGCGAGTGCTGTCACTAGCAGCAAGAGGACACGCTTGCGCGCCATTGAGGGTCTCCTTTTCCGTTTGCATTCCGCCGGCGCCACCGACCGAGCGCGCCGCGCCCGTCACTCTTTCGAGCCGCAGCGGTCGAGGTGTTGTCGCGTTGTGACCGGCTTGTTGGCGAGCTGTGACTGAGCGGCGGGGTCAGGCCCTGGTGATCAGCACGGTCCCCGCGATCACGAGCGCCAGCCCGATCAGCCGGCCCGGGCTGATGGCAACTTGGTGCACGCCAAACCAACCGAGCCGGTCGACCAAGATGGAGATCACCAGCTGGGCGCCGACGAGGAGCGCGACGACGGCGCCGGCGCCGAGCGTCCGCACGGCGATCAGGCCGACCGTGACCACCGCCGCGCCGCCGACGCCGCCGACCAGCTCCGCGAGCCGAACCGACCCCAGACCCGACAAGCGGCCGGGATGCCCGGCGACCAGAAGCAGGATCGCGACGACCACGAACGTGATCGCGACACTGACGAACGCGGCGCCGAAATCCCCGACGCGATTCGACAACGCCGAGTTGGCGGCGGGTTGCAGACCCACCAGCAGTCCGGCGGCAATCGCTAGCGAAACCGCGGTCGCACGGCTCATGGAGGTCGGTTCCGCGCGCGCCCGCGACTTCCTGCCCGGGTCATTATGCTCGCCCGGTGCCGCCGGCCGCCGAGCTCGAACTCACCACCTTCGACCACACCGATGCGTCGCTGCTCGGCGCGCGCTACCGCCAGGCAATGGCCCGAGCGTGTGTCGGCGCTCGACCTCGACGGCGAGCCGCACTTCGGCACGCCGTCAGGCATCTACGGTCTGGACAACTGCCGCTGAAGCTAGCGGTTGAACGAGAGGAGTAGTCGAGTGGCCTACGAGACGATCACGTGGGAGCGGACGGGCACAGTCGGGCGGCTGACCCTGAACCGCCCGGACAGCCTCAACGCGTGGACGCCCGAGCTCGGCGTGGAGCTGCGGACGATCATCGAGCGGGACGCCGCCGAGGAGTCGGTCAGGGCGGTGCTGATCACCGGCGCCGGACGCGGCTTCTCCTCGGGCGCCGACCTCAAGGCCGGCTTCGACACCGCCGAGGACGGCATGCCCGACGTCTACAAGGAGCTCCACGACATCTACCACCCGGCGATCGCCGGCGTGCGGCGCCTCGAGAAGCCGGTCCTCGCCGCGGTCAACGGCCCTGCGGTCGGCATCGGCTGCTCGCTCGCGTTGGCCTGCGACCTGATCATGGCCGCTGAGTCGGCCTTCTTCGGCCTGGCCTTCGTGAACATCGGGCTGATGCCGGACGGCGGCTCGACCGCGTTCGTCCCGCCCGCAGTGGGACGGGCGCGAGCGTTCCAGATGGCGCTGCTCGGCGAGCGCATCCCGGCGCCGCAGGCGCTCGAGTGGGGTCTGGTCAACTGGGTGCATCCCGACGACCGACTGATCGCCGAGGCAGACCAGCTCGTCGAGCGCATGGCCGCCGGCCCCACCCGCTCCTACGCCGCCTCCAAGCGCGCGCTCAACCAGTTCATCTACGGTGATCTGGACGCCCAGCTCGACCTCGAGGCCGAGCTCCAGCACGCGCTCGGGCGGACCCACGACTTCGTCGAGGGCACCGCCGCGTTCGTCGAGAAGCGGGCGCCCGCGTTCACCGGAGCCTGAGCACCGGTGGCCGACTGGGCCACGGTCTCTTTCTCAACGTCGGTCGCCACTGATACCTCGACGGCGCAGGCCCGCGCTGACCTGCTCGAGGATCGCGTCGGCCGCGGCGACCATCTGACGCACGATCTCACCCGCCGGCCGCTCTTGCACCAGCTCGTGAGCCTGGCCCGCCCACAGGTTGAACGCGTCGGCGTCGCCGCGCTTGCGCGCGGCCGCCCGGAGCGGGCTCCAGGTTGATGATCGTCACCCAGGCAGCGATGCCGGCGCGGTGCAGGCGCTCGAACACCTCCTGCGCCGGACAGCCGAACGTGAACGAGACCACCACCGGCCGCTCGGCGCAGACCAGCTCGAGCTTGGCCTCCCAGTCGTCGTCATCAAAGCGGGGCTCGCCGAGCTCGACGCCCTGGCGCTCAGCCTCGTGGGCGATCTTGCGCAGGTAGTCGGTCAGGGCGCCGAGGTTGGCCGGTTCGGGCGTCGGCACGAACACGTTCACGCCAAACGGGCCGGTCGTGGCCGCGCGGACCGCGGCGACCTCCTCGCGCACCGCGTCGGCCCGCTTGTAGCCGGCGGCCAAGAACCCCATCCCACCCGCCCGGCAGACCGCGATGGCCAGGTGGGGCGTCGAGGGCCCGCCGGCCATCGGCGCCTGAACGATCGGCAGTTCGAGTGTGCTCAGGTCGAACGTGCCGAGAGCGTAGCGAGCCGGTGATCGCCGTCAGCTGACGGCGACCGCCTGGCGGGCGGCGAAGTTCATCGCCTCGCCGGCCGTGGCGGACTGCCACACCGCGTCGTCGCCCAGCGGGTGGCGGACCGCCTCCCCGGCCGCCACCAGATCGAGCAGCGCCGCCTCGGCGGCGGCCCGGTCGGGCCGGTCGTTTCCCTTCGTCATCAGGGCGGCGACCTCTTGCGTGGTGAGGCCATCCGGGAAGCGCTCGAGGAGCGGAGCCGGGCTCTCGGGGGGCCGCTCGCGATGCACGGTCGGATCGAGGTTCGCAACCAGGATGTCGTACGCCTCGACCGGCTGGAAGCCGCCGGCGACGAGCCGGGTTCCGTTTCGCCCGAACACCACCGAGGGAGCGGTGTAGCGGACCGGGCCGTCGGTGGTCGCCGTCTTGCCCTGCAGCTCGGCAGCCGAGCCCGCGGCGCGGCGGGTCTCCTCCTTATCGGCACGGTAGGCCTCGACGACCTCGGGCGCGTCGATCTGTCCGACGATCTGCTCGGGATCGATGCCGGGGACGATGCGGAGCGCCTCGCCGAGGTTTGCGTCGTCGTCGAGCAGCATCGGCGAGTTGAAGTTCGCCAGCTGGAGCGCGCGGAACACCCGCCATTCGCTGCCCGGATGCTGCATGCGCGCGGCAATCACCGCGCGGCAGGCGCGCGAGGTGGCACTCATGCGCGGCTTGACCTGGGTGGAGAACGGCATCCCATAGCGCTCGCGGAAGCGCGCCTGGCCGAGCACGCCCCGCAGCGGCGTGTAGCCCCGGCCCTCGTACTGGGCCGCCTCCTCGGTTAACCCGACCAAGACCAGGCGCCAGTCGAGCTGGTCGCCGTAGCGCCACTCGATCACCCGCAAGGCCGGGCTCTCCGAGTAGGCCCAGGGGCAGGCCGGGTCGCTGTAGAGCGTGGTGGCGATGACCTCGTTGATGCCTCAAGTATATGCGCAAGCCGCGCTCCGGCATCGCCCCCGAGCCGACCGCGTCTATCGCCGGCGTGATCCGGGCCGCGGCGAAGCCGGCCACTCGCAGTGCCGACTCCGCCTCGTAGTGAGCGGTCGGGCCGATGCGATCGCCGGTGAAGATCACGCCGCGCTGCTACCCAGCAGCTCAGCCAGGCGATCCAGCAGCGCCACCTGCCCGGGATTGATCTTTTCGCGGGCAGCGTCGAGGTCGAACCACTCGGCGCGATCCACCTCGGGGATTTCGATCATCTTCCCCGAACGCGGCGGCCACTCGAACTGACACGTGTTGCTCACGATGCTCGTCGGGTCGAGATCGCCCGGGATCCCCCAAGCCCGGACGCGCTTTCCGCTCCTCTGGCGGATCTCGCCCAGCTCGGCAGGGTCGCCGTCGAGAGGCGTGGGCGGGGGCGTTCCCAATTCTTCCTCGAACTCGCGGCGGGCCGCGGCGAGCGGATCCTCCCCGTCCAGGTACTCGCCCTTGGGGATCGACCACGCGCCGAGATCGCGATTCGTCCAGGCCGGGCCGCCCGGATGGACGAGTAGCACCTCGAGGTCCGCGCCGTGCCCGCGGTGCAGGAGGAGGCCGGCGCTGCGCCGCGAGGCCACGGCGCTATCAGCCCCTGCGCGTGGTGACGGCCAGACCCACGCCGAGCGCGATCAGCATCGCTCCGCCGGCGCCGGTCATCGCCTCCAGCCGGCGCGAGGAGCGCCCCAGACGCCGCGACTCACCACGAACACGACGCTCGGGCCAGCGATCAGGATCAGGACCAGGATCAGGATCAGGATCAGGAATGTAGACCGTGAGGAGGAACTCGAGCAGGTGGCGCGTGGGCAGCATGACCGCCTCCCATCCTAACCGGGCTTATTTGAGGTGGAACAGCTCCTTCAGCGCCGGTCCCATCGCCTCACGACCCAGGCCCGGCGCGGCCCGGTCTCGCCGTCCGGCAGGGCGAACACCATGTCGCCGAACAGCTCGGACCCCGCCCGGAGCGCCTCCTCGGTCGAATCCGCCGGCAGGCTCCCCACGAGCAGCAGCTCGCTCGAGACGCGCCCGCTCACGACTCGACCACCTCGCCGGTCACGTCGCGCACCACCAACGCCGCGTAGGACCGAGCCAGCTCCATCAACTCGTCATGGGTGCCGCGCTCCACGATGCGCCCCTCGTCGAGCACGACGATCTGGTCCGCGTCACGGACGGTCGAGAGCCGGTGGGCGATCGTGATCGTCGTACGGCCCTCGGCCAGGCGCTCCAGCTCGGCCTGGACGGCGGCTTCGGTCTGGGTGTCGAGCGAGCTGGTCGCCTCGTCCAGCACCAGCACGGGCGGGTTGCGCAGGACGGTGCGGGCGATCGCCATGCGCTGCTTCTCGCCACCCGAGAAGCGGTAGCCGCGCTCGCCGACGATCGTGTCGTAGCCCTCGGGCAGCGACGCGATCAGATCGTGGATCCGTGCCGTTCGCGCTGCCTCCTCGATCTCGTCGTCGGTGGCGCCGGGACGGGCAAAGCGCAGGTTCTCGCGGACGCTGGCGTGAAACAGGTATGTCTCCTGCGAGACCACCCCGACCGTTGCCGCCAGCGACGCCAGCGAGGCGTCTCGCACGTCGACGCCGTCGATCGTGACCCGCCCCTCCTGCGGCTCGTACAGCCGCGCCACCAGGTACCCGAGCGTGGTCTTGCCGGCGCCGGTCTCACCGACGATCGCGGTCCGCGTTCCGGCGGGAACGACCAGGTTTATGTCGCGCAGCGTCCAGCGCTCGTCCTCGCTCTCGCCGTAGCGGAACGAGACGTCCTCGAAGCGCACCTCGCCGAGCAGTTCTTCCGGGCGCAGCACCATCGGGTCCTCGGCCTCGACGATGTCGATGGGAAGGTCGAGGTACTCGAAGATTCGATCGAACAGCGCCAGCGAGGACTGCACGTCGGTCTGCACGCCGAGCAGCGACTGGATCGGGAACAAGAGCCGGGTCTGCAGCGTGGTGAACGCGACCACCGTGCCGATCGAGATCGAGCCGATGAAGCTCTGACCAGCCAGCCAGTAGATGATCGCCGGCTGGGCGGCGAAGGCGAACTGGATGGTGGCCATCATCCAGCGGCCGGCCATGCGCGAGCGCACCTCGAGGTCGGCGATGTCCTTCGACTCGCCGGTGAAGCGCGCCGCCAGGTCCTCGCCACGCCCCATCGTCTTCCCGAGCATGATCCCGGACACCGAGAGCGACTCGGCCACCAGCGCGCTCATGTCGGCCAGGCGGCGCTGCTGCTCGGAGGTGATGCGCCGGCGCATCCGCCCCACCCGCCGGGTCATCCACACCGAGGGCGGGACGAACAGCAGGGAGATGATGGCCAGGCGCCAGTCGAGCAGACACATGGCGACCAGCGAGGCCGTCACGGTGGTCACGTTGGAGGCGATCGAGGTCGCGGTGGTGGTGACCACGCTCTCCAGGCCACCAATGTCGTTGGCGATCCGCGACTGCACCTCCCCGGTGCGGGTGCGCGTGAAGAAGGCCAGCGACATCTTCTGCAGGTGGCGGTAGACCGCGGTTCGCAGGTCGTGCATGACGCGCTGGCCGACCTGGTTCGACATGTAGGTTTGCCACACGCCGGCCGCGGCAGTGAAGATCGCGATCCCCAGCATCCCCAGCACCGTGGCCGTGAGCACGCCCTTGTTGTGCTGGAAGATCCCCACGTCGAGGGCGTCGCGCAGGAGGAACGGGCTGAGCATGCTCACGCCCGCCGCGATCACGATCAGAATGAGCACGGCCGTCAAGCGCCGGCGATAGGGGCGGAACAGGGCCAGGATCCTCCGGCCGTCTCGCTTGCGGGTGGGGTCCATCAGCGGCGGGGGCGTGCGATCCGAGCCGCGCAGCGAGCGCATCGCGCCCGACCCGGCGGCACCGACCGACGCGGCAAGTCCATGGTTTCCCGAGCTCATCGGCATCCATGATGACAGGGGCGCACGCTTCGGCCTGCAGCGAAATGTCGCCGCGCTACCGTATGAGTCGTGCACGGAGACGCAGACATCGCGAGCATCGGAGCGCTCGTGGCCGATCGCGGGCGCGCTCGGATCCTGCTCGCGCTGGGCGACGGCCGCGCCCTGCCGGCGAGCGTGCTGGCCGACGAGGCAGGCGTGGCGGCGTCCACCGCGAGCGCGCACCTGTCCCGGCTGGTCAAGGGCGGTCTGCTCAGGGTCGAGAGCCATGGTCGCCACCGCTACTTCCGGCTGGCCGGCCCCGAGGTGGGCGAGCTCATCGAGGCGCTGGCGCGGATCTCGCCGCCGGCACCCGTCCGCTCGCTCAAGCAGGGCAGCAAGGCGCACGCGGTCCGGTTCGCCCGCACCTGCTACGACCACATGGCCGGGATGCTCGGCACCAGGTTCATGGAGGCGCTGCTCGAGCAAGACCTCCTGACCGGCGGCGACGGCGTGTTCGATCCCGAGTCGGCGCAGGAGGACCGGCTGGCCGCACCAGGCTACGACCTCGACTACCGCCTCACTCCGGCCGGCCTCCGCGAGCTGAAGGCGTTCGGGATCGACTTCGACTCGCTGCCGGCCCGCCGGCCCCTCATCCGCTACTGCGTGGACTGGAGCGAGCAGCGCCATCATCTGGCCGGCTCGCTGGGGGCCGCGGTGGCCACGCGCATGGTCGAGCTGGGCTGGGTGCGGCGGGCCGAGCGCAGCCGGGCGCTGCACGTGAGCGACGACGGTTACGAGGGGCTGCGCGAACGGTTTGGCGTCGAGCTCAATCCGAACGGCACCCACTGACGCCATACTCACAAGCGTGTCCGGACCAGAGGTCGGTCTCGCCGTTTCGGTGTTCCTCGCCTGTGCGGTCGAGGCGGTCGAGGCGCTGACGATCGTGCTCGCGGTCGGCGTCACTCGGAGCTGGCGCTGGTCGCTCGCCGGGCTGGCTGCCGCGGCCGTCGCGCTCGCGGTGATCGTGGCCGCTCTCGGGCCGGCGCTGAACGCGCTTCCCATCAACGTGCTGCGCGTGGTGGTCGGCGCACTGCTGCTGGTGTTCGGGCTGCAATGGCTGCGCAAGGCGGTGCTGCGCGCCGCCGGCCTGAAGGCGATGCGCGACGAGGCCAAGGAATTCGCGGCCGAGACCGACGCCGCCCGCACCGCGGCGGCCGCGCGCCCGGGCTTCGACGCCTACGCGTTCACGATCGCCTTCAAGGGCGTGCTGCTCGAAGGGCTCGAGGTGGCCTTCATCGTGCTCACGTTCGGGGCCAGCCAGCACGACATCGGCCTCGCCGCGGTGGCCGCCGCCGTGGCGGTGGCGGTGGTGACGGCGGCCGGTGTCGCGGTCCGAGCGCCGCTGGCGCGCGTGCCGGAGAACACCATGAAGTTCTCGGTCGGCGTGATGCTCACGTCGTTCGGGATCTTCTGGGGCGCCGAGGGCGCCGGCGCGTCGTGGCCCGGCGGCGACGCGGCGCTCTTGGCGATCGTCCCCGGCGTGCTGCTCGCTTCACTCGGGCTGGTGCAGTGGCTGCGGCGGGCGGCCATGACGCCGGCGGTCGGGAGGCCGGCGTGAGCCGGCTGGTCCGGGCCACCCGCGGGGTGTGGGAGTTCGTGGTGGGTGACGACCCGGTGACCGCGCTCGGTGTGGCGGTGGCGCTCGGGGCGACCGCGCTGATCGCAAGCGCCGGCGCGCCGGCGTGGTGGGTCATGCCAGTGGCGGCGGTGGCGCTGCTCGCGCTGTCACTGCGCCGCGCCGCCCGCTGATCGGCCAGTGGCCGCCCCCACAAATACGCTGACGGTCGCTAGCGGCGGTCGTGCGTGAAGCCCGGCGGGAGCAGCAGAGGGGACTAGCCTCCGCTCCGACATGAGCACGACCCCTGCGCTGCTCGCGGCGGCTGCCGGCGTCGGCTTCGGCCACGCGATCCTCCCCGACCACTGGGTCCCGCTGGCCGTGGTCGGCCGCACGCGGCGCTATCCGCTGACCAAGGTGGCGCGGCTGTCCGGGTTGGCCGGAGTGGCACACGTACTCGTGTCCGTGGTGCTCGGTGCGGTGATCGTCGTGGTCGGCCTCCAGTTGCGATCGACCGTCGAGCACGCTCAGGATGCAATCGTCGGGTCGTTGCTGATCGCCACCGGGATCGTGTTCCTCGGGCTCGAACTGACCGGGCACGGCCACGGCCACCCACACGACGACGATCACGCGCACGCGCACGAGCACAATCGACCAGGCGGGCCACGACCACTCCAGCCGCGACGGCCACGCTCAGGCTCTCGGGGGACACTCGCTGCTCTCGATCATGGTCCCGTTCGGCGCCGCCGCCTCGCCCGACCTGACGATCCTCCCGGTGTTCCTTGCCGCGACCACCGCCGGCGCCGGAGCAGCGATCGGCTCGGTGATCGTGTTCGGCGCGGTGACGGTCGGGACGATCGTCGGCCTCACGCTGTTCGCCACCGCCGGCGGCTATCAGGTACGCGGTCAGTGGCTCGAGCGCTGGGGCAACCTCATCACCGCGGGCGTGCTGATCGCCATCGGCGGCCTCGTGCTGGCCGGCGTCATCTGATCGCCCTCAGCATCGCGACCTTCGTCGTCGCCCGAGCGGCGCCCGCCGGCCCGGCCACTGCCACCGTGACCGTGGCCGACTCCTTTGCCCCCTTGCTGAGCGCGCTCACGGCTGCCGCCGGCAGCGTGACCGTCAGGATCAAGCCGCGACCCGCCTTCAGCGATCCGTTGACCGCGCCCAGCTTGTCGGTCTTGACGCGGGCCTGCCGTGCGCCGGGTGGACGCCGCCGGCATCGCCCACAAGATGGGGCTGCTATCCGCGCGCTGACCGAGCGCCGAGCCTGACCGGCAACGTCTTCAGCTGGTTGATGAAGGCCGACTCCACCATCACCGGCCTCCCCGCCAGCTCGATGTTCGGATAGCGCGCGAGCGTCTCCTCGAACAGCACGCGGAGCTCCAGCCGGGCCAGCGCCGCGCCCAGGCAGTAGTGCCGCCCACCCGCCCCGAACGCCTGGTGCTCCGGGTTGCGGCGCACGTCGAAACGATCGGCATCTCCGTAGACGGCGTCGTCGCGGTTGGAGGAGACGTACCACATGACGACCTTCTCGCCCTGGCGAATAGGCTGGCCGGCGAGCTCGGTGTCCCGGGTGGCCGTGCGCCGGAAGTGCGCGAAGGCGGGGAACATGCGCAACGACTCCTCGACGGCGCTCGGGATCAGCGAGGCATCCTCGACGAGTAGCCGGCGCTGCCCCGGGTCCCACATCAGCGCGAGCATGCCGCTGCAATAGGTGGCCTTGGTGCTGTCGTTGCCGGCGGCGACCAGCAGGAAGAAGCCCATCACGATCTCGTGCTCCTCGAGCCGCTGGCCGTCGACCTCGGCGTGGACCAGCACGCTGGTCAGATCGTCGGTGGGGCGCTCGCGACGCTCGGCGATCATGCGCCCGCAGCGGGCGAAGATCTCCGGGATGTCGTGGCTGAGCAGCGTGTCGACCCCGTTCGGACTGAGATCGGGATCGCCCACCCCGAGCGCGGAGTTCATCAGCCCCGCCCACGCCGCGTCGTCCTCGGGCGGAATCCCCATGAAGCTGCCGATCACCCGCGAGACGGCCGGCTGGGCGACGTCGGTCACCAGGTCGCATTCGCTGCGTCCGCGCAGGCGGTCGAGCACGTCGACGACGATCGCCCGAATGGCCGGCTCGTGCGCGGCGATCCGTCGCGGCGTGAAGCCGGCCTGGAAGAGCATCTTCAGGCGATCGTGCTTGGGCGGGTCCATCCCGATGAACATCGCCCGGACGAGCTCGAGCGGGAACACGGCGGTGGTGGCCGTGACGCCGCCCAGCTCCGAGGAGTACGTGCGCCAGTCGCGGCTCACGGCGTGGATGTCCTCGGGGCGCGTGACCGACCAGAAGCCGGCCTCGTCCGGGTAGTCGGAGAGGTGCGAGGTCCAGTGCACCGGGCACTCGGCGCGCAGGCGCCGGAACAGCTCGTGCGGCGGACCTTCCCGCCACAGGTCGCGTTCGAGGACGCTGACCTGTGTCAGATCGTCGCGGGTCGATGTCACGGACACGATCCTACTTGGCTGGCTGGCCAGCCGGAACGTCGGATTTGGATCCCGCCCGCCCGCCTACGGCGACGTCCGTGGGACCACTTCCGCCAAGGGAATTCGGCGCCGCTGCCTGACTTCGCGCGGCGGTGGCCCGAGCCGAATTCCCCAGCATCCGTGCCCGGCGGGGCGCCGCGTCCACCCCCGACTCGCCGGCGTGCACGTAGCGCTCGCCCCGCGACCACGACGCGACCGCCGCCACCAGGCAGGCGATGATCGCGAACGCGAACGCCTCGTGAAGTCCCGACCGGAACGGATCGGAGATCAGCTGCGGGAAGAACGAGCGTCCGGTGAGGACCGCCTGGGTGTGCGCCGGCAGGTGGGCCAGCACCGATCCGCCCAGCAGGTGCTGGATCGGGTTGTAGCCGAGGAAGGCGGCGAACAGGATCGACACCGGCGGCAGGTGAGCGGCGTGCTGGGCGGCCGCGGCGGGCACGCCGTGCGCCTCGAGCCCCGACGCCATCGCGTGCGGCAGAGTGCTGGCCAGCCCCAGGATCATCAGCGTGAAGAACACGCCGACCGACAGCACCTGGGCGGAGTTCTGGAAGGTCTGGTTCATGCCGCCGCCGGCGCCGCGATCGCCCGGCGGCAGGCTGTTCATCACGCCGGCCCGGTTGGGCGAGGCGAACATGCCCATCGAGACGCCGTTCAGGAACAGGATCGCGCCGAACACCGGGTAGGAGAAATCGGTCGGGAGCAACGCCAGCAGCACGAAGCTGACTGCTGCGCTGATCATCCCGCCGGTGGCGAACGGCCGCGCTCCGAACCGGTCGGAGAGGTAGCCCGAGGTCGGACCTGCGATCAGCATCCCGCACGTGAGCGGAAGCATGTAGATCCCCGCATACAGCGGCGTCTTGTTGAAGTCATAGCCGTGCTGCGGGAGCCAGATGCCCTGGAGCCAGATGATCAGCATGAACATCAGGCCCCCGCGGGCGACCGCGGACAGGAACGTCGAGAGCGTCCCGAATGTGAAGGCCCGGATCCTGAACAGCGGGAGCCGGAACATCGGGTCGGCGACCCGCCGCTCGATCGCCGCGAACGCGAACAGCGACAGGAGTCCCGACGCCAGGAGGATCAGCACGCGCGGGCTCCCCCACCCGGTCGTCGAATCCCCGTACGGGCGGATCCCGTAGGTGATCGCGATCATGATCAGTACCAGTCCGACGGCGAACGTGACGTTGCCGCCCCAGTCGATTCGAGCCCGCCGGGGTGTCGAGATCTCCTGCAGCTTCAGGTAGGCCCAGACGGTTCCGAACAGGCCGACGGGCACCGAGATCAGGAACACCAGCCGCCAGTTGATCGGCGCGAGAATGCCGCCGAGCACCAGCCCGACGAACATGCCGCTGACGCCGACGATGTTGTTGATCCCGAGCGCCATCCCGCGCTTGTTGGCCGGGAACGCGTCGGTGATGATCGCGGCCGAGTTGGCCAGCAGGCACGCGGCGCCGATGCCCTGCACGATCCGGAACCCGATCAGGAACGTCGCCCCCGCCCGCCCGTTCAGCCAGTCCACGGTGAGCACGAGCGAGGCTGCGGTGTAGATCACGAACCCGAGGTTGTAGATCCGCACGCGCCCGAACATGTCCCCGAGCCTGCCCAAGCTGACGATCAGCACGCTGGTCACGATCAGGAACCCGAAGATCATCCACAACAGGTAGAAGCTGTTGCCGGGCACGAGCGGATCGAGGTGGATGCCGCGAAAGATGTCGGGCATCGCGATCAGGGTGATCGACGCGTCGAGCGTGGCCAGCAGCACGCCGAGGGTGCAGTTCGAAAGCGCGATCCACTTGTAGTTCTCGCCGCGCGGATCGGGACGTCGGCGACCGTTGACCGTGACGGTGGCCATCCCGACCTACTGTACGCGGCAGCCTTCCGGCCGCCGCTGTCCGAAATCGGACTCCTCGCGGCACGACCCGACCGGTGTCCCGGCCGGGTCGTGCCTCAGTGAGGGCGCGTTACAACGACGTCCCGCTGCCCTGCGACCCGCTGCCGCCACCCATGTTCGGGCAGTTGTGCGAGCCGCGGCCCGGCTGGCCGGGTGCGGCATGGCCGCCGCCCTGCCTGGGCGGCGTCGTCGGGGTCCGCGCCGGTGTGGTCGTGGACGTGGTCGCGCCGCTGCCGGTCGAGGTGGTCGACGTCGACGAAGCCGCACTGGCGATCGCCGCGCCGCCGCCCGCGATCGCTGCCGTGGCCACGACCGTCACCAGCAGGGGCTTGAACCTGCGCAAATTGCTCACCTCCTTTCGCTTGAACGACCCGGACGTTCCTCGGCCGGCGTCGGAGCGCGGTAGGAGGCGCGTAAGAGTTTGCTACGAGTAGTGGCGGTCCCGCGAGACGAGGGGCTGCGGCGTGGTGAGCCGTGCATCCTCACTCAGCGCGATCTCCAGCACGCTCTCGATCGACGAGCGGGTGGCCGCCTCGACGGCGCGTTGGGCCAGCATCCGCATCGGCAGCAGCGCGGCCACCCAGCGCGGCGCCACCACCCGGCGCGAGCGCCTGGCGATCCCGCGCTCGATGGCATCGATCCCCGCCTCGAGCGGCGCCACCCGCCGGGCGGGCCCGATTTCGCTCATCCGCTTGGCCGCCTGCGTGCCGAAGCCGTGGCGCACCATGTCGGTGTCGAGCTCTGCAAAATAAGCCACGCCGACCCGCGCCCCGCTTGGAGCCAGCTCAATCCGCAGCGAGTCGGCCAGCGCCTCGACCCCGGCCTTCGAGGCGCAGTAGGCGCCGAGCAGCGGCGGGTGCACGGCGGCGGCAAGCGAGGAGATGGCCAGCGCGTAGCCGTGCCCGTGGGCGATGTGGGGCCCGGCGGCCCGCAGCGTGTAGTAGGCGCCCAGCAGGTTGACCTCGATCGTGCGCTCGAACACCTCGGGGTCGCCGCCCACGAGCGGCAGCAACGCGGCCACCCCCGCGTTGGCCACCACGACGTCGAGCCCTCGCAGGTGTTCGACCGCGGCCTCGACCGCCGCCTCTACTTGCTCGCGGTCGCGCACGTCGCACACCACCGCGAGCGCGTCGCCGCAGTCGGCGGCGGTCCGGGCCAGCAAATCGGGCTCGATCCCGGCCAGCACCACCCGCGCGCCCCGAGCGTGCAGCCGCCTGGCAGTGGCCGCTCCGATCCCGCGCGCCGCTCCGGTGATCAGGATCCGGCGTTCGAACAGCCCGGCAGTCATGGTGCCCGCTTCTCCACCGCTCCAGCAGCCTAGCCCACCCGCGGCGCCTGCGAAGCCGCTTGAGCCACCCTTGGGAGATAACCGGTGCTATGCGACGGTTATCTCCCAAGCGCGGCTGTGGTCAGACGATCTCCTGCGGGCGCTGGAAGACGATCTCGGGCACCAGGCACATCGGCGAGACGCGCAGGAGGAAGTGGAGCGCCTCGGCGATGTCGCTCGGGCGGAGCATCTCCTCGGGCGGAATCTTGCCCTTGACGTAGTCGGTCATGTCGGTGTCGACGAAGCCCGGGGCGAACGCGACCGACTTGACGCCGTGCTTGGCGAACTCCTTGTTCATCGCTACCGTGTACGCGGCCACGGCGGCCTTGGTCGCCGAGTACACCGACAGCCACGGCTGCGGTGACTTGCCGGCGATCGAGGCCAGGTTCACCACCAGCGCGCTACGGTGCTCGGCCCCGGCCGCGCATAGCAGATCCGCGCACTCGCGGTAGAACAGGATGATCGACCGCAGGTTCACGTCGAGCTGGAGGTCGATGAACTTGGTCTGGTGCTCGGCGGCGGCGGCGCCGATCCCCACGCCGGCGTTGTTGATCAGCACGTCGAGCCGTCCAAAGCGCTCGCGGTGGCGCGCGACCACCTCGCGCACGCCCTCCTCCTGGGCCAGGTTGGCCACCACGGGCTCGACCTCGAAGCCGCGCTCGCGCAGCTTCGCGGCCGACTGCTCGAGCGTCTCCGGCTTACGGGCGGTGACGGTCAGCGCGTGTCCCTCCTCCCCGAGCGCTTCGGCCAGCGCGAACCCGATGCCGCGGGAGGCTCCGGTGACGATGGCGGCGCGGTCGGGCATGGGGCGGCACCTTATCGGCGCGGGTGCCGTCGGTGTACCCAATCGGGTTACGTCAAGATCTCACGGTGCCTGCCGATCACGAGCACAAGCCGGTTCGTCGTGACACAAGCCGGTTCCTCGTGACGACGGACGCGCAACACGCGACGTGCACACACCGCCCTCACTGGGTATCCGTCTCACATCCCCCTCAACTGAGCTTCCCTTGAAGGAGGGAGCCATGCTGGATCGTTGCCCAACGTGCGGAAAGACCACCGGGACCCTGATGGAGTCGCATCCCGACCGGCCCGGCCTGCTCCAGATCCTCCGCGGCGAGAGCACCGAGGCATACCGGATCATGGTCACGATCGCGCCATGCGTGATCGTGTCGCTGGCGATCGTTGCCACGGAAGCCGTCTTCCGTTGAGACCGGCCTGGACTGAGCTCTTCGCTGCGCGCCGCGTAACCTACCGGCCGCGTCCGGCGCCGGGCGGCCGGGCGCAAACGGCAGCGTCGTCGGCGAGAGGAGCGACATGCGAGTTGATTGGTACGGGCAGGCCGCGTTTCACCTGAGCGGCCGCGAGGCCTCGGTGTTCATCGATCCGATCGGCGACACCTCGGGCCTGGCCGGACGGGGCATCACGCTGGACTATCCGAAGCCGGACGGCGTCGACGCCGACCTCGTGCTGGTCACCCACGAGCACGCCGACCACAACGGCGTGGAGACGATCGGCGGCGATCCGGCCATCCTGCGCTCGACCGCCGGTCGCCTCGAGTCCCCCATCGGCGAGGTGGTCGCGATCGCCTCCGAGCACGACGAGGCGGCGGGCACCGAACGCGGCCCCAACACGATCTTCGTGTTCGGCCTCGACGGCCTGCGCCTCGCCCATTTCGGCGACTTCGGCCAGCGCTCCCTGCGAGACGAGCAGGCCGCCGCGATCGGCCAGGTCGACCTCGTGTTCCTGCCGGTCGGCGCCGGCCCCACGATCGGTCCGGAGCAGGCCGCGGCGATCGTGGAACGGCTCGCGCCGCGGTGGGTGGTCCCGATGCACTACCGCACGCACCGCACCAGCTTTCTCGACCCGCCCGACCCCTTCTTGGAGCGGATCGCTCACGTCGATCGCCTGAATGAGACCGGGTTCGATACCGACTCGCTGACGGGCGACGAGCGCCCGCTCGTGGTCGTGCCGGCGACTCCCTAGTGTCGCGAGGAGGCGGCCAGCGCCTCGCGCCCGACGCGCTGCAGGTCGCGCAGGTAGTCGAGATGCGCCGCCCACGCCGGATCGCCGTCCAGGTCGCGCGCCATCCGCATCGTGTCGACGTGAGCGTCCAACAGCTCATACACGAGCTCGATGGCGTCGCCGCCGGCGATGACCACACTCTGATTGGCGTCCCGCACCGTTCGATCCTCCATGTCACAGGATGAACGCTTGTCCGGACGGGATGTTTGCACATTAGTCCGAATTTCGAACGTTTGTGCGGCAGGTGGTCCTAACGCCTACGTGCCTCCGGGGCCAGTGCCGGGTTCTGCCACCCCGAGTCGGCCTGGTTCAGCGTCACTCCCGGAGGCACGATCTCGTCGATCCGGTCGAGCAGCTCGTCCGAGAGCTCCCGGTCGGCCGCCGGCAGCTGGGACTCGAGCTGCTCCATGGTCCGCGGCCCGACTATCGGAGCGGTCACGGCTGCTTACAAGCCCGACGCTCGCATCGCCGTTTGGAGTGAGCCCGCTCAGCTTGGTGCCGGATTGCGCAAGTCTCATCGTGTCTCCTCGGCCAAGTCCACGAGAGGCAGTCTACCTAGCCCTTACCGGCACTTCGGCTGTCCAAACCGATCCGTACATTCGCTTGCTGTGGACGCCGCCGCCGTGCCAGCGCTGACGGCGGCAACATTCCGCCCTCGGGCTGTGGGTCTCGTCGCGCGCGGCCACGGCGTCGTAAGAGACGGTCCGCCTCACCAGACAGATGCAGATAGGGGCCGATTTACCCCAGGTTCTCTACGCGCTTCAGACCTAGATCGGTGAGTAGTCGAGGGGTGGGGGTCGCGGTCGACAGCGAAAGGCGCTGGAGAAAGACATCCGCAACTGGGTGGACGCGTGGAACAAGAACCCCCGGCCGTTCATCTGGGTCAAGACCGCAGAGCAGATCCTGAAGTCGATCTCACGACTTCTGAAACGAAGTAACGGCGCGGGACACTAGCTCTACGGGTCCAGTTCCGTATCCTTGGGCGATACAAAGCGTCGGAGCTCCTCGGATGACTCGGCGGCGCCGGTGCTCCATGACGGCACCGGCGAACGCCATTCAGGAGGACAGCAGGCTGAGCTCGGCGAGGCGCCGCAGGGCCGCGTCTAGTGCCCCGGGGAGCTCGCTCTCGGGCGGGGCACTGAAACCAGACGCCTGCTCGTCGCCGGCGAACGACCGCACGGCGGCGAGCAGCTCGGATCGGTCACGCGTGCCATCGAGGAGGGTGAGCAGGTAGGCGGCGAGCGGGTCCTCCAGGCGCACCGAGCCGTGGCGCAGCGACGTGACGACGTCGCTCCCCTCACTTGCCTGGCGGCGCGCCAGCGCCGAGGCGGTCGGCCGTTCGGCCGGCGCCGCAGCGGCCGCCGGCGGGTGGGAGTGCACGTCGATCAGGCCGGCGGCGTGGACCTCGAGCAACGCGCGGCCGAGCAGCGCGCGGGCTTGCCGGTCGAGGCCGGCCGTGAGCTCCGCGTAGGACGTCGCTGCCGGCCACGCCTCCTCCAGGCGGACCAGTGCTTCGGCCACCAGCGCGTCGTGCGGGTGAAACCGGGCGCCCCCGAGGCCGGTGAACGTCGGAACGGGTTCGTCGTCGGGCGCCTCGGACCGGCGCAGCAGGCCGGCGAACCAGAGGCTTTCCAGCCGTGTTGGCTCGAGCACGCGGTCGAGCTCGACGTCGGCGTGGCAGAGCAGCGTCTGGCGGAACATCCGATTGACGACGAAGTCGATGTACTGCTCGCGCACGAGGACGTCGTCGGGCAGCTCGCGCAGCGCATCGGCGACCTCGTCGGGGACATGCAGCAGCTGGGAGTCGCGCAGGCGCGCCTCGGAAAGGAATTGCAGCTCGTGTCTGGCCGCGTGCTCCATGAACTCGTAGAAGTAGACCGGTGTGTTCACGTCGGCCAGATCGTCGTGGAAGAGCAGCGGGTCGGGGTGCTGCAGGACCCGTTCGAAGTGCTCGCGCAGCACGCGCGCGCGGTTCGAAGTGCTCGCGCAGCACGCGCGCGCGGGGGGTCGCGCCGTTGGCGGCGACAATCAGCTGCATGAGCCGGCGCGCCCGCGCTAGCCGCTCCGCGGGGTCGCGCACGCCCTCGACGTGAAAGCGCATGATGTCGCGGGCCATGTCGCGCAGGTAACTGCCCGGGTACGCGTTGTAGGAGACGTAGGCGACGCCCCGGAGGGCCAGGCGCTCGGCGCACGCCCGCAGGAGCGCGTCCCGGGGATGTGGGGGTATCCACGAGTAGACCCCGTGGGCGATGATGTAGTCGAACTCGGCGAGCTCGTCGGGCAGCGCCCTGACGTCGGCCTCGTGCAGGACGAGGTTCGTAATGCCGAGCTCGTCGGCGAGCGCCCGGCCTCGCGCCACCGGCTCGGCGGCGAGATCGACGCCCACGAACGTGCTGTCGGGCAGCGCGAGCGCCATCGGGATGAGGTTGCCGCCGTCACCGGCCCCGATCTCCAACACGCGACAGGCGCTCGGCGGGGCCGGCTGCATCCCGAACAGCGTCGCCTGCGTGGCCAGGCGGTCGGGATGCGTTTGCGCGTAGGCCCGGCCCGGATAGGCGATAGTGTCGTAGGTGGTGGCGATCAGCCCCCCTTGTTTGTGGCCAGGTCGAATTGGGTGCTGATCGTCGAGCCGAGCGAGCCGTCGGCGTTCTGCGGGCGGTAGCTGACTTCGCCCTTCGCTGCAGTGAGCTCGACGTCCTCGAGCAGCGGCGGCTCGTGCGTGCCCCCCTGGTGGTAGGAGCTGACGAGGACGTTGTCGAGCTTGATCGTGAGGAAGTCCTGACTGCTGCCGGGTCGGTCGAAGGCGAAGGTCACCTCGGGGATGACAGCTCCGGTGATGGCGTCCTCTAAGAGCTTGGGCGACGAGGCGTCGTACAGCTTGTTGAAGTGGAACGTCGAGAACGTCGCCTTGCCCGCGCCGATGTTGCCGCCCGTGCCGATCGACGCCGAGTTCATCACGCCGAACGAGAAGGAGAGGATGTCGATGTCACCGGCAGGCTTGGCGTCGGTGCTCTCGCCCTTGATGGCGGGAATGTCCAGGAACGCCTGGGCCTGGCCCGAGGTCAACGCCTGACCGCCGATGAGAATCGCCTGGGCGCCGTTGGCGCCGGCGGCACCGGTATCACCCTTCGGGCCCTGGGCTCCGGTATCACCCTTCGGTCCGGCCGGGCCACGCTGGTTCCACTGGATGAAGGTCTCGAACTTCGTGCAACTCGAGGCCCCGTCGACGATGCGCACCGAGCCCGCAAAACAAGCCATTCGTGGTGTAGCAGGCGCGCACGGTTCCGTCTGGGCCGGGAATCGACGCCGCCGCCACGGCCCCCCCAGCACCGAGAGCGGCAATCGTCGGCACTGCGATCGTCGCCGTTCGCCTCGTCATGAACCGGCGCGCTCCCCTTTCGCTCATCCCGCCCGGGAGGCGAGCCGGGAGTCGCGAAACGAGAGGAGGCTGAAGTGAAGTCCAAGTTTGCTTGCGGGTTTGCCGATCGTCGCTGCGGCAGCGCTCGCGGTGTCCGCCGCAGCCGTTCCGGCAGCGGTGGCGCAGCAGATCTCGTGCACGCTTCGGGATACCACCCTGACCGAGCCGGGCAGCACCAAGGTCGATCCGACTGCCACGAAGAGCCGCGATTTCGTCGACGGGACCTGCGGCCAGCCGCTCGGTCGTGGCGTCCACGTGAATAGCTACAGAATCACACCTCAGTCCAGCACGACGGGAACCGTCACTGGCCACTGGAAGTCCTTCTTAGGGTGCTCGTGCTGAATACCCACGCTCGTGATGAAGACCAGCAGGCCCCGAGGCGGGCGCTTGACGCGGCTCCTGCTCGCGTGCTCAGCCGGAAGCCGCGGCGTCAGGCGCCACGCGTCAACCCTTGACGCCGTTTTTCACCGTTGCTACCGACACCACCGTTCAAGGCGGGATTCATACACCAGCGTGACCGCGATCCTCATCGTCGATTCCCGCCATTGCTACCGGAACCCCGCTGGCGCGGTGACTGGCAGTTGATCCCCGAGCGCCGCGTGTACGACTCGCTGAGGCAGTAGCCGTGAGACGCTGCTCGGCCAGCGCGGGATCCTTCAGCCCCATGCGCCCCGACCTCGAGGCTCGAGGGTTTCGGAGCGAGCGCCTGCTATGGATGCGTCACGAGGTGCCGCCGCCGTTGGGACCAGCCGTCCCGGTGGACGAGGTCGCATACGAAGCCGTCGCAGGCCTGCGGCTGGCGACACGAACCCCGGGCGACATGCTCTCCGCGCTCCCCGGCGAACTGATCGGCCACGAATATCGGGCACAAGCATTCGGCCTGACCACCCGCCGACAAATCGCCACCTGCCCGTCAACGTCAGCGCTGGGCGCCGCGCGAGATCGCGAAAGTCGAGATCCTCACATTTATCGTCGGAACTGACCGCCCGTGGACACGAGGGCGCGTTCGCGCGCATACGAATTTGATCACCCTGGGAGACAACACATGACGACGGCACTCGTAACCGGAGCATCGACCGGTCTCGGCCGCGAGTTTTGTGAAGCTGTTCGCCGCAGACGGGGTCGATGTGATCCTCGTGTCCAGCGCGCGTAGCACGAGCACGCTGGAGGAATTGGCCGATGAGCTGCGGTCACGCCACGCAGTCGCGGCTCACGCTATCTCGATGGATCTCGCTGCTGCGGGCGCCGCGCACAAGCTCGACGCGGGCGTCGCGGACCTCGGCGTTGACGTCGAGCATCTCGTCAACAACGCCGGGGTCGGGATTGTCGGCCTCCGCATCCAGGACTGCGATCCCGAGAAGGTGTCACGGATGATTCGGCTCAACGTCCTGACGGTCACCGAGCTCACGATGCTGCACGTTCCGCGGATGGTGAAGCGCGGACACGGATCGATCCTGAACGTGAGCTCGATTGCTGGTTACGTCGTGCCCCACGGTCTCGAGGCCGCGTACGCGGCGTCGAAGGCCTACATCGTCAGCTTCTCCGAATCGGTCGGCCACGACCTGAGGGGCACCGGGGTGACGTGCACGCATCTGGCCCCCGGGCCGACGCGAACCGAGTTTTTCCCGACGGCGGGCTTGCTTGACGACTCGCGACTCCGCCGTGCCACGATGGACGCCGCGACCGTGGCGGCGGCTGGCTACGCAGCCATGCGCGCCGGTCGGGCAACCGTCATGCCCGGGCTGGCCGCCAAGGCAATGAGGACCGCAGTTGCCCTGTCACCGTCGAGGCGTTTGACCGGACTGGTCTCGGGCTACTTTGTCACTCGTCGCTGAGGATCCCGATCGGGCTCGAACACCGGACATCAGGGCTGCCGCAGCGACATCTCGCGCCGGCCGTCCCGGACTTCCACTGACATCTATCCCGGAATCCACACGTTGACGTCGTGGACGGTCGAGACGGATTGGACATATCGCGCCCGATAATCAACATTTTGGTGCGCCCCCGCTCGTAGTCCCGCTGCTTGAGGTCGATCCTGGCCAGCTGGTGACGGGTGGTGGCTTCGCCGTGGCGGTCGCCGAGCTCGCGTTGCAGTTCAGAGTACGGTCGGGTACTCGGAACGCGCCCGCTCATATTGGTTCTCGTCACGAGTTGGGGGTGAACGGTAGGGTGGCGTGACCCGCCTGCGCAGAGGTAGATGAGCCTGATGGGGTTTCGGTAGCAGTCGTGCGTCTGTCCGCCGCGTAGGTTTGAATTCGCTCGTCATCCTTGCAATGCAACCCGGTGGAGGGCGCCGTGGCGCTAACACAGACACAGCTTGCGACTGCCGTCGCGGACCGCGCGCAGCTGAGCAAGGCCGATGCGAAGCGGGCGCTCGCAGCGCTCGATGAGGTCGTGCTCGAGGAGCTGGGCAGCGCCGAGAAGGTGCGGATCGGCGGCTTGGTCCAGTTGACCGTACGCGTTAGGCCGGCGCAGAAGGCGCGGAAGGGCCGCAACCCGGCGACCGGGGAGGAGATCACCATCGCCGCCAAGCCGGCGAGCGTGGACCTGCGCGCGCGGCCGCTGGCGCGGGCGAAGGGAGCTTTGCCGTCGGTGCAGAAGGCGCGTCGTCGGCTCGCTGCCTGAGCAAGCTGGCCGTGCCGCCCGACTCTCGGTTAGGTCAAGTCGTGCGTTCTCGGCTGCTCCGGGGCCGGTCGGGTGACACGACCGTGCAGGCCCACTGCATCCATGCCGCTTGAGATCAAGACCACCAGATCGTCGCCGAGGTTCTAGCGACAGAACACCCGTCGGAGGACTGTGATGACCCAAGAGCCCGTCAAGCCCACCAAGTCGACCGATCGGCCACCCAGCTCGCGGCCGCCCCGGACCAAGAGGCGCAAGCCCAGTCACGGCGAGATCGCAGAGCGCGCGTACTTCATGCACCTCGAAGACGGTGAATCCGATCGGCTCGCGAACTGGCTTCGTGCCGAGCGCGACTGCCGGCGGCTTGACGACCCGCGCGTCGCTGATCTTGGCCTCGGCTCGCAACCACGGCGGCGCTCGCGGACACCGAGCGACCTGCCGTCCACTGTTGCGCGGTGACGGAAATCTCGACCCGCGGCGGTCCACATCGGGCCGGTCCCTGGTCCGGCCGGGAGTGCGGCGGTAACTGAGGATGGCTGATCCCGCTGATCTGCTGAAGGCGTGGCAGCACGCGATCCGCGACCTAGGCGGGGTTGCCGCTTCGTTGGCTTCCGGGCCGGCCGGAGCGGCGAGCGATCTGGCGCGACCTCTGCAGCACCAGGCCGAACTGCTCCAGCAGGTGCTACAGCGCCAGCTCGAGTTCGAGCGTGAGCTCGTCGGCCGTGCGGCCGCGCCGTTACACGCCGCACAGGACCTCGTCGATCAAGCTACCGGCACGTTCCGCGGGCAGGCGACCTCGTTTCGGGCGGCATCAATGACCTTCGGCCAGCTCGCCGGGCTGATGGATCAGCAGGCAGACCTTCTCGAACGTGCCGGCACTCTGATGCGTGACCCGCTAGCTGCGTTCAGGTCCGCTGATGACGAGACGATCGCCGAGGATGAGTGACGCGCGTCGAGGCCCCACGTCGACATAAGACGGTTGCAAAAGCCGGGAATTTGCAGGGCTATTTGACGTAATAATAAGGATTAGCGAGCGGAGACATGAAACCACCAGCGACCTCCTCTGCGCGTCTCGCTGTTGGTCACTTGCCGAGGCTGACATATCGATGCGCTATGCGGCAATCGCTTCGTAGCGTGCCATTGTGGTGGCGAGCTGGGCGCGGTTACGCACGCCCAGTTTGCGGAGGCACGGCCGAGGTGCGCCTCGATCGTCTTAGGGCTGAGGATTAGTTGCGTGGCGGCCTCCTGGACGGTGGCACCGTCGGCGATGATGAGCGCGACGCGAGGCTCCTGCGGGGTGAGCGTGTCGGTGGCCGGGTGATCGCGCGGTGATTGCACCCTGATGCCGGTGGCGCGCAGTTCGCGGCGCGCGCGCTGTGCTCACGGGTCGGCTGCGAGTTGCTCGAATGTGGCGAGCGCTTGGCTGAGTTGCTCGCGGGCGTCTGACCGGCGGCGGGCGCGGCGGAGCCGTTTGCCGTAGCACAGCTGTGTGCGGGGCTCGCTCGAATGCACTCGGGACGCGATCGTGGAGCGTCAGCGCAAGCTGAAAGTGTTCTTCGCAGGTGTCCTGTTCGGCGAGAAGGCCCCGGCAGCGGGCGGCGGTCGCGAGCCCCCACGGTGAGCGAACTCGCTGGGCGCGCTGCTGCAGCAGCCGAGCCGCGTAGTGCGCGTCCTGGTTGCGGCCGGCGGCGCACAGCGCCTCGACCAGGTCCGGCTCGTATCTCACGACGTTCGGATGCCCCAGTCCGCACTCCCCGGCAAGGCGCGCGCACTGCTCGAGCTGCTCGACCGCCGCGGGGATGTTGCCCAGGCCAAGCTCAAGCAGACCTACCGCGGAGAAGCCATAGACCTCGCGCGCTCGGGCATCAGCGGCACGCGCGAGATCAAGCGCATCCGCGGTGTGCGAGCGACAGTCATCCGCGATCCCTTGGGCCGCCTCGATCCACGCCAGGCAGATCAGCCCCCAGGCGCGGAAGTTCGCATGACCAATCCCGCCGGCGAGCTCGACCGCCTCATTGGCCCGCGCGGTCCCAAGTGCCCAACGAGCCTCCCGGGCGTCGAGTTGCGCGCCGCAACCGAGCAGATACGGCAATACGCCGAGCGCTTCGCGCGCGCGAGCCTCTGCGATCTTGCGGTCCAACTCACTGTCCTGGCGAGCACGCCCTGACTCGATCTGTTGCCCATACCAGGAGGCCCACAACATCAAGTCAGCGTGGTCGGTGCCTTCTGTTGAGCAGTCCGATGCGGCAAGCAGATCAACAAGATCAAGCTCTACCAGCCCGATCGCGGCGACCCCGACACCTATCCGGGGCTGAAGCCCGCGATGACCCGTCCGATTCGCTGGGAGCTGATCGAGCAGAACTACGACATGCTGGTCAAGTACGCGACCGCGATCAGGGTCGGTACCGCGTCCACCGAAGCGATCCTCCGCCGCTTCACCCGCAACGCCTCGCACCCCGCCTACCAAGCGATGCTCGAACTCGGCCGCGCGCAGAAGACGATCTTCATCGCGCGCTACCTGCGCGACCGCGACCTGCAACGCGAGATCGACGAGGGCCTGAACCTGATCGAGGCGTGGAACCGCGTCAACGCCGTGATCTTTTACGGCAAAAGCGGCGAATTCGCCACCAACCGCCGCGATCAGCAGGAGCTCGGGATGCTCGCCCTGCACATCCTCCAAGCCGCCCTGGTCTACGTCAACACGCTCATGATCCAAGACATCCTCGCCGAACCCGAATGGGCCGGCGTCCTCACCGCCGAAGATCTCCGCGGCCTGACGCCCTTGTTCTGGGCACACGTCCTGCCCTACGGCGAAGTCAGGCTCAACATGACCAGACGCCTCGCCCTCAGCGCCAGCCACACGCCGGACGTCGATCGCCGAAAGCGCGTGAGCGACCGCTCGCGCCTCGCGGCCAACCTGGACCTCTACTTGTCGGTTGGTGCCACGTTCCTGGGTGGAAAATAACGTTCAGGCCACAGCGACCGCCTCTGCCGTTGACGTTGCCGTTGACTGGAGCGTGACGCTGTGCCCTAGCCGTTCGAGCTGGGCGACGAGCCGTTTGGTTTGGCGTTCGGGGTCTCGTTTGCGGAAGTAGTCGCCGCCGAGGTCTCGGTAGAGCTCGCCGGTTGTGAGCATGTGCCAGATCGCGCAGAGGATTGAGTGTTTGACGGCGCCGAGCGCGCGTCCGTGCCCGATTCGAGGTCTGAGTCGTTGGTATTGGGCTTGGAGGTAGCTGTCTTTGGTAAGGATCGCGCCCATCGCGGCGTCTTTGAGCGCTTCGTTGAGCCATTTCGAGCCCTTGCGGGCGCGACCGGAGCGGCGCTTGCCGGCCGACTGGTCGTTGCCCGAGCATTGGCCTGCCCACGAGGTGAGGTGGCCGGCTGTCGGGAACACCGTCATGTCGGTGCCGATCTCGGCGAGGATGTTCTGCGCGGTCCGGGTCTCGATCCCACCCAGCGAGCGCAAAAGCTCAACTGCGCTGTGAGAAGGGCGCAGCTGCTCCTCGATTGCGTCCGAGAGCCGCTCGATCTGCTCGTCGAGGAAGTCCAGGTGCGCGAGGATCGAGGAGACCAGCAGCGCGTGCAGCGACTCGAAGCGACCCTCGAGCGCCTCCCGCAACGCCGGGAGCTTGGCTCGCAGCCTGCCCTTCGCGAGGTTCGCGAGCACCTCCGGGTCGGTCGTGCCCTGGCAGAGCGCGTCGAGCATCGCCCGCCCGGAGACGCCGAGGATGTCACTCGCGACGCAGTCGAGCTTGATCCCGGTGTCCTCAAGCACCTTGTGCAGTCGGTTGGCTTCGCGCTGGCGCTCCTTGATCTGCGCCTTGCGATACCGGGTCAGGTTCCGCAACGCCCGGATCGGCTTGGGCGGCACGAAGCTCGCCCGCAACAGCCCAGCCTCAAGCAGCTGGCACAACCACTCGGCGTCCTTGACGTCGGTCTTGCGTCCGGGAACCTGTTTTACGTGGCGAGCATTGACCAACAGGCAGTCGAAGCTGTCCTCCAGCACCGCCCACACCGGCTTCCAGTAGACGCCGGTGGCCTCCATCGCCACCTGCGTGACCCCATGCGCCTCAAGCCAATCATGCAGCACCAACAGCCCACCAACCGTCGTCTTGAACTCGCGGACCTCCTGCGTCCGCGAGCCATCCGGCGCCGGCACCCGTACGCACGCGGTGACCTGCTCCTTGTGGACATCAAGCGCCGCCGGGCGCTGCACGATCACATCCATCTCGGACCTCCCGAGCTCGAACAACAGCGACCGTTGTCCACCAGGAGACCTCGAAAGCAGACGAGTCTGGGTAGCGTGCTCACGGCAACAGTCCCGGGATCCGGGCGAGGTCCCCACGCCAAACTTAACGCGGGCTCACAGGCACCATAGAAAGACGCGGCGTTCGGAGGACAACGCTGACCCGTTCGGCGCGCAACGCCCGCATCCTCCACATTTTCACCCGCCCCGGGTGGCCGCCAGGCCAGGGAAACTTAACGGCAACCCTATTTGGGTCAGGTCCCGGTGTTGAAGTAGGCAGCATCCCGGCGCGGGCGACGGCTCGCGCTAGGGTCCAAAGCCGGACCGGACGCTGACATCGAATCGCGGTTCTGTCGGCGACGTTCGAGGCCGCCAGGGACCTCGCCCGACGGATGCGCGAGCGCAAGAAGCCAGCCAACGGGATCACCGTCGCGTGCGCCCGCGAGCTCGCCTGCTTCCTCTGGGTCGCTGCCACCGCCCCATAACCGAAGCCGACAAGCCTCCCGCTCGCGTGGGGAGGCGCCGGGCTCCGAAAGTCCGCCGGCAGGCGCGGTAACGCTATGGGCAGCTCCTACCAGGCCACGCCCGTTCTTAGACAAGCGTCCGCCGGTTATGAAACCAGGGACCTGGGGAGGTGCCAATCCCCGCATACGAGACTGACCGACGTCGAGGACACGCCCGACGCCTCCCAACGCGAGCCCAACCTCACCAATCCACCGCATTCCGGAGGATCAAAAGATGAACGCTGTGCGCTTGACAAGCGTTCCTCCATATGACGCTGGATTTCGCAGACTTGTGGTCGGAACCCCTTAACGGCAGCCCTACTTCGCCAGATCAGATGACAGCGCCCCACCAGCTGGAGGGCTGGCGGGGCGCGGCTGCGTCAGTGGCGGCGGTATTGCCGCAGCGTGGACGGGCATCCTTTCCCAGCGCAGGTCCTCGCAAGGCGGACTACTCGCCAATGCAGCTCTTGCCGTGACGCGGCGCTGGTGGGCCCGGCGCAAGAATCAGCTGTTGCCGGCAGTTTGGATTGCGTTGATCGCCGAGGTGACGCTAACCGCCGGCGCAGCTCCGCCGCCCGACGCCGAGCTCTGACAGCTGACGCCGGCAGTGCCCGACAGGCCCGCAGCCTGCAGCGCGATTGAGCCGCTGCTGGTAGTGCCGACGGTCCCGGTGGTGTCGATCGTGACCGCACGGGTCGCGGTGTTGGAGCCGACGGTGAGTGTGCAGCTAACGCTTACGTGCTGAGCGGCGCTCGTGCTGGTAACCGTCACGGTCGGGTTGGCGAGCGCCAGGTACGACGCGCCGGTGGGAAGCGAGACGTCGTCACGCTGGTCGGCGAGGTCGCTGTGGTCGGGATCGACGCGGTGTTGTTGGTGGTTCCGAACTCGAACGGAAGCGCTGGGTTGCACGTGACCTTGCCGACCGCGTCGATCGCGCCGATCGCGCTGCGAGCCGCGCATGTTTCGGCGACGCGGACTTGGACTTGGTCGGTGTTGATCCGGCGGATTCCCACGGTGCCCTGGGCGATCTTGTTGTACGAGACGGCGTTGTTGCGGATCTTGCTGTTCGTGACCGCGCCGTTCGCGAGCTGCGCAGTGCCGACGCTGCCGTTGGGGATTTGTGTGGCGGCATAGCCGACACCGCCGAGCGACATGAACAGCGCCGCGGCCGACATGACGGTCGCCGGCGACGGCCGCCGGCGGCGGATGAGCGAATGAATTTGCATCTCGGATTACCTCCCGTGGTTGGGCCTGCCCACGTGGGCCTCGCCCCTCACAACACGCCTCGCGCTCAGAAGTCGCGACCGTCTCGAGCGCCGACATTCCGCCACCAGAGCCGGGCGCCCAGGACAATCAGAGTTCTCTGATCTCTTGTCGCGCGCCGGGATGGGGAGAGCGTTAGCGGGAATCTGTGCAGAGCTGCGGTTCGGATCGATCCGTGTCGACGGCAAGGGCGCGATCCTGGTCCAGGACGCGCTGTTCAGCGAGGCCGTGGACGCGGTGGTGCTCACCCGGCTGATCCGGGTCCTGGCCAATCGGCGGAGGTGCCCGACGCCGAGATGCTCGAGCGGTTCGATTGAAAGACGCGAATCCCGAGACGAGTCAGCGCGTCAGCGTGAAAGTCCGGCTCGCCGTCGCGGCAGGCCCTTCAAACGGTGTGAATGTCGCCTTGGCGGTCACCTTCAAGCTGGTCGCCTTGGTGAGCGCGCTGCGCCCGGCACTGGTCAGCACGATCTTGATCCTGCCGGACCGGCCGCTGAGGAAGTCGGCGTGGCCGCGGGCGAGCAGCTTCGGTATGACGCCGATACCGCCGGACGCGGTGTACCACGAGACGATCAACGTGCCGCCCAGCGGCGGCTTGAACGAGAACGCGTACCCGCCGTGCGCGAGGATGGCGCCGATTCGGGCCGCCGCCCCCGTGGGGGTGAGCTGCTTGGCCACGCGGGCTCTGATCTGCGCGGCGTTGGGACCGCTAGGGCAGGCTGGCTCGCTGAAGGCCGGATAGAGGTCGCACGGGACGCGGCCGTGCGCTGTCGAGCCGGGCTGGAACGGCGCAGTCGTATCGAAGTAGCGCAGCGTCCACCGGTTCGCGCCGTCGTTGTGAAGCCACGCGGCCCACAGCCGGTTCCTCGCCGTGGCGGTGCCGTCGACGAGTGCCCAGCGGGGGTCGCGGCGACTGAGGAGGCTGAAGTCCGCGTGGATGTGCGTCGTGTGGAAGCGGGCCTGCGCGGCGGTGACGGCGACCTTCACGGCCACGGGGGGCGCCTTCGCCGCCAGGGCGGCGGGCGTGCCGGTCACAGCCGTCGCGGCGAGCACGGTGGCAAGAACGGTGAGACGTCGCATGACGGTTCCCCTTTCTGTCACGGCTCCAGGCAGCCGGGCCTGGAGTCGATCAGCCCGGTCGGATTCTCGGTGTGACCTGCCGGGTCGTAGATCTTCACGTAACGCACGGTGGGCAGCTGCTTGAGCGTCGGTCCGATCTCGTCGACGATCGAGGCGGTCGAGCCGCCGCTCGAGCAGCCGCCGGTCAGCCGCACCCGCGCCACGCCACCGCTGATCGACAGGCCGGTGAAGCCGGTCGCCCGGGACGCGAGGAAGGCCAGGCTCCGCGACGCCTCGGACGGCGTCGGACCGGCGAACAGGCGGTCCATCAGCCCGGTCGCCGGGGTGCTGACGGGGACGGGCCGCAGGACCGAGGTGAAATACGGCTCCCTGCCTACCGAGAAGTTCGCCCGATTGACGAAGTACACGCGCTTCAGCGTGGTGCGAAACGGGGCCGCCACGTCGACGACGACCCGGCTCGGTTTCGTGAGCGTGAAGACATGGAAGGACGCGCGGGCGGCCAGTCCGATCCCGTAGGAGACGACGGACTCGAAGTCGCCGCTGCGAACGGCGATCATGACGTTCGGCAGTACGAACGTCATCCGGTCCGGAGCGCTGCCGGCGCCGGTGCCGGTGTGAGCCTCCGCCAGCGACAGGCTCACCTCCAGGATCGCCCGGCCTGCGATCGCGATGCGGCGCCCGGAGGGGTCGGCGATCAGCCGGCTGACGTAGCGGATGTTCCGCCGCGCCGGCACCGGACCGGAGAAGCGGAACACCACGCGGTCGTAGCCCGGATGGTGGCCGGCCGTGATCGCGACCAGTCGCGGGACCACCGTCGCCACCATTGTGCGCGAGGCCGCGGGGTGGCTGACCACCGCTGCGGCCGGACCGGCGGCTCCCGCGAGCGAGCACGCCAGCAGCACAACTGCGACCACTCGGTGCACCGACCGTGAGCCCATGTGCGCAGTCTCCGCTCCGGCCCGAGCCGGCGTATCGGAGTCACTCCGACAGGCCAATCGGTAGAAAGCCGACGGTGGGTTCCCGTTGCTGTCGATCAGCGTCAGGTTGGTGACGTAGCTAGCCGGGCGGGTCTGGTTTGCGTAGGTCAGGATCGGCTTTTGCCTCGGTTAGCGTCACCGGTCTCGCCCACCTCAAGCCGATGAAGAACCCGCGCTCATCCGCCGACATGGGACTTGACTGAGTAGCCGAAGAAGATTGTCGCCAGGTCTCGAGGCACCGAAGCCGACCGCTAGCGACGTGAATCACCGAAACGTCGCTAGGACGCGCGTGTCCCGTCGCGTCTGGTGTCAGGGGTGGCGGCGGGCGGTGTCTCGCCAGTCCGGTCGATGGCGACCGCGCCAATGACGGTTTGCAGCCACGCTCGCTCGTCATCTGTCGCTTGCCGCATTCTGCGACGGGCCCATTCGGCCAGGTCACGCCGCGATCCGACCGCGGCCAGTCGTCCGGTGATCGCGTAGCGGCCGTCTGCGAGCACCCAGAGGCCGCCGGGCTGGTCGCGGCGGATGCGCAACTGCTCGATCACCGGCTGGCCGGCGATCGCGCGCGGGTGCGAGACGTCGCCGTCACGCTCATCGCTCCATGACCACGCCGAGAAGATCGGTCGGCGTCCGGTGAGCGGGCGTGGCGGGCGTGGCGGTGGCCCGATCGGCCCGGTGCGCCAGCGGCTGACAAGACCGCGCACGAGATGTGCCGACTCTTCGCTGATCAAGAGGTGTAGTTCGTCGCCGGCGAGCAGCCGGGTGGAGCCACGGGGGGGAATCGCTCTGTCACCGCGAACGATGACGCTGACCACGGCGTCGCGCGGCAGGCCAAGGTCGCGCACGCGCGCGCCGGCGATCGCGTCCTTGGATGCGATCGGGTACTCGAGCACCTCCGCGCCCAAGCGCCGGATCGTCCCGGATTCCGACAGCGGGCGCGGCAGCGCCGGCTCGGTGGTGGTCAGTCGCAAGCGGCGCGCGAATATCTCAAACGTCGAGCCCTGCACAACCGTCGAGACGAGCACGGCGAAGAACACGATGTTGAAGAACTGCAGGCTGCGTGGCACGTGCTCGATCACCGGGAAAGTGGCCAGAACCACCGGGACGGCGCCGCGCAGCCCGGCCCATCCCAAGATCAGCCGCTCGCGCCACTCGTAGGCAAACGGCAGCGCCGCGACCTCCACCGCAATCGGCCGCGCGAGGAATACCAGCACGATCGCGAGCACCGTGCCCTTCACTGCCACCGGACGAGAGCTGCGCGGGGAACACCAGCAGCCCCAAGGTGAGGAACATCACCACCTGCGCGACCCATCCCAGCCCTTGGTGAAAACTCACAATTGTCCGCTCAGCAGGAATCGTCGCCGAGCCGATCATCAGCCCGGCGAGGTACACCGCAAGGAACCCCGAGCCGTGCAGCGTGTCCGCTCCGCCGTACGCCAGCGCCACGACCGTCAGGGACGCAACCGGATACAAGCCAGCAGTCGCGAGCCGCGCCCGGCGCAACACGTACACCGCCACCGATCCCACCAGCACCCCAACCAGCAGACCGATCCCCAGCTCACGCACGAACAGAACAACCATGTCCGCCGCGCCGAAGCCGGGCTGGGTGAGCAGGTCGATGAAGCCAAGCACCAGCAGCACCGCGACCGGATCGTTGAACCCAGACTCGCCCTCGAGCGTCCTCGCAAGCTTGCGTGAGAGCGTCGACGCGCGAAGCAGCGCGAAGATCGCCGCACCATCGGTGGCCGACAGGATCGCGCCCAGAAGCAGGCCTTCCTCGGTCGAGAACCCGAACAGAGTGGCCGCAGCAACCCCCACCACAGTCGCAGTGATCACGGTACCGACGATCGCCAATGCGATCGCGGCACCGATCACGGGCCGCAGATGAAGGAGCCCGCCGGTCAATCCGCCTTCGAACAGGATCAGTGCGAGCGAGATGACCCCGATCGTCCGCGCGAGCCGGTAGCTGTCAAACGCGATCCATCCCAGCCCGTCAGAGCCAACCAGCATCCCCACGCCAAGGAACAGCACGAGGCTCGGCACGCGTAGCCGTGCCGCCACAAACGACGCCACAAGACCAGCCGCCAACAGCGCGCCGCCGGCAAGGATCAGATGACCATCGGCCATCGCAACACCATCGCAGCCAATCGATCACCATGCTCCGGGGATCACGTTCGAGTGGTGCGAAAGACCTCTCCCGGCCGCTTCTCGGACGCCAGCCGCGAAATCGTCGGCGCGCACACGTTCACGACCGCGATCACGACCAGCAGGTGTGGAGTCGGCGATGGATGCCGAAGATGCGCTCAGTGCCGTGCTCGCGCGCTAGCCGCGCGGCGCTCTCGTGCCCGACTTCAGCGCCTCACCCACCCACGCAAGCATCAGGCGGGTCGCTCATCAAGGTCGAGGAGGGCGTTCTGGGGCGAGCACCTTGACCTCGCGCTCGGCCAACTCGGCCCGTCCGCCACGCGCTCCGGATGGTCTTCGATGCCGAACCCGACCTGGAGGTGGTGGCCGAGACCGGAGACGGTGCTGACGCCGTCGCCCGCGCGCTCCAGGATGGCGTCGACCTCGCGATCCTCGACATCACGATGCCCCGGATGACCGGGCTGCAAGCGACCCGGGAGCTCCATCATCGCCGACCCGAGTTACGGATCCTGATCCTGTCGATGCATGAGAACGAGCAGTATCTCTACGAGGCGCTGAAAGCCGGCGCGCCGGCTACGTTGTCAAGAAGCTCGCCGACGGGGACCTCGTCGAGGCGTGCCGCGTCACGATGCGAGGCGAGCCGTTCCTGTATCCAGCCGAGATCACCGCGGTAATCCGCGACCATCTGTCTAATGCCCTGGAGGGCAACAAGCTGGCTTCGTGATCCCCTCACGCCGCGCGAGACCGAGGTCATAAAGCTCATTGCAGAGAGCTATACCGACCGGCAGATCGCCGAAGCACTCGTGATCAGCGAGAAGACGGTTGAGCGTCATCGCGCCAACATCCTCGAGAAGCTCGGACTGCACGATCGTGCAGCTCACCCGCTGCGCAGTCCGCCGCGGGCTGCTTCGAACCCTGACGCCACGTGAGCGTTTCGACGTCGCGCCGCGTGGCGGTGTCGACGCGGCTCGGCGAGCTGCCCAATCGATCCGGCAGTCGGGAGGCGGCATCCGTGCGTCCAGCCGAGGCGGCTGGACGCGCTCGGGGTTGGCGACGCTGGGTTCGTCGGACCGGTCGGCGTGCTGCGGGGTTCTACGACGACAGCGTCGGCGTGATTACGGATGCGCGCGGACGCGTCTGTGGCGCATGCTCGGGCATCGCCTCCGCTCCGGCTCCTTCGGCTGCTGTGGGGGTTGCTCGCCCGCCGCGGATCATGGGTTGGTTCATCGCGCCTTCGGCTGGCTGGTGGAGCATCGCGCGCGGATCCTCGCGGCGATCGCCGCACTGTCGATTGTGGTTGGCGGCGCGTTGTATTTGGCCGGGGAGCACGCTGCAGGCGATGATGTGTGGGGGGCTGCGGTCGCGTTGCTGGCTGCCGAGCTTACGTTCGAGGTCGCGCGGACGGTCGTGGTTGACCATCACATGGGCGTCGACGCTCGTCCACCTCCCGTGCGGCGGCCGACCTGAGCGCGCTGCGGGAGATGGTCAACCGCGGCCTGCGCACGCGACGGTTCCTGGACTGGCGCGCCGGTGGCGAGTGGGTCCGCAATGCCCGGCCGATCGTCGCCGAGCTCGAGGCGACCGCCGAGCGCTCCCCCTCGCGCGAGCTCGTCGAGCTTTTGCAGCGCGCAATCGGGCACCTCGTCAAGATCCTGCAGACGAAGGCTGATGACTCCTCGGGCCTGATCGGCGATCTCGCCCGAGACCTGCTCGGCGCGCATGCGCGCGCGTGCGATGCCGGTGTCGCAGATCCGGTGAAGCTCGCCGCGTGGATCGTTCGCTTCCGCTTCCGCGACCAGGATTTCTTTGAGGCCGACCCCGTTCGCTACCGCGAGGCGCTCGGCGAGGACGGGCTCGCCGCGCTGCGTCAGGCGGTCGCCGTCGAGCCCGACCGCGATGGGTTCGCGACCCGCTGGTTTCGGGAGCGGCTCGCGGTCCTGGACGGCGACAGCGAGCAGATCGTTGCGCTGCTTGGTGGGGGATCTGAGCCAGCCCTACCAGTACATCCGGCTCGCGGACGCGATGAGCGAGCTTGGCCGTGACGACGAGGTGCTGCGCTGGTGTGAGCAGGGGATCGAACGCACGAGTGGCTGGCAGACCGCCCAGCTGTACGACCTCGCGTGCGAGGTCCATGCCCGCCGCGGCGAGCCGCTCGAGGTGCTCGCGCTCCGCCACTCCCAGCACGAGCGCTCACCGAGCAGCTCCACACGCAGCTCAAGACGGCCGCCGACAAGCTCGAAGCCTGGCCGACCGAGCGCGACGCCGCCCTGAGAGCAACTCCGCCAGCGGGACACCGGCGAGCTCGTCGACGCGCTGCTCGCCGAAGGCGACATCGACCTCGCCTGGCAGGCCGCCACCACCGCAGGCGAGGTCAGCTCGGCCTGCACCGCTGGGTCCGGCTCGCCGAGCAACCGCGCGGCCACGCATCCCGCCGACGCGCTGCCGATCTACTGGCGCGCGGTCGAGGACGCGCTTCATACGGCCGACCGCCGCAACTACGCACAAGCCGTGCCGCTGCTTGCCCGCGCCAAGAGCGCGGCCACGGCCGCCGGACAGGACCCCGCCTTCGAGGCGAGACTCGATGCGCTACGCGAGCAGCACCGCCGCCGCCCAACCTTGATCGCAATGCTGAACAAAGCCAAGCTCGGCCCTCCGCGCAGGACCGGTAGAAGATGCAGGCGATGGCCCGCCTCGAGCACAAAACTGCGGTCCGTCTCGCGCTCATCGCCAAGCCCCGAGGCATGATCGACGACGGCCCCCGTGCAGGAGATCTACGGCGCGAACACATCCGTCCGCGCGCGACGCGCTACTCTCAGCGGTGTAGGGGGCCTTCAGCGGTGGTGCGCGGGCCGGCGCGCTGCCTATTCGAGCTTCCCCCGCCCGGCGCCGAGGAGAGCGCCGCCACGGCGACACGTTCGCCGGCCCATATCTCTCGTCGGCGAATGCAGCACCCTCTCCTCCCTCAACTGCCGGGGCGTCACGAAAGTGGCGCCCCGTCAGCGTAAACCGGGAGACGTCTGCTTCTACGCTCAGTCACATGGCCGGGGACCTGTCGGTCGGGCGGCGGGGGAGAGGCTGGGCACCGGCGGGCCGTCAAGTGCTACAGTGCGTAGCAACATGGCGAATCGTGCGATCCCGCAACGCGAGCTGCGCAACAACATCGGCGAGATCCTGCGTCAGGCCGAGGCCGGCACCGAGTTCACGATCACCGTCCGCGGTCGACCAGTCGCCCGACTCGGGCCGCCCGATCAGCCGCACGTCCGCAGGGCAGATGTCGACTCGGGCACCATCCTCGCGCTCCTCGCCGAGACGCCGGTCGACGACCGATTCAGCGCCGATCTGCAGGAGATCCGACGAGGCGAGCAGCCGGTCGACGATCCATGGCAGAGCGGCTGACGCGACTGTTGCTCGACACCTCGGTCGTGATCGCCGGCTCTGACGCGGCGAAGCTGAACCCCGGCGACACCGCGGCGATCTCGGTCATCACGATCGGCGAGCTCCGCGCCGGCGTGCGGCTGGCCGGCGATCCCAACACGCAGGCGATCCGCCAGGCGCGACTTGCAGCCGTGCGCGAAACGTTCGAGCCATTGCCGGTCGACGAGCCGGTGGCAGAGCAGTACGGCGAGATCCTCGCCGCGGCGCGGGCGCAGAAACGCACAAGCAAAGCGACCGATCTCCTGATAATCGCGACCGCCGCGGCGACCGGACGCGCACTGCTCACGCTCGACGACGCCCAAGCCGGGCTTGCCCGCCTGGCCGGGGTGCCCGTCCGAGAAGACTGCCTCGGCTCTACATAACGCCTGCCGGCTTCGCCCCGGAAAACGTGGTCATTTCCGGGGTCTTTCTGTCGTCGGTCGACATAATGAACATTATCGGACGTGGTATGGAAACCGAACAAGGCACTTGTCGTCTGCTTCAAGAATTGAGTGCGCGGTCGACGAGCGCAAGCTGTGGTCACTCTCGTCTGGGGATCGGGCGGGGTCGTGATTGTGGCTGCGCAAACAGGCCTCATTCTGGGGCGTGTTTATGTGCCGCTGGGTTGCGCTTCCGATCGCGGTGCTCCCGGCTGA
>CAVUPW010000026.1:0-60557 GCA_963743345.1 uncultured Solirubrobacterales bacterium
TCGGGGTCGTGGCGGGTGAGTGCCGGAAGCTACTCGACCGGCGGGTCGAGGACCAGGAGGCCCGTGTCGTAATCGATCGCGAAGTTCTCCGTGCTGACGCTGATGGCCGCGGCCCGTAATCTCGACTAGGCATTGAGTGATGAGCAAGCTCTGGGCGCGCCGGCCTGGACCGGCGAGCACACGGTCCTCACCGGCAGCTGCTCGTGGACCGACCGCACGCTGGTCGAGGAGGCCGACTGGTACCCCCAGCGCACGATGTCGGCCGAGGAGCGCCTGCGCTACTACGCCGCGCAGTTTCCGCTGACCGAGATCGACTCGACCTACTACGCGCCGCCGGCCGAGCGGCAGGTGGCGCTGTGGGCGGAGCGGGTGCCGGATGGCTTTCGCTTCGACATGAAGGCCTACTCGCTGCTCACTGGGCATCCCACGCGACCTCGGTCGCTGTGGCGCGACCTGCGTGAGGACCTTCCGTCGGAGGCGGCCGAGAAGCGCAACATCTACGCGAAGCATCTCAGTCCGGAGGCGATGGACGAGGCGTGGCGGCGGTTCGAGGCAGCGCTCCGGCCGCTGCACGAGGCGGGCAAGCTCGGCGCGGTGCTGTTCCAGTATCCGCGCTGGTTCGGGCCCCGGCGCGAGAACCGGGCCGAGATCGAGGCGCTGCGAGAGCGCCTGCCCGATTACCGGATCAGCGTCGAGTTCCGCTCGCCGCGGTGGACCGAATCGGAGCGTGACCGGGAGCGGACGCTCGGGATGCTCGAGGAGCTCGGCCTGGTCTTCGTCGGCGTCGATGCGCCCGAGGTGTCCGGGCTACCGCGGGTGCTGGCGGTGACCAACCCGGACATCTTCATGGTGCGCTTCCACGGGCGCTCGGACAGCACTTGGAACGACACGTCCCGGTCGGCGGCCGAGCGCTTTCGCTACCTCTATTCCGAAGAGGAGCTCGAGGAGCTCGCGGCGCCGATCGCCGAACACGCCGCCGAGGCGGGCGAGACCCATCTGCTCATGAACAACTGCTACCGCGACTATTCGGTGCGCAACGCCGCCCAGCTTCGTGACCTGCTGGCCCGCCATTCGGGCTGATCTGGGATTGGTGTGCCGGATGGAGGCGCACGCTGTCGCGGCGTGGCCCGCTGCCGTGACGGAGCCCATCGACGGCGGGTGGGTATTGCGCGCGACGCCGGGGCTGGACCGTGGCCGCTCGAACCACGCGTTGACGCGGCGTTCTCCGCCAACGTTTCCTGTGGGCGCCACCGGGGTAAAGTCCGCCCTCGTGCCAGCCGACCCTCCCCGGATCGAGCCGCCCGTGCTGACCGATATCCGGCTGCGGATAAACGGCACGGACCACGAGTTGACGATCGACACCCGGACCTCGCTGCTCGACCTGCTGCGCGAGCATCTCGACCTCACCGGGGCCAAGAAGGGCTGCGACCACGGCCAGTGCGGCGCCTGCACGATCCTGATCGACGGCCGCCGGGCCAACGGCTGCCTGGCGCTGGCCGTGGCGCACGACGGCGCGGAGATCGTGACCGTCGAGGGGCTCGCCGGCGCCGACGACGGGGAGCTTCATCCGCTCCAACGCGCCTTCATCGAGCACGATGCGTTCCAGTGCGGCTACTGCACGCCGGGGCAGCTGTGCTCGGCCGCGGGCATGCTGGGCGAGGTGCAGGAAGGGTGGCCGAGTGCAGTGACGCCGGCGGCCGCGGCGGTCGATGACGGCGCTCCAGCCGAGCTCACCGATGCCGAGATCCGTGAGCGGATGAACGGCAACCTGTGCCGCTGTGGGGCATACGCCAACATCGTCCCGGCGATCGCCGACGCCGCGGCATGAGGCCGTTCCGGTTCGAACGGGCCACCGATGCCGACCAGGCCGTGGCCCTGCTCGGGGACGAGCCGGAGGCGCGCTACCTGGGCGGCGGGACCAACCTGGTCGACCTGATGCGGCTTGGGGTGGAGACGCCCGGGACCCTGGTCGACGTAACCCGCCTCGACGGCCACGACCGCATCGAGGAGACGGATGGCGGCGGTCTGCGGATCGGCGCCGCGGTGACGAACAGCGAGCTGGCCGCCGACCCGCGCGTGCGGGCCCGGTATCCGGTCCTCTCGGAGGCCGTCCTGCACGGGGCCTCCGGACAGCTCCGCAACCTGGCCACGGTAGGCGGCAACCTGCTCCAGCGCACCCGCTGTGCGTATTTCACAGACGTGACCAAGGCCTGCAACAAGCGCCAGCCGGGATCCGGCTGCCCCGCGCGCGCGGGCCATCACCACAACCACGCGATCTTCGGCCACTCTGAGCAGTGCGTGGCCACGCACCCGTCGGACATGGCGGTGGCGCTCACGGCGCTCGGGGCGACCGTTCACGTGCAGGGTGGTGACGGCCCCCGCACGATCCCGATACCCGGGCTTCACCGCCTGCCGGAGGACGAGCCGCACCTGGACACGGTGTTGCGAGCCGGCGAGCTGATCACCGCGGTGGAGCTCGCGGCGGCGCCGGACACGGCCACGCGCCAGCGCTACCGCAAGGTGCGCGAGCGGCGGTCGTTCGCCTTCGCGCTCGTGTCGGTGGCGGCGGTGCTGGAGCTCGACGGCGACCGGGCGCGCGACGTTCGCATCGCGCTCGGCGGCGTGGCGCATGCACCGTGGCGGGCTTCACGCGCCGAGGACGCGCTGCGCAACGGCCCGATCACGGCGGAACGCGTGCAAAGCGCGGCGCGGGCCGAGCTCGAACAGGCCCGGCCGCTGCGGGACAACGCCTACAAGGTCGAGCTCGCGCGCAACCTGATCGAGAGCACCGTGCTGGAGCTCTCGGCATGAGCGTCACGGTCGCCGGCGCGATCGGGGCAGCGATCGACCGGGTCGAGGGGCGCGCCAAGGTCACCGGCCAGGCCAAGTACGCCTACGAGTACCACCAGGACGAGGTCGCCTATGGGGCGATCGATCCAGGCGACGATCGCCAAGGGGACCATCCGCGCACGTCGATCGCCGGCGCGGCGCTGGAGCTGCCGGGCGTCCATGCCGTCCTCTGGCACGGCAACGCCCCCCGGCTGCACGAGGTCAGCGACGCCGAGCTCGAGGTCCTCCAGTCGGACAAAGTCTCCTACCGGGGCCAGATCGTCGGCGCGGTCCTGGCCGACAGCTACGAGACCGCGCGCCAGGCCGAGCGGATGGTGCAGATCGAGTACGCGCAGGAGCCCCACGACGTGCTGCTGCGAACCGACCACCCCGATCTGTACAAGCCCGACAAGGTCAACCCCAACTACCCGGCCGACACCGCCGACGGCGACTTCGACAAGGCATTCGCCGCCGCCGAGGTGACGATCGACTGCACCTACGAGACGCCGGCCGAGCACAACAACCCGATGGAGCCGCACGCCACGCTCGCGGTCTGGCAGGACGACGGCGTCACGATCTACGACTCCAACCAGGGAGTGGTCAACGTCAAGAACACGGTGGCCAAGGCGTTCGGCCTGCGGCCGGACCAGGTGCGGGTGATCTCGCCGCACGTGGGCGGCGGGTTCGGCTCCAAGGGCACGCCGCGTCCGCACGTGATCGTGACGATCATGGCCGCGCGCACGCTCGGGCGCCCGGTCAAGCTGGCGGTGACCCGCCAGCAGATGTTCGCGGTCACCGGATACCGCACCCCGACCATCCAGCGCATGCGCCTGGGCGCCGATCGCGACGGGCATCTCACCGCGCTGTGCCACGACGCGTTCGTCCAGAGCTCGACCGTGCGCGAGTTCGCCGAGCAGGCCGCGCTGCCCAGCCGAATGATGTACGCGGCGCCGCACCGGCGCACCACCCATCGCCTGCTCAGGTTGGACGTCCCCACGCCGTCGTGGATGCGCGCCCCGGGCGAGACACCGGGCATGTACGCGCTCGAGTCGGCTCTCGACGAGCTGGCGATCGCCTGCGGCCTCGACCCGGTCGAGCTGCGCGTCCGCAACGACCCTGACGTCGATCCCGAGAGCGGGCACCGCTTCTCGAGCCGCAACCTGGTCGCCTGCCTGCGCGAGGGCGCCGAGCGGTTCGGATGGGCCGACCGCGATCCGCGCCCGGGCACCCGCCGTGACGGCCGCTGGCTGGTCGGCACCGGCGTCGCGGCCTCCACCTACCCGGCCCGCCGCCAGCCCTCCTCGGCCCGGGCCAGCTACGAGCCCGGCGGCCGCTACACGCTCCAGATCGCCGCGGCCGATATCGGCACCGGGGCCCGCACCGCGCTGACCCAGATCGCGGCCGACGCGCTCGAGGTGCCGGTTGAGCGGGTAGACGTGCAGATCGGCGACTCGAGCTTCCCCGAGGCGTTCCTGGCCGGCGGCTCGATGGGCAACGCCTCCTGGGGCTCGGCCGTGGTCAAGGCGTGCCGCGAGCTGCGCGCGCGCATGGCCGCAGAGGACTCCGACGTGCCGCTCTGGGTCGAGGTCGACACCAAGGAGGAGGTCGCCGCCGCCAGTGCCGAGCCGCTGGCCAAGCACGGCTTCGGCGCCCAGTTCGTCGAGGTGGGGGTCGACGCTGACACCGCGGAGGTGCGGATCCCGCGTGCCCTCGGGGTGTTCGCGGTCGGGCGCATCATCAACCCGAAGACCGCTCGCTCGCAGTTCATCGGCGGCATGACCATGGGCATCGGCATGGCACTGCACGAGGAGAGCCTGCTCGACCTCGAGTTCGGCGACTACCTCAACCACGACCTCGCCGGCTACCACGTGCCGACCAATGCCGACATCGAGGACATCGAGGCGGTGTGGCTCGACGAGGATGATCCCCACGTCAACCCGATGGGAGCCAAGGGCATCGGGGAGATCGGCATCGTGGGCACCGCGGCCGCCGTGGCTAATGCCGTGCACCACGCCACCGGCATCCGGGTCCGCGACCTGCCGATCCGACCGGACAAGCTGATCGGCGCGCTGCCCCGCTCCAACAGATAGCATCGCGCACGGCGTCACGGCGGCTCGAGGTCGAAGAGCGAGCAGCGGCGGCGTCGACAGTCCCGCAGGTCGCAGGTGGCGCGCGAGGGGACACCCCCCGACGCCGCGAAACCTTCACACAGGAGAGATTGATGGGATCAACTCCCTCGTCGGCGTCCGCTGTGGGCGTACGGCCGGTGACGATGCCGGTCGTGGATCGAGTGGCCAGCGCGGTGGTCACGGGGGTGCCGCCGATCATGGTCGGGCTCGGCATGTGGTTCGGCTGGACGCGGCAACCTCCTGAACTGGCAGGACCTCCTGATCCTGGCGTTGTTCTATGCCGGGGTGGGGACCGGCATCACGGTCGGGTTCCACCGGCTGCTCACGCACGGCAGCTTCAAGTGCCACCGTCTCACTCGGGCGGCGTTCGCGGCGCTGGGGTCAGCGGCGGCCGAGGGACCGGTGATCGACTGGGTGGCGACGCATCGCAAGCACCACCAGTTCTCCGACGTGCACGGCGATCCCCACAGCCCGCACGTCGGACACGGCTCGGGGTGGCTGAGCGCGATCCGCGGGCTCGCGCACGCGCACATCGGATGGGTCTTCAGCGACATGGAGGTGGCCGACGAGCGGCGCTATGCCAAGGACCTGCTGGCCGACCCGTGGATCCGATTCGTCAATGACACGTTCGTGCTCTGGGTGATCGCCGGGCTGGGTGCGGCCTTCGGGCTCGGCGTCGCGCTCAGCGGCACGGTGGCCGGCGGCTTGACCGCGCTGTTGTGGGGCGGGGCGGCCCGGATCTTCTTCATGCACCACGCCACGTTCAGCATCAACTCGCTCTGCCACTACTTCGGGCGCCAGGAGTACGACACCCGAGACGAGTCGCGCAACCTGGCGTGGCTCGCGATCCCCACCTGGGGCGAGGCGTGGCACAACAACCACCACGCGTTTCCGTGCTCCTACCGCCACGGCCTGCGCCGCTGGCAGATCGATCCGTCGGCGGGGATCATCCGGCTGATGGAGATGGTCGGCCTGGCCTGGAACGTTGTGCGGGTGAGCCCCGAGCGCCGCGACAACAAGGCGCTGCTCGAGGCCGCCTGAGTTGGCGCTGTCCCAGACCGCGCCGCTCCGCCATGCTGTGACCGGCGCGCTGCCGCGCCGCCCCTTCGCGCTGCGCTTCTGGGACGGCACCGAGGTGCCGGCGACCGAGCCGGAGTCGCCCGACCCTCACGTTCAAGACGCCCCGGGCGCTGGCCCACGTGGTGCGCGCCCCCGGCGAGCTAGGCCTCGGCCGCGCCTATGTGGCCGGCATGATCGAGGTGGACGACCTCGACGGAGCGCTGCGGATGGTCGACACGTTCGAGCCGCCGCCGCTCTCGTTGTCGCAGCGCGCCGGCCTGGCCGTCGGGCTGCTCCGCGCCTGCGGGCTGGTGGTGCCGCCGCGCGTGCCGACGGCCGAGCTGCGCCTGCGCGGCCGCCGGCACACGATCGCCCGGGACCGCCGCGCCGTGCGCCACCACTACGACGTCGGCAACGAGTTCTTCGCGCTGTTCCTCGATCGCTCGATGACCTACAGCTGCGCCTACTTCTCGGGTGGCGCGCAGACGCTCGAGGAGGCGCAGGAGGCCAAGCTCGAGCTGGTGTGCCGCAAGCTTGGCCTGGTCGAGGGCGAGCGCGTGCTCGACGTCGGCTGCGGCTGGGGCAGCTTCGTGATCCACGCCGCCACCCGCCACGGAGTGAACGCGGTCGGGATCACGCTGTCCGAGCAGCAGGCGCAGCTCGCCCGCGAGCGCGCCCGAGAAGCCGGCGTGGCCGACCGCGTGCAGTTCCGCGTGGCCGACTACCGCGAGGTGACCGACGGGCCGTTCGACGCGATCGCCAGCATCGGCATGGTCGAGCACGTGGGCGAGGAGCAGATCGACGTCTATGCCCGGCGCCTGTGGAGCTTGCTGCGTCCGGGCGGGCGGCTGCTCAACCACGGGATCGCCAAGCTCAAGGATCTCGACACGCCGGACGAAGGCCCGTTCTCCGAGCGCTTCGTGTTCCCCGACGGGGTGCCGCTGCCGCTCTCGCGCGTGATTGGTGCCCTGGAGCGGACGGGTCTCGTGACCACGCATGTCGAGGGCCTCGCGGCCGACTACGCGAAAACGCTCAGCTACTGGATCGAGCGCTTCGACGCGCGCTGGGACGACGCCATGCGGCTGGCCGGGATCGAGCGCGCACGCATCTGGCGCCTGTACCTGCGGGCCGGCCGGCAGGGCTTCGAGACCGGATGGGCTTCGGTCTACCAGGTGCTCGCCCACCGCTGAGCGCATTTGCGGTCGCCGATCTGTGCAGGCCCGACGCGACGCACTTCACACTGGTATATCCCGTCGGGTATCGTCGCGACTAGTGGCCGTGACCGCACGTACGGGGACGACCACTAGGCCAAGAAACCCTGGAGGGAGAGGCATGAGCAAGACCGTTCCCGTGACGCTGAACGTCAACGGCGTCGAGCACCACTTGGACGTGGAGCCCCGCCTGCTGCTGGTCCACGCCATACGAGACCACCTCGGGCTGACCGGCACGCACGTTGGCTGCGACACGTCCAACTGCGGAGCATGCACGATCCACATGGACGGGCTAGCCGTGAAGTGCTGCACCGTGCTCGCGGTCCAGGCGGACGGCGCGGCGCTGACCACGATCGAGGGACTCGCGTCCGAGAACGAGCTGCATCCGCTGCAGGAGGCGTTCTGGAACGACCACGGCCTCCAGTGTGGCTACTGCACCCCGGGCATGATCATGGCGGCGGCGGGGCTGCTGGCCGACAACCCCAACCCGACCGAGGACGAAGTTCGCCACGGCCTGGAGGGCAACCTGTGCCGCTGCACCGGCTACCACAACATCGTCAAGGCGGTGCTCGACGCCGCCAAGACGAAGGGTGCGACGGTCGGGCAGGAGTCGGGGGTGTCGTCATGAGCGCGACGGCCGATGGCGCCGCAACGAACGGCAAATCCCACGTCGGCCGCGCGCTGCGCCGCAAGGAGGATCCGCGCCTGATCACCGGCCGGGCCAGCTACGTCGACGACATCAACCTCACCGGCCAGTTGTGGGCGGCGTGGGTGCGCTCGCCGGAGGCACACGCGAAGATCGTCTCGATCGACACCTCGGCAGCGGCTGCGCGTGACGGAATCCGAGCGGTCTACACCCATGCGGATCTCGACATGGAGGCGGGCCTGCCGATGGCGTGGGTTCCGCCAGGCGTTGAGGTCAACACCCCCGATCACTGGGTCCTGGCCAAGGACGAGGTCAAGCATGTCGGCGATCCGGTCGCGCTCGTCATCGGCGACGACCGCTACGCGGTGATCGACGCGGCGGAGGACGTCCTCGTCGAGTACGACCCGCTCCCCGTGGTCACCGACCCGGAGAAGGCGCTCGAGGAAGGGTCGCCACTGGTACATGCGCAGTTCGGGACCAACAAGGTGTGCGACTGGTCACTTGGCGGCGGCGATCTCGAGGCCGGGTTCGCGGAGGCGGACGTCATCATCGAGCGCCGCGTCGTCAACCACCGCATAGCCGGGGCGGCGATCGAGCCGCGCGCGGTGCTGGCCGAGCATCGCGGGGACCGGCTGACGGTCTGGAGCTCCACCCAGGTTCCGCACTTCCTGCGCCTGTTCCTGTCGATTCTCCTCGGGATCTCCGAGGAGAGGGTGCGCGTGATCGCACCCGAGGTCGGGGGCGGCTTCGGCTCCAAGCTCCAGATCTACGCCGAGGAGGTCGGCTGTGCGTGGGCGTCGCGCAAGCTCGGACGCCCGGTGAAGTGGGTCGAGACGCGCTCCGAGGGCATGATGGTCACCCACCACGGGCGCGACCAGATCGACTACGTCAAGGTCGGCGCCAAGCGCGACGGCACGCTCACGGCCTGGCACTCGAAGATCATCGCCGACATCGGCGCCTACCAACTCCTGCTGACGCCGCTGATCCCGCCGCTGAGCGCGTTCGTCATGTGCGGCGTCTACAAGACGCCGGCGGTAGTGACGGACGTGACCAGCGTGCACACGAACAAGTTCCCGACCGACGCGATCCGCGGAGCGGGCCGGCCCGAGGCGACCCACATGATCGAGGTCGTGATGGACCAGCTCGCACACGAGCTGGGCATGGACCCGCTGGAGTTGCGGCGCAAGAACTTCATCGCGCCGTTCTCCGAAGGTCACGAGACCCCGATCGGCGTCGCGTACGACTCGGGCAACTATGAAGCCGCGCTCGACAAGCTGCTCGAGCACATCGACCGGGCGCAGGTGCATCAGGAGGCCGAGCAGCTGCGCGAGCAGGGGATATACCGCGGCATCGGCTTCTCCACCTACACCGAGATCTGCGGCAACGCCCCGTCGCGGGCCGTGGGTCCCGGCGGCTTCGGACTCCAGGGCGGTGGGTGGGAATCCGCCACCATCCGCGTCCACGCCACCGGGGCGGTCACGCTGTACACGGGCACCTCGCCCCACGGCCAGGGTCACGAGACCGGCTTCGCCCAAATCGTGGCGGACCGGCTGGGCATCGACCCGGCCCAGGTCGAGGTGATCCATGGCGACACGCAGACCGGTCCGTTCGGACTCGATACCTACGGCTCGCGCTCGCTGGCGGTCGGCGGCGAGGCTGCGGCGCGAGCGGCCGGGAAGGTCGCGGCCAAGGCCAAGGCGATCGTGGCCCATCAGCTCGAGGCCGCTCCGGAGGACATCGAGCTGCACGACGGCAAGTTCTCGGTGCGCGGATCGCCGGACAAGGGGCTGACGCTCGCCGAGGTGGCGGGCGCCGCGTATGTGACGATGGACATGCCCGAGGGAATGGAGCCCGGGCTCGACGAGCAGTCGTTCTACGACCCCGAGAACTTCGTGTTCCCGTTCGGCGCCCACGCATGCGTGGTCGACGTGGACGCCGAAACCGGCAAGGTCAAGGTCGTCCGCTGGGTCGCGGTCGACGACTGCGGGCCGGCGATCAACCCGATGCTGATCGACGGCCAGGTCCACGGCGGGGTCGTACACGGGATCGGTCAGGCGCTGTATGAGCGCGTGCACTACGACGAGGACGGCCAGCTGGTCACCGGCACGTTCGTCGACTACGCACTGCCCACCGCCGCCGAGCTGCCCAGTTTCGAGACCGACCGCACCGAGACTCCGTCGCCGGTCAACTCGCTCGGCGTCAAGGGCGTCGGCGAGGCCGGCACGATCGCGGCGACGCCGGCGGTGACCAACGCCGTGCTCGACGCGCTGCGCCCGCTCGGTGTCAACTACATCAACATGCCGCTCACCCCGATGCGAGTGTGGGAGGCGATTCAGGAAGCCAAGGGAGGTGTGCCGGCATGATCCCCGCCGAATTCGACTACACGGCGCCGGAGACGCTCGACGACGCGATCAAGGCGCTCGCGGACGGCGGCGAGGACGCCAAGCTGCTGGCCGGCGGCCACTCGCTGCTGCCGCTGATGAAACTTCGGCTGGCCGCCCCGTCGCTGCTGGTGGACCTACGCCGGGTTCCCGGCCTGCACGGGATCCAGCGGGAGAACGGCAACTGGCGGATCGGGGCGCTGACCCCGCATGCCGATCTCGAGCACACGCCGGACCTGGGCGTGGTCTCGGTGGCGGCCGGGACGATCGCCGACCCCCAGGTGCGCAACCGCGGGACGATCGGCGGTTCGCTCGTCCACGGCGATCCGGCCTCGGACCTGCCGGCCGTGATGCTGATTTGCGAGGCCTCGGTGACCCTGCAGGGCGCCGGCGGGCAGCAGCGCACGGTCGCCGCTTCGGACCTCTTCCAGGACTACCTGGAGACCGCGGTCGAGCCGGCCGAGGTCTTGACCGAGGTGCGGATTCCGGCGTTCGACGGCTGGGGCCACGGCTACCAGAAGTTCAACCGCCGCAGCGAGGACTGGGCAATGGTGGGCGTCTCGGCGCTGGTCAAGAAGAGCGGGGACACGATCGAGGACGTCCGGGTCGGGTTGACCAACATGGCCTCGGTGCCGCTGCGCGCGCATGCCGTCGAACAGGCGCTCCGGGGCCAGCCCGCGAGTGCCGAAAGCATTGCGAAGGCGGCCGAGCAGGCAGCCGAGGGCACCGACCCGCCGGCCGACCTGAACGCCAGTTCCGACTACAAGCGCCATCTGGCGCGCGTGCTGTGCCGGCGCGCGCTCGAGACGGCGGCCGGGATGTGACGTGACGCCGAGTCATGCGCGGCTACGGACTCAGGTCCGCGGCGGCCCTGCCATGATGGCCGTGTGAGCCTTACTTACGTTGGGTCAGTGGAGGAGGCGAGCGCCGCGCTCGCCTCCCAGGGCTATCTAGCCGATCGGCCGCTTGCCCTTGCGGTGCACCTGGCCGCTGCGCTGGAGCAACCGCTGCTGCTCGAGGGCGAGGCCGGCGTGGGCAAGACCGAGGTGGCGCGGGCGCTGGCCGGCGCCACCGGGGCGCGCCTTATCCGCCTGCAGTGCCACGAGGGGATCGACGTGCACCACGCGGTGTACGACTGGGACTACCCGCGCCAGCTGCTCGCGCTGCGTGCGGCCGAGGGCGGGGTCGACGAGGGCGAGCTGTTTTCCCGGCGGTTCCTGCTACGCCGCCCGCTGCTCGACGCCCTGGAGGCGGAGGCGGACGAGCCAGTCGTCCTGTTGATCGACGAGATCGACCGGGCCGACGACGAGTTCGAGGCGTTCCTGCTCGAGTTCCTGGCTGACTTTGCGGTGACGATCCCCGAGCTCGGGACGATCACGGCGGCTCGGCGCCCGGTGGTGATCCTCACCTCGAACCGGACGCGTGAGCTGCACGACGCCTTGAAGCGGCGCTGTCTGTACCACTGGATCAACTACCCGAGCGCTGAGCTCGAGCGGGCGATCGTCCATGCGCGCATCCCCGAGGTCTCCGAGAGGATCGCGAGCCGAGTGGTGACGGCGGTTGGACGGCTGCGCGAGCACGGCGACCTCTACAAGCTGCCGGGCGTGGGGGAGACACTGGTGTGGGCCCGTGCGCTATTGGCGCTCGGCGAGGAGGCCGACCTGGACGAGACGCTGGGCGTGGCGCTCAAGGTGCACGAGGACGTGGAGAGGGTGCGCTCGCGGGGAGTGCTCGATGGCGTCTGAGCCGTCCGCGCTCGCGGACCGGGTAAGTGACCAGCTGGCGGCACTCGCGGCGGGGTTGCGTGCGCAGGGATCGCGCGTGGGGATGGGCGAGCTACTGACCGCCCACCTCGCGCTCGAGGCGGTCGATTGCACCTCGCGGGAGGACGCCAGGTTGGCGTTGCGCGCGGTCATGTGCTCGGAGCGCGGCGATCTCGTCAAGTTCGACCGGGCCTTCTTCGACGTGTTCGGTGAGGGGCGCGTGCCGTTGGGCGCGTCGCCGTTCGATGAGCTCGAGGGAATCCCGCGCGATGTGCTGCCCCACGCAGGGATTCCGGCGACGGCGCCGAGAGCGACCGAAGAGGATGCGGAGCCGACCGCCGTACCCGCCGCCTGGAGCGACGTCGAGCTGCTCCGCCACAAGGACTTCGCCAGCTACACCGACCTGGAGATGGCGGTGGCCCGCGAGCTGATCGCCCGGCTGGCTCGGCGCGGGCCGATGCGCCTGTCGCGCCGCACGCGGCCCTCGCGCCGGCGGGGGCACACCCCGGATCTGCGGCGGATGGTGCGCGGCTCGCTGCGCACGGCCGGCGAACCGATCGACCGGGTGTGGCGAGCGCCCTCGCGCCGGCCGCGGCCGATGGTGCTCCTGCTCGACGTGTCGGGGTCGATGACCCCGTACGCGCGCATGCTGCTCCAGTACCTGCACGCGTCGGTGGCGGCCCGCCGGCGGGTCGAGGCGTTCGCCTTCGGCACGCGGCTGACGCGCATCACCCACGAGCTGGGAGGCCGCGATCACGACCGGGCCCTGGAGCGCGCCGCTGAAGCGGTGATGGACTTCGCCGGCGGCACCCGGATTGGCTCGGCCCTGGCCGCGCTGAATCGAGAGCACGGTCGCCGGGTTGGCCGCGGCGCCGTCGTGGTGATCCTGTCCGACGGGTGGGATCGGGGGGAGCCCGAGGAGCTGGGCCGGGAGATGGCGCGCCTGCGCCGCAGCGCCCATCGCCTCGTGTGGCTGAACCCGCTGGCCGCCCATCCCGAGTTCGCTCCGCTGACCCGCGGCATGCGGGCGGCGATCCCGCACACCGACGAGCTGCTGGCAGGCAATTCGCTGGCTTCGCTCGAGCAGCTAGCTGTCATCCTTGAGGAGATCTGAATCGATGCAAGACGTCCTGTCTGAATTGGCGTTGTGGAAGGAGCGTGGAGACCGGATCGCGCTCGCCACCGTGATCGACGTGCAACGCTCCGCCCCGCGGCCGCCTGGGGCGAAAATGGCCGTCAATGACCGTGGCGACATAGCCGGCTCGGTGTCCGGTGGGTGTGTCGAGGGTGCCGTGGCCGAGATCGCCGATGGGATACTTCGCGGGGATCCACCGCAGCTGCTCCACTTCGGCATTGCGGACTCGGACGCGTGGGATGTCGGGCTGCCCTGCGGCGGCGAGATCGACGTGTGGGTGGAGGCGTACGAGCCCGGCCGGTTCGAGCAGGTCGCGCGCGCCGGCGGCCGCGCGGCCGAGGTGACGGTGCTGGAGGGCGCCGCGCCTGGGGCCAAGCTGCTCGTCGAAGCCGACGGGGTGCGCTCCGGCTCGCTCGGCTCGCCCGAGCTCGACGACGAGGCGGCGAGGATGGCTGGTGAGTTGTTGTGGGCGGAGACCTCCGAACGCCGCGATGGGTTGTTCGTCGATGTGGTCGGACCGTCTCCGCGCTTGCTCGCGTTCGGGGCGGTCGACATCGCGGCGTCGCTGTGTTCTGTGGCACGGGTCTGCGGATGGCGCCCGTACGTGATCGATCCGCGGGCGCGGTTTGCCACTCCGTCGCGGTTCCCCGACGCGGAAGAGGTCATCGCCGCCTGGCCCGAGGACGCCGTCGCGCGTCTGGGCGGGATCGATCCGGCCACCTCGATCGTGGTGCTGACGCACGACCCCAAGCTCGACGACGCCGCGCTGCTGCTGGCGCTGCGCTCGCCGGCGCGGTTCGTGGGCGCGATGGGGTCGCGGCGTGCCCAGGCCAAGCGGCGCGAGCGGCTGGTGGCGGCGGGTCTGTCCGAGGACGAGCTCGAGCGGCTCTCGGCGCCCGTCGGCCTGGACCTCGGCGCGATCGCCCGCGAGGAGACCGCGCTGTCGATCATGGCCGAGATCGTGGCCGCCCGGCACGGCCGGGACGGTGGCCGGCTGGCCGAGCGCAAGGGCCGGATCCACGAGGTGCCCGCTTGATCTGCGGGTTGATTCTCGCCGCGGGCGCCGGGACGCGCTTCGGCGAGCGGTCGAAGCTGCTGGCCGAGCTCGATGGGCGTCCGCTGCTCGAGCACGCGGTGGCCGCCCAGTGCGCGGTCGCCGAGCTCGAGCGGGTGGCCGTCGTCCTGGGAGCGGCGGCCTCCGAGGTGCTGGAGCGGGTCGACTTCATGCGCGCCGAGCCGGTCGAATGCCCGCGGTGGCGCGACGGCCAGGCTCTCTCGCTGCGCTGCGGGATCGAGTACTTGACCTCGGCTGGAGACGTCAGCCGAGTGATCGTCACCCTGGGCGACCAGCCACGGGTCTCTTCCGAGCTGATCGCCCGGTTCGTGGGCCAGCCGCCCGGGACACGGGCCGTCTTCGGCGGCGTGCCCGGGCACCCCGTCGTGCTCGGACCCGTCCAGCTGCGGGCCATCGGCGGACTGCGCGGCGACCAGGGGGCGCGAGAGCTGCTGCATGGCGGGAACACGATCGAATGCGGCGATTCCAGCGCGGTGCGCGACGTCGACACACCCGAAGACCTGGAGGCGATACGTCATGAAGCTAGAGCAGTCCTTTGAAGTAGACGCCCCGCTCGAGCGGGTGTGGCAGACGCTGATCGACGTCGAGCACGTCGCGCCCTGCCTGCCGGGCGCCTTGGTCACCGGCCGCAACGAGGACGGCAGCTACAACGGCACGTTCACGGTCAAGATCGGGCCTACCACCGCCTCCTACAGCGGGAAGCTCGAGATGGAGACAATCGACGAGGCCTCACATAGCGCCACCATGCAGGCCCAGGGCACGGACAAACGCGGCCAGGGCGGCGCCAAGGCCACGATCTTCTCCCGGCTGGAGCCCTCCGACGGGCGCGGCACGCGCGTGGAGGTCGTGACCGACTACCACATCACCGGCCGGCTGGCGCGCTTCGGGCGCGGCGGGATGATCGAGGACATCTCAGAGCGGCTGCTGCGCGAGTTCGCCAAGCGCCTCCAGAGCTCGCTGTCCGCCCAGCGGGAGACCGTGGTGTCTCAGGCGCCGGCCGTCGCGGCCGCGTCGGAGTCCCCGCCCGGCGCGCCTGTGCCCGCCGCGTGTCCGAGCCGGCGTCGGCCGTCGCGGCCGTGTCGGAGTCCGCGCCCGGCGCGCCTGTGCCCCCGGCCGCGTGTCCGAGCCGGCGTCGGCCGTCGCGGCCGCGCCGGAGTCCGCGCCCGCCGCGCCTGTGCCCGAGGCGCCGGCACCGATGGCAGCGAGAGAGCCCGAGGCGCCGGTGGCCCCGAGTGCCGAGCCCGGGGCGCCCGCCGCCGAGCCCGCGGCAGCGGCTGGCGAGCCTGAGCCGGCACGCGACCAAACGGTCTTCGCCCCTGTGCCGATCGAGAGCGCGCCCGAGGCGCCCGTGTCGCCCCCGGACGGGGTGTGGCCACCGCCGCGGACCGTGGAGCCGCCGGCGGGCGAGATCACGCCGCCGCCCCCGGGAGAGGCGCAACCCGAGCCGATAGCCGTGCCCGAGCCGGCAGACCCGGCCTCCGGGCCGACGCCGGCCGGGGCCGTGCCGCCGCCGCCGCCGGCAGCCGAGCCGGCCCCGGTGGGGGCGGTAGCGCACGAACCGCCGGGGCCGCCGCCGCCACCGAGCCCCGGCCCGCCGCCGGTCGTGGCACCGCCGCCCGCTCCCGAAGCGCCGCCGCAACCGCGGGCCGGCGCCACCGTCCCGCACTGGAGCATCCGCACAGCGAGCCGATTCAGGGTCTCACGCTGGTCGGCGGCGTGTTGTGGAGCCGGGTCAAGCGCAACCCGGCGCCGGCCGCCGCTGCCGGCGTGGCAGTGATGCTGCTGCTGGCGCGTCGCCGGCGCCGGCGGCACTGATCGCCCCCCGCTCCGACCTGCAAAACCTGCCATTCGGCACGCGGAAGCCGGGGCGTGGCAGGTTATCCATGCCAGGCATGCATAACCTGCCACGGTCCCGGGCGGGCGAACGAAATGTCAGGTTCTGCATGTGCGCAAATGGGTTTGCGCACAAAGGGGGCTTGCCCCAGGGCGGACCGGGCCGCGCCGAGGTGAACGAGCCCGGGCTGGCGTGAACGAGCCGGGGCTGGCGTGAACGAGCCGGGGCTGGCGTGAACGAGCCGGGCTGGCGTGATGAACGAGCCCGGGCTGGCGTGAACGAGCCCGGGCTGGCGTGAACGAGCCCGCGCTGGCGTGAGCGATCTCGCTGTGGGCGCCTAACCCAGCGACTCGCGCCCGTGCGGCTCGTCGAAGCCGACGGCCGGGCGCACCGCGACGAGCCCGCTCGGATTGATCATCGGGTGGGTCAGGTAGTAGTGGCGGCGGATCTCGTCGAAGGAGACGGTCTCCGCCACGCCCGGCCACTGGTACAGATCGCGCGAGTACGGCCACAGGTGGTCGTACTCGATCAGCTTGCGCAGCGAGCACTTGAAGTGAATCTGGTAGACGGCGTCGAAGCGAACCAGTGTCGTGAACAGGCGCCAGTCCGTCTCGACCGGCGCCGGGCCGAACAGGAAGCGCCGGTCGCGCAGCCGGGCGTCGAGCTCGTCGAGCATCGCGAACAGCGCGGCGACCTCCCGCTCGTAGACGTCCTGCTGGGTCGAGAAGCCCGCCTTGTACACCGCGTTGTTGACGTTGTCGTAGATCCGGTCGTTCAGCGCGTCGATCTCGTCCCGCAACGGCTCGGGATACAGCTCGATCGGGTGCGAGGCGAACGGCGTGAACACGGTGCCGAGCATCCGGAGGATGTCGGCTGACTCGTTCGAGACGATCTGGCCCGACTGGGTGTCCCACAGGACCGGGACAGTGACTCGGGCGCTATAGGCCGAGTCGGTGGCGAAGTAGGCCTCGCTCAGGAGCGTGAAGGTGTTGATCGAGTCGACGTACTCGCCGCCGGTGAACGCCCAGCCGCGCTCGTCGCGAATCGGGTCCACGAACGACAGGCCGATCGCGTCCTCCAGGCCGAGCAGGCGCCGGGCGATGATCGTGCGGTGAGCCCACGGGCAGGCCCGGGCGACGTACAGGTGATAGCGCCCCGCCATCGCCGGGAAGTCCGCCGCAGGGTCGTCAGCCACCCAGCGGCGGAACTGGCTCTCCTGCCGCCGCCACGACCCGTCGTCGGCGGCTTCGCGCCCGAGCGAGTACGCCGAGGAGGTCATGGCCTCGACTTTAGTTTAGTGCGACTCCTGAGCGCGTTAGGCTCCATCCCAGTGAGCGTCACCCAGGCAGACAAGGCCGAACGCTTCCTGCGCCTGCACCGGCCGGGCACGCCGCTGCTGATGCCCAACGCGTGGGATCTCGGATCGGGGGCCGTGCTGACGTGGCTCGGGTTCCAGGCGCTGGCCACCACGAGCAGCGGTCACGCGTCCACACTCGGCCGGCTCGACGGGGCGGTCACTCGTGAGGAGGCACTCGCCCACGCCGCCGAGCTGTGCGCCGGCACCGAGCTGCCGGTGTCGGCCGACCTCGAGAACGCGTTCGCCGACGAGCCCGACGGGGTGGCCGAGACGATCGCCCTCGCCCGGAACACCGGCCTGGCCGGGCTCTCGGTCGAGGACTACTCGGGCCGGGTCAGCGACACCATCTACGAGCTGGGGCTCGCCCGCGAGCGCGTCGTCGCCGCCGCCGAGATCGCGCACTCGGGGCCGGTCCGGATGGTGCTCACCGCGCGGGCCGAGAACTACATCCACGGCCGCCAGGACCTGGCCGACACGATCGCGCGCCTGCAGGCCTACCAGGAGGCCGGCGCCGACGTGCTGTTCGCCCCTGGGCTGAGCACCGCGCATGACATTCGTCACGTGGTCGAATCCGTGGACCGGCCGGTCAACGTGCTGGCCCGGGCCGGCATGCCGAGCACCGCCGAGCTTGCCGGGCTCGGCGTGGCGCGCGTGTCGGTGGGGGGAGCCTTCGCCTTCGCCGCCCTGGGCGCGCTGCGGGAGGCGGCCGAGGAGCTGCGCGATCGGGGCACCTACGGGTATCTCGAGCGCACGGCGACGGGCGTGCAGGCGGCGCGCGCCGCGTTCACGCGATAGCGGCGGAGCGCGCCGCGTCCGGACGGGGCCGCGCGGTTCCGGGACGCCGCACGCAGGCGGCCCGTCCCGCTCAGGCAGCCGCGCGCAGGCTTCGCAGCGGCGGTCGCTCGACCGGCTCGGCAATCGCCACATCCCCGTCCGAAGGCGCGAAGGTGACCGGGAGCGGCCCGCGCAGGCGCGCCTCCCGCTCCAGCCGCACGGCGACCGCCTGGAGAACAGCGTAGGCCATCGGCCCCAGGTCCCGCAGTGGCTGGTGGGCGTTCTGGCGCACCTCGAGGTCGACCTGGGCGATCGCGTCCAGCCCGGCCAGCGAGTAGGCGTCGATCAGCAGGCCGATGTCGACCCCGTACCCGGTCGCGAACGGAAGCTGCTCCAGCAGATCACGGCGCGCGGCGATCTCGCCGGCCAGGGGCTGCTGGATTCCCGCCAGACCCGGATAGAACAGGTTGAGCAACGGCCGGGCAGTCAGTTCAGTCACCCGCCCGCCGCCGTCGGGCAAGGTGGTCTCGCCGATCCGGAAGGGACGACGGTAGAAGCCCTTCACGAACGAGATCTGCTGCCGACACAGGACCGGCCCGAGTAGCCCGCAGGCGAAATGCGCGCCGAAGTGCTCGGAGTCGGCGTCCAGGAAGCAGATGACCTCGCCGGTGAGAACGGGCAGCGCGCGCCACAGCGCGTCGCCCTTGCCGAGCACGGGCCCCAGCTCGGGCATCAGCTTGTCCTGGGCATAGACCTCGGCTCCGAGCGCACGCGCGATCTCTGCCGTGCCGTCGCTCGAGCGGTCGACGACCACGATCTGGTCGAGTACGCCGCGATCCTGCAGTGGCATCAGGGCTTCGAGGATCGAGCCGATGGTGCGAGCTTCGTTGCGGGCGGGCAGGCAGACCGACACGCTGCACTCCCGGTCGGCGGCCAGACGCTCGGCCGGGAACTCGCCGTGACCGAAGGTGTTGCTGGGGTGCCAGGCTCTCGATCGGATCGTCATCCAGCAAGAGGATGACAGCCGGCGGCCGCGGTTCCTTCCGGGTCGACGAATGGATGTCACCACTCGCACCAGAAACGCGATTCATGAAGCTGCGAGACCGGGTCTCCCTGCTCCCGACCGGGGTGGTGCCTTCACAGCCCACGCATGTTCGAGCCTGCCCCACGTCCCCCGGTCCTCCGGTGCAGGAGCCGGGACAATACCTACGCCACCGGCGACGGGGAGCTTGCGCCGTACTAGGATCGCCGCGGAGGTATCGTCCGTGAAGCCGGTCCTGAGGATCCCCGTCTACCGGCGGCTGCTCGCCGCCTACGCGCTCAACGAGCTCGCGTTCATGATCGGCTCGGTGGCGTTGGCTCTACTGGTCTATAGCCGCACGGGCAGCGCCCTGGGAGCCACCGCGTTCTTCCTGTTCGCCCAGTTCGTGCCCGCGCTGATCTCACCGATGGTGGTGGCCCGGCTCGATCAACTGCGCGCTCGCGCCGTCCTGCCGCCGCTCTACTGGCTCGAGGCCGTGATCTTCGTGATCCTGGCCTGGGTGGCCAGCTCCCACTTCCGGCTCGTCGCGGTGTTGACCCTTGCCTTCTTGGACGGGACGGTGGCCCTGGTCGCCCGGGCGCTGGCGCGGGCGGCGACGGCGTCCGTCACCTCGGCCGCCGGCCTGCTGCGTGAGGGCAACGCCGTGTCCAACGCCTTCTTCTCCGTGTGCTTCATGGTCGGTCCCGCCCTGGGTGGCACGCTCGTCGCGGCCGGGAGCACCAGCCTCGCGCTGCTCGCCGTCGCCGCCCTGTTCGGCGCGATCGGGGTCAACCTGGCCATGGCTCGGGGCCTGCCTGGGGCGGCCCGAGTCCGCGCCCCGGCCAAGGGCCGAGTGCGCGCGGCGCTCGCCTACGTGCGGAGCAGGCCGCCGATCCGCGGCCTGTTGCTGCTGCAGGCATTGGGCGTGCTGTTCTTCACGATCTCGGTTCCGGTCGAGGTGGTGTTCGCTCAGCATTCGTTGCACGCCGGCGCCGCGGGCTACGGCGCGTTGCTGTCGGCCTGGGGGGCGGGCGCGGTGGCCGGCGCAGCCATCTACGCCCGGTGGCGGGGCCGGCCCTCGCGAGACCTGATCGTGGGCGGTGCCGCTTGCTTGGGCGTCGGCTTCGTGGTCATGGCGGCGGCGCCGAGCCTGGCGGTGGCGATCGTCGGGGCGGCGTTCGCAGGCGTCGGCAACGGCGTCGAGAGCGTCGCGGTTCGGACTGCGCTCCAGGAGGAGGTCGAGGAGCAGTGGATGGCGCTGATGATGAGCCTGTACGAGGCGCTCTTCCAGTCCGTTCCGGGCGTCGGCATGTTGATCGGAGGCGTGATCACCGCCCTGGGCAGCCCGCGTGCAGCGCTGGCCGTGGCCGGTGCGGGGTCGCTGGCCATCACCGCGGCAGCCTGGGTCACGCTGGCCGGGCTCGGCTCGCGCCCGGAGCCGCCGACCGATCCGCCTCGATCGGGGCCTCTGCGCGAACCTCCCCGCGCGCCCGCAGTGCGACATCAGTAGAGTGCGCCGGCAAGCGCCGCCCGCCGGCCGGGTCCCAGGCGCCGTCCGCTCCCGATGGTGCGCCGTGCCTGCATCGACATCGGCTCGAACACGACGCGGCTGCTCGTCGCGGACTGCGACCGCGAGCGGCTCGCCGAGGTCCACCAGGAGAGGGCCTTTACGCACGTGGGGCGGGGACTGACCGCAAGCGAGGAGATCGAGGCCGAGAAGATTGCCGAGGTGGTCGCCGTGGTCACCGATCAGCTACGGGCCGCCCGTGCGCTGGGCGCGGCGGACGTCCGCGGCGTGGCCACCGCCGCGGTCAGGCAGGCGGCCAACCGCGACGCGCTTCTATCCGCCCTGCGCGCATCCTGCGGGCTCGAGGTCACGGTCCTCTCGGCCGAGGAGGAGGCCAGGCTGGCCTTCAGCGGCGCCGCCCGCACGCTCGGCTACGTCCCTTCGGGGCCGCTCGGAGTGGTCGACGTCGGCGGCGGATCGTTCGAGCTGGTCGTCGGAGCCGTGCCCAATCGGGTCGACTGGTACGCGTCGTTCCCGGTCGGATCGGGCCACCTGACCGACGAATGCCTGTGCTCCGATCCACCCTCGGCCGAGGAGATCGAGCGGGCTAGGAGGCGCGTGAGCGAGGTGCTCGGGGACGTGCAGCCTCCGCCCGCGGCCTGTGCCGTCGCGGTCGGCGGTAGCGCCACCTCGCTGCGCCGCATCGCCGGGCCGCTGCTCGATGCGGCCGCGTTCGCCCGGGTGCTGGCACTCCTCGGGACCGAGCCGGCGCTCGACGTTGCGGGACGCTTCGAGCTCGACGTCGACCGTGTGCGACTGCTCCCGGCGGGGCTGCTGATTCTGCAAGCCGCCGCCGACCGGTTCCGGGCGCCGCTCGAGGTGGCCCGCGGCGGCCTGCGCGAGGGCCTGCTCCTGGAGGCATCCGGTGCCTAGCTCAGATCCGCCGATCCCGCCGCGCGAGGCACTCGCAGAGGTCCGCGTGCGCGCGCCCACCCGCGGCAATCGCCGGCTCGAGCTTCTCCTCGACGCGGTGAACGCGAGCGATCACGTCAAGGCGCTCTGGCACGTCTCGGCCGTGAACGCCTCGCGGCGGCTCGGCATGAGCGACCACAGCTGGGTCCACGTGCAGATCGTGCTGAACATCGGGCTGAGGCTGGCGCGGATCCTGTTCCGCCGGGGCGTGGTCCCCAGCGTCAAGTTGGACTACGGCATGGGCGACGGCGACGCCGAGGTGGTGGTCGCCGCCGGTTGCCTGCTCCATTGCGTGGGCATGTCGATCCACCGCAACGACCACGAGCGATACAGCCTGTTCCTCACCGCTGACACGATCGGCGGACTGCTGGCGGGCGCGTACGAAGAGCCGGAGCGGACGATCATCGCGTCGGAGGTACTGCACGCCATCATCGGGCACCGGCGCGACGGCGCGCCGCTCACAGTCGAGGCCGGGATCGTCCGGGTCGCCGACGCGCTCGACATGGCGCGCGGGCGCTCGCGGGTGCCGTTCGAGGCGGGACGCCACAACATCCATTCGCTGTCGGCCTACGCCATCGACGAGGTCAAGCTCGCGCCGGGCGAGGAACGCGCGGTGCGAGTGGAGATCGCCATGTCGAACAGCGCGGGCATCTACCAGGTCGATGAGCTCTTGGCCGAGAAGCTCCGCGGCTCGGGCCTCGAGGAGCACTTCGAGGTGGTGGCCCGGATCGAGGCCGAGCACGAGGAGCGACTCATCGAGGTCTTCCGGATCTGATCGCGCCGAGGACTCGGGGACGCGTCGCCCCGCTACGATCCCGCGCCATGCGACGCGCCCTTGCCATCCTGGCTGCCACCGCGATCTGCCTGATCGCTGCTCCGGCCGCGCTCGCCACCACCCAGACCGCCCACGCCGGCAGCGTCACGGCCACCTTCACTTTCCAGGGCAAGGTCCCGAGGTTCCATGGCCTGAGCCTGACGATCAGCCGTACCGGCACGGTGGTCTACGACCAGCCGGTCGTCTCGAAGTTCTGCGGGAAGCTGTGCTGGCCGGGGCCGGCGGTAGCCCGGCGCCCGTCGGTACAGGTCGTCGACCTCGAGCACACCGGCGATCCCGACGTGGTGCTCGACCTCTACAGCGGCGGGGCGCACTGCTGCACGGTGGTACAGATCTTCTCGTTCGAGCCCGGCACGATGAGCTACGTCCAGACAGAGCGCGTGTTCGGAGATCCCGACGCGCGGATCGTCGACCTGAGCCACGACGGGCGATTCGAGTTCCTTACCGCGGACGACTCGTTCGCCTACCGGTTCACCGACTACGCCGCGTCGGGGCTGCCGATCGAGATCCTCACGTTCGCCGGCGGGCACTTCACGGACGTGACACGCGCCTATCCGTCGCTCGTCGCCAGGGACGCCGCGGTCTGGCTCAAGGCGTTCAAGAGGATGGCGAGCGATCACTACAGCGACAGCGTGGGGGTCATCGCCGCCTGGGCGGCTGACGAGGACCTCCTCGGGCACGTCAAGCTGGTCAATCGGTTCCTGCACCAGCAGGCGAAGGCGGGGCACCTGAACGCGCCGTTCGCCGCCGGCGGTAACCGGTTCATCGCGAAGCTCCAGAAGTTCCTGCGCCGGAGCGGCTATCTGCGCTGACGGCCCACGCCCGAATCGGAACCTCTGCCGCCGCGCGTGCGTCCTCGGGGTTCATAGCCGCGACGCGCCAGCTCGAGGAGCTCCTGGCTCATCCGCCCAGCAGCGCCACCACCGCGGTAACGTCGTCGTAGCGTTGGTGCGACGGCTCGAGCACTTGGTCCAGGATATGGTCGCGGAGCGGCCCCGGCTCCACGGGACCGGCACTGGCTGCCCGGGCCAGTCGGTCGAGCCCGGCATCGAGGGACTCTCCGCGCCGCTCGATCAGCCCATCGGTGTAGAGCACGATGGTGCCGTTCGGGCCGATCCGCTCCTCGAACGTCTCGTATAGGTTTTCCTCGACACCCATCAGGCCGTTGCCGCCCTCCAGGTATCGGCACGTGCCCGCGGCGGCGCGCAGCAGGGGAGGCGGATGACCGCCGTTGGACCACGAGATCGTGCCACGCTCGGGATCGATGATCGCGTAGACGATCGTGAACAGATGCTCGTCGCCCAGGGCGAGCTGGTGGCGGTTGAGCAGCGTCAGCGCCTCGCCGGGTGCCCGGTGTCCGGTCTCGGCCAGGGCGAATGCGCGCGTCAGCGTCCGCAGCTGTCCCATCGCGGAGGCGGCCCGGATGCCACGCCCGGTGACGTCGCCCACCACGATGCCGAGCCGGCGGTCCGGCAGCTCGAACGCGTCGTACCAATCGCCACCAACCTGCACGCCGAGCCCGGCCACCTCGTAGGAGGCGGCCAGCGCTACGCCGCGCACCTCGGGGAGGCGCTTGGGGATGAGCCCGCGCTGGAGCTCGACCGCGATCCGGTGCTCCTCCTCGTGCAGCTGGGCGCGCCGGATGGCCAGCGCGGCCCGGTCGGCCGCGTCCTGGAAGAGCGAGCGCTCGGTCGGGCTGAACGAGCGTCCGGGCGCGAGGGCCAGGCGGAGGCAGCCGACATTCGCTCCCTCGATCACCAGTGGCACCTGCCGCCAGCGATCCTCATCCACCGCTGGCGCCTCGCCCGACGTGGTCTGGACCTGCGGGGCCACGGCGCGCACGACCAGCGGCTGATCGTGTTCGCCGGCGATCCGGACCTCGGCGACGTCGGCGCCGAACAGCTCGGCCAAGCGGCTGGCCAGCTCAGGGAGCAGCTCGTCCAAGGCCAGCGCCTCGAGGGCAGATGGTGAGCGCCTGTAGCTTCGAGAGCCGCTCGGCCACCGCCTCGGCCTGCACCCGCGCTGCCTGCTCGAGCAGCAGCTCGGCGCGATCCTGCTCGGCCCGGCGCCGGACGGTCAGGTCGACCCACTGGGCCAGCAGCAGCGGCTCGGCGAACTCGGCGGCCTCGATGGCCGAGGCGATCATGGCGACCCACACCTCGGCGCCTGAGCTGGCCACCAGCCGCAGGTCGACGCTGGGACGCTCCATGCCGGCGGGAGCTTGGGGCCGGCGCCTGACCTCCTCGAACGTCGCGCTGAGCGCCGCGCGGTCCTCGAACTCGCACAGGTCGACCACGGCCATGCCGACCAGCTCACCGGGATCACGGCCCACCAGGTTGGCGAAGGCCGGGTTGGAGCGGACGATCCGGCCCTCGGCGTCCAGCACGGTCTTGCCGATCGGCGCCGCCTCGAACGCACCGCTCAGCAGCGCCTCCGAGCGCTTGAGCGCGCGCCGGCCCGCCTCGAGCTCGGTGAACACCGCCACCTTCGAGCGCAAGAGCTCGGGATCGAACGGCTTGAGCAGGTAGTCGACCGCACCGACGCCATAGCCCCGGGCAATGTCTGACACCTCATCGCGCGCTGCGGTGAGGAACACGATCGGGATGTCCCGCGTGCGCGCCCGCTCCTTGATCAGCCGCGCGGTCTCCAGCCCGTCGAGCCCGGGCATCCGCACGTCGAGCAGAATCATCGCGAAATCGCGCTCGAGCAGCAAGCGCAGCGCCCCGTGCCCGGAGGTGGAGGTCACCAGCGGATGGCCGAGCGGCTCCAGCACCGCCTCCAGCGTGCGCAGGTTCTCGGGCTGGTCGTCGACGAGGAGGATCGGCAGCGATTCGACGGCCGTCAGATCGGCCATCGCCTCGCCGTCGGCGACCGCGATATGGGACCCCAACTCTGAGCCCAACTCTGTTTCTAGGCGTCGAGCCACACGCGCATCATCGACAGGAGCTGATCCACGTCGACGGGCTTGGTGATGTAGTCGGAAGCGCCAGCGGCGATCGCCTTCTCGCGGTCGCCCTTCATCGCCTTGGCGGTGAGCGAGATGATCGGCAAATGCTCGAAGCGCGGCATCGCGCGGATGGCGCGCGCCGTCTGGTAGCCGTCCATCTCAGGCATCATGATGTCGAGCAGGACCACGTCGGTGTTGGGATGCTGGTGCAGGCGCTCGATGCCCTCGCGGCCGTTCTCCGCGAACACCACCTTCATTCCGCGCTGCTCGAGCGTCGAGGTGAGGGCGAACACGTTGCGGATGTCGTCGTCGATCACCAGCACCTTGCGCCCGTGCAGCGGGGCGTCGCCGGTGCGGAGATGCCCGAGCAGTTCGCGCGTCTGCGATGGCAATGTCGCCTCCGCGCGGTGCAGGAACAGCGCGGCGCGGTCGATCAGCCGCTCGGGCGAGTCGGCGATCGTGATCACCGCCGACTTGGCCAGCGCGTCGAGTCGGGCCCGATCGGCCTTGGTCAGGGATCCCTGGAGGTAGGCGATCATCGGGAGCTCGCGGAGCGCCTCGTCGGTGGCCGCCTCGCGCACCAGCGCGAACGCCTCCGAGCGCGGCCGTCCCACCGCCACCACGGCCAGATCGAACGGCCCGCGGCGGAGTACCTCGAGCGCCTCGGCCGGAGCTATCCGCTCGACCTCGATGTTCTCGTCCCCGGCCAGCAGCTCGGCGATCGGGTCGTCCAGGCCGCCCCGCTCGGCGATGAGCGCGACGCGGCGCTCCGGGCCCTGGGCCAGCTGCTCGAGCCTGGACAGCGCATCGTGCAGGCCGTCGGTCGCGATCGGATCGTCGATGAACGCCGCGGCGCCGGCCCGCAGCCCGTCGACGCGCACCCCGCCGTCGCCGACGAGCGCGACCGGGAGGTGGCGCGTGTCCGGGTGCTTCTTGAGCTGTGCCAGCACCAGCTCGAAGCGCGGCTCCTCGACGGCGAGGAGGACTGCACTCGGGCGGTGCTCGCGAGCCAGCCCGAGCGCTGCGGTGGCGCGGCGGGCCAGGATGGCCTTGCCCCCGCGCCCGCGCACGGCTTCCACCATGGACCTGGCGCGGTCCGAGTCGGCGTCGATGACCAACACCACGCGGTCGCCGTGCTCGAACGCGTCGATCTCGTCGGCCAGCCGATCCTCCAATGACATCTCTGCGCCGCTGTCGCCGAGGTAGCCGGCCGGCGTCACGGCGCCGTCGGTGCGCGCGTCGAGCGGCCCGTCGGCCACGCCCTCGGTCAGCGGCAGGAACAGCGTGAAGCGGCTGCCCTGACCGACGGTCGAATCGACGCGAATCTCGCCGCCCAGCATGCGGGCGATCTCGCGGGAGATCGACAGGCCCAGTCCGGTCCCCCCGTACTTGCGCGAGGTGGTCCCGTCCGCCTGCTGGAACGCCTCGAAGATCAGACCGAGCTTGTCGTCTGGGATCCCGACGCCGGTGTCGGTGACCGAGAAGGCGATCACGCGCTCGGCGCTGCGCAGTGCGTCGTTGCGCAGACCGGTGCGGTCGGCCGGGTAGCCGATCGACAGCGTCACGCCGCCGTCGTGGGTGAACTTGAACGCGTTCGAGAGCAGGTTCTTGAGCACCTGGCCGAGCCGCTGCTCGTCGGAGACGATCGAGGCGGGGAGCGACGGATCGATCTCCACGCGGAACGACAGGCCCTTCTGCTCGGCCACGTGACGGAACGCCCGCTCGGCGTCGTCGTAGACCTCCGACAGGGCGACCGGGGCGAGGTCGAGCTCCATGCGGCCGGCCTCGATCTTGGTGAGGTCGAGGATGTCGTTGATCAACGACAGCAGGTCGTTGCCCGCCGAGTGGATCGTGCGGGCGAACTCGACCTCGCGCTCGGTCAGCGAGCCATCCTCGTTCTCGGCCAGCAGCCGGCTGAGGATCAGCATCGAGTTGAGCGGCGTGCGCAGCTCGTGCGACATGTTGGCCAAGAACTCCGACTTGTACTTCGAGGCCAGCGCGAGCTGGGCGGCCTTCTCCTCCAGCCCGCGGCGCGCCATCTCGATCTCCTCGTTCTTGATCTCGATGTCGCGGTTCTGCTCGGAGAGCAGGCGCGCCTTCTCTTGGAGCTCGTCGTTGGTCTCGCGCAGCTCCTCGGACTGCTTCTGGAGCTCCTGGGTGAGGCTCTGCGACTGGGCCAGCAGCTCCTCGGTGCGCATGTTGGCCCGGATCGTGTTGAGCACCACGCCGATCGTCTCCGAGATGCGGGCCAGGAAGTCGCGGTGCACCTCGGAGAACGGACGCAGCGAGGCGAGCTCGATCACGCCGAGCACCTGGTCCTCGAACAGCACGGGCATGACGAGGACGTCGGCCGGGGTGCCGTCGCCGAGACCCGAGCCGACCTTTATGTAGCCCGGTGGCACGTCGGTGATCGCGATCGTCTTGCGCTCGAACGCGGCCTGGCCGATCAGGCCCTCGCCGATCCTGAACCGGCTCGACCGCTCGCTGCGGTTCGGGGTGTAGCCATAGGCGGAGGCCAGCACGAGCTCGGGCTCGTCGTACTCGCCGGGCTCGGCCAGGAAGAACGCGCCGTGCTGCGCGTTCACCATCGGGGTCACCTCGGTCATGATCAGCTGCGTCACCGCGGCCAGGTCGCGCTGGCCCTGCAGCATTCCCGAGATGCTGGCCAGGTTCGTCTTCAGCCAGTCCTGCTCGGCGTTGCGCTGGGTGGTCTCGCGCAGGTTGGCGATCATCTGGTTGATGTTGTCCTTGAGCTCGGCCACCTCGCCCTGAGCCTCGACCGAGATCGATCGGGTCAAGTCGCCCTGGGTCACCGCGGTCGACACCTCGGCGATCGCTCGCAGCTGGGTCGTCAAGGTGACCGCCAGCTGGTTGACGTTCTCGGTCAGCCGCCGCCAGGTGCCGGACACGCCCTCCACCTCGGCCTGGCCGCCCAGCTTGCCCTCGGTGCCCACCTCGCGGGCCACGCGGGTCACCTCGGCCGCGAAGCTCGACAGCTGCGCCACCATGCGGTTCAGCGTCTGCTTGAGCTGGAGGATCTCGCCGCGGGCATCGACGGTGATCGTCTGCGTCATGTCGCCGTTGGCCACCGCGGTCGCGACCTGGGCGATGTTGCGGACCTGGTCGGTCAGGTTGCGGGCCATGAAGTTGACGTTGTCGGTCAGGTCCTTCCAGGTGCCGGCCACGCCCGGCACTTGGGCCTGGCCGCCGAGGATCCCCTCGGTGCCGACCTCGCGGGCGACGCGCGTCACCTCGGCGGCGAACGAGTTCAGCTGGTCGACCATCCGGTTGATGGTCTCGGCCAGCGCGGCGACCTCGCCCTTGGCATCGACGGTGATCTTCTGGCTGAGGTCGCCGTGGGCGACAGCGGTGGTCACCCCGGCGATGCTTCGCACCTGCGTCGTCAGGTTCGAGGCCATCAGGTTCACGTTCTCGGTCAGGCCCTTCCAGGTGCCGGACACGCCCTCCACCTCGGCCTGGCCGCCCAGGATGCCCTCGGTGCCAACCTCTCTTGCCACGCGGGTCACCTCGGCGGCGAAGCTGCGGAGCTGGTCGACCATCGTGTTGATGGTGTCCTTGAGCTCGAGGATCTCGCCGCGGGCGTCGACCGTGATCTTCTTGGACAGGTCGCCCTGCGCCACCGCCGTGGTCACCTGGGCGATGTTGCGGACCTGGTCGGTCAGGTTCGAGGCCATGAAGTTCACGTTCTGAGTGAGGCCCTTCCAGGTGCCCGATACGCCCTCCACCTTGGCCTGGCCGCCGAGCTTTCCGTCGGTGCCGACTTCTCGTGCCACGCGCGTCACCTCGTCGGCGAAGGCCGACAGCTGGTCGACCATCGTGTTCACCGTCCGCTTGAGCTCGAGCACCTCGCCCTTCACGTCGACGGTGATCTTCTGGCTCAGGTCGCCGTTGGCCACCGCGGTGGTGACCTGGGCGATGTTGCGGACCTGGTCGGTCAGGTTGCGGGCCATGAAGTTCACGTTGTCGGTGAGGTCCTTCCAGGTGCCCGCCACGCCCGGCACCTGCGCCTGTCCACCAAGGATGCCCTCGGTGCCCACCTCACGAGCCACACGCGTCACCTCGTCCGCGAAGCTGCGGAGCTGGTCGACCATGGTGTTGATCGTGTTCTTCAGCTCGAGGATCTCGCCCTTCACGTCGACGGTGATCTTCTGGCTGAGGTCGCCGTTGGCCACCGCGGTGGTGACCTGGGCGATGTTGCGGACCTGGTCGGTCAGGTTCGAGGCCATGAAGTTGACCGAGTCGGTGAGGTCCTTCCAGGTACCGGCCACGCCAGGGACGCGCGCCTGACCGCCGAGCTTGCCGTCGGTGCCGACCTCCCTGGCTACTCGGGTCACCTCGGCGGCGAAGCTCGAGAGCTGATCCACCATCGAGTTCACCGTGGTGCCGATGCGAGCGAACTCGCCCTTGACCGGGCGGCCCTCGATCTCGAGCGCCATCTTCTGGTTGAGGTCGCCCTCGGCGACTGCGACGATCACGCGCGCCACCTCGGTGGTAGGGCGGACGAGGTCGTCGATCAGGCCGTTGACGGAGTCGACCGCGGTGCTCCAGCCGCCGGTGGCGCCGTGCAGGCGGGCGCGCTCGGTCATGCGGCCCTCGCGGCCGATGATCTCGGCCACGCGCACGAGCTCGGCCTCCAGTGCGGCGTTGCGTGCGGCCATCTGGTTGAAGGCGGACTCGAGCCGGCCGATGTCGTCCTTGCGCCGCGCCGGCAGGCGCACGCTGAAGTCGCCGGCGGCCGCGGCGTGCATGGCGTGCTCGATGCGTGCGACGGCAGGGTCGTCGAGCAGGGCCCGGCCGTTGCGGGGCGGCGCGGCTGTGCCGTTGGAGGCCTTGCGCGGAGTGCCGTTAGTCACCTTGCGCCCTGTGCCGTTGCTCGCCTTGCCGGTGGCGCCGTTGGTCGCCTTGCCGCGTACGTGTCGCCTCTGTCCCGCCACCGCAGTCTTCGCCATCCCCTTGCGCCTCCGTTTCAGTTAGCTCCAGCGAGCTGCCCCCTGCGTGGCGGCGCGACTGGACGCCGGTAACCGGCCGCACAGATTACCGCTGGACGCCAGGTATTTCGACCGCGGGAAGGTTGGATACGCACCTGTTCGAGCGGGCGGCCGTTCGACACTCGCCCGCACGGGCGACTACCAGCCGCCGCGCCAGTCGGCGTTGGCGGCGCGCCGCTTGGCGGCGGCCATGCGCGCGTGCTTGCGCTTGTCCAGGCGCCACTGGATCAGCGACAAGACGACGATCACGGTCGGGAAAAAGATGATCGTGAGGAACATGGCGTTGGTGATCGCCACGTCGTTGGTCTCGCCGTACCAGCCCTCGCCGGAGTGCGAGGTGGCGAGCGCCGGCGCGGCGAACGCCAGGACCGCGATCGTCACGGTTGTCAGCGCGGCGATGATCCGGGCGCGACGCATCGCTTGGAAGCGTACCGCGTCACGCGCACGGTGTTCATCCGGTAGGCGGTCAGGGTCCGTAGGGAAATGAGATCGGCGCGTCGAACACGGGCGTCGGCGGCAGCTCGATCGGGGGGACCGGTGGCCAGGCGCGCGACGACATGCGCGGCGATGCTAGCGAGCGGGTCTCGGGCTCCGCGCTGGTGCCCGCTCTGGGCGGCATACCATCACTGTCGACATGGCAGTGGTGATCGCATCCGACCTCGGCAAGGACATCGCCGGCGAGCCGCTCCTCCGCGGCATCTCGTTCAAGCTCGAGCGCCGCGATCGGATGACCCTGTCCGGGCGCAACGGCGCCGGCAAGACCACGCTGCTGCGGATGCTCTCGGGCGAGGCGTCGGTCGACGCCGGCGAGCTGGTCCTGGCCAAGGACACCAAGCTCGCGCTGCACGACCAGCGCCCGCCGCGGGACCTCGGACACACCCTGCGCGAGTACGTCCTGACCGGCGCGCGGGAGCTGGTGGCGATCGAGCAGGAGCTGGCTTCGCTGGAGCAGGCGATGGCCGGCGGCGCCCACGACGAGCCCACGCTCGGCCGGTACTCCCGGGCGCAGGCCCGCCTGGAGCACGCCGGCGGCTACGGTTGGCGCGAACGGGCGCTGTCCTCGCTGCGCGGCCTGGGCTTCCGCGACGACGCCGATCTCGACAGATCGCTCGGGACGTTCTCGGGCGGCGAGTTGACCCGCGCCTCGCTCGGCCGCGCGCTGGCCGGTGCGCCCGACCTGCTGCTGCTCGACGAGCCCACCAACCACCTGGACATCGAGTCGCTCGAGTGGCTCGAGCAGCACCTGGCCAGCCTCGACGCGGCGATCGTGCTCGTCGCGCACGACCGCTGGTTCCTCGAGGCGGTCGGCACCTCGGTGCTGGAGCTCGAGGCTGGCCGAGGCCGCTTCTTCAAGGGACCCTGGCACGCCTGGCGCAAGGAGAAGGCGGCTCGCGAGCTCGCCCTGGGCCGGGCGGTCGAGCGCCAGGAGGCCGAGATCGCGCGGCTCGAGCGATTCGTTACCCGGTTCCGGGCCGGCACCCGAGCCCGGCAGGCGCAGTCGCGGGTCAAGAAGCTGGCCAGGATGGAGCGGCTGGCCCGCGGGCCGGCCGACGGGGCCGCGCTCGAGTTCTCCTTCAAGCCGCCCGAGCGCAGCGGCCGGGTGGTGTTCGAGCTCGAGAACGGGCGCGTCGAGGTGGCGGATCGCCTGCTGCTCGAGGAAGTCGAGTTGTGGCTCGAGCGGGGCGAGCATGTGTCGCTGGTCGGCCCCAACGGCGCCGGCAAGACCACGCTGATCGAGACGCTGGCCGGCCGGCGGGAGCTCCACGAGCCCGGTTATCACGGCGCGACCGACGGGCCGGTCGTGACCGGCAAGCTGCGCACCGGGCACAACGTCAAGCTCGCCTTCCTCTCCCAGCACGCGGAGGAGCTGTCGGCCGGCAGCGCCCGCACCGTCCTCGAGGCGACCACCCACCTCACGGGTTTGACCCCGAACAAGGCCCGCGGGCTGCTCGGGCGCTTCCTGTTCTCCGGCGATGAGGCCGAGAAGCCGCTCGAGGTGCTCTCGGGCGGAGAACGCCGGCGCCTGTCGCTCGCGATCCTCGTGCAGTCCGGGGCCAACCTCCTGGTCCTCGACGAGCCGACCAACCATCTTGACCTAGAAAGTCGGGAGGCGCTCGAGCAGGCGCTGAACGAATTCGCCGGCTCGCTGCTGCTGGTCTCACACGATCGGGCGCTGCTCGATGCGGTCGGCAAGCGCACGGTGGCGATCGAGGAGGGCACGCTGCACAGCTACCTGGGCGGCTGGCCCGAGTACGTCCGCGTCCGAGAGGAGCGCGGGAGGCAGGCGGCCGAGAGCAAGTCCGCCAAGCCCGCCAGGGCCGCGAAGCCGAAGCGTCCTGCCCGCCCCCGCGACGCCGAGGAGCAGACGCAACTCGAGCGTGAGATCGAGCAGGCAGAGGCGGCGCTCAAGGCGCTCGAGGACGAGCTGGCGGAGCCCTCGGCATGGTCCACGCCGCAGCGCACGGCCCGCGCCACCGAGCGTCACGAGCGGGCGAGGCGCGCGGTCGACGAGCTCTACGCGCGCTGGGAACGGATCGCCGGATAGCGGCTACCTCTCGGCCTGCGTCAGGCGGGTGAACGCGGGTACGGGCATCCGATGCCCGGCAAGGACACCGTGATCATCACCCCGTACCGAGACGGCCCGGTGTTGGTGCCTACGCTTAGATCAGTCAGGACAGCTTTCCTCGCCTCGCTGGGTGTCGGCCGCCACGCGCGGACTGTCAACGATGATGCCGCGCCGGCGCAGTCCGGCCAGCAGCGTCTCCTGATCGAGGAAGCTGACCATCGTCGCCACCCCGTGGCGCAGCGTGATCGTCAGCGAGCGCATCCGGTCACCCGCCACCTGACCGTCGAGCTCGAGCCGGGCGCCTCCGAAACCGGCCGCCACGTCGAGCTGCAGCATCGAGTTCGGCCCGATCACGAGCGGCGGACAGAACCCGCCGTGGGTGGGCAGCGGCGTGAACACGAATCCGTCGATCCCGGTGAGGATCAGCGGACCGCGGGCGGACGTCGTGTAGCCGCTCGACCCGATCGGCGTGCTCACCACGGCGCCGTCGCCGGCGATGCGGGCGTAGAGGCTGCCGTCGACGTGGGCGGTCACGCGCACCTGGCCGCCGCCGGCGCGCACCACCGCGACGTCGTTGAGCGCGAACAGCGGCTCGCCTTCCCCGCGCGCCACCGATAGGGCGGGAAACAGGCGCGGCCGCCACTCGCCGCGGCTGAAGCGATCCAGCGAGCGCGTCACGTCCGGCACGGACACGGTGGCCAGCGCACCCAGGCTCCCGCAGGCGATCCCGAGCACGGGACGCTGTGCGGTCGCCGCGCTGCGCAGGGCGGCCAACGTGGTGCCGTCGCCCCCGATCGAGACGATCAGGTCGGACTCGCCGGGGTCGCCCTCCTCCGCCACGCGCCGCTGGCTGTAGGAGGCGGGCACCTGCACCATGTCCACGCCGTGGTTCGCCGTCCACTCTCGCAGCAGGCGCAGGGGATGATCGACGGTTCGGCTTGGGTGGACGACGATGCCGATCCGCCGCGGTGGCCCGTCGGCGGACCAGCGGGCCTGCGATTGGCGGCTCGACATGGTGGTCGGTACCTCCGGCACGGCGCGCTCAGCCCGAGGCCAGGACTGGATCGACGCCGGCGTCGGGCTCGTATGCGCCCAGCCCTCCGAGCAGTGAGGTCCGTCCGTGCGCCCACCGCTCGAGGACGTGCGCGGCCCACCGCCGATCGAGATGGTTCAGCGCCGGCACCGGCTCGCGCACCGGGAGCACGGCCTCCAGCAGCGCCCGCTCAAACTCGAGTTCGAGCTCGCGCCGCTGCGACAGCAGCGACGGGTCCCACTCCCAGTCGTCGTCCACGCCCGGCAGTCCTCGGTAGTGCAGCTCGTAGCACAGATACAGGGCGAGCTGGAGGTCCTCGTCGAGCTGGGGCGCTTCAAACCGGGGAGGCTCGAGCGCCTCGAGGGTTCCGGGTGGGTCCTGGAGCGTGCCGATCAGCAGTTCGGTGACCGGGCCCCGCGGTGATGGAAGGCTGCGCATCGCCAGGTCAAATTTACCCGGGCTTACCCATCTAGGAACTGGTTGGCCAGCCAGCCAGGCACGGACTCGACACCAGAACGCGCCGCCACGCGACGTTGGGCCATCGCGCCGTTGACTTGAATCAGCTCCCGCGCGCGGGCCGTTTCAGCCGCGTCGGGGGTGCCCTCTACACTCAGGGCCAACGATGGCACCGCTCAGCGATGCGTCGCCAATCCGGGTTGCGCTGATCGACGATGACAGCGGGCTGCTCACCGTTCTCGAGCGGCGGTTGGGCGCACTGCGGTGGGAGATCGAGGTGCTGGCCTTCCCCCCGGATGCAGGGCATCTGCAGCTCGCTGAGGCTGCACGCGCTGATCGTGAACCCCCGGCTGACCGGGTTGGAATACGTGGAGCGGGTTTCCGGCGCGCTTCCCGGGCTGGCGCTGCTCGTCTGCAGCGCACCGGTCACGGTGTCCGAGCGGGTGAAGGGTCTGCGGGCCGGCGCGGACGACTGGATCACGAAGCCCTGCCACCCCGAGGAGCTACTGGCCCGGATCCAGGCCGTGCTCCGCCGTCGCCGCGCCGGCGAGCTGCCGACGGAGGAGGTCACCATCGAGGCCGGCGAGCTTGCGATCCGCCCCGACCGCTACGACGCCTACGTCGGCGAGCGGGCCGCCTCGCTATCGCGCAAGGAGTTCGAGCTGCTGCGCCAACTCGCCGTGGCGGAGGGCCGTGTGCTCGAGCGCGAGGACGTCTACCAGCGCGTCTGGGGTTACACGATGGCGCGCGGCGACCGCTCGGTCGACGTATTCGTGCGCAAGCTGCGCTCCAAGCTCGAGCAGATCTCGCCCGGGTGGCGCTATGTCCACACCCACTTCGGCGTGGGCTACCGGTTCGCGCCCGAGCCCCTCGGTCCGGATCGCCGCGAGGTCGCTGAGCCCGCCGGGCGAGGGCGCGTGGCCGACGGCGAGCCAGCCGACTCCCGCGCCGGCGGGCAATCGCCCGCGGCCGAGGCGTTCGCCGCGGTACGCTGAAGGCCTTGAACACGACCGTTCGCAACATCCTGATCGTGCTGGTCATCGCCGCGCTGGTGGCGCTAGTCCAGGGTGGGGTGACCGCTGCGAACGTGGCCATCCAGGCGGTGACGCTGGTCTTCCTGGGAACGATCGTGTGGTTCCTGTCGCTCACCTACCGCGACCGGCGGACCAGCCTGTACTCGCTCGGGGACGGTCGCCGCGCCCTGCTGTATGTGGCGCTCGGAGTGGGGACGCTGACGCTGACCGCCACCTCGCGACTGCTGGGCAGCGGCGCCGGCTCGGTGGCGTGGCTGATCCTTCTGGCCGGCTCGGCCTACGCCGTGTTCGCCGTCCTCTGGTCCGCGCGCAAGTACTGAGCGGCCGCCCGCGGGGTGCCGCGTTCCCGCCGCCGGCGCACGCCAACGCTTCCGGGCGGACGCGCCCGCGTCATGCCTAACCTGCCACTTCACCCGCCGGGCGCCCAGCCACTCGTCAATTTCCGCCACTAATTCTGGCGCGGGCCCTCAGCTCGCCGGAGCCGGCGTCGGCCCCGGGCGCTCCGCGCAGCCCGGACACAGCCCCTCGAGCAGCACGTGCGAGCTCTGGACCTTGAAGCCACGCTCGCGCAGGATGACCTCGACGTTCTCGAGCTCGACATCGTGCAGCTCGTGGCAGCGTTGGCAGCGGAAGTGGTGGTGCGGCATGACGTTGGCGTCGAACCGCCGCGGGCCCGGGCCCTCGACCAGTCCGAGCAGACCGGCCTCGGTCAGCTCGCCCAGCGCGTTGTACACCGTAGCCCGGGAGAGCTCGGGGAGCTGTAGGCGGGCCTGCTGGAAGACCTCCTCGGCGCTCAGGTGGGCGTTGGCGGCGTCGGCGCTGGCCGCGTCGGCGAACACGCTGTAGATCGCGCGCCGCTGGGCGGTGGCGCGCATACCGTGGGCCCGCAGGAGCTGGGCGAAGCCGAGATCGGCGGGGGTGCTGGTCGGGCGCGTCGCCATCGAATTACCGGCGTTCAGACTAGCGAGGCGGTCCGATGTAGGCCGCATGCACCGCAATTGGCGTCGTCCCGCGGACAGTCCCGAGTCCTATCCTCGGAGGCATGTCAGTGGTCCCCGCCGACCGGCGCCGCGAGCTGCCCGACGAGCCCGGCGTGTACCTGTTCCGCGACGCCCGCGGGAAGGTGATCTACGTCGGCAAGGCAGTGTCGATCCGCAAGCGGGTGGCCTCGCACTTCTCGAATCCGAGCACCCGGGGCGGGCGCGACCTGCTGGACATGATCGATCAGATCGAGGCGCTGGTCGTCCACACCGAGGCCGAGGCGCTGCTGGCCGAGCAGAACTTCATCAAGCAGTACAAGCCGCGCTTCAACATCCGCCTGCGCGACGACAAGTCGTATCCGTACATCGCGATCTCGCTCGACGAGGACTTCCCCCGGGTGTACTTCACACGCGAGCGCCACCGGCGCGACCGGGCCTACTTCGGTCCCTACAGCAACGCCAAGCGGGTGCGCTCGACGCTCGAGGTGCTCGGCAAGGTGTTCATGTTTCGCTCCTGCGAGGGCCCCGAGCCGGGCCGGCGCAGCGGATCGCCCTGCCTGGACTACTACATCAAGCGCTGCGAGGCCCCGTGCGTCGGCTATGTCAGCAGGGAGCACTACCGGGACGGGATCCAGGGCGTGATCGACTTCCTGTCCGGGCGCTACCGGGACATCGAGCGCTCGCTGGAAGCATCCATGCGCGAGGCGGCCGCCGAGCAGCGCTTCGAGGACGCCGCGCGGGAGCGCAACCGTCTGCGGGCGGTGCACTCGCTGCTCGAGCGCCAGCGGGTGGCCAACGAGTCGACCGGAACGCTCGACGCGATCGCGGTGGCGGTGCACGAGGGCGAGGCCAACGCCCAGGTCTTCCAGGTCCGCGACGGCGTGCTGTCGGACCGCCAGAGCTTCTACCTCGACAACGAGGCCCACGGCGGGATCGGCGACGTGGCCGAGGCGTTCATCCTCCAGTACTACACGAGCGCGATGATGGTGCCGCCGCTCTTGATCGTCCAGCACGAGCTGAACTCGAGCGACGCGCTGGCCGAGGCTCTGGCCGCCCGCCGCGGCGGCAGCGTCGAGATCCGCGCGCCCGAGCGGGGGGACAAGCGGCGCATCCTCGAGCTGGCCGAGCGCAACGCGCGACTGGCGCTCGACCAGGAGCGGCTGCGCTCGGAGCGCCGGCGCCAGCAGCGGGTGGAGGCGCTCGACGGGCTCCAGCAGGCGCTCAGGTTGGACACGATCCCGCTGCGGATCGAGTGCTTCGACATCTCGACGCTGATGGGCACCAACACGGTCGCCTCGATGGTGGTGTTCGAGGGCGGGGCGCCGAAGAAGTCCGACTACCGGCGCTTCAAGATCCGCGGGGACTTCTACACGGGCGCCGATGGGAATGGCGCCAACCGCGTGGGGGAACCGGACGACTTTGCCGCCATGGAGGAGGTTCTCTCCCGCCGCCTGGCCCAATGGGAGCGCCAGCACGACCTCTCACCACACGACAAGGACTACGACCCCAGCTTCGCGGCGCTGCCCAACGTGGTGGTGATCGACGGCGGCAAGGGACAGCTGTCCGCCGGCCTCCGTGCCTTGCAGACGTTTCGCGAGCGAGGCGTCTACGTGATCTCGCTGGCCAAGCGGATCGAGGAGGTGTTCACGCCGGGGGCGGCCGAGCCGCTGCGCCTGGCCCACGACACGGTCGAGCTCCAGCTACTCCAGCGGGTACGCGACGAGGCGCACCGCTTCGCGATCACCCATCATCGGATCCGACGCGACCGCGCCATGACCGCCTCGATCCTCGACGAGCTGCCCGGTGTGGGGTCGGCACGCAAGCGGGCGCTACTCAACCACTTCGGCTCACCCGACGCGATCCTGGCCGCCTCGCGCGAGGAGCTCGAGGCGGTCCCGGGCATCCCCGGCAAGCTGGCCCGCGAGGTGTATCGCGAGCTGCACAAGACCGGCGTCTAGTGGGGTGAACGGGGCGCGTCAGCGCGTGAGCAGCGCCGCGCTGTAGGCCGGGACCTGGATCGAGTACCAGCCGAGCAGCTGCGACACGGGGTGCACGGCGGGTACGCCGGCGAGGAGGCCGGTGCTCGTCTCCGGGCCGAACGTCTGCCCGCCCAGCGTCACGCCGTCGGTTGCCGCGACCCGGGGCGCGCGGAGCCACTCGAGCTCCGCCTGGCCGAGGGCCGGGGGCAGCTGGAGCTCGACCCGGTGGGGACGGGAGTCCTTGTTGATCATCGCCACTCGGGTGCGGCCGGCCGGGTCGCGCGTGGCCCACACCTTGACCGGTCCGGCCGGAGCATGCACGGCCAGAAGCTGGGCGCCGGCCGGGAAGGCCTGGGCGAACAGCAGCATCCCGTAGTAGTCGGGATGAACGAACGCCCGCGAGCCGGTGGCGTCGCGGCTGAAGGTGAACAACTGGTAGGCGGCGCCCGGCAGCGAATGGATGTTCACACCATCGACGCCGACGCTGGCCATGCTGAACAGCGTGTCGAGCATCCACAGGGCGGAGGCGAACGTGTCGCTGACCCCCGTCCGCCCGAGGCAGTGGGCAAGCGCGGCCGAATTCAGCTCGTCGACGCGGAACTCGAGGCCCCGGGCGTGCGCGAGCGCCACGTATGGCCAGCGGGCGTTGCCTCGACTGTGGCGAACAGGGTGGCGGGGTCGGCCGGGGGGTGGGCCGGCACCGTCGCCCTGGGCGAATCGTCGGACTTCGTGGCGGCGGTCCCGAGCCAGAAGGCCGCCCCCAGCACCAGGAGCGTCAGCGCGGTGAGGATCGTGGTCTGCGCCCAGCGCCACCGCACCGGCTCATCGTGCCACACCGCCGTCGGATGTCGCGCGTGTCCGCTTGACTTAGCATGGAAGTTACGCGCGTGAACCAGCTCGGCGAACACACCGCGACCGTGGCCGGCGAGACGTCGGCCCTAACCGACCTGGTGATCATCACCGGGTTCTCCGGCGCGGGCAAATCCACGGCGATGGCCGTGTTCGAAGACGAGGGTTACTTCTGTGTGGACAACCTGCCCTCGGAGATGATCCGATCGCTGGTCGAGCTGTTCATGCACACGGGATCGAAGGTCCAGCGCGCAGCGGTGGTCTCGGATGTCCGGGGGGGAACCTACTTCGAGGGGTTCGCCGCGATGCTCGACGACCTCCGCGCCGCCGGTGTCTTGCACCGGGTCCTGTTCCTCGACGCCGACGAGCAGACGCTGCTGACCCGTTACAAGGAGACCCGCCGCCGCCACCCGCTGGCGCCCACCGGCTCCGTGACCGAGGGCATCGCGCGCGAGCGCGAGCTCCTGCTCCCGCTGCGCGGCCGCGCCGACGTGGTGATCGACACGAGCGGCCTGACCGCGGCCATGCTGCGCCGCAAGCTGGCCGACGAGCTGCTTCCGACCCGCACTCCGGGGCGGCTGGCCGTCACCTTCCAGAGCTTCGGCTTCAAGTACGGCCCGGCGCGGGACCCGGACCTCCTGCTCGACGTGCGTTTCCTGCCCAACCCGCACTACGAGCCGGATCTGCGCCCCCTGACCGGCGACGACTCCGAGATCGTCGAGTTCATCAACCGCGACGGGGCGCTCGACGCCTTCTACGAGCGGTTGCACCCGCTGTTCGACTACCTGCTGCCCCAGTACCTGGCCGAGGGCAAGGCGCACCTGGTGGTGGCGATCGGCTGCACGGGAGGCCGGCATCGCTCGGTGGCCATCGCGTCCCACCTGGCCGCCCGCTACGGCGCCGACCCGGAGTACCTCGTGCACGTGGTGCACCACGACGTGAGCAAGGCGGCGTGATCCACCACATCGGCTTCGAGGTGACCGACCTGAAGCGGTCGGGTCGGTTCTACGACGCCGTCCTGTACGCCCTCGGCGCCCGGCGCATGGTCCAGTCCGAGCACGCGGTGGCCTACGGGGTCAACGCCCCGCAGGTGTGGATCGTCGTGCGCGGTCGCAAGCCGGGGCCGGGCTACGGTCATCTCGCGCTCCAGGCCAGCGGCAAGGCAGCGGTCGACGCGGCGCATGCGGCCGGGCTGGGCGCCGGCGGTACCGACGACGGCGGGCCCGGCATGCGCCCGCAATACGGCGAGCGCTACTACGCGGGCTATCTGCGAGACCCGGACGGGCTCCGGGTTGAGATCGTGTCACACAGGTGACGCGCTAGCCTACGGCGTGCCGGCGGGACAGTCGGCCTTTCTTTTGGACTCGACGAGGAGGTGGCGCGGGATGGCGGTACGCGTGGGAATCAACGGCTTCGGCCGCATCGGTCGCAATGTCTTCCGGGCCGCCATCGAGCAGGGCGCCGACATCGACTGGGTGGGCGCCAACGACATCGGCGACCCGAAGATGTTCGCCCATCTGCTCAAGTACGACTCGACCTACGGGCCGTTCCCCGGTGATGTGGAGGTCACCAACTCGGGCATCAAGGTCAACGGGAAGGACATCCGTTTCCTGAACGAGCCCGACCCGGCGAAGCTCCCGTGGGGAGAGCTGGGCGCCGAGGTGGTGATCGAGTCGACCGGGCGGTTCACCAACCGCGAGAACGCCTCCAAGCACCTCGAGGCCGGCGCCAGGAAGGTGCTGATCTCCGCGCCCGCCACCGAGCCGGACGTCACCGTGGCCCTCGGAGTCAACTTCGCCGACGTCTACGACCGCGACAACCACCACCTGATCTCGAACGCGTCCTGCACCACCAACTGCCTGGCCCCAGTGGCGAAGGTGCTGCACGACACGGTGGGAATTAAGCACGGCCTGATGACCACAATCCACGCGTACACCGCCGATCAGCGCCTGCAGGACATGCCCCACAGCGACCTGCGCCGGGCGCGCGCCGCGGCGATCAATCTGATCCCGGCCACCACCGGGGCGGCCAAGGCGATCGGGCTGGTCATTCCCGACCTACAGGGCAAGCTCCACGGGTTCGCGGTTCGCGCCCCGGTCCCGACGGGAAGCGTCGTCGACCTGACCGTCGAGGTCAGCCGGGAGACGAGCATCGAGGAGCTCAACCAGGCCATGAAGGCCGCCGCCGACGGTCCGATGAAGGGGATCTTCGAGTACACCGAGGACCCGATCGTCTCCACCGACATCATCAAGAACCCGGCCTCGTCGATCTTCGACGCGCAGCTCACCGCGGTGATGGACGGGACCATGGTCAAGACCGTGTCCTGGTACGACAACGAGTGGGGCTACTCCAATCGGGTCGTCGACGTGGCGCAGAAGCTCCTGTGAAGACGCTTCGGGACCTGGGAGACCTGGACGGCAAACGGGTGCTGGTTCGGGTGGACTTCAACGTGCCGCTCAATCAGGGCGCGGTGGCCGACGACATGCGGATCCGCGCCGCGCTGCCCACGATCGACGAGCTGCGCGGGCGCGGGGCTCGTCTGGTGCTCGTGTCGCACCTCGGGCGGCCCAAGGATCGCGAGCCCGAGCTGTCGCTGGCGCCGGTGGCGGAGCGGCTGGGTGAGCTGATCGGCGCTGCCGGTCAAGCTGGCACCGGCTGTCGTCGGCGACGACGTTCGCGCAGAGGTCGACGCACTCGGGCCGGGGGACGTGCTGCTGCTGGAGAACGTGCGCTACGAAAAGGGCGAGACCAAGAACGATCCTGACCTGGCCCGCTCGCTGTCGTCACTCGCTGATGTGTACGTGAACGACGCGTTCGGCGCCGCGCACCGCGCGCATGCCTCGACCGAGGGCGTCGCGCGGCTGGTGGGAGAGCACGCGGCCGGTCTGCTGCTCGAGCGCGAGGTGAGCACGCTGATGAAGGTGCTGGAGGATCCGGCTCGACCGCTCGTGTCGGTCCTCGGCGGCGCCAAGGTGAGCGACAAGATCGCGGTGATCGAGCGATTCCTGGAGCAGGCGGACACGATCCTGATCGGCGGGGCGATGGCCTTCCCGTTCCTGGCCGCGCAGGGCCACTCGGTGGGGGACTCGCTATGTGCCGAGGAGGATGTGACGCTGGCTCGCCAGACGCTGTCCGGGTCGGGCGCGAAGCTGAAGCTTCCGGTCGACCTCGTGGCGGGCGACCGATTCGCCGAGGACGCCGACACCCGAGAGATCGACGGGGTCGACGTGCCCGACGGGTGGATGGGGTTGGACATTGGCCCGCGCACGGCCCGCGAGTACGGGGAGGTGATCGCCGGCGCCGGCACCGTGTTCTGGAACGGCCCCATGGGCGCGTTCGAGATGGAGCCGTTCGCCGCCGGCACCCGCGCGGTCGCGGAGGCGGTGGCGGCGGCCCCGGGGACCACGGTGGTGGGCGGCGGCGATTCGGCGTCGGCGCTACGGCAGTTCGGCCTGGCCGACGCCGTCAGCCACCTTTCGACCGGGGGCGGCGCCACACTCGAGCTGATCGAGGGAAAGGAATTGCCCGGAGTGGAGGCCTTGGCATGAGCGGTGTTGGGAGGAGTGTTAGATGAGCGCGAACGGGTCCGGCCGCACCCCATTCATCGCGGGCAACTGGAAGATGTTCAAGACCGTCAGCGAGGCGGAGGAGTTCATCGCGGGGCTGCTCCCGCGCGTGTCCTCCGTTCAGGGCGTCGACGTGGCGGTGTGCCCGCCGTATCTCGACCTGCAGGCGCTGGTCGACTCCACGCGTGGCTCGCGCGTCCAGGTCTACGCGCAGAACATGCATCACGCGGACCACGGGGCGTTCACCGGCGAGGTGTCGGCGCAGATGCTGGTCGAGATCGGGGTGCAGGGCGTGATACTGGGGCACTCCGAGCGCCGCGAGCTGTTCGGCGAGACCGATCGCGCGCTCCAGCTGAAGGTGCCGGCCGCGCTGGCCGCCGGGCTCGTCCCGATCCTGTGCGTCGGCGAGACCGAGGAGGAACGCGAGGCCGGAGACACCGAGCGCAAGCTCCGCCATCAGGTCCAGGAGGACCTGTCGCGGGTCGATACCGAGCAGCTGGGTGACGTGGTGATCGCCTACGAGCCGATCTGGGCGATCGGGACTGGTCGGGTGGCCACGCCCGAGCAGGCCCAGGAGGCGATCGGCTTCGTGCGGGCGCTGGTCGCCGACCGCTCCCGCGAGCAGGCCCAGCGCACGCGGGTGCTCTACGGCGGGAGCGTGAAGGGCGAGAACTGCGACGAGCTCCTGTGCCTGCCCGACATCGACGGGGCCCTGGTCGGCGGCGCCAGCCTCGACCCTGAAGGGTTCGCGGCGATCATCGACGCGGCTACAAGGCTCTGATGGCCGACCTGCCCGCCGGTCCCAGCGAGCTGCCCGCGAAGTCCTGCATCCTGGTCATCCTGGATGGCTGGGGGATCGCCCCCGACGGCCCCGGTAACGCGGTCTCGCTGGCCGACACGCCGGTGTTCGACCAGCTGTGGTCGACCTATCCCCACGCTCAGCTGATCGCCTGCGGCCGCGCGGTCGGGCTGCCCGATGGGCAGATGGGCAACTCCGAGGTCGGGCACATGAACCTGGGTGCCGGCGCCGTGGTGATGCAGGACCTGACCCGGATCGACGAGGCGGCCGTCACCGGTGAGTTTTCCTCGAACCCGGTCCTGCGAGAGGCGTTCTCGAACGCCGAGCGGGTGCACCTGATCGGACTGGTCTCCGACGGCGGCGTGCACTCCGGCTGGGCGCATCTCGAGGCGCTGATCCGGATGGGGGCTTCGCTCGAGGTTCCCGATCTCGTGCTTCACGCATTCACCGACGGCCGCGACACGTTCCCGCACTCGGGCGCCGGGTACCTGGAGACGGTTCAGGGGTGGATGCAGGACGCCGGCGTGGGCCGGATCGGCTCGGTGGTGGGCCGCTACTGGGCGATGGACCGCGATAAGCGCTGGGATCGCACGCAGCGAGCCTATGACCTGCTGGTGCACGGCCGGGCCGAGCACCGGGCCGCCACCGGCGTCCAGGCGGCGCGGGACGCGTACGAGCGCGACGAGACCGACGAGTTCATCACCCCGGTGCGTGGTGGGCGACTCCGAGGCGTGCATCAGGCCCGGTGACTCGGTGGTCGCCTTCAACTTCCGGCCCGACCGGATGCGGGAGATCTCGCGCGCGCTGGCCGATCCGTCGTTCTCCGAAATCGATCGCGGGGGCGCGGCGCCCGTCGAGCGCTACGCGACGATGACGCAGTACGAGGAGGACTTCGAGTACCCGGTGGCGTTCGCCCCCGATCACCCGTCGATGACGCTGCCCAAGGCGTTGGCCCAGCGCGAAGTGCGCCAGCTGCACGTGGCCGAGACCGAGAAGTACGCGCACGTCACGTACTTCTTCAGCTGCGGGGAGGAGGAGCCGTTCGACGGCGAGCGCCGCGAGCTGGTGCCCTCGCCGCGCGACGTCCCCACCTACGACTACAAGCCCGAGATGAGCGCTCCCGAGGCGGCGCACGCGTTTGTCGAGGCCTGGCGCGAGGACTCGCCGACGTTCGGGATCATCAACTTCGCCAATCCCGACATGGTCGGCCACACCGGCGTGATCCCGGCCGCGGTGCGCGCGATCGAGACGGTGGACCGGTGTCTGGGCGACGTGGTGACGGCGGTCCACGAGTCCGGTGGCGCCTGCTTCATAACCGCCGACCACGGCAACTCCGACCACATGCTGGAGGACGACGGCACCCCCAACACCGCCCACTCGCTGAACCCGGTGCCGGTGATCGTGACCGTGCCCGGGGTCCGGCTGCGCGAGCAGGGGGTCCTGGCCGACGTGGCGCCGACCGTGTTGGAGATTCTCGGCTTCGAGCAGCCCGAGGCGATGACCGGCCGCTCGATGATCAACTCTGAGGGAGTAGCGGCGGCTAGCCGGCCGCCGGGGCGCGGTCGCTGAGCAGCCTGGCGTGGAGCTCGAGCGTCTCGGCGCACGGGGCGATTCCGAGCTCCTCGCGCAAGAGCGTGCGCAGCTGCTCGTAGGTGCGCAGCGCCTCGGCTGTGTTGCCGCTGCGGGCCAGCGCGCGCATCAGCTGCCGGTAGCCCGACTCGCGGTAGGGGGCGAGGCGGGTCAGCTCGCGGGCGGCACGCTCGGCCGCGGCCAGCTCAGTGCCGCCGACCCCGAGGCATGCCTGAGCATAAGACTCGAGCGCGCGCAGGTAGAGCGCGTCGAGCTCGCGCCGGGTGTCCCGGATCCACTCGGCGTCCTCGTCGGGCAGGAAGCCGCGGCGCGCGGTGAACATGGGGCCTTGGCTGGCGCCCCACGCGCGATGCCAGTTGCCCTGCGCCACCGCCGATTCGGCCCGGTGAATCGCCTCGCGCGCGTCCTCGAGGTCGACGAATGCGTCGCGGGGGAGGGTGAGGCGCAGGTCGCTGCGGCCGTCGAGCATGTCGGCCGGCAGGAGCCGGCGAAGCTTCGAGATCAGGGCACGCAGCGCCGCGTCGGCGGCGGCCGGCGGTGTCGTCGGCCACAGCGCATCGATCAGCTCGTCGCGGCGGACGGACCGCAGTCGGTGCAGAACCAAGAAGGCGAGCAGGAGGCGGCCCTGACGGCCCGGTAGGTCGTGGTCGATCCGGCGGCCCTCGATCTCGACCGCCAGCATGCCGCACAGCTGAATTCTCACCGGGGCCGCCAACGTCGCGCCAACATAGCCCCAACGGCGGGGGCCTACAAACCACCAGACCGAAGGAGGTCCTAGGGATGGCCAAGCAGATCAACTGCGAGTGCGGGTACGTGGCCCGCGGCGAGAGCGAGGACGAGGTGGTGCAGCGCATCCGCGAGCACATGCGCTCAGACCACCCCGAGCTGCTCGAGCGCGTCTCCGACGAGGACCTCCGGGGGTGGATCGAAGAAGCATGAACCGAATGATCGGAGGTCCCGATGAGCACAGCGACGTTTGATGCCGTCGCGTACAAGAGCACCACCCGCGAGCAGTGGCAGGCAGCGGCCGAGCCGTGGCACCGGTGGGGTGGATTCCTAGAGGATTGGCTGGGCGAGGCGACCGCAGCTGATGCTCGACCTGGCCGGCGTGGGTGCCGGCGCCCGGGTGCTGGATGTCGCGTCCGGCGCAGGTGGGCAGACGCTGGCGGCGGCACGGCGAGTTGGGCCGTCGGGCAGCGTTCTCGCCACCGACATCTCCTCGAACATCCTGGGCTACGCGGAGCAGGCCGCGCGATCGGCCGGTCTGGGCAAACGTCGCCATCCGGGTGATGGACGGCGAGGCGCTCGAGGTGGAGCCGGGCACGTTCGACGCGGTGATCTCGCGCGTCGGATTCATCTACTTCCCGGATCAGTCGAGCGCGTTCGCCGGAATGAGGCGCTCATTGCGTCCCGGCGGCCGGCTGGCCGGGATCGTCTACTCGACGGCGGAGGCCAACCGGTTCTTCTCGATCCCGGTGTCGGTGATTCGCCGGCGGGCCGAACTGCCCGCGCCGGCGCCCGGTCAACCGGGGCCGTTCAGCCTGGGGTCGGCTGGTGTCATCGAGGCCTTGCTTTCGGATGCAGGCTTCGAGGACGTGGAGGTGCGGCGGGTGTCGGCGCCGCTGCGCATGGCGTCGGCCGCCGAATGCCTTCGGTTCGAGCGCGAGTCGTTCGGAGCGCTGCACCAGATGCTGACCGGCCTGAGCGAGGCCGAGCGCGAGGGCGCATGGCGTGAGATCGAGCGTGAGCTCTCGCAGTTCGAGCTTCCCGGCGGCGGGTTCGAGGGGCCGTGCGAGCTGCTCGTGGTTGCGGGGACGCGGCGATGAGCGCCCTCAGCGTCAAGTTCGCTTCGCGTCCGGCCGATCTATATACGCCGAGCGAAGTATACTTGACATTAAGCCACTTAGATTTCATAATGTGGCGGCAGAGAGTTTCTCAACCCCAAGGGAGGTCCATCAATGGCACTAATCCGGTGGGAGCCCGTCCGTGAGCTCCAGACCATGCAGAACGAGATGAATCGGCTCTTCAACTCGTTCTTCGACTCGCCCACACCCAGCAATGGCGGCCAGCCCGTGATGCGGCGCTGGATCCCGGCCATGGATGTGGCCCAGACCGACGACCACTTCGTGCTCCGGGCCGATCTGCCCGGACTGTCCGAGAACGACGTGAACATCGAGCTCGAGGACAACGTGCTGACGATCTCCGGTCAGCGCAGGGCCGAGCACGAGCAGCGCAAAGAGGGCTACTACCGCATGGAGCGCGCCTCCGGCTCGTTCTCGCGGTCAGTCACGCTGCCCGAGGGCGTCAACGCCGACGGCATCGAGGCCAGTTTCGAGAGCGGCGTGCTCGAGGTGCGGATCCCGAAGCCCGAGCAGCACAAGCCGCGCAAGGTCCAGATCTCGCTCGGCGGCGCCGCCAGGACGATCGAGGGCGCCGAGACCGAGGAGTCCGCGCCGGCCGCGAGCTGACCGAAGTCCCCTCCAGGCCGCCGGCACCCCTGGTCCCGGCGGCCTCAATCTCTCCCCTCCCATTGGGTTCATCCCCGCCGGCACGCTCGCCAGGGCGTGCCGGCCGGGCGGGACCGCAGGGGGAGACGTGGTGCAAGTAGGGTCCTGGCATGTTCACCGTCCGGACCCGCGCGTCCGATTCGCGTGCCCGGACCGGCACGCTTCATCTGGCCCACGGCGACGTGCGCACGCCCGCGTTCGTGCCGCTGGCCACCAAGGGCGTGGTCAAGACGCTCGAGCCGCGCGACGTGGCCGCGCTCGGCTATGAGCTGATCCTCGGCAACACGTTTCACCTGATGCTCGCGCCGGGACCCGAACTGGTCGACGAGCTCGGCGGGCTGCACGAGTTCATGCGCTGGGAGCGGGCGATCATCACCGACTCGGGCGGGTTTCAGGTCTTCTCGATGGGCCACGGGAGCGTGGCTGACGAGATCAAGGGACGCGGCCGCGCCCGCGCCGGCGGCGGTGCGGGCGGGGGGCGGACGTGGGCGGTGGTGTGGGCGGTGGTGCGGGCGGCGACGTGGGCGGTGGTGCGGGCGGAGATGCGGGCGGGCGATGCGGATTCCGCGCATGACGGGCGGGGGATCGGATTCCCGCATCGGCGCGATCCTGGCCATCGGCGAGGAGGGCGTGCGGTTCCGCTCCTACGTCGATGGCGCCGAGCGCTTTCTCTCGCCCGAGGGTTCGATGGCGATCCAGGCCGCGCTCGGATCCGACATCGCGCTGGTGTTCGACGAATGCACGCCGTTCCACGTCTCGCGCGAGTACACCGAGCGATCGATGGAGCGCACCCACCGCTGGCTGGAGCGCTGCCTGGGCTGGCACGCCGCGTCCGGGCCACCCGGGCAGGTCGTGTACGGCATCGTCCAGGGCGGCGTCGACCAGGACCTGCGACGGGTGTCGGCGGCGGTGGTCGCTTCGAGCGGCTGCGACGGCATCGCCATCGGCGGCTCGCTCGGGCGGGAGAAGGCGCAGATGCACGAGGTGGTGTCGTGGGCCACGGCCGAGCTAGACCGACTCGCGCCGGACCGTCCCCGCCACCTGCTCGGCATCGGCGACATCGACGACCTGATCGCCGGCGTCGAACTCGGCATCGACACGTTCGACTGCGCGCTGCCGACTCGTCTGGGGCGCCACGGCGTCGCTCTGATCCCCGACCCCGAAGCTCGCTGGCGGGTCGACCTGGTCAAGGGCCGCTGGCGCACCGCGCCCGAGCCGATCCTCGACGGATGCGGCTGTCCAGCCTGCGCCGGCGGGTTCTCCCGGGCGTATCTGCACTACCTGCTGCGCGCGCGGGAGCTGACCGGGCTGCGGCTGGTCACGCTGCACAACCTGTGGTTCGTCGCGCGGTTGATGGAGGACCTGCGGGCGGCGGTGGACGGCGGGCGGCTGGCGGAGGTGGCCGCTGCGCTGCGCGGTGGCGCCGGTCGCGCGGGGGGGTTGGCGGCGCCGGCGGGCGGTTGCCGGCGCCGGGGGGGTTGCCGGCGCCGGGGGGGTTGCCGGCGCCGGCGGGTCGGTGAGGGCGCCTCCGTCGAGCCCGCGCCAACCCGTGCTTATATCCCGAAACCTCTATCCCATCGCTGGCCTTCGGGATATGAGCATCTCCAGCGTGCACATCTCCCGAGAGCGCGTGGCGGCGGTCGGCTTTCGGGCCTCGTGCATGCCCGGCCCGGCGGTCGACGCGGGGCCCGGGCCGGCCCTCGAACCGGGTCAGGATGGGGTGCCCGGTCCCACGGACGCCGAGCTAGCGAAATCCGGCGATCGACGTCTTGATGAGCGACCGCTCCTGAGCCGGATTCCGAAGCGAGGCCCAAAGAGACGTGCGCCGGCGACCTACTTCGTGTACTGGTCGACCAGGTCCTGGAACTGCTTGACGGCGCTTCCCGTGTCGTGCGCGATCACCTTGCGGTAGTGCACGACCTTGCTCGAGGTGCTGGCCGAGATCGTGACCGCCACCGCCACCGCGGCGACGAACAGCAGCACCACGGCGAGGAAGGCGAGGAAGCGCCTCGCGGCCCGGGATCCGCCCGAGCGCGCGGGGGCGCCGGGACGAGTGTCATCCGGTCCATACCCGCTCATCGGCGGCGGGTAGGCAGGCCGGCGCGGCTCGAGCTGGCGCGTCCGCGCCGTGGCGGGACCGCCGACGCCGACGCCGGTGGCGGGCGCGGGCCCCACGCGGGTTGCCGCGGTGGGCGTCGCCGGTCCCGCGGCCCGAGAGCACTCGGGTGGCCGCGGTGCCCCCCAGGTTCCGCGTCCTGGCAACCTCCGCGGGCTCGATGCCGCGGGCGCCGGCGGCGATTGCCTCGGCCAGGAGCGCGGCGTTGGCGGGGCGCTCCTCCTGGTCTAGCGCGAGAGCCAGCGCGACCGCGTCAGCCAGTTCCGGCGGCACCCGAGGATTGAGCTCGTCGACCGGCGGTGGCGGTTCGCGCTGCTGCTTGAGGGCGAGCTCGGACAGGGAGTTGGCCTCATAGGGCAGCCGGCCGGTCAGCAACTGGTAGGCGACCACCCCGAGCGCGTAGAGATCAGCTCGCGGTCCGGCCTCGTCGCCCCGCGCCTGCTCGGGGGCGAGGTACGCCGCCGTACCGAGCACCGACCCCACCTGGGTGATGCTCGACTGGTCGGTGGCGCGAGCGATTCCGAAGTCGGCCAGTTTGACGACTTCGGAATCCGACACGAGCAGGTTGCCGGGTTTGACGTCGCGGTGCACGACGCCGTTGCGGTGGGCGTAGTCGAGCCCGCGGCAGGCCTGGGTCACGACGTCGACCGCCTGATCGATCTCCAGCCGGCCGTGGTCGCGCAGCAGCTCGGCGCAGGAGTAGCCGGGCACGTGCTCCATCACGATGAAGTGCTGGCCCTGGCGCTCGTCGAAGCCGAAGTCGAACACCTGGACGATGTTGGGGTGCACCAGCCGAGCGGCGGAAAGCGCCTCGCGGCGGAAGCGGGAGACGAAGGTCGGGATCGTCGGCCAGGTGCTCGGCCAGCAGCTTGATCGCCACGTAGCGCTCCAGGCGCTGGTCGAAGGCCAGCTGCACCGTCGACATCCCGCCGACGCCAAGGCGGCCCTCCATCCGATATCGCCCGACGATCTCCGTTCCGTTAGTCACCCACCACCGCCGGTTCCGCTCGTGTTCGAATTACCGGGGCCTGCTCCCCCGCTGCCGCTGCCGTTGCCGCTGGTCGTGGTCGTGCCGCCGCCGAGCCCCACACCGCCGGTCGTCGTAGAAGTAGTAACCGTATCGGTCGGAGTGGTTGCGGTGCTCGAGGTGGTCGACGTCGATGCTCGTGCTCGTGCTCGTCGGGGTGCTCGTGCTCGACGACGTGCTGGTCGACGTGGGTGTCGAGGAGCTGGTCGAAGGCGACGTGGTGGGGGTGGAGGCGGTCGAGGAGGTCTGCTGGAGGCAGTCCTTGCGGGCCAGCTCGGCGATCGTGCTGGCGCCCTGGCTCAGGTTGCGGCGCAGGGTGGGGTTGACCGTGACCGGGAGCGTCTGGACATCGCCGTTCAGCGCGGCGCTGGCATTGATCGCCGCGCCGCAGTTGCCCGACTGAACGGCCGACGAGATCTGGTCGGCTTGGCCGCTCAGCCCGATCGACTGATTGCCCGAGAGCAGGCCGGAGCTGCCGCCGCAGGCAACGACAAGAGAGGCGGCGAACCCGAGCCCGCCGGCCAGGATGGCGCGAGGCGCATAGCGCATGCGCGCCCTGACTTTAGAGGGTCGGGTCGTTGGCATTCCGTTAGCGCGCTCGGGTGGCTCCTGCCGGCCCGGGCTCGGCGGCCCGGTTAGCCCAGACACGCCCAGCCACTCGTCAATTTCCGCCACTAATTCTGGCGCGGGCCCTCACTGCCCGAAGGCCAGGCGCTCGGCCAGCGAATCGGGCAGCCGGGCGGCCCGGATTGCGGCGGCCGCCCCGGCGATGTCGTACTCGGTGCGCCGGTAGAGGGCCTCCCAGGCTTCCAGCTCGAGCTCGAGCCAGGCGGCACGCGGATCGCCGTCCCGCGGTTGGCCGACGCTGCCCGGGTTGATCAGCCACTCGCCCTCGCTGATGTCGAGCTGCTCGCCGGGGGCCCGGGTCTGGCCGGTGGCGGATTGGCCGTCGGCCCGGGAGAACGACAAAGCCACGTGGGAGTGGCCGATCAGGCATACCCGGTGGGACTGGGCGTCGAGGCACAACTCGGCCTGGAGCGGCGAGAGCACGTATTCCCAGACCGGATCCCGGGGGCTGGCGTGGTACAGACCGACGTCCTCGTCCAAGTGGGCCGGCTCGAGCTTCTCCAGGTAGTCGCGGGTGTCCGGCCCGATCACTCCCTGGGTCCAGCGGGCGGCCAGCGCCGCGCCCCGGGAGAACTCCTCGAGCGGGAGCGCTCCGCGAACGCCCAGGTCGTGGTTTCCGGCCAGGCAGATCGCGGCGTACCGGCGGGCCAGCTCGACGCAGGCGTCGGGCTCTGCCCCATAGCCGACGAGGTCGCCCAGGCACCACATCTCCTGGCATTCGGAGGCTTCGATCGCGTCGAGCACCGCCTCGAAGGCGTGTCGGTTGCCGTGGATGTCGGAGACGATGGCGACTCGCATTGGGTGGGCGGCTCGGTGGGTCCGCGGATACAGTCTCGCTGGTGAGGCACCCATCGCGCCACCGTCTCGTCGAATCGGTGCTTCTGGCCGTGGTCGCCGCCGAGGGTGGCGTGCGCTTGCTGTCGCCCCGAGAGCGGCCGATCGAGCCTGCTCAGATCGACCTGCACAGCTACTTCAGCGAGGCTGAAATCGCACGCGGCGGACGGTTCGCGCGCCCTCAGCTGGCGCTCGCCATCGGCCAGGGGCGCCATCGAGCTGGGGTCGCTGGCGCGGCTGGTGCGCCGGCCGCCCCGGTGGCTGTCGAGGCCGTTCAAACGTCCCGTCCTCGGCGGCGCGGCGACGGCAGCCGGACTGGCCGTGGTCCTGTCCCTGCCACCGTTGCCTCTACGAGCGATCGCCCGCAAGCGCGGGATGGCGGTGGGGCTGGTCACACAGTCCTGGCGCGGTTGGGCGGCGGATCTGCTCAAGGGCGGCGCGATCGAGGCCGTGCTCGCCGCCGGAGCGGGAGGGGCGGCCGTGACGATCACCCGACGCTATCCCCGTGGATGGTGGCTGCCCGCCTCGGCCGGGTCGGTGGCGTTCGGCGCCGTGCTCGCCGCGCTAGCGCCGGTCGTGCTCGATCCGGTGTTCAACGACTTCACCCCGCTTCCGGAGGGAGAGACGCGCTCTGACGTCCTTGAGCTCGCCCAGGCGGCCGGGGTCAAGGTGGGGGAGGTGTTCTCGGTCGACGCCAGCCGGCGGACGACGGCGGCCAATGCATACGTGACCGGGCTTGGGCCGACCAAGCGCGTGGTCCTGTACGACACGCTGCTCGATCGCTACGACCGCGACGAGGTCCGCGTGGTGGTGGCGCACGAGCTCGCCCACGTTCGCAACCGCGACGTGTCGCGTGGCGTGCTATACGCCGCGCTCGTGGCTCCGACCGCCGCGCTCGCCGTACAGCGCCTCAGCTGGGAGCTCTCGCCGGAGCGCGGCACCCCGGGCGCGCTGCCCGCCATGGCGCTGGCCGCCGTGGTCGTGGGAGTGCCCACTGGCCTGATCGGCAACCGCCTGTCGCGCGCGATCGAACGCCGCAGCGACGCCTACTCGCTCACGCTGACCCGTGCTCCCGAGGCGTTCATCTCCTTCGAGCGGGCGATCGCGGTCCAGAACGTCGCCGACCTGAAGCCGCCGCGGTGGCTCACCTCCCTACTGGCCACCCACCCCCCGACCGCCGAGCGGATCGGGGCGGCGGTGAGTTACTCGGAGGGCTCGTCGAGCTCCTGAGTCCCGCCGTATTCAGGCAGGTTCTTGATCCCCTCCCGGGTCTGCCACTTGGAATAGTTGTCCTGCATGGCGTCGATCAGCTCGCGCATGAACCTGGCGCTCAGATTGATGCGCGACACCACCACGCCCGGGATCTCGTCGTCCTCGACCTCGTGGTCGACGCGGGCGAACGTGATCGTGAACTCGTAGTCCGAGTGGCTCACGTTGGCGAAGTTCGCATATACGCCGGCCATGATGTCCGGCGAGAAGTGGATGTTGATGTGCCGCTCGGGGCGGCCGGGATCGTCCATGGAAACGTAGTATCCCATCGTGAGGATCCTCGTCGTCGCCGTGGGGAGGCTCCGCCCGCCGTTCTCCGACGATGTCCAGCACTATCAGAAGCTGCTTGCGCGACACGTCAAGCTCGAGCTGATCGAGGTGCGCGAAGACGATCACGTCAGCCGCCGGATTCCCGAGCGGGCGTTCGTCTCGCTGCTGGATCGCGACGGGGAGCAGCTCGACTCGGTCGGCTTCAGCCGCTTCCTCGAGGCACGCCGCCAGAGTGGGCAGGACCTGTGCTTCGTGGTCGGCGGGCCGTTTGGGCTCGAGCTCGAGGACGTCGATCAGCGGCTGTCGCTCGGGGCGATCACCCTGCCCCACCAGCTGGCCCGGGTGGTCCTGCTCGAGCAGGTGTATCGCGCGCACAAGATCCTGGCCGGTGAGCCGTATCACTACTAAGGTCTCGATGAGGACGCCTAAGGTCTCGATGAGGACGCGCGAGGATCCGTATCACGGCTGGTGTCTCAGGTGACGGGGAGCGAGGATCGCTGATGGCGGATTGGAGCCAGAGCGGGGCCTGGGTGGTCCCCGGCCAGGACGGCGGGGGCGAACGCCATCGCGCCATCCAGCAGCGCGCGAACGCCCGGCGGGAGATCCGGCTGTTCATGCGCCGGCTCGGGATTCTGATGGTGGCGCTGACCTTGCTCGTGATGGCCGGCACGATCGCCTTCGTGGTGGTGGAGGGGGTCTCGCCGGCGTACGGGTTCGATTGGACGGTCGACACCGTGACGACGCTTGGATCGATCCCCGATCCACACGATGCGGGTGGTCGTGTGGTCAAAGTAGGCCTCGAGCTGCTGGGCATAGGTACGCTCTTTTACGGCCTGGCGACGGTCGCCGAGTTCTTCGTCTCCGGGCAGCTCAGCGGCATGCTCGAAGAGCGCCGCATCGAGAAGATGATCGATTCCTTCAGCGACCACTACATCGTGTGCGGCTTCGGCCGCGTTGGACGGCAGGTCTCACGCGACCTGCGGACAGCAGGCGCCAAGCACGTGGTGATCGACCCCAACCCGCTCAACCGGGAGGCTGCCCTCGCCGCCGGGGTCCCGCTCATCGAAAGCGAAGCCTCCGATGACGTAGTCCTCACGCAGGCGGGGATCGAGCGGGCGCAGGGCGTGATCGCGTGCGTGGACTCCGACGCCGAGAACATCTTCATCGCGCTGACCGCGCGCGAGCTGCGCTCGGACATCTTCATCATCGCTCGGGCGTCGGCCGAGGACTCCGAGAAGAAGCTGCTGCGAGCCGGCGCCGACCGCGTCATCTCGCCTTATAAGACCTCGGGATCGGAGATGGCGCGGGTGGCGCTCCGTCCTCAGGTGGGCGGGCGCGTTCGACGTGGCCGACTACCGCATGGAGGAGATCGAAGTCTCCCCCGACTGTCAGGCCGTGGGGCGCTCGATCTCCGATATCAGCGGCGCCGCGGTGATCGTGGCCATCCGGCATCCCGACGGCCAGCTCGAGACCCAGCCGCCGGGGCAGACCGTGCTCGGCGTGGGGGACATGATCATCGCGATGGGTCCACCGCCGGAGGTCGAACGGCTCGACCGCATGTTCCAGCCGCCGCGTGGCTTCTCGGCGGTACGCGGAGCGATTCAGGGGCTGTGACGACCAAGATGACAGACGCCGGTCCGCTCGAGGAGCTGGTCGCCGCGGTGCGCTCGGCGGTGGACGCCGTCCGCGGCACGGCGGACGAGCCGCCGACGCAGCCCACGCTCGACCGGCCGCGGCGCAAGGGGCTCGGCGACTATTCGACGAACGCGGCCATGCTGCTGGCGCCGGTCCTCGGCGCGCCGCCCCGGGACATCGCCGGTCGGATCGCCACCGAGCTCGAGGGGCTGCTCGGCCCCCAGCTCGAGCGGATCGACGTGGCCGGGCCCGGCTTCCTGAACCTGGTGCTGTCCGATGGCTGGCACCAGCGCGCCCTGCGCTGGGTGCTTGACGCCGGCGAGCGCTTCGGCGGCGGAGGCGCACAGCGACCCGAGCGGATCCTGCTCGAGTTCGTCTCGGCGAATCCAACCGGGCCGCTCGTGGCCGCCAGCGGCCGGCACGCCGCCTACGGCGATGCCCTGGCGCGCATCCTCGAGCACCACGGCCACCAGGTGAGCCGCGAGTACTACTTCAACGACGCCGGCAACCAGATCCAGTTGCTGGGCGAGTCGGTCCGCGCTCGCGCCCGGGGCGAGGAGGTGCCCGAGCAGGGCTACCAAGGCTCGTATGTGGCCGACGTCGCGGCCGCGATTCCCGGTGCCGCGGAGGCGCCGGTCGACGAGTTGGCGGCACGTGCAGTGGAGCTGCTGCTGGCACAGATCATGTCGACGCTCGAGCGCTACGGCGTCCACTTCGACACGTATTTCAGCGAGCGCACGCTCCACGAGGGGTCGCCCACCCAGCTCGAGCAAGCGCTTTCGGTGCTCGAGCGATCCGGCCACGTGTACCGCGCCGAGGGGGCCCTGTGGCTGCGGACGACGGACTTCGGCGATGACAAGGACCGCGTGGTGGTGCGATCGAACGGTCAGCCGACCTATCTGGCGGCAGACGTCGCGTACATCCAGAACAAGCGCGGGCGCGGCTTCGAGCGGCAGCTGATCCCGCTCGGCGCGGACCATACGACGTACGCGATCGAGCTCAAGGCGGCGATGGCAGCGGTCGGTGACGACCCCGACGCCGTGGAGTCGCCGATCCTCCAGTTCGTGCACCTGGTTGCGGGCGGCCAGGCGTTCGCGATGTCCAAGCGTCGCGGGGACTTCGTCACACTCGACGATCTGCTGGACGAGATCGGGGTCGACGCGACCAGGTACTTCATGCTCCAGCGCTCGCACGACCGCACGATCGACCTCGACGTGCAGCTCGCCAGCAAGCAGTCGCGCGAGAACCCGGTCTACTACGTGCAGTACGCCCACGCTCGGATCGCCTCGATGCTCCGGCGGCTGCCCGAGGAGCGCGTGTCCGGTGCGCTGCAGACCGCCTGGGAGGCGGCCTCGCTCGAGCAGCTCGAGCGCGATCTGATCAAGAAGCTCGTCGCCTTCCCGGGCGAGATCGCCGAGGCGGCCGAACGCCGCGCACCGCACCGAATCACCAGCTACGCGCTGGAGCTGGCCCAGGACTTCACCGCGTTCTACGAGGCATGCCGGGTAATCGGCGTCACGCCTGAGATCGTCGAGTCGCTGCGGGTGGCGCTGTCGGCGGCGACGCAGATGACGATCGCGCTGGCCCTGGGGCTGCTCGGCGTGAGCGCTCCGGACGCGATGTAGCCGAGGCCGCGGGTCAGCCGCGGAACTGGCTGAGCTCGTGCTCCAAGCGAGCCGCCTCGAGCGGGTCTAACGCCCCGGCGGGGCCGGGCGTCTGACGCGCGGCCGCGCGCGTCCGACGCCGCCAGCGCGGTAGCGTGACGGCCAGGAGGGCGAGCCCGGCAACCACGATCGCCGGCGGCAGCACGTAGACGGTCAGGTTGAATCCGCTCGCCGGCGGCCGGCCGAGCACCGCGGTCCCATACTGCCCGACGAGGTTCTGCTCGATCTGCTGCTTGGTCAGGCCCTCGGCGATCAACTTCCGGATGTACGCGCGCTCGGAGTCGGCCTGGGGCGACTGCGCCACTGCCAGCGGCTCGCGGCAGGACGTGCACATCACGTCCTGCTCGATGTCGGTCAGCGAGGCTCGCGCCGGGCGGGTCGCGGCGAGCGCCGTCGGGGTGATGGCGCAACCGACGAGGAGAGCGGTCAGCGCGACGCGGAGGGCGGTCCGGGTCATGAGCGCTCGGCCAGGATCCGCGGAAGCGTCTGCTGTAGCCAGGTGCCGTCGAGCTGATAGCGCCGCACGGCCACGATCCGCCCCTGGCGGTTGATCACGAACGTCTCGGGCACGCCGGTGGTGCCGAACGACCGCACGAAGTTGCCGCTGACGTCGCGGACGACCGGATAGGTGATGTGCTGCTGTCGCACGAAAGTCTCGGAGTCGCTCGAGTTGTCGAGGTAGGTGACGCCGAGGACCGTGGCCCCGTTGCGCGCCAGCTGGCGCTGCTCCTGCTCGAGGATCGGGGCTTCCGCCTTGCACGGCCCGCACCATGATGCGAACACGTTCAGCACCACCACCTCTCCGCGCAGCTGAGCGAGGCTCTTCGACCCCGCCGAGTCGAGGATCGGCAGCTGAACGTGCGGTTTCGGCACCGACGGATAGTCGCCCCGCGCCACGGAGGCGTCGATAGAGCTGCTCGTCCCTTGGTGCGCTACGCCGAACGCCAGCAGGGCCAGCAGGCCCGCCGCCACGGCGATGGCCAGGACCGGGATGGCGAACCGGCGCATTCCCGGAGAGTAATACGCGGGGTGGGGCGGCAGCACGTGCGCGCCCCCCGAGCGGCGGCGTCACCGTCCGGCTCGTGGCCTCTGAGCGCTCCAAGACGGCGCCCGGTGCCGGCTTCCCGGAGCTTGCGACGTTCGTTTGCAACCTCGTGGCCTGCTCCTCTCCCCGAGACGGCCCCGAGGCGTGCGATGTTTGCAGAAGCGTGCTCCCGTTGTAGAGAATCGGGTCTGCCATGTCTTCGTACCTCCACCCATCCGACGCCGGCGACCGCATGAGGCCGGACGACCTGCAGTCGTCGGCTCCGTTCGCGCTGCGCCTCGAGCCGATGGCCGGCGGCTGGGTGCGCGTCTGCGTCGAAGGGGAGCTCGCACTCACGAGCGCCTCGCTGCTCGAGCTGGCCGTGGAGCGCGAGCTCGAGGCCAACAGCGACATCCTGCTCGACCTCTCGCGCATCGACTTCATCGACTCCGCCGGGCTGCGCGCGATGACCGCCCTGGTCCGTAGCGCCAAGGCCAACGGCCGCAGGCTCAAGCTGAGTGCGGATCTGCCGCCCCACGCCCGCCGGCTGATGGAGATCGTCGGTCTCCTTCCGTTTGTCCCCATCGAGGGCGAGGAACCCGAGCTGGACGACTCCGGCCGCTGATCGCCTGACGAAGGCCGCGATCGCTCTCCTCTCCGGTGCCCTGAGCAGCCGGTGGACGGCCGACGCGAGACAGAACGACCGCGGGCCGGCCCACGGCTCGGAGGAGAGAGGTGATGCTCCGGCGGAGGGACGAGAGGTGATGCTCCGGCGGAGGGTCGCCGAAAAGGCGAAAATGATTCGGGTGATTGCATTACTCGTGGCAAACCAACCCGCTGCGCGGCCGGAGGAGTCTGAGGTGCCGGACCCGTGGTGACCGACGAGTTCATCCGCGCCGCGTGCGTGCCGCGCGAGGCGCATGCATCGGGGACGCTCGCCGCTGCCGGTGCGATCCTCGCCGCGTATCCGGAGGTGGCGGAGAGCAGCATCTATGTCGCGGCGGTCCGCGGGGACGACGACCGAGTGCGGCGGCTGCTTGCCGAGGACGGGGCACTCGCCACCGCGCGCGGCGGCGCTTACGAATGGGACGCACTCACGTATCTGTGCTTCTCGCGCTACCTGCGCCTGCGCGGCTCAGGTGGATTCGTCCGGGCGGCGGAGGCGCTGCTCGACGCCGGTGCGGATCCCGACACCGGGTTCTTCGAGCCCGAGCATCAGCCGGCACCGACTTTCGAGAGCGTGCTGTACGGCGCCGCCGGCGTCGCGCACCATGGCGAGCTGACGAGGCTGCTGCTCGCGCACGGCGCCGATCCGAATCTCGGCGGCGAGGTCGCCTATCACGCGCCCGAGGGCTTTGACGACGACGCCATGCGCGCGGTGGTGGAAAGCGGACGTCTGTCAGCCCAGGGTCTGACGACGATGCTTCACCGCAAGCTTGACTGGACTGATCTGAACGGCGTGCACTGGCTGCTCGACCACGGTGCCGACCCGAACGCGATCAGTGCGTGGGGCGATCGGGCGCTGCACCATTCGGTGGCGCGGGACAACGCACTACCCCTGATCGAACTGCTGGTTGACGTCGGCGCGAATCCGTCCCTGCCGGCCCCGCGGTGGGACGGCCAGAGCGCGGCGGCGGTGGCGGCGCGAGCGGGCCGGGCGGACGCGCTGGAGCTGTTCCGCCGGCGGGGGTTTGCCGTCGAGCTCGAAGGAGACGACGCCTTCTACGCGGCCCTGGCCCGCGCCGACCAGGCGGGCGTGTTCGAAGCTCTGGCCACCGAGCCAGGAACCGCAGAGCGCCTGGGAGCCTCCGATCCCGGGATCGTGAAGACGCTCGCGGGCGCCGGCAACACCGCGGCGCTCGCGCTTGCCCTCGACCTCGGGTTCCCCCTCTCCGACGATGCGCTGGCGGTGGCGGTCTGGCGAGGACGCGGCGAGACAGTGCGGCTTCTGCTCGCCCGCGGAGCGCTGGTGTCGAATTCCGTGCTCGCCCTGGCCGAGCGTGCGCTCACCGAAGTGTCGGAGTGGACCCCGCACAAATCCCGTGAGATCCTCGACGCGCTGCAAGGCGCGTGAGGGCGGCGGGACGGCCAGGAGCCGGCAAAGTCGCGGCGGCAGCCCGGGGGTAAAATCCGGCCTGGGCGCAACCCACCGGTTTCCGAGCATCGGCATTTGCAGGTGGTTTGCACAGCGCGGACGTAGCTCAGTTGGTAGAGCGTCGGCTTCCCAAGCCGAAGGTCGCGGGTTCGA
>CAVUPW010000027.1:0-7458 GCA_963743345.1 uncultured Solirubrobacterales bacterium
TCGCAGGCGGCAGGATCGTCGAGATGGACATCCTCACCGACCCCGTCCGTGTGCGGCAGCTGGATCTTGCTGCCATTGCGGCTGCTGGAGCTGACTCGCGGCCCGCACGAGCGCGTTGATCATCGCGGACGCTGCGGGCAGCTTCTGATGAGCCGGCCTCAGGCACCACACGTCGCGCCCGGGAGGAACGTGGGGCAGCTCCCGGACCGTGACGCCGGGATGAGGGGGCGCGAGGTTCAGCGAAGGCAGCAGCGCGACGGCCAGGCCGGCGGCGATCAGCGGTTGCGCCATCGCGACATCGTCGGTCGGGTACTCGAGCCTAGGCTCGAAGCCGCCGTGCTCGCGGCAGAACTGCTGGAGGATCGTCGTGGCTGGGGTGCCGAGGGGTGCGCAACACCAGTTGACCTCGGCCAGGTCGGCCACTACGAGTCGTCCCTTGCGCGCCATCGTGCCCTTGGCCGGTGCTGCCAGCGCGTAGGGATCGTGGCCGAGGTAGGTGCTGCTGACGCGCGCTTCGGGATCCTCCCCCGGGTCTCCGGGCTCGAAGCGGAAGATCACCGCTAGATCGAGCTCACCCGCCCTCAGGCGGCGAAGCGCGGCGGGCGGATCGAGCTGCTCGAGCTCGAGGTGGACGCGGGGATGGGTGCCCGCGAAGTCGGCAACAGCGGTCGGCAAGAAGGTCGACCACGCGGTGTAGAAGCCGGCCAGCCGGAGTCGCCCGGCGTCTCCGCTCGTCAGCGCGGCCAGGTCGGTCTCGATGGCGGCGGTCTGGGCGAGCAGTGTTTGGGCGTGGCCGAGCACGACCTCACCGGACGGCGTCACGCGCACCGGACGGCTCGAGCGGTCCAGCAGCGTGACCCCGAGCTCTCGCTCCAGCGTCGCGACGGCTTCCGAGACGCTGGACTGGGTGTACGACAACTCGAGCGCCGCCGCCGAGAATGAGCGCAGCGTCGCGACCGTGCGGAAGATCTGAAGCCGCTGGAGATCCAACATCGGGTCTGCCGATTCTATCTTTGGTAGATCCAGTTGCGCCGATACTCATCGGCGAGGGACGATGCCCGCATGGAAACCACCACACCCACACTCACCTCGGCCGACGAGCTCTCGTTCCTCGGCGCGCGCTGCCGGGTCCTCGCCACCTCCGACAGCACCAGCGGGGCCTACGGCCTGGTCGACATGATCGAAGTGCCGCCCGGCGACATGCCTCCGCTGCATGTGCACCACACTCACGACGAGGGCTTCATGGTTCTCGAAGGCGAGGTTTCGCTGTTCCTCCCCGACCGCGAGATCGCACTGCATCCTGGCGAGTTCGTGCTCGCGCCGCGCGGCGTCCCGCACACCTACCACGTCGGCGACGCGCCGGCGCGCTGGCTTGTCGTCTCGACCCCTCCCGCCTTCGAGCAGTTCGTCGAGGACGTCGCGGCGCTGGACGAGCAGACCCCGGAGGTCGTGGCGGCGGCGGCCGCCGAGCGCGGGATCGAGATCCTCGGGCCTCCCGGGACAATGCCGTAGCTCGCCAAACGTTCTTCGCTACCACCGAAATTCCGTTTAGCGGGCCGTGATCGCACGGAGGGATCCTTTCCACATGCATCCCGGCCATTGCCCACAGTGCGGAGAGCGTGTCTCTCCATACGCCGCTGGTTGTGCGCTTTGTGGCGCCGACCTCGATCCCAAGCGTTGGCAACGGCCGGCGCCGATGCATCAGCGGCTGTCGATCCGGTTGCCGACCCGCTGGCGCCGCGCGCTGAGCGGCCGGGAACCGGTCGCTGTCAAGCGCCCGCGCTGACGCTACTCCCCTCGCCATTCGAGGATTCCGGTCGCCTGGCCGACCTCGATCAGGTGCCCGTCGGGGTCGCGCAGATAGCAGCGGATCTCGTGCCCGTGGTCCTTTGGCTCGGTGAGGAACTGCGCGCCGCGTGCGCTCCATTCGGCGTAGATCCAGGCGATGTCGGCCACGCGGATGTTCAGGAAGCTGCTGGTCACGTTCGGGTCAGTGGGAGGCTCGAGTGTGACCGTCGGCTTGTCGTCGGTCGGGCCGCCACCGGTGTTGATGATCACCCAGCCGTTTGCGAGCTGCACGATCACGGGGCCGGTGTCCAGCACGAGCTCGCCGCCGAGTACCTCCGTGTAGAACTGCCGCGAGCGGTCGAGGTCACTCGAGACGATGAAGTGCGTGAGCACGAACCCTTCTCGGGGTGCGGGAAACTCGGCCATCTGAGGGCTCCTTGGGGTAGTTCGGGTCGCCTCGGGCGATCCTCCCACCTCGCCGCCGCTGTATGGGCTTGACGCGCTCAGCGATGATGGTGCGGTGAGCGATGACGCCGTGACCGAGGTTCGATACGAGCTCCCCCGCGTCCCGGCCTCGTCCGGCGCCTTGATCTTCGATGGGGACGGTCGGCTGCTGATCCTCAAGCCGAACTACAAGAAGGGCTGGACGATCCCCGGCGGGCAGATCGACAGCAATGGCGAGTCGCCGTGGGACGCGTGTCGGCGCGAGACGCGAGAAGAGTGCGGCCTCGAGGTCGTGCGCGGCCGGCTGGTCTGCGTCGACTTCCGCACGCCCAAGCCGAACCGGCCCGGCGGGCTGCGGTTCCTATTCGACTGCGGCACGTTCGCCGACAACGACCTGCAGGGCATCAGGCTGCAGGCTGAGGAGATCGACGACCACCGGCTGGTGGAGCTCGACGAGGCCGCGGAGCTGCTGAGCGGACCAATCCGCCGGCGGGTGGCGGCCGCGGTTGGTGCCGAGAGTTGCGTCTATCTCGAGGATGGGCGGCCGGTCGCCGGCGTCGAGCAGTGACCGGCAGACTCGACCAGCGGCCGGGGACGGGGTCGTCTTCATCGACCCGCTGATCCCACCTGACGCCGAATCGTTTTGGCAGTAGGCCGACCGCCGCGTTGGGCGGCGCCGCGTGCACGTGGTCACGACGCTCGGGCCACATTGCCGCAGCCGCGGGCAGGATCACTCGGGCGGCGTACACGATCGCGATCACAGCGTCCGGCAGGAATCCCTGATCGTCGCTGCGTGCCACTGGCGTTATCGCTCCACGATGACCGCCGTACCCGCGACGCGGTCGCGGAGGGTTCGGCCTTGCCGGACCCACAAGATCGGCAGAACGCGCCAGAGCACTTCCGGCAGCAGCGGCCACAGCCGGGTGCTGGGTGAGATGGACGGGTTCTCCTCGAGGAAGCTCGCCACTGCCTGCTTGCGTGCCTGTGGATCGGCAGCGAACTTGCGTCGGATCTCTTCGAGAGCCTCGCGGTTCTCGCGCGAGCGTTCCTCCTGGCGCCGCAACGGACCGCGAATGACCGGTCTGGATGCAAACCCCCAAAGCCGATCGCACAACTGCACGATCAGCGCGCTCCGAACGACGACCGGGCCACCGGTGCGCATGTCGACCCGTCGCAACCGCAGCAGCCGAAAGCCAGGACTGCGCCAGTTTCGGCCCAGCACGCCGACCCCCACCGTAGCCAGGAAGAGAATGGCGTGGTGACGGGCGGAAAGGCGCCACTCGCGACGTGGCTCGACAGCATCCCTGTCTGCGGCCTCACTTCCGCTTTTGACACGTACGCGAAGGAAGGCCCACGCGACACCGCCGGCGACGCAGGCAACGGCGGTCCCCAACGTGTGTCATGTCGATCAATGACGCGAGCAGTCTCCTGCGCGCTGAGGCAATGTGCATGCCGCTAGGGTCCCACACGCTGCGTAAGCGTCGCGCCGGATCGACACGGGTTGGTCAGGTGCGAGGCTTGCGCCGTGCGACCACCATGCAGGCGACTGCACTGGAGCGGATCGGCCGGCCCAGCAGTTCGTACAGCGCCTGGTTTTCGGCGGCGAAATCGTCGCGCTGTCGAGCTGACAGTCGGGCCCAGAACGACATCGTGCCCAGCAGGGCGTTGAGCTCATCGGCGTTGTGGTTAAGCAGCATCGGGACCGTGGCGAGGTGCACATCGTCGAACAGGTCAGTCGCGTACGACCGCCCGAGCGGGTAACTCCCAAGCCACGCCCACGCTTCTGAGACGTTGTCGCGCCGGGCCGCTACGCCGGCGAGGGTTTGGTCAAGATCCCGGTAGGCAGGCCATTCAGTCGCGACCTCAGGGGCGATCCGCGTGATGGCAGCACGCAGCGCCTTCTGGTCGCCGGCGCTGCGCGGATCTTCGAGCCCGAAGTAAGAGAGCAGAGCGAGGCTTCCGCCGTCCGTGAGCGCGTCGGCCGCCTTGTGCCAGCTCACGTCTGGGTCGACCCAATGGATCGCCGACGCCGAGAACACGGCCTCGTACCCGGCCGTCGGCAGCGATGCGTCCTCCAGGCACGCGTTGACGAAGCGCACATCGCCCGCTCCGTCGAGCTGATTGTGAGCGCGCGCGAGCAGCTTGCCGCCCGGTTCCACGGCTGTCACCCGCAGCCCGCGTGCCAGCAGACTGCGCGTCAGCTGCCCGGTGCCGCAGCCGATCTCCAACACCGCTGAGCCCGGGCCGATCCCGGCCGTCTCGCAAGCCTCGTCGACGAGCACGTCGGGATAACTCGGACGATGACGGTCGTAGTCGTCGGCGACCTCATTGAACACGGCGCCAGAGCTGCGGGCGAGGGTCTGGCTCGGCATCGGCCCACCGTAGATGACGGCGAGGACAGCCGAAGCTCACCCAGGCCGCGCGCGATGAATCGTCCCTTTAGTTCGCGCCCACGTGCTCCACCTCCGCTCCGGGCACGAGCGCGAGCACGGCCTTTCTACGTGCGTCGACCGCCGCCTCGGCCAGGGCGTGCAGATCCTCTGCGGGTTTGATCCGGACGACGGCCACCCGGACATGATCGCGCGCCTATTCGTCCGAGCCTTGGTCAGTTGTGCCCTGCCGCGCCCTACGCACGAACGACCAGGCGCTCATCACGCGTCGCTGGTTAGCGTCCGACGGATCCAGCCGGTACGCCTCCTCAGCGTCGGCTAGTGCCCGCTCGGCTATCTGCACAAGGTCTTCGTCGGCCACGTGATCATCGCGCCCGGCCGCCGTGATCCGGCTCCGCGGATGGGAGCGGTACGCGATGCTTAGGAAGTAGTCACTGGCGCAACCGCGGTGGCTGCTGTTGCGGGAGTATGTCGAGGTATGCCCATGTACGACGGAGAAATCGACTGAGTTCAGTCTGATCCCAACCTGAGCGGGCTCAGGCCGGGATCCCAGGAGGGCCGAGGATCTCGATGCCGTAGTCGGCGGCCACCCGGCTCATGGCGGCGACGTCCGGGGGCTCGGTCGCCGGCGGCGGGATCACCACCGCGTCGGCGGGTTGCGCGAGCGTACGGAGGAACCCCGAGAAGTCGCCGGGTTCGGTGACCAGTAGGAACCGCGCCGTCTCCGACGAGACGAGGAAGGTGTGCGGGATCCCGCGCGGACCGTAGACGAACGAGCCTGCGGGAGCGTCGATCACCTGTCCGCCGACCCAGAAGGTCAACTCGCCCTCGATCACGTAGAACCACTCGTCCTCGCGGCTGTGGACGTGCAGCGGCGACCCCGAGCCCCGCGGGGAGAGGTGCTCGATCACCGCGACGCGCCCGGCGGTCGTCTCCGCGCAGGCCTTTATGGAAGTGTGGGAGCCGAGGAACCAGAGCGACTCGCCCTCGCCGGGCGCGAGCGCGATCGGCGCGACTTCCTCGTTGACGGCGGCGGGTGCGGCGATTGACTGATTCACGGGTGCCTCCTGATCGGGCGTTGCTGGCTGACGTGCTGCAGCCTGTCGCGTCGCGACCGCTCCGTCGATCCCTCGAGCACGGGGATATTTCCTGTCCGGCCATCTCGTGCTGCGCCCGGCTTGGCGTCATACTCGTGGCATGCCGGGGGCAAAGTGGGCGATGGATCGGCTCGTGGACGACGTGGCGCGACTCGGTGCGCGCGGCTTGCCGCGAGAGCAGTACTACGCCGAGGTCACCGCCCGACTGCGCAGAGTCGTGCCAAGCGCCGCCGCGTGCTGGCACACCGTGGACCCCGAAACTCGCCTCTTGACCAGCGACTCGCCGGCCGAGCTGATCAGCGAGGGGATCCTCACCGAGGAGAGCGCGATCGAGGCCGGTCAGGGGATCATCGCGAGCGAGTACTTCGCGCGCGATGTCAACACGTTCGCGTCGCTCGCACGCAAGCGAGTGCCCGTCGGCACGCTCACGCAGGCGACCGGCGGCAAGCTCGACCGTAGCCCTCGGTATCAGCAGGTCCTCGAGCCGGCGGGCATCCCCTGCGAACTTCGCGCCGCGTTGGTGACCCGCGGACGCTGCTGGGGAGCGGTGCACATCGCCCGGTTGGAGGGGCAGCCGGACTTCACGGCCGACGACGTATCCGCGCTCGCCTGCATCACCGGCATCGTTGCGGAGGGCATCCGGGCGTCTCTGCGGTTCGACGCCGGCCGCCGCGCGGGAGCAGATGGCGCCTCGCCCGGGCTGATGCTGCTCGGCCCGCGCAATGAGGTCGAGATGATCACCCCGCCCGCGCGAGAGCTTCTGGACCTCATGTCCTCCGGTGCCCGGTCCGGCAATCCCGAGATCCCGCCAAGCGCGGTGCTGGCATTGGCCGAGTACACACGCCGAGCCCCAGTCAACGATGAGGCCAGGGCGGTCGCCGTGCCTACCGGCGCCGGATGGATCACGCTGCACGCGTCGCTGCCCGACGGCAGCACGGCCGGCCGGGTCGCAATCGTCGTCGAGCGCAGCGCCAGCCCGGCGGCCACCGCGGTCCGCCTCGAAGCCCACGGCGTCACCGCGCGCGAGCGCGAGATCGCCGGCTGCCTCGCCGCCGGCCTGACCAATTCCGAGATCGCCCAGCAGCTCGTGCTGTCGCCCTACACCGTCCAGGACCACATCAAGAGCCTGCTCGAGAAGACCGGCGTGTCCTCGCGTCAGGAGCTCGTCGCTCGAATCTTCCTCGACGACTATCTGCCACGCATCGCTGCCGGTACGCCGCTGAACAGCCGCGGCCAGTTCACCGCCGGCTGAAGCCGCGCCCGCGATCCGGTTTAGGAGTGGCCGGCGAGGAAGTACTTGGCATATGGCGTGCCGGCGAGCTTCTCACCGACGAGCCGCGACAGGAGCAGGAGCGAGTCGCGTGGCCGGTAGTTCGCCGCGACGTGCTCGGTCTGTCCGGCGCCGTTCCGGCTTACCAACGCGACACAGGCGATCGGCTCGCCACGCACCTGTGCGGTGTAGTCCTCGATCCAGTCGGTGTCGCGATAGGGGCCGGCAAAGTTGAACTCCTGGCTGTCATACAACGCTCGGATCGTGCCGACGATCATCCGGACCGCATCCGGACCTTGCGCGGCGCCATCCAACAGCGAGCCCTCGATCGTCACGTCGTCGGCCAGGTTGTCGACCCAGGCCGGGTAGTAGCCGCTGTACTTGCCATCTGGATCGCCGCCCATGGTGTACGTGGGCACGCCGTCGCTCGAGGGGCTGCTCGGGGTGCTGGACATGTCGTTCCTCCGTC
>CAVUPW010000028.1:0-16938 GCA_963743345.1 uncultured Solirubrobacterales bacterium
CGGTGTTCCATGACGAGGACGGCGGGTTCGTTCACGCCGGCGCCGACGGCCGCGTGCCGGGTCCGGATCCAGAGGGTCGGTCCTACTCGTCATGGGCTTCGTTTAGCGATCCCGACGGCAACGGCTGGCTGCTGCAGGAGATCAAGACGCGACTGCCCGGCCGTTGAGCCTCCCTGCCCGGATCGCGCGGGCCGGTAGAAATCAGGGGGTATGCTCGGTGGGACCATGAGCGCGATCATGTACGTCAAGCCGGGCTGTCCCTACTGCCAGGCTGCCCGCGAGCATTTGGCCGGCGAAGGCGAGACGGTCGAGGAGCGCGACGCGACCCAGAGCGCGGACTGGCGGGCAGAGCTGATGGAGTACACGAACCGTCGTGGCGTCGTCCCAACGATCGTGTGGAGCGACGGGCGACGCCAGGTCGGCTTCCCGCCGGGCCGGGGTTGAAGCGTCCACTGAGCTGCCGGTCGGCTGGCGGAATGGAGAACCTGCTCGAGTCGCTGGCTCGCTACGACGCTCCGACGCTTGCCAACGCGATCGAGACGTTCGACCTCCAGCCGCGGGACGTCGGCTTCGCCGACAGCCGGATTCGGTGCATGTTCCCCGAGCTCGGCCGGATGGTGGGCTTCGCCGCCACGGCGACGATCGTCGCCCGCGGCGCGCCGGCCGCGGATTGGGCCGGCGCCGGCAACGATGCGCTCTACGCGCACGTGCGCACGATCCGGGCGCCGCGAATCGTGGTCGTCGAGGACCTCGACGACCCGCCGGCGCACGGCTCGCTGTGGGGTGAGGTTCACGCCACGATCTTCGGCGCGCTCGGGTGCGTGGGCTGTGTGACCGACGGCGCCGTGCGCGATCTCGACGAGGCGCGGGGGATGGGCTTTCACTTCTTCGCGGCCGGGCCCTCGGTCTCGCACGCGTACGTGCGGGTCGAGACGGTCGGCGAGCCCGTCGAGATCGGCGGCCTCCTCGTCGCCCCCGGTGATCTCCTGCACGCCGACCAGCACGGCGTGCTGAAGATCCCGCTGGAGATCGCCACGGAGCTGCCGGCCGCCGCCGACCGGGTCATCGAGAAAGAGCAAGCGCTGCTGCGATGGGTGCGCTCGGACGATTTCGACCCCGACCGCCTGGCTGAGATGCGCGCGCGGCATTGACGTCCCTGTTCGGTCCGATCGATCGAATGCGGCGCGGGTCATAGCGAGATATCGCGCGGTCGACCATCCTGTCGCTCATGGGCGAGTGACGAGTTGGTGCGGCGTGTCGGTGGTGCTCAGGCGCGAGTCGTGGCGGGCGGCACCGCGAGGTCGTCGCATGCGAGCGGCGGCGATCTTCGCGAAGCCGCGCAGCCCGATCAGCTTGCGCAGGTTCGCCCGGGCCGAAGAACTTGGCGATCGGAACAGCCCCGGCGAGCACTCCGAAGAACTGCTGCGCCTGCCGCGGATCGCGAGCGAGGGCCTTGAACATCAGCTCCTGCTCGAGCTTGGGCGCTCCGAAGCTGGCGATCTCGGCCGTGAAGTCGTACATCGGCTTGACTGCGTCGTTGCGTGCCCGCTCGTACTCGCGTAGAACCGTCTCGAGCGGCTTGCGCCCGTCGAGGCCGTCCGCGATCGCGTCGGCCAACAGCTCGCTGTCGCGCAATGCGTCCGAGATTCCCTGGCCAGTGACCGGATCCATGGCCAGACCCGCGTCGCCCACGAGCGCCCATCCCGGGCCGAACGGCGTGCGGAAGTAGCTGGCGGTGTTCGCGGTGCCGTAGTAGCGCTCCGCGCGCGTCGCCGCCCGGACCCGTTCCCCCAGATCGGTGGCGAGATCGAACGAGGCGAGCAGGTTGCCGGCGATGTCCTCCCGGAAGGCGTGGAACTCGCCGATCGGGCCCGCCACGTAGGTCATCACGAGCCCGTCGTTGGTCGGCCACAGGCCGATCATGCGGGCTTCCCGGCCGTACATCTCCCCGCCGTCGACCGGCAGCCCTTCCCAGTACGTTTAGTAGGCGAAGGTCAGCGGCGGTATCTCGTGGTAGGCGCTCGGTGCCACCGTCCTCGCCAACAGCGAATGCCTGCCGTCGGCGCCGACCACGATGCGGGCGGACTCCCGCACGGTGTTGCCGCCGGGCTCGCGGCCGCGCACGCCCACCACCCGGCCGTCTCGGATCACGATCTCGTCGACCGCGAACCGCTCGCGAACGTCGGCTCCCGCTTCGCGTGCCGCCTCCACGAGGATCGTGTCGAGCAGCGCGCGGCGTGGACTGTACAGGGCGTCGATGCCGTCGAACGGGGGATAGCAGCCGTCCAGCACGACTCCGCCTGGGTCGAAGCGCACGTGGCGGGTGGCCGGCGTACCGGAGGCGGCGATCCGGCTTAGCAGCCCCCAATGCTCCAGCCGCGCGACCCCCGGCAGCTGTACCTGATGGGTCGACAGCGTGTCGCTCGGGAATGCCGCCTTGTCCACCGCGAGCACCTTCAAGCCGTGGCGCGCCAGCAACATCGCGGTCGCCGAGCCGGCCACCCGCGCACCAATCACGATCACGTCATACATCGAAGCGAGCCTCCTTGGTTGGCAACCGATACTCGCCAACGATCGCCGCACCTCAACGGCGGCGCATCGGTGCCGGTGCCCAACTTCGGGCCGGGCGCTACCTAATCGCACTCTCAGCCCAGCCCGTGCGCCAGCGCATAGGCGGTGGCGGCGGCACGCGCGGTACGGCCGGAGACCCCGATCTTCCCGTAGATGCTCGCGACGTGATGCTCGACGGTGCGCACGCTGAGCACCAGCTCCGCGGCGACCTGCTCGTTCGAGCGGCCGCCGGCCAGCAGCCGCAGCACCTCGCGCTCGCGGCGGGTCAGGCCATCGCCGGCACCGCCACGGCGTGGCACTCCGGACGGCGGCGGCGGGGCGGCAAGGCCGAGCTGGGCGAGCTCGTCACGAGCGCGCGCCTCGGCGGCCCGCGCCGCCTGCTCGCGCCCCAGCTCGCCGAGCGCCGCGGCCAACTCGAGCCTCGCTTGGGCCGCCTCGTAGCGAACGCCGCTCGAAGAGAACAGATCGGCCGCATCCTCCAGCGCCGCCGCGGTTGCCTCGGGGTTGCGGCCGGCCTCGAGCCGCCCCCGGGCAAGGAGCGATGCCGCGCGCAACGGGCGCGTCGCCACGCTAGCCGCCACGGACTCGAGCTCGGATACGGCGGCCTGCGCCTTCTCGGGCTCGCCAAGCGCGATGCACGCGCGGACCAGCAGCTCGAGCGCACGGACGCGCTCGAACCGGTCCTGCTCACCGACCCCACGCAGATGGCGCTCGGCCTCGGCCACCGCCCCGCGCGCGTCGCCGCCGTCCAGCGCGAGCGCAGCGCGAACGGGTGGACCGAGCCGCGGCTCCGAGAGCTCGGCCAGCAGCGCACGGGCATCGTCGAGCCGTCGCTGCCGGCGCCGCAGCTCCGCAAGCCGGACGAGTCCGTCGTCGGCCTTCGCGGGGACGTGCGCGAACTCGCGGCGGACCGCGCTCAGCGTTCGCTCCGCCTCGGCCCACGCGCCCTGCCACACCAACACTTCTCCGTGCAACGTGCGGCAGGTCGCGAACATCTCGGCGTCGTTGAATCGCGTCGCCACCTCCTCGACCCACACCTCTGGCACAACCCGATCCCCCGAGGTCGTTCGGCACGAAGTTACCGGTCGGTGTCTCGTGCTGCAAGGCAAGGCGCGGGATGATCCGCTTGTGCGTCCCTGGGGAGTGGTCGTCGCCGTGCTCGCGCTGGCCGCGTCACTGATCGGCTGCGGCGCTCACAGTCACTCCGGCGTGACGCATCCGGCGAGCACCCCGTCACCGCGAGCCGTTCTCGCCGGAGCCCACCCGTGTCGTGGCCAACCAAGCTTCACGTGCTCGACTCTGCGCGTGCCGCTCGACCACGCCGGCCAGGCCCGCGGCACGTTGACGTTGGCGGTCGGAGCCGCGTCAAGGCGAGCCGCCCCGCACGGCGTGCTGTTGTTCCTGACCGGCGGGCCGGGCCAGCCCGGGATCCCTTTCCTGACCCGTGTTCGAACGCGGCTGCGCAGCGAGCTTGCCGGCTACCGCCTGGTCATGTTCGACCAGCGAGGCACCGGGGCGGGCGCGCTCCAATGCCCGGGTTTGCAGCGTGCGGCCGGCGCGTCGGACCTCACCGTCGTGCCGGACGCGATCGTCGCCGCCTGCGCCCGCGCGATCGGCGCGGACCGGCGCTACTACGCGACGGCGGAGACCGTCGCGGACATCGACGCGCTCCGGATCGCATTCGGGGCTCGCCGGCTGACTCTCGACGGGGTCTCGTACGGAACATTCGTCGCCGAGCGGTACGCGCTGGCTCATCCGACCCACGTGGCGCGGCTCGTGCTCGACTCGGTCGTTCCGCAGGCCGGCGCGGATCCGCTCTACCGCGCGGCTCTCTCGGAAAGCGGGCGGGTCCTGCGGTCGGTGTGCTCGGCGGGGCGCTGCGGGTGGGATCCGGCAGCCGACCTGGCGGCCGTTGTGACTCGCCTGCGTGACGGCCCGGCCGTGCTGGACGCGTTGGTGGCGGACAGCGTCGCGGCTCCCGCTTTCCCGGGGCTGCTCGACGCCGTGCACGCCGCCCGAGCCGGCCGTCCCGCAGCGCTCGAGGCCTTGCTGGCCACGGTGGAACGCGACGAGGCGGTGCCCGCGAGCTTCCTCAGCCAGGGCCTGCACGAGAGCACGATCTGCCTCGAGTTGGCGCCGCCGTGGGACCCGGCCGAGTCCCGGGCGCGACGCGCGGCCGCGCTCGACGCGCTCGCCGGTTCGGTCCCCGAGCAGAGCCTGTATCCGTTCGACCGGGCTACGGCCAGGGGTAACGGCCTGGCCGAGGGCTGCCTCGGGTGGCCGCCCACCCAGCCTCCCGCCGTGGGAGACGGCGCGGCGGCGGCCCAGCTTCCGCCGGTGCCGGTCCTCCTGCTGTCCGGCGGTCGCGATCTCTCCACGCCGCGGGCGTGGGCGCGCGCCGAGGCGGCGTTGGCGCCCGATGGGCAGCTCCTCGAGGTGCCCGGCGCCGGCCACTCGGTCCAGCTTCGCGCCCGCGATCCTGCTGTCCGCCGGGCAGTGGCTCGCTTCCTCGGCAATGGCTGACGGCTGCGATGGCTCGGGATAGTCTCGTCCTGTGCCGGACGTGGGTCCCATCGGCGGCCCCGGCCTCCGGGTGCTGTTCGTGGGGATCAATCCGTCGCTGCGCTCGGCGGAGGTGGGGCATCACTTCGCCCGGCCGGGGAACCGGTTCTGGCCGGCGCTCCATGCCGCCGGCTTCACGCCGCGGCTACTGACGCCCGGTGAGGACGGGCTGCTGCCATCGTTCGGGCTCGGCGTGGTCAACATCGTCTCGCGCCCCACTCGATCCGCCGCCGAGCTGACCCTCGCCGAGTTGCGGGCGGGGGCGATGGCGCTCGAGGAGACCGTGCGCGCATGGGCGCCGCGGCTCGTGGCGATGGTCGGGGTGGTGGCGTATCGCGCCGCGTTCCGGTACCCCCACGCGGACATGGGTCGGCAGGAGGCGCACGTGGGTGGCCGGCCGGTCTGGGTGCTGCCGAACCCGAGCGGCCTCAACGCCCACTACAAGCCGGCGGACTTCGGACGGGTGTACAAGGAGGCGCGACTCTACGCCGCGTCGCTCGAGTAACCCCGTCAGCCGCGCTCAACATTCTGCGGTAAGCCTTCAGTTGTCTCTGCCGCTCGGGTTGGGATGGGTTGCACCGCGGCGGGAGGGCATACCGCGGTGACGGGTGTCGTTTGGCCGGCTGGGCCTCCGTTGGGATTGGAGCGCCGCCGCTTGGTGTATGACGCCTGAAACCTCACGCTCGCACGCGAGGATCGGGACAAATACATCTGGGGGATGCTTAAGGCCCCCAAGTTGCACGGCCGGCTGGGCTTACGGGCCTAACGCACCGGCGCCGGACAGCCCGAGCGGCTCGTTCAGGTAGCGCTGGAGGGTGGCTGCGATCAGGTCGGACAGCTCCGCCGGCGGCACCGACGCCAGCGGCTCGATGCCCACGATGTAGCGGGCGGTGATCAAGCCGACGATCTGCGAGCCGGCCAGGTTGAGCCGGAGGATCGCGTCGTCGCCGCCGAGCAGGGCGGCGGCCGGGGCGAAGAGCTCGTGGGTGAGGAACTCGCGCATCATTCGCGCGGTGGCGGGATCGGTGGCCGCCGCGCGCACGACCGCGGTGAGGCGCTGGTGCAGCTCGGGCTGCTCGAGCACCTGCGTGAGCAGCCCGGCGAGGCGCTTGCCGACGCTGGCGCGGTCGCCGGTCAGGATCGCCGGGAGCGTCTCGGCCGGGTTGAACGGCAAGCCGACGGTGGCCACGAACAGTCCCTGCTTGGAGCCGAAGAAGTAGGCGATCAGCTTCTGGTCCACGCCGGCCGCGGTGGCGATCGCGCGCATCGATGCGCGGTCGTAGCCGTGCTGTGCGAACTGACGGCCGGCGGCGGTGAGGATCGCGTCCCGGGTGCCGCTGGCACCCGGGCGACGACCGCTCCGGCGGGCGTGGCCCTGGGTTGACATCAGGAGTATTCTACAAGTGATGACTTCATCGGTCGACGAATTATTGCACACGGATGGAGGCGCGGCAATCGACGTGCGGAAGCTGCTCGTGCGTCGTGGCGGCAAGGTGGTGCTGCCGGAGATCTCGCTCCATGTGGCGCGCGGACGCGTCACCGGCCTGCTCGGCCCGAGCGGCTCGGGCAAGACCACGCTGCTCCGCGCCATCGTGGGCGTCCAGATCGTCGAGTCGGGCAGCGTCATGGTGCTCGGCCAGCGGGCGGGGACGGCCGGGCTGCGCCGGCGTGTCGCCTACGTGACGCAGGCGCCGTCGATCTACGCGGACCTCACGGTGAAGGAGAACCTTCGCTATTTCGCCCGCATCCTGGGCGCGGGGCCGGAGCGCATCGCGGAGGTGATCCGGCTGGTGGGCCTCGCCGATCAGACCCAGCAGATCGCACACACGCTGTCGGGCGGTGAGTTCTCGCGCGCATCGCTGGCAGTCGCCCTCCTCGGCAAGCCCGAGGTGCTGATCCTCGACGAACCCACCGTCGACGTCGACCCGATCCTGCGCCGCGATCTGTGGCAGCGCTTCTACGACCTCGCGGACGCCGGCGCCACGCTGCTCGTCTCCAGCCACGTGATGGACGAGGCCGCGCGGTGCCACGAGCTGGTCATGATGCGCCGCGGCGAGATCATTGCCACCGGCAGCCCGGACGAGCTACTGCACCGGACGAACACCGACGAGCTCGAGGCGGCATTCGTCGCGCTCGCGGAGGCGGCATGAGCCCCGCTGTCACGTTCGCGACCGCTCTGCGAGTGCTTCAGCAGCTTCGCCGCGACCGGCGCACGCTCGCGATGGTCTTCCTCGTCGCCCCGGGGCTGTTGACGCTGTTCAAGTTCATCTTCGACAACCAGCCCGGCGCGTTCGCCCGCATCGGGGCGCCGATGATCGGGCTGTTCCCGCTGATCATGATGTTCCTGATCACCTCGATCGCGATGCTCAGGGAGCGGACGACCGGCACGCTCGAACGGCTCATGTCACTCCCGCTCGCGAAGCTCGACCTGCTGCTCGGCTACGCCATCGCGTTCGCCATCCTCGCCGCCATCCAGGGCACGATCACCGGGGCGGTCGGGTTCGGCCTGCTCGGGGTGAACGCGGCCGGCCCCCACTGGGCGGTCGTGCTCCTCGCCATCGCCAATGCGCTGCTGGGGATGGCGCTCGGGCTGTTCTTCAGCGCGTTCGCTCGGACCGAGTTCCAAGCGGTCCAGTTCCTGCCCGCCGTCCTCTTCCCGCAGATCCTGCTGAGCGGTCTGCTCGTGCCCCGCGCCCACATGCCGCACGCGCTCGAGGTCGTCTCGGACGCGCTCCCGGTCAGCTACGCCTACGACGCGCTCGCCAAGGTCACCGCGGACGACATCGGCGCATGGCTTTGGCTCGACATCCTGATCGTCGTCGGGACGATCCTGCTCGCCCTGCTCCTCGGCGCCAGCACGCTCAAGCGCCGGACCGCCTGACGGTTCACCACGTTGGGCGCAGATCAGCCGGGCGCGGCGGGGCCGCACAGGCCGATAATGGGGGCGATGCGGTGCGTGTGTGCCCTGCCGGCGGTCCTGGCGGTGCTCATCGCCGCCGGATGCGGCGGCACGAGCCACTCCTCGTCCACGGCCTCGGGGCGTGCGCGGGCCCCGATCCGGCTGAGCAGTGACTTCGCGGCGGGCGCCGCGATCCCACGCGTCCATACGTGCGACGGGCGGGACGTGTCGCCGCCGCTGCGGGCGAGCGGCTTGCCCGCCGGCACCGAGGAACTCGTCGTGGTCATGGTCGATCCCGACGCCCCGGGGGGCGACTTCGTCCACTGGGGGATCGCCCATCTCTCCGCGGCGGCCGGTTCGATGTCGATGGCGGCCGGAGCTCGGCCGGCGGGCGCCGTGCTCGGGCGCAACAGCTTCGGGTCACTCGGCTACCGCGGTCCGTGTCCGCCCGCCGGGCCGTCCCACCACTACCACGTCACGGTGTACGCGCTGGGTCAGCCGTCCGGGCTGTCCCAAGGCTTCTCGGCCGACAACGTCTCGACCCTGCCTGTGCTCGGCCAGGGCACGCTGATCGGAACCTATGCTCGCGCCGGGTAGACGCTCCCAGCCGGGAACCGGCGCCGCACGCCCGGCCCGACGACGCGAGCCCCCGGAACCACTCTCCGACCGGGGCGCCGAAGCCCTCGAACCGCACGATCGTGGTGCTCATGTGTCGATCGAGCTCGCGTCGGCGGGCACGTCGACGGCGTACTCCCGGAGCACATCCAGCGGCACCCCGTCGAGCGCGCGCTCGTGCGTGGCGGCGAGCACCACGAACGCGGCGACTCCCTCCTCGTGCGCGCGCAGCCACGCCTGGGTGGTAACGCACCAGCGGTCGCCCGGGGTGAGGCCCGGGAACCGGTATTCGGGCACGGGCGTGCTCAAGTCGTTGCCCACGCTCTGCTGATACTCGAGGAACTCCGCGGTCACCACCGCGCAGATCGTGTGGCTGCCGCCATCGCCGGGGCCGGTGCGGCAGCACCCGTCCCGATAGAAGCCGGTTAGCGGGTCGAGGCTGCAGGTCTCGAGCGGCCCGCCGAGCACGTTGCGCTCCATCGCTCGACAGTATCGCGCGCGCGGATACCCCTGTGGGGGAGGTGCATTTCGGGCCGATTTGACGGATTTCACTAATCGAGTCGCCTTGACCGCCAACGTGCGGAGCCGCCCGGCCGAACAGCTACAGTGACGCGCCATCAAATCCTGACAGCGGAGCGGCCGCGGCCGAGGAGGGCGCTTGAAGTCCGACCGGTACATCTCAGATCCCCAGCTGGCCAAGGCACTGGCGCACCCATTGCGGGTCGCGATTCTCGCCATCCTCGAGGAGCGGGTCGCCAGCCCGCGAGAGATCTCGGAAGAGCTCGACGCCCCACTCGGGCTCGTCAGCTATCACGTGCGAACACTCGCGCGCCTGGGGTTGGCCAAGCTCGAGCGGACCCGGCCGAGACGCGGTGCCCTGGAGCACTACTACAGTGCGCAGGAGCGTCCGGTGATCACCACCGAAGCCTGGGCCACGGTCCCCAGCATCGTCAAGCAGGCAACCGTCCGCTCCACGCTCACGAAGATCTCCGGTCAGGTGAATCGGGCGGCGCAGTCGGGTGGCTTCGAGCGTTCAGACGCGCACTTGTCGAGGAGCACGCTGGTGCTCGACCAGAAGGGCTGGAACGAGCTGGCCGCGAAGTTGGACAAGTTGCTCGAGGACTACGAGCGGATCAAGGCCGCCGCCGCCAAGCGCCTAGCCGCCGCCGACCACGCCGAGGAGGTCCAGGGCGTGGCCGTGCTGATGCTGTTCGAGGCTTCGCCGGACGGGGCGGCCAAGCCCGCGAACGATGCGCGCGCTAAGCGCACGAGCCGCCGCGCGCCAGCGCAGCGATGATCTCGGATTGATCAGCGAGGCTCTCGGACGTGCGCCGGCTCGTGTCCCCGGGACAAACGCTGAAGAAGTCCTATGGCCCCCAGAAGCTGTGGCGGTCCAGATAGGCAATCAGGAGTCGGCCCGCATGCTCGATGTGAGCGGTCATGGCCAGCCGGGCGCCGGGCCCGTCGTGGCCGGCCAGTGCGTTACGGATCTCCTCATGCTCGTCCACGCTGAGCACGTGGCCCTCGGGCGAGTCGCGCAGCGCCCGCCACACGTAGTCCTTGGGGAAGTAGCTCTGGAGCTCCTCGATGGTGCGTCCCAGGCGGGCGTTGTCGGCCAGGCGGTGGATCGCGCCGTGGAAACGGACGTTGGCCAGCGTGACGCGGGCGTTGAAGGCGGCTTCGCCCGCGGGCTCCAGGCCGCCGTGCTCGAGCTCGCCGGTGGCGAGCTCCATGTCGGCCTGCACCCGGTCGAGCTCGTCCAGGAACTCAGACCGGACGCTGGGCGCGGCCAGCTGGCACGCGTAGCCCTCCAGCTCGGCCCGCAGCGCGTAGACGTCCACCAGTTCTTTGCGGGTCGGGATACGCACGGTCGCACCGCGGTTCGGGATCAGGTCGACCAGGTTCGTGGCCTGGAGCTTGCGCAGCGCCTCGCGGACCGGAGTTCGGCTGACGCCGAACCTGGCACATAACTCGTCCTGCTGGAGGTGGGTGCCGGGAGGGAACTGGCCGTCGAGGATGGCCGCCTGGATCCGGAAGGCGATCTCGTCGGCCAGGCTCGTGACCAGGACGCGGTCGGTGGTGGCTGCCACGATCCGGAAATCGTAGCCACGGCGTTAGACGCGTGAGTTGATGCATCCGTGGATGTATGGATACAATCGCGCCCGCTGGGGAGGCCGCCACCACAGTGAGCCGCCACCACAGTGAGCCGCCACCACAGTGAGCCGCCACCGCGGGTGGTCGATCAGACAGGAGAGGCCGCCACACCGAGGGTTCGGCCCGAGAGAAGAGGCGACCGTCGAGCGATGGGCCGCCGCCCGACAGGAAAGCCCATCACCGAGAGCATCCCCACCGCCCGCCGCCCGCTCAACCTGACCACGCCCCGGGGGTTGACCCGGACCTGCCGGGAGTGGGAGCAGGAGGGCGCGCTGCGCTGCCTGCTCAACAATCTCGATCCGGCGGTGGCCGAGCGCCCCGATGATCTGGTGGTGTACGGCGGGGCGGGCAAGGCGGCCCGCAACTGGGAGTGCCTGGAGGCGATCGTCGCCGCCCTGCGCGAGCTGGACCGGAGCGAGACCCTGATCGTCCAGTCCGGCAAGCCCGTGGCGGTCCTGCCCACGCACCCGGATGCCCCGCGCGTGCTCATCTCGAGCGCGATGCTCGTCCCGGCGTGGTCCACGCCGGAGGACTTCTGGGCGCTCGAGGCGGCCGGCCTGACCATGTACGGTCAGATGACTGCCGCGGGCTGGTTCTACATCGGCACGCAGGGCATTCTCGGCTTCACGTACGAGACGTTCAGCGCGGTGGCTCGCACCCATTTCGGTGGCACGCTGGCGGGGCGGCGCGTGCTCACCGCGGGGCTGGGTGGCATGGGCGGCGCCCAGGGCCTGGGCGTGGCCCTGGGCGGCGGGCGCGTGCTGGCCGTCGAGGTCGACCCCCGGCGAGCGCGTCGGCGCGCCGAGGCCGGATGGATCGACCTGGTCACCGACGACTACCGACACGCGCTCGCCGCCCTGGACGACCCGGCCGGTCCGGTGGCGATCGGCCTGGTCGGCAACGCGGCGGAGGTCGTTCCGCGCCTGGTCCGCGACGGCATCCACTTCGACGTGGTCACCGACCAGACCGCCGCGCACGACCTGCTCCACGGCTACGTCCCGGCCGGCTACACGGCGGAGGATGCCGAGCGCGCTGCCGCGGACGACGCGCGCTACCTCGACGCGGTCCGGTCTTCGATCGCCCGCCATGTGGAGGGGCTGCTGGAGCTCCGCGCCGGCGGGGCGATCGCCTTCGAGTACGGCAACAACCTGCGCGCCCAGGCGCGCGACGCCGGCGTGGTCGAGGCGATGTCGATCCCGGGCTTCGTCGCGGCCTACGTGCGCCCCCTGCTGGCCCAGGGCATCGGGCCGTACCGGTGGATCGCGCTGTCCGGCGATCCCGAGGATCTGCGCAGGTCCGAGGACGCGCTGATGGAGGTGGTCGACCGACCGACGCTGCGCGGCTGGATCCAGCTCGCCCGCACGCGCCTAGGCCACCAGGGCCTCCCGGCCCGCATCTGCTGGCTGGGGCTGGGGCAGCGCGACGCGGTGGGGCTGCGGTTGAACGAGCTGGTCCGCGACGGGCAGATCGGCCCGCTGGCGCTCGGCCGCGACCACATGGATCCGGCCTCGGTGGCATCGCCCTCGCGCGAGACCGAGGGGATGTTGGACGGCAGCGATGCGATTGCCGACTGGCCGATCCTCTGCGCGCTGCTGAACGCCGCCCAGGGGGCCAGCTGGGTGGCCGTTGGCAACGGCGGCGGCGTCGGCGTGGGACGGAGCATCCACAGCGGGATGGTCGTGGTGGCCGACGGCAGCGAGCTCGCTCAGCGCAAGATCGCCCGGGTGTTCTGGAGCGATCCCGCGCTCGGCGTGGCGCGCTACGCGGACGCGGGCTACGAGGCGGCGCACGAGCAGGCGGAGCGCTCGGAGCTCAACCTGCCGATGCGGGGCGGAGGCCGCCAGCCATGTCGCTGAGCGGAGGCGGGTGGCGATGCCGTTGAGCGGAGGCGGGTGGCGATGCCGTTGAGCGCAGGCGGGTGGCGATGCCGATGAACGGTCCGTCGACCACGGCGGCCGTGGCCGCGCAGGCGGCGCAGCCCGGCGCGGGGACCGCGCCCCAGGCGGTGAGCCCGCGACCGCGGCGAGCGTTCACGATGAGCATCGACACCGGTGGCACGTTCACCGACGGCTTCGTCTCCGACGGCGCCCGCACCGCGCAGGTGAAGGTCGACACCACGCCGCACGACCTGACGATCGGGTTCCAGGCCTGTCTCGAGGCGGGTGCCGCCGCGGTCGGCCACGAGCTGAGCGGCTTCCTCGGCGCGCTCGGCCGCCTGCATTTCAGCTCGACGATCGCCACCAACACGATCGTCGAGCAGCGGGGGGCGCCGCTTGGGCTGATCGTCACGCGCGGGGCTGAAGCACATCTCTACGGGACCGAGGCCCAGGCCAGGGCGCTGGGCGCGCTCCTGGACCTCGATCTCGTCCGTGGCGTGAATGAGGAGGTGGACGACGACGGCACGGTGAAGACGCCACCGAGCGAGTCCGAGCTCGAGACCGCGGTGCGGGAGCTGCTCGAGCGCGGCGTCCGCCTGCTCGTGGTCAGCTTCGCCGGGGCCCACCTGAACCAGGTCAACGAGCTGCGGGCGCGCGAGGTGATCGATCGCTCCTACCCGCGGCATTACCTGGGCGCGGTTCCCCTGATGGTGGCCTCACGCGTGTCGCTCGCGCCCGATGACCACGGGCGGACGGCGGCGGCGGTGGTGAACGCCTACCTGCACCCGAACCTGGTGCGTGCGCTCTACCTGGCCGAGGACCGGGCCAGAGACCGTGGGCTCACGCGCCCGCTCTTGATTGTCAACACGGATGGATCGACCAGCCGGGTGGCCAAGACCCGCGCGATCGACACCTACGATTCGGGTCCCACCGCCGGTGTGCTCGGCGCTGGCTACGTGGCCCGCGCGCTGGGCGCCCAGAACGTGTGCACGTTCGACGTCGGCGGCACGACGACCGATGTCTCGTTCCTGGCCGGGGGCCAGGTGCCGGTGAGCGACGTCACGAACGTGGGCGAGGGGGTGCTGATCCCGCATCCTTCGGTGTCGCTCCACTCGTTCGGCATCGGGGGCGGATCGATCATCGCCGTGGACGAAGACGGGACGATCCGAGTGGGACCCCGCAGCGCGGGCGCCTCGCCCGGCCCGGCGTGCTTCGGCCTGGGCGGGGAATGGCTGACTCCGACCGACGTCTGGCTCCTGCTCGGCTATCTCGAGCCCGGCGAGTTCCTGGGCGGCCGGCGCCGACTGAGCGTCGAACCGGCCCGGGCGGTGGCCGCCGCAATGGCGGAGCGGCTCGGGAAGCCGGTGAACGACGCGCTGCTCGACGCCAAGGAAGCGATCCGCCGCGAGCTCTCCGAGCACCTGCTCGGCTGGGCGGCGGGGCATCCCGAGTTGCCCTCGAGCGACCCGTCGACCCGCTGGCTGTTCTCCTACGGCGGCGGGGGAGGGCTGCTCTGCGTGGAGGCGGCGGCCATCCTCGGCATCCCGCGCGTGGTGGTGTTCCCGCACAGCTCGGTGTTCTCGGCCTTCGGCGCCGGCCTGTTGCCGATCGCCCACTCCTATCAGACGGTCGTCCCCGCCGGCTCCGGGGAGGCGGCGCTGGCCGGCGCGGTGGCGCGGCTGGCCGACAACGCCCGCCGCGACCTGCGGGCGGAGGGCGTGCGGGCGCTCGACGGCGTGCAGGCCTCGCTCGCACTGGGGTCACACCGGCGCGAGGAGTTGACGTTGGCGGAGGTGCTCGCCGCGCCCGAGGCACTCGTCCCGCGCGATGGTGCCGCATCGGACGCCGCCCGCATCGCCCTGCACGTGGCGGTCCGGCGGGACGCGGTGGTGGAGATGATCACCGGCGGCGTCGGCACGGAAACCGGCCGAGCGCGGGAGGTCCTGACCGCATCGGGCTCGGTCACCGCCCCGGTCCTTGCTGGATTGGGATCCCCGCCCACCCCGCCCACCCCGCCCGGCCGCATATCCGGCGGTCGGGCCGGCCTTCCTGCGCGCCCCCGACACCACGATCTTCGTGCCGGCCGGCTGGTCGGTGACGTTCACGCCCCAGGGCTACGGGGTTCTCAACCGGGAGCCGCCGAAGTGAGACCGCGAATCACCGAGTACCTCGAGATCGACCTCGACAGCGAGCGGTGGGCGTGCGTCAACTGCGGCACCTCGCTGGGCAGCGCGCGGGAGAACTACAAGCACGGCTGCCTGGTCTGGGAGCGCGACCCGCGCGAGGTCCACCGCCCGGTCGTCGACGGCGCCTATACGTTCGCGCCGGATCCCGAGTGGTGCCGCATCCTCGAGTTCATCTGTCCCGGCTGCGCGGCGCTGATCGAGGTCGAGTACCTGCCACCCGGCCACCCAATCACCCACGACATCGAGCTGGACATCGACGCGCTGAAGCGGAAGCACGCCGGCGCGCCGGAGGACGCACGTTGAGCTCGTCGGTCGAGATCGATATCGGCGGCACGTTCACCGACTGCTACGTGCGCTTGGACGACCGCGAGGTGTGGTGCAAGGCGCGCACAACGCCTTTCGACCTCTCGCAGGGGATGTCGCGGGCGATCGACGACGCGGCGGATCACCTGGGGGTGAGCAAGGAGGCGCTCCTGTCGCGAGCCGAGATCCTCCGCTACTCGACGACGCTGGCCATGAACAAGCTGATCGAGCGAAAGGGCCCGCGGCTCGGCCTGATCATGACCGAGGGGTTCGAGGACACCGTGCTGGTGGGGCGGGCCAGCCAATGGTCGGACGGGATCCCGTTCAAGGCCCAGCGCAACATCGCGGGCGCCGACAAGCCGCAGCCGATCATTCCCAAGGACCTCACGGTCGGGGTGAAGGAGCGGGTCGACTACCGCGGGCAGGTCCTGCGCCCGCTCGACGAGGACCACTTCCTGAGCCGGCTCGACGCGCTGGTCGACGCGGGCGTGCGCGGCTTCGTGGTGTCGCTGCTGTGGTCGTTCATGAACCCAGGGCACGAGCTGCGCATCCGCGAGCTGATCGAGCGCGAGTACAACGAGACCTACCTCGGCAGCATGCCGGTGTTCCTGGCCAGCCAGGTCTCTCCGCGCAAGTTCGAGTACACGCGCACGACGATGACGATCCTGAACGCCTACCTGCATCAGTCGATGTACGAGGAGCTGGTCGGGATCGGCCAGGAGCTGCGCCGCGGTGGCTACGGCAAGCCGCTGATGATGGTGCACAACACCGGCGGGATGGCCAGCGTGTTCCGCTCGGCCGCGGTGCAGACCTACAACGGCGGCCCGGTGGCCGGGCTGATGGGCAGCTCGACCTTGGGGCGCACCTACGGCTACAAGAACGTGGTGGTCACCGACATGGGCGGGACCAGCTTCGATATCGCGATGGTCGTCGAGGGATCGACGCGCTTCTACAAGTTCGCGCCGACCATCGACCGCTGGACGGTCGACGCCACCATCCTCGACTCGCGCTCGATCGGATCGGGCGGCGGTTCGATCGCTCGCGTCGACGAGCTGCTCGGCGGCCGCCTCGACGTGGGGCCGGAGAGCGTGGGCTCGATCCCCGGCCCGGCCGCCTACGACCAGGGCGGGCGCGACCCGACCGTAACCGACGCGGACCTGGTGCTCGGCTACCTGAGCGCCGAGCGCTTCCACGGCGGTCAGCTCAAGCTCAGCCGGCGCCGGGCCGAGCGGGCCATCCGCGACCGGGTGGCCTGGCCGCTCGAGCTCGACGTGCCCGACGCGGCGCTTCTGATCAAGCGGGTGATCGATGCTCGGATGGGAGCTGAGATCTACAAGGAGACCGTGCTGAAGGGCTATGACCCGCGCGACTTCGTGATCTTCGCGGCGGGCGGGGCCGGTCCGGTGCACTGCTGCGGCTACGCCGAGGCGGCCGGCATGAGCAAGATCGTGGTGTTCCCGTTCTCCTCGGCGTTCTGCGCCTACGGCTCCTCGACCATGGACGTCGTTCACGTCTACGAGCGCTCGCGGCGCTTCTCGCTGCTGACCGCGGTGGGCGGGCGGTGGCTGGACGATTACGATGGCTTCAATGCCGTCGTCGCGGGGCTCCGTGAGCTGGCCCGGCGCGACTTTACCGGCGAGGGATTCGACCCCGATCAGGTGCGCCACTCACTCGAGCTCGACATGAAGTTCGGCGGTCAGCTGAACGTCAAGCGGGTCGCGTCGCCGCTGTTGCACGTCGGCTCTGAGCCTGACATGCGGGCGCTCTATTC